>JBMHCT010000035.1:0-344994 GCA_049889775.1 Jejuia sp.
TGACCGTCTGCTTAGAAGGCAGATGCTCTATCCAGCTGAGCTACGCGACCATTAAAGCGGTGCAAATATAAAACATCTTGATAATAAAACAAGACAAATGTTTTTTAATTTGCTACGAAATTTAGCTAATCAAAATAGCTGAAAGTCTCCCCGTCTTTTATGTTTAAAAGCGATTCGTAAATTAATTTAATTACATTTTCCACGTCGTCTTTATGTACCATTTCTACAGTAGTATGCATGTAACGTAATGGCAACGAAATTAATGCAGAAGCAACTCCACCATTACTATACGCAAAGGCATCCGTATCAGTTCCTGTTGCTCGTGATAGAGCCGAACGCTGGAAAGGTATTTTCTTGTCTTCTGCTGTATCTATAATTAAATCTCTTAATTTTTGCTGAACTGCAGGTGCATAAGCCACAACTGGCCCCTTACCTATCTCCATATGCCCTTGTTTCTTTTGATCGATCATGGGTGTAGTTGTATCATGCGTAACATCGGTAATGATTGCTGCATTGGGCTTTATGGTTTCGGCAATCATTTCCGCTCCACGTAAACCTATTTCTTCCTGTACCGCATTTGTAATATAGAGTCCGAAAGGCAACTCTTTTTTATTCTCTTTTAACAAACGTGCTACTTCTGCTACCATAAAACCACCCATTCGATTATCGATAGCTCGACATACAAATTTATCTCCGTTAAGAACATGGAATTCATCTGGATATGTAATGACACAACCTACATGAACGCCTAGTTTTTCAACTTCTTCTTTATTAGCACAACCACAATCAATGAAAATGTTATCTGGTTTTGGAGGCTCCTCTTTCACTCTACTTCTTGTATGTATTGCTGGCCAACCAAAAACCCCTTTTACTATCCCGTTTTTAGTATGAATATTAACCACTTTACTTGGTGCTATTTGGTGGTCGCTGCCGCCATTTCTAATGACGTAAATAAGTCCGTTGTCTGATATATAATTAACGTACCAAGAAATCTCATCGGCATGTCCCTCAATAACTACCTTGTATTTCGCTTTAGGATTAATCACTCCAACCGCGGTTCCATACGTATCGGTAATAAACTCATCAACGTAGGGTTTTAAGTAATCCATCCAGAGTTTTTGTCCGTCCCATTCATAACCAGTGGGTGAGGCATTATTTAAATATTTTTCTAAGAATTCTAATGATTTTTTATTTAAAATCGATTTTTTCGCCATGTGTTTTAGATTTTGCACTAAAATAGTAATTATGAAAATATTTTGTAACTATTTGTATTCATATTATTGGCAGGAGACAGATGATGGAGGACGGACGTAATAAGCGATAAAATTCTTGTACTTTTTTAATATTAATGCCGAAAAATAAACAGTAAAAATAAGACGTTACTGCATTAAGCATAGTAGCGGCAGCTTTTGGCGAGGCGAGCATCGAGCCAAAACTATTAGCGCATAGCCTGACCCGAGCATGGGGTTTTCTTTAACTTTTGTAAGTAAACATCTAGGGGAATACCCTAATTATTGGGTTTGAATTTATTGGTAAAATAGTTTGTGATGCTTCAAATTATTAACTTTGACACAGTATTTGCTCCAAAGCACTTTACATGAAATACTTAAAATACATACTCCTTTTTACATCGGTTACCGTGTTTGCGCAAGTGAATGAAGTAGCGCAGGATTCTACGGATGTGACGTATATTGTGGTTGAGGGGGATTCTATACCAAAAACTGCGATTGATTTGGATGAGGTGATGCTCTTGCATAGGCTGAAATTTGATAGTAAGGAAGACCGCATTCGTTACTTGATTTTACGCCGAAAAACGATTAAGGTATACCCCTATGCGAAAATGGCTGCCGAACGTTTGGACTCTTTAACCAAAACGTTGCAAACGATGACTAAAAAGCGCCAAAGAAAGCGCTATACCAAAAAAGTACAGAAATATATTGAGGGTGAATTTTCGGATGAATTGAAAAAATTAACCCGAACGGAAGGTCAGATTTTGGTAAAACTGATTCACAGACAAACAGGACGAACAGCGTTTGATTTGGTGAAGGAACTACGCAATGGCTGGCGCGCCTTTTGGTATAATACCACAGCTAATGTTTTTGATATTAAGTTGAAAAAAGAATTTGATCCTTGGAATGAAAAAGAAGATTATTTGATTGAAGACATCTTACAACGTAATTTCCAAAATGGCAGATTAGAGCGCCAAAAATCTGTATTGGATATTGATTTTTATGAGCTTACCAATAAGTGGGTTTACAACAAAATGGCTAAAGAATAAACATGCGCATACAGACGGCTTTAGAAGAAAAACTGAATGCAATAAGTCATGCCATTGGTGCCATTTTTGGTTTAGTAGCTTTAATTTTACTGATTGTTTTTGATACCAAAAAAACAGATTACAGTTTAACTAGTGTTATTATTTATGGGTTTTCCATTATTATACTGTTTTCTGCTTCTACATTTTATCATGCCGCAAAAGACGAACGTAAAAAGCGCTTTTTAAGAGTTATTGATCATGTTAGTATCTACCTTTTAATTGCGGGTACGTACTCCCCAGTGCTTCTTATAACTCTGGAAGAGAGCTTTGGATGGACCTTATTTTATGTTGTTTGGGGCATAGCGGGGTTTGGTGTTCTTTTAAAAACGTTTTTTACTGGAAGGTTTGAAGTATTTTCCACACTGCTCTATCTGGCAATGGGATGGCTTATTGTTTTTGACTTTGAAACATTATCTCAATTGATGCACAGCGACGGGATTTTATTGCTCTTTGCGGGAGGGTTGGCTTATACCGTTGGCATCATTTTTTATGTAATTGAAAGGATCCCTTATAATCACGTTATTTGGCATGTGTTTGTGTTTGCTGGTGCTATTTGTCATTTCTTTATGATACTTTTATATGTGATATGATTGAGTTTTTAAAAGCTTCCACCGGAACACATTTTAAATTAATTGAAGATTTAGCTAGTACTATTTGGAACAAACATTACATCCCAATTATTGGTAAAGCCCAAGTGGCCTATATGCTTGATAAATTTCAATCGAAATCTGTAATAGCTGACCAAGTTTCTAGTGGATACCACTATTATATTTTGAAAAATAATTTGGATAATGTTGGGTATATCTGCATTAAAGAAGAGAATGACAGCCTATTTTTAAGTAAGCTATATGTTTTAAAATATTTTAGAGGAAAAGGTTTTGGGAAACAAGCTATGTCTTTTATTGAAACTAAAGCAAAGGAACTGAAATGTAAATCTATATCACTCACGGTTAATAAAAATAATAGCCATTCTATTAAGGCTTATGAAAAATTAGGCTTTAAAAACTTAGGTGAAATTGTTATTGATATTGGAAATGGATTTGTGATGGATGATTACAGGATGTCCAAAATTATAAAATAATTTTTGACACCCTGAACATGTTTCAGGGTCTTATTTTCTTCATTAGATTCTGAATCAAGTTAAGAATGACAACTCACCCCTTAAATTCTTGCCTCAAAGATTTTCAAATGGATAAATGTAGCCATTTTTCTAGCGCGTCGTTTGGCGTTTTCGGCATAATCGCCCTCATAAAATTCATCAATAGTTTGAATCCAGAGATTTAGCCAAATTCCAAAATGCGTTTCAGTAATTGTTTGATTAAACTCTTTATCCACTTTTACATGCGCTTCTAGCGGATCTCCATAATACTTTGTCTTTATAAACAAACTCGATTCCCAAAATGTTGTAAGGCACTCTACATGTTCATCCCAGTCCGAAATAGTATCGTTAAAGAAAGGAGCTAACACTTCATCCTTTCTTACTTTAGAATAGAATGTATTTACCAACTTGAAAATATCTGCTTTAGTAGTAATATCTGTTTTTTGCATACTTCAAAAGTAAAATTTTGAATACTTCTATGGCTAAGAAATTCTTAATTCTTAATTCATTATTCATAATTGGTTACTATTTTAGCATCATGATTTCGGTAACAATCCTAGGTGCTGGAAATGTTGGCACTCACCTATTTAAAGCATTCAAAAAAAACAATCAAGTTTCTATAAAACAATGGTTTAATAGAAATTTGGATGCGATATCTACTTATGAAAATGAGGTTAATATAACCGATGAATTAAACAATTTGGAGGAAGCTGATGTTTATATCATTACAGTAAGCGATGAGGCGGTGGCCAATGTATCTTCTAAACTTCCTTTTGAAAATCGTTTAGTAGTTCATACAGCTGGTAGTGTAAATATTCATGATCTTGATAAGAAGCATAAACGAGGGGTTTTTTATCCATTGCAATCCATTAGTAAAAATGCTGTTTTAGACTTTGTTAATGTACCAATTGGTATTGAAACGATTGATAAAAAAGACTATCATATTTTGAAGGAATTAGCACTTGCTATTGGCAGTCCTGTTAAAAAGATAAATGGAGATCAAAGAAAAGTGCTCCACTTAGCGGCTGTTTTTGTCAGTAATTTCACCAACCAGATGTATCGTATCGCGCATGAAATAACGGAGTCTCAAGCGGCGGACTTCGATTTATTAAAACCTCTTATTTTAGAAACTGCCAAAAAAGTACAAGATATGTCGCCCTACATGGCGCAAACTGGACCAGCAAAACGCGGTAACTTAAAAACCATTAAAAAGCATTTAGCTTTACTTGAAAAAGAGCAACACAAAGATATTTATAAGTTAATTACAAAATCAATTCAAGATACGCATGGTACTTCTACTGCGCTCAGCAACAAAAGACAAAAAAACTAATGGAAGACAAAAGCTACAAAGAACTCTTAAACGGTATTACCACTTTTATTTTTGACATAGACGGCGTACTGACCGATGGTACTGTTCATGTTACAAGTAGTGGCGAAATGCTAAGAAACATGAATATTAAAGATGGTTATGCTCTTAAAACCGCTATAGATAAAGGCTACAACGTTTGTATTATTTCCGGAGGAAGTAATGAAGGCGTGCGCATGCGTTTAAAAGGCCTGGGTATCACAGATATTTATTTAGGTGCCCACAACAAGATTGAACAGCTTGATGATTACTTTTCCAAGAAAGATATAACTTCGGAGCAGGCGCTTTACATGGGTGATGATATTCCAGATTACCTAGTTATGAAGGGTATCGGTCTCCCCTGTTGTCCGCAAGACGCAGTTCAAGAAATAAAAGCTGTTTCAAAATATGTGTCTCATAAAAATGGTGGACAAGGAGCGGTAAGAGATGTAATTGAACAAGTGTTGAAAGTTCAAGGTAAATGGAGTGGGAATTTTGATGCTAAGTATGATTAATTCAAGCAATCAGTTGCAGTCTCAGTATGCAGTATTTCATATAAGCTTTTAGATTTTGGTGTATTAATGAGACGCAAGCGTAGACGTATTAGCAACGGATTTGGTTACATAGGCTTTGGCAATAAGCAAAGTAACTTTAATCAAAAAAATGAGAATCCGTTTTCTGCTGCCAAAGAGCGTTTACATGAAGCGTCACATTACCATTTTCAGCTCGATTTTAAACATGAAAAACTATCAAAAGCGGATAAAGAACTCATCAAAACTAAAATTCGTAAGGCTGAAAAACGCAAAGTAATTATTGCTGCGGTTTTAACAGTTATTGTTATTACAATTCTGTTTTTCCTAATTAAAGCCTATATTTTTACGGCTGTTGACAATCGCAATACCCCAATTGAATATTGAAGTTTCTAAATCTTATCCGTTGGAAAAATTTAATGATGATTGCCTTAGTGCAATTATTGATTAAATACGCACTTTTAGAAACCTTTGGAGTACAAACTGCTTTGGATAGCTTAGGTATATTGCTTTTGATATTTTCTACTATTTGTATCGCTGCCGCAGGAAATATCATTAACGATATTTTTGATGTTCAAACCGATAGTATTAACAAACCTGATAAAATCGTTATAGGAAAATCTATTTCAGAAAAAACAGCGTTTAATCTTTTCATTGCGCTTAATGTAATTGGTGTTGGTGTTGGTTTTTACATATCTCATCGTGTTGGGCAACCTGCATTCTTTAGCGTTTTTGTGGTGATTTCTGCACTGCTTTATATTTATGCATCTTACCTTAAAGGTATTGCTCTAGTGGGCAATATAGTTGTTTCGGCATTAGTGAGCACAAGTGTATTAATTGTTGGGTTATTTGAACTAACGCCCAATCTCACCGATTTAAATAGAGATATTCAGATCATTTTTTTTAAAATTATTTTGAACTATGCTGTATTCGCATTTATGATTAACCTACTGCGTGAAATTGCAAAAGACATTGAAGATGTAGGTGGAGATTATAAAGCTGGATTAAGGACATTACCCATCCTAATTGGAAGAGAACGTACTAAAAACGTACTTTCTGTTCTTCATTTAGCGCCTTTATGTCTTCTAATTTTTTATTGTATATCTGAATTGTACAATCAACAAATTTCACTAATCTATTTTTTGATAGGTATCATTGGTCCTTTAATCTATGTTTCAATGAAGCTATTTCAAGCTAAAACTAAATCTGATTTCCGCCATATTTCATGTGTTTATAAGTTGATTATGCTTTTTGGTATGCTTTCTTTACTTTTATACAAGTTCGTAATTTAATAATCTCACAAAGGCGCAAAGACGCAAAGTAACGGTCTAGAGAGAGACTTGATTTTGGTAACGAATGTTTTGAAAAGCCTGCGCAAGAAATTAAAATATGCTTAAAGAAAAACTAAAACATCATAACATTATTTTAGCATCGCAATCACCAAGGCGACAAGCATTTTTTAAGGAACTAGATGTCGATTTTGAAATACGATTAAAACCTGTAAAAGAAGAATATCCGCCTAGATTAACACATTTTGAAATCAGTAATTATTTAGCCCAACTCAAAGCACTTCCATTTAAGAATGAATTACATCCTAAAGATATTCTTATTACCAGTGATACTATTGTGTGGCACAATCACGAAGCCTTAGGCAAGCCAAGAGATAGAAATGAAGCTATTTCTATATTAACATCGTTAAGTAATGCGACGCATGAAGTAATTACTTCGGTGTGTTTTACAACCACTTCTTTTGAAAAAACACTTTATAATACTACCAAAGTGACTTTTAAGGCACTTAAAGATTCTGAAATTGAATATTATGTGGACAATTTTAAACCTTTTGATAAAGCAGGAGCATATGGTATTCAAGATTGGATTGGACAAATAGCTGTTACCAAAATTGAAGGTTCCTATTTTAATGTGATGGGATTACCCATACACCTTGTTTATAAAACGTTAAATGACATTGTGGACCTTGAATAAGTTTGTAATTTTAGAAAGGAATAATTGACTAAAGGCATTGCTATTGGTAAGTTGATTATGGCCTTTTTAGGATAAAAAATTAAAATGAAATCTCATGAAAAAATTAAGTTTTATATACATATTATTTTTCTCTTTAGTACAATTCAACTGTGTTCATAAAGAGGCAAAAAAGGAATTAGCAGACAATTGGGAAACTCATTTTGTAGAAAAAGAAAAGATGGAAGCTCCAAAAATATCACAAGAATTCAAAACATATTGGTATGCTGGCGAAGCTGAAATTTCATCCTATAAACTAGAGCAAGCGCGCTATGGAGAAATACGTGAAGGTAAGGCTGTTTTAATTTACGTCACAGAAGACTTTCTACCAGATGTTCAAGTAAAAGCGGATTATCAAAACGAAACAAATATTCCCGTTTTAAAACTAAATGCTACAAAAAATTTCAACACGGGTATTTATCCCTATTCCATCATGCAAAGTACATTTTACCCTGTGGCCAATAATAAACATGCTATAAAAGTATCAAGTTCTATGCAGGAATGGTGCGGTCACGTCTACGCGCAATTAAATAACAAAGCCCAGTTTAACATCATGTCTCACTCCTACTTTCAAGGTGAAGCTGATGAAAACTTCAAATTAGATAAGGCTATTCTGGAAAATGAATTATGGAATCAACTTAGAATTGATCCAAAATCATTACCCACGGACTCTATATCCATCATTCCTTCGTTTGAATTTACAAGAATGAAACACATAGATATTAAAGCTTACGAAGCTGAAGCAACTTTAACTGAGAACAGCTATACAATAGACTATAAAAATTTGGAAAGAACTTTAACTATCAATTTCAATCCAGAATTCCCATTCGATATTGAATCTTGGGAAGAAACCTTTAAAAGTGGTGGTAAAACGTTAACTACAAAAGCCACCAAACTCAAAACTATAAAATCGCCTTACTGGCAAAAAAACAGTAATAAATTTCAAGTTCTTAGAGATACACTACAATTAAAATAATGCACCTATCTTTGCATCATAGTTAACGAAAATCTATGATTGCGAATTTCTTTGAGAAATATAACGACCAGCTCACTACATCTGCTGTAATTATTGGTATTTTATTTGTAATTGGAGTGATTACCAATTTTGTTATTAAGAAAATTGGGAAACGTAATGGGATAGTTAAAGCGCGTACAAAACTTATTTGTAGGTATGTTTCAATTACCCTTGTTTTGATAGCTATACTTATTGAAGCTTTTGTTTTTGGAGCTGATTTTGAGGATATAGCTGTTATTTTTTCTTCAGTTTTTGCCATTCTTGGTATTGCTCTTTTTGCTATTTGGTCTATACTTAGTAATGTTACTTCGGGTATTATTATGTTTTTCAGCTTCCCCTATAAAGTAGGTGATAAAATTAAGATTCATGATAATGATTTACCGTCAGAAGTTATCATTGAAGATATTGGTGCATTCCATTTACATCTTCGTTTAGAAAATGGGGATTTGGTAACTTATCCCAATAACTTAATGCTTCAAAAAGCAGTTACAATAGTTGAAAGAGGTGCTATTGAAGACCAAGAAGAGCATAAATAATATTTCTTTTGAAGACATCTAATTTTTCCTCAAATTACGAATCCGTTCTAAAAGTGTAGGATGCGAATAATGCATAAATACATAGGCAGGATGCGGTGTTAAATTACTCAGACTATTTTTAGAGAGCTTTTTTAGTGATGTAATTAAAGGTTCTGCTTTATAAGTAGTTTTAGCATAGTCATCCGCTTGATATTCAAATTTTCTAGAAAATACATTCATAATTAATCCTGTAATTTCCGAAATTGGTGAATAAAGTAACCCAAAAGCAATTAACCCAATATGGAAACTAGGTGTTTCAACACCCAAAGCTTGAGAAAGTAGTGGATTAGAAATAAATAACGACAAAATAAAAAGTGTGAGGCCTGTGAGTAAGATGGAAGTAAATAGGTTGAAAATAATGTGCTTCTTTTTGTAGTGGCCTACCTCATGCGCCAAAACAGCAACAATTTCTTCATGTTCTAAATCATTAATCAAAGTATCATAAAGTGTTACCCGCTTTTCGTTACCAAACCCAGAAAAATAAGCATTTGCCTTTGTACTGCGCTTTGAGCCATCAATTACAAAAATCTTATCTAACTTAAAACCAACGGCTTTTGCATAAGAAGATATTTTATCTCGTAATTCACCTGCTTCCAATGGCGCCTGTTTATTGAATAATGGTACTATGAGTTTGGAATAAAACATATTCATAAACAAAGTAAATACAGCAACCAAGCCCCAAGCATAAAGCCAAAAGTGTTTTCCTGTTGCTTGATAAAACCAAATAATTAATGCCAAAATACCACCACCAACAATGGCCATCATCACCCAACCTTTAATTTTATCAAGAATAAATGTTTTTAAAGTCGTTTTGTTAAATCCGAACTTTTCTTCAATAACGAATGTGCTGTAATAAGAAAACGGTGTTGTTAAAATATCACTTCCAATCATTATAAGTCCAAAGAAAATCAACGCTATAATTATGACATTATCACTATAACTTCTTGCGATATTATCTACAAACTCAAACCCATCAAAAAACAAAAATGAAAGTGTTAAAATGATAGAAAATGTAGAGGTCAAGATTCCAAATCTATATTTGGTAGCCTTGTAGTTTTGAGACTTTTTATATGCTTCATCATCGTAAACATCTTGAATCTCTTCAGGTAGTTTATCATTAAAATGCTTAGCATTTAAAGCATCTAAAATTTTATCAACAATAAAATTTATCACGATAATGCCTATAATGATATAGAATAACATAGTTGCGTTCATATCTTATTTAAAATGTCGTTGTCTTTTGGCTTCAAAAATAAGTATTCCAGCAGCAACAGACACATTCATTGAGTCTATTTCACCCTGCATAGGAATAATTATGTTTTGCGTAGAACTTTTGAGCCATTCATCACTTAGCCCCGTCGCTTCTGTTCCAACTACAATTGCAGTTGATTTTGAGAAATTTTGAGAATGGTATTCCACCGAAGCCTGTAAAGCGGCACAGTAAATATTAATAGCTTTTGATTGTAAAAAAGAAATTATTTCTTCTGTAGTCCCTGTAGCTATTGGGGTTGTAAATACACAACCTACACTAGAGCGTATGATGTTAGGGTTATACAAGTCCGTTTTAGGGTTGGCAATAATTACCGCGTCAACATTGGCTGCATCGGCAGTTCTTAATAGTGCACCAATATTTCCAGGTTTTTCAGGAGCCTCAGCTACTAAAATTAGAGGACTCTTAGTTTTAAAGATTAAATTATTAAGATGATGCGATTGCAATTTCGCTACAGCCAAAACGCCTTCTGTAGTAGTTCTATACGCTAATTTTTGATAGACTTCTTTAGATATCTCAATTTTATTTACGTCTTGCTCTATAAAATCCTTCACTTTAGCTTCTGAAAACAATTCAGGATAAAATAATATTGTTTCTAGTTCATATCCTCCTTCAAGGGCAAGCGAAATTTCGCGCTGACCTTCAATTAAGAAAGTCCCAGACTTTCTGCGTTCGCGAGACTTATCTTTCAGTAGAACAAGATGCTTAATGAGTGAATTTTGTACGCTTGTAATTGATTTCATAACCACAAAAAACAAAAGTAACAGAATTTATGTTATTTATGATTTATAACTTCGTCTAAAGGCTATACTAAAATCAATTGTGATGAAACATTTTGTTCTACTTCTTGTTGTAATATGTGCTGCATGCAAAAACAACAAGACTACTTCAGAACCTTATTCCGAAGAAAATCTTGATATTACCACAAGTATTTATCCAGATAATATTTCCAATGTTTTTAAGGCTCATGGAGGTATTGACAACTGGAATACATTTAAAGGTTTAACCTTTGAAATGGAACTACCAGAGGGAAAAGAAGTTACAACAACAGATTTAAAAAGTAGAAAGTCCTTAATAGAAACCGACAAATTCAAAATTGGTTATGACGGTGAAAAGGTTTGGATAAAGCAAGACTCAACCGTCTACAAAGGAAACCCGAAATTTTATTACAACTTAATGTTCTACTTCTATGCTATGCCTTTTGTGCTGGGAGATAACGGTATTAACTACGAGGATGTTGCTCCTTTAGAGTTTGAAGGCAAAATCTATCCTGGAATTAAAGTTTCCTATGAAAGCGGCGTAGGCGAATCACCAGATGATGAATACGTTTTATATTACAATAATGAAACGTATCAAATGGAATGGTTGGGCTACACTGTAACGTATTTCACAAAGGAAAAAAGCAAGGAATTCCATTTTATAAAATATAGCGAATGGCAAACTGTTAATGGTTTTGTATTGCCAGAAACATTAACTTGGTACAAAACTGAGAACAACAAGCCAACTGAAAAACGTAACGATCTTAAGTTCACAAATATTCTACTGTCTAAAGAAAAACCCAACCCTTCAATTTTTGAAATTCCTGAAGACGCGACGATAGTAGAATAATTTAAAACGTCTAGTTGATTTTCTTTTTGCTAAAAGCATAATAACTCTTTAAAAATTTTATACTACAAGTCATTCACCTCAAGATAATTCACCAAAAGGGCCACTACATAACTGTAGGTTTCCATACCTTTTGGTTGGTTATTAGCCTTCAAAAAATTACTATAAAACAGTTTAAAAAAAGGTTCAAACGGATTCTCATGGTCTTCCCAAAACTTTCGAGAATCTTCGTAATTTTTTAAAATACCTGTATTTACATTGGCAATGGCATCCTGAAACAAACATGCGTCTCTAAAGTATAATTCATTTAAACAAAAACGCAACCCAAAGGTATAACCACAGTATTTTATGTACAAGTCGTCATTATTGGAGGCTGCCATAAATCCGATAAAATTCGCTTCATTTTCAGCAGCATATCCTAATTGGTGCGCAATTTCGTGAGCTGTAGTTGTCGGAAATTTATACATGGGTATCCGCCCATTTACCTGAGATTCATTCGTTAAAGGATTTAAATAGCCACTAAACCCCATATAGGTAAGCGGATAACTAAACAAAGACTGTTTTGTACTTTCAGGAGTATATTCAAAATCGGGGAATAAACGTTTCAAATTTGTATACCCATTGGGAATCATCTCAAAAATAGTGTGCTTATCATAGGGTACATCTACCTTTACATAGTCATTATCGGTAATTTCAAGATGCAATCTATTCGTCTTTTCAATTAATTTATCCACGACACTTACCAATTGTTCTGTGGTGTAATCCGCGTCTAAATCCAAATTTTTATGCAATGGTAACCTATAATAATTTAAGCCCCAAAACAAGTGAAACGCAAGATACAATAAGGAAGCTGCCGCCATAACATCAATCAACCAATTTCTAAAATCCTTAAAAATCCGTTTCCTGTTTTTAACCAACCACCACACCATATACAAACCACCAAGGCCATATACCAAGTCGCCAAAAGAAAACGGCAGCCAACCCAAAACCCATCTCATTAATTTGGAAATATATTGGTACAAACCATTGCTATAAAATTTCTCCACAAACGTGGGGTTTTCAGCCAACAGTTTTATAAGCAAAACTTGCGGAATTAAAGCCAACGCAAGCACCAATTTTTTCTTTTTCAGCATACTCAAAAATACTAAAAATTTGTACCGCAGCACCTTTGTCTATTTGTAAAAGTTTCTTCCTGCTTTCCGCTATATCTTTTTGCGAAGCTGTTCCAAATTTGATTCTGAAGCTAGTAAAATTCCCATTTTTTTCAAGCTTTTTTACCTTCCTGTTAAAGTCGCAAAAAGGATGCCCCTTCAATCAGGAGTAGCTGCCAACGTGGAAGCATTTTTGCTATCTTTGATATACTTTATAAACAAGAATATGAGTTCAGAAATAAGACAACTAGAGCCTAAAGTCCTTTGGAATAAATTCGCTGATCTAAATGCAGTTCCCAGACCCTCAAAAAAAGAAGAGTGCGTTATCGCCTTTATGAAAAATTTTGGAGAACGCCTAGGTTTAGAAACTATCGAAGACGAAGTTGGTAACGTCATTATTAAAAAGCCTGCAACTACTGGAATGGAAAACCGAACTACGGTTGTAATGCAGTCGCATTTAGATATGGTACACCAAAAAAACAATGATACTGTTTTTGATTTCGAAACTCAAGGTATTGAAATGTACGTTGATGGCGACTGGGTAAAAGCTAAAGGCACCACGCTTGGGGCAGATAATGGACTTGGAGTTGCCACTATCATGGCAATTTTAGAAAGTACCGATATCCCACATCCAGCAATTGAGGCCTTATTCACAATTGATGAAGAAACAGGTATGACAGGAGCTATGGGTTTAAAAGGCGGTTTATTATCCGGTGGTATTTTACTGAATTTAGATACCGAAGAAGATGATGAAATTGGTGTAGGGTGCGCTGGAGGTATAGATATTACTGCCACGAGGTTGTATGATGAAGAAGACACTCCAGAGTTTAAAATAGGTTATGAAATTAAAGTTAAAGGCTTACAAGGTGGTCATTCAGGGATGCAAATTCATGAAGGTTTGGGTAATTCAAACAAAATTATGAATCGATTACTTTTTGATGGCTTTGAGAACTATGGGTTACGTATTTCAGAAATTGATGGCGGTAGTTTGCGTAATGCCATTCCTCGTGAAAGTAAGGCGATTGTGGCCATCGATAGCTTACATGAAGCGGCATTCACTTCAGAAATAAACGCTTTAAGCGAAGTTATAAAAACCGAGTATAAAACTAAGGAACCTGATTTAGTAGTTGAAGTTTCTAAATGTGAAACGCCAAAAACCATAATGGATTTAGGTGTTCAAGAAGGGTTTACTAGAGCAATGTACGCCGCTTTAAACGGTGTGTATAAAATGAGTGCAGATATTCCTGAATTGGTAGAAACTTCTAATAACATCGCAAGAGTAATTGTAAAAGACGGTAACATTAAAGTGGGTTGCTTAACCCGATCTTCTGTTGAAACCTCTAAAATGGATTTAGCCAATAGCCTTAGAGCAACTTTTGAACTCACAGGTTGCGAAGTGGAATTCTCAGGAGACTACCCAGGTTGGACACCCAAAATGGATTCCAAAATATTAAAAGTAATGACCAACTTATATGAAGAACTTAATGATGAAAAGCCTCATGTTGCCGCTTGTCATGCGGGGTTGGAATGTGGTATCCTAGGTCAAAATTATCCAGATATGGATATGATCAGTTTTGGTCCAAATATAAAAGGCGCGCATTCCCCTGATGAACGCGCACAAATTTCTTCGGTTCAAAAATATTGGAAATTTGTTTTGGAGGTTTTGAAACATATACCTGAAAAATAAATAGAAAAGCCTTAACAAATATGTTAAGGCCTTACTGTTAATTTGAGTTAGTCAGCTTTCTATTATCCGTTCATGGATATTAAAAATTCTTCATTATTTCTGGTTTGCTTGAAACGATCGTTTATGAATTCCATCGCTTCCACGGGATTCATATCCGCAAGGTATTTGCGCATTACCCACATACGTTGCACTGTATTTTCATCCAGCAGCTTATCATCACGACGCGTACTTGAAGACATAAGGTCGATAGCTGGGAAAATACGACGGTTAGATATCTTTCTATCCAACTGAAGTTCCATGTTACCAGTACCTTTAAATTCTTCAAAAATAACCTCGTCCATTTTAGAACCAGTTTCTGTAAGTGCAGTAGCAATAATAGTGAGAGAGCCACCATTTTCAATGTTACGGGCTGCACCAAAGAAACGCTTAGGTTTGTGCAATGCGTTGGCATCTACACCACCCGATAATATTTTACCAGATGCAGGTTGTACTGTGTTATAAGCTCTTGCTAAACGTGTAATTGAATCTAATAGAATCACTACATCGTGTCCACATTCTACTAAGCGTTTTGCTTTTTCAAGAACGATATCCGCTATTTTTACATGCTCATGAGCTTCTTTGTCAAAGGTTGAAGCAATTACTTCTCCATGCACATTACGCTGCATATCCGTAACTTCTTCAGGACGCTCATCAATCAATAAAATCATTTGATAAACCTCAGGATGATTCGCTGCAATGGCATTGGCAACATCCTTTAGCAACATAGTCTTACCTGTTTTAGGTTGCGAAACAATCATACCACGTTGTCCTTTTCCAATTGGTGCAAACAAGTCCATAATTCTCGTAGAAATGGTACTTTGTTTTTCTGCAATATTGAATTTTTCCTGTGGAAACAACGGCGTTAAATGCTCAAAAGCTACACGATCACGCACAACATTCGGATCTTGACCGTTAATTTTACTCACCTTTATTAAAGGAAAGTATTTCTCTCCTTCTTTTGGCGGACGCACATGCCCTAGAACAGTATCGCCTTTCTTTAGTCCAAATAATCTTATTTGAGACTGTGACACATAAATATCATCAGGGGACGATAAATAGTTGTAATCTGAAGATCGTAAAAAACCGTAACCATCTTGCATAATGTCTAGAACGCCTTCACTCTCAATAATGGCATCAAATTCGAAATCAGGCTCTCGATAACGGTTTCTATTATCCTTATTACCATTATTACCTTGATTTTTATGATTTTGATTTTTATGTTGATGATTATTCTCGCGCTTATTATTTTGATTGCGCTGATTGTTATGGCGCTGCCCTTTATTTTGGTTATGGTTAGAATTTTTCTGCTGATTATTATTATTTTCAGCAGGTTTTTCTTGACCATTAGAAGCATCTTTGTCGTCTTGACTTTGAGTGTCCTTTGTATCGGCTTTTTGAACACGTTGTCTTTGCTTTTTAGCTGGCTGTTCGCTACCATTTTGTTGGGCTGGAGTAGCAGCTTCTTTAGTAGCTCCTGGATTAGCCGCCTGATAATCAAGAATTTGATATACCAAATCCAATTTCTTCATTGATCGGAATTTGGGAATACTTAATTTTTTTGCAATTTCCTGTAAATCAGTAAGTTTCTTTTCTTTTAATTGTGAAATTTCAAACATGAATGTTTAATTGAATACTATTATATTGAATATAAAATTTTGAGTTTTTTTGAAAAAAATTGATTTTTTATTCTGAAGAGTTAACAATCTGTCTTTTCGATTGTTGAGAATTAACTTTGCAATAATACAACTTTATTTTAATTTAAGCTGTCAAATTAATAATTAAACTACTATTTTTGCCTTCCATTATTTAAAATTGATATGTTACAGCGCATACAAACAGTTTACCTACTATTAGCCGCAGCAAATGCTTTGGGGTTAGTTTTTGAATTCCACTTGTGGGTTACGAACGATGGTCTGGCTGTTTTTGCTAAAGATCAGCTACCTTATTTTGCTGCGTTTTTGGTATCTGGTGTGTTAGCGCTTATCACTATATTTTTGTTTAAAAACAGGAAGCTTCAATTCGTTTTGGGGCGACTTAACATCATATTAAACTTTATTTTACTAGGATTTTTCGTGTATCTCTCTCTAAATGTATCTGGAGAAACTTTGGTTTCTGAGAAAGGTATTGGGATGTTTCTTCCTATTATTTCTATCGTGTTATTGGCATTAGCTAATAAAGCCATTAAAAAGGATGAAGATCTTGTAAAATCTGTAGACAGATTGCGTTAAACCTAACATCTTAGTAGTATTAGTGCGTAAGCCCAGGGTGAAGATCTTGGGCTTTTTTACTTTTTATCACGCCCTACAGAAGTTAACCTTATCGAACAAACAGTAACTCTCTGTACTTAGCTAAGGGCCATAATTCATCATCCACAAGTAATTCCAATTTATCGCAATGATATCTTATACTACTTAAAAAAGGTTTTACTGCTTCACAATATGCTTCTGCTCTTTCAGTAATATTGGTCATGGCATTCGCCTTCTTCCTCTCATTAATCATTTTAGTAACTTTACTATTAATATCATCAATATGAGCAGAAATAGCTTTGATAAGATTCAATTGCTCCTTCGCTAAATCAGTATAATCTTTATTAAAAATTTCTTTTAAGCCCTTTACATTTTCAATTAGTATATTTTGATATTTTACAGCTGTTGGAACTATATGATTTCTAGCAATATCACCTAAAACCCTACTTTCAATTTGAAGATGGTTTATATAAGCATTCATTTCTACCTCGTAACGTGCCTCAACTTCTACTTTACTCATCACATTCATCTCTTCAAAAAGTCTTATAGTACTTTTATGAAGTTTAACTTTTAAAGCCTCTGGAGTTGTTTTGTTATTACTTAATCCCCTTTTTTGCGCCTCTTTTTCCCAAGCTTCACCATAACCATTGCCTTCAAATAAAATATCTTTTGATGCTTTAATGTATTCACGCAACACATTAAAGATAGCTTCATCCTTTTTGAAATTTTTACCATCCACAAGTTCGTCCACTTCAACTTTAAATTCTTTAAGTTGTTTGGCTATTATAGTATTCAAAACTGTCATTGGGTTGCCACAATTTGCCAGCGATCCAACTGCCCTAAACTCGAATTTGTTTCCAGTAAAAGCAAATGGTGAAGTACGATTTCTATCCGTGTTATCAAGAAGAACATCAGGTATTTTGCCAACCACATTCAACTTTAAATCTGTTTTTTCCTTTGGAGATAATTTTCCTTTAGTAACGCCTTCCAAATTATTTAAAACTTTGGTTAACTGCTCTCCGATAAATATGGATATTATAGATGGCGGGGCTTCATTAGCACCAAGTCTATGATCGTTACTTGCTGAGGCAATTGAGGCTCTTAACAATTCCTCATTTTCATAAACCGCTTTTATGGTATTGATGAAAAAAGTTAAAAATTGCAAATTACTCATTGGAGTTTTACCTGGCTTTAAAAGATTAACGCCAGAATCTGTAGTAAGCGACCAGTTATTGTGTTTACCAGAACCGTTAATATTAGCAAAAGGTTTTTCGTGAAGTAGTACCTTGAAATTATGGCGAGAAGCAACACGACCCATTACATCTATGAGCAACGAATTATGATCTACAGATAGATTTGCTTCTTCATATATAGGCGCAATTTCAAACTGATTTGGAGCCACTTCGTTATGACGCGTTTTTGCAGGTATACCGAGTAACATGCATTGATTTTCTAAATCTCGCATAAAATTAAGTGCACGACTTGGAATAGAACCGAAATAATGATCATCTAATTGTTGCCCTTTTGCAGAGGAGTGCCCTAATAAAGTACGTCCTGTCAAAGTAATATCTGGTCTACAAGCTGCCAAATTTTTATCTACTAGAAAATATTCTTGCTCCCACCCAACTGACGCAGAAACCTTTTTTACATTTTTATCAAAATAGCGACATACTTGTGTAGCGGCATCATCAATAGCATGTAATGCTCTTAATAAAGGTGTTTTGTAATCCAATGCCTCACCTGTGTAAGCTACAAAAATGGTGGGGATACAAAGTGTTGTTTCATATATAAATGCGGGCGAAGTTGGATCCCAAGCAGTATACCCCCTAGCCTCAAATGTATTTCTAATGCCACCACTTGGAAAGCTAGAAGCATCTGGTTCTTGTTGTACCAATTGGTCCCCATCAAACTTTTCGAGAGTTTTCCCATCTGCTGTAGTCTCAAAAAAAGCATCATGCTTTTCTGCTGTTGCTCCTGTTAAAGGTTGAAACCAGTGTGTGTAGTGCGTAACACCTTTAGATAACGCCCAATTCTTCATGGATGCCGCCACTTGATCTGCTACTATTCTATTAATCTTTTTTCCACCCTTAATGGCACTCATTACACCATTAAAAGCATCTCCTGTAAGATATTGACGCATAGTTTTTTCGTTAAACACGTTAGATGCAAATAACTCAGAACGTTTTTCTGTCTCAACAAATGCATCAGTCCTATAATTTATAGCTGCTTTTAGCGCTTCAAATCTTAAAATGGCCATTTATTTATGATTATTAAATGTTTATTTCTTGGGGTACAAAAATAGCAGATAACCAACAATCTATAAATTAAAATAGATTTTTTTACTATTGCAAATATTTCAGTATATGTATAAATTTATATACTTTTTTTAAAATAAACCCTAAAAAAATAGGGTATAAATAAAAATAACAGCAACATTTATGAAAACCACCCCCTTGAAGTTAAAGTATCTTTTTAAAAATATATATTTGTGTGATTGAAATTAAGATATTCACAATAACAAATTAATCATGGCAAAAATTAAATTAGAATACCTTTGGTTAGATGGTACTGAGCCAACACAGGTATTGAGAGGAAAAACTAAAGTTGAAGAACACGAAGATTTTAAAGGAACATTAGATGAAATAGGAATGTGGTCTTTTGATGGATCATCTACAAACCAAGCTGAAGGTGGATCTTCAGATTGTTTATTAAAGCCTGTTGCAATTTACCCTGATCCTGTTAGAAAAAATGGCTACTTGGTAATGACAGAAGTTTTAAATGCAGATGGTACACCACACCCTACAAACGGTCGTGCAACTATTGATGATGATGATGATGATTTTTGGTTTGGTTTTGAACAAGAATATTTCTTATGGGATGTGGATACAAACTTACCATTAGGTTTCCCAAGAGATCAAACGCCTCAAGGACAATTCTACTGTTCTGTTGGAGCTAAAAACGCTTTTGGTAGAGAAATGATTGAAGAGCATGCAGATTTATGTATTGAGGCTGGATTAAATTTTGAAGGTATTAATGCTGAAGTTGCTGCTGGACAGTGGGAATTCCAATTGTTTGGAAAAGGCGCAAAACTTGCTGGGGATGAAATCTGGATTGCACGTTATTTATTAGAAAGACTAGGAGAAAAATATGGAGTGGCAATAGAATATCACCCTAAACCTCTTGGTGATACAGATTGGAATGGTTCTGGTATGCATGCTAACTTTTCTAACGAAACTTTAAGAACATGTGGTGATAAAGCTGTTTACGAAAAAATTTGTGAAGCTTTCCGTCCTGTTGTAGATGAGCATATTGCCGTTTATGGAGCTTATAACGACCAACGTTTAACTGGAAAACATGAAACTGCTGCTATTACTGATTTCTCTTGGGGAATTTCAGACAGAGGAGCTTCAATTCGTATTCCAATTATAGCGGTTGAAAAAGGATACAAAGGTTGGTTAGAAGATAGAAGACCTGCATCTAACGGTGACCCTTACAAAATTGCTGCGAGAATTATTAAAACTGTAAAATCTGCAGACGTTTAATTCTTAATAAATTAGTTAAATCTCGAAAAACGCTTCAATGAAATTGGAGCGTTTTTTGTTTTATAAATTTTGTACAGAAACTTGGTCAATAATTTTATATGAATTGTGCTATTGTACAAAAGTATTGCATCAAATGGCATTCTAATATTAATATACAATTACAAAATTTACTTTTAATATTACTAGATTTAACGATATCATAGGCCATAACCTTTATAACAATTTTAACAATAGAAACCCCTTTTTAATCGTTATTTTAGCCACAAATTATCTCAAATTGAAATTACCATTTTATCAATATATAGTACTTCTATTCGTAATTTTCACCTCTGTTTATTCGTATGCGCAACAGAAAATAGAAATTAGAAGATCTGGATTTTTAAATTTTGATGAAGACAATTATCCTGGAGCACGAATTTTAACTCGAGACGATTCTGAGCAAGTACATATTTTCCACAATGGGACAGATATGTGGTGCGATAAAGCGTATTATTATGGTAATGAAAACTCTATAGAGGCCTTTGGTAATGTTAAGATGGTACAAGGCGATACCATAAAGATGACATCAAAATATGTACAATATAGCGGAGCAACACAATTAGCTTTTGCCAGCGGAGATGTAATCTTAACAAATCCAGATTCTAAAATTTCAACGGATACATTATATTTTGACAGGGAAAGACAGCAAGCTTTTTATAGAAGTAATGGCACCGTAGAAATTGATACTACAGGTACTATTGTTAGTAAAATAGGCCGTTATTACGCCAAGGAAAAAAAGTACAAGTTCGTTGAAGATGTTGTGCTTACAAATCCTGATGCTAAAATTGAAACTAATTATTTTGATTTTTATGATGAATTGAAGCACGCCTATTTATTTGGCCCTTCTATCATAACTACTGACGAGAGTGTTACCTATTGTGAAAAAGGTTTTTATGATACCCAAGCAAAAACGGGGTATGCCATGAAAAATGCCAAAATTGATTATGAAGGCAAAGAGATTTTAGGTGATAGTATTTACTTTGATCAAAACAAAAATTTCTCATCGGCTACCAATAATATAAAAGTAACAGATACCCTAAATAAAAGTATTGTAAAAGGGCATTATACAGAAGTATTTAGGGCTAAGGACTCTATTTTTATCACGAAACGTGCTGTTGCTATTACATTACAAGAAAAAGATTCCATTTATATACATGGAGACACATTAATGGTTACAGGGAAACCTGAAAAACGTATAACCCGAGCCTTTAGAAATGTAAAAATCTATAAATCTGATTTAAGTGGAAAAGCGGACTCAATTCATGCAAATCACGCCACAGGATTAACACAACTAATAAACATTAACAAATCAGGTTCTAGTGGTGCTTTTTCAACAGCCAGAAAACCAATTCTTTGGAATTTGGGCAATCAAATGACTGGAGATACTATTCATTTACAATCAGATACAGAAAAAGATAAATTAGATTCTTTGATTGTTTTTAACCAGGCAGCACTAACAAGTAAGGATACTTTAGGCACAGGGTATAATCAAATTAATGGTAAAAAACTGGTTGGTCTTTTTAATGAGGATAATGAAATATATAATGTCGATATTATCAAAAACGCACAAGTAATTTATTATTTAAGAAATGAAAATGGAGAATTAACTGGTATTGATAAATCAAAATCTGGCCTTATAAATATAAAAATAAATGATAATGCTATTGAGGAAGTTAGAAAAATCAATCAAATAGATGGTAAGGTGTATCCAGAATCCCAATTTCCAAAAAATGAAAGAATATTAAAAGGTTTCGATTGGAGAGAAGAAGAACGACCATTAAGTGTAGAGGATCTTTTCAAGGATGATCCACCTTTGAATTTGCCAACAATAAAAGGGTTGGATGATTATGTGCCTGAAGATGATTTTTTTCAAACTAAATTAGATGAAAGAATAAAGAAAAGTATTAAGCCTAGACGAAAAAATGGTTATACATTATTAGATAAAGTCATTTCAAATAACGCTCAAGTGATATTAAATGTTCAAGTTTCTGCACAAGATAATTTTCAAATTTTTTACACGTTTGACGATGTTAAATCCTTTAAAGAAAAACATTCCATCAGAAAAGTTGTTTTGAACCATGAAAATTCGGTTAATCTGACTTTCGATTTTCCTGAAAATATTATTCCTGAAAATTTGAGAATAGATGTAGGTAGTAACAGAGAACAAGAAAGATTAAAAATAAACTCAATATTCATTAACTATAAAAAACATCAAATATATATCCCGGGTAATACGATACTAGATTTCTTTGAGCCTAATCGCTTCCTAATATATAATGAAGAACTCGGAAGTTTTAGGTTAAAAACTATTAAAATCAAAAATACTGAAAGCTATGACCCTTATTTCATATCTACAAAGAAATTAATTGATTTACTATCAAAATTTGATTAAGATTAAAATTGCAAGTGAAAAAGAACTTTCTTAAACACCAAGCTCAAACAACTCCACACCCACTTGGGATGGAAATAACGTACGCGAATGGATGTTATATTTACGATACAAATAATAACGCTCATCTAGACTTTGTAGCTGGAGTATCCGCTTGTCCACTTGGACATAATCATCCTAAGATCAATAAGGCTATAAAGGAACAAGTAGATAAGTATCTTCATGTTATGGTTTATGGTGAATACATCCAAAAACCTGCTGTATCCCTAACCAAACTATTAGCAGAGAACTTACCTTCAAATTTACAAAAAACATACCTCACAAATTCTGGAACAGAAGCAATAGAGGGAGCCATGAAACTTGTAAAACGAGCAACTGGTAGGAGTGAAATTATTGCTGCAAACAATGCCTACCATGGCAATACAACGGGATCTTTAAGTATTATGGGCTTTGAAGAACGCAAAAAAGCATTCAGGCCTTTATTGCCAGATGTACGCTTTATTGAGTTCAATAATGAACTGGACTTAAAGTTAATAACAAATAAAACCGCAGGTGTTGTTCTAGAAACTATTCAAGGGGGTGCTGGTTTTATTGAACCTACAAACGGCTATCTTGAAAAAGTTAGAAAAAGATGTGATGAAACTGGTACGCTTTTAATTTTAGATGAGATTCAACCAGGAATTGGAAGAACAGGAAAACTTTTTGGATTTGAACACTACAACTGCGTACCTGATATTTTGGTTACAGGTAAAGGTTTAGGTGGCGGTTTACCCATTGGTGCTTTTACAGCATCCGGTGACCTTATGGATTTACTTATGGACAATCCAAAATTAGGCCATATTACCACATTTGGTGGACACCCATTAATTGCGGCTTCAGCTTTAGCTACACTAAAGGAAATTACTCAGTCTAACTTGATGAGTGAGGTAGTTACTAAAGAAAGGTTGTTTAGAAAACTACTTAAACACGAACATATTAAAGAAATAAGAGGCAAAGGCTTAATGCTAGCCATAATTGTTAAGTCACCAGAAGTTGCCAACAAACTTGTACTTGAAGCAAAAAATAGAATGCTCATCTTATTTTGGTTGTTGTTCGAACCTAGAGCCGTACGCATTACTCCTCCCCTTATTATTTCGGAAGAGGAAATCATCAAAGGTTGTAATATTATCTTATCTATACTTGATTCAATTCCGTTAGAAAAAAGTTAATCTTAATTTCAATCAACCTAAATCGCACTTGTTCATTACTTTGTTAAAAACATTTACAATTCTAGTTTAAATACATTTATCGATAATACTATTTTTAGCTTAGTAGAATTTAGATACCCAATCTAATTTATGGAGTTTAGTCAAGACGACAATCAAAATTTACCTCTTACTAAGTTTGAATCGATGTTGAAAACAAATCATGTTTTGTTTTTTGATTCTGAAGAATTTGAAAACATCATTCACCATTACTTAAACCAAGGAAAAATAGCTTTAGCAAAAAAAGCAATTAAACTTGGACTACAACAACATCCTTCCTCTTTAAGTTTGAAATTATTTAGAATTGAAGTTTTAGTGTTTGAAAATGCACTAGATGAAGCCGATAAACTTCTGAATGAGCTTTATATATTAGAACCCCATAATGAAGAAATATTTATTCAGAAAGCTAATATTCTATCCAAACAAGATAATCATCAAAAGGCTATTGAAGTATTAAAACTTGCTATAGATTTATCTGAAGATATTGTAGATATTTATTCTTTAATAGGTATGGAATATTTGTTTTTAGATGAGTTTGAAAATGCCAAGATTTACTTTATGAAGTGTTTAGAAGAAGATATACATGATTACTCTTCGCTTTATAACGTAATTTACTGTTTTGATTTTCTTGAACAGCATGAAGCTGCGGTTGATTATTTAAATATTATTTTAAATCAAAATCCTTATTGTGAAGTGGCGTGGCACCAATTAGGAAAACAATATAGCACCTTAGGCATGCATAAAAAAGCATTAGCTGCTTTTGATTTTGCTATAATTTCTGACGACTGTTTTGTAGGTGCATATTTAGAACGAGGTAAGGTTCTTGAAGAACAAAAAAGCTACGAGGAGGCTATAGAAAGTTATACGGTAACCTTAAAATTAGACGATCCAACATCTTTCGCACTACTCAGGATAGGCAGTTGCTATGAAAAATTAGGGAATAGAGAATTGGCGCTCCAATATTTTTATCAGACGGTTAAAGAAGACCCTTTACTCGATAAAGGCTGGATAGCAATAACAAAATTTTACAAGAAACAGAAAAACTTTCAGAAAGCCCTCTACTATATCAATAAGGCCATAAATATTGATACTGAAAATGTGACGTATTGGAAGTTATATGCACAAATTAACCAACGTTTAAACCTTTTTGAGGAAGCAGAACATGGTTATAAAAAAACCCTAGAACTAGGAAATTTTGAATTGGACACTTGGATTACCAGAGGTGATTTATTGCTAAAATTGGGAGAGACAGAAGCAGCAATTCTCAATTTTGAACAAGCATTGGATTTTTATCCAGAAAATGCCGAAATAGAATACAGATTAGCTGGTTCGTTTTTTTCAATACAAGAGAAAGCCAAAGGCATTTTTCATTTAAAAAACGGACTCAAAAGTAATTTTGACTATAATTTCATTATGGACGAACTATTCCCCAATTTTGCCAGTAAAAGTTATGTTAAATCCTTGATCAATTCTAAATCTTAAATTAACACAAATTACATACCTTTGGATTTTCCAAATCAATAGGTATGCAACGAAACTTAAAAGATTATCTAGTAATTTCTTTAAAGGGTTTAGCCATGGGGGCTGCTGACGCTGTTCCAGGCGTCTCAGGTGGCACAATTGCTTTTATTTCTGGCATATATGAAGAGTTCATTTCCACAATTAGCAATGTTCAACCAAAACTTTTCCAAACACTTTTTAAGAATGGTTTCTTTCCCTTTTGGAAGGAGGCTAATGGTAACTTTATTTTGGCATTACTATCGGGAATAGTAATTAGTTTCGTTTCGTTTATGAAGCTAGCCAAATATCTGTTAGAACATCACCCTGTGCTTATTTGGTCCTTTTTTTTCGGACTTATTATTGCAAGCATCTATTTTGTAGGTAAACAAATCACTCAATGGAAAGTTGGCACATTTGTGGCTCTACTTCTTGGTAGCATTTCAGCTTATTACATTTCAACATTGCCTTCTTTACAAAGCAGCAGTAACGATTACTTTTTGTTTATTGCTGGGGCAATTGCTATATGTGCGATGATTCTTCCAGGTATTTCAGGTTCATTTATATTAATCATCCTTGGGGCGTATAAAACATTAAGCGACGCCATTCATGATGTTAATTTTAAAAAAATAATAATCTTTATACTTGGGGCAGTAACTGGTTTATTAAGTTTTAGCCATATATTAAAATGGCTTTTCAAAAATTATCACAACATAACTCTTGCTTTACTCACGGGTTTTATTTTCGGGTCTTTGAATAAAGTTTGGCCTTGGAAAGAAAACCTATCTTGGTATACGAATTCAAAAGGTATTAAAACACCCTTACTACAAGAAAGTGTTTCTCCTTTCAATTTTTCTGGAGACCACCAGCTTGTTTACGCGATAATTCTGATGATTCTAGGTTTTTTAACTATTTTTATTTTGGAAAGATTAGGTAGTAAAAAACAATAATGGAGAGTACCCGCACTTTTAATGATAAGTTTTTTTTGATTTTGAAAGGACTCGTAATGGGAGCCGCTAACAAGGTTCCCGGGGTTTCTGGAGGTGTTGTGGCTTTTGTTGCTGGATTTTATGAAGAATTTATATATTCACTAAAAAAAGTAAATGGGAAAGCTTTTAAACTGTTAATAAACGGACGATTTAAAAGTTTTTTCATCTATATAAACGGACGTTTTCTTGGTTTACTCTTCTTTGGCATGATAGTGAGCTATTTTAGCGTTTCCAAGTTACTAGACTACTTAATTGTACATTATGAACTTTATGTTTGGAGTGTATTCTTTGGAATGATCATTGGCTCTGTGTATTATATAAGCAAAGATTTTGATGACTGGCAAAGTAAAACTTATGTATCAGTTGGATTGGGTATTATTTTAGGTTTAGGTATAAGTTTTCTAAATCCTGCCAAGGAGAATGACAATTTGTTATTTGTTTTTATATGCGGTATTATAAGTGTTTCAGGTATGACGCTTCCAGGGTTTTCAGGATCCTTCATCCTTATTTTGTTAGGTAATTATGTGCTTTTATTGGTAGATTCTGTTAATGCCTTATATGATACTATATCAGAGATTTTTCGAGGACATTTTAATTTTATATCTAATAGCGAAAGAGTGAGAATGTTAAAAGTGTTGGCAGTATTTACGCTCGGTTCTATTTCAGGTTTGGTAACGTTTTCACATTTACTGAGTTACATTTTAAAAAAATATAAAAGCATAACTATTGCTTCAATTATTGGTTTTATTGTGGGGTCTTTAGGTGTAGTTTGGCCATGGAAAAAAACCATATATAAGACTGAAAATGGAACGTTTATTCTAGATTCAACCGGAGAAAAAATTATCGAAAATTACCAAAGATTCTTACCAGATTTAACAAAAGAGACTTACTTCGCAATCGTCTTTATAGTTTTAGGCATTGCCCTTGTAATTGGTTTAGAGATTTACGGACAAAAACAAAGAAAGCATGCATAAACTAGGGCTTTTAGGAAAGAATATTTCTTATTCCTTTTCCAGAAAATATTTCAACAATAAGTTTGAAAAAGAGAATATTAAGGGTATTACCTATGAGAATTTTGATATTGAAGATATTTCCCTATTGCAGTATATTCTTGATAACACTGAAGAGCTAAAAGGGTTTAACGTTACTATTCCCTACAAACGATCAGTGATTCCGTATTTGAATAAATTAAATAAGAAGGCCAAAGCAATAGGTGCTGTAAATACAATTAAAATAACTAAAAAAGGAAAATTAATAGGATACAATACAGACTGTTACGGATTTATTAAGTCTATAGAACCGTACTTACAAAAGCATCATAAAAAAGCGCTAATTCTTGGTACTGGTGGTGCTAGTAAAGCCGTGGTTTATGCTTTAAAAAAGAAGAATATAAAGTGCCATTATGTATCCAGAACAGCTTCAAAAAAAGTAAAATTCACCTACGAAGACCTTAATGAAAATATCGTTTCCAAATATCAAATTATTATAAATTGTACACCACTGGGTACATTTCCTAATGTTGAGGCTTGTCCTGATATTCCATATAATGGCATATCAAATAAACATATTCTATTCGATTTAATTTATAATCCTTCTGAAACCAAATTTTTACAACTAGGTAAAGAAAATGGTGCTGTAGTAATTAATGGTCTTAAAATGCTAGAACTTCAGGCTGAAAAAGCATGGTCTATTTGGAATTTATCTGAATCTTAATCGGTCACATAAACCTTCCCTTTTTTTGTAAATACTTTAGTTGTTAGTATCTTTAAGAAATAAAGAATATGAACCCTAAACATTTTTAAAAATGTCTGAGACCGATAACCTGCAAGATGCAGATGGAAAAAAAGAAACTGAAGAAGTTAAAAACGAATTAGCAGAAACTTCATCATCTACTGAAGCGACAGTCGAAGAAACAAACAATGATGATACTGTTGAGGTTAATTCAGAAGATGACGGTATGGATGAAATTGAAGAGTCTAATGCTGAAGATGCTGAAGATGAAGGAACTAAAGACCGACATACCATAGCATTTAAGGAATATGATAAGATGTCTTTAGAAACCTTGGCCATCGAGTTAGAAAAACTTCTTAAAAACGAAAAAATTCAAGCCATTAAGGCTCACGTAGATAATATAAAGAATGAATTCAACACCAAGTTTAATGCACTAATTGACGAGAAAAAAGCTGATTTTATAAATGATGGTGGTAATGAGATAGACTTTTACTACGCATCACCTGTTCAAAAAAGATTCAAAACGGCGTATCGCGATTATAGAAATAAACTAAACGCCCATTATAAAGGTATAGAGCAAAATCTTAAGCAAAATCTTCAATTAAAGTTAGAAATTATTGAAGAACTGAAAGGCTTGATTAATGTTGAAGAAAATATAAATACAACCTACAAACACTTTAAGGAACTTCAAGAACGTTGGCGAAATACTGGTCCGATTCCGCGAGACAAGTATAATAATGCATGGAATAGTTACCACCATCAGGTTGAAATATTTTATGATTTTTTACACTTAAACAGAGATTTACGGGACTTAGACTTCAAGCACAATTTAGAAAAGAAAATTAAGATAATTGAAAGAGCCGAGGAGTTAGCCAAAGAAGAAGATGCATTAAAAGCGTTTAGAGAGTTACAGGAATTGCATAAAATGTGGAAGGAAGAACTTGGACCTGTAGCCAAGGAAAATCGTGAAGAAATTTGGGATCGATTTAAAGCTGCAACTAAACTTATCAACGACAAAAAGCAATTATATTTTAAGGAGATAGATAAGGTTTATGAAAAAAATCTAGAGAAAAAGGAGGAAATAATAGCTGATATTGAAAAGATTGCAACTGAAAAAGCAAACTCTCATGGAGGGTGGCAGAAAAAGATAAAAGAAGTAGAGGCTTTAAGGGAAGCTTTTTTTAATGCTGGTAAAGTTCCTATAAAAGTAAATGAAATTACTTGGGCTAAATTTAAAGAATCGGTTAGAAATTTTAATAGACGCAAAAATGCGTTCTATAAAGATTTAAAGAAAGAACAATACCAAAACCTACAAAAGAAACGTGAGCTTGTAAAAATTGCCGAGGATAATAAGGATAGTGAGGATTTTGAAGCAACAACGCCTTTGATGAAAAAAATCCAAAGTGACTGGAAGAAAATTGGTCACGTTCCGAGGAAAGACAGTGATAAAATTTGGAAACAGTTCAAAACCGCTTGTAATTTCTATTTTGATAGGTTACACTCTAAACATAATGAAGCTAATAAGGAGTTTATAGAGGCTTACAATAAAAAACAAGAACTTCTTGAAACTTTAAAAAACCTGAAACTAACCAAGAATAAAGAAAAAGATATAGAAACTATTAAAGCTCATGTAAACACTTGGAAAACTCTTGGAAGAGTACCCAATGACAAGCGTTACATTGAAGGTAAGTTTAATAAAACGGTAGATGAACTGTTTTCAAAATTAAAGATTGATAAGAATGAGGTAGAAATGATTAAGTTTGAAAATAAACTTGAAACACTAAATACTGCGGACGATAATCAAAGAAGTTTGGATAACGAACGTTCCTTTATTCGTAAGAAAATTGATGAAGTAAAAGGACAAATTAATCAGTTAGAAAATAACCTTCTGTTTTTTACTAATGTTGATGACAGTAACCCTCTGGTTAAAGAGGTTAACGATAATATTGAGAAGCATAAAAGAGAATTAGAATTATGGGAATCTAAACTAGATAAAATAAAACAGATGTATTAGTTCCTAAATTGAAATAATAACTACAAAATAAAAAGAGCGAAATGTGAATATATCGCTCTTTTATATTTTAAATCTATCTATACTTCTTTTGCTACTGTATCTGAAAATAAATAACAAGATAGGTATCACCTAAAGTTTTAACCGTCAAGCACTATGCAGAATTTTTGTAAATTCTTATTTCTTTTCTTGAAAATTCAATTATGTTTTCTTCTTTTAATTCGTTTAAAAGAATATTCAAGGTTGGGCGAGATGTTCCTATTAGGGAGGCTATATCCTTTTGTGTGTATGGATGATGTATAACTTTATCTCCAGTTTTATCGCAATCATATCCATAATCGGTACAAAGCTCATCCAAAAATTCCAAAAGTCTTGTTTTAGTATCTTTAAATAATAGCATTTGAAGTCTCCGCTCTAGCTTTTTGAATTTTAACCCAATGAATTTATAAACCTTAAAACTAAAGGTTTGGTTATCTCGCATTAAGTTATGCATAGTCTCAATTCCAATAGGGCAAATACTTGTGGCGTTATCTATAGACATGGCAAATTCATCTCTTTTAGATTCTCCTAAAATTGCTTTTTCACCAAACAACTCCCCTCTCGTTAAAATAGCTTTTACCACCTCATCACCATCTTCATTGTAATAACCTAGTTTTACCTTACCTTTTTCTATAAGATAAACTTTGTTCGCGGAGTCCTCCTCAAAATAAATGTAATCTTGCTTTTTGTAAGCATCAAAATCATGATTTGCCTTATAGACCTTGAATTTATGCGGACATAAAATTTTGAAAAGATTGGTGTCTTCAAAAAACCATAGAGCTTTCATTGGTGGTGTTTTATAGGGTTGTCGTAACACCACATAAAAACTTACTAAATACTCATAAAAAAACCTCCAAATTGGAGGTTTTAATTTTATTCTTCTTCATCACTTATAGATTCTTCATCTTTAAGTAAATTTAACATATTATGCTTTTGCAGCAAGTTATACCATTGTATTACCTTTTTAATATCGCTAGCATATACCCTATCTTCATCGTAATCTGGTAAAATATCAAAAAAGTATTCTTCCAATTTATCTTTACTATCTTTTGGCTTAACACTGCAAATGCCAGCGTTTTCTTTTTCCTTAATTTTTCCTAGAACCTTGTATAAAGGCACTTCTTCTGTTAAAGTGTAAATTGCAATTTCACTTAAAACACTCACGTTATTTTGTAAACTAATTGAAAGACGCTTCCCATCCATCAAAGATTCTGCTACAAAACCACCACGAGTTTGCGTTACTAATTTGTATAATCCTGGTTTTCCAGAAATGGCCAAAACTTTCTCTAAGCCCATATTATTTCTTTTTTTGAGAGGGCAAATATCATATTTTTAGAATGCAAAGCAAAAATTATCTTTTCTTTTTTTGGTCAGGAAAACGCATCCTGTAATCGACGTTAATCTTTCCTTTAGATATGTTGGAAAGTCTGCCTTTAATTAATCTTTTCTTAAAACTTGATAACTTGTCAGTAAACAAAACACCTTCAATATGATCATATTCATGTTGAATAACCCTGGCGATTAAACCATCAAAGGTTTCCGTATGTTTATCAAAATTTTCATCGTAATACGTAACTTTAATTACCGGATTTCTATATACATCTTCTCTCACGTCTGGAATGCTTAAACAGCCTTCATTAAAAGCCCATTCATCGCCCTCCTCTTCCGTAATTTCAGCATTTATAAATACGCGCTTAAAATCTTTTAAAGCTATTTGTTCTTCGCTACTTAAATTTTCATCATCAGCAAAAGGAGCTGTATCTACAAGAAACAGTCTAATTGGTAATCCTATTTGTGGCGCCGCCAAACCCACTCCCATAGCGTTATACATAGTTTGAAACATGTTGGTAATCAACTCCTCCAATTTTGGATAATCCTTGGTAATTTCCTTCCCTTTCTTTTTAAGAACAGGGTCTCCATACGCTACAATTGGTAAAATCATGATCTGCAATAAATAATTTGGGCAAAAATACGACTCTTTCATCGTATTAATGAGTATTCTTAATAAATTCTATTTTGAATAGAGATAGCTTTGTAAAATTAAAGTAGCACTAATTTCATCAACCAAAGCTTTATTTTTTCGTTGATTTTTTTTCAATCCACTATCTATCATTGTCTGAAATGCTATTTTGGAAGTAAACCTCTCGTCTACTCGTGTAATCGGAATTTCAGGAAATATCTTTTTTAATTTTTCAATAAATGGAATGATTAGTGCTTCACTTTCTGAAGGAGAGTTATCCAATCTCTTAGGCTCGCCAACTAAAAACCGTTCAACACTTTCTTTTTGAAGATAATCTTGTAAAAAATTAACTAGATTGGGGGTTGAAACGGTGATTAAACCCGAAGCAATTATTTGAAGTTCATCGGTAACCGCAAGTCCAGTTCGCTTTAATCCAAAATCTATTGCTAATATTCGAGCCATTACTATCTTTTTGCAAAACTAAGTTATTCTAAATAAAAAATGCCATCTTTAAAAGACGGCATTTTAAGTTTAACCTTAATTATTTAATTTGAATATGAATCTTAAGCTAATTTTCTTTTGTTGATTTTTGGGAAAACTAATTTGATGTTATCTACTTTTCTTTCTCTGTTTAAGTAAATTCTAATATCACTGCTACTTCTAGCGATAACTTCTTTAATTTTTACTTCTTCTAAAATTACTGTGTTTTCTTTTTCTTCTGAAACAGTAACATTAGTTTCTTCATTATTTACTTTAACTTCATTATTTACTTTAACTTCATTTTGAGCACTTAGAGCTGAGAAAGAAAGTAAAGCGATAATTAAGATGTAAAAATTTGTTTTCATGATTTAGGTTATTTCGTTTGTTTCAACACTTCAAAGATATATCTGCAAAGAGGCTCAAATACAATAAATTAGTTGTACATCATTGTATTTTCGATTATTAGAAAAGCGGAAAAGTTTCATCGATTAACAGTGGAAAAGACTGGTTTTGTCGACGAAAAACAGAAAAAATGTAGTTTATCTGACAAAATTATTTTTTCATGGGAAAAAAATCAGAATTCAGGTAGTAAAAAGGATGTAATTTTATGATTATATTCCGTGTATTTATAGATTAAAAACACATTTAATTTAGAGTTTAGAGTAGTATATTTGCCCAAAATAATTTTACTAATGACCGATTTACAACAAATAATAGAAAGTGCTTGGGACAACCGCGAACTATTAAAAGAAAGCAAAACAACAGATGCCATTACGGAAGTAGTTAACCTTTTAGATAAAGGAGAATTAAGAGTAGCTGAACCCATTGAAGGTGGTTGGCAGGTGAACGAATGGGTAAAGAAAGCCGTGGTTTTATATTTTCCAACACAAAAAATGGAAACTTTAGAGGCTGGTATATTTGAATATCATGATAAAATTCCGTTAAAACGAAACTATGCCGAAAGAGGTATACGTGTTGTACCAAATGCAGTTGCTAGACATGGCGCATACATTTCTCCAGGAACTATTTTAATGCCTAGTTATGTAAATATTGGTGCGTATGTTGATGAAGGTACTATGGTAGATACTTGGGCTACTGTGGGTAGTTGCGCTCAAATTGGTAAAAATGTGCATTTATCAGGTGGTGTAGGTATAGGCGGCGTGCTAGAACCTCTTCAGGCAGCTCCAGTAATTATAGAAGATAATACCTTTATAGGATCGCGTTGTATAGTTGTTGAAGGTGTAAGAGTAGAAACAGAAGCTGTTTTGGGTGCTGGAGTAGTCTTGACCATGAGTACTAAGATTATTGATGTTACTGGAGACGAACCAGTTGAACATCGTGGTAATGTACCAGCAAGATCGGTAGTAATTCCAGGAAGTTACGCTAAAGAATTCCCTTCAGGAAGCTATAATGTACCATGTGCGCTTATTATTGGGAAGCGCAAAGAAAGTACAAACAAGAAAACTTCTCTGAATGACGCTTTACGCGAGCATAGTGTGGCAGTTTAAGCGAAAAACGGATAGAATAACAAAATAATTCTATTGAAATATACTACTACCCATATTGAAGAGACCAAAATAGATATATCAGTTATTATAGTAAATTATAAAAGCTGGAATCATCTGGAAAACTGTCTTAATGGTTTAAATAAGATAGATACTAAAGCTTTTTCTTTTGAGGTTATTGTAGTAGACAATTGTTCTAATGACAATAAACTAGAGCATTTTGAAGCCAAATTTCCTGAGTTTAGATTTTTATTAAATTCAGGAAATTATGGTTTCTCACATGGTAATAATTTTGGGGCAAGAAACGCCAAAGGAGCTTATTTTTTGTTTTTGAATCCTGATACTGTAGTTAACACAACTGCACTATCTGAAATGTTAGAATTAGCAAAATCTAATCCTGATTACGGAATTATATCCTGTTCTAAAATAAAACCAACAGGCACGCTTGAAAAGGAAACAAGGCTATTTCCTAAAATACAAACGCTATTTGGTGTTTTAAGAATATTTCATACCCTTTTTAATAAAAGAATGATAGCTGAAAGATTTAACGAAACCAAAACCGTTATTTTTCCAGATTGGGTCTCAGGTTCCATTATATTTATAAGTAAAAGTTGGTTTTTAAAGGTTGGTGGTTGGAGTGAAGATTATTGGCTCTATCTTGAAGATGTAGATTTATGTAAAAGAGTATCTAAAGCCAATGGTAAAATTGCGTTAACACGAAATTCTCAAATTATCCATAACCACGGTGGTGCTTCAAGATCTAATGTAAAAACTGCAGCACTTACAAAAGCCGAAGTTATAATCTCTAAGCACGTGTATATCAATTCGCACTTTAAACAACCCAATAAAATATTGGCACAATTTGCTTTAAAAACTTTTGGAATGCTGTTTAAATCTATTTTAGCCCTTTTAGGGTTAATTTTCTTTTTTATTCCAAAACTGCATGTACTGTTGTTATTATTTTTAAATTTAGTGCAATACTATGTAAATGCTATGGTTAAGGGTTCATGGTTAAGCAAAAGAGCGCCAAACTATTATCAATAGCAGAAACACTTTCTTGAATGAAAATCTTAGTGATACAGCAAAAAATGATTGGTGATGTTTTAACTTCTACAATTTTGCTTGAAGCGCTAAGAGAGAAGTATCCAAATGCTGAATTACACTACTTAATAAACTCTCATACTTTTCCCGTAGCTGAGAATAATCCGTTCATAGATGAATTTGTTTTTTTTAGTCCTGAAATTGAAAAAAGCTTCATTAAGATGATAGGTTTATCAAAAAAAATTCGAAAAAGTAATTATGACGTTTTAATTGATTGCTACTCCAAATTATCTAGCAATTTTTTGAGTTTTTTTTCCAAAGCAAAAGTCAAAATTTCATATAGAAAAGACTATAAATCGTTTATTTACAACCATAATATTGAGAGAGAAAAACATTCAGATGACACCATTGGTTTGGAAATTACCAACAGATTAAAACTTTTAGAACCACTAAATATTGAAAAAAGAAATCTTAAGCCTAAAATTTATTTAACAGAAGGCGAAATTGTAAATGCAAAGAACTATTTAGAAGAAAACACAATTAACTTCAATCATCCGATTTTTATGATAAGTGTTCTGGGTAGTGCAGAAAACAAAACCTATCCTTTAAAATACATGGCTCAAATTATTGATATTATAGCTAAAAAAAGTAACGGACAAATTTTATTCAACTATATACCTTCGCAAAAAATTAAAGCTAAAGAAATTTTCAATTTATGTAGCTCAAACACTAAGAAGCAGATTTCTTTTAATGTATTTGGAAAAAGCTTAAGAGAGTTTTTAGCAATTACGAAACATTGCACAGCAGTAATTGGTAATGAGGGAGGAGCAATAAATATGGCAAAAGCTTTAAATATACCAACCTTCGCCATCTATTCGCCATGGATCAATAAAGGCGGTTGGAATATGTTTGAAGATGAACAAAATGTATCGGTACATTTAATTGAACACAAACCAAATTTATATAAAAACATAGAGATGAAAAATATGGCTACCGATTCTACTCTTTATTATAAAACATTTTTACCAGAATATATTATTCCTAAACTAGACATTTATTTAAAACAGTTCTCCATTAATTCTTAAATACCTCACACAGTATAAAACTTATCTTTTTTGAACGATAAACAAATAAACATAACGGCATTACTAATTACGTTTAATGAAGGGAAGCATATCGAAGAAGCAATTAAAACGGTAAGTTTTGCAGACGAAATAATTGTAGTTGATTCTTATAGCACGGACAAAACTTTGAAAATTTTAGAGAACTTTAATCATGTAAAAGTGATCAAAAGAGAATTCAAAAATTTTGCTGATCAACGAAATTTTGCAATCGATCAAGCTGTTGGGAATTGGATTTTATTTTTAGATGCGGATGAGAGAATACCCGAAAATCTTAAAAATGAAATTTTAGAATCCATTAAAAACCCGAAAGATGTATCCGCTTTTATGTTTAAGCGCTTGTTCTATTTCAACAATAAAAGGGTCTATTTTTGCGGACTCCAGACCGATACCACTTATAGATTATTCAAAAATGGATCGGTAAAATATATTGAGGACAAATTGGTTCATGAAATGCCCAAAATTGATGGTAAAAGTGCTGTATTGAAAAACCCGATGCAACATTACTCTTTTGATAATTATGAGCATTTTAAATTAAAAATGGAGAACTATGCCAAATTAAAAGCTAAGGAACTTTTTATGAAAGGTAAAAAAGCATCACCTTTTCATTTTGTATTTAGGCCTATTTATAAATTTATAACCAATTATGTGATACGCTTAGGTTTTTTAGATGGTAAGAAAGGGGTTAATCTTTGTTACTTAATGGCTTATGGGGTTTGGTACAGGTATAAAACTCTTAAAGGGCTACATTTAAAAAAATCTATGTAGTTTTTAATATTATTCTGAAGCTTTCAACTATAACTCTTTTATAGGAGATTCTGCAACAAAGTTCTTATACTTTTTCTTCCAGAAAAATATACGCTTCTTTAATCGAATTTTGCGATAATACTTCTCCTGAAAAGCTTTGGTGTACTGCCACATTAAACTAAAAACCTCAGTTTCATCTCTATTGATGCATTTGGCATACTCATTACTCATTATCTCAATCATAGATTTGTGAATCGTTAACTTGGAAAAATTTTTAATTCTGGTTTCAAAATCCATTCTTCCAAAAGACATTCTGTTCAAATCTACCAAAAAGAAATCGTAGGCTGATCCATTCTTTTTTATAAGCGTATTTCCTGGTGAGTGATCCAAGAAATTAATCCCTTTTTCATGTAAATTATAGGTAAATCTTGTAAAAGCCCTCAAAATATTCTCATGATCAGGATAGTCTAAATTTGTTGTAAGTTCTCTATAGGTTAAATCACAATCTTGCTGCTGGCTTAGATAATAACTTTTTTTAAACAAGAACGGTGTCTTATATTCAAAATATCCTATAGGCTGCGGCGTACCTACGCTCTTATCTAATAAAATATTAGCATACTCATAAGAGCGTTGCGCTTTACTTTTTCTAAAAAATCGATAAGCTATTTGATTAAAAATATTGGGGATTTTAAATGATTTGATATTAATAGTAAATCCATTTAAATCAAATAATTTCAAAGAGTTTCTATCCTGATTTCCAAAACTAGTACCTTCAGTCTCAAAATTTTCAATATAGTGAACCAACTCTTGCTCTTTAGATTGAAATTGTGGTAATATTTTTTTAGTAAACCTCAAATCTCTAAATTATTATTACTTTTTAGCTACAGTAGCAAATTGCACATATTGCATATCCATTTGCGTAAATAACGTAATAATGTAAAACCAATAGGGCGCAAAGGACTTGCTTTTATTAATCCCCTCATGTTTTAAGATTTTATATCCCAACTCATTATACATGCGCTTTATACTTTTACTTGTAAAATATCGCAAATGCGTTTTATCCATAACCCCGTGGTCATCATATCTCCAGTCTTTTTGAAATAGCAAACGCTTAAACGTTTTGTAGAAACGCATATTAGGGATAGAACTAATTACAATTCCATTAATTGATAGCTTGGGTTTTATAACTTTTAATACTTCATCTGGGTAGGCTAAATGTTCTAATACATCATTAAAATAAATCACATCAAAATAATTATCTGGTAAGTCTTCAATAAAGTCTTCACATTTTCCAATAAAAACTTTATCTAGCTTAGATTGTGCTTCAATGGCATGAGTTTCCATATACTCTATCCCCCAAACTTCAGCGCTATTTTGAGCTTTAATCACAGATGCAAAAGCACCATTGCCACAACCTATATCAATTACTTTTTTAGCATTTTCTGGAAGATAACGCAACATTTCTTGCCTTATATTATCATAGTAGCCCTTTGGCTTATTTTTATAATCCATGATGCAAAACTAAACTAAAATTTTAGCATTGTACTTTCGCAATAGCCTTTTCAAAATAAAAACTTTAATTTGCAGCTTAAAAATTTTATAAAACCACCAATTCTAGTTTAGGACAACTTATTCAACTAAATGAAAGATAGATCCTTATTTCCAAAGTGTAGTCTCGTTACTCCTACTTATAACTGGCCAGAAGCTCTAGAATTATTACTGTCAAGTGTAATGCATCAATCTGTACTACCAAACGAAGTAATTATAGCGGATGATGGCTCTACCGAAGAAACTAAGCAGTTGATTGAAGAGTTTCAAAAGGACTTTCCTGTACCGCTTCATCATATTTGGCATGAGGATAAAAAAAATAGAAAACCTGCTATCATGAATAAAGCGATAGCAAGCTCTAAATTTGATTATATTATTGAGATTGATGGTGATATTATTATGCATAAGCACTTTATTAAAGACCATTTATCGTTAGCCAAAGAAAATCAATTCTTGTATGGTAGCAGAGTCAATATTCAAAAGAAACATTTACCTAACTTATTTAAAGAGAAACAGATATCCTTTAACTTTTTTTCAAAAGGCATAAAAAAACGTGGACGTACTTTACGTATACCTATACTAGCTAATTTAAGAAAACAAGAGTCAACAAGGTCCTCAAAATTAAGAGGATGCAATATGTCTTTTTGGAAAAAAGATTTTGTAAATGTAAATGGTTTTAATGAGAGCTTAGTAGGTTGGGGAATTGACGATAGTGAACTAATTCAGCGCATGATAAATATTGGTGTAAAAGGTAAGCGTTTAAAATTTAAAGGTTTGGCATATCATATATATCATAACGAACAAAGTAAAAATGATTTTCATATTAATGAAATGATAGAAAAACAAACTACTGAGGGCAATGCTACCTACATTGAAAATGGAGTTGATCAATATTTAAAATAATTATGATTGATATCTCAGTAATAATGATAAATTTCAATACAGCTTCTTATACAGTTGATTGTATTTCTTCCATATTACAGCATACTTCCAGTAATACTACTTGTCAATTCATTATAGTTGATAATGCTTCAGAATATGAAAACTATCTTGAGCTTAAGAAGCACATTGATTCCATAAAAAACAACACAAACATCCAATTAATTAGAAGTAGAATTAATACTGGATTTGGAGCAGGGAACATGATTGGTGTACAACACGCCAAAGGAAAATACCTAGCCTTTATAAATAACGATGTTATTTTAGAAAATGATTGTTTAAGTGTTTTGAAAAGTTTTATGGATGAACATCCTAATGTTGGTGTTTGTGGCCCGCAAGCGTACACCGAAAACAAAAACATATTACCAACAATTGATCATTTTGCCTCCTTAGGCAGGGAGATTTTTGGTCGTAAAGTTTTGGAAAGTTTCAACCCAAAAAGATATCCAAAACGCAAGAAGCTTTACACGAACCCGAAACAAGGTCAGTTTGTAGCAGGTAGTTTTATGTTTTTTTCGGCTAAAGATTTTTATAACGTTGGAGGCTTTGACCCTAACCTATTTTTGTACTACGAAGAAACCGATATTTGTAAAAGATTATTAAAAAACGGCAAATCATCTTATTTAGTGCCAGATGGTAAGTTTATTCACTTCCATGGTGCAAGCTCTCCAAAATCCACAGATATAAAAATAGAATTAAAAATATCTTTACTCTACATTATTCGAAAACATTATGGGTTTATACAATACTATATTTTGCTAAATTATCTAAGATTAAAATACTTTTTTAGTAGCATTCTAAAACCAAAGAATTGGCCTGTATTTATTACGCTCTTTAAACAAGCACCGCTAAGTTTATCATTAAAGCATAAACAAAAAGTATTACTCCAATAACTGTAAAACAGATCCTGTAGTTGCAAAATAAAAGACTCTTTTAAACTTCATTTTTACTCAATAAAGATTGATTTTAAACAACTAAAATCCTAAAGAAATAGCAGCCGCTATTTTAAAAGATGTTTACGATATCGTAAATTTGCAAAACGTAATTCTCGGACGAAAAGTAATCTGAATGAATTACTTAATTTTAGGTTCGGAAACCTAAAGCACTTGCATTTAAACATGAACTACAAGGAGGCCCTCAAAAATAAAATATTTCAAATTATATCTCAATCTTCAAACGAACTTAATTTGGAGAGTTACGCAATTGGCGGCTTTGTTCGAGATTATTTATTACAAAGAGGAAACTCAAAAGACATCGATATTGTTGCCATTGGCAGTGGCATTGAACTAGCAAAACAGGTCGCAAAAAATTTGCCCAATACTCCTAAGGTGCAAGTTTTTAAAACCTATGGAACAGCAATGTTAAGGTTTGAAGATATAGAGGTCGAATTTGTTGGTGCCCGCAAAGAATCGTATTCAGAGGATAGTAGAAATCCAGTTGTGGAAGATGGCACATTACAGGACGACCAGAATAGACGAGACTTTACAATAAACGCACTAGCTTTAAGTCTAACCAAGGAAAATTTCGGGGATTTACTAGATCCCTTTAATGGTGTAAGAGATTTACAAAATAAAATTATAAAAACACCTTTAAATCCTGATATAACTTATAGTGACGATCCGCTTAGGATGATGCGAGCCATACGCTTTGCAACACAGTTAAACTTTACAATTTACGCAGAAAGCTTAGAGGCCATTAAAAAAAACAACCAAAGAATAAAAATTATTACCAAAGAACGTATTGTTGTCGAGTTACATAAAATACTAGAAAGTAAAACACCTTCCATTGGATTTTTGTTGCTTGAACAAACGGGTCTTTTACAACAAATATTACCCGAGCTAACAGCACTTAAAGGTATTGATGAAAAGGAAGGGCAGCGCCATAAAGATAATTTCTACCACACCCTAGAAGTTGTAGATAATATCTCGAAAAATACAGATAATTTGTGGTTACGTTGGGCTGCCTTATTGCATGATATTGGGAAAGCACCAACAAAACGGTTCAGCAAAAAGGTGGGTTGGTCATTTCATGGGCATGAGTTTGAAGGTTCTAAAATGGTATATCATTTATTTAAGCGCCTAAAAATGCCACTTAATGATAAAATGAAGTTTGTACAGAAAATGGTACTAATGAGTTCTAGACCAATTGTATTGGCTCAAGATATTGTTACAGATAGTGCTGTAAGACGTTTGGTGTTTGATGCTGGTGATTATGTGGAGGACTTAATGACACTTTGTGAAGCAGATATCACAACGAAAAACCCCAAGAGATTTAAAAAATATCATAACAATTTTAAAATCGTAAGACAAAAAATTGTTGAAGTTGAAGAGCGAGACCACATACGCAATTTTCAACCACCAATTAGTGGTGAAGAGATTATGAAGACTTTTGGTTTAAAACCTTCAAAAGAAATAGGTATCATAAAAGAAACTATAAAAGAGGCTATTCTAGAAGGAGAAATTCCCAATGAGCATAAAGCAGCTTATGATTTAATGTTAAGAAAAGGTGAGAGTTTGGGGCTAAAAGTATGTAATGCTTGTTAAAACCAAATTATATCCTGTTTTAAAAATAAAGGAGTACATTATACTATTTCTTTGAAAAAAATTAATACATGAAAAAGGATAATAAAAAGGTCATTTATTGGCTACTTACGGGTTGTCTACTCATTTTTATAATGGTAATAGTTGGTGGCATTACAAGGTTAACACATTCAGGCTTATCCATATCAAATTACAAACTAATTTCGGGAACTATTCCACCAATGAATGAAGTAGAGTGGCAAGAAGCTTTCGATTTGTATAAGCAATATCCTGAATACCAAAAGTTGAATTACCATTTTACACTAGATGATTTTAAAGATATTTACTTTTGGGAATGGTTGCACCGTGTTTTAGGTCGTTTTATTGGCATTGTTTTTATTGTACCATTTCTATATTTTTTAGTCACCAAACAACTATCAAAACCCACTATTAAAAAATCAATTATCCTATTGATAATGGGTGGTTTCCAAGGATTTTTAGGTTGGTATATGGTAAAAAGCGGATTAGTAGACAGGCCAGATGTAAGCCATTACAGACTCGCTGCGCATTTAACAACAGCCTTCCTAACATTCGCTTACACATTTTGGGTTGCTTTAGATTTAATTTTTCCAAAGAAAAAAGAGATAGACGTCAGTTTCCGAAATTTAGTGAGGGTAAGTTTGGTGGTTTTAATAATACAGATTATCTACGGAGCCTTTGTTGCCGGTTTAGACGCAGGATGGATTCATAACCATTGGCCAATGATGAGTGAAGGTAAATTTATGCATGAAACTGTTTACATAGAACAAAACCCATTATACAAAAACTTTATTGAAGGCAAAAGCGGTGTGCAATTTGTACATAGAACTATGGCTTACATTGTAGTGCTATTTGTTTTCTTAATTTGGAAAAAAAGTAGAAAACTATTGCGAACCAAGTATCAGAGTAATGGTATCAATGCATTGCTTATTATTGTATTTCTTCAGTTTATATTAGGTGTTTTAACCATTTTACTTCAAGTACCCGTTTGGCTAGGTGTAGCGCATCAGGTTGGTGCTTTTTTCCTGTTATCTGCCATGGTTTTTACACTGCACAGATTCAGCAAATAATTAAAAAAAGAATATCTTTGTAGCTCTTTTTATTTTGATATGATTTACAGGTTTAGAGTCATTTTGGATAATGATACGGAAGAAGATATTTTCAGGGATCTAGAAATTCGAGAAACTGATTCATTAGAAGATTTACATAATATTATTACCCAATCTTTTGGTTTTGATGGTACCGAAATAGCTTCGTTTTACATAAGTAATGATGCTTGGGACCAAGGTGAAGAAATATCTTTATTTGATTTAAGTGAAGATAATTCTGCAAGACTTATGAATGAAACTGAAATTTGTGATGTGGTGCATGAGGCACAGACTAAACTAATTTATGTTTACGACTTTTTAAGTATGTGGACGTTTTATGTAGAGCTTGCCGAAATTGTTGAAGAAGCTGAAGGTTTTGATTATCCAAACCTAATGTTTGTTAAAGGACAAGTTCCTGACACTGCGCCGGATCGTTTATTTGAAGCTGATAAAGATGAAGACTATAATGAATTTGAAGACGAGCTGGATATAGAAGATTACGACAATCTAGACTTTGACGAAAACTGGAATTAACCTGTTTATTGCCTAATTTTTAATGGGTTAACATTTTCATAATTATGAACCACAAACTCCAGTGCCTTTTCTAAAATATCACCCATAGTTTTACATTTTTTAAACTTTACATCATGGGTATATTCAAAAATCTTTAGTTTTAAAATTTCAATATTTTTAGCAGTGGATAATGTATCTTCTACCATGCATTCCAAAAGTTCGTTAATTCTGTCGTTATAACTTTTTAGTCGCTTCACCAATATAGAACGTTCCTCAATTTTGTATTGTTCAATCGATAATTTCTGAAAAGAATCTGAAACCAATTTTACCATCTCTAAATTTTCCTTGAAGAATTGCGGACGATAAATATTAAACTTTCCTTCATAGGACTGTTGGTCAAAATCAATTGCTCTCATCTTGTAGACTACTTTGTCAAAATCATGAGTTGGTACAAAAACGTAATTGTATGAACGCATATCTCCCAAAAGACGTATCATACAACGCTCGTTAAACTTTACAAACTCTTTCGCGATTTGGGTTTTTTCACTTTTAGTGCAATTGGGTAACATTTTGCTTATAAAAACATCACCTGGTACGCCAGTAATATGCTCTTCTATCAATGTGGTATTACTCACTAAAAAGTTGAGATTGTAAGGCGATAGCATATGCTCCAACTCCAAACCATATATACGTGAAGCATCGGCAGTTTTAATATAAAAATAGGTATAGTTATCGTTTAAAACATTTCGAATTTTAATTCTAAAAGGCTTAGAATTTCCAAACGTACAATAATCTATCGCATCCACGTTTAGAAAGGAAAAAATCGCTTCGTTACCATCAGAATGCAATATGGCATATACTTTTTTTAATGCCGATTCTATTTCTTGTCGCTCAAACTCGTTATAATAAACCCTTATCCAAAGTGTATCATTATCATCTGCATCCAAAACCTCGACAGCACCTTGAAAACGCAATAAATCATCATAAAATATGGGCAACGTAATATTTCTATTATATTCCGAAAGATACTTATCTAACTTATCGGAAATAGGATATAAAGGTTTCTTTTTTGATATTTTTAAATCTTCCATTAACTATCAGCTTCTCCTCAAATTTAATCTTTTCTTTATACATTATGTAACAAAATATTGATACTATCGTCTTAAACTTATAACTAATCAACTACCAAATCCAATTTGGTATAAAACAACACAATTTGGAACCTATTCTTACTATTAATAATCTCACTAAAAAATTTGGTTATTTAACAGCTGTAAAGGATCTATCGTTTACCATTAACAAAGGCAATGTGTATGGTATACTTGGGCCTAATGGTAGCGGAAAATCTACAACTTTAGGTATTGTACTTAATGTGGTTAATAAAACATCGGGCGATTTTAAGTGGTTTGATGGCAATACCACCACACATGATGCGCTTAAAAAGGTAGGTGCTATTATTGAAAGACCTAATTTTTACCCTTATATGACCGCTGCAGAGAATTTAAAATTGGTGTGCAGAATTAAAGGGGTTGATATTACAAAGGTTGATGAAAAACTTGCGGTTGTAGGTTTGCTAGAGCGTAAAAACAGTAAGTTTAGAACCTATTCCTTGGGCATGAAACAGCGTTTAGCCATTGCCTCTGCCCTACTTAATGATCCGGAAATTTTAATTTTAGACGAACCCACAAATGGTCTAGATCCTCAAGGGATTCACCAAATCCGGCAAATAATAAAAGATATTGCAAACCAAGGCACAACCATACTTTTAGCTTCGCATTTACTGGATGAAGTTGAAAAAGTGTGTTCACATGTTGTTGTGTTAAGAAAAGGTGTGAAATTATATTCTGGTCGTGTAGATGAAATGATTTCTAGTCACGGATTTTTTGAGCTGAAAAGTAATCAACAAAAGGAACTTTTAGAACTGATTGAAAAAGATACCATTTTTGGCAAGGTAAAGGTCGAGGATGATTTAGTAACCGCTTTTCTGAACGCTCCACTTAGTTCAGAAGAGTTCAATAAGCAATTATTTGAAAAAGGCATTGTTCTAAAACATTTAGTGCAACGAAAAGAAAGTCTTGAAGAACAATTTTTACAACTAACCGATAACAACTAACACCAAAATAATGGTACGTCTTTTAAAATTAGAATTACAGAAATTACTGCTTAATAAAACTAGTAAAGTACTTATTTTTATTTCATTTATTTTGCCATTTTTGGTGATTTTATTGTCCTCAATTAAAATAAATGTTTTCGGCTTTTTTACTTTAGAATTAGGTGAATTAGGAGTGTTTAACTTCCCAATAATATGGCATTTAACCACATTCTTTTCATCTCAATTTAAATTCTTTTTTGCAATAGTCGTAGTGAGCATGATTGGTAATGAATATAGCAACAAGACCTTAAAACAAAATCTAATAGATGGCTTGAGTAAAAAAGAGTTCATACTCTCAAAATTTTACACAATAGTATTTTTCTCGCTGGTATCAACAATTTTAATCGGATTAATTTCATTATGCATAGGGTTATATTATTCAAGCTACAATGAGTTTAGTATAATTATTCAGGAAACTAACTATCTATTAGGTTATTTTGTTAAGTTAATGGGCTTCTTTAGTTTATGTTTATTTTTAGGCATGCTGGTTAAACGCTCTGCTTTTGCTCTAGCTTTTCTATTTGTATTATATATTTTTGAGTGGCTTATCTTTTGGGGAGCTTATGAAGCTTTTGGTAATACAGATAGTGCTTTTAAGGTTAAAAACTTCTTGCCGCTGGAATCAATGTATAAATTGATAGATCAACCATTTCAAAGAATTGCAATGACCAAATTTCCCAATAAGAAAGAATTGGTCTATGACTATGCCGTACATTGGTATGAAATAGCAATCGTCTTAGGATGGACTGCATTATTCATATTTTTATCTTATAGATTATTAAAAAAGAGAGATTTATAATATCTTTGATAGCATTTGCTTATGAAAGATGAAATTTCTAACAGCCGTAAAACTCTTATTTTGGCTCATTCTTTGTTGTAAAAGTTTTGGTCAAAAAGAAACATCTAATTGGTACTTCGGTAATAACGCAGGTTTAAAATTTAACGCCAATGGTTCCGTAACAGAACTAAGGGATGGAAAATTAGCTACTTCCGAAGGCTGCGCAACTATATCTGATGCAAAAGGCAATCTTCTTTTTTATTCAGATGGCATAAAAGTATGGAATAAAAAACATGAAATTATGCCTGATCTCTCTGGAAGAAGAGATTATAAATTATTTGGAAACCCTTCTAGCACACACTCTGCTATTATTGCCCAAAAACCTGATGAAAAAGATGTTTATTTTTTATTCACTGTTGATACAGAGAGCCCAACGGATACTGACAACCGAGGGCTAAACTTCTCTATTATTGATTTAACAGTAAATGAAGGATTGGGTGCCGTATCCTCTAAAAACATAAACTTATTAGAAAATTGTTCTGAAAAAATAAGTGCAGTGGTAAAAAATTGTCTCACACAATCTATTTGGGTAATAGCATTTAGTGCAATGGACGGCAAAGGTGATGTATTTGATACGTTTCATGCATTCGAAATTACGGATAACGATAGTGAAGTTATTACTGTACCTGTTTCATCACAATTTGAGGGTTTAAATATAAAAGACCCAAGAGGAGCTATTAAGTTGTCGCCAAATGGAGAGAGGCTTGCTATTGCTAATGGAAGAGACGGATTATATTTATTTGATTTTAACGCCGATACTGGTAAAGTATCCAATAGTAGAAAAATAAATATTAATCTTAAACCTGAAGGTAAACTGCAATTCCCTTACGGCATTGAATTCTCACAGAGTAGCGACTTATTATATGTTACAACTTTTTTAAACCCAAATAAAGAAATCGAATTTACGGACCCTTCATTACAATACGGCGCATTATTGCAATATGATATAGATTCTCCGGATATTAGCGCAACAGAATACATTGTGCAACAAGGCATACAATATAGAGGTAGTTTACAATTAGGTCCGAATGGACGAATTTACAGAACAATTAATCAAACCCAAGAAGCTGGAAGTAGATTTATTTCGGTAATTAATAGCCCTAATATTTATGGATCTGGTTGCGACTATGAACACCAATCAATAGAACTTATAAATTCTGGAAGACAAGGACTCCCTCCATTTGTTACTTCATTCTTTGCACAAAAAATGGATATTATAGGTAATAATTTTGCTTCTATTGATTTGGAACTTTGTGATGGAGACTCGTATACCTTAAAAGCAAATCAAATATCTGGAGCAGAATATACATGGACAAGAAATGGATTTGCGTTACCCGAAAAAGATTTTGATCTTGAGGTTAATTCACCAGGAGTTTATGAGGTATTTATTGATGCCAATATTGAGGATTGTAGAAACTCATTCGAAGGTATTGCAAACGTTTCTATTATTCCTCAAATTAAAGCTTATAATGCTGAGTTAACACAATGTGATGAAGATGGTACAAGCGGAGGTACAAATCGCATCAATTTGAACCTTGCAAATGATCTACTTACAGGAGGCTTACCAAATTTAAAAACTAAATTTTATTTAGATTTTGATAGAACAAATGAAGTAATAGACCCAGAAAATTTCGCTTACAATATAGAAGATTCGAATATTCTCTATGTTGAAGTTTTTAGTGAAAAAGCTAAATGTTTTGATGTGGCTTTGTTGGAGCTAAATGTGGGATTAACCCAATATGAACCATTTACTTACGATTCAATTTGTGATGAAGTAGATTCGGAAGATGGCATAAATATTATAAATCTTGACGAATTAACGAATGCTATTCAAAATAAACATAATCTATCCCATCCAATAAAATACTTTAGGACGTTTGATGATGCGCTTTTAAATAAGAGGCAATTCGGTAATAGGTATTCCAATTTTAATGGACCATATAATGATAAAATTTACGCTCGAATTGGTGAAACCTCTAATTGCAATTCAATTATTGAGGTATTTTTAATAATCCAAGAATTACCAAAAGTTGCTGGGGATCTTAAATTAAATTTCTGTACTCGAGACGGCAATCCCATTGAACTAAATGCAAGAGCTACCAACAAACCAAATAGTAACTGCTCCTATTTGTGGTCAACCGGAGAAACAACTTCCTCGATAAACATTAATTCTCCAGGAATTTATAGTGTAGATGTTTTTAATAAAAACAATTGTTTTAAAAGAAGAACTTTTACAGTAAATGCCCCAACTAAAGCAGAATTTGAAACACCAGCTTTTTATATTGAAAACAACGCTGTAAGAAACAGATTGACGGTATTTGCTAATGGAGAAGGAATATATCAATATGCCTTGTACGATAAAAACAATAGAAGATTAATAAAAGCGTTTCAAAGCAGTCCAACTTTTGAAGATGTACCCCCAAATATATATACTGTTAGAGTTAAAGAAATTCAGAATGATTGTGGAACAGTAGAAAAAAAGGTATCAATTATTGGCTTTCCAAAATTCTTTTCACCCAACAATGATGGAATAAAAGACACTTGGCAAGTGTATGGGGTTTCAGATATGTTTCACCCTAATACAAAAGTTAAAATTTTTAATAGGTACGGTAAATTAATCAGAGAATTTGTGCCTTTACAAGGCAAATGGAATGGACTATTTCAAGGAAATGAACTGCCAACAGATGATTATTGGTTTACCGTCGAATATGAAGATGGCACCATTTACAAAAATCATTTCACCCTAAAAAAGTAGATATTTCATAGGAGTATTGAGTTACAATTCGTACATAAAATACAACTCACTTGGTTATAAACTCGCTTACTATCATTTCATCCTTCAAATTCCTAGATAGACAAAAATTGTAATATATTTGAATGAATTGGCTAATTGAAAAATGAAAAAAATTGCACTAATTGTCTTCCTCTGGATGATAGGACTGGAATCATACTCACAACGGCAGGCAGCTAACTGGTATTTTGGAAACAATGCTGGCATAACATTTAATCCTAATAATTCTGTTACGAGTGGTACACAAAGTAACATAAAAACCTTTGAGGGGTGCGCCAGTATCTCTGATGACGATGGCAATACTTTGTTTTACACCGATGGTATTAATATATGGAATAAGTTTAATGATATCATGCAAAACGGAACTGGTTTAAAAGGAGATCCTTCTAGTTCTCAATCGGCACTAATCGTTCCAAAACCCAAAAGTAATTCCATTTATTACGTTTTTACTGTTGATGATATTGTAACCAATGCCGATCCTGTAAATCGTGGACTAAACTACTCTATAGTGGACATGAGCTTAAATGGAGGAGCTGGTGCTGTAACACAAAAAAATGTAAACTTAATTCCTCAATGTTCGGAAAAAGTTACAGCTGTTTCAAAAGGTTGTGACGATGAGAATATTTGGATAATAAGTTTTGGGCCTGAAACTACAGGTGATTTTAATTTTAATACATTTTATGCTTTTCAAATTAATGAGCGAGTAATTAATACTATACCAGTGAAAAGTACATTTACAAATCCAATTACTGATGGGAGAGGTTATCTAAAACTATCACCAGACGGAAAAAAAATGGCAGCGGCACATACAAGCAATGGAGTGTTTTTGTACGATTTCGATGTAAATACTGGAAAAGTGACCAATGAACAAATTCTAACTAAATTAGATTTGACACCTTCTCCTTATGGTGTTGAATTCTCTCCGAATAATAGATTTCTTTATGTAAACTATTCCAATGACTATTTCGGTCAGGATAGTAATAATCCATCCACACACTCCGCTAGCCTAATACAGTTTGATTTGTTAGCACCAGATATTGAATTATCATTAACAGAAATAGATAATAGACAATTATTTAGAGGAGCACTGCAACTCGGACCTGACGGAAAAATTTATAGAGCTTTGAGTGAAACTTATGAAAATGGCCTTCCTTATCTTGGAGTAATTCAAAGCCCAAATAATAAAGGTATAGCGTGTAATTATAATCATCAAGGTGTGAGTCTTGCGCCTTTTTTATCAGGTCAAGGTTTACCTCCATTTATAACATCATATTTCAATTCAAAAATTGATATTATACAAAATGGCAAAGATGGTTCAAACTTGGCAATATGCGAAAATGATAGCTTTACTTTAAGATCAGTAGATATTTTAGGGGCAAACTATGTTTGGACTAAAGATGGTAACACTTTAGCTAACACTAGCTTTGATCTAACGGTTTCAGAGGAAGGACATTATGAGGTATTTATTGAACCCAATAATGGGGAATGCCCTATTGAAGGAGAGGCTTTTGTAACTGTTAATACAAATCCGCAAGCATTCAATTATACAATATTCCAATGTGATGAAGATGGAGTTAAAGATGGTATAACATTATTCAATTTAGAAGAAGCAAATCAAAACTTAACGAACGGAGCACCAAATCTAGGTACACGTTTTTATTCAGATGCACTAAAACAAATTCCCATAATTAATACAACAAACTATATGAATAGTTTACCGAATGAAATTATTTATGTTGAAGTTTACAATACACAAACCTCATGTAAAGCTGATGCTACATTAACCTTGAATGTTAGCGTTACAGATGCTAATAATACATCTATCGAAGTATGTGATGATGATGGTTTAAATGATGGTATTACAACATTTGATTTATCCAGCGCCTATAATCAAATTATTAGTGGATTATTACCTAATTTAGAGGTAACATTTTATGAATCCTACGAAGATGCGCTATTGGAACAAAATATTGTTGATAATAATTACACCAATATTGTTGGTTATAATCAACTGATTTTCGCCAGAGTTGAAAATGACAATAATTGTTATGGCATAAGTGAAGTACAATTAATTGTTAATCAATTGCCAGTTACTAAGGAACAAGAAGATGTATTTTACTGTTCAAATTGGTTTCCACAAACAGCAAAGATCGACGCTGGATTGGAAAATGAAGCCTTTATCTCCAAGTATGATTTTGTATGGAATACAGGTGAAACCACCTATGATATAGATATCAATCAAGCTGGAAGATATACGGTAAGTATAACAGATAAAATTACAGGCTGTGGCACCGACAACAGTATTACCGTTCTACCTTCAGGTATCGCTACTTTCGATATTCCAAATAGTAATATCAATGATGGTTCCGTAAATAATAGGGTAGAAATACTTGCTACTGGAAGTGGACAATACCAATATGCACTTTACGATGAAGCCAATATGGTCAGTAAAATACCTTATCAAGATAGCCCAATATTCGAAAATGTTTCACCTGGAATTTATACGGTTCGTGTAAGAGATGTACAAAATGATTGTGGGGTGATTAACGATAAAATAGCTGTTGTAGGTTTTCCAAAATTCTTAACACCTAATGATGATGGTCATAACGATACATGGCAAGTGTATGGTGTATCCAAAATGTTTAATCCAAATACTAAAATTAAGATTTTCAATAGGTTTGGAAAACTAATTAAAGAAATAAGTCCGTTATCTGATGGATGGAATGGTACATCAAACGGACAACTACTTCCTTCTGATGATTATTGGTTTTCTGTACTTCTGGAAGATGGCAGAACTTTTAGGGATCATTTTACGCTAAAATATTAACATTTATGGATAATTTTGTGGCTTCGTCGTGTTTTTTTGCGTTTCATCTAAAATATATATATTTTGGCTAAATATTAAATCTACTTTAGTTTTGTAGATTCACCCAAATTTAAAACATTGAAGAACACCCTGCTCATAGTTTCGCTTATATGTGCTCTATTGTTTAGTGCCTCAATATCTAATGCCCAAAAAATTAGCGTGGATGGTACTGTATCAGTTCAAGATTTAATCTTAGATAACTTTGCTGATGGTTGTGTGGAAATTTCAAATATCCGATCTACTGTTAATGGAGATGCCACTGGTTTTAGAAGTTATGCCGAATTTGATAGAGCAGGAACTAATTTCCCCTTTCAGAATGGAATAATGCTGACTACAGGAAATGCAGAGTCCGGAGGTAATACTAACACTACTACCACTCTAAGTGAAGGCTCTGATACTTGGGAAACAGATATAGACTTGGAAAATGCTTTAGGTATATCGAATACTATTAATGCAACTTCTATAGAATTTGATTTTATTTCAATTTCAAGTCAGTTTCAATTCAATTATTTATTTGCTTCCGAAGAATATGAAGGGGCTAATAAATGTAACGCCTCAGACGGTTTTGCCTTCTTAATAAAGGAAACTGGTAGTACGGCTCCATTTGAAAATATCGCCCTTATTCCAGGAACTACAACTCCATTAAATACATTTAATGTTCGTAATGCTTTTTTAGGACTTTGTGATGCTCAAAACGAGCAATATTATGCGGGTTCCAACCTTGGTGATACCAACTATAATGGTAGAACTACCGTGCTTACGGCGTCAACAACTATTACGCCTTATGTGCAATATCATGTTAAACTAGTTATTGCAGACCAGACTGATAGAACTTTCGATTCTGCAGTGTTTATTGAGGGCAACAGTTTTGAAATTTTAGATTTAGGTGAAGATATAGATACTTGTGCGCAATCCGTTACATTAAATGCCGATATCCAAAACCCTAATTCTACATATGAATGGTTTTTAAACAACAGCACTACTCCAATTCCTAATGAAACTAATCCAACTATTAGTGTTACGCAAAGTGGTAGCTATAGAGTTGAAATTAGTACACCACTTGGAGCATCCAATTGTATTGAAGAGGATGTAATTAACGTGACAATAAGTAACGAAATTACTTTGGATCCCTTAACAGATTATGAACAATGTGACGATTCTAGTGGAGACGAAGTTGAGATTTTCGATTTATCAACTAAAGACGCAGAAGTACAAGGAATCATTACATTTCCCAACTTTTCATTCAGTTATCATTTATCGGATAGTGATGCAAGAAACGATAGCAATCCAATAACAACTCCAATTCAAAATACGTCTTTAATTCAGCCTATATTTATTAGAATAAATGACTTGAATTCTGGATGCGTAGCTATTTCCTCGTTTAATTTGGTATTAAATACTATACCCAATACAACTGCTCCTTCAAACATAGAAATATGTGATGTGGATAACGATCCAAGTGATAGTATAACTGTAATAGATCTATCTGAAAAAGATGATGAAATTACTAATAGTAATCCCGAGTTATTAGTATCATATCATTACAATCCTAATGATGCTGAAAATGGTGATAATCCTATTCCAAGACCATTCACAGGCGATGCCAACACTACTCCTTTTATTAACTCAAGTAATCCGCAAACAGTTTATGTTAGGGTAATTAATGAAAATAGTGGTTGTTATACAACAACAGATTTAACCATTGATATTACTAATGGACCTGATGTAGATCAATCCCCTTTTCCCTTAGATGGTTGCGATACAGATCTTGATGGTACCGACAATTTCGATTTAACCAGTGCAATAAATGATATTTTAGAAGGATTAACAAATGTAACTGTTTCTTTTCACGAAAACAGAACTGATGCAGAAACAGACACTAACCCAATTGCTAATGAAACAAATTATGAAAATGTAGTTTCAGAAGTACAAACTGTTTTTGTAAGGGTTGAAGACAATACAACCATGTGCGCTACTATTGTTCCTCTAGAAATTCATACAAATCTTTTACTAACTGGCACAGATACTGGGGATTTTGCACTTTGTGATGACCCAAGTAATGACGGTACTGTAGATTTTAGTTTAAATACCATAGAACGGTACATATTTGAAGCATTTGCTGATGAAAATGGCGATATTCCACCCGAATATAGAGCTACATTTTACTTAACAGAAAATGAGCGTGATAATAGAATAAACCCCATTAACACCAACAATCCTTTTCCAGCATCAAACCCTACAACATTATTTTTAGTTCTTGAAAGTAATAGCTGTAGTGAAGTAGATCAAATAAATTTAAGAGTAGATCCTGTTCTTAATTTTAGCACTATAGCACCAGTACCCTATTGTGATGATGATGATGACGGTATCACTACAATAGACCTTTCGTTTTTTGATGATATTGTTACAGATGGTAATACAAATTTCACACCTTCTTATTTCGCTACTTTGGCTGATGCAGAAAGTAATTTTAATCCTCTTCCACCTTTTTATTCGAATTCACAACCGCAAGAAACAATTTATGTGCGCTTGGAAAATATTGGAACGGGATGCTTCACAACAAATGAATTTGAGATTGGCGTAGTAGCAGCACCAACTATAACACAACCTGCGCCTTGGATAATATGTGATAATGATGGAGTCGAAGGAGAACTACTAGACCTTGAAAGTCGAATCCCCTTAATTGTAACAAGCACATCTGGTTTAAATTTTTCATATTTTCCAACCCTCGATGATGCCAATAACGAAGAAAACCCGCTTGATTCTCAATCAAATTTTGACCCAGGTGTATATACAGTTTATGTTAGGGTTCAGAGTACTAATTCTGAATGTTTTGCAATAGCTGAACAAGAAATAATATTAAATACCTTACCAGAAATAGACAATATTCCTCCTTTTTTATTATGTGAAGACGATAATGATCAAAGAACTGAATTTGTCTTTTCAAATTGGGATGCACAGGTATTAAATGGACAAACTGGTAAAGAGGTTTTTTATTTTGAAGATGCTGGCTTAAACATACCAATTGATAAAAACAGTGATTATATCAATATTTCCAGCCCCCAAACTATATATGTTTGGGTACAAAATATTACAGATGTTAATTGTAATGCAACATCCTTTTTTAGCATTGAAGTAGGCGCAAATCCAATTTATACGGTACCTACACCAGTTCCTCTTTGTGATGTGGGGTTAGATGGGACTGAAATTTTTGACCTCAATGATAAAATTGTTGAAATTACAAGTACGTCTCCCGATCCCTCAATTATAGATGTTACGTTCTATACGAGTCAAACTGATGCTGAAAGCAACACTTCGCCTATTACTAATTTAATGTATACTAATACCAGTATACTAGAAACCCTATTTGTAAGAATTGAAAATTCAGTTTCCAGCTGTTATTTTATCGAAAACTTTGCTGTAGAAGTTATAAATCCGCCAGATCTCTCAGAAGCTGAAGACATTATACTATGTGATGACGACTATGATGGAATGGCTATTTTTAATCTAGAAAATGCCGTTTATGAGAACTTTGATAGGTTTTCAAATGACGTAACTGTCAATTATTTTGAAAATTCAGATGATGTAGATGACAACTCCTTGGCTATCAACAATCCAACGCAATATAGTTCAACATCTAAAACGGTTTACATCAAAGTAACAAACAATCAAACTACCTGTTACACGGCTATTCCGTTACAACTTACTGTTTTACCATTACCTGTAATTAATTTCAATGGAACCTATGACATATGCGATAATGAAAGTAATACGTTTGACTTGAACGTAATGAATTCAATTTTGGTTAATGATATTAACGCGGTTTCAATTAGCTATTTTAATACTTTAACAAATGCTCAAAATAATACTGGGGCGCTTAATAATATCTTTAATTATACTTTAAGTAATCATATTATTTATACAAGAATTGAAAGTTTAACAAACGGATGTGTAACTTACAGTAACTTCACTTTACAAATTAATGAAAACCCAACTGCAAATACTCCGCAAGATTTAATTAAATGTGATGACGATGACGATGGATTATTATTTTTTGATTTAACCGAAGCTAATCAAGATATACTTGGAACGCAACCAGAAAATGATTATGTTATCAACTTCTACGGACAACTTATTGATGCTGAAAACGATGAAAACAGACTAAATAACCTTTATGAGTCCACCAATGATGAAGTTATTTATGTTAGAATCCAGAATGTTAATACAGGATGCTATTCCACGACAGAATTTAGAACTTTTATAAATCCTTTACCCGTAATTCCTTTAAATGATATTGAGACGTTGTGTCTGGATAATCTACCTCTTATACTTGATGCTTCAACTGGTAATCCCAATGATACTTATTCATGGTCTACAGCAGTAAACCCATCCGTAAACGGTTCAACATCCCCAACAATAACTATTAATAACCCTTTAGAACTTGGAGAGTATGAAATAACAATAACAACAGTTCATTCTAATGCTGAAGATTGTAGCAGTTCAAAAGCAATAAATGTTATTCAATCTGAACAGGCAAATAATGTTATCTCAACCAAAACTGACTTTACTGACCCAAACACAATTACCATTGATGTTAGCGGCATAGGCAACTATATATTCTCCTTAGATGATGGAGAACCACAAACTTCAAATATTTTTGAAAATGTTACTATAGGACCTCATACCGTAACCATTGAAGATTTAAATGGTTGTTCTCCGGTGACCACAGAAGTTTTTGTAATTGATATCCCCAAATTTGTAACTCCAAATGGAGATGGCAGTTTTGATACCTGGCACATCGTTGGTGCTAATATGCTTCCAGGGTCTCAAGTATTTATATACAATCGTCACGGAAAACTACTAAAAATGCTACCACATACTTCACCTGGTTGGGATGGTACGTTTAATGGCCAACATATGCCTGCGGATGACTATTGGTTTACTGCCGACATTGTTCAAAATGGGGATTCATTTACTTTAAAGGGACATTTTACCCTGAAGCGCTAATACTAACTACTTTACTAAAGCTTTACATACGTAATAAAAAGCTCATTTTAACCTTTTAAATTAAACCTTATCCAATAATTTTAGTCAAATTCGTTTAATCTATATATTTTAGAGTTTCGCAACAAAACTAAACTTACCTATTTAAATGGTTAATAACGACGGTCTATTAAGGTACATCCTTGTATTTTTTTTACTATTGGTTAGCTTTAAGAGCTTCTCACAGTTAAGTAAAAAACACTATATCCCACCACTTTCAAGTGCCGAATTTGGCAATGCAAATCCAGAAGATCAATATATCTATATTTCAACGCCAAATAATGGTAATGTACCCTACACCATAATTCCTGTAGGTGAGGTTATGGCGAATTACATAACAGGAACTGTCTCCAATGCAAATCCTGTTGAAATTAATATTGCCAATGGTAATGGGCAATTATTTATTCCATCTAACCAAACAAGCACAATTCAAAATAACAGAGGCTATATTATAGAAGCAGAAGCACCTATTTACGTTTCTGTACGGATGAATGCAGGTGGAGGTGCGCAGGCAGGTGCTCTGGTTAGTAAAGGTTTATCTGCTTTAGGTACAATATTTAGAATAGGAACTTTCACGAATGCAAATCCTCAAGACAACTATGCTAACTTCGTTTCTGTAATGGCTACTGAAGATGATACGGAAGTTAATTTCAGTAATTTGGACGCAGGACTCATTATTAAAAACTACACGGGTGCATTACCTATTACGCGCACCTTAGACGAAGGTGAAAGTTACACTATCGTTTTAAATAGTGCGGATGCCTTGGTAAACCGAACTGGCTTGATTGGAAGTTTGGTTGGTGCCAATAAACCAATTGTGGTTAATTGCGGTTCTGCTAATGGTAGCTTTGGTAGCGGCGGTGGACGAGATTATGGTATTGATCAAATTGTTGGGCTTGATAAGGTTGGGAATGAATATATTTTTGTACGCGGTGATGGACCTGATGAGTGGGAAAATGTACTTATTGTTGCACATTCGGATAATACTGCTGTATCAGTTAATGGAACACCAGGTTTTGCAACTCTTAATGCCGGAGAATTTGTTGTAATTGAGGGCGATCAATACAATACTGCTGGTAATATGTATGTGGAAACTTCAGAATCTGTTTTTGCTTATCAAGGTACTGGTTCAAATAGTGAAGCTAACCAAGGTATGTTTTTTGTACCACCATTAAGTTGCGAAACGAGAGGTAATATTAACAATATCGCCAATATTGATAGAATTGGTAGTACAATATACAGCGGTGGTTTGAGCATAGTGACCAAAGCCACAGCAACAGTTACCATAAACAACCAACCACTTACTAGTTTTGCAACAATAGGACCAAGTAATGTAGATGGGAATACGAATTACGTCACCTATAAAGTAACAGGGTTAAGTGGTAATATTTCAGTTCAAGGAAATGACGAATTGTATGTTGCATACTTTAATGTAAACGGAGCTGCAACATCTGGAAGTTTTTATTCTGGATTTCCATCTGCACCAGAAATTAATTTTGACTTACAATTTGCTACTTTGGGTAACTGTATTCCCAACGTTACTTTAGAAGCGGCAAATGCTCAAAATTTTGATACTTTTGATTGGTTGTATGATGATGGCTCTGGCTCGGGATTTACAAGTTTAAATTTAAACACCACATCAATTACACCCTCACAACCAGGTAGATATAAGTTAGTTGGTATCATCACTTGTACTTTGGAAACATTAGAATCCGTTGAAGTTCCCGTTAGTATTTGTCCAGATGATAGAGATAACGATGGGATTATTGACAATTTGGATATCGATAACGATAATGATGGGATTGTAAATTGTGACGAATCAAACGGAGATGTGAATGTTAACTTAATGGATGCCTTAAATCCTGTTATGGAATTCCAAGATAGTAGTACAAACAACACTATAGTCAGCGTCAACTATACGCAATTCAATAACAATGGTAATCCAAATGGTGTAACTGGTGGCAATCAAGGAGAATTCAATAGTACTGTTGGGGCGTCTGTAAACGCTGAGAACAATTACAGGATGAATTTCTCAGAACCGCTAAATTTCAAATTAACTGAAAATAGTGTACTTCCACCAAGTATAACCACCGATGAAGTTTTTATTGCTCGTATATTTCCTGCCAATAAAAATATCACACTTGTAGATCCTGATAATAGATTATTAGTTGACTCCAACTTCGATGGTATTTTTGAAACTGGTGTTACACAAATATCAGGGTCAGAAATTCAATTTCAAATAAATCCGGCTGCTACTGGTAATACGCCATTCGCTTTTTATGCGAATCAAGTAGATGGATTTGCTTTCATACATACTAATACTAATTTATCAACAGCCTCTATCTTTAACGGTATTATATCCTTCACATGCTTTAAAAAGGATAATGATGGTGATGGCATAAAAGATGAATTTGATTTGGATAGTGATAATGATGGTATTCCAGATTTTGTGGAGAACCAAGGTGTGCTAACACCATTATCAGGAGTAGATAATGATTTTAATGGATTGGATGATATCTTCAATATTGCAGATTTTCCTATTGATACGGATAATGACGGCGTACTGGATTTTTACGATCTGGATAGTGATAATGATGGTATTTATGATTTGATTGAAACTGGACAACTAGGTACACTTTCAGACACTAATTTAGATGGAATTGAAGACGGACCAACCTATGGCGCTAATGGTTGGGCAGATGCTGCCGAAACTTCTCCTGACAGCAATGAAATTGGATATTCACCTAATGATTTAGATGCGGATAATATTTTCACATACATCGATCTTGATAGTGATGACGATGGATGTAGCGATGTTATAGAAGCAGGTTTTTCCGATGGCAATATGGACGATTTTCTAGGTGATGCGCCTGTAATAGTTGATGCCAATGGATTAGTAACTAATGCTACCGATGGGTATACATTACCTGATGCCGATTATTTAACAGCGGCTCCAATTTCAATTACTTCTCAACCGCAAGATATTGAAGTGTGTGAGAGCTCTGATAATAACATATCATTAACCTCAACTACCTTTGACACTATTCAATGGGAAGTATCAACAGATGGCGTAAATTGGAATAATGTTATAGATGACGCTACCTATAGCGATTCTCAAACGGCCAGCCTTTTGGTTACTAACACACCTCTGGCGCTTAATGGATCTTTTTACAGGGCTTTTTTAAATAGAACTGGAAATGCATGTGGGCTTTACTCGAATATCATGCAACTTACGGTTATAGAATTACCTATTGCCAATATCGCACCAAATATTGAGCAATGTGATGATGATAATAATGGAACAGCATCAATTGATTTAGAAAGTCAAAATGATAATATTAGTACACAAGCGAATATTTCGATAACGTATCATGCAACTCAAGCTGATGCAGATGCTAATAATGCTCCTATTACAAGTCCTTTTGAAACTGGAAACACAACTATTTTTGCGCGTGTTGAGAATACGGGTAATACATCGTGTTATGCAACGTCTAGTTTTGATTTTCTAGTTTATAATTCGCCATTTCCAGCGGATTCGGCAAACATTGATCCCATTCAAGATTGTGATAATAATTCCGTTGGAAGTGATACTGATGGTTTTATAACTTTTGATTTAACACAGCGTGAAACTCAAATATTAAATGGCCAATTAGCATCTGAATTTACGGTTTCATATTATTCTGATGCTTCATACAATACAATAATACCTAACCCTTCAAGCTTCAACAACACAAATGCGAATCTTCAAACTATTTACGTAAGAGTAAATAATACCACTTTTGCCGATTGTTTTGCAGATACATCTTTTGAAGTTGAAGTATTTCAATTGCCGCAGGTTTCAAATCCAGATACCTATTTGCAGTGTGATGACGACAGCAATGATGGACAGGCACTCTTCAACCTTAATTTGGATAATATAAAGGAAGAAATAAACACAAATTATATAGCAGAAGGTCTAACTTTCACATATTTCGAAACACAAACTGAAGCAGAAACTGCAACAAACCCAATTCCCAATCCAGATGCGTATCAAGACGCTCCAGGTTTTGCCACTGAAACCATATGGATTCGTATTGAAAACCCTAATGCGTGTTTCAGGGTGGTGCCTTTAGATTTGGAGGTTAGTCCTAGTAGCGCTGCTTTGGCGTCTTACATGCCAATGCCAAAATATCAATGTGATGATGGTACAGATTTAAGAGATGGCGTCGCTACCTTCAATTTAAGTGACCTTCAAAATGAAATAGAAAATACAGTTTTTAACAACATAAACGTAAGTGTTCACTTTTATGAGTCTCAAAATGAAGCTGAATTAGAGATAAATGAAATAGTTGATATTGCTAATCATGAGAATACAAATTCACCAAATGTACAAACTATATGGGTTCGTGTAAAAAGTGATTTAGGCAATGATTGTTTAGGCTTAGAAGGGTTTCAGGACCTTTTGAATGTAGAAGCTTTACCAATGGCCAACGCTGTAACTATACCAAGACAATGTGATGTTGATGTGAATGATGCGGTTCTGAATTACCCATTTGATGTTTCTCAATTGGAAAATAATATTTTGAATGGGCAAAATACAATGGATGTAACAATTACCTATTTTGATGCTATGGGTAATCAATTACAATATAATGATGGCTCATTGGTTACGAGCCCCATTCAACCTATATTTTTAAGTGAAACTCAAGATATAACTGTGAGAGTTACAAATAATGCGACTCAAGATCCTGATGGGCCTTGTTTTGAAGAGACTGTAATTTCTTTTATTGTTGATGAGCAACCCATTGCAAATCCAGTAGCTTCACAAATATTCTGTGATGGTGCTAATGGTGATATTGATGATGACGGTATATTACCTTTTGATACATCAACATTTACTAACACTATTTTGGGTGGACAAACAATAATGGAAGTGTACTACGATTATATTGATGAAAGTGGTAATACGGTAATTGATAGTCCCACCTTACCTAATCCATTTAATTCTGGTAATCAAATTATAGCAGTTGAAGTTATAAATCCAATTAATCCGTCTTGTTCTGCCACTACAACAATTGAATTAATGGTAAATCCTTTACCAGAATTCTCAGTAGATTCTCCACAAATTGTTTGTACCTCAGATCCTACATTTTTCATAGATTTAGAGCCTTTCGAAGTTAATACAACGGAAACTTTTGATTATGAGTGGTTATTTACAAGTGTAGATGGCAGTATTTCTAATCAGTTTCTATCAAATGATAGATTAATTACCGTATCTCAACCAGGTACTTACACCATCACCCTAACTAAGACAGATGGAACGGGATGTTCTAGATCTAGGGATATTATTGTTGAAGCCTCTGAGCAAGCCAATATCACCTTAAATGATGTTACGATTGTTGATATTAGTACTGCCGAAAATAATTCTGTAACCATAGATCCCACTGATTTAGGTATTGGAAATTATGAGTATGCGCTTGCAGTAAGAGATTCAAACAATATCAACTACCAAAGCGATCCGTTCTTTAATAATGTGATACCAGGATTTTACACCATCTATGTCAGAGATCCTATCTGTGGTGTTTCTACATTGAATATTTCTGTTATTGGTTACTTAAGATTTTTTACTCCAAATGGAGATGCTATTAATGATTTTTGGAATGTAAAAGGGATCAATGCAGGCACACAGGCCAACTCTGTTATTCGTATCTATGACCGTTATGGTAAACTTATAAAGCAAATTGCTGCAGCTTCACAAGGTTGGGATGGCACATACAACGGACAATTAATGCCAACGGATGATTATTGGTTTAATGTAACTCTTGAAGACGGCAGATCATTTATGGGGCATTTTACCCTAAAACGTTAACCTTAATTTTTGAAACGTAAATTCATAGTCTCATCTACTTTAATTAATTTAGTGCATTAGAGTTGATGAGTCTATGAAATTTAAAATTGTATCAGAGTTTAAGCCTACGGGCGATCAACCAGAAGCTATTCAACAACTTTCAGAAGGTATTACATCTGATGAAAAGTATCAAACACTTTTGGGTGTAACAGGCTCTGGAAAAACCTTTACCGTTGCCAATGTTATCCAAGAAGTACAAAGACCTACTTTGGTTTTGGCACATAACAAGACCCTTGCAGCTCAATTATATTCTGAATTTAAGCAGTTTTTTCCTGATAATGCAGTTGAGTATTTTGTATCGTATTACGACTACTATCAACCTGAAGCTTATATACCAGTTTCTGGAGTTTATATAGAAAAGGACCTTTCTATAAATGAGGAAATTGAAAAAATGCGCTTAAGCACTACTTCATCTTTGCTCTCAGGAAGAAGAGATGTTTTAGTGGTAGCTTCCGTGTCTTGTTTGTATGGTATCGGCAACCCAATTGAATTTCAAAAAAATGTGATCACTTTAAAACGAGATCAAGTCATCTCTAGAACACAATTATTGCATCAACTCGTACAAGGCTTATATTCTAGAACTGAAGCAGATTTTCGTCATGGTAATTTCAGAATTAAGGGAGACACCGTCGATATATTTCCGAGTTATGCAGATGATGCATTTCGCATTCATTTTTTTGGAGATGAAATTGAAGATATTGAATCTTTTGATATTCAGACAAATCAAGTTTTGGAAAAATACGACCGATTAAATATCTATCCAGCAAACATGTTTGTTACCTCTCCCGAAGTTTTGCAAAACGCCATTAAGGATATTCAAGATGATTTGGTGAAGCAACATGATTATTTTAAAGATATTGGAAAACATTTAGAAGCAAAACGTCTTAAGGAACGTACGGAGTTTGATTTGGAAATGATAAGGGAATTAGGGTATTGTTCTGGTATTGAGAACTATTCACGTTATTTAGATGGTAGAGCTCCTGGAACAAGACCATTCTGCTTACTCGATTATTTTCCAGATGACTACTTAATGGTGGTAGATGAAAGCCATGTAACCATTTCACAAGTACATGCCATGTACGGCGGTGATAGAAGCAGAAAGGAAAATCTTGTTGAATATGGGTTTAGGCTCCCTGCAGCAATGGACAATAGACCATTAAAATTTGAGGAATTTGAAGCACTTCAAAATCAAGTAATTTATGTAAGTGCAACACCAGCGGATTATGAATTACAAAAGTCTGATGGGATTTATGTGGAGCAGGTTATTCGTCCTACAGGACTTTTGGACCCCATAATCGAGGTACGCCCAAGCTTAAATCAAATTGATGATTTAATTGAAGAAATTCAACAGCGCGTGGAAAAAGATGAACGCACTTTGGTTACAACGCTGACCAAACGTATGGCGGAGGAGTTAACTAAATATTTGGATAGAATTCAAATTAGATGTCGCTACATTCATAGTGATGTTGACACTTTAGAGCGCGTTGAGATTATGCAAGATTTAAGAAAAGGGTTATTTGATGTTCTCGTGGGTGTTAATCTTTTACGTGAAGGTTTAGATTTACCTGAGGTATCTCTAGTTGCTATATTGGACGCGGACAAAGAGGGCTTTTTAAGATCTAACCGATCATTAACTCAAACTGTCGGTAGAGCCGCTAGAAATTTAAATGGTAAGGCCATTATGTATGCAGATAAAATCACCAATAGTATGCAAAAGACTATTGATGAAACTAATTATCGTAGAGAAAAGCAAATTGAATATAACACCAAGCATAACGTAACACCAAAAGCGTTAAACAAAAGTTTGGATAATGCGTTGGCAAAAAATTCTGTAAGTACCTATACCTATGAATTAGAAGCTGCAAAAGCTGCAGAACCTGAAAGTGAATATTTAACGAAACCAGAACTGGAGAAAAAAATTAGGGAAAAACGAAAATTAATGGAAGAAGCTGCAAAAGCATTAGACTTTATTGTGGCGGCACAATTAAGAGATGATCTTAAAACATACCAAGATAAACTAGAAAAGCTAAAAGTATAACTACTTTTAGCTTTTCAAAAACATGTCAGCCTAATAAAGACTTACTTATGTTAATTCACGTATTTTAATTATACTGTGTTTTAAAAATATCAATTAAAACATCTGGTGGAACTACCTTATTAGGGAAACTTTCCATTAAGTATAATACTTTAGAAATAGATTCGTGACTTAAACCCATTCTTAAGCCAAAATTATAAAGTTTTATAACTCCAGCTGAAGGACTGTTATTTTCCTGTTCTTGCTCAATATTCATTAGTAATACCAAACGATGGAACTGAACAATGCGCTCACTGTGAGATTTTAGGTGTGTATAGCTTATAGGATTGTTGATTAAATACTCAAAATCTTCTCTAGAAATATCCAATTGCTTTGCTACACCTAGCAAAAAATTATATTCAATTTCATTAATCTCTTTATCATATTGCGCAAATGCAATCATTTCAGATAAGAGACTCAATTTTTCCATTCTATTTATCATGCTCTTAGGGCTATAATTGTTTGATATAAATTTAAACAGAAAGTATCAGCGTTAATCGTGGATATGTATACGCTCATCGAAAAACCCTATGCGCTTTATCGGCATTTTTATTGTGTTCATCTCCTATCAATTTTTTTAATCTGAAAAAAGCGCACCTTATCATTTTATCGATAATTATAATTTTGGAAATTTCACATATTCAAATAATTGAATATCAATTACTTAAAATCAAAAATTCCAAGATTTTAAGCAAGAAAGCCCTTTGATTTTGACAGTTGAGCTTCACTTGTTTAAAAAATTCTAAAATGACCACCATCAAAATGCAAAATCGATGAAATGCATAAGTTTATTTTAATAAAAATAGAATGAGAGTCCATATTTAGAAAAAGCACCTTACTTCAAAATAATTAACTCAGATAAAGCGCAAAAAAAAAGATAGCACCTTTCGATACTATCTTTAATGTATTATTTTGAAAAGAGGTTAATCTAAGCCAAAACTTCTTGTACTTTATCGGCCGCTTCTTGAAATTCTGTAGCACTTAAAACATCTAAACCAGAATTATCAATTAACTCTTTAGCAACATCTGCATTAGTGCCTTGTAAACGTACGATTATCGGCACTTCAATATTCCCCATGTTTTTATAAGCGTCTATAACACCTTGAGCCACACGGTCACATCTTACAATGCCCCCAAAAATATTTATTAAAATAGCCTTAACAGCTGGATCTTTTAAAATAATTTTAAACGCCGCCTCTACCCTAGCCGCATCAGCAGTTCCTCCAACATCAAGGAAGTTGGCAGGATCTCCTCCAGCTTGCTTAATCAAATCCATTGTTGCCATTGCTAAACCAGCACCGTTAACCATACAACCTACATTGCCATCAAGATCAACATAGTTTAATCCTTTTTCTCCAGCTTCAACCTCAATTGGGTTTTCTTCTCTTAAATCACGCAATTCAGCTAAATCCTTATGTCTAAACAATGCATTGTCATCTAAAGATACTTTAGCATCTACCGCTAAAATCTTATCGTCACTTGTTTTTAAAACAGGGTTAATCTCAAATAAAGATGAATCAGACTTCACATAAGCCGTATACAAAGCGGTTACAAATTTGGTCATATCCTTAAAAGCCGCGCCTGATAAACCTAAATTAAAGGCAATCTTACGCGCTTGGAAAGGTAAAATACCTGTTGAAGGATCAATTTCCTCAGTAAAAATTAAATGTGGTGTTTCTTCAGCAACAGTTTCAATATCCATTCCTCCTTCCGTAGAATACATTATCATGTTGCGTCCGTTTGCTCTATTCAACAAAACCGACATATAATATTCTTCTGGTTCAGAATCTCCTGGGTAATACACATCTTCGGCAACCAATACTTGATGCACACGTTTACCTTCAGCAGAAGTTTGAGGAGTTACTAAGTCCATTCCAATTATTTGGTCTGCTAGAGATTTAACATCATCCAAATTCTTAGCAAGTTTAACACCACCGCCTTTTCCACGACCACCTGCATGCACTTGAGCTTTTATAACATGCCAACCCGTACCAGTTTCTTCCGTTAATTGTTTCGCCGCCTCAACTGCTTCATCTGCTGTTTGCGCAACAATTCCACGCTGAATGCGCACACCAAAACTACTTAATAATTCCTTTCCTTGATATTCGTGTAAATTCATAATTTGCTCAACCGTTTTTTAAGATGAACAAAAGTAAATAATCATAGGTAATTATTCTAATATTTATTTTAGGAATCATACTCTAAAACAGATAAAAAGAACCTTTGTTAAATAATTAACAAAATGTTTAATTTGTATAATATTTCGGTTATTTATTTGAATTTGAAATCAAAAAAATATCTTTGTCCGAAATTAGAAAAGAACAAATGAAAACGACCGATTTAGTAAAGATTGCGAACGCATACGGAAGTCCAATATATGTTTACGATGGCGAGAAAATTGAATCACAACATAAAAGACTGACTAGCGCGTTTAAAGGTGTAACGCATTTAAAAATAAACTACGCTGTTAAGGCATTATCCAATATATCCATTTTAAAGTTATTAAAATCTCTAGGATCGGGAATTGATACCGTTTCCATACAGGAGGTAAAACTTGGTTTAGCTGCTGGATTTTCTCCAGAGCAAATTATATACACACCCAATGGTGTGTCTTTGGATGAGATTGAAGAGGCTGCTGCACTTGGGGTAAAAATCAATATTGATAATTTGTCAATTCTTGAACAGTTTGGCACAAAACACCCAAACACGCCCGTTTGTATTCGCATTAACCCTCATGTTATGGCTGGTGGTAATGCTAATATTTCTGTAGGGCATATTGATTCTAAATTTGGAATTTCCATTCACCAAATACCACATTTATTACGTATTGTTGAAAACACAAAAATGAATATTAATGGTATTCATATGCACACAGGTAGCGATATTTTAGATATTGATGTGTTTTTATATGCCAGTGAAATATTATTTGATACTGCTAAACAATTTAAAAATTTAGAATTTATTGATTTTGGATCTGGATTTAAAGTACCTTATAAAGTAGGAGATATTGAAACCAATATTGAAGAATTGGGTAAAAAATTATCTGCAAAATTTAATGATTTCTGTAAAAGTTACGGAAAGGACTTAACACTTGCTTTTGAACCTGGTAAATTTTTAGTGAGCGAATCTGGTCATTTCTTGGCGCAAGTAAATGCGGTAAAACAAACAACGTCTACAGTTTTTGCACAAATTGATTCTGGATTTAATCATTTAATACGTCCCATGTTTTATGGATCGCACCACGAGATTGATAATATTTCAAACCCAAATGGAAGAGAACGTTTTTATTCTGTTGTTGGTTATATATGCGAAACAGATACGTTTGGGAACAATAGACGAATTACGGAAATAAATGAAGGTGATATTTTGCGATTTAAAAATGCAGGCGCGTATTGTTTTTCGATGGCTAGCAATTACAATTCTAGATTTCGTCCTGCAGAGGTATTATGGTATAAAAACAAAGCACATTTAATTAGAAAACGTGAGACTTTTGAGGATATTTTAAATAATCAAATTGAAGTAGATTTTTCTCCTAAAAAAGAAAAAGTTATCGCTTAAAAATAAAAGAGGCTGTCTACAAAAGACAAGTGTTTGTCAATCTGAACTCGATTCAGATTCTAATTCATACTAAAAACTGGTTGTTTTAGATTCTGAAATAAATTCAGAATGACAAGTTTTAGTTTTTTTGCTGGGAGCCTTTTTTTTTATTCTTTAATAAACTTCTTTACCACATTTCCTTCGTCAGTCGAAATGCTCAAAATAAATAGTCCTGATTTCAACTGAGACACATCAAAATCATTGGCTTTATCTTGAAAGTTTAGCACCTGTTTTCCTGTAATATCAAAAATATCTACCGCTTTCACTTTAATATTCCCTTCTACGGAAAGCTTTAAAATACTTTTAACCGGATTTGATTTCAAAGATACATTTGTTTCATCAAAAGTTCTTTCAGCACTACTCAACGTATAGTTCGAAAGCATTTCTATACTAGTTTGATCTAATGAAGCCAAAGGCACAATAATTCTTGTGGTTCTAAATACCAAATCATTACTGTTTGCATCATAATAAAAATGTAATGTTTGTGTACCTGTTGTTGGTACAATACCACTTACAAGCAAATTTAAATTTTGAACCATTTTCAATCGTGTTACTTCTCCATCAAATGCGCCGACTTTTAAATTTCCCCAGGCGTCAACATTAACAACAAAAGTACTTGTATTAACAATAGTCCCAGAAATACCTGAACCCGAAAATGTACCTGCAACATTATCTGTATTACTATAATTAAAGTTCAGAGGAAACATACCAATTACGCCAGGGTCCGTGTAGTTTAATTGCACATCAAATGCAGTAGCTCCAGTAACAGCCACTTCTGCATTAGGATTAACTAAAGAAATTAAACTTGACACACTACCATTAGTGGTTGTAGTAATAGTTGCTGTACCCCCATTTTCAGAATACGTGTCAACTGAAATATCACTTGATTCTGATAATGATGTAAAGTCCCATGAAACATTTCCCCCAGAAGTGGATTGATCAATACTACCTGTCATATTAATATATTCAGAACCGGTAGGGCTCGGTAATTGCTCTATGGTTGTTTGCGCATAAGACAAAACAACACTTGAAAAAACAAAAAAGATAGCGAGTAATTTTCTTTGCATAAGAGAGATTTTTACTCGAAACTAAATCAATTGTTTCAATTTGTATAATTTAATCTATCAACTTAATATTAAATAGGTTAATTGAAACTAGTACTAGCTTTTATTGTGTTTATCATTTATTTCATCTGTAAATGGTTTTAGCTAAAATATTCACTCATCTATTTTTTGTACTTTTCAGACTATAATAAACCTATTTTCACTAAAAAAGACCTGTTCTAACTTAAATGAAAAACAAAATTATTTTATTCCTTTTTACCGTTACAACCTATACAATTTATGCACAGAATTTTTCTGAAAGAGTAAAATCTTTCATTTCGGTAGACACAACGTTAGTAGCTGTTAAAAACGTTTCATTAATTGATGGTACGGGAAAACCACTTAGGAAAAATCAAACCATTATTATTAATAATGACAAAATAGAAACTGTTGGTGATACTAAGAGTATTATCATCCCTAAAAACGCACTAATTATAGACGGAAATAACAAAACCGTTATTCCAGGGTTGGTAATGATGCATGAACACTTGTTTTATACCAAATTTTTTGAAGATTGGTTTAGCGTGGGGCAAATGTCGTTTACATTTCCAAGATTGTATTTAGCTGGGGGTGTTACCACTATGCGAACAGCGGGCAGTATTCAACCTCAATCTGATTTAAACGTGAAGCAATGGATTTTAGAAGGCAAAATGACAGGGCCAAAAATGGATGTTACAAGCCCGTTTATTGAACGTGAAGGCCCTCCGATTGCGGAATTAGGCTTTATTAAAAGCTCGAAAGAAGTATCAGAGATTGTTAATTTTTGGGCAAACAGAGGTGTAACATCTTTTAAATTATACAACAATATCACTAAAGAAGATTTAAAAGTCTGCCTAGAGGAAGCACATCAACGAGGTTTTAAAGTTACAGGTCATTTGTGTTCGGTTACCTATGAAGAAGCTTCAAACCTTGGAATTGATAATTTAGAACATGGTTTTATGGCTTCTACTGATTTTGATTTAGACAAAGAAGAAGATTTATGCGACCCCTTTAATGCGCGAACATCTTTAACCACCGAACCTGTAGATAGCGAAAAAGTAAACCGGCTTATTGATATTTTGATAAAAAATGGCACAACCATCACCACAACGCCTAATGTGTTTGAACCATGGACTAATAGAGAACTAATTCCTGGTGGTGGAGAAAGTGCTGTTACGCCTGAAGTTCTAAAAGACGTTAAAGGCATTTATGATAGACTAACCAATAGAGATTCCTTACATCTTGCTAGATTTAATAAAAACTTAGTTTGGTTAAAACGATTTTACGATAAAGGTGGAAAGCTAATGGCTGGCACAGATCCCACAGGAGCAGGAAGAACGGTTGCCGGTTATGCGAACCAACGCACCATTGAAATTCTTGTAGAATCTGGATTTCCTTTAGAGGATGTTATAAAAATTTGCACCCTAAACGGGGCAATTTACTTAAAACAACAAGAAACTATAGGTACTGTTGAAAAAGGCAAGATTGCAGATTTAATTTTAATTAATGGCGATTTAGAAGCCGACATTAAAAATGTTAGAAACATGGAAATTGTTTTTAAAGATGGTATTGGGTTCAACTCAAAAAAACTATTTGAATCTGTAAAAGGCAAAGTTGGATTAAACTAAATAAATGATAAAGTTCTTTAGAAGAATCAGGAAAAATTTAATTAAGGAAAAAAATATGAAAGACTATTTTAAATATGCTATTGGTGAAATTATTTTAGTTGTTATTGGAATATTGATCGCCCTTCAAATAAATAACTGGAATGAAAATAGAAAACTAAACAATGCTATAGACCAAACTTTTAAAACAATTGAAAATGATTTGGTAATTGATACCACATACGCCGCAAGCATCATTGAATTTTATGAAAAAAATCAATTAAACAGTCAAAAAATTATCAAGGGTGAAATAACAGAAGATAATTATAAAGATTGTATGGAATGTATTAGTCTAGTTACAATTTACCAACCATTTAATAGGCAGTCAAAGGGTATTACGCAACTAAAAAACTTAGTATCATCAAATACTAACAAAAAAGATAGCTTAATTACAGATATTACAAAATTCTATTCGGTTTTTGAACCTTTGATAGATAAAAGTAACGATCGAATGGAAATGGTGGTAATGAAAAACTTCAATGATTTTGAGGAGTTTCCTTGGTTTACAGATATGGCAACTGGGAAATTTAGTGAAGAATTTATCAATTATTTTACGCAAAGTGAAGATTATAAAAAAAGAGTGGTCTCACACGCAGTATTAGGTGTAGGTAATCATCTTGCTCTTATTAAGCAGTATAAAGCCAACGCAACCTTATTGTTACAACAAATTAATGAAAGGTATTAATGTGAAACTAATCTTTCAACCTCCCTTGAAACACACTTACCTTAGAATTAAAAGGATTTCCAGAAGCGCGTCTTAACATCACAACCTGTCCACAATGCCATAAAGCATCAGCTATTGGTCCGTTAATAACATTCCAAAACGGATACATCTCATTATCAAATTGCGACAGATCTTCGGAAGTTCTTAAAATATCAGAAGCTTTTTTAAAGTTCAGCAAGGTTTGTTTACGCTTTTCATCAAAAGTCATTTCCTTACCGTCAACACGCTTAAAATCTTTAATTATATAACTTAAGATAAAGTTTGATAACCCATATAAATGCTCAATAGTTTCTCCAGAAGACCTCCCAGATTCATTAGCTTTATAAGCTAAATCCTCAGGTCTTAAACCTTCTGTGGCCCAATAATAGCGAAACCCTAATCCATCTACCATTCTTGATGCTACGGTTCCCTCGGTATATTCCTTTGCTACTGCTGGTATTTCATAATATGGAAGTATCTCTTTTTCTTGCGCCATGAGTGTAATTGATAAACAGGATATAATGTAAACTAAAATTTTTCTCATAATTCTATTTTGGTTCTAAGGACATCACATAGTCGTAACTTTCGTTAAATAATTCAGCCATCTTATCCAAATCTGTAAGCATTTGATTTGGTATTAGTACGTAACCACGCATAATTGCACCATAAGATTTATAAATTGACGATTCAAATTCTTTGATATATTTTTGTTGTACTTCTTTTGAAAACCGCACACCTATTTCCCCTGCCTTATTTAGCAATGTAAACATGTGTCCGTTTGCCGACGTATAAATCATAGATTTTCCTTTGCGCTCAAACCTTGGGCATTTATCTACAATGGCATCGTAAATTTTAAGTTTTCTTCCCACATCTGTTTCTAATAGTTTACGATGCTAAATATAAATGTTCTTAAGTTTTGATGTCTATAAATAATTCTTAAAGTTTTAGGGTCCGAAAAGCTTTTGGATTTAGTTGAATTTGTGAGAAAAATTATTGAACTTCGTTTACTAGCGGATATAAGCCATTACCAACGTCGCATATCTGTGACCACGTTGCCAGTAATGCAGTAGAGACGAAAATGCAAAAAATAAAAGACATAAGTATAGGTGATTTTTTGACATTCAAAGCATCAGATGGATTATATCGAGTTCTCTTTTGTTTAAACGTTTATAAAGAAAGGAGTCCACATCACTTTGATTTTGCAGCTACTGCAATTAGACAAGAAAGCAAACCATCTATTCAAGATATTAGGAGCTCTGATTTTTTTGGAAAAGGAAACCGAAAGGACTTCAGGTTTGATGAAGAGGAATTAATTAAAATGTGGGAAATTCACCCTGAAATCAAACCATATTATTTAGGGACATACGGACTTTTAATAACAAGGAAGGCATTTATGTCGTTTAGAGAAAGGTTTGAACTTGTCTGTAATTTGCCAATTTTAGAAACACTAGAACAAAATGGAAGTGGTGGATTGAATGCGTCTGATATGGACTTAATAGACGATTTATTCGTTAATAGGCTTGATAGTTTTATGGAAAGTCAAGGTCAGACTCGATTTAAGACAGAAGCAATATTAAGATTGGAATACAAAGAAAAAGCACATACTGGCAACAATAAATATAGGTCATTGGGCAGGTTGTTTAAATTTAGAAAGTGAGTACATTAAATAAAAAATATGGCGGTTTGATAGGTAAGTGTTTCAAAATGCCTAACGCCCAATATTCGAACCGGTAAACGAACGCATCAAAAATAAAGCACAGTTTAGGGTTTAAACATAAGCCAGCAAATAGATGCGTTAGGGATTGCAGAGGCATCCTTTTTGCGAAGTCTTTACTGGTGAAAATTAAATTAACTAAAAATTCCCCTTAAATTGATAAGATCCCGAAACAAGTTCGGGATGCTTCGCGAAAAGATATAGCGGAAAGCCCGACCGGAGCTTTTGCGGAGGTAACGCCCATAAACAAAAAATCCTGCAAAACATGCAGGATTTATATTTTATGTAAAGGATGCGATGTTGAAACAAGTTCAGCATAACAACTCTAATTTAGATTAAACGAACAAAGGCTTATCCTGCATCATAGCGTTTACACGGGCTTTTACAGATTCTAAAACAGCCTCATCATCAAAATTGGTAATTACCTCATCAATTAGTTCCACAATGGCAACCATATCGTCTCCTTTACAACCTCTTGTGGTAATGGCCGCAGTACCTAAACGGATTCCAGAAGTAACGAATGGCGACTTATCATCAAACGGTACCATGTTTTTATTGGCAGTTATATCTGCTTTAACCAATGCTTGTTCTGCATCTTTACCTGACACATCCTTATTTCTAAGGTCAATCAACATCATATGGTTATCCGTTCCTCCAGAAATGATATGATAATCTTTTGCCACCAAAGCCTCCGCCATAACTGCTGCATTTTTCTTTACTTGCAACTGGTACTGTAAAAATTCATCAGTCAACGCCTCACCAAAGGCAATAGCTTTGGCTGCAATAACATGCTCTAAAGGTCCGCCTTGATTTCCAGGGAATACTGCAGAATCTAGTAGAGACGACATTTTACGCAACTTGCCACTTTTTAGAGTGATGCCAAATGGGTTATCAAAATCTTTACCCATCATAATCATACCCCCTCTAGGTCCACGTAAAGTTTTATGAGTTGTTGTGGTTACGACATGACAGTGCGGTAACGGATCGTTTAAAATACCCTTCGCAATCAATCCCGCAGGATGCGAAATATCTGCCAATAAAATAGCACCAACACTATCCGCTATTTCTCTAAAACGTTTAAAATCTATATCTCTTGAATATGCTGAAGCTCCAGCAATAATTAATTTCGGTTGTTCTTTAGTAGCAATCTCCTGAATTTTATCGTAATTTAAAACACCTGTTTCTTTTTCTACACCATAAAATACTGGCTTGTACAAACGTCCTGAAAAGTTAACTGGCGACCCATGAGTTAAGTGCCCTCCATGAGACAAATCGAACCCTAAAATGGTATCTCCAGGTTTTATGCATGCATGGTACACCGCTGTGTTTGCTTGACTTCCTGAGTGCGGTTGCACATTGACATATTCCGCATTAAACAATGTTTTTGCACGATCTATCGCTATTTGCTCTACTTCATCCACCACTTCACAGCCTCCATAATAACGCTTTCCAGGATAGCCTTCGGCATATTTATTGGTCAATACAGAACCTGCAGCTTCCATCACCTGTTCGCTTACAAAATTCTCTGATGCTATAAGTTCTATACCATGTAATTGGCGCTCTTTTTCGGCTTCAATCAATTCAAAAATTTGTTCGTCGCGTTGCATAAAATTAAATTGTCGTTAAATAATTGCGCAAAAATAACAAATAGGATAGTTAAAAACATCAAAATACATATATTTACTATGCAAGTTATACACCGATTTATTAACCTTATAAACAAACTTAGATTTTATTGATTTTTTTCAATTAAAATGAAAAAAATATGTAGGTTTGAGTAACAAAAATTAAAAAAACAATTATGCCTTTAGCAGCAAATGATCCCAATAGAAGTTCTTGGTTATACGTCAATAAGAGTTCAGATTTTCCTATTCAGAATATTCCTTTTGGGGTATTTTTAACTAAGGATGATATCATTACTATTGGCACACGTATTGGTGATACAGCTATTGATCTAGGGGCTTTACATCAATTGGGATATTTTGATGGTATTCCATTAACTGATGATATTTTTCTACAAGATACCTTAAACGATTTTATTGCTGATGGTCGTAAAACATGGCGCTTGGTGAGAAATCGTATTGCTGAAATTTTTGATGCTGAAAACCCTAAGCTTAAAAATAATACAGCGCATAAAGAACGTATCCTATTTCGTCTGGATGAAATAGAAATGAAAATGCCTGTTTATGTTGGGGACTACACTGATTTTTATGCGAGTAAAGAGCATGCCACCAATGTTGGTTCTATGTTTAGAGATCCTGAAAATGCTCTAATGCCAAATTGGTTGCATTTGCCTGTGGGATATCATGGTAGAAGCTCTTCCATCCTCACAACGCATATTCCTATTCATAGACCGCAAGGACAAACGATGCCAGAAGGTGCTACAAAACCTGTTTTCGGTCCGAGTAAGATGGTGGATTTTGAATTAGAAATGGCCTTCATCACTACGGATGCCAATGATTTAGGAGAACCTATTCCCATTGAAGAAGCTGAAGAATACATTTTTGGATTGGTAGTTTTTAACGACTGGTCTGCTCGGGATATTCAAAAATGGGAATACGTGCCTTTGGGCCCATTCTTAGGAAAGAATTTTGCATCGTCCATTTCTCCATGGATTGTTACTCTTGATGCTTTGGAACCTTTTAGAGTTGAGAGTCCAAAACAAGATCCTAAACCGCTGCCTTATTTACAAACCAAAGGTAAGCAGAGTTTTGATATACATTTAGAAGCCGGTATTATTCCGAAAGGCGGAAAGGAAACTACGGTTTGTAAATCAAACTTTAAATATATGTATTGGAACATGTCTCAACAGTTGGCACACCACACGAGTAATGGTTGTCCTGTAAATTCTGGAGATATGATGGGAAGCGGCACCATTTCTGGCCCAACAGAAGATTCTTATGGATCTATGTTAGAATTAACTTGGAAAGGTACTGAACCATTAACGTTAAGAGATGGTACTACCAGAACATTCATCAATGATTATGACTCAGTTGTCATGAGAGCCTATTGTGAAAATGAAGATGTTCGCATTGGCTTTGGGCAAACTAAAACCCAATTGCTTCCTATTTTTGAGAAAAAATAAAAGTGATGATAGTAAATTAAAGAAATACTAGAAGATCCAAAATCTTTGCTTTGAATTCTTGGGGTTTTTAGCATCACGTTAAATAAAAATTAAAACCAGCTTACCCGCTGGTTTCTTTATTTATATTTGGCGCAATATCTAACCGATAATTATGCAAAAAAGGATACTTTATCTATTGCTAGCTGTACTGTCATTATCTTCAGTCCAAGCACAAAAACCTAAAACACCTTCATCCTCTGAAATTTATGAATCTATTCAAAAACTCAATGTTTTGGGATCGGTTTTGTATGTTGCAGCGCATCCGGATGATGAAAATACACGGCTAATTGCTTATATGGCAAACCACGAAAAAGCAAGAACTGCATATTTATCCTTAACACGTGGTGATGGTGGACAAAACTTAATAGGTCCAGAAATACGAGAATTGTTGGGAGTTATTAGAACTCAAGAGTTACTGGCTGCAAGACGTATTGATGGTGGAGAACAACTTTTTTCTAGAGCTAACGATTTTGGCTATTCCAAACATCCTAACGAGACTCTTGAAATTTGGGATGAAGAAAAAGTACTAAGTGATGTGGTTTTGGCCATAAGACAGTTTAAACCCGACGTTATTATTAATAGGTTTGATCATCGTACTCCAGGTACAACGCATGGTCACCATACCACCTCTGCAATGTTAAGTATGGAGGCTTTTGATTTGGCAAACGATAAAAATGCATTTCCTGAGCAATTAAAACAAACAAATACGTGGCAACCAAAACGCATTTTTTACAATACCAGTTGGTGGCGTTATGGCAGTAGAGAAGCTTTTGATAAAATAGATAAAAGCAATATGATATCAGTGGATATTGGTACCTACTATCCTCTAAAAGGAATGTCTAATAATGAATTGGCTTCCATTGCCAGTAGCCAACATTTATGTCAAGGCTTTGGACGTATTTCAACACGTGGTTCGCAAAAAGAATTTATCGAATTTTTGAAAGGTGAGCCTTTAGATGGTAGCGCAAATGTGTTTGAAGGTATTGACACGTCGTGGAATCGTATTAAGGGCGGAAAAGCTATTGGCGATATCTTAAACGCTGTTGAGGATAATTTCAATTTTAAAGATCCTGCATCACATATTTCGGATTTATTAAAAGCGTATCAGCTACTTCAAAACGTAGAAAACAAACATTGGAAAACTCAAAAAACCAATGAGTTAAAACGCATTATAGAAATGTGTGCTGGACTTTATTTGGAAGCTTCTGCCAAAACCAATTGGGCAACCGCTGGAGAAATGGTGGATATGGATTTGGAGGTTTTGAATAGAAGTAATGAGCCAATTACTTTGGTAAGTATTGGAAATGTTAGCACCATGACTATTTCCAAGAATATCAATTTAAAAAATAACACAAGATTTACTTTTAAGGAAGTTTTAAAAATTCCCGATAATGCAAAACCTACCACACCCTATTGGTTAGATAAAAAGGGAACATTAGGCATGTATGAAGTCAGTAATTCAAAATGGATTGGCAAACCTGAGACACCTAGAGCCCATAATGTAGATTTTAATGTGCTCATAAAAAATATCCCTGTCACTTTTACAAAACCAGTGATTCAACGTTTTTCCAAACCAGATAAAGGTGAATTATATCGTCCTTTTGAAATCATCCCTGAGGCTTCTGCTAAAATCAAGGAAAAGGTGGTCATCTTTAATAATTGGCAGCAACAAGATATTACAGTAATTGTAAAGGCTGGACGCGATAATTTGGAAGGCGATGTAGAAGTATGTCATCCTGATGATTGGCAGGTTTATCCTAAAAAACAAAAAGTAGCAATTGCGCATAAAGGCGAAGAGCAAACTTTGGTATTTACGGTGATTCCTCCAGATAATCAGAGCGAAGGTTTAATTGGACCGATTGTTCATATTGGTGATAAAGATTATACGAAGGAACTTATAGAAATTGATTACGAACATATTCCATTTCAAACCGTATTACTACCCAGTGAAAGTAAAGTGGTACGTTTAGATATTCAAAAACGAGGAGAAAATATAGGGTACATTCAAGGTGCTGGTGATGTAGTTCCTGAAAGTTTACGTCAGATCGGTTATAACGTTCGCATCATTACAACGGACGATATCAATCGCGAAACTTTGAGCAGATTTGATGCTGTGGTTGTTGGTATTAGAGCACACAACACATTGGATGATTTACAATTTAAACAGCAACAATTGTTTGATTTTGTATCCAACGGAGGAAATGTTATTGTACAATACAACACATCCTATCGCCTAAAAACAGAAGACTTAGCACCTTATGACTTACAATTATCTAGAGATCGTGTTACCGATGAAACCGCAGAAGTACGCTTTTTAAATCCAGATCATGAAGTGTTGAACTTCCCAAATAAAATCACCCAAAAGGATTTTGAGGGATGGACACAAGAACGTGGTTTGTACTTTGCTAATAGTTGGGGAAGTGAATTTACACCTATCCTTTCCATGAACGATAAAGGCGAAACTCCCAAGGAAGGTAGTTTACTCATCGCTAAACATGGTAAAGGGCATTACATCTATACTGGGTTGAGTTTCTTTAGAGAGTTTCCAGCGGGAGTTTCAGGAGCATACCGCTTATTCACAAATATGCTGTCTTTGGGCAAAGATAAAATCAAAGCTGAAATGAAACTTGAAGATTAATTATGGAAGATACTCCAAAACAAAAATGGCATAAACTGTACACCGTCGTTTTGGTGGCCAACTTGCTGTATTTCGTTGTTTTCTATATCATCACAAAAGCCTTTTAAATTATGCAGCTGGATTGGATAGATTGGACGGTGCTTTGTGCCACTTTGGTTGCCATAGTAACCTATGGAACGCTGCAGACTAGAGGCAGTAAAAATGTAAAGGATTACCTGAGAGGAGGCAATACCTCCAAATGGTGGACCATTGGTTTATCAGTAATGGCCACACAGGCAAGTGCCATCACTTTTTTATCTACTCCAGGACAAGCATTTAATGATGGCATGGGTTTCGTTCAATTCTATTTTGGGTTACCTATTGCGATGATTGTTATATGTATGGTATTTATTCCCTTATACCATCGCCTAAAAGTATATACTGCCTATGAATTTTTAGAAAACCGTTTCGATTTAAAAACAAGAACACTCGCTGCTATTTTGTTTTTAATTCAGCGTGGTTTAGCAGCAGGTATTACCATATTTGCACCTGCTATTATTTTATCGGTGGTTTTAGGCTGGGATTTGTTAACCCTAAATATTGCTATTGGGGTTCTAGTAATTATCTATACGGTTTCGGGAGGAACACGTGCTGTTAATGTTACACAAAAACACCAAATGGTGGTGATTTTTATTGGAATGCTTGTGGCTTTCTTTCTGATAGTAGATAAACTTCCAGAAGACATCACATTTACCAAAGCTTTAGAAATAGCCGGTGCTAGTGGTAAAATGGAGGTATTAGATTTCTCCTTCAACTTAGATAATAGGTATACCGTTTGGTCTGGGCTTATAGGCGGTACATTTTTGGCTTTATCCTATTTTGGAACAGATCAAAGTCAAGTGCAACGTTATCTGTCTGGAAAGTCGGTTAAGGAAATGCAATTAGGATTGATTTTTAATGGTCTTTTGAAGATACCAATGCAGTTTTTTATTCTATTAGTTGGTGTAATGGTTTTCGTATTTTATCAATTTAATGAAGCACCAGTGAATTTTAATCCGACAGCAACCGAAGTCGTATTGAATTCAGAATATGCAGAAGATTACAAAAAACTACAAATCGAACAACAACAAATATTTAGAGATAAGCAGAAGATTATTGAAGCCTATACAAACACCAATAATCCTGAGACGGAAAAGTATATTACAGCCGCAAATGCAGCCAACGAAGAACTTAGACAGGAAGCAAGGAATTTAATTGATAAAGCGGGTGAAGCACTTGAAGAAAAAGTTGAAAGTAATGATAAGGATTACGTATTTATTCATTTCATTCTGAATAACCTCCCACGTGGATTAATTGGTTTATTGCTCGCTGTAATTCTAAGTGCAGCTATGTCTAGTACTGCAAGTGAGTTAAACGCTTTGGGCTCTACAACTGCCATTGATTTATACAGGCGTAATGTCTCTGAAAAAACCGAAGAACAAATGGTGAGTATCTCAAGATGGTTCACATTCCTATGGGGAATTATTGCCATTGGTGTAGCTTGTGTTGCTAATCTTGCTGAAAATTTAATTCAACTCGTGAATATTATCGGTTCTATTTTCTACGGTAATGTTTTGGGCATGTTTCTCTTGGCGTTCTTCTTTAAGTTTGTAAAAAGTAATGCGGTTTTTGTTGGCGCATTAATTACACAAGTTATTGTAATTGCGTTATTTTTATTAGATGAGTACCAGTATATTAATCTTCCATTTTTATGGTTAAATTTTGTGGGTTGTATATTTATTCTAATAATGGCATTAAGCATAGATTTCAAAAGGATTTCAAAAGTAGACAAAAGTATTTTGGGTATTCTTATTCTTATTTTACTTTATTTCAGCTACATGATTTTACAAAATTCAAACTTGATTTAGTTCAATGTTGACAAATAAAACTATTAACTGGGGCATTATAGGATTAGGAAATATTGCCCATAAATTTGCTACTGATTTATTAACCGTTGAAGGTGCTACATTATATGCCGTAGCCTCCAGAAATCAGGAAAAAGCGGAAAAATTTGCGACTAAGTATGATGCCGTAAAAGCTTATGAGTCCTATGAAGCACTTGCAAAAGACAAAAATATAGATGCAGTTTACATCGCAACACCGCACGCGCTTCATAAAGAAAACACATTGCTTTGTTTAGAACATGGCATTGCAGTTTTATGCGAAAAACCATTCGCTATGAATAGAGATGAAGTTGATGAAATGATTTCCAAAGCCAAGGAAAAAAATGTGTTGCTTATGGAAGCACTCTGGACCTATTTTCTACCCCACTACAAATATGTTTTGAATGCCCTTAAAGAAAAGACTTTTGGAAATGTTGTAAAGCTAGAAGCTGATTTTGGGTTTTACAGAGCCTTTGATAACTCCTCTAGATTATTCAATAAATCATTAGGTGGTGGTAGCTTATTAGATATTGGCATCTACCCTATTTTTTCGGCACTTTCTACCTTGGGTGTACCCAAAACTATTGAAGCTGAAGCTACATTTTTTGAAAATGGTGCAGACTCCTCCTGTACGATGACCTTCCGATATGAAGACGCAGTTACTGCTAATTTAAAAAGTACGCTTTTAGAAGACACACCTACCGAAGCCATTTTTTATTGTGAGAACGGTACTATCAAAATACATGGTGGGTGGTTCTCCCCTTCTACAGTTACTTTGACACCAAACGATGGTAAAGAAGAAACCATGGACTTCGGTTACAGTACTATAGGTTACAACTTTGAAGTTATTCACTTTAATCAGCTTATCAGAGAAGGCAAAACTGAAAGTGATATTATGACTTTTGAATTTAGCCGTAAGCTAATACAGCTTCTAGACGACGTTAGAAATCAAATCAATTTGGAATATTAAGTCTTAAAAAGTACAGTTATTTATACTTTAAGTAATTTTTATTTGTCTAAATGTAAAGTTTGTTTTACTTTTGGATTATCAATTTTAAAATCGAACAATTATGAAAACAAATTATTTATTACCAAACAAATACAAAAAAATAGGGTGGATTCTATTCATTTTGGGTGTTCTTACAGGATTAGCATTACAACTTTTTGATTTTGAAGAAGACCCTATATTTGATTTTAACTTCATAGATGATTTTGGCTTTGACTTTTTAGATGAAATCATATCAATACTTATTATTTTAGGAGGTCTGTTGGTTGGTTTTACAAAGGAGAAAATTGAAGATGAATTTATTTTTAAACTAAGAAATGATTCTTTAGTTTGGGCAATAATTCTCAACTACGTCATATTACTAATTACTATAATTTTTATATACGAAAGTGATTTCTTTACGGTTTTGGTATATAATATGTTTACACCACTGATTTTCTTTATTATTCGCTTTAATTTTCTAAAACTAAAATCCCAAAGTGATGAAGAATAGCATTAAAGTACAACGCGCCATTCACGATATGACACAGGCAGATTTAGCTGAAAAAATTGGGGTAAGTAGACAGACCATTAACGCCATGGAGAAGAACAAGTACGTCCCCTCTACTGTACTGTCATTAAAAATTGCAAGGCTATTTAAAAAACCAGTTGAAGAACTGTTTTTTTTGGAAGACACAGACTAGTAGGTTCGAAACTACTTTGGCAAACACACCCGCGTTAGCAATTGAAGTGGTAGCTTTTGGTGAGGCACGCATCGAGCCAAAACTTTTAACGGAAAGCGCGACCCGCAGGGGAACGCCCAAAATACCAAAACACTAGTCCTCCAAGGTTTTTAACCATTCTTCTTGGGATAGGGCGTAATATTTTTTATCGTAACCAAAAGGATCTTCGCCTCCATCTAGATAAGCTTGAATTATATCAATAGGTATAGTATCCTTCATTTTTTCAGGCACTTCGTAGCGATGATTGCCATGAAAATCGTGGCATTGGATGCAAGTAAACCATTCTTCTTGAGCAATTAAATCTTCGTGAGAAATATCTAAAGGATCGTTTTCTACAACCAATTCCTGATGGCAGTTCATACAATAGTTAATACTTTCTACGGAAACACGTTCGTCGTGGTGCTCACTATGGCACGTAATACAGGTGGTGGCATTTATCTTTTGTACTGCATCACTAAATCGAGGTTCCTCAAAACGATGTGTAGGGTGCCTGTCGTTAGGCCTATCATGACATTCGTAACAGTTGTTAAGCGTAACATCTTGCGTACCAAAATCTACACTTTCTTCTCGCGCTCCAAATGCATGAGAAATATTGGATTGTAACTGTTGCATTAAATTACCTTTAGCATCGGCATGACACGCAAAACAATTTAGATCTTCATGCCCCGTATTCATAGGGCCAATAGATACGTAATCTTCGGTAGCATCAAGCGTAAGCACATAGAATAGTGACACACCTAGTACTAAACCAATAATAGCTCCTGTAACCTGTCTTTTTCTTAATGGACTTACCTTAAACATATGTTTTATATTTCGATAACTACTTTTTCACTTACTGGATAAGTAACGCACGTTAGCACACTGCCGTTTGCTACTTCATCTTCTGGCAGAATATGGCCTTCTGTCATCTGCACCTCGCCTTCCACACACTTGCCTTTACAGGTAGAACACATGCCTGAGCGACATGAATAGGGAATTACTATATTCTGGGACATGGCTTGGTTTAATATGGACTTATCTCCCCGTACCTTAAAATTATGTTCCTCGCCGTTATACTTGAGCGTAACATCTGCCAATAAATTTTTACCAGATACTTTAATTGTTGGGCTTTTGAAGACTTCTATTTTTATTTTATCTCTAGTTATACCATTTTCGCCTAAAACCTCTTTTATTTTTTCCATGTAGCCGAATGGCCCACATATCATGTACACATGCTCTCCATAAGTTAGCTCGTGCTTAATCATGATACGGTCTATTAAGGTTTTAGTTGCTAGTCCTGGGTGGTAATTGCCCTTATAGGTTTTATTACCGGAAATTATATGCTCAACTTTAAATGCATTGGAGTATTCTGCGGAAAGTGCTTTTATTTCCTCATGGAAAATGATGGATTCCATGGTTTGATTTGCATAAATTAAGAGGACTTTGGAAGCTGGCTCCTGAGTTAACACAGACTTAGCAATTGAAAACATTGGTGTTACCCCGCTACCGCCCGCAAACAAAACATATTGCTTTTGATTCTCCTTTTTAGGCTCAATGTAGAAGGAACCTGCAGGATCGTCTATTTTGAGCTTCTCGCCTACCTTCAAATGATCATGCACATAATTTGAAACTAGACCTTTTTCAACACGTTTTATGGTGATTTTAAGATCCTTATCCGTATATGGATTGCTACTAAAAGAATAAGCCCGTTTTTGAATTACGCCGTCAATTGGTACGTTTATGGTTAAAAACTGCCCCGGTTTATATTTAAATTTTTTGAAGATGTTTCCATTTTTCAGGCAAATGGTCATCGCATCTGCAGTTTCTTTAATTATATCTTTTACCAACAACTTCATACATCAATCTATTTATAATAAAACACCATTACCACATGAAATAGCATCATTATTGATACTACTAACGATAAAGCCACATGGGAGATCATCCATCCTTTAAATAAGGTATCACTATTATTTTTCAATACATCTAAATTAAAATACCCCAGTAGAGTATTTGCAAAAAAGATGTAGGACAACAAAAACAAATATCCATAACCCATACCCATACTGTGAATGTAGAAGAAAATTGGGCTTAGGGCTCCCACCCATTTATGGATGTCTTGCATTTTCATAGCATGTTTCTTCCACTTTTTTACAGTTCTTGTCAGGGATAATACCCACTGAAATACAATAAAAAGTGCTAAAAATAATCCAGACCAGCGTTTGTACATTTCGCCTTCTTGAATATCAAAAAGCCAACTCCATTCTAGTTTCAAAAAAAACTGAAGAAAGAAAGCAAAAAGTAGAATTAAGCCGACAATTGTGGATTTATTTTTACTTAGAACCATACTTACGTTTTAAAAGCAATTGCAACCCACTTGTACCTTTAGCAAATACAAGCGAGATTGCAATTCTTAACACTAAACAAATTTATTTGGCAGCAACTAAGTGCTTCATAGTTTCGTATGAAGATAATTTGCGCACACTATCTAAGAATACTTCTGGCGTTGGAAGGTAGTTACCATCAGCCGGCCACTTATCTCCTATTTCTGGTTTTTCGCTTGTTTCAAAAGCTTCAATTTCATCTAGATACTCCATGTAAATATCTACCGTACCTTGCGCATATGAGTTTAATACCGCAACGGTTTCTTTATAAGTAAGAGAATCTTTTGGGTATTGCCATGTAGTGGCTCCCATGACATCTCCTAATTTCCAATCAGATTTTGATGTTTGAGGATGATCGTTATGACACGACACACAGGCACCTGCACTCGCTAAGTCTGCAAACATTGCTGTATGTAGTTTTTGAGATTCATCATAAAAAAATTGTGGCTTTTGATCTTTTTTAATTTGAGTGAACAGTTCTGCTTGCTTTCCTTCAAATTTATTAGCGGCATTCACTGGAAAGTCCGATCCCAAATATAAACCTAACGGTACTGGACTTTTACGAATACTTGTTGCAATACCTCTTAAAAATAAAGCTGGAAGTGGTCCTGCCTCAACATCGTCCTTTCTCCAATCTTCGTCAAACTTCATGCCTTGTTTTTTACCTCCGCCAACAATTGCTTTAGTATATAGTGTTCTGGTAACATCGTTTTCCTTAGCTACCATTTCAAGCACCTCTGCCACGGCGAATGCTTTTTCTTCTTCAGCTGCTGTAGTTTTTTCCTCTGGCACACCGCCACAAGAGTTAAGTATCAATAAAAAAGCCGAAGTTGATAATAGTTTAATCATAGTTTTCATATTGTGAGTTTTTAAGTTATTAGTATGCCGCTTCGATTTATTAGTATGCCGCTTCGATCATAACGCTAGACATCACACCATAAACGTCTGTCCAAGCTGTTTTAACTTCGGGTGTAAAGTCATCACCCAATCCAGCTTCAAGTGTTCCCAATAGTGCAGCTCCAACAGTATCATAATGAGATGCCTCAACCTTGTAGTCTACATGTCTTTTTGCTAGATCTTTCAAAACTGGAACCAATGCATCCAAATTGCTTAAACCAGCTACTGCAGCAGCTAACATTGTCATCAACTTATTACCTTGGGTCTTCATAGCTTCATCACTACTTGGAAACAAAGGTTTAAGGTTTGGATCTAGCTCAAACAGTTTAGCATAAAAAATTTCAGCCGCTTGTGGTGCTATGGGTTTTACCTTTTCAAATGATTCCTGTACAAGTGTTACTGTTGTTGCTTCCATAGTTTTTGGTTTGTCATTTAAGAAAAATAAGTATTAATACTTACTGTCGACAAATTTAGATTGTATAAGGCGAACTAATTATGAAATACAACAGTAGTAAAACGTCTTTTACAACACTTTGGAAACTGACAAAACGCAGGAATTGTGCTTAACGTAGGTATAGCAACGAAAAAACTAAGTATAATTAACTATCTAAGAAGTAGTTATGATCACTTATTTCTCTTTTGAGTAATTGTATATCATTGATACCAATCTTTTTACCCAACGCGGAAATGAGTTTATCTTTTTTTAAAGCAGAAAATACGCGAATCACTTGTTCTTCTGTGGTACCAGCATAATCGGCATATTCTCTTCGGCTTAAAGGAAGATTTAGAAAACCATTAAGATCTCCAAATTTTCTATGGATATATAATAAGGAATCAATAACACGCTCGCGGACGGTCATTTGAGAAATAGACTTTACCTTATTCTCACTTCTATTGAGTTCATTTGCATAAAACAACATCATATCGAAAGCAAATTTAGGATTATCCAATAGAGCTTCTTGCAGGTTTTCCTTAGAAAAATAGCACAAAATAGTATCTTCTAAGGCAACAGCGCCAATAGAGTAGTATTCTTCAGTGCCGAATCCTCTATGCCCAATAATCTCCCCTTTTTTTGCAAAACGCACAATTTGCTCGCGCCCGTTAATACCAGTTCTAATTACTTTTACAGTTCCCTTCAGAATGAAAAAGAGTCCGTTTACTGGGGCGCCTTCCATTATAAACTGTTGTCCTTTTTTACAACGAAGCGTACTTTTATTATTTACCAAATTAGAACCTTCTAATATGGATAAGTTACTCTTTAGAATACAATTACTGTTCTCGCATGACATACAAGAAAGATCATTTACAGAACGAAACCGAGTGTGTGTGGACATGGCGACTGCTGGCATGTGTTTAGTGTTTCTTTCAAAAATAAGTAATATTACTTAGTTTTTACAGCTACATACTTATTTTTATGAGGTTCATAAATTAAGTAGAAGAGAAATTAGAATATCTGAATTTTTAAATACTAATATTTAAGTTTTCATATTTATTTATAAAATATAGCAGTTTCATTTCTGCGAAAAAGCATGTATTCGCTATATTTGCTAGGATATAACGAAATTTATTTATGATTTCAATTGCTGAAGCTATTTCTATTGTAAAAAAGAATGGTAAACCAATATTGCAATCAACCATAAAGCATGTTGAAAAAGCTGGTGGTTATGAGTTATTTGAAGATATATTATCTCCAATTAACATGCCTCCCTTTAGGCAATCTGCAATGGATGGCTACGCGTTAAACTTACATGATGATTTAACGTATAATTTAATTGGAGAGGTTAAAGCGGGTGATGGTCATGAACCTACTTTGAAAAAAGGAGAAGCAGTTCGGATTTTTACCGGAGCTCCTGTTCCAGTTTCTGCAAATGCTATAATGATGCAGGAAAAAGTTTCTGTGAATGGTAATTCTATTACCATTAAACATCAAATTCCTTTAGAACATAATATTCGTCCGTTAGGCGAACAAGTGAAAACTGGAGACATTGCTTTAAAAAAAGGAACTAAGCTAACCCCAGCCGCTATTGGTTATTTAATTTCTTTAGGAATTACCAAAGTAAGCGTATTTAAAAAGCCAAATATTGCAATTGTAACCACGGGTAATGAGTTGATTGAACCTGGGCAAGATCTCCCCTATGGAAAAATATTCGAGAGCAACTCTAAAATGTTACTAAGTTCTTTATACAATTTGAAGTTTTATGATGTCACACTTTATAAAGTTGAAGATGATTACAACAAGACTGTTGATATATTAAATTCAGCCATAACGCATAACGATTTGGTTTTGATAACTGGAGGAATTTCAGTTGGCGATTATGACTATGTTGGAAAATCATTGAACGACTTGCACGTAGAGGAACTATTCTATAAAGTGAAGCAAAAACCAGGTAAGCCTTTGTTTTTCGGAATAAAAGATAACACCAAAATTTTTGCTTTACCTGGAAATCCTGCCGCTGCCCTATCCTGCTTTTATGTTTATGTATACATTGCTTTACAACAAATGATGGAGAGGGAAGCTATAGAATTACCAAGAGTTACCGCAACGGTCTCCAATGAATTTCAAAAGAAAGGAGATCGTCCTCAATTTTTAAAAGGTATTTACAGTGACGGAGACGTTGAAATTTTGGATGGACAAAACTCTTCAATGCTCCAAACTTTTGCATTATCAAACGCATTAGTATTTGCTCCAGCGGATGTTGCAAATATTCAAATTGGTGATGATATAGAGGTTATTTTATTACCTAATTAAATCAGGAATTAATGGGATATAAAATAAAAAGCAGAATATGGATTGAATCTGAAGATAATGTACTTTTAGGCGAAGGACGAGTGCATTTATTAAAAGCGATTCAAAAAACAGGTTCTTTATCAAAAGCAGCAAAATCCTTAAACATATCATACAAAAAGGCGTGGCAGCTTTTAGATTCTGTAAATAAATCAGCTAAACAACCTGTAACTATAAACAGTATAGGTGGTAAAGGTGGCGGTGGCGCAGAACTAACAGAATATGGACAATCTCTTATTCAGGCTTTTGATGAGATTAATCGAAATTGTTGGGCTTTTCTAGATAAAGAACTTAAAAAAATTGAAAGCTTGTAAATGCTGCAAACCGAAAACATATATATCTTTTTATTTATCCTGCCCATGGTGTCATTTTTATATGCTAGTGTTGGTCATGGTGGAGCAAGCGGTTATTTAGCATTAATGGCTTTGTTTTCGTTCGCCCCAGAAACCATGAAACCAACTGCTTTACTCTTAAACATATTTGTGGCAGGCATTTCATTTTATTATTACTTCAGAGAGGGTTTCTTTAATAAAAAACTGTTTTTATCCTTTGCTGCAGCTTCAATTCCACTAGCATATATTGGTGGTACTTTAGAGTTAGACGCATCTATTTATAAAAAAATATTAGCACTTTTTTTAATTTTTGCCATTCTAAAAATGTTGAATGTATTCGGAAAAGAAAGTGATGCAATTAAACCAGTGAAGCTTTGGCAAGGACTAATTATTGGAGGTATCATAGGTTTCTTTTCAGGTTTAATTGGTATTGGTGGAGGTATCATACTAACTCCTGTAATTTTATTACTCCATTGGGGTAAAATGAAAGAAGCCGCGGCCGTTTCAGCATTATTCATTTGGGTAAATTCTGTTGCTGGTTTAACCGGACAATTGCGCAGTGGTATTACCATAGAAAGCACTTCATTTTTATTAGTGGGTATTGCTTTAATTGGCGGCATTCTAGGTGGATATTACGGCAGTAAAAAAATAAATAATCAGAAACTTAGATATATTTTGGCATTTGTATTAATCATAGCCTGTGCTAAATTATTTTTCACATAAAATGACAGAAAAGAAGAACATAACGGGCATAATTTTAGCGGGGGGTAAAAGCTCTAGAATGGGTGCTGATAAAGGGTTTTTATATTTGAATAATAAACCTTTCCTGCAATATATTATTGATGCTTTGAAACCTCTAGTTTCTGAAATCATTATTGTTTCTGATAACTCTGATTATGATGTTTTTGAACTAAAACGTATTACAGATAGTATTAAGAATGCTGGCCCTGTTTCAGGTATTTATTCAGGACTAAAAGCATCGCATACAGAACTTAACTTGGTATTGAGTTGTGATATTCCACTAATTTCTTCTGAAGTTTTGCAACAATTAATTGATGCTATTGATGACACCTCAGAAATTATTCAAGCTGAAAGTAATGGTAAATCCATGCCTCTTGTGGCACTTTACAAAAGAAGCGTAAAAACTAAATTTTTGGAGTTATTGCAAAATAACGAACGAAGATTACGAATTGCTGTAAAACAATGTAACTTTAAAAATGTAACGTTGGATAAGACAAATGAGAATGCAACAATGAATATAAATACTAAAGAAGATTTTAAACAAATTGCTGATGCTTATAACCGTTAAATACTTTGGACAAATTTCAGAAGTAACCGCAAAAGACGAAGAGCAAATTGAGATTGAAACGACGTCAATTTCTAAGTTATTGGAATTGTTGTATTCAAAATATGACGGACTTAAATCAAAAGATTTTCAAGTAGCCCAAAATCAAGAATTGGTTTCATTAGAAGAAGAAATAACTGGAGCAGAAATAGCTTTATTACCTCCTTTTTCTGGAGGGTAAACGCTCCTGCAAGGTCTTGGAGACCTTGTAGGTATGACCTATCAAAATCCTGCAGGATTTTAGAACCTTGCAGGATTGAAAATTAAAATAAAGCGGGAAGAGATTCCTGCTTTCGCAGGAATTTATGAGATACAACAGACATATCATTTTAACAGAAATCGGACCTGAAGGTCAAAATAAAATTTCCAAAGCCAAAGTATTGGTGATTGGTGCGGGTGGTTTAGGTTGTCCCATTCTGCAATATCTTGCCGCCGCTGGCGTGGGTCATATTGGAATTATAGATTTTGATATAGTGGAACTTTCCAACCTGCAGCGTCAAGTACTGTTTGGAACTGCTTCAATTGGAAAGAACAAAGCTATTGCAGCTAAAGAACGTCTTCAAGATTTGAACAGTGATATTTCGATAACTGCATATCCAGAAGCACTTACTTATCAAAATGCAATTACCCTATTCAATCAATACGATATTATTGTTGATGGTTCCGATAATTTTGAAACCCGTTATCTTGTTAATGACGCGTGTATTATCACTAATAAACCACTAGTATTTGGAGCGATTTATAAATTTGAAGGACAAGTATCTGTATTCAATTATCGTAATGGACCAAGTTACCGATGCCTATTTCCTACCCCACCACAAAAAGATTCGGTTCCAAATTGCTCAGAAATTGGCGTATTAGGTGTACTTCCAGGAATTATTGGTAGTATGCAAGCTAACGAAGTATTAAAATTAATTTTGAATTTAGGAGATGTATTATCCGGAAAATTACTGTGCTACAATGCTTTTAATAATCAGATTTCAACATTGAAAATCAAGAAGAATGAAACAGTTGTACGTCAAGTTTTAAATTCAAAAGACAGTTTTGAACAACAAGAATTAAGCTTCAATTGTGAACGAAATGAAGTCGTTTCCATTCAAAATGTTCTTCAAAAAACAAATATTCAAATTATAGACGTTAGAGAATCTCATGAACTTCCAAAAGTTGATGAATTGTCAGTGGTATCAATTCCTCTAAGCTCATTACAAAATGAGCTAGAAGATTTAAGCAACAATAGAGCAACCTATATTTTTTGTCAATCAGGAATACGCAGTAAAAAAGCTGTTCATTTCCTAAAAGAAAAAGGCATCACAAACTGTTACAGCATTGAGGAAGGTGCCGCAGATATAAAAAACTATTTAGAACAACACTATAAAGAAAAGAGTAATGCAAGATAAAAAACCAAAAAACGTATTTAGAGAAGGAGCCATTTCCTCTGATTTCATAGGAAATTCTATTTATAAACATCAAACTAAAACTAGTATTGGTGCACATAATATATTCTTAGGACAGGTTCGCGCTGATGAGATAGATGGTAAAACTGTTGCAGCCATAGAATATACGGCATACGAAGATATGGCTAATCAAAAATTTCATGAAATTAGAGAAAGTGCCTATGAAAAATTTGATTTAACCTGTATGCATATTTATCATAGCCTAGGGACTGTAAAAGCAGGTGAAATTTGTTTATTCGTATTTGTATCTTCACCTAGACGAAAGGTAGTTTTTAAAGCTTTAGAATATATAGTAGAAGCTATAAAAGCAGATGTTCCTGTATTTGGAAAAGAGGTTTTTAAAGATGAGACACATCAATGGAAAGTAAATACTTAGTTATTAGTTTGTGGTTATTTGTTATTAGCCACAAGAAAAACCATTAACCATTAACCAAAATAAAAAATGGTCGATATCACATTTAAAAATACCACACTAAGAACCGCTGTCGCGCAAGCTGTAGTAAAAGTAAGTAAACCAGAAACAATTACCGCTATTGAAAAGGATACCGTACCAAAAGGTAATGTTTTCGCAATGAGTAAAGCGGCAGGTTTATTAGGTGTAAAACGAACACCTGATATTTTACCAGACTGCCACCCTTTACCTATTGAGTTTACTGGTGTAGAATATAATATCGATGGTTTAGAAATCACTGTTTTATTTACAGTAAAAACTATATATAAAACAGGGGTTGAAGTTGAAGCAATGCATGGTGCTAGTGTGGTAGCACTAAATATGTATGATATGCTGAAGCCGATTGATAAAGGCATTGAGATTAACACCATTAAGCTCCTGAAAAAGAAAGGCGGAAAATCTGATTTTAAGGATACTTTCAGAAAAGATTTGACAGCTGCTGTAGTAGTTTGTAGCGATACAATATCAGCAGGCCAGAAAGAAGATAAAGCTGGTAAGGCCATTATTAAAAAGCTTGAGGAATGTGAGGTTAAGGTCAATGAATACGTGATTATTCCTGATGAAAAAGATGTAATTCAGCTAAAAGTAAAATCCTATCAAGAATTAGGCATTGACATGGTAATTTACACAGGAGGCACAGGACTTTCAGCGCGGGACGTAACTCCTGAAGCATTGTTACCACTATTGGATAGACGTATTGCGGGTATAGAAGAGGCTATTAGAAGCTATGGACAAGGACGTATGCCTTTTGCAATGTTATCCCGAAGTGTTGCTGGAACTATCGGAAATACTTTAGTATTGGCTTTACCTGGTTCAACTAATGGTGCCAAAGAATCTATGGATGCTATTTTTCCGGCCGTGTTACATAGTTTTAGAATTTTAAAAGGTGCGAGACACGATTAATTTCAAAATGACCCGATAAAAAATGGGAAATAAAATCTTTGCCATACCAATTAAACAACTCCTTGATAATAAAGAAGATAGAAAAACAAAGGCTTTCATATCAAATTTAGAAATCGATTTAAGTAAAATGACGGATTGTAGAGATCCAACATTAAATGATTTAAAAATGGCTATTTCAGATTCTGGCTTCAAAATTGAAAGAGAAAGTTATTCAAAGCAAAAAGAGTGGGCTTGTGAAATCAAAGAATTAAATATGCCTAACACTGAAATAAGTATAAGTCAAGTAAATTCAGAAAAAGAATTTATAGAATGTTTAATTAACTTTCCTTACGGAAATTGGGAAACAATAATTGAGATTTTATTTCAACTGGAAAAGTTTATTGGGCCAATATTATTTTATAGTGATTCAGGTTCAATGACACTGATAAGAAAAAACAAAACGGTGAACCAGATAATTGAGGAAATGAACAAATGCTGAAAGGAAACAAAATATTAACAGATGCACATGGCAGAGACCATGCATATTTGCGTATTTCTCTGACCGAGCGATGCAATTTACGATGTACATATTGTATGCCTGCCGATGGTGTCCAATTGTCGCCTAAAAGTCATTTAATGACTTATGAGGAAGTCTATGAAATTGCAAAACTATTCGTGAATTACGGAGTGACTAAAATTAGACTTACTGGAGGAGAACCTTTGGTAAGAAAGGATATTCCAGTAATTTTAGAGAAACTATCTTCACTTCCTGTTGAATTATCCATTACCTCAAATGCTGTTATTATTGATCGCTTTATTGATGTTTTAAAGGCCAATGGTGTTAATAAACTCAATATAAGTTTAGATTCTCTGGATGAAAGTAAGTTTAAACATATCACAAGGCGTCATGAGTTTCAAAAGGCTTATGACAACATTCATTTACTAGTCAAAGAAGGATTCAAAGTAAAGGTGAATGCCGTTTTAATAAAAGGTTTTAACGATAATGAAATAATAGATTTCATCAATTTCACCAAAGATTTACCAATCTCAGTTCGGTTTATTGAGTTTATGCCGTTTGATGGTAATAAGTGGGACATGAGTAAAATGGTATCTTACGCTGAAGTCATGGAATATGTAAACCAAGAGTTTTCAAAAAATGACATTATTCGTATAGAAGATGCACCAAATGATACTTCAAAAAACTATAAAATAAAAGGCTATCAAGGCAGTTTTGCCATCATTAGCTCAGTCACAAATCCATTTTGTGATTCCTGCAACAGATTACGTTTAACTGCCAACGGCCACTTGAAAAACTGTTTGTTCTCGGCAACGGAATCTGATTTATTAACCTCATTACGGGAAGGACAACCCATTGAGCCTATTATTCAAAAAGCGGTACAGGCAAAATTTAAAGTTCGGGGTGGGATGGATACTTTAGAGAAACTACAGAAACCGGATTTGCATTCACAAAACCGGAGTATGATTACGATTGGGGGCTAATTTACTTTTGAAATCATGACTTACGACAACTTCGAAAACGAATATTTCGGCATAGGAATTCAGAACGGAAAAACTCCAGAAAACTTGGGTGTTCTTTGGCGTTCTGCGCAAAATTTAGGTGCTAGTTTTATTTTTACCATTGGAAATCGCTATGCAAAACAAGCATGTGATACACATAATGCCGTTAAAGCGATGCCCTATTTTCATTATGAAACTTTTGAAGAGTTTTATAACAATTTACCAAAAGGCGCGAGACTTGTAGGAGTTGAATTAACTGATGAAGCGGAAGACTTAGAGACCTTTAACCATCCAAGGCGCTGTGTATATCTATTAGGTGCTGAAGATCATGGATTATCAAAAAAAGCCATGGAAAAAAGTCATTTTTTAGTCAAGTTTAAGTCTCAACTCAGTTTGAATGTTTCAGTTGCTGGTAGTATTGTGATGTATGATCGCGGCATTGACAAACCAAGATCTTGATATTAAATAGCAAAAAAACGCAATGAGCAAATACTCATTGCGTTTACGTACATCTATATAGCTTATACTAAACTTCAGTATACATATCAGCATAATATTTCTCGTAGGCACCAGAAGTAATATTCTCCATCCATTCTTCATTGTCCAAGTACCATTGAACGGTCTTTTCAATACCTTCCTCAAACTGTAAAGATGGTTCCCAGCCCAATTCGTTTTTCAATTTGGTGGCGTCAATTGCATAACGCATATCATGTCCCGCACGATCTGTAACATAAGTGATTAAATGATCTGAAGTTCCTTTTGGTCTTCCCAATAAACGATCTGTAGTTTCGATCAATACTTTTATTAAATCGATGTTTTTCCATTCATTAAACCCACCTATATTATAGGTTTCGCCAATTTTTCCTTTTGCGAAAATTACATCAATTGCGCGCGCATGATCGTTAACAAACAACCAATCCCTTACATTTTCACCTTTACCATAAACTGGAAGTGGTTTACCCAAACGAATATTGTTAATAAATAGCGGAATCAGTTTTTCAGGAAACTGAAACGATCCATAGTTATTTGAACAGTTGGAAATAACCGTTGGTAATCCGTAAGTATCATGGAAGGCTCTAACAAAATGATCTGAAGATGCTTTTGAAGCAGAATATGGGGAATGCGGGTCGTAAGGTGTAGTTTCTAAAAAGAAACCTTCTTCTCCCAATGATCCATAAACCTCATCTGTAGAAACATGGTAAAATAATTTTCCTTCAAAATCACCATCCCAATGTAACTTTGCGGCTTGTAATAGACTTAAGGTTCCGATTACATTAGTCTTTGCAAATGAAAACGGATCTTTAATTGATCTATCAACATGAGACTCTGCCGCTAAGTGAATTACATTATCAATATTATAATCTTGAAAAACTATCTTTACTTTTTCAAAATCGCATATATCGCATTTTAAAAACGTATAGTTTGGCTTATTTTCTATATCCTTCAAATTCGCAAGATTACCAGCGTAGGTTAATAAATCCATATTAATGATATGATATTCAGGATATTTATTAACCAAAAGGCGCACCAAATGTGAGCCTATAAAACCAGCTCCTCCAGTGACTAAAATATTTTTACTCTTCATTTTAAATAATTTAAGGTTAAATTCTTTTGATAAATTCGGTTTATAATTTTTGAAGACATTCTTTTAACGAATCTCTCCAATAAGGTATTTCTATTTGAAATTGATTTTTTATTTTTTTCTTATTCAGCACACTATAAAATGGGCGTTTTGCTGCAGTGGGATATTCCCAAGTCTCTAAAGCATTTATTTTAATGTCTCTATTTTTTATATCAAAGATAGCCTTTGCAAAGTCATACCAGCTACAGGCTCCTATATTTGAAAAATGGTAAACTCCTACATTGTCATTATTAAGTTTCGGGATAATTTTAAGAATTGCGTCTGCTAAATCTCTTGCATAAGTTGGAGTTCCTAATTGATCGGCTATCACACCCAATTGATCCTTATCATTAGCTAAACGCAACATTGTTTTAACAAAGTTGTTTCCGTAGCTAGAGTAAACCCACGAAGTCCGTATGATAATTGAATTACTTGGATTTATTTCTTGTAATGCTATTTCTCCATCCAATTTTGTTTTACCATAAACACCTTGCGGATTAGTGGTATCTTCTTCTTTATACGGCTTATAGCTTTTACCATCAAAAACATAGTCTGTCGAAACATGTACAAGCTTAATATTTAAGCTTTTAGCTATTCTTGCAAAATTCTTTACAGCTAAATGATTTAGTTTATTCGACAATTCGTACTGTTCTTCCGCTTTATCAACAGCAGTATGTGCTGCACAATTTATAATTATTGAAATATTGTTATCTCTTATGTAATCTTCCACTAAAGTATGATCGCAAATATCTAATTCTTTTCTATTAGTGAAATAAAACTTGTAATCAGGATAAGCGGTGGAAGTTTCCTTAAGCTCAGAACCTAATTGACCGTTTGAACCTGTAACTAAAATATTAATCATATAATGGGGCTAAATTATCAAAATATGTAGCGTTTTTAAACAAAGGTTGTTTGGTATCTTTTTCTGAAAGTTGCATGCTTTCTTTTGGTAGCTGCCAATCAATATTTAGAGCACAATCATCAAAAAGAATTCCTCTATCACATTCTGGACTGTAATAATTATCTACTTTGTAGGCAAAAATAGCTTCTTTACTTAGTACTACAAAGCCGTGTGCAAAACCTCGTGGAACTAATACTTGTCTTTTGTTCTCTTCCGTTAATTCTACCGCAACATGCTGACCAAATGTTTTAGAGCCCTTACGAATATCTACAGCAATATCTAGTACTTTGCCTTTAATTACTCGAACCAATTTTGTTTGCGAAAATGGAGGCAATTGATAATGCAAACCTCTCAATACGCCAAAGGAGGATTTTGATTCATTATCCTGACAAAAGCTAATCTTGTAACCCAGAAACTCCCATAACTTATCCTCTCTGAAAGTTTCTAAGAAATATCCGCGATCATCTCCAAAAATCTGTGGTTCGCAAATAATTACATCTGGAATTTCTGTTCTAATAAATTTCATAAATACCTTTTTCGTTTGCTCTTTCAATTAAATATTGTCCGTAACCATTTTTTTTCAATGGTTCCGCTAATTTAAGCAATTGGTCTTTAGAAATATAATCTTTTTCATAAGCTATTTCTTCTATACAAGCGACTTTTAATCCTTGCCTATTTTCAATAGCCTGTATATAATTTGAGGCATCCAGTAGGCTTTCATGCGTCCCCGTATCTAACCAAGCGTACCCTCTTCCCATGCGTTCTACTTTTAAATTGCCTTGCTCCAAAAAATTTTGATTCACCGTTGTTATTTCTAATTCTCCACGGGCACTAGGCTTCACATTCTTAGCTATTTCTACAACACTATTAGGATAAAAATATAAACCAACAACAGCGTAATTACTCCTCGGGGAGAGAGGTTTCTCTTCAATTGTTAGTGCATTACCGTACTCATCAAATTCAACCACACCATATCTTTCAGGATCTTTCACATAATATCCAAATACCGTGGCTTTACTTGTATCTTCAACAGTTAATACAGCATTAGCGAGCATTTCTGAAAATCCGTAGCCATAAAAAATATTATCGCCCAAAACTAAGCAAACATCGTCGTTTCCTATAAACTCTTCTCCTATAATAAAAGCTTGAGCCAAACCATCAGGAGAAGGCTGTTCTGCATAGGAAAACTGCATACCTATAGAACTTCCATCTCCAAGTAATTGTTTAAATCTAGGCAAATCAATCGGTGTGGAAATTATTAAAACTTCTCTAATTCCTGCTAGCATTAAAACTGATAGCGGGTAATAAATCATCGGTTTATCGCCTATAGGCAAAAGCTGCTTCGATGTTCCTTTTGTTAGAGGGTATAATCTGGTTCCAGACCCTCCTGCTAATATAATTCCTTTCATGACTACTAATTTATACTCAATATCATTTTTAATGATTAAACTTATATTCTAAATATTTTACCCAACAAATGCTAAAGCATCTGGTATTTCCCCTGTACCAATTGTACTTACAACCTCAAAAGATTGCATATCTATAACTTCAATTTTACTAGCGTTAGAATTAGCAATAAATGCAAACATCCCATTAGGATGCATCAAAATATTTACTGGACGCGGAGTGTGATACAATACACGTTCTAAAAGCGTAGTTTTACCATGAAGCATTATTTTCTTTATTTCTTTTTTTGATTTTTGATCATAGACGGAAATATTTCCATCAGTGGCATTTGCCACTAAACAATACTTTCCATCAATTGAAAATTTAATTTTTATTGGCTCTTTACCACAAGCCAAGGTTTCGATTACCGTATTTGTTTTGGTTTCAATTATTGTTATTGAATTTCCATTTTTATTAGTTACCCAAACTTCTTTACCACTAGGAGTGATATCAATACTTTCTGCCGTCAAACCACAAGGAATTACTTTTATTAACTTTTCACTTCCTAAATCAATTACACTAACTGAATTAGAATTCATATTAGTAACATAAGCCAACCTCTTTTTAGGATGCAGAACAGCCAAGTGACTGTTTTTTTGATGGGTTGCAATCTTCTTTATAATATCACCCTTATCAATATCAAGTATTGCAAAATCATTATGAAAATAATCAATTACGGCAATCTCATCAGGTTCTTGAAAAGAAACTAATCCATTCGACAAAAGTGTCCCTTTTAAATCAATAACTTTTTCGATTTTATTGGTTTTTGTGTCAATAATTTTAATTAGTCCATCCCTGGATCTATCTCCATAGTTAGTTACCAGAACTTTTGTTTGATCAGAAGTAGCAATAACTTCATGGGATTGCATATCAATAGGAATATCGGCTATCTCTTTTCCCGAAAACAAGTCAAAAACTTGAATATTTCTACTTAGTTTATTCACAATATAAAGATGTCCTGATGTTTTGATAGTATACGAAGGTAATCTGATTATAAACACAACAACTAAAAATAAAGCATAAAAAGTCGCAGAAACTAAGATTATATATTTTATTCTCTTCTTTACCATGCCTTAAAATTAGTTAAGTATTGCCAATCCATCTGGCATATCACCAACTTTAATACTACTTACTATTTCAAAACTATTCATATTTATTACCTCAACCCTTCCAGCAGTCATATTTGACACATAAGCGTATTTCCCATTTGGATGTATTAAAATACCAACTGGTCTAGGTGTGCGATAAATGACTTTTTCGAATATATTCTTTTTACCTGGAATTATAATATTAGCAACTTGTTTTTTTAACCTTGTATCATAAATAGAAATCGTGCCATCACCCGAATTGGAAACTAAACATAATTTACCGTCAACAGAAAATTTTAAACGCAATGGTTCTTTACCTGTATGTAAACGTTCCATTATTTCCAAACTTTCGGTTTTTATTATTGAAATATAGTTTTCCTTAATATTTGTGACCCATAACTCTTGTCCATCAGGAGTTATATCAATACCTTCGGCTTTTTCTCCGCATTTAATAACTTTAATCACTTCGTTATTCTCAATATCAATAACACTAACTGATCCTGATTTTATATTCGCAACATAGCATAATTGTTTTGATGGATGCTTCACTAATAAATGACTAAAATCTTGCTTTGTTTCAATTTCTTTGTTAACTACTGATTCATTTATATCAACAACTAAAAGATCATTACCAATATCTGTAACAACTGCTATTTTATTGGAATCTTCTAATGCTATTATACCATGTGGACGCAAACTTTCTCCTAGGTCTATAACTTTATCCACGGTATTATCCTTTCCGTCTATAACGGTAATACTCTTTCCGGCATCCTCTACAGATCCGTAATTTGTGATAACAATCTTACTTGCACCTTCTAAAACCGCTGCTTCATGTGGCTCTTGCGCAATTGGTATCTCTTTTATTTGTTTGCCGTTATGTAAATCAAAAACTGTAACATCACTACTTGCCTTATTAACAGCATACAATACTCCGTCTGTTTGTACTGAGTAAGATGGCTGCATAAAAATATAAATAGCAACTGCCACAAAGCACCCTATTCCCAGAATTACACTTAAAATTTTAGTATTTCTCATAACTGCTTTGATTTAAATTGTTCTACGGCATATTTTGCAGCTCTTGCTGTTAGAGCCATATAAGTTAATGATGGGTTTTGACTGCCCGAGGAAGTCATACAACTACCATCTGTGATAAATACATTCTTTACATCATGCATTTGGTTGTTCTTGTTTAAAACTGACGTTTTTGGATCGTGCCCCATTCTTGCAGTTCCCATTTCATGTACCGCTGAACCAGGATCGGGGCTTTTTCTATAACTGCCAACGTTTGTAAAACCAGCTTTTTTTAACATTTCTTCACTTGATTCTGTCATATGTTCCATTATTGCTAATTCGTTGGAGCCATACTTAAAGTCGACCTTAACAATAGGCATTCCCCATTGATCTCGGTTTTGATAGTCTAGAGAAACATTGTTTTCATAATTAGGCAAGCTTTCTCCTCTACCTCCTAATAAAATTTTCCATTTACCTGGTGTTGATAATTGAGTCTTTAAGTCTGCGCCAAACCCAACGGTAGCTTTATTCTGCCAATTTTCTCTCCCGCCTTTACCTTGAAGACCATAACCTCTTAAGAACTTTTCGTTCTTGGTAGTTGGGTTTAAATTTTGAAACCTAGGTATATATATGGTTCCTGGGGATCTCCCCTCATAATACTTGTCCGATAGTCCTTCATATGTTCCGTACGTACCTTCATTTACAACATGATCCATTAGATTATGACCTATTTGCATACTTGAATTCCCAAGACCATTTGGAAAGGATTCTGATTTTGAATTCAATAAAATAGCGGCAGTTGCAATAGCAGATGCATTTAAAAATATAATATTTGAATAATATTGTTGTTCTTCTTTAGTTTCAGCATTAATAATTGTAACGCCTACCGCCTTTTTTTGAGTTTCATCGTAAATTACTTCCTTAACAATTGTGTTAGCTTTTAACGTTAAATTACCCGTATCATAAGCATCAACAAGAGTTGATGAATTACTACTAAAATAACCACCAAATGGACATCCGCGGCTACACATATTTCTATATTGGCATTGGCCCCTTCCAGCTTTTACTTGGGTTAAATTCGCAACTCTTCCATTTATAAGTTGTCGATCTGAATATTGCTCGCTTATTTTTTGTTTTAAATGCTTTTCTACGGCATTTAATGGAATTGCCGGCAAAAACTTTCCATCAGGCAAATGCGGCAAAGCTTCTATACTACCGCTTACGCCCACATACTCTTCAACATAATCATACCATTTTGCTAAATCTTCATATCTAATAGGCCAATCTACACCATGACCATCATTTCTATTCGCTTCAAAATCTAAATTTGACAAGCGATAAGATTGCCTTCCCCATGTTAAAGAACGTCCACCGACTTGATACCCTCGAATCCATCTAAAAGGTTTGACTTGCGTATATGGATGTTCAGAATCTTTTACAAAAAAATGTTTATTTGTTGCATCACAATGGCTGCTCTGTATTGGTCTTTCTTTTAAATCTTTATTTGTTAAATGCGGACCATGCTCAAACTCCCATGGGTTTTTTAATGCTGTTGGATAATCCTTTATATGTTCTACGTTTCTACCTCTCTCGAGTACTAAAGTTTTTAAACCACCCTCAGTCAATTCTTTGGCAGCCCAACCTCCACTTATACCAGAGCCAACAACAATAGCATCAAAAGTATTATATTCTGTCTTTGGGGTCATATCGAAAAATTATTTTAAAGCCCAGGCTTTTTGATTAGATTTTAAATTAGTTATTGCATTGTAGTAACCGGGCACAGGCCTATATTCTAGCAATTGTGTTGCTCCTAAAGACGAGGTACAGTATCCTTCTACAGTTAAGGTTCTTAATAAATCGAAGAAAGAACGTCCAGAAATTTTATTACTAATTTTGGTGAGTAAACCCGAAGAACTAGAGCCTCCTCCAAGTTTATTTATAAGTTCTACCTTTTGAATTTTATTGCACTTTACAAAAGAACTACCAAAACTAATATTGCTCTCTTCTTGAATATCAAGTAAACCATTTAAAAAATTATTGTATTCTTTGTTGGAAGCACAATCTTCCATATAGTTTATTACATAATCTTGCACTTTTGCCTCTTTAGCTCCAGCAGTATCCGTTTTTGGTATTATAACCTCGACCAATTCAGATATTAATTCATATTGTCCTTTTAACTGGCCTCTGCTATGTTTTGCTCCACCCAAAAAATATTTATAACTAGTAAGCGATATGGCTCCAATCCCTGCGACGCCAAATATTCCTTTTAAAGCTGTTCTTCTATTCATATTCTTCAACTTTTTATTATTAAACTGCCCGTTGTGCTCTTTCCCAATTAACAGTTTGAGAATTTTTTATATATCTAAAAAATCCTAAAACCACAGATAAGTTCATTATGAAAAAATAATAAGGCACAAAAAGCAACTTCACTTTTATTGAAATATTCTCTAAAAACCAACCTAGTAAGGCGCCAACGTAAAATAGTACTTGCATCCAGAAAAGCAATGAATAAAGTCCTAAACTTAGCATTCCTTCACAATAAGCTAAACTAAAGGACACTGGAATAAGTAGAATTAAACAAAGTGGAGTTAATGTCCACCTTAATACGCGATGAGAAATATATTGAAAGGATAAAGTCCCATACTTAAAAAAGTTAAGTAACGACTTTAATCTTACAACAGATTGGATACCACCTGCAGAGATTCGGATTTTTCGTTTTAACTCTTCTTTAACATTCGCTGAAGCTGATTCTATGGCATAAGCCTCTGGATCATATTGTATGGTATATCCTTCTTGAGCTACACGTAATGAAATTATAAAATCGTCTAACAGTGTATCCTTTTCTACATGCCTATATAACTCGGTTCTTATAGCAAATAATTCTCCGGCTGCACCAACTACGGAATATAATTCAGCATCCCATTTTTTTAAAGTAGACTCGTACTTCCAGTAAATACCCTCTCCTGCTCCTGAAGCCACATCACTTTCCTTATCAATAATTCTTTTTTCCCCCGAAACGCAACCAACATTTGGATTACTAAATAAATTGACTATTCTTCGAATGGATTCTTTACCCAAATTGGTGTTAGCATCACTAAAAATGACAATAGGTGTTTTAACAAATGCCATACCCCTATTCATAGCACCTATCTTTCCGTTTCTTTCATCTAAATGATAAACGGTTGCCTCCTTATATTGTTTTATAATCTCAGGAGTACCATCATCAGAACCATCTGTTACCCAAACTATGTTGAGTTTTTCTTTTGGGTAATCCAACTTCAAAGTATTTTTCATCTTAGCATCTATATAATTTTTCTCGTTATATGCAGCAATAAATAAAGTCACTTCAGGTTCATATGAATGATCTACATTAAACTTTTTCCCTATCTTAAAGAATCTCTTAATTTTTATTATAAAATAGAGTAAAATTCCATAGCCTACATAGGTATAAAATATAATGAACATTAATGTCCAAAAAAGTATTTTTAAAGTTATCATATCGTTCATAATTTGGGGTTTATAATAGATTAACTTTTACCCAGAAATAAAATTCGGGTAATTTTAAATTTTTCAAATATTCGGTCAACAAAAATTGGAAATACAATACCTGTGGCTAATGAGATTATGAAAATTATTGACGTATTACTTATATCAAATTTTAAGGAAATAATTCTCCCCGCAGCTGTTCCAAAACCATGGAATAAGTAAATTGTATATGACAAACCACCTAACCAAACTAACCAGATTGTTTGCAGTTTTGATTTTAATAAAAGAATAGTGAACGTGAACCCAATTAAAAGCCCGATAATAGTATCCTTACGAACCGCAAAATCAATAGCATCAAACCAGCTTAATTGTTGTATAACAACACAAATCAACAATAAAATCACATTTATACTTGTAGTTTTATCATACTCCAACAATTCTTCGAAACGATTAAGGCCAAGACCCAAAAGAAAGCTTGGTAATAAATATAACGCACCTTTATAACTGAAGTAGTTTAAAGTATCAGTTGGTATAACTGAATCTCTTAATAGTAGTACTATTATTGAAATACAAAAAACACATAGCCAACTATTTATAGTTTCCATTTTTCTTGAAATATCTAAAAAGGCAACTACTATAAAAACTAAAAACAAAGCATATAAATACCAAAATGTGGTATACGGGAATATTAAAAGTTTCCAAATTTCACTAAGGTTCCATTTATGATTAGTATTGGGCGTAAAATATTGAATAATGAAATAAAAGCTTCCAACTGCTAGCATTGGAACAAGAAGCCTGTAAATCTTTTTTGTAATAACTGATTTTAAAAATCCACATTTAATTGGTCTTAAGCTATAGACCCAACCTGCAAGAATAGTAAACATAGGCATTTGTATTGGGTCTACTAGTGTATGGTATATGTAACGTAGTAATGAATCCTCTTGAACCTTCATTCCCCCATCTGAAGCACTACCAATAACATGCCCGACTACAACAAGTAAAATTGCAATACCTCTAAGAGATTCTATGGTTTTATCTTTCTTCATTTACTTCTAATTAGCATTGAGCTATGTTATACTTTTTCCCAAGTTTTAGTTTCCTTATTAAATTGCTTGATAACTCTAGCGGGGTTTCCAACGGCTACCGAGTACTCGGGAATATCTTTTGTTACAATACTTCCAGCAGCTATAACCGAGTTTTTACCTACAGTAACACCAGCAACCACAACTACATTAGCTCCTAACCAAGCCCCATCCTCTATTACTATATTTGATGTAGACACCCCTTGTTTATGAATTGGAAGATTAACATCTTGATAATCATGATTTAAACCCGAAACTGTTATGTTTTGGGCCAAACGAATATCATTACCTATGGTAACGGGCCCAATAATTGTATTGCTTAACCCTATACGTGTTCTCTCTCCAATGATTACATTTCCTACACCATTATTTATGGCCGAAAAATCTTCGATAGTTGAGTCTTTTCCCAATTCAAATTTATTCCAAGGCACAACATCTATTCTGGTTCTCCTTCTAATTTTGGAGCCTCTAGATTTTTTATGTACAAAAGGATTAACAAACCATTTAACCCACAGTCTTGGTCTAGCTTGTTTGGGTATCATTATAGACCAATGAGCCAATTTTTTAATCTTTTCGTTTGACTTTATTTTTTCTTTTAAACCCATTGTATTCTGTGTTTGGTAGCTTTAATTATTGAATCATATATGGCCTTCACGTTATTTTCCCAAGTATGGCTTTTGGCAAATATCATTCTCTTTTTTGCTAGTTCGTCTGAGTGTTCATTTAAGGCCTTTTCAGCTAAAAGGATATAGTCATGTTTAGTATCTCCTAGATATACATAATCATTGAACATATTCATCGCTTTAGTTTTTGTAGCCAAAACAGGCTTACCCATGGCTAAGTACTCATCAATCTTTCTAGGGTAATTACCAATGGTTAAGTTATTTACTAACTGTGGGTTCATAGCAACGTCAAAGCCTTTTACGTAGTTAGGTAGTTCTTTTGCATCTTTGCTTCCAAGAAAATAAACATTACTCAATTTGTGAAGATTAGATATTTTGAAATCCTCGTCCTCTGGCCCAACTAAAACAACACTCCAATCTTTTCTTTCTTTGGCAATATGCTCAATCACCTCAATATCCAACCTTAAGGATGTTAAATAACCAACATATCCTATTATTGGTCTTGGTATTTCTTCAAATTCTTTGGGGATTTCAATAGATCCATCCTCATCGTTAAATAAAGACACGTCGCAACCTTGACCAACCATATAACTATGCTTATTGATAGGGATACATAAATCTTCGTAAAATTCTGAATTCGTTACAGCAACATCAGCTTTTCTTATCGTTACTGGTTCTATACGCTCACCATGCTTTTTCCAATATGGCACCTTTACTAGATAGTCTCTCATATAATAGGCATAGGCTTTGGGTTTCAAAAAATCACTTAAATGAAGTCCTAAAAACATAGAGCTATCATTAAACAAAATATAATCACAAAACCCAAGTTGTTCAATAGCCATTTCAATATCTGAGGCAAAACGTTTCGCATTTATTTTATTCAGAATATTATATAGCCTTTTAAAAGGCACCCAATTAATTGAGCTCACATTTTTTTTAGGATAAAGGTTCCATAGATTCTTATCTATTTCAACCAACCCACCCTCAAGGCCATTCTTAATTCGTATTCTCCTTTTAACACTTTCTTTATGCTTATCTCTGCGCTCTGTAGCTGTATCTAAAGGAGGGTTAACATATAATACACGATTATGCTTAGAAAATTCTTTAGCAATGTTTTTACAATTACTTCCAATTTCAATATCCCAAGCTTGTATACCAACTACTATAATATCTTTGCCTTTAATCATAATTGTGGGTTTTTATTGATATTAAAATTGCTAATATTCCATAGTACTCCTCTATACAATGAAGACAGATGCTTTCTTTGAAATAAATATTTGATTGTATTCTTTGGAAGCGCAACCAAATGAAAGTATATCATTGCCAAAAAGAAGGTAATTCCTTTAATATTTCTTCTTAAGAACAACACTCTATTTCTATTCATGTAATACGTTTTTAACGGGCTGTTTTTACCTGTAGAAATAGATTCTTTATGAAGTATTGAAGAGTTTGGTTGGTAATAAATTTTATATCCTGCCTGTTTAACTCTTTCAGCAAAATCAAGCTCTTCGTAATACAGAAAATAACCTTCATAAAGTAACCCCAATTCTTCCAAAACACTCTTTCTAATCATCATACAAGCACCATGCGGATAGCACGTTTCCGTTATCTCATTAAATTGTCCATGATCCTTCTCATTATGACCATAAAATCTATTTCTTGAGGTGATATGATTTATGGGAGATGCTCCTGCATATTGTATTACATTATCTTCATAATAGTATAGAATTTTTGAACTTACAATACCAATATCTTTTTTTGTTTCCATAAGCTCTACAAGACTTTCTAAAAAGTCAGGTTTAACTTCTGTGTCATTATTAAGAAGTAAAATATAATCGCCCTTTGCCTGTTTTAAGGCAATGTTATTACCACCCGCAAATCCAAGATTTTTTGTACTTATAATCAAATTTATCTCTGGATATTTCTCTTTTATAATATTTGGACACTTATTTGGTGAAGCATTATCTACAACAAACGTTTCAAAATTAGGATAAGTAGCGCTTCTCAAAGATTCCAACATTTCACAGGTTACTTCTGGTTGATCGTAATTAACACTGACGATAGATACCATTGGTTGATTAGTTATTGTGTCCATATTCTATTAATTTTTAAACCCTAGGAATTACTTGTTCATACAATTCCTGATATTTTTTTGCCATATTATTCCAAGAAAATTGTTTACTACGTTCCAACCCTTTATTGCGCAGTGATTCTCTATACTCTTGGTTATTTAAAACTTCTACAATACCCTCTTTAATCTCATTAGGTTCAAAAGGATTTACCAAATGTGCCGCTTCACCAGCAATTTCAGGCATTGACGATGTATTTGAGGTTATAACAGGTACACCACATGCCATAGCTTCAAGCATCGGAATTCCGAAGCTCTCTCTTAATGACGTGTATAAGAACAAGCTACTTTGTGAGTAAATCGCAGGTAAATCTGTATTTGCAACATATCCAGTTAAAGCAATATGTTCAATTAACGGTTCATCCTCCATTTCAGTTAAAATGAGTTTTAAATCCTCCTTTGCATAATCAGTGATAACCAATTTATAGTCTGATTTAGTCTCTTTTATAAAACTTGAAAATGCCTTTAAAGTTCCTCTTGTATTTTTTTTGTGGCTAGTATTTCCTAAGAAAAAAATAAACTTATCTGGTAGGTTATACCGCCTTTTTAGTTTTTGAAATTCTTCCGTATTAGTGATTAATTTGAAATGCTCACTTACTCCATTATAAATAGAGGTTAACTTTTTATTACCACTAAAACCAAAAAAATAAGAAATTTGCTTACTCTCAAAATTTGAAACAGTAATGATGCGCTTACTTTTTTTAACCACATATGGTACTAGTAATTTTCTATAAATATTTCCAAACTTTTGATAACGAGTTGCCTTACTATATAGAATTTTAATCAATTTTCGCTCTAAATAAATAATGTCATGCAATGTTGTTACAATAGGAACATCACAAAATAAAGGAGCTGTATTACTTGTGCAATGCAAAAGTTGACAACCATATTTTTTTACAGCTTTAGGCAGAACAAATTGTTCCCAGTACGGATACGATCCTCCTTTTAAATTTATTATTTTGAAGTTGGAAGTTTCGCGTAACACGGTATGATCCTCGTCTGGTTTAACGAAGATGAAGTACTCATTATCATGATCAATCTTTTGAAGATTTTTTATCAATTCTAAAGCTACCATTTCCATGCCGTGTTTATTCTTTCTAAAAAGCCGCTGTCCTTCTATACCTATTCTCATTTCTGTTGTTCTTAAAGTAAATTGGTTGGATGTTTTAATTTACTTTTTAACCATATTTTCTGCTACAGTATCGTGTTGGGTATGAATAAATGTTTTATTCGCTCCTTTTATTTTTAGTAAAGACAATAACATTAATACTATTCCTTTAGGCAAACTTACCAAAGCCCTTAACGTCCCAGAATTGTAGAACTTTTTGGGTATGGAAAGTACAAATGCCAAAACACAAGTAGCACATATTACAATCCAATTAATGGAATACGATAATTGGTTTTGTAAAAGGAAATTAACTATTAGAAATAATGGAGTAAATCCTAATATAGCACCCAATAGCAATACCCTTGGTGGTTGTCCAAATTGAATTATTTTAAGAAAATAATCCACATTGCCTTTCAAGAAAAGATCTCTAATTGAGCTTAAAAGCCCTTGCTTGAAATAATGAAATTGTGCTGCCAACCATCGACGTCTTTGATTTTGAAAAACCTCTGGCTTTTGCACTTTTTCATCGTACACCATTGCATTGTGCAAATACATAATTTTATGACCTTTTTTCAACATCATCAATTCAAGTTCCTTATCAAAACCTCCGACAGCTTTGGCTTTGGCCATTAAGGATTTAAAATAATCGTATTTAAATGCAACTCCGGAACCAATTATTGCAGATGATAATCCTAAAACTCTGTGTCCTCTTCTGAAAATATTGTTATTTATTTCTTCACTCACGGCATCAAGAATAGCCCAGGAATTATTTAAATTTTTTGCAGTACGATGTCCTTGTACAGCGTAATAATCATTTTCAAAAGCAGCATTCATTTTCTTTAAAAATGTCTTTTCCATTATATTGTCAGCATCCAAAACAATTGCAATCTCGTACTGCTCTTTCAAAATATCCATCGCTTTATTTAGAGCTTTAGATTTCGTACTTTTTTTGAAGCTTACTTCTATCAATTTTATAGGTAATTCTTTTAAACTTTTTAGAGTTTTTTCTTGAAAAGAATCGGCTATTACAATGACATCAAAAAATTGTGATGGATAATCTTGCTCTAAGGCTTTTTTGGCAATCTCAACTATTACAGAATCCTCCTTGTACCCAGGAATAAAAACTGCTATTTTTTTAGTTTTTCCATTGTCTGAGTACTTTTTTTCATTGTAAAAAACACCCGCTACAGAAAATATTAGAAAATATAGGGTTGCCAACCCTAAAAGGGTAAGAATTACTATTTGAATTATATTAAATATTACCATAACTATATGATTAAGTTTAAGTGATTTGGGGATTACTAATTAACTTTTGCGCTTTTAAATCAAAACATTCGTTAAGCGGGATTTAATTTGAGTTCTTTCTCTTTTTTATATGTTTCAAAAACTTTTGGATTTAACATTAAATACATGGAGGTGTATATACACAATGAAGTAGGCATACTTCCAAGAACCTGATTACCATAAGATCCTAACATAACTCCTGCCATACCACATATAAATGCGCTCATCCTTAATTTTACTATGGGGTCTCGTATTCTAAACATAACTTTATAGGAGCCCGTTCCTATAATGTAGAATAGTATTATAAGATGCATGTATAAACCAACTATACCTAATTCTGCCCATATCACAACATACCAACTATCTGTTGCTACATTTGATAAAAATGCGTGTGGTAAAAATCTTTGAGCTTTATCTCCAGCATGACCGAGCCCCCCACCAAAAGGTCTTGAAGCAAGATATCCTTTTAAAATTTTCTGATTATCAAGTCTTACTTGTAACGATTTATTGTTGGGATCAAATCCAGTTCTCATTCTTCGGATTTGAGCGTTTCCATTACCAATCATTGTAAACCTGAAAAACACATACAGCAATACAACTCCTATAAGACCAATACTAAGGATTTTAATATTTTTCTTTAGAACCAAAAACATCATAACTCCTGCAAAAGGCACTGCAATGGCTCCTCTAGTTCCAGAAATCATCATCCCGTAAAAACCTAGAATCAAAAGCAAGAAGGGAGACGCCATCAATAAAACGGCTGAGGCTACAGCAATATCAAAAATTCGCTTAGACCAAGGCATTTTGTATTCCTCATCTACCAATTCTGGTAAATTTGCAGAAGATATAATTCCTTTGTTATCATGCAGAAACTTTACTCTTTCTATGATATCTTCCGCAGCTGTTTCGCTTATTACATAATAATCATTAACCCGCTTTTTAAAGGATCGCTTGTATATCTTGTCGCTAAATTCCTTAGATAGTAATATGAACGGTACTTCTTTATGTTTTGAATTATCCTTAATCCATTCGTACAAGTACAAACCATTGTTACCTGGCAACATAAAATCGCATAGTATCGCATCAACAGATTTATCAGATTCCAGATGGTTTATAGCTTTCACACTATCTTCAAGAAAAATGAAAGAAAGATTATCCTTTTGATTAAAAGGCTTAAAATACTCTGTTGCATTCCCTATATAGAGAAGCGTTAAGACATTATTCATCTTTAATTGTAGGTTAAGTTTAACAAACACTTACCATTCTAGGGCATAATGAATTGGGAACAAATTTTTCTTCACAAGTTCATCCAGCTCTTCTGGGTTAAATGGTTTAGTAAGATAATCTTGAGCTCCCAACCTGTAACATTTAATACGCTCTTTACTTTCAGATTTACCAGATAGCATGATACATGGTGTATGCTTAGTAAAACCTCTTTGGCGCAGTTTGGTTAAAAACTCGTAGCCATCTAATTTTGGCATTTGAATATCGCTAATAATCAAATCTGGTATATTAGACTCTAACCAAGCTAAAGCCTCTAAGCCGTCGGTGGTACAGAAAACATCATACTCCTTAGAAAGGAAGTTTTCAAGCAATAAACATATTGTTGTTTCATCATCTAACACTAATATTTTTTTTCTCATGATTTAGATTTTGGGGATTCATAAAAAAACTAAATAATATACTTATTAAAGTGTGAGAGATATTATATTTAGTAGCAACTTTATCTTACTTATTGTTATTTCATTTAGGCTCAGCTAGAAATTAACTAGCTGAACTTAATACTGGTTTCACCATATCTTTAGTTGTATTAACACCGATACAGAAATAGTTAAAACCTTTATCCTTCATTTCTGTTCTATCATAAATGTTGCGTCCATCAAAAATGGCTGGATTCTTTAATAGTTTAGAGATTATATTGAAGTTTGGAAACTTAAACTCTGGCCATTCTGTTAAAACAGCTAAACAATCTACATCTATTAAAGCTTCGTATTGATCAGTGTAATACGTAATAGTATCTCCAAAATGATGCTTAGCTTCTTCCATAGCAATTGGATCATATGCTTTAACCGATGCTCCAGCTTCTAAAAGCTTTTTAACAATTTCCAATGATGGTGCTTCCCTCATATCATCTGTTTGAGGTTTAAATGAAAGCCCCCATAAGCCAATTGTTTTTCCTTGTAAATCGCCTTTGAAATATTTCAGGATTTTATTGAATAGAACTACTTTTTGCTTTTGGTTAACTGCTTCAACAGCTTGTAGCACTTGTAAATCATAATTATGCTCTCCTCCAGTTCTAATTAAAGCTTTAACATCTTTTGGAAAACAAGAACCTCCATAACCGATACCTGGATAGATAAATTTATGACCAATTCTACTATCAGACCCAATTCCCTTGCGTACTTTATTTACATCAGCGCCAACAATCTCACATAGATTTGCAATATCGTTCATAAAACTAATCTTAGTGGCAAGCATGGAGTTTGCAGCATATTTGGTCATTTCTGCAGAAACAATGTCCATAAAAATAACCGGATGTCCATTTAAAGTAAATGGTTTGTATAATCGGCTTAAAATCTCCTCAGCTCTTTCGCTTTCTACACCTACAACAATTCTGTCTGGTTTTAAAAAGTCGTTAATTGCAGCACCCTCCTTTAAAAATTCTGGGTTTGAAGCAACATCAAATGGTATATTTTCTTTACGTTTATCCAATTCCTCTTGAATGGCTTGTTTTACCTTTAAAGAGGTACCAACTGGTACTGTACTTTTTGTAACCACTAATGTATAGTCATTCATATACTTACCACAATCTCTGGCAACGGCAATTACGTATTTTAAATCTGCGCTACCATCTTCATCTGGCGGTGTACCCACAGAAATAAATACAGCTTCTGAGTCTTTTAACGCGTCTTGAATTTTTGTTGTAAAACTTAATCTCCCCTTTTTCATATTTCGGGAAATCATATCCTCTAAACCAGGTTCGTAAATAGGGATAATTCCGCGGTTAAGATTATCTATTTTCTTCTTATCAATGTCTACACAAGTAACATCAATTCCTACTTCAGAAAAACAGGCTCCAGTAACAAGACCTACATAGCCGCTTCCAACAATTGTAATTTTCATAATTTAATAAGTTATGATAGTTAATAATAGATTTGGCGCTCTTGATTCTTACAAAATATTGTAGTCCAACCAATAAACGAGTCAAACATACAAATAAATTTGGAAAAAACATCGATTAAAAGTAAAAAATACCGATTAAATGTATTTTTTATCATATTTAACTTTCAATACAGCAGTATAAGACTATAATATTGTAATATTTTTATATCATAACAAACTTAGATACAAAAGATTTTAGTCGTATTAAATACGGAACAATGACTTAAAGGTGTACAACAAAATTCATAAACGAAATTGGTTGAACACTTATATATTGAAAATGGTAGAACGAGGGACTTTTTAGAAAGAATAACTTTAACATACTTATATAATTTTCTTTAAGAGATTAATTAATTTACCCCAAAGATACAGCCGTAATACTAAAGTTATTTTCGATTTATATTAAGTACTAATTTCCATAGACCAATGGAAGTAGATATTTCGATAAAAGGTTTAAAGCAAATTAAGCCTATTCATTAAATCTGCTCGATTTGCTCTACTTACTGGAATTACATCTTTTTTAATCAGAACACTATTATCTTCGATATCAATTATTTTCTTAAGATTAATGATGTACGAACGATGTACTTTTAGGAATAAGTTATTTGGGAGTTTATCCTCTATCTTCTTTAACGAAGAGTGCACCCTATAATCTTCAGTTTCAGTTTTTAGGTTGATATAGTCTCCCTTTGCCTCAACTAAACAAATACTAGGAATATCAATTTTAATTAAACGTCTGTCTATATTGATGTACAGATGATTTTCTAATGCTGATTCAACAACAGGTGAAGTTGACACAGTTGATTTAAGTGATTCTACTTTTCGGATTGCTTTTTCTAATCTAGGTAACTCAATGGGCTTAACTAAATAATCCACAATACAATCGTACTCAAAAGCATTTAAAGCTAAATTAGAATCTGAAGTTGTAAGAATTACAGATGGTGGGTTCTTTAATGTTTCAATAAAATCAAAACCTGTAAAATCCGGCATGTGAATATCAGAGAAAATTAAATCAACCTCATTTTGATTTAAATATTTAATAGCCTCAATAGCATTAGAGAACTCTTCAACAATATTTAAGTTAGGAATATTAGAGCACAATTTGGCAGTAATAACTCTTGCAGTTGCCTCATCGTCAATAATAATACAATTCATAATAACTTATATCGTTTCTAGAAAATCAGTAATTGTTTTAAGAATTTGCTCAAACTCCTCATGCCCCTCGATACTATTTTCCTTTAAACCTTCTTCAAATTTTTCTGCGACAGTATAACTTTCAACAAGGCCTAAAATACTAATTTTAAATTTAAGTTTATGAACGTTTGCAGCGGCTTGTTCGAAATTTCTAGTTTCAAAATTCTTAAGAAAAATATCCCGCTCTCCAGGAAACTCATTCTTAACTACATCCAACAATTTATTTTTGAATGCTTCATCACCTCTAGAAAGTTCATTTATGTATGAGTAATTTGGTTTCTCCATTTTAAGATTATTTAAAAATAGCTAATTTGTAGTAAAAAATAGACCGTAAAATCAATCAGTAAATACTTAACTGTGCTATTTAAATTACAAACGATATCTAAAAATACTTATATATATTAAACAAACTAAGAACTCTGTTAAATATTTTCAATTTGAATAAAAGTGTTGTTAAAATGATGATCTTAGCTATTGCAAATAATTAAAGATTTTTTTTAAGTGTGAAATAAAAAGTGGTCCCTGTACTCAATTCACTATCCAGCCACACATCACCATCATGCAATTCTACTATTTTTTTAACTATAGACAGACCAATGCCTGTTGAATCTTTGCTTTTCTTTAGGGAATGAAATATTTTAAAAATTTTCTTATGAAATTTAGGGTCTATACCAATACCATTATCTTGAACAGAAAATTGATAATATTCTAATTGATCTTCAAAAGATATTTTTACAAAACCTTTTTCTTTATCTATAAACTTAATAGCATTACTTATCAGGTTTTGAAATAACTGCTGTAACTTGGTTTTATCTCCTTTAATCTTTGGTAACTTTTTTAAAACCTCTATTGAAATATGATTTGGAACATATAATATTTTCTTTAAATCTGAAACTAATTCGTCTAAATCTACAACAACTTCTTGCAGTGCTTGAGTACCAACACTTGAGTACATTAAAACATCTGAAATGAGTTGCTCCATTTTCTCTAGCGTGGTTTCTATAAGCCCAAAATTATCCAAAGTAGTTTGGTCAAATTTATCTTTATTATCCTCTTTAATCCAATTGACTAGGGCATCAATGCTACGAAGTGGTGATTTTAAATCATGAGAGACAATATGTGCATATTCCTGCAAACCATCATTACTCTTTTCGAGTTCTCGTAATAGTTTTTCCTTTTGAATTTGAAGATTCTTCAAATCCGTAATATCCAAATAGATACCAATAGAACCCGTTATTTTACCATTTAGATTGTAATTTGGTGCCTCACTTATTAACCAAAAACGTTCTTCTCCAGTTTTAGTTTTACCTATAATTTCATAAGAACTCGATTGTCCTTTTTTACGTTTTACTTTCTCTTGTTCAATGGTCTCAGAGTTGGATGAGGCAACGAACATTTCCTTTGCAACATTCCCCACTAATTCGTCCTCATCATAAGCAGACATGTCTAAAAAACTTTGATTCACCATCAAAATTTTGCCTTCATTATCAACTTCCATTAACCCTAAATTCATGTTAGCTATTATACTGCTGTATTTTTGCTTTTGGGCTTCCAGACTTTTTCTATACCTTCTTCTAAGTGTAACATCTTTGTAAATCCATAAATTACCTCTATAGATATTACTATCACTAATCGGTATATAATCGCGTTCTAAAATTTTGCCATTTTTCATTTCAAGCTCATCCCCCAAAACCTCCATTTTATTATGAAGAATTTCATGTATGCGATCCACAAAATTTCCGGGGTTTTTAAAATGTACTTTATTTTCTTCAGCAGCATTACTGCAATCTGCTCCTTTAAGTTGGTTTGGATCTAAATTAATTTCAAAAAGTTCACAGAACTTTCTATTGGCAAATACTATCCTTCTATTTTCATCTTCAAGAAGAACACCGCTATCTAAATTGGCTATTAAACTCGCTAACCTGTTTTCAGATTCTATCAACTGCTCTTGGGCTTCCTTAGCCTTTGTAATATCTCTCACAATACCTTGTGCCGCCACAGCTACACCATTGTCATAAATAATACTTGCATTTATATGCACTAATTTTTCCTCATTCTTATTTGTAATAATCCTAATATTTATATCAGTAAGTGCGCCTTTTCTATGCAAAGTCCTAAAAGACTTATTTACAAGTAGTAAATCGTCAGGATGTACTATATCCATCAAATTCACACTAATATTGTCACTTTCAAAACCTATCAGATCTATAGCAGAATCGTTCATTTTCAAAACATTACCCCATAAATCCATAATAACATAGGCATCAACAATATTTTCAAAAACACCTTGCAGTTCTGAGTCTTTTCGGTAAAGTAGTGACTCTAGTTCCGTGTAAGATTTCTCAAGCCTTCTATTAGCTTCATGCAATTCGGCTGCTTTATTTTCTAGAATTTTTTCTGCCTGTTTTCTTGCAGCTCTCTCTCGCGCAAGCGCACGTTCCAAGATTTGAATCCTTTCTTGAGACATTAACTTTGATTAATTACAAACCTAACTTCTGTACCCTCCTCATTCAATTTTTCTAAAACTATAGAGGCTTTGGCATTAAAATATTCAAAAGTTTTGTTCATTAATCCAAGTCCAAAATGATGCATTGCTCTGCTAGATTTATACACAAGAACTAATGAATCTTCAGTTTTTTCAATTACATCAAATATAGGTAATTCTGCCTCTGGATATATTTTTTGTACCTCAACATGAATATGACTCTCAATAGAGGACAACATTTCTATTGGTTCGGAGTAAATACCCAGAAGTTCACCATAATCCTCCTCTAATTTGCTAAAGAAATGTTCCCCGTAAAGTAGCAATAAGTCATCAATAGAAATTTTTGTAGTGTTGCTGAGGTAATTAAGTAATTGCAACATTTCAGAAAAACTGTAAGTACCAACTGCCGTGTAAATACCTCCTGATTCCAGATTGCTGCTATTAAGCATCTCATCAACTACTTCCAATCCGAATTTTCGTTCTACTAAATCTAAAAATTCAGTAAAAATAATACCTTTCATTACCCCTGTTTTAATTCATTCATACTCCAATACGCTAGGAGCTTTTCAATTTTCACAACATAATCATCGTACTTTAATGGCTTTATAACATATCCTGCAATTCCAATTTTATAACATTCCACCAAATCTTTTTGATTTTTTGAAGTGGTTAGGATAATTGTTGGAATATATTTTAAAACGTCATCCGCATTAAGAATGTTTAAAAATTCGATGCCATTCAACTTTGGCATATTCAAATCTAATAAAATAATATCAGGTAATTCTTCTTTTTTATATAAGATTTTTAGGGCTTCCTCGCCATTATTCGCTTCCACTATATTATGATCTAATTGAAGTTTTGCAATTGTTCTGTTGAATTTCATCACTTCAATGATGTCATCCTCAATCAATAATATATTTAATTTTCCCATGACGTTTGTTGACTAATTATCTTTGTAAGATAAGAAAAACTTTACGCCGAAAAATAAATGTTTTACAAATGTTTTTTTACTGTAGATGAATGTTACTTATCTGTAGACGAATGGTCAATTATTTTAGACCGATTTTTCTAGAACTTTCTTTTCAAAGCTACTTTTAGGAGCTTCACACAACGAACATTCGTACATACTCGGTAAATTTTCAAATGGTGTATTGGGTGCTATATTTTGGGTAATATCACCATATATTTCATTGTATACCGTTAAACATTCTGTGCACTGATATACTTCCTCTTCAATAGTTTCCTGTTTTACGGCCTTAGCTTCGTCTTCTCTTTCGCTTCCTAATTGCTCGAAATATAACTGACTTAATTCCATTAGCAACCCTGGTAATTCAACTTTATCCACATCTTGTACATGCACAATATATTCTCGTGTGTTAGGATCAAAATTTTTAGCATAAAGTAAATTATATGTGTCTCTAATTTTAAAGTTACCAACTGGCTCTGGCTGTTTGTTTTTTTGAATAACAATGGATGTAAAGTTGTAAGTGTCACTATCAAAACTTGTAATTCCAAATGTTAGCCCATAAGTACTTATATCATTTTGATCAAAATTAGTAACCAAATACTTCTTTAGATTAAGTGCTTCTTTATCATTTACTGGTAAATGCCAGTTCATTTCTAACATAGAGTGGCGTACATTAATTCCAAATTTACCCAAAAATTTCTCCCATTGTAGCTTAGAATTTTGAGGAATTCCCTTAACAATGAAAGATTTCCAAGGCGTGATAGAAATTTTACCAATTTTATTTTCTGAACACAAATCGCACATGGCCTTCAAAAATGTTAAATCGTAGCGATTATTGCGCCAGTAAAGTCCTAACCAGTATCTATCTGTACCTATTCTGTTCATCCCTTCGTAGTACGGAAAGGGATAAAACGGCACCTCCAATGGCTTGCTCACTGTTCTATTATTTGTATCAACGGCATCACTTACCAAATCGAACACCATATCAATAGTTTCTGGCTCTTCTATAAGAATATTTTCTATAGCCAATTCTATTTTATCCATGTCCCAACTATAAATTAAAGCTGGATACATTTCAGTTTTAGACCAACCGGGAAGCCTTAAATACAAATACCAATAGTCTTCATATTCCGAAGCAATAAAGTTCACATTTCCTGTGAAAAGAGGCACCAAACGTTGTTTAGGGTCGGTTACATTAATTCTCAATTTTGCATTATGCTTAAACTGCTCAATTACATATAGATACCTATCGCTAGTTAACCATGACGTACTTGGTAAAATTTCGGCAGAAACATAGGAAGACGCTATATTTTCAACACCATCTCGTTTTGGTTTTACGAATGTAATTTTATCAAAAGCACTAAACTTACTTTCGTCAATTTCTTCAGGAAATATTATGTCTTGTCTAGAGCCAAAAGATATAGCATCCAACCCTAGGGCTTCAGCAGCTTCACATATATATTTTAATTCACCAGGCGATAGTACACCACCGTTTATCATTAATCTGTATGGTTCTTCCATTATGCTAAAACTTTTGAATTTTGAAGTATTTCTCTAACTTCTGATTTACAACTCCCGCAACCTAATCCGGCACCTGTGGAATTACATAATTCCGTAAAATCTGAACATCCTTTTGCGATGGCATCTTCAATATTACCAGCACCAACCTGACTACAGGAACACACCAACTTACCTAAAACAGGTTCAGTATTAGATGAACCTCTAAGCAAGGTATCGCGTTTATCTGCCATTTCAATCTTACTTTCTATCATGGTTTTAAACTCAGCAAATTCACTCTTATCACCCATTAAAACAGCGCCCACAAGCAGATCGTCTTTTACAATACACTTTTTGTAATAGCGTTTTTTAATATCTGTAAATACAATTTCCTCGTAACTATCGTCTTGTTCTGGCACACTGATATTTCCAATACTACATAAACTTAAATCGTTAAATTTCAGAATATTCATAAGTACAGATCCGTTGTATGCGCCACTAATATCACCAGCTATAAAATTTGCCAAAATATTTGCTTGCTCCTCCGCTGCCGAAGTTATTCCGAATAATTGATTGTTAAATTCGGCAATCTCACCAATTGCAAATACATCACAATGAGACGATTGTAAATGTTGATTTACGATAACACCTCTTCTACAATCGATACCATTTTCACGAGCAATTTCAACATTAGGAATTGTTCCTATGGCATATACAATCGCATTAGCTGTTATAAACTTTCCACTTTTCAATGTAATATTCAATTCACCCGTATCTTCATCGTCAAAAACAGTACTTACTTCATTATCAAAATACACTTGAATTCCCCGCTCTTGAACATCAAGTGCCAATAACTTACTAGAGACCTTATCCAATTGCCGCTCCATTAATCGCGAACCGCGTTGTACAATTGTAATTTTGGCATTTTTATGTTTCATTGCTGCCGCTAGTTCCAAACCTAATAAACCACCACCAACTATAACTACATGCTGTTCTTCTGGAGGTAATCCTGTAGCTTCCAAATATGCCTTAAATCTATCCGCATCTATTTTATTACGCATGGTAAAACGTCCTGGTAAATCTATTTGAACACCCTTTGGTACAAAAGCGCGACTGCCAGTAGCTAGTATTAATTTATCAAACGTATGCGCTAATCCGTTACTGTCTTTTACAACTTTGTTTTCCTTGTCTATTTTTGAGATTGTAGTTTCAGGATGTACATGAATATTAAGTTTATCTAATTCTAATTTTTTAATTTTTAAAAGTTGTTCCCAGGTTAATTCCTCAGTAACATACTCGGGTAATAAAACACGGTTGTAAAATAAATTTGGTTCTTTTGAAAACACATGGATTTCATCCACCTCATTAAACTCTCTATAGTTCTGAACAAACCTAAATGCAGCAGCTCCTGCCCCAGCAACAATTATTTTCTCTTTTGGCTTTTTATATTTTGAAACCGCAACTCTTGTAAACTTGAAATCTGGTTCTTTAGATGTAGGATCTACATGCGTATTGGTTAAATTATTGGCACGATTCAAGTCGCTTTGTAATTGTTTTCCCCAATGCATCGGTAAAAATACGACACCTTTTCTAATCGTGTCAGTCACTTTTGCACGTACTCTAACTACACCATTTTCACCTTTAATTTCCGTGATGTCGCCATTTTTAATCTTGTACAAATAAGCGTCAACAGGGTTAATTTCTAAAACTGGTTTTGGGTAGTGCGTTTTCAATCGGGACACTTTTCCTGTTTTAGTCATGGTATGCCATTGGTCTCGCACACGACCAGTTGTTAGTATTAATGGAAAATCATCATTTGGCAACACCGATGTATTATGAATATTTTGCGGCACATTAAATATCGCTTTTTTGGAAGGTGTGTAAAATATTTTATCCTGAAACAATCGAGGTGTTCCTTTATGCTCCTGATCTGAAACGGGCCATTGAAACGTTCCCTCGGTCTTTAATCTATCATAGTTTAAATAAGACACATCAATATTGGTGCCTTTAGTCATTAATGCGTATTCATCATAAATCTCACTAGAGCTATTGAAACTAAAGCCTCTAAAGCCCATGCGTTGCGCAAAATCACAAAATATTTCGACATCAGGTCGCGCCTCTCCTGGTGGATCGATTTCTTTTGGTAAGTATGAAATACGTCTTTCAGAATTGGTCATCGCACCTTCTTTCTCCAACCATCCTGCTGCTGGCAGTACTAAATCAGCAAACCCCACCGTATCCGATTTATAAGAGATATCCTGAACCACCACAAATTTGGCATTTTTCATTGCCTTTTCTATGCGGTTAGAATTAGGCAAACTAACCAAAGGATTGGTACAAGCTATCCATACTGCTTTCATTTTACCACTTTCCAAAGCATCAAACATTTCAGTTGCTGTAAGCCCTGGTTTTGGATTAATTTTATCAACGCCCCAAAACTGCGCTACCTCTCTTCTATGTTCTTCATTCATTAAATCTTTATGAACGGCTAAAAGGTTTGCCATTCCACCAACTTCGCGCCCACCCATCGCATTGGGTTGACCAGTTAATGAAAATGGTCCCGAACCTGGTTTACCAACTTGCCCAGTGATAAGCGATAAATTTAGAAGCGATACATTCTTATCCGTACCTACTACACTTTGGTTAAGCCCCATGGCCCACATGCTAATAAAGCCTTTTGAAAGCCCTATAAATTTTGCAGCCTTTTTAATATCATCTTCTGGAACACCACATAATTTTGAGGCCTGCTTCAAAGGGGTAGCCATTATTACTTCTTTATAATTTTTAAATCCTTCAGTATAATTAGCAATAAAATGTTCATCAATCAAACCGCTTTTGTATAAACATCTTCCAATGGCATTATACAGAATGGTATCTGTTCCCGGTAATAATTGCAAATGCAAGTCAGCATAATTTGCCGTATCCGTTTTTCTTGGATCAATACATATGATTTTCACATCAGGGTTTTCTTCCTTATGCTTTTCAATACGTCTGAATAAAATTGGGTGACACCAAGCTGGATTTGCACCTGTAATTAAAAAACAATCCGCCAGTTCAATATCTGCATAAGAAATTGGCACGCTGTCTTCTCCAAAGGTTTTTTTGTAACCCACCACCGCAGAACTCATACATAATCGTGAATTGGTATCAATATTATTGGTTCCTAAAAAACCTTTAGTAAGCTTATTGGCTATGTAATATTCCTCCGTTAAACTTTGCCCAGATACATAAAAACCAACACTATCTGGACCATATTTTTTGATAATTGATTTAAACACACTCGCGGCTCTATCTAAAGCATCATCCCAACTTACACGCTCTCTTGGATGCGAGCGACTCCATCGCATTTCTGGGTATAAAATTCTATCAGAGGTATCATTTGCCACATAATGCAAATTCATACCTTTAGAACATAGCATTCCTTTATTTACAGGATGGTCTTTATCTCCTTCAACGAATACCTGATTATTGCTGTCTTTTTTAACTACAATACCGCACCCAACACCACAATAGGAACACGTAGTTTTAACTTCGCTTTGTATCATTTAGAGTCTACTTTAAGTAAAATTTGAGTATTTGTTTGCCTTTTCTGTGAAAACAGACTTCTCAATATATCAAAACTACGTATTTATACTTAATTTTTATGTAAAAAATTAAGTAATTTAAAATTTATGTGAAGTTGTTAATATGGGATTCTTGATTTTATCTATTCATCAAAATAAGAGAAAAATATAAATAAAGATTTCAAAGATTACTAAATCTTAATAAAAATCAATAAACAAAAGAGCGAAAATAAAAACAAGTTAATACCGAATTGTTTAATCAATATTCAAAAAGTAAATCAAACTAGTTAATTCTTCATTATCCAATGAAAAAGGTAATTGAATTTAACATATTAGTAGCATGTTACCAATTAACTGAAAATTCATTTCAAAAAAGGCATTACGCTGTATAAACAAAAACTTAAATCAACCCAAAATCCTTAGCCTTATCGGTCAACTCTTTTAAATTAGAAACCTGAAGTTTTTTCATTAAGTTAAAGCGATGTACTTCTGCGGTACGCTTGCTTATTTTAAGCTCATCTGCGATATCCTTATTATTTTTCAATTCCAAAACTAAACTTAAAATTTGCTTTTCGCGCTTAGTTAAATTGAATGGATCTTGTTTAATTTCAACTTTTGGAGAAACAGCAGAATTGGTATTGCCATTCACAAAATTATTCATGATGATTGCCGAAACATCACCTGTAAAATATTTACCACCCGAAGCAACTTTATTCAAGGCTTTTATAAATTCTTCTTTACTGGCACCTTTTAATAAATAACCATCAGCACCTGCCTGTATGGCCTGCACAACGTACTCTTCGGAGTCATGCATGGACAGCACCAATGTTTTAACATCTTGAGCCGACTTATTTATTTCACTAACCACCTCAATACCATTCATTTCTGGCATTCTAATATCTACTATTAGCACATGGGGTTTGTTGGTTTTAATTACCTCCAAAGCCTCTTTACCATTAGAAGCTTCGTCTATAACTTCAACATCTGTTTCGTCCTCAAGTAATGCTCTAATCCCGTCTCTCACCAAAACGTGATCGTCGGCTAGAACAACATTAATTTTATTCATAAATAATAGTAATAATTACAAATGTAAAAAATTAAGTAAGACTACGTAATTTGATCGACAATCAATGCAATAATTAGTATCATAAAAACTTAGATTCTGAATCAAGTTCAGAATGACAAATAGTGAATACTAGCAGTTTTTAAGAGCCGTCACTTCAATTTCAATTTTCATCTTATCATCTGCTAAACCCGCAGAAATCATAGTGGCGGCAGGTTTAATATTTCCTAAGTACTTTTTAAGTACTGGCCAACATAACTCAAAATCTTTAGCGTTTGGCAAAATATAAGTCACCCTAACTATATCAGAAAGACTTGATTCAGCTGCCTCTAAGGTTTTTTTGATATTTAAAAAACACTGTTCTGTTTGCTCTACAATATCATCACTAATCGTCATATTTTCATAATTGTAACCTGTTGTACCAGATACAAAAACCCAATTGCCTTGAACGACAGCTCTAGAATATCCAATTTCGGTTTCAAAAGTAGAGCCTGAACTTATAAGTTTTCTTTTCATAATTCATTAATATACGCTTCAGTATAAATTTCAAAAGTTAAAAAAAGTACACTATTGATGTAATGGTATATTTAAAGTTACACGCGTACCTTTTCCTTCTTCTGAAGTTACAAATAAACGACCATCAATATACTTAATGCGTTCTTTCATAAACGTCATTCCCATACCACCATCTCCAGTTTTTACTTTTTTTACTTTTTCAGGATTAAAGCCCTTTCCATTATCATCCACAACAATGCTCAACATGTTTTTACTATGTGAAAGCGAAACAATTATGTGGGTTGATTCTGCATATTTTATGGCATTATTAATAGCCTCTTGAGCTATTCTGTAAATATTAATTTCGGCAAGCGATTCTAAACGTAAATTAAAATCGGTTTTGTTGAACAGCACAATTGCCTTACCCGTTAACCTTGATAATTCTTGGGCTAACTTTGTTAAAGCTGGTACAATACCATGATCGGTCAATTCGGGTGGCGTCAAGTTAAAGGTTGCAGTTCTTACGCCCTTAATGATGTTTTCAGTAAGTTCTTTAAGGTGCGTCACTTTAGCCTTAGTTTTTTCTAGATTATCAGGATTGATACTTTCTAAATTATATTTTAAACCCGTTAACATCTGCCCAATACCGTCGTGAACATCCTTAGCAATACGGTTTTGTTCCTTCTCTTGATTTTCAATAATCTTACTAGAGATTATTTTTTGCTGACTCATCTTCTCCTCAAAACTAGCAGCGGTTAACCTATCAATCTCTATTTGAGCTTGTTTACGTTCGGTAATTTCAGAGGCTATGATCAACAATTCTGGTTGCTCCTCTGTTGGACTATACGGAATCACAGCCATCTCCAACCACACATCACTACCTTTGGTTGTGGTAGCCTTTACTTCTCCCTGCCACCCCGTTTTTTTAAACTTGGTTATTATCCCTTCAATGCCCTTGCGCTCATTTTCTACAGTAGATAAAACATCCCAAAACAAGGCATTGTTATTAAATTTTGAAAACTCAAATAAACTAGAAAATTTACTGCCCATATGGACCACCTTTCCATTGGGTAAAATTCGTGCAAATAATAGTGTATTATCCATCGCACGCGTTAAAGCGCTCAATTCCTGAATGTAGTTTTCTTTAGCTTTATTTAATTTTTTGGCATCAAATGCCATTTGCTTTGCTTGTTTTTCGGCTGAAAGCAATTCTGCCAAGGTATACCTTACGGATGTAGCTGCTGGCCAGAAGATATAAATGAATTCACCCAATAAAATGAAAAGTGTTAAAGTCATCAACCAGATCTCCAAATTGCCCATTCTTTGAACTTTTTCCTCCGCCTCTTTTTCATACTGGTTTACGATGGCATCCATCTGAACCAAAAAATTGCCCTCATGAGCTCTAACTTTTTGGATATCGGAAGCATAAGATGCTAAAGGCACTGGATTAGGGTTCTCAATTTTATGTATTAAAGATTTGGAAGCAGAACTTATGGAATCAAAAATTGGATTTAAAACCCTAAACTTTCCTGCAATTACAGGGCTAATTTGTCGTGGCAACCCCAAACTATCATTACCGCGTTGTAGGGAATGATGCGAGAGTTCCCAAAGTTTTAAAGTCTCCTTTAAATCTTCTTTAAGTATAAACCCATCTTCTCGCCTTTTAATAGATAGAAGAGACACCGCATCTTTTGCTAGTTTTTGACTCAGCATCCGTTGTCTTCCAGCAATATTGATCACTCTAGAGTCGCTTTCTTGCCGTCTTAAATGTGTTCGGATTAAAATTTGACTGACTATTACAGAAAGTGCAATGGTGCTAAACCCAATGATATACAAACGGCGTAGTTTATCAAATGTTCTTTGATCTAAGGAATTTCCGTTTGATGCCATATAACTAGTATTTAAGAAATAGCTTGTTTTACAAGCGCCAAACTTCTTTCAGAAAAATTAAGTTTTAACGCTTCTTGTTGTCCTTCCTCGCTCATTTTCACCCATGTTTTTTGTAGAATGTCAATCACTTTTTCATCAGGGTGTTTAGCTGCAAATTCTTCAAAGTAATAATCTAAAAACACCAAGCAAATGGTATCTTCCAAAGCTTGAGATTCTTCATTCTTTTTAATCAACTTCTTCAGAATTATTTTTCTAATTCTTTCTATAAAAATCTCGTCGTACCCTACCTGCTTTAAAATATCCTCAGTTAAATCCGCATGCATTTTTTTTAGCGTTTCACGCCACTTTAAATAACCAACTCTGTCCATTGGATATTCATCACGCGCAATTTTCCATCTGCAAATATGTTGGGCTCTCGCGGCAATTTGTAAGGCTTTGGATGCATCAGGTTTAAACTGTAGTAATTTACGAGTCATCCGTTGCGAATACAATAACTCCTTTGGGTATTTCACACCCGCAATATCATAGGCGTTTATATCCTCAGAATTCGCTTTATCAATCAGTACAATGGCAGTTTCAAAACGAGTAGGCTTCATAGTGTAATGTTGTTTCAATCAAGGAAAGCCAAGATACAATTACTCGGTTTAATTACATAGTAAGTTTAAAGTTTTTACCTGCGCATTTAGCAAAAAAATCATAATACCAAAGATCTAACAATAAAACCTAGTATATCAAAATATTGTCTCAGTAATTTTAATAGTCTTTAGGTAATTAATCCCAATAAACCGAGTGATTTGGTAAATTATTTATTCGACAAAACCTACGTAAACAAAGCCGTTTTCTATCTTAACAGGATAGGTAGCGATAGCATCCAAATCGCCATTTAAGTTTTCGCCGTTTTCTAAAGAAAATGTTTTTTTATGCAATGGGCAAGCTACTTTAGGCATACCTTTATCGTCACCAATCATACCTCTACTTAGCACCATTTCCATTTTGTGCGGACATAAATTTTGACATGCATACCACTTACCCAAACGTTCAAAATTAAAAACCGCAATCTGCTTATCTTTATACTTAACACATGCACCCCCATCTTTCGGAAAATCCTCTATTGATGCGGCTTTAAACCAAACTTTTACCTCCTCTAATTTGGTGCTACTGTATTTTTCTAAAATTTCTACCATTTTACTTTATTTTGATAAACTGAAATTAGTTCAATTTCTTTTTATATTCTTTTTGGGCGTTCCCCTATCGGGTCGGGCTTTACGTTACAAGTCCTCGCTCCGTACCTACGCTGTGGGCTTTCCACTGCAATCCCTAACGCCGGCCTATCTGCTAGCATACTATCATACTTCCAAGCCAATCAAATGTCAGCATAACCTAAGCTTTTCATTACCTATGAGGTTTTTAAAACCTTGCAGAAGGATTAAACCCAAGGCTCTGGCATTTTTTGCTCTCTCATTGGGACAAAGACAATATTATCATCCTCTTCTTCACTATTCACAAAATGATTAAAACGCTTCATCATTTCAGGGTCATTAACTGCTTGCGTCCATTCACACTCAAACTTGTTTACCAAGGTTTGCATTTCTTTTTCAAGGTCATCAACTATACCCAATTTATCATCAATAATCACTTCTTTTAAATACTCTAAACCACCCTCAAGTTTTTCTTGCCACGCGGCAGTACGTTGTAATGGTTTCGCGGTGCGCATGTACAACATCAAGTATCTATCCAAGTACTTAATCACAGTTTCATTATCAATTTGTTCAGCAAATAATTCTGCATGTCTTGGGTTTGCACCGCCATTACCACCTACATATAAGTTCCAACCACCTTCAACAGCAATTAAACCGAAATCCTTTCCACGTGCTTCAGCACACTCTCTAATACACCCAGAAACACCGCCTTTTATTTTATGTGGCGCTCTAATACCTCGGTAGCGGTTTTCTAATTCTATACCAAAACTTACACTTTCGTCCATACCATAACGACACCATGTAGAACCGACACAAGTCTTAACTGTTCTCAATGATTTACCATAGGCATGACCACTTTCAAAACCATGACTAATCAATTCCTTCCAAATTAATGGCAACTGATTTAAAGTAGCACCAAATAAATCGATACGGACACCTCCTGTAATTTTGGTATATAAATCGTATTTCTTAGCAATTTCTCCAAGAGCAATCAATTTATCAGGAGTAATTTCTCCACCCGGTACACGAGGTACTATAGAATATGTTCCATTACGCTGAATATTTGCTAAAAATCTATCGTTTGAATCCTGAATAGCATATTCCTTATTAGCCGTATCTGCATGAATTGAAGCCATTAAAGACGCGATAACTGGTTTACATATTTCGCAACCATGTCCGCCATTGCCATGGCTATCTAATACTTCATTAAATTTAGTATATCCTTTTACTTGGATGATTTTATATAAATCTTGTCTATTATAATCGAAGTGTTCACAAATGGAATCTTTTACCTCAATACCTAGAGATTTCAGCGTAGCATTCGTTAAATCTGCTACCATAGGTTTACATCCACCACAACCAGTTCCTGCTTTTGTGCAACTTACAACATCGCCAACATCTTTAGCTTCACCACTTTCTATAACACCACAAATCTGACCTTTTGTAACGCTTTCGCATGAACAGATTTGAGCTTCGTCTGGTAAATCCATTACATCACCTATCACTGCTCCGCCATCACTAGTAGGTAGAATTAATTGAGATGGATCTTCAGGAATTTTCATACCATTTAAGTACACTTGGTGCAGCATACTGTAATCCGCAGCATCACCAACTAATATTCCACCGAGTAACTTTTTCCCATCATGACTTACATTAATACGCTTATATAAGTGCTGTGTTTTATTTTCAAAAATGATAGAATGTCCTTTATCTGCTGGCATAAAAGGTTCTCCAAAACTTGCTACATCCACACCAATTAATTTTAGTTTGGTAGACATATCAATAACCGCTGGCATTTTTGCATCAGCTTCTCCGATAATTTGTTTTACAGCGATTTCAGCCATATCGTAACCTGGAGCTACCAAACCATAAATCATCTGATTGTAAAGCGCAATCTCGCCAATAGCATAAATTGAATCGTCTGAGGTCTTCATGGTATTATCTACAACCACTCCACCACGTACACCAACTTCTAAACCACAAGCTCTTGCCAGTTCATCTCTTGGGCGAATTCCTGCAGAAATGATTAACATATCTACATCAAGCCTATCATCTTCACCAAACTCCATCCCATCAATACTGCCATTTCCTAAAATTTGATTAGTAACCTTACTTAAGTGGATATTTAAACCAATAGATTCTAATTTCAATTTTAAAACTTGAGAACTTCTAGAGTCTAGTTGCCTTGGCATTAGTTTAGGCGCAAACTCCACAATATGGGGTTCTAAGCCCATATCTAAAACTGCTTTTCCAGCTTCTAACCCCAATAAACCTCCACCAAGAACAGCGGCTCTTCCATTAGGCTTTTCAGCTTTTATTTTAGCAGCGTAGTCTAGCATGCCTTCTAAATCCTCAATAGTTCGGTAAACAAACACACCTTTTTTCTCCACGCCTTTAATAGGTGGTACAAAAGGTACCGAGCCTGTAGCTAACACTAAATAATCATAGCTAAACTCTCTATCTTTAACTGTAGTAATGATTTTAGAACTGCGATTAATATCAGCTACGCGCTCCCCTGTAATTAAATCCACATTATTTTCCACATACCATTCTGCTGGAGCCATTTCTAAAGATTTAGCATCTTGATTTTCGAAGAATTCACTTAAATGAACTCTATCGTATGCTGGACGAGGTTCTTCACCAAAAACAGTGATTTTAAAGTTTTTATTTTCCTCCTGAGCTACAAACTTTTCACAAAACTTGTAACCTACCATTCCATTTCCAACTACAATAACATGCTTCATAATTACGTATTTGAAAACAAAACTAAGTATTTATACTTATTTTTTGATCTAAATTTTATAGAAATTTACGTAGTATTGATATAATTATCAATTTCTCAAATTGCAATATCAATAATTATTTATTCAGAAATTTGGAGTAGTATTTTTACTAAAAAATTAAACTTTTTCTACCGAAATACGTATACTCTTAGAAGCTGGCGTTTTTGCGGTATGCGCAAAACTATCCAGAGGCACAAGTACGTTTGTCTCAGGAAAGTATGTTGCGCAACAACGTTTTGGAATATTGTATCTCACCACTTTGAAATTATTGGCTTCTCTAGATGTTCCATTGTACTCTGATTTTAGATTTACAACATCTTGCTCTTCTAAACCGCGTTCTTGCATGTCTTCGTGATTCATAAAAATAATACGTCGTTCGTTAAAAACGCCACGATAGCGATCATCAAGCCCATAAATGGTTGTGTTGAATTGGTCGTGACTGCGAACCGTCATCATTACCAATTCATTATCTTTTAATTTCCAGTTTGGTAACTTATTAATTGTGAAATTTGCTTTACCGGTTTTGGTTTTAAACCGACGTTCTCTTGCACCATTGGGCAAATAGAAACCACCTGGTTTTTGCAAACGGGTATTGTAATCTTTGAATCCATCAACAACCTCTTCAATATCATCACGAACAAGATTATAATCTTCTTGATACTGTAACCAGTTTATTTTTGAACGGTCTTTTAACGTTGCATGCGCTATACCACAAACCACTGCTACTTCACTCATTAATTTATCTGAACAAGGTTCAATAACCCCTTTTGTAGAGGATACAACTCCCATAGAATTTTCTACACTTTGCGTTTGCACTCCTGTTTTTTGATAATCTTTCTCAGCACGACCTAAACATGGTAAAATTAGCGCCTCCTTTCCTGTAACCAAATGCGAACGATTTAATTTAGTACTAACATGCACGGTTAAATTGCAATTAGCTAACGCTTGTGCAGAATAGGCCGTATCTGGAACCGCCGAAATAAAATTACCGCCTAAGCCAAAAAATACTTTTGCTTTTTTCTCATACATACCCTTGATAGCCTCAATAACCGAATATCCATGTGTATTCGTTGGTTTAAAACCGTATTTAGCTTCAATTTTATCCAAAAATGCTTGTGGTGCAGCTTCCCAAATACCAACGGTTCTGTCTCCTTGAACATTGGAATGGCCACGCACTGGACAGGTACCCGCTCCTTCTTTACCAATACTGCCTTTAAGCAATAATAGGTTAACCAACTCTCGAATGTTATCTACCGCATTTTCATGCTGCGTTAAGCCCATTGCCCAACAAATAATAATCTTTTGGTTATTTAAAACCAAATCAAAAACATCTTCAAAAATTTCTTTTGAAATTCCTGAAGCTTGGAGACATTCATCGAAATTATAGGTTTTCAAATTCTTTATGAAGTCGTGATATCCAGAAGTATAATCTTGAATGAATGCTTTATCAAAAACATGACCTTCGGCTTCTTCCTTTTCCAGAAGTTTTAAAAGTAAAGCTTTGAAAAAAGCCACATCACCATTTATTGTAACAGGAACAAATACGTCTGCCAGTTTTGTTCCCCCCGTTAACATTTTAATAGGGTTTTGAGGATCGGTAAACTTCATTAATCCAGCCTCGGGCAATGGATTAATCGCCACAATTTTACCACCGTTTTTCTTTGTTTTTTCTAGAGCAGATAACATTCTAGGATGATTGGTTGCAGGGTTTTGCCCAACTACCATTATTAAATCTGCCTTATAAAAATCATCCAAAGTCACTGAGCCTTTGCCAATGCCCAAAGTCTGAGATAATGCAGCGCCACTGGCCTCGTGACACATATTGGAACAGTCCGGTAAATTGGATGTACCAAATTCTCGAACGAATAGCTGGTACAAAAAAGCAGCTTCATTGGTGGTTCTTCCAGAAGTATAAAATATCGCTTCGTCTGGATGCGCTAGCGCATTCAAATGCGCTCCTACTTTGGCAAATGCATCTTTCCAAGATATCGGTTGATAATGGGTAGCACCCTGAGCTAAATACATAGGTTCTGCCAAACGTCCTGATTTCCCAATTTCAAAATCAGATAATTCCGAAAGTTCATCAACTGAGTGGTTTGAAAAAAAATCTTTTCCAATAGTGGTTTTCTGCGCTTCCTCTGCCATGGCTTTTAAACCATTTTCGCAATATTCCCCTAGAGAAGACCGGTCATCATCAGGATCTGGCCATGCGCAACCTGGACAATCAAACCCACCTTTTTGATTAATGTTTTGCGTTATTTTTAGAATATTACTTGGTTGAATGTATTTAACAGCATGAGATGAGGCTGCCTTTAACCCATCAAAACCAGCCGAATTCGTTGGTGGTGTTTTAACTTTTAAACGTTCAAATTTCTCAGGCGTTAATGCCTTTTCTACATCCTTTTTACTCATATACCAAAAAATGACTGCGCAAAATTAGCTTGTCGCACTATGCTAAATTTAGCATATTACAACTAATTTATATTCTATATTGTCAATTTGATATATTTAAAACAGGAATATTTAGCGGCAACTTTATAAAAAGAAGGGTTTTTAAGCTAAATACTTTGTATGTACTTACTTAAGTTATCCTCTCTTTCTAAACCAATTTTCTTTCTAATACGATGTCTTGAAATATGAACACTTGTAATCGAAATATTTAACAATTTTGCCATTTCCTTACTGTCAAATCTTAACTTAATTAAAGCACAATGTTTATGCTCTGTAGGTGTCAAGTTAGGATGCTTTTCGCGCAAGCGCGTGTAAAAACCACTATTAACCTCAGTAAATCTAAGATTAAAGCGCTCCCACATATCCTTATTCCCTTTAACCACAACATCCTTAACAGACTTGTAACCTTGGGGAGACTCTTCTTTTAAAGTTTTTAGTAAAGTATCAATATGTTTATCTTTTTCTATGATTTGTAATGCAGAAGCCGTTAACTCTTTGCTTTTAGTTTCTAATACGGCATTCACTTTTTCTCTTTCATAATCTGCTTTCATTGCCGCATCTTTTTGTTCTAGTTTTAATTTGCGCACCCTTGCTTTGTAATATAAAATTACGGCAAGCACTATAACCCCCAATAAAATTGAAGCTATTGTAAACACAAGGCGCGTTTGAATGGTTTCTTTTCGGGCAATAACGTTTTTTTGTTGATTAATACGCGTGTCCTTTTCTAGTATAGCTTCTTCATAACTGTTTTTTATCTCAAAAAGTTGACTATTATTCGCACTTCTTACGTTGAATAAACTATCCGCAATTTTATTAGACTCATTTAAATGAAAATATGCCTTTTTAAGTTGCCCTTTCTGTTTTAGTAACTCTGCAAGTTTCTTTGAAATATCAGATTTATAATCAATATGCTCCTTAACCTCTGCCATTTTATTCAAACTCTTTTCATAGAACAAAATAGCAGTATCCAAATTCAGCAATTTTGAATACAAATCGCCTAAAAAGAAATATACCACTACCAAATAACTTGCATTTTCAATTTCGAATAAATCTCTAGATTCTAATAGTAATACTTCAGCTTCCTGCAGCATTCCTGTTAATTGATAGATATTTCCTTTTTCCACTAAAACGTATGGATTACTTTTATCCTCTTTAAAAATCCACTTTTCTGCTATAGAGCAAGAGTCTATATAGACAAGGGCTTTATCGTATGCCTCTGCTTTTCTATATTGTACAGCTAAATTATAGTAGGCACTTGATAGACGACTTAATTTTTTCTTTCCGCTATTATAAATCGACTTAGCATATTCAAGTGATAGGTGTTTATGTTTAATAGCCTCTTCATGCTTACCATAAATACCATAGAGCACGCCTAACTCATCATGAATTATTTTTAATTTGTTAATATTATTAATGGCTTCTGCCAAAAGCATTGCATCCCACAAATGTTGATAAGACATCGAGTATAAGCCTTTGGTTTTATTCTTATCCGCCTCTTTAATATGGTATCGTATTAAAGCAATTGTATCTTTGTCCGCGGCATTTATGGGTGTATTTTGAGTAATAGGAACAGTATTGGAATAGGAAATACTCTTCACTTCACTTGTAAAGTTAGTCTTAGCCAAAGAATTACACTTTAACACTACAACTAGTACCAAAAACAAACTATACAAAAACGACCTTAACATCATATAATAGTGCTATTAAAAAAGATTATTAAAAATACACATACTTTATATTATAAAACCTAGAATCTGATCAATTTTAGAAATAGTAAAGTAATTGTAAAGTTAATTCAAGATACAATTTATCCTAAAATATTAATTTTGATTATCTGAAATACACTTTTCAACAGACTTAAATACACTAAACGGACATAAAATGAATAAACAAACTTTACAATTTATAATACTTCTTCTGCTTATAATTCCAAGCGTTTTAATCGCACAAGGCTGGGGGTATAACAATAATAGAATTGCTTGTAGTGCAGATGGTAATGCCCAACCTGATTTAGAATATACTGGCAAATACAATTATGCCGACCCTGATGATTGGGGAGCCACTCCGGCAGCCTTAGCTATGTTGGCAAAAATGAAAATGCAGTCTAACCTAGTACACTTTTCGTATAATAATTTTATGCCCTCACCAGCTCATACTACTGTAAGAAATTATATGAAAGAAGGCGTTGATGGCTCTATAAAGCGTTGGAGTTATAAGAAGAAGTTGTTTTTTGACGTAGGTGTCAAAAAGAAAAAGGCACTTAAGCATTTGAAAAAAGAATTAGCAAAATCCACAGAAGAAGACCCGCTTTATTTTGTAAATATGGGACCTTCGGAGTTTTTATATCAAGCTGTTAAAATGGTTGTTGAAGACGGTAATATTGAGGCTCTATCTTATGTATATATTATTTCTCATAGCAACTACAACGATAACCATTTACGTCGTCCTGACCATCATACTATCGATCAAGTTTTAGAGTTAAGTGGTAATAGAATGAAATTTAAAAGAATTAAGGATCAAAATAATAAACGCAACCCAAACGAAGGCTGGAGCTCTTTACATGATTGGAGTGTTTGGGACTGGTTAAAAAACCATAAAAACCCTGATATAGCATGGATTTGGACTTGTATGAAAAAGCACAAAGAATTTAGGGCAGATATTTCGGACGCTGGCATGGTGTATTATTTGCTTACAGGTGATGCGGACGGTAACCCCTCTAAATTTAAAGAATTTTTGGGTGGTGAAATTTAAGAATCAATCCACATTAAGTAAAAGGCCATAATCGCTTATTTTCTAAATCTTTGTGCTTCCAATATGAAGATGAAACAGGATTTAGAAAGGGTTAGGGTTGCAAATTTAATATTTTGAAATATAAAATTACTTTTTCAACCTTTTATAGTCTTCCTTTGTATCAATATCCCAATTTTGAAAGTCAGGACTAAGTACCACCACTTGGTGGTTGTATTTCTTTAATATAGCTTTCGCACCCTCATCACCTACAAGCCTTGATAATTCCTCAAAATATGATTTATCGAATAATGCAGGAACACCAAACCTATCTGAATCATAGGCTGTGGCAATGATTTTACCCGTGTTCAAATTAAACGTCAATATCATTTCATTCAAATATGTACTTGTAACAAATGGTTGATCCGCCAAAACAATTAAAAGACCTTCAACTTTATTTGAATCTAATACATATAGAACAGCTGAAGCAATAGACCTTCCCAAGCCTTTTTCCCATTCCTTATTAATTACTACTGAAACATCGTCTGTGGTTATTTGCGAGGATATGGTATCATTATTCGCCCCAAGAACAACAATAACTTCTTTCGCGTTTGATTTTTTGGAATTTGTAATGGCATGTTCCAGTAAAGATGTATTACCCCATTTTAAAACTTGTTTCGGGCTGCCCATTCTAGAGGAAGCACCAGCAGCAAGAATTGCTATAGCAATATTTGAAGTTGATGACAAAAGTTATTGTTCGGAATGAATGCGTCCTACCTTTTCACTTAGTGCAATTGCTTTACGGTTTCTTGTAACCGCTAATATTTCAGAAACAATAGAAACGGCTATTTCTTGAGGTGTTTCTGAACCGATATCTAAGCCTGCTGGCCCATGAATACGTTCTAAGAACTCGTCAGAAATATCAGGACAATACTCAATAAATTGAGATAACAAATCTTCTCGCCGTTTTGTTGGTCCTAAAAGGCCAATATAGTTTGGATTGGTATCTTTCAAAGCTACCAAATAACGTAAATCATAAGCAAAATTATGAGTCATTAGTACTATTGCGGTTTGGTTATCCATCAAGTCAGTATCTAAACCTTCTGGAGTTTTAGTAATAAAAGTAGTTGCGCCTTCAAAGTTATCAATTGATTTATGTTCTGAAATTCCAGCTACGATAGTAACTTCCCAACCTGTTAAAGCAGCGTATTTGCATAATTGTACCGCATCATGCTCAGCACCAATAATAACTAGTTTAAAACATGGTGGCATTTTTTGACGAAACTCTGAAATAGTAATCGCTTTTGAATCTCTATTGGAAACAGGGAAATTACTATTACCTATTTTAACTTCAGATCCCAAACCCCCAAAAACACCTTCCTTCTTAATGTAGCATGAAATGACTTCAAAAGCATTTCTTTGCTCTAAACATTGAAAAAATGATGATTCAAAATTCAAATCTAAGTTTACTTCTTCTAAAAGGATATACAAAACACCCTCGCACCCTAAACGATAACGGCCATCGTAAGTCATCATTTTAGATTGCCCAGTTTGAAATACCGATTGCGCTTGCAACAACACCTCTTTTTCTACACAACCACCACTTACGGCTCCAATCATTTTGTTATTTCCTAGAATAAGCATTCTTACTCCAGGTCTACGATAAGACGAGCCATCTAAGTCTACTACCGAAGCCAAAACAGATTTTAATCCGTTTGATTTGGCTTTTATAGCCTCTTGAATTATATGCTTAAATTCATGCGTCATTAACTACCCAACAATCGTTTTTTCCACATTCATATTGCTCGTGTAAGGCTGTTTGGTAAGTCGTCTACCTGTGGCTTTATAAATAGCATTTGCCACAGCGGCTCCAACAGGCGGCAATGTTGGTTCACCTAAACCAGTAGGATCAATATCACTTTCCACAAAATGAACATCAACTTTTGGTGTTTGAGCCATTCTGATTAATTGATATGTGTGAAAATTATTCGATTTAGGTACACCATTTTCAAAACCAAAATCAGAATACATGGCATGACCTATACCGTCTAAAACTCCTCCCTTAGCTTGATTCATAGCTCCTAAAGGATTTACTAAAATACCGCAATCGATGGCGCAAGTTACCTTTTTAACTACAGGGATACCATTTTCCATAGCTACGTCTGCAATTTCAGCAACATGCGTGTTATGACAATAGTATACGGAAAGTCCTTGATAAATGCCTTCTGGAGCACTACCCCAGTTGGATTTTTCTACTGCCAATTTTAAAACACCTTGCAATCGCTCTGGACTATATTGAACTTTTGGTTCTGGGTTTTGTTTCACCTTATCTAATAAATCCATATGCAGTTGTATACGATCAACCCCTAGTTCTTCGGCTAATTCATCAAAAAACGATTGTTCTGCACTTGCTAAAAAGTTAGTATAGGGCGCTCTCCAAGCACCTGTAGTAATGTTACTTTTGTAATTCGCGGTATCTACCTGATAATTCTCCAAGGCCCCAGCGGGAAAAAAATTGGGTATTAAACCGTACATATTTCCGTTTATAGCTGCCTCCTTTAAATGATACCCCGTTAGTTTACCATTCTTAATAGACGCTGCAATTTTATATTTTGTAGATGGCCTATATACACCCGTTGTCATATCATCTTCCCGAGTAGATATCATTTTAACTGGTTTTCCTATTTTATTCGAAATTTCAGCCGCTTCATACACAAAATCTCCATATAAACGTCTTCCAAAACCACCTCCCATTCTAGTCATTTCCACACTAATATCTTCTAAGTCTCTACCTAACATTTCAGATACTACTTTCGCCGCAGGTTCTGGGGTTTGCACTGGCCCAATTAAGCGTACTTTCTCTGGTGTAACATCAGCAAAGAAATTCATGGGTTCCATAGTATTGTGTGGCAAGAACGGGGATTCATAAACCCTTTCAACAATTTTATCTGCCTCCGCGAATGCTTGCTTAACATTACCATCCTTTCTTCGTGTATTGAATTTATTGCCGTTCAATAAGTCCATTAACACCTGATCATGATATTCCGTACTTTCTAATTTAGAATCTTCTTTCCAAACAGCATTAATGGCCTTTTTACCTTTGATAGCGTCCCAAGTAGTCTTACCCAAAACAACCACCTTATCGCTTTTACTAAGTTGGGCTGTCCAATTTGGGTTTTCATTTAAAATGGTTCTTGCTTTTTCGCCTATAGTTATTACGTCCACAACACCAGGCATTGCTTTGGCTTTAGAAGCGTCAAAAGATTCTAATACTTGTCCAAAAGCAGGTGGTCTCAAAACAGAGGCATACAACATGCCTTCTTCCTTGTAATCCATTCCAAATAGTGGTTTGCCAGTAGCAATTTTATCAATATCAACATTGCCTTTACCTTTTCCAATAATTTTAAAATCTTTCGGATCTTTGAGCACAACTTCCTCTGGCACCTCCAATAAAGCTGCTTCTGTAACCACATCACCATAACCCAAAGTTTCACCTTTGGCATTGGTAATAATACCTTCATTAACCTTGCATTCTGATGCATCAACACCCCATTTTGCAGCTGCAGCATTTACCAACATTTGCTTTGCAGTAGCTCCCGTTTGCCGTAATGCCGTCCATCCATGACGAATAGATTGACTACCTCCAGCTAATTGACGTGTATAATTTTTGGTGTCTAAAGGTGCTTGAACCACGTAAACATCATCCCATGCTACTTCAAGTTCTTCAGCTATAATCATTGGCATAGAGGTTTTTACACCTTGCCCAATCTCAGGGTTTGGTGAAAAAATCGTTACCTTACCCTCAGGTGAAATTTTTATAAAGGCGTTAAAATCGTTATAATTTAATTTACTTAAATCAATAGCTGGTTTTACATCAGGTTTGCACGCATTAAATAAGTTAAAACCAATAATCATCCCGCCACTGGCAAGTGCCGACGTTTTTAAAAAGGATCTTCTACTAAATGAATTTTTCATCTGTTTAAAATTTTTTGGTTTTCTGAATGTCCAAAAAATTTGAATACATTCAGTAACTCACACAAATTTTAATTATTTCTGTAAAATTTGAAACAATTATAATTTATGCTCGTTTCATCTTTTTATAATTTGGTTATTAACTTAATTTTTCTGAAGCTACTTTTACAGCTTCTTCAATGCTATTATAGGATGCACACCGGCAGATGTTACCATTCATGGCATTTCTAATCTCTTCGTTGGATGGATTCGGGTTTTCATTCAAAAAAGCAGAGGCCGACATTATTTGTCCTGCTTGACAATAACCGCATTGCGGCACATCAATATCTTTCCAAGCCTTTTGTACTGGATGATCGCCATTTTCGGAGAGGCCTTCTATGGTAGTTATTTCAATGTTTTCAGCTTCAGAGATCTGAATTAAGCAACTTCTATTAGCTTTTCCATCAGTATGTACGGTACATGCGCCGCATTGCCCAATACCACAACCAAATTTTGTTCCTACGAGGTTAACATGATCTCTAAGTACCCATAATAATGGGGTATCAGCATCTGCCTCAACATTGTATGTTTTATTGTTGATGTTTAAAGTGAATGTTGGCATAGTAGTTAATTTTCTTCAAGATATTAAAAATTTAAACTGAACTATATGGTTATTTGCATTTTAACACCGCGTTAACGACGATACAAATTGAATTTAGCAGCACTACTTTCTGTGAGACACAAATTCTAATGCTCGCCTTTCATTGTAATACACGCCTTTTGGAGCAATAAAACCAACATGACCACCGTATTTTGGCATTTCTAAATAAAGGTTTCGGTTTGATTTTGCTTCTTTAACAGGGAAACATTCTGGTGATAAAAACGAATCATTTAATGCATTGATAATAAGCGTTGGTACTTGAATGTTTTGTAGAAATTGGAGACTAGAAGATTTTGCGTAATAATCTTCTGCGTCTCTAAATCCATGTGCTTTTGAAGTATACACGTTGTCAAAATCTAATAAAGTTTTGACCGATTCTAATTGTTTTTGATTTAAATAGGCTGGAAACCGCTGTTGCTTTTGTTTTAACCGTTTTAGTAAATGTTTTAAGAAACGATCATGGTAAGGTTTGTTTTTAAATTTATGAATTTCTTTGGATGAACCAGATAAATCACAAGGTGCAGAAATAGCAATGGCGGCTTTAACTTCTTGTGGAATATCATCTCGCTCCCCGAAATATTTTAAAATTACGTTAGCACCAAGACTGATACCTTTTAAATAGATTTCATTGTAATTTTTATTGGTTATGGCATGATGAATAACCTCAATTAAATCTCCTATAGCTCCTGAATGGTAACTGTAGTAAAACCTATTATCTTCACCACTACATCCTCTAAAATTAACACAAACCGCATCAACCTTATTTTTATTAAACAATCTTGCAGCACCAGTGACGTATGGGCGTTGTCCGTGACCTTCTAGTCCGTGCAACAGAATGATGAGTTTATCGGTTTTCTCTTTGGAATAGCTCCAGTCCAAATCTAAAAAATCTCCATCTTTTAAAGTGATGCGTTCACGTTCTTGATTTAGAGAAACCCTTCTAAAAAGGCCAGAATATACGGTTGAAACAAATCCGTTTTTAAAAAAGTAAAGCGGCTTAAATTTTGATTCTATTACAGGCATAAACTAATTAACCTCAAGATTTGTAAATTGAAATTTTGAGCTATCAAATAAGCCTTTATCACTTAATTTTAAGGAAGGAATTACCAATAAAGCCATGAAGGATAATGTCATGTAAGGCGCATTCAATTTACTGCCCAAGGTTTTAGCAAATGTATCCAATTCTGAATAAGCTTTCCCAATAGTTTCTACATCTTTATCACTCATAATTCCTGCAACTGGTAATGAAATTACTTGTTCTTCGGAATTTGAAACTGCGCAAATACCACCTTTATTTTCGATAATTAAATTGACTGCCTTACAAATCAACTCATCTGAAACACCAACAGCGATAATATTGTGTGAATCATGACCAACCGATGATGCAATGGCTCCTTCTTTTAACCCAAAGTTTTTAATGAAGGTTATGGCTGGTTTTTGATTTTGATAGCGATTGACTACCGTCATTTTCAAAATATCATTTTCAGTATTGGAAACTAAATTTCCGTTTTCAATTAAGCCATCCTCAATCACTTCGTTGGTTACTAACTGCCCTTCTAAAGCTTCAATTACACGAATTTGTTTTGATGAAGATTCTATTCTGAAATCTGAAACGGTTTTGCCCTCACAATCGAAATTATTAATATTTTTAAAGTTTACAGGCGCAATTAAAGATGTTCCGTTATCAAATACCAGTTCTCCACTGATATACGTTTGAAGCGTTTTGAAATCCTTTAAATCTTCAACAACAATATAATCAGCAGTATCCCCAACATTTAATAACCCCACATCCAAATTATAATGCTTTACTGGGTTTACGCATGCGGCTTGTAACACTTTAAACACATCGATGCCTTTTGAAACTGCTCTAGCACAAAGTTGATTTATATGTCCGACTAATAAATCATCTGGATGTTTATCATCACTACAGAACATCATGTTTTTAAAATACTCAGGTAACAAATCGATCAATGCTTCAAAGTTTTTGGCAGCACTTCCCTCTCTTATTAGAATTTTCATTCCTTTTTGAAGCTTCTCCAGAGCTTCTTCATAAGTAAAACACTCATGATCTGTTGAAATTCCAGCATTGATGTATTTGGTAATGTCCTCGCCTCTTAATCCAGGAGCATGACCATCAATAGGTTTTTTGTAGTGTTTTGCCCAAGCTATTTTTTTAAGCACCTCTTCATCATCGTAAATTACCCCCGGGTAATTCATCATTTCTGATAAATATTTGATATCTGGATTCTCTAATAATGTTTTTATATCTTCTGAATCTATGACTGCTCCAGCAGATTCAAAATTGGTAGCAGGCACACATGATGGTGCGCCAAAATTGAACTTGAACGGTACTTGTTTTGCATTTTCTATCATGAATTCTACACCTTTTACCCCCAATACATTAGCAATTTCATGTGGATCTGATACTGTGGCAACAGTACCGTGATTTACCGCAATTCTAGCAAATTCTGAAGGTACCAACATGGAACTTTCAATGTGGATATGTGCATCAATAAAACCGGGTAGAATATAATGGTTTATGTTATGCTCCTTTTCTATAACGGACGTAATTTTACCATTTTCAATGGCGATCTCTCCTTTGTAAATGCGTTTGTTTTGTATGTCTACTATTTGGCCTTGGAGTTTTGTCATTCGATTAACTATGATAGATTCCGCATCAAGTGCGGAATGACAGTATTATTTTAATTCAATTTTTAGGATATTTTTGACGTTAGCTGTAACTCTAAATCTATCATCAGCTCTTCTATTTACTACCCAAACAATATCTTCTTCTGAACAGAGCAACCATGTGTTTTCTTTATCCAAAAGTGATAACTTTTCATCCTTAAAATATTTGCTCAACTTCTTTTTACCTTTCATACCGATAGGGTAAAATATATCACCTTCTTGTTTTTTTCTTAGAATTAGTGGGTATTTAAGCTTGTCCTTATCCACAAAAATAGTGTTGGCCTCTGACTTAAAAATAGCATCTGCTTCGTCAAAAAATAAGATACCGAAAGGGGTTTCTTTTTGTGATTCAGTTTCAGAAATGACAATCTCTTCTGATATTTCAGATTGGATTGTACTTAATAATAAATGCTCACGGTTTTTAATCAGTCTATAGGTGCTAGACAAAACTTGTTTTCCTGTTTCGGCATCTAATAAATCAACCACGTCATTCCACTCTGTAAAGCCATAACCTTGAAACACTTGAAACAAATAAGCCTTAGAATTATTTACTTTTTTAAATTCCGAAATTTTATAAGCAACATGGTTTTCATCAATAGTTTCAATGGCTCTTTTTAAAACAGCATTGGTACTTTCCTCAACAATATCTGCGGTATCATTTAGGTTATTCAAAGTGGTTTGAAAACTCTGCAACAAGCTTGGGTTGATTTCCTTTAAAATTGGGACAACCTCATGACGTAACTTATTACGTAAATATTTCACAGATGCATTACTGCTATCATCTCTCCATTTGATATTGTTTTCTTTAGCAAAAGATACAATATCATCATTTGAAAAAGGTAGCAGCGGTCGTACAAATTCACCATTTACTTCAGGAATTCCTGTTAAGCCTTCGAGCCCAGTACCTCGTGTAAAATTTATTAAAAAAGTTTCCAAATTATCATCGGCGTGGTGTGCGGTTAAGATGTAATCAAATTCTAAACGGGCTGCCAATTCAGTAAACCAATTGTAGCGCAGTTCTCGGGCTGCCATTTGGATGGAGCGTTTGTTTTCCTGTGCATAGGTTTTAGTATCGAAACGTTGCACAAAAACTTCTAAGTTCAAGTTTTCAGCAAGTTCTATAACGAAGGCTTCATCAGCATCACTCTCATCTCCTCGTAAATTAAAATTACAGTGTGCGAGCGCAATATTTAATCCTAATTGGTAAGATAAATGTGCTAAAACCACACTATCGATTCCTCCCGAAATGGCAATCAATATCTTGCCATCTTTCAGGAATGATAAGTTATTTTCAATATGATTTTGGAAATCTTCTAGCACACATCAAAGTTATTGAAAATACAATGTATGCCGCAATTTATAGCTAACTAAATATAGCAGTTATTGAATTTTAAAAAAGTAGTGCCCATTAGTTCCGTCTCTCGTGTAAACGAGATCGCAACTATTAAATTTAATTTTATTATCTAATGTATTGTAGGTTTCAAAAACAGCAACGTTATTCTCTTGCGAAAAACTAAAGTTATTGTCTCTGGCATTTACGATACAATAATCGCCAGCAGTATCGATAGAGACCCCTATTCTAAACTTATAAAAAAGACTGTCGTCGGATAAAGTCGGCAGCACACTTATTTCTTCGGAACAACCGTTAAAACTGAACATTTCACCCACATCATAGGTAACATCGACAGTTTTAAAAACCTCTGCATTCAAATTTTCGGTGTTATTCAATTTCAAAATAAATAATCCTCCTAAAAAGATCTGCGCATCTTCAATAAGTTCTGGCGCTTCTGTTTCGGTACAGTAATCTAGTAAAAAAGCTGTAGTTTCGGCATTCAGCCATATTTTCTCATTGGATGCATAAGTTTCTTTAATGTTATCTATACTTAAGGTATAAGTTTCAGGATCTTCAAAACCGCAAGGGTCGTCGGCTGGATCGCAAATGGCAGCAAACAAGAGTGGTGTTAAAAAGAGAAATTTAAGATTCTTTTTCATGATGACTTTTTTGTAAGATACAATTCTTTGAAATGGTTGCGTGATGTTAGCCTTATTTAATACAATGGTTTTGGGCTTGAACCGTACTTGTGTAGTTAAGAAATGTTGCTGCGCCCGGGTGCGCAAGGGATTGCAGTGGTAGCTTTTGCCGAGGCGCGCATCGAGGCAAAACTTTTAACGGAAAGCCCGACCCCTTTTGGGTTGCGCCCAAAACATCATTTACAATATTACCTTGTATTTAATGAACTTTTGTGAATTTACGTATGACAAATATCATGTGTTCGTTTTGGTGATTTTGTAACTTTAAGGGAGTAATCTTTAAATATTTGAGTCATGTGTACTTTAGAAAAATTGAAGGATAAAACCACGCAAGAGATGTTTAATAATAAGGTAGTTAGTGCTACCCAACATTTGCAGGCTTATGTGAAACACCGCTTATATGTTGCTGAATCGACGCGGATTGTGCCGAAAAACATGTACAAAAGCAACGATATTATTGATGAAGGGATTGCGAAATTTTACGAACAGGGTTATAATATTGATGCGGATGCGGGGACGATTAAAATTGACCTTTTTAAAATTGTTGATGCGGATTTAGAAGAGATGTTTAAAACTGAGGCGTTTCATCAAAATACGATGAGTACGCATGCGATTTTGGAGGATGAACTGGACGGACTTGAGGAAAATTTTACAGTTGATGAGGATTTTGATTTTATAATGAACGAGGAATTAAGCGATATTTCCTATCATCAAGGTGAACAAAGGAAGCATGTGTTTGTGTATGACGACAACAATGCCTCTATTGAAAATGCACTTAATATCTCTAGCACAACATCGCAACGCAATAAGTATTTGTTAGGTAAATTTTACACATGGTTACCACTTCGAGTTTCGGATGTTGTGGACTTGTTTATTTTTGGAAAATTGACTTTTGAGGATATTGCTTCTATTAAAAATATTGAAGTGAGACGTGTGGAGCGTATTTTAGATTTGGTTATGGAAGACTTTAAAGAACACTTGGATTAGCTTTCTAAAACCTCGCGCATTGCTTTTGCCTTTACAAGGCATTCCTCGTATTCCTTTAACGGATCGCTCTTTGCTGTAATGGCGCCACCAACGGAATAGGAGATGTATTGTTTGGTTTCGTTATAGAGTATACTGCGTATTACCACGTTAAAATCAAAGTCACCCTTTGGGGTAAAATAACCAACGCCTCCAGAATACACACCACGTTTGGTTTGCTCCAATTCTTCAATGATTTTCATTGCTGAAATTTTTGGTGCGCCTGTCATACTTCCCATAGGGAAGGTACTTTTTATAATATCAACAGGATGCACTGTGTTTTCAACTTTTGAAGTTACCGTTGAAATCATTTGATGTACCTGGTCGAAGGTATAAATCTTGCATAATTCCTCAACTTTAACACTACCTTTAAGTGCTGTTTTAGACAAATCGTTCCGCACCAAATCCACTATCATGATGTTTTCGCTTCGTTCTTTTTGGTCGTTTTCTAAGCCAGTTTTTAATTTGGAGTCTTCCTGAGGGTTTTCAGAGCGCTTTGCAGTACCTTTTATGGGTTGTGAAATAACATTATTACCTTCCTTTTTTATGTAACGTTCAGGTGAAGCGCAGAGTACATATTTATCATAAAGCTTTACAAAGGAGGCAAAAGGCGGGTTGGAAATATTATTAAGATTTTGATAGGTTTCCAAAGGATGAATGCATGTGTTTTCGGCATAAAACTCTTGGCAAAAATTTACCTCATAAATAGAGCCGTGGTGCAAATGCTCTAGAATTCTATTCACTTTTTGGAAGTACTCGTCTTTATGAATTCTAAGTTTTATTTTTACATTATCACAGAGATTGCCACGTCGTACCTCCTCGCAATGACAGATATTATTTAAATCTTTCTCTATTTCATCGTCAACCACAGGTAAATATTGAATTTCAACCTTATCTCCTTTTAAAAGAAATAATCTTTTAGGCTGAAAAAAATATAAATCAGGAAAGGCTAAACCATCTTGGTTGCTAGAAGATAAATCTTCAATATCATTTTTTAAATCGTAAGTGAGATACCCAAAAATCCAATCTTCTGTAGTGCTTTGATATTCTTTTAGTTTTTCAAAACCATTATCAACATCCGTTTGAATGCCTGTAAATGCATCCACCGCCAACACCGCATCGTAATTTGAGAATTTTTGCGCGTAGTTATTGGAATCTAACCAAACCACATCATCAAATTGCTGCGCCCAAATCAATAGTTGATTTTTAAACGCTTCAATATTCTTAGGTTTAAATACTCTTTTTGTTCTCAAGAATAAAACTTATCGCGCAAATTTAGTGAGAATGGTTATAAAATTAAGACTTTTGCCTAGTAGAAATTAAAAGGAAACGCATGTACCAATTACAAAATGAAAAATTAATCATAGGAGTAAAACAAACAGGTGCCGAACTTTGTAGAATTGCATCCTCTAAAAACAAAACAGAGTTTATGTGGGATGCGAATCCGGATGTTTGGGGAAGTTATGCGCCCAATCTTTTTCCGATTATTGGTGCTTTAAAAGACAATTCGTACGTTTTTGAGGGTGAAACATATCAGCTTCCAAAACACGGACTTATTAGAAACAACTCCTACGTTGAACTTCATAAGCAAACTGAAAACCAATTAATTTTCAAACTTATTGCTAATGAAAATACATTAAAGCAGTATCCATTTAAATTTGAGTTTTATGTTATATATACCTTGATTGATAACAGCTTAAAGGTAACTTACGAGGTAAAAAATAAGGATCATAAAACCATGTATTTCTCTGTTGGCGGTCACCCCGCTTTTAAGTGTCCAGTTTTTGAAAATGAAAGTTACAGTGATTACCATTTGAAATTCGAAAAATCTGAAACCGCTGAACGTTACATGATGGATATGGTGAGTGGTTTAATGACTTCTGAAACAAAACATGTTTTTGAACATGCTGACAGTTTACCGCTTAACGGCACGCTTTTTAATGAAGATGCGTTGGTGTTTAAAGATTTAGAATCCAGAAAGATCACTTTAAATAGCAAAACACACGGAGAAATTCTATCTTTTCAATTTGATGGATTTCCGTATTTTGGTATTTGGGCAAAACCAAATGGTAATTTTGTGTGTTTAGAACCTTGGCTGGGTATTGCAGATCATGTAAACACTAATCAGCAACTTATTGATAAAGAAGGTATTTTAAAACTGGAGGCTGGCGAGAATTTTGAAATTGCTTATACTATAGAAATTGACGATAATCATCTGATTTAAAACTGTTTTCATTCACATAGAAACTAAGATATTTTGACATTTCAAGACCTAAATTTAAATACACCGCTTTATAATGCCTTAGATGATTTAGGTTTTACAACGCCGACGCCAATTCAAGCGGAAGCTTATGGAACCGTAGCGTCTGGTAGAGATGTAGTTGGTATTGCGCAAACAGGAACGGGTAAAACCTTTGCCTATATGCTCCCTATTTTGCGGAATTTGAAATTCTCAAAACAAGATAATCCTAGAATTTTAATACTTGTTCCAACACGCGAATTAGTTGTACAAGTTGTCGAGGAGATCGAAAAACTCTCTAAATACATTAACAATCGTGTTTTGGGTGTTTATGGCGGCACTAATATTAATACTCAAAAACAAGCTGTCGCGCAAGGTTTAGATATTATTGTGGCAACTCCTGGGCGGTTATATGATTTAGCAGTGAGTAGAGTTTTGCAATTAAAATCTATTCAGAAATTAGTGATTGATGAAGTGGACGTGATGTTGGATTTAGGTTTCAGACATCAATTGGTAAATATCTTTGACATCCTTCCAGAACGTAGACAGAATATTATGTTTTCTGCTACTATGACACAAGATGTGGATGCCTTAATTTCAGATTTCTTTAGAAACCCGGAACGCATCTCTATTGCAGTTTCGGGAACGCCCTTAGACAATATTTCTCAATATCGTTATGAGGCTCCAAACTTTTACACCAAGTTGAATCTATTAATTCATTTGTTACAAAATGAAGAGGAATTCAATAAAGTCCTAATTTTTGTAGCATTTAAGCGAATGGCCGATCGTTTATTTGAAAAATTGGAAGAGCATTTTAATAATGAGATTTGTGTCATCCATTCCAACAAAACCCAAAATTATCGCCTTCGAAGTATTGAGGCATTTGACAGTGGTGAACAGCGTATTTTGATTGCTACTGATGTTATGGCACGTGGATTAGACATAGATAATATTTCGCATGTGATAAATTTTGATACACCAGAATATCCAGAAAATTACATGCATCGTATTGGTAGAACAGGACGCGCTGAACGTGAGGGTACCGCGTTAGTTTTTTCTACTGAAAAAGAGCAAGATGCATTGGAAGCTATTGAAACGTTGATGCAAATACAGATTCCAGTTTTGGATATCCCAGAACATGTAGAAATTTCTAATGAATTAATTCCTGAAGAACGTCCACAAATTAAAGAACGTAACAATCCAACTAAACGCACAGAAGAAGACGCTCCTGGACCAGCTTTTCATGAGAAGAAAGAAAAAAACAAAAAAGTGAATCTTGGTGGTTCTTACCGCAGGGAAATGGCGAAAAAGTATAAAAAGCCTAAAACGCGTGGCGACAAAAATGCCAATAAGAAAAGAAAGAGAAGATAATTTCAAATAGACTATCGGAAATGAAAAAAAGACTTTTTACAACTATTATCATCAGTATGTTAATAATTTTCAACCTTTCCGCTGAACCAAAATGGGGCCCAACAGGACACAGAGTTGTTGGAGAAATTGCTAATAGTTATCTAAAACCAAAAACAAAGCGCGCTTTAAAAAAGCTTCTTGGTAAAGAGTCTTTGGCATTAGTTTCCACTTTTGCAGATGAAATTAAAGCAGATAAACGTTATAATGAATTTTACACATGGCATTATATTAATATGCCAATGGATGAGACCTATGACGCTTCGAAAAGAAATCCAGATGGTGATTTGGTTAGTGGCATTACGTATTGCAAATCTGTAATCACAGATGAAAAATCTTCGGAGGCTGACAAAGCTTTTTATCTAAAACTATTAATTCACCTCATTGGAGACTTACACCAACCTATGCATATTGGATTAGCAGAAGACAGAGGTGGTAACGATTTTAAAGTACAATGGCATTACGAAGACACAAATCTTCATAAGGTTTGGGATACCGAAATGATAAGAACCTACGGCATGAGTTATTCTGAGTTAGCGCTTAATTCACCTGCATTATCGAAAAAACAAGTAAAATTAATTCAAAAAGGTTCTGTTATTGATTGGGTAAACGAAACTCACAAGCTCACTAAAAAGGTTTATAACTCTACCAAACCAGGAGAAAATTTAAGATATAGATATTCTTATTTACATTTTAATACGGTTAGATCGCAACTTCAAATTGCTGGTATTCGTTTAGCTAAAGTTTTGAATGAATTGTTTTAAAATACTAAAAAAAGCTCTTTTCTATAATTTATGAAAAGGGCTTAAAACATTCGGCAAGTTTGTTTATTAATTGATGTAAAGTGTTTGCAAGTATATTAATAAATGTGAGTTTTACTTTTACTGGTGGATGCGTGCGTTAGGGATTGAACGGTATGTTTGAAATCCCCGACAGAGGAGGGATTGAGTAGTAAAAGCCCGACCCCTTGTGGGTAACTCCAAAAAACTAAAGTTATAACCAGAAAAAATCCCTTTCCAAATAAATGAAAAGGGGTGATGAGATGTAGAGAGGGTTTCGTTACACAGAAAAGTAACCAACCAAATTTTAACCCTAACTTAAAGTTAATCCTGTATACTTACTTGACTCTCTACAATATCTTTAATAGGTACAACAATTTTACCTGTTTTTGTTTTTAATGTTACTGATATACTATTAATTGCTTCAACTTCACCGCGTATGTCATTAAACTCTATTATCTGACCAATTTCAAATAACTTCCTTGTGTAAAAGGTATTCAACAATTTCTCAATTACATTTCTTGCGCCTAAACCAAAAGCTAATGCAAAGGCTAAAAGAAATGCAGCAAGTATCATTTTTATATTACTGGTAATAATTTCGGTATTTATCTCAGCTTGGTTTAAAGCTGTAATAGTTATTAAAACCATTAATAATAAGAAAACGAGCTGACTCAAAAATTTACCACCTGACAATTCCATGGACTCAAAAAGCGATTGCAACGACTTCTTGACAAAATTGGCAAATAATAAACCAAGAATAACAATGGCCAATGCTGTAAACAGTTTAGGTAAATATCCTATTAAACTGTTAAGCCCTTCGGAAACCATTGTTAGCTCTAAAATATCAGCAATAATAGAAATCAAAATAATGTAAGAAATCCATTTTACAACTTTTACAATTACATCAACCAGTTTGATGTTTAAGGTTTTACCCTCAGACAACTCTATCTCATTAAGTTTATCTCCCAGTTTATCAACATTGGCTTTTTTTAGCAATTTGCGCAAAACTTTGGTGAAAATTTTTATTATTACCAAAGCAATAATAATAAGTGCCAAAACACCTAGTATTTTTGGTGCGGAACCTGCAATGGCAAGCCATACATTATACAGCGATTCTTTTAATTGTTCTATAAAATTCATAATTGTTAGGGTTATAATCGATTATGTGTTGTTTTGATCGCGCTTACTAATTACCGTTTCTATAACATGACTCATGTTATAGGAAAACAAAGCTGCTAAATCCATAATAAGTTTTGCAATGGCAATATCAGTCATTACCTTAGACTTTAACTCTGGCGGAACCTCCTTAAGCGGCTGGTTTATTTGTTTAAACGGATTTTCCATTGGTAATTAGTTATTGGAATAAACTTGTAAAAGTTTATCCTTTGCTCTTTTAATTCTCATTTTTACTGCACTCTCGCCTATGTCTAAAACAGATTCTATTTCCTTAATGGTTAAAAAATCTTGATATTTTAGTAATAGTATCATTTTCTCATCAGGCGATATCAATTCCATACATTTTTTCAACTTATCAACACGCATATTGAGAAACTCCTTATCTTCTATCTCACTGTCCGATACATTTTCTATATCGGTATAGTCAACAGATTTCTTCTCGATTTTTTTGGCAGTATTACGGGTTACATAATTTACACAATGATTATATGTGAATGCATATAACCAAGTTGAAAACTTAGACTTCCCTTTAAAACTGGCCAATTTCACAAAAAGCTTTAAAAAAACATCTTGTGTTAAATCCTTAGCCTCATCTTCGTCCCTAGCAAACCCATAGCATTTATTATACACCAAGGTTGCATATCTATCATAAAGAACTTCAAAAAGCAACGTATCATTATTCTGCACTATAGCTTTTATTAAATCCTCGTCCGATTTATTTTTAATGTTGTCTAGGGTTTTCAAATTTAGCTTTTAGCCAATTTTAAATGGTTGTTGGTTTTAAGACACTTCTTTTTTAAAGAAGTCACTCAATGCACAAAAAAAGTAAAAAAAAGTGATTGCGTACTAAAAACCTTATAAAAAATATACGCAAATAATACTCAAATTTGAAAGACTAAAAAAGTGTCTTTTAAAACCTATTGAAACGTGTAACTGGCTTTAACCACTTGCGATAATCTAAAGTATCCAAAAGCGAAATTTTCAGGATTGTAAGGGTTAATAACATTGCCTTTTAAAGTGGCTGGCACAGTACCAAATGGGTTTTCGGCATTTTCATACTGATCTACTAAAAGATCCATAAAATTGAAATATTGCTTAGAAATACCGTAAAACTCTATATTAGCTCTATCGCCAGGTATGAACTCTTCTTCGCCACTATCCTCATCATCCTCTTTTTCAAAAAACACTTTCATTCTGTTACCATCGGTAAACTCATCAGGAATCACCAATAATTCAGGTAATAAATCACCAGCCTCTTCAAATCGAAACAAGTAAAAATTTTCTTCGTTTGGCGGATCATTAAAATAGATATCAACTTCCAGAGCATCATCATCAAAACCTCCAACACGGGCTTGACTTATTTCATCAATATCAACTACAGGTGTCATGGTTTCTTCAGCTACATATGTTTCGCCGTCATAAATAACTTCTAATGTATAAGATTGATTTAAAACAGGAACAAAATTACTAGCACCATAAACGCCATTACCCTGATGAAAGAATATAAACTCTTGATTAGTAGTATTATTTATAACTTTTACTGATGCATTGGTGACTTCGGTATTAGACAGGTTGTCAAAAAACGGTGTTGACGTACTTAATTTTACAAATTGCATGCTTCCGTCTGTGCCCTTTTCCCAATCAATGGAAGCTTCAACAACTAACCTTGGTGGTGCTTCAGGAACATCAACATCCACAACATCAGTACATGACATAGCACTTACAAAAACTAAAATTACTATTGTATATAACGAGTGCTTCATGATTTAAAACTTAAAATTATATGATACTGACGGTACAATACCAAAAATGGCTGTCCTTGTTGCTTCATTTGCTCCAGTTTCCCGATTTTGTCCAAAAGCAATGGAGGCCGCATTTCTGCGATTGTAAAGGTTATAAATGCCAAATACCCACTCACCTTTCCATCGGTTATTAGGCTTTCTATTGGGAACATAAGTTGCAGACACGTCTATACGATGATAATTTGGCAACCTACTTGCATTTCTGTCTGAAAAACTAGCAATATTCAAATCTTCGTAAACGTATTGCCCATCAGGATAGGTTACGGGACGACCTGTTTGGTATATGAGGTTCATACCAAAATCCCATTTACTATTTAACTTATAGCTTGTTGTGATAGAGACATCATGCGTTCTATCTTGAGGCGTATAGTACCATTCACCATTATTAATTCCAGGCCCACCAGCTGCCCCACCAGGTGTGCGTTGTTCTGCTTTAGAAAGCGTATACGCAAACCAGCCCTTAAAATCACCTTTGTTTTTTCTAAATAAAAACTCCAACCCATAGGCTCTCATTTCGCCATTTAATATTTCAGTTTCTATGGTGTTCTGGCCTATTAAATCTGAACCATCCACATAATCGATTCTATTGTCAACCGTTTTATAATACGCCTCAACTTCAAAAGAATACTTTTTATTAGTGAAATTTCTAAAATAACCGATAGCATATTGATCTGAAAGCTGTGGCTTAATGAACTTTCCACTCGGTGTCCAAACATCTAAAGGTGTAACCGACAATGTATTAGATAATAAATGGATGTATTGTGCGGTACGACTATATCCCATTTTTACCGAAGCTTCATCATTTAATTGATACGCCAATGCCAAACGTGGTTCTATATTACCAAAAGATTTTATAGTTTCATTTTTAGCATAATTGGTTTCACCGATAACAGTACCATCTTCGTAAATACCAAGGGTTTCGTTGTATACAATTGGGAGTCCATCCTCATAATCAGTTAATGGTTGACCGCCTCTACGCATAAAGTAGCTGTATCGCAATCCTGCTGTAATAGTCAAATCATTGGAAACCTTATATTCTGCGCTCGCGTATAAGCCATTTTCAAATGCTCTTTTTTGATCTAATAATAACGAATTTATGGAAGATGTATCTGAAGTAGGATTAATTTCACCTGGATTGAAATCGTAATAAATAGCATTCAACCCAAAATCCAGCTGCAGTTTATCACTTTGAAAGTAACTTAAATCGTATTTAATATTGTAATTGGTAATTTCTGAAATCCAATCGAATTCAAAGGATTTAAAATCCAAAATATAATCATAATCACTATAAATGAAAGATAGGTTTGAAAACACACGATCACTAAAAATATGGTTCCATCTTAAGTTTCCAGAGGCATTACCGTAACCGCTATCAAAATTTGCTCCGAAATTAAACTCATCTCTTCCGAAATATCCTGATAAGTATAGCTTGTTGTTGTCATCAACATTATAATTAGTCTTAAGGTTTAAATCATAGAATTGTGCGGAATTTTCAATATCCGCCGCTTGAAGAAAAAGATGTACATAGGAGCTTCTACCAGCAACTAAAAACGAACTCTTATCTTTAACAATAGGCCCTTCCGCAGAAAGCCTGCTTGATATTAGGCCAATGCCTCCTTTTAATTGAAAGTTTTTACTATTACCATCTTTTTGACGCACATCCAACACAGAAGACACTCTTCCTCCAAATCGCGCCGGAATACCGCCTTTGTATAATTTTACATCCTTCATAGCATCTGCATTAAATACAGAAAAAGCACCAAACAAATGTGAAATATTATAAATAATAGCTTCGTCCAGAAGTACTAAATTTTGGTCTTGAGCACCACCACGCACGTTAAATCCACCGGAAACCTCATCACCACTAGTTACTCCAGGGAGCAATTGAATGGATTTGATAACATCAACTTCCCCAAGAACCACTGGCATTTTCTTTATAGTTTCTACCTTTAGTTTAGACACACTCATTTGAGGTGTTTTGATGTTAAGACGTTCAGATTCTTCTGCAACTACCAAAACTTCGTCCAACTCTGTTGAGGATTCAGATATCTCGAAATCTATCTTTTGATTGCTGTCTAGTATCAATTTTTTGGAGGACGTTGCGAAACCAACATAGGATACTACTAAATTATACTCTCCTTCTGCAGCGGTGATGGAATAAAACCCATATTCATTAGTAATAGCACCAATTGCAGTGCCTTCTAAAAACACCGAAGCACCAAATAGGGTTTCGCCGTTAGATGCATCTGTTATTGTACCGCTGATGGTATATTTATCTTGAGCTGAAATGAAAACTGAAAATATCAGTAATATTTTAAGACACAAGAATTTCGTGTAGTTCATAAAGCAATTTCTTAAAAACAAAATTACGTAATTTGAATTACTTTGTTTAAATAAAATATTAAATTATTAAACATAAAAAAGACGAACTAGAAGCTCGTCTTTTTAATCAAAAATTCGTTGACACCTTAAACATGCAGCGCTCTATCTTCAGTAGCTGCTAGTGCTGCTTCCTTAATAGCTTCGGTAAACGTAGGATGCGCGTGAGACATTCTAGAAATATCTTCAGCAGAAGCGCGGTATTCCATGGCTACAACCGCTTCAGCAATTAAGTCTGCTGCTCTTGCACCTATCATATGTACACCTAAAATTTCATCTGTTGTTTTATCTGCTAAAATTTTCACAAAACCATCAATATCCATACTGGCTCTTGCTCTACCTAAAGCACGCATTGGGAATTGTCCAGATTTATAGTCAATACCGGCTTCTTTTAATTGCTCTTCAGTTTTTCCAACAGAGGCTACTTCTGGCCATGTGTAAACTACCCCTGGAATTAAATTATAATCAATATGTGGTTTTTGTCCAGCTAAAGTTTCTGCAACAAAAACACCTTCTTCTTCAGCTTTGTGTGCCAACATTGCACCTTTCACCACATCACCAATAGCATAAATATTTGAAGCTGATGTTTGCAAATGGTCGTTCACTTCTACTCTACCTCTTTCATCTAACTTTACGCCTGCTGCTTTGGCATTTAAGCCTTCTGTATATGGACTACGTCCCACTGAAACCAAACAGTAATCGCCCTTAAACTCTACTTCTTCGCCTTTTTTATTGTCCGCTTTGACTATAACCTCGTCTCCAACACGCTCCACAGATTTCACTTTGTGAGACACCTGCATAGAGAATTTAGCTTTTTTGAAAACCTTATTTAATTCCTTAGATAAGCCTGCATCCATGGTTGGGATGATACGATCCATATATTCAATGACAGTAACCTCAGAACCTAGCCTCTTATAAACCTGTCCCAATTCCAACCCAATAACTCCACCACCGATAATAATTAAATGCTTTGGAATTTCCTTCAACTTTAAAGCCTCTGTGGAAGTAATAATACGTTCTTTGTCTATCTCAATAAAAGGTAAAGTAGATGGTTTACTACCCGTTGCAATAATGGTATGTTTTGCTTCTATCTCGGTAGTTTCTTCACCGGCAATTGTAATATGGGTTGCGTCCTTAAAACTACCTAAACCTTGATATACATCAATATTATTTTTCTTCATCAAGAAATCAATACCTCCGGTAGTTTGATCTACAACAGATTGTTTCCGATCAATCATTTTTTCAAGGTTAACCTTTATATCACCAGGAATTTCAATTCCATGCTCTTCAAAATGCTTAATGGCATCTTCATAATGGTGAGACGAATCCAGAAGTGCTTTACTTGGTATACATCCAACATTTAAACAGGTGCCACCAAGCGTACTGTATTTTTCTATAATTGCGGTTTTCATACCCAATTGCGCACAACGAATTGCTGCAACATATCCTCCTGGACCAGAACCAATTACGGCTACATCATATGAGTTCATAAAATAATTTTGATTATTAACTTAAAACGGATACCAAAAATACGAATGTTTTACGTTTACACCATAAAAAATAAGCTTATAAAATTAGAAATATGACGCGTGGAATTTTGTGACAGATTTTTAATAAATATGCAACGTTCTATGGAATTACCCAGATATTCTATTGCTTTTCAATATCTGCTAAAATCCAATCCAATTCTGGATCATTATCTTCCCGTAAATCTTCAACCGTTGGTAAAATCTCAACATCAGGTTTAATACCAAAACCATCGGGTTCAATTTTATAAGGTGCTTCAATTTGCATCAAACCAATACGAACCACCAATTTTGACGTTGGTAATTCATAGAGCTTATAAAACCCTGCCACCGTGCCATTGTATGCACCACCTGTTTCCTCTCCCACAAAAGTGGCGCGCTTTGTGGCATGCAAATTTGTGGAAATGATAGAGGATGCCGAAAATGAATTGCCATTAATTAATACATAAACCTTTCCTTTAAAGTTTAAAGGGTTTGGCTTTTCCGGTTTGGCGTATTTGAATTTATAAAACAGCTTTCCATCCCGCTTTTTAGTTCTCATTAGATTTTGAACAATCGCTATAGGAGAAGCAATTCCAGACAATATTTTCAAAGCAATTGGTGTAGTATTTGTCATCACAGATTTTAAAATGGGAATTCTACTATTCACCTCGCTTTCAGTAATAAATTGAAATTCTTTATCTGTAAGGTACGAATACAGTTTTTCAATTTCTGAAATACGGCCACCGCCATTATCACGCAAGTCTAAAATGAAATGCTTGGATTTGGCAGAATCAATTTTAGCAAAACTTTCCTCATAGAATTTTTTATAGTTCCCATTAGAAAAACCTCTTATTTTCATATAAGCTACACTGCTATCTTTTCCAATGAATTTAAAGTTTCGTGTGTATTGCTTAGATCTTGAAATAAAACCGTGCTTTTTATTGTATTTCTTACGTTTTTTAGCAGCTGCTTTTAGACTATCTTTCTCCTGTTTTGTTAGTTTTTTAGGCTTTACTTTTTTAATACTATCATTTTTAACCTTAGCAGAATCTTGTTTTTTCTTTTCTTTTTTAGGCACTCGCTTAAATAATTTAGAAAATGTAGAATCCTTGGTTTTAAACGTCACTTCCAAACTATCTAAAAAACCTTTATCCCTAACATAGTATGCTCTAAATGCTTTACCCACAAATCTGTCATGAAGCGTGGTATTAAAACCATCCGAAGCAAAACGTGTTTTATAGGTTTCCACCAATTCTGGAGCTGCTTCGCCAGCAATACTCACAACTTCTGCTCCAACAAAAGATGAATCTTTGCCATGTGTGCATTTCACCCATAATTTGTTATCAAGGTATTCAAAATCCAACTCATAAAACTCAAATTTCTTTTTTTGAAGAGCCTTTCTTTCCTTTCTTTCAAAGCGTCTCCCAGGCGGACGCACAGAAACATGACCCTGCCTTACGTTTGTTAAAACAGGTGACAATTTCTTGTAAAAGTCACGAGATTTTATCGGAGTTTTTATGGATTGCTTTAAACTATCAAACCTAAATCCCATAACCTCTTGCGGCGTATATTGGTATAATTTGGGGTGATGTTTTTTCAATTGATGGTACAACTTATCAACATCTTCCCTTAAGTCATCTACAGCATGTAATTTTGCGATTTCAGCGTTGTGTTTTTGCACACTAGCACATGATGCTAACAGAACGGCACATATGGTACTTAGTAAAAATCTCTTCATACAATTTTAAAACAATCAGTAGCTAAAATAATGGTATTTGCACGATTTGGGTGACGTATTAAAATCTTTTTAACTTTTATTAAATAATTAAATATTTGGGCGTTACCCTAAAGGGTCGGGCTTTCCGTTGCAAGTACTCGCTCCGCCTAAGGGCTTCGCTGTGGGCTTTCCACTGCAATCCCTAACGCGGGCGTACCAGCTAATTTTCTTCTTAAACCAAAAAACCTAAACATATTAGCAAGAGGCACTTCAACATATAAGATTCCCATTTTCACGGGAATTTGTTAGTTTTGCACCCATGCAAAAAACAGTTAACATACAGAATAAAAAAGCACGCTTTCAATATGAAATATTGGATAAGTACACGGCTGGTATTGTGTTAACTGGTACAGAAATTAAATCTATCAGAAACAGTAAAGCCTCTATTGCAGAGAGCTTTTGCGAATTCAATGATTATGGTGAACTGTTTGTTGTGAATATGACTGTAGAAGAGTATTCTCATGGTAATTACTACAACCACAAACCCAAAGCCGTTCGTAAGTTGCTTTTAAACAAACGCGAACTTCAAAAGCTGGAAAAGGAAGTTCAAAATACTGGACTTACTATTATTCCACTTCGTTTGTTTATCAACGAAAAAGGTTATGCCAAATTAGATATTGCCTTGGCAAGAGGTAAAAAACTGTACGATAAGCGAGAGACTATTAAGGATAGAGACAACAAACGCAACCTAGATAGAATTAAAAAAATCTACAAATAATTTATGATGCCTTTAACCGTTTTAAGGTTGACAATTCATTATTTTGCATCATATTTTTCATAATTAAAAATGAGACAACTACTATTTTTATTGCTATTGTGCTTTACAGTAACTTTTGCGCAAGCACAGAATAAATCTAAAAAAGAAAGTAATTCCGAAAAAAAGGAATTTGTTATTGACAGCACCAAGGTGCTCACATTAGACAAAACTATTAAAACACTTTACAAAGTCATTTCCGCTGAAAAAAATGAGGAGCGCAATTGGAATCAATTTAAGTTTTTGTTTTACCCTAATGCAAAACTAATTCCCACAGGACTGAATCAAGATTATGTATACAAAGCCAAATATTTAACACTGCAAGAATACATCAATAGTTCTCAAAAGTGGCTGAAAATGAACGGATTCATCGAAAAAGAAGTTAGCCGAAAAGTGAATGCCTTTGGCAATATTGCTCATGTTTTTAGCACTTACGAATGCTATCATAGTAAAGATGAAAAGGAACCTTTTATGCGTGGTATTAATAGTATTCAATTGATAAATGATGAAGACCGTTGGTGGATTGTAAACATTTATTGGGCACAAGAAACCGAAGAACATCCAATTCCTAAAAAATATCTTCCATTAAATAAGAAAGTATGATACGTAAGTTTTTTAAGTTTAGTCTTGGTCTATTTATATGTATTTCATTTTACAGTAGTACCGCTCAAGTGGATGTAAAACCTGTTTTTGAAGATGGGCAATCTCAAATTGTTGAGGCATTTAACACTCCAGATAAATGGATACGGCACGATTTATTTGTAGAAACAGAATTTGATTCTGACGACGATGGAAGATTAGACAGAATGCATGTGGACGTTACCCGACCATATCAAACCGAAAGTGGTTTAAAACTTCCTGTAATTTATGAATCTAGTCCTTATTATGCAGGTGTTGCTCCAGATGTTCCCGGTGTATTTTGGGATGTAAAACATGAATTAGGCGATATTGGACCGGAACGTACACATCCTGAAATAAAACGCTTAGGCCAGCGGCCAATTATCTCAAACTCCTTAATCAAAACTTGGGTGCCCCGAGGTTTTATTGTGGTGCATTCGTCTTCACCTGGAACGGGATTATCTCAGGGTGCTCCAACAGTTGGTGGCGATAATGAGTCTTTAGCACCAAAAGCGGTGATAGATTGGTTAAATGGTCGCGCCAAAGGGTATACTGAAGCCGATGGTAGCGAAGAAGTAAAAGCATTTTGGAGTACCGGAAAAGTAGGTATGACTGGAACGTCCTATAACGGCACCATTCCACTTGCTGCTGCCACAACTGGCGTTGATGGTTTAGAAGTGATTATTCCTGTAGCTCCTAACACTTCTTACTATCATTATTACAGAAGCAATGGTTTAGTGCGTTCCCCTGGTGGTTATCTTGGTGAAGACATTGATGTACTTTACGATTATATTCATAGTGGTGATGAAAGCAAACGCGCTAGTAATAATTTAAAAATTCGAGATACCGAAATGAAAAACGGTATGGACCGACAAACTGGCGATTACAATGAGTTTTGGGCAGGAAGAGATTATTTAAAGGATATGAAACCTATGAAAGCGGCCATGTTAATGTCTCACGGATTTAACGATTGGAATGTAATGCCAGAACACAGTTACCGAATCTACAAAAAGGCCAAAGAAATGGGATTGGAAACTGCTATCTATTACCATCAATTTGGTCATGGTGGTCCTCCTCCATTACCCATGCTCAACAAATGGTTTACGCATTACCTGCATGGAGTTGGTAACGGTATTGAAAATGAAAGCAATAAAGCGTTTATTGTGAGAGCTGGTGATAATATGAAAGAGCCCACTGCCTATAAGGATTATCCAAACCCTGAAGCTCAAGACGTTATGTTTTATCTTAATGCTGGTGCTCCAAAAGTGGGAAGTTTATCCTTGACTACGCCAGATAAACAGCAAAACGAAACTTTAGTTGATAATTTCTCATTTAGTGGATCCGCTTTAGCAAAAGCTGAAGAGACCGAACATAGATTGTTGTATGTGACGCCTAAATTAACTAAAGATATTCATATTTCTGGTGTTCCTAAAATTACCGTTACATTGGCAAGTAGCAAACCGGCGGCCAATTTATCAGTTTGGTTGGTATCTTTACCTTGGAATGAAGGCAGAAGAGTTAAAACTACCGATAACATAATTACTAGAGGTTGGGCAGACCCACAAAACCATAAATCCATACACGAAAGTGCGCCATTAAAAGCAGGTAAATTCTACACCGTAAGTTTTGATTTACAACCAGACGATCAAATTATTAAAGCGGGTCAGCAAATTGGTTTAATGATCTTTTCTAGTGATAAAGAATATACCTTACATCCTGAACCTGGAACGGAGCTAACTATTGATTTGAATAAGACCGTGTTGACATTACCTGTAGTTGGCGGACTCGATAAATTTTAAATTCCTATGGCTAAATTTTTTGATGCACTTAGTCCAGAATTACAGTCTTTTATAGAGGCACAACATATCTTTTTTGTGGCTACTGCGGTTGCAGATGGCAGGATTAACTTATCGCCAAAGGGATTAAAGGATACTTTTGTAGTAATGGATCAAAACAGAGTGTTTTGGCTAAACCTAACAGGAAGTGGTAATGAGACTGCGGCACATTTACTTCAAAATAATCGAATGACAATTATGTTTTGCTCTTTCGAAGGGAAACCTCTTATTTTAAGGCTTTACGGAACCGCAAAAACCTACCATGAACGTGATACGGCATTTCAAAAGCATAAACATTTGTTCCCAGAAATACCAGGTACACGACAAATAGTAGACATGACTATTGAAAGCATACAAACTTCTTGTGGTTACGCAGTACCTTTTATGGATTTTCAAGAAGAACGTCATCAATTAAACAATTGGGCAGAAAAGCAAGGTAAGGAACGTATTGAAAATTACTGGAAAGAGAAGAACACCAAGAGCATTGATGGGTTGGATACTAAGATTTTTGAAGATTAACACAAGCTATGTCATGCTCAATTTATTTCAGCATCTAAATTGGTAGATCCTGAAACAATTTCAGGATGACAAGTCTGTTTTATTTTACTTATGTAATAAAATATGAAAGATTACAACGCATCAAACTCAACAAAAAATTACTGGTCCAAACGCTACCAAGAGCAAAACACAGGTTGGGATATTGGCGAACCCTCATCACCCTTAAAAACTTATATAGATCAACTTGAAACTAAAGACTTAAAAATCCTTATTCCTGGTGCTGGAAATTCCTATGAAGCCGAATATCTGTTTTCAAAAGGATTCAAAAATGTTTATGTTTTAGATATTGCCGAGGAACCGCTAGAGGCGCTTCAAAAAAGAGTACCTGACTTTCCCTCCAAACAGATTTTACAAGACGATTTTTTTGAGCATCAAGGGACCTACGATTTAATTTTGGAACAAACCTTTTTTTGTTCTTTTCCGCCATTACCTGAAACCAGAAAAGCTTATGCAAAACAAATGCATGAGTTACTTGCAAAAAATGGAAAACTTATCGGACTTTGGTTCGATATCCCTTTAACTGGTGATATGGAAAAACGCCCGTTTGGTGGTTCCAAAGAGGAATATTTAATTTATTTTGAACCTTATTTCAAAATAAACACTTTTGAGAAATGTTATAATTCTATTCCGCCAAGAATGGGGAGTGAGTTGTTTGGGGTTTTAACTAAAGTGTAGAACTAGATATTTTGCGAATCATGAGGTGGCTTAAGCTAATTTAAACCTCTTGATTACTCTCAATGTCGCTTAGTATATTTCTTGCTTTTTGTAATTCGGATTGCTGCACTTGAAGTTCAACCTCAAAAGTTGGTATATAATTCATTAATTGGGTTGTAAACTCATTCTTCAAAAAACATTGAATGCCTTCGGATTCCAAACGACTTTTCAGTATTACAATATCACTTTCATTGCGAGATTTCTTTAAAGTAACTAACTCCATATTTTTTAATTTATCTTCTATAAGATACGTGAAATCTTAATAAATTATAGTTTTTCAATTCTATTTTTTGAAGTTAAAATTTAGCAAAAATATAGTAATTCTATTGCTCCAAGAATGTGGAATGAATTGTTTGGGGTTTTCATGCACTTCTAGCTTCTAACTTCTAACTTCTAACTTCTAACTAAATTAATTCTTATCCTCCAATAAAGGCACAAAACGAAATTCTCCCAACTCATGCTGCTCAAACTCTTTTGGTCCTTTTCTAATAAACAAGGTCATTACTTGCACATCATCCCCTACAGGAATTACCAAGCGACCACCATCTTCTTTTAACTGACCTAACAATGGTTTTGGCACAAATGGTGCTCCGGCGGTTACAATTATGCTATCAAAAGGTGCTTCTTCTATTAAGCCTTTATAACCATCTCCAAAAATTAATTTCTTGGCTCTGTAACCTAACTTTGGCAAAAACTTACTTGTTTTTTTAAAGAGTTCTTGCTGGCGTTCAATGCTGTAAACTTTTGCTCCCAACTCGCATAATACAGCCGTTTGGTAGCCACTACCCGTTCCTATCTCCAAGATTTTATCACCTTTCGAAACTTGTAACAATTCTGTTTGAAATGCCACCGTATAAGGTTGAGAAATGGTTTGGTCTGCCGCAATAGGAAACGCTTTGTCTTGATAAGCATGATCTAAAAACCCAGAATCCATAAACAGGTGTCGTGGTATTTTTCCAATAGCACTCAATACAGCTTCATCTTGTATGCCTTTAGATTTTATAAGATTAACCAACTGCTGTCGTAATCCTTGGTGCTTAAAAGTATCTTTCAATGTTTTGGAAGTTATTTCAGCTAAAATAAAAGAATTTATTCACAATAACTACCAATCATTTTTAAAGGGAAAACAGTTTTTTCAGAATTTAAATTTAAGTATCTTTAAACAAGAAAATTGAAGAGCGCGCTTTTATTTTAGTCGCTTCATTTTCAATCAATTTCATAAAAAACTAAAACTTCAATACCTGTAAAATATTATGCTAAAAGCTGGGGTTCTTGGTGCTGGTCACTTAGGGAAAATTCATTTACGCCTTTTAAATCAATCTGAAAAATACAATCTGGTTGGGTTTTACGATCCGGATGCGTCAAACACAAAAAAAGTAGCAGAAGAGTTTGGATATAAAAATTTTAATACCGTTGAAGATTTAATTGAAGCGGTTGATGTGGTAGATATTGTTACCCCAACATTATCGCACCATGAATGTGCCATTAAAGCCATAAGTAAAGGGAAGCACATTTTTATTGAAAAACCCATTACAAATACTGTTGCGGAAGCGGAAGATATTAGAGCATTGGTAGCCCTCAATAAAGTTAAAGGACAAGTGGGACATGTAGAACGCTTCAACCCTGCTTTTCTAGCAGTTCGAGAAGACATCAAATCGCCCATGTTCATTGAAACGCACAGGTTAGCTGAATTTAATCCAAGAGGCACCGATGTTCCCGTAGTGCTGGATTTAATGATTCATGATATTGATATTATTTTAAGCATTGTAAAATCTGAAGTGAAACATATTTCTGCTAGTGGTGTTGCCGTAATAAGCGACACACCTGATATCGCCAACGCCCGCATTGAATTCAAAAATGGCTGTGTAGCAAATTTAACAGCCAGTAGAATTTCATTGAAGAAAATGCGTAAAGGCCGTTTCTTTCAAAAAGACGCCTATATATCAGTCGATTTTCTAGAGAAAAAGTGTGAAGTTGTAAAGATGAAAGATGCCCCGGAAAACCCTGGAGATTTTGATATGATTTTACAAAATGCCGAAGGTGTGAAAAAGCAAATATATTTTGACAATCCGAACATACCAGATGTAAATTCTATATTGATGGAGTTGGAAACCTTTGCAGATGCTATAAATAATGATACCACCCCAGTAGTAACTTTACATGACGGTACTGAGGCTTTACGAGTGGCTAATATGATTATTAATCAGTTTTAGGCAAGCCCCTCCTCACCTCCCCGAGAGGGAGGAACTTTACTCAAACCTTTAAAACTAGGTAAAAAATAATTTAAAATTATGCAGAATATAGCAGTAATAGGCGCAGGTACCATGGGAAATGGTATAGCTCACATTTTTGCGCAAAATAGTTTTAGTGTAAAATTGATAGACATCAATGAGGCTGCATTGCAAAAGGGGTTGCAAACCATTGCCAGTAATTTAGACCGCATGGTGGCTAAGGAAAAAATTACTGTAGCTGAAAAGGACGACACACTTAAAAATATTTCATTATTCACAAGTATTGAAGAAGGTGTTTCCAATACTGAACTAGTGGTTGAAGCCGCAACTGAAAATTTAGGTTTAAAACTTAAAATTTTTAAGCAATTAGACGAAATCTGTTCAGAATCTACAATTTTGGCAACTAATACATCATCCATCTCTATAACACAAATAGCTGCGGCAACGTCAAGACCAGAACATGTTATAGGCATGCATTTTATGAATCCCGTGCCTATTATGAAATTAGTGGAAATTATTCGCGGATATAGTACAAGTGATACGACTACAAATACCATTATGGAGCTCTCAAAAACTATGAAAAAAGTTCCAGTGGAAGTAAACGACTACCCAGGGTTTGTAGCGAATCGTATTTTAATGCCCATGCTTAATGAATCGATAGAAACCTTATACAATGATGTTGCTGGTGTTACCGAAATTGATACCGTAATGAAATTAGGAATGGCACACCCGATGGGACCTTTACAATTGGCAGATTTTATCGGTTTAGATGTTTGCCTTTCTATTCTAAAAGTGATGTACGATGGTTTTAAAAACCCCAAATACGCACCTTGTCCATTATTAGTGAATATGGTAAACGCAGGAAAATTAGGCGTAAAATCTGGCGAGGGATTTTATGATTATTCAGAAAGTAAAAAGGCGGAGGTTGTTGCGAAACAGTTCAAATAGTCCATCAATTGATGTTTCTAAATACTCAAATCTAATTACTAAGGTCTAAATCATGGCAACAATAAAACCATTTAGAGCAGTGCGTCCTACTAGAGCAATTGTGAGTTTGGTGGCCTCAAGATCTTATGAAAGTTATACGGTTGAAGAGCGGGAAGCGCGAATGGATTACAACCCATACAGTTTTTTGCATGTGGTAAATCCTGGTTATAAATACGACCAAGTTATTACTGGAGAAGCACGTTATAAATTAGTAAGAAATAGGTACTTAGAGTTTAAAGAAGATGGCGTTTTTATTCAAGATGAAACCCCTTCGCTTTATGTTTATAAAATTGTAAATCGGCATGGTGCAACCTTCAATGGTATTATAGCCGCTACAAGTGCGAAGGACTATGAAGACAATATCATTAGAAAACATGAAGATACCATCGAGAAAAGGGAACAAACCTTCAAAACCTATCTTAAAACTGTTGGTTTTAATGCAGAACCTGTGCTGCTCACCTATCCTGATAATGATAGTATTGGAACAATAATTAAGGAAACTCAAAAGAAACATGCAGAATTTGAGTTCACTATGACCTATAGAGATACGCATTACTTATGGAAATTGGATGATGTTACTGCTATCCAAAAAATTCAGTCTGAATTTGCAAAAATGAGTGCCATCTATATCGCTGATGGACATCATCGATCGGCTTCTTCGTATTTATTATATAAAGATGAAATGGAGCAGAATAGCAATTATGATGAAAATAATGCTGCCAACTTTTTTATGTCTTATCTCATTCCAGAATCAGATTTGGTGATTCATGAATTCAACCGCCTTGTAACAGACTTAAACGGACTTTCTAAAGAACAATTTCTAATTAAACTTGATTCTAGCTTTCGAATAGAAAACAGAGGCACACTTCCATATAAACCGACTAAATCACATCATTTTAGTATGTATTTGGATGGAGAATTTTATTCTTTATATCTAAGAAAGTCGAGCTATGCATTGAACACAGCACTAGATGAACTAGATGCAGAAGTAATTTATAAAACAATACTAAAACCAATTTTAGGTATAGAAAATCTGAGAGATAGTGATCGCATTACTTACCTAAACGGTCAACATGAAATGACGAGCATAAAAAGTAGTGTGGATAGTGGCGAATTTAAAGTTGGTTTTGGCATGTGTCCTGCAGCCATCCAACAAGTAAAGCGTATTGCTGATGAAGGGTTAACCATGCCACCAAAAAGCACCTACATTTTACCCAAACTAAGAAGTGGCATTACGATTTATGAGTTTTAGAACAAGTTCCAACTCTATACTCAAATATTAACTTAATTAACGTGACTTCGACATAACACAAAACTTAATTCAAACCTGTCAGATTGAGTGGTTTTTTGAAGTAAAACGGAGAAAAATTGTATCGAAATCTAGGGTTTTGGACGAAAATCATTCGTTTTCGATACATTTTTGCTAAGGCAAAAACACTCAAACTGACATGATTTTCTTAAATCGAACTCACGTTAATCCAACTGTCCTTTAGAATATTTATTTTTGCAAAAAAAAGTGCTATGTCAATCGCATCAAATCTTAAAAACATAAAATCCAACTTACCAAATCATGTTACACTAGTAGCGGTTTCTAAAACAAAACCAATTAGTGATATTCTGCAGGCTTATGAAGCAGGACATCGTATTTTCGGTGAAAACAAGGTGCAAGAAATGGCGGAAAAATATGAGCAAATGCCTAAAGATATTAAATGGCATATGATTGGGCATCTACAACGCAACAAGGTAAAATATATGGCACATTTTGTAAGCCTGATTCATGGTGTAGATAATTTTAAATTACTAAAAGAAATAGATAAACAAGCCAAAAAGAACAACCGTATTATTAATTGTTTACTTCAAATTAAAATAGCCGAAGAAGATTCCAAATTTGGGATGACTCCCTCTGATGCTTCTAATATTTTAACATCTGATGAGTTTTCAGAATTAAAAAACGTTCGAATTACAGGAGTTATGGGTATGGCGACGTTTACAGATAATTCAACACAAATTCAAAAAGAATTTAACACTTTAAAAACTACGTTTGATAGCCTAAAACCGATGGAATCTTTTAACTTTAAACCTGAAACTGTTAGCATGGGTATGAGCGGAGATTACGAATTAGCCATTGAATGCGGAAGTACCATGGTTCGTGTTGGTAGTAGTATTTTTGGTGCTAGAAATTATCAGTAGACGGTGGATAAAAATAATTTTTTAGCTTTTAAATAGTTACCAATAACAAGTAACAATTAACAAATAACCAGTAAGATTTACGCAATACTAGACATAGAAACTACGGGTGGCAAGTATAATGAAGAAGGTATTACAGAAATTGCCATATACAAGTTTGATGGTCATGAAATTGTAGATCAATTTATTAGCTTGGTAAATCCAGAACGAGAAATTCAACCCTTCGTAGTTAATCTTACAGGTATAAACAGTAGTATGCTACGTAATGCACCAAAATTTTATGAGATTGCTAAACGTATAGTTGAAATTACAGATGGTTGTATCCTGGTAGCTCACAACGCGCAATTTGACTATCGTATTTTACGAACAGAGTTTAGTAGACTTGGGTTTGAATATGAGCGCGAATCGCTTTGTACTGTTGAATTATCCAAATACCTAATTCCTGGACAACCGTCTTACAGTTTAGGGAAATTAGTACGATCTTTAGGGATTCCAGTTGCCGACAGACATCGTGCCTCCGGTGATGCGCAAGCTACGGTAAAACTCTTCAAAATGCTTTTGGATAAAGACAGTGAAAAAAACATCATAAAAGACACTGTTAGGTTAAACCCCAAACATCAACTAGAACCTAGGCATTTAGATATCATAGCTCAACTGCCTTCAATAACTGGCGTGTATTATATCCATAATGCAGATGGAGAAATCATTTATATTGGGAAAAGCAACAACATCAAAAAACGCATCAATCAACATTTTACCAATAATAGTCCAAAATCTAAAAAAATACAGGCGCTAGTGGCGGCCGTTACTTATGAAGCAACGGGTAGTGAACTCGTAGCGCTTCTAAAGGAAAGTGAAGAAATAAAACGCAACAAACCTATTTTTAACCGTGCCTTAAAACGCACCAGTTTTACACACGCGCTTTATAGTTTTGTTGACGTAAAAGGCTATCAAAACCTAAGTGTTAGTAAAATTGATACCAAAAAGCAAGCCATCACAACCTTTAGTAATTTACAAAGTGGAAAAAGCTTTATTTCTAAAGCTATTGAAGATTATAAGTTATGTCAAAAATTAACAGGTGAATATAAATCTACATCCAGCTGTTTTAATTACGAAATTAAAGCATGTAATGGAGCTTGTATTGCCGAAGAATCATCAGAAAGTTACAACATGCGGGTTGCAGCTCTTATTGATAAAAACAGTTACGCTAATAAGGATATGGTAATTATTGACAAGGGACGTGATATTGATGAAAAGAGTGCTATCCTTATTAAAAATGGAGTTTTTCAAGGTTTAGGTTTTTTTAATTTGAACTATCAAATTAACCAAATAGAGGTATTAGAATCCATTATTACGCCAATGGAAAACAACCGAGACACACAACACATTATTCAAAGCTATTTACGACGCAATAAAAAAGTCAAACAATTAATTCTTAACAACCAATGAAAAAAAGTTTAACCGCACTTTTACTTTTTCAGCTATTATTTTTTCAGATTAACGCCCAAACATCTCCATTTAATTCAGAATCTATTAAAGTAAGCAAATCCGAAATTGAAGCCACTACATACGATAAAGATTCTACTGCCAATGCCCTCATTATTTATGAATATGGTAAAAGTTGGGTAAGTAATCATACGTATGATTTAATGACCCAAGAAAAACGAAAAATTAAAATATTAACTAAAGAAGGTTTCGACAACGCTACAGTAAGCATTTACCTCTATAAACAGAATTATAACACCTCTGAAAGTGTGGACGATATTGCTGCCACAACCTACAACATAGTTGATGGTAAAGTAATTAAAACTCCATTATTGAGAAAAAACATTTATACTGAAGCCTACAATGAAAAGTATGATATTGTAAAATTTACATTACCAAATATTAAAGAAGGTTCTGTTATTACGTACAGCTATACTTTAAAATCACCATTTATGTTTAAATACCATGGATGGGAGTTTCAGCATGATATACCAACCTTATACAGCGAATACAATACCAGCATTCCTGGGAATTGGGAATATCACATCAAATTAGTGGGTAGCAAAAAACTCACTACCAATACTTCAAAAGTTGTGTCTGATTGTTTGACGGCTTCTGGTGGAAGTGCTAATTGTGCTGTAAATGTTTATGCCATGAAAGATATTCCTGCGTTTATTGAAGAGGATTACATGACGTTTAAAGACAATTATTTAGCCCGCATTGAATACGAGTTAAAAACCTTTAGAGGTATGGATGGCAGAGTTGAAGATTACTCTAAAACCTGGGAAGACGTTGATAAGGAATTTAGAACCGAAAAGAACATAGGCAAACAGCTTAAAAAAACAATTGATTTAGAAGAGATCTTACCTGCAACTATTAGTAACGAAGCAGACCAACTTAAAAAAGCCAAAGCCATCTATAACTTTGTTAAAGAGCACTATACTTGGAATGGAGAATACAACATCTTTAACGATGTGTCAGTAAAAGATCTTATAAAAAATAAATCAGGCAATGTTTCCTCAATCAACATCTTACTTCATAATTTACTCAGAGAAAGCGGCATTAATGTAAATCCAGTTTTATTATCTACCAGAAATAATGGTTTTGCAACTACGATTTTTCCTGTGGTTACAGATTTTAATTATCTTTTAGTTGAAGCTCAAATAAATAATAAGGCGTATTTATTGGACGCTACAGACTATTATTTAAGTTTCGGACAAATACCATTTAGATGCCTTAATAGATACGCCAGAAGAATGGATTTTGAAAACGGCAGTGAGTGGATGGATATTTCATCAAGCACTAAATCCTCTATTTTAACCGCTGTAACTTTGGAGTTTGACGCTGCCCAAAACCTTGTGGGTGATGTAAAAAGTAGAACAACAGGATATCATGCACTTATGTCAAGAATGTCCTATTTTCCAAATCCAACGGAATATGAGGAAAAACTTCAAAATAAATCTATCAATATCGAGATTTCAAATCACCAGACAAATGGTTCAACGGCAACAAGTCCAAATTTTTCAGAAAGTTATGATATTGCATATAACGCCGAAAATGTTGGTAAAACCATATACTTAAATCCGTTTTTGTTCCCTTATTTTAAAGAGAATCCCTTTAAGTTGCAAGAGCGCACCTACCCTATCGATTTTGGATATGAAGACAAATATACCTACATGTTTCAACTAAATCTAGGCGACAATTATACTATAGTTGAAAAACCTGAAGATATGAGAACCGCTCTACCTAACAGAGCTGGAGATTTTAGTTTTTCCACCACTATTGTGGGTAACACGGTAAACATGATGCTTAACATCAACTTTAACGAGGCGGTGTATCCTCCAGAATACTACCCTTATTTAAAGGAGTTTATGAATAAAGTAGTCAACATGCAAACCAACTCACTTTTTGTTATAAAAAAGAAATCCTAAAACTTTAGTACATTTGGTAAAATGAGTACTAGCAAAAACGAAAACTGGAGACGTAAACTTCATGATATTATTTATGAAGCAGACACCCGTGCAGGAAAACTTTTTGATGTTGTACTTCTTATTGCCATTATAGCAAGTATCATTTTAGTAATGCTAGAAAGCATAAAGAGTTTTGATGAAAAGTATCATGACTTTTTAAACATTGCGGAGTGGATTATCACCATCCTGTTCAGTATAGAATATATCACTCGCGTCATTACGGTAAAAAAACCCTTCAAGTACATTTTTAGTTTTTATGGCATTATAGATTTATTGTCCACCATTCCAAAATACATATCCCTACTTTTTGGTGGCGTTCATGCTTTGGCTTCTTTAAGAGCACTTCGCTTACTGCGTGTTTTTAGAATTTTAAAGTTAGCTAGATATTTAGGAGCATCCAACCTTTTGGTAACCGCGCTAAAAGCAAGTCGCGCCAAAATCTCGGTATTTTTATTTGCAGTAATCATACTCTGTATTATTTGCGGTACACTTATGTATTTAATAGAGGGCGAAAGCAGCGGATTTACCAGTATTCCAGTTAGTGTTTATTGGTGTATCGTTACCCTAACAACTGTTGGTTTTGGAGACATCGCCCCTGTTACACCTTTAGGACAACTCATTGCGGCACTTATTATGATTTTGGGTTACGGTATCATAGCGGTGCCTACTGGTATTGTTTCTGCGGAGTATACCGCACTTGGAAAAAAAGAAAACAATACACCACAAGCCCCACCAATTCGTCTAAATTCCCAATCTTGCGACAATTGTCTTGCCGAGGATCATAGGGATGGCGGTCAATATTGCTACAATTGTGGTGAGAAGTTGCATGTTTAAATCTCTTTACACGCAAGTAAAAAAATGAATAGAGGTTTAAAGATATTAAGAAAGTGGCATGAGTTATATGGTTTTTTTAAGTTTAAAGTCACTCTAGTATTCTTTTTTATAGCTCTAGTTTTAATGTTACCCAGTTTATTAAAGCATTTGTTTGTTGACTCCAGATATTGTTTAGAAACTAAGGATGAGTTCTTTGATGTCTTTGAACAAAAAATAAACTACAGAACTATTAGAGCAATATATAAAGATAATTACACTTCTATATACTGTCAATATAAGTCCATTACGTATCGTATTCCAACATGCGCAGAACACAGTAAAATTAATAATTCAATAAAAATTTCTATTTTGAAAGTTGGAGATACTATATTTAAAGAACAGTATAAAAATGAGTTTTCTGTAATTCAGAATGGCGAAAAAATACCTTTTGAAATAGACACAAAAAGAGACATTGATGGAAAACCTAAGATTTATTAAATACACATTTACTGGGTCGAGATTAAAGTTTACTCTTTAAACACCTAAATACTAATACCATAAACACAAAAACCAAATATCTAATCTCCATTGTTGGCACCACCGCTATCGGCAAAACAGCACTTAGTATAAAACTTGCGCAACATTTTAATACTGAAATTTTATCAGCAGATTCACGCCAGTTTTTTAAAGAAATGCAAATTGGTACAGCGGCGCCAACTCACGAAGAACTAGCCGCAGCAAAACACCATTGCATTCACCATAAATCCATTCATGATAACTATAGCGTTGGTGCTTTTGAAAAAGATGCTATTTCTATTTTAAGCAACTTATTTAAAAAATACGATGTCGCTATTATGGTTGGTGGTTCTGGTTTGTATTTAGATGCAGTAGTTCAAGGTTTGGACGAATTTCCAGAAGTTAATCCCGCCATCAGAGAGCATTTAAATAAAGATTTAAAAGTAAAGGGTATAACACATCTTCAAGAACAATTGAAAAAACTTGATGTTCAAAGTTACGACACCATAGCAATTGATAACCCGCATCGTCTTATCCGAGCATTAGAAATTTCAATGGGTACTGGTAAACCTTATTCCTCTTTTTTAAACAAACCAAAAAACAAAAGACCATTCAAAACTATTCAAATTGGCTTAAATGCTGATAGAAAAATCATCTACTCTCGCATCAATAAAAGGGTTGACATAATGGTAGAAGATGGATTAATAGATGAGGCAAAATCTTTAATACCATACCAAAACCTAAACGCATTAAATACTGTAGGTTATAAAGAACTCTTCAACTATTTTGAGGGCGAATGGACACTAGACTTTGCCATTTCAGAAATAAAAAAGAACACAAGACGTTTTGCAAAACGGCAACTCACCTGGTTTAGAAAAAACGAACATATAATGTGGTTTGATTATCAAGAAGATATTTCAAAGATCACAGAATATTTAGAACAACAAATACAATGACAACCCAAGAAATTCTTTCAAAATTAGTAGCTTTTCCTGTGTTGGGTGGCCAAAGTAATTTATCGATAATACATTGGATTAAAGATTACATTGAAAGCTTTAGTGTTGCATGTACACTTGTACCCAATGAAGACTTTACAAAGGCATCTTTACATTGCCGCATAGGGCCTTCTGTGGACGGTGGTATTATTTTATCAGGACACACTGATGTTGTGCCTGTGGAAGGACAGGACTGGGACACAGATCCGTTTATTTTAACAGATAAAGGTGATGGCAAATTATACGGTCGCGGCTCTTGTGATATGAAAGGCTTTCTGGCGTGTTGTTTACATGCGCTTCCAGATTTAGTGAAGGCCAACTTAAAAAAACCCATATACTTCGCCTTTTCGTATGATGAAGAAATTGGTTGTTTATCTGCACCAGAATTGGTGGAACATTTAAAAAACCACTATCCTGAAAAACCAAAATACGCCATTATAGGTGAACCTTCATTACTGCAACCCATAATTGGTCATAAAGGTATCTGCTTATTCAAAACAAAAGTAAATGGTTCCGCGGGTCATAGCAGTAGAATTAAACAAGAAGTGAGTGCTATTCATGAAGCAGTACGATTGGTTTTATGGCTAGAAGAAAAAATGAATTCACTAATAGCTTCTGGTAGTACAGACGAACGTTTTACACCACCACATTCTTCTTTACATACAGGTATCATTCATGGTGGTATAGCGCCTAATGTTATCGCAGACAAGGCATACTTTTCTTGGGATGCAAGAATGATTCCCAAAGATAATCTTGAAGCAATAGTTAATGACTTTGAAACGCATTGCAACACTAGAGCACAAGAATTACAAACTGTTTTTCCTGATTTTAAAATTGAAACCGAAGAGATACATCCACCTGTTGTACCTTTTGATAGTAAAGTTGACAGTGATATCGTCCAATTAATGTCTAATATCAATACGAATAAGAATATTGGTACAGTCGCTTATGCTTCAGAAGCTGGACAGTATAACGAAGCTGGCTTGCAAAGCATTATTTGCGGTCCTGGATCTATAGAACAAGCACATAGAGCTAACGAGTTTATTTCAAAAGAACAACTGATGAAATATGATGATTTTCTTTTAAACTTAACTTCTTTTTTCGCTTCGGATAATATATTAAAACTTTAAGTTACTTTTTCGATAATGTTGTAAACCCTAATCCGTTGCAACAGTTCGAACCATAACAGTTTCATACTAAAATACTTACTAATTGTTAATTTTATTTGCTTTTAGTCTATTTTTTACGCTTTTTATCGTATTTTAGATAAAACTTTTTAGTTTTGAGCATATTGACAGCAGAAGACCGTAAATTTTTAGAACCCCTTTTAAAAGGAAAAAGACAATGGCAGCACCAAACTATACCAAACACCTCATTGGATTCATAATACTAATGTTATTTTCGCTAACTATGGTAGCACAACGCCTTGTTTTACCAGGTCAGAACCAAATTTATAGGTTTATGGAAAATCCAGCATTTATAGCGGCTAACGAGCGTTATAATGTTACAGGAATGCTGCAAGCCTCAGATTCCGATATTGCGCAAACATCACAATATGTAGCAGCGCAATTAGCCTTTTTTGATAATGTGGTTTTTGGGGTAGATTACTCCAAACATAGCTACGATGTGATGCGCTATTCACAATTATTTTTAAGTAGTCGCGTGCGTTTAGGTTTAGGAGATTATTACCAATATTTCAATATTGGACTTTCCATAGGTACCGATAAACTCAATGAAGTAGATTCTTCTAGGGAAAACGACATTAATACCATTTACCGTATTTCTGGTCATTATAGAAACTACAACTTAACCATTGGTGGTTTTATAAATCATATTCCAATTCAAAATAGTCTAACCCTAAGCCCGCCTGAAACACTTTCAGTTTCAGAAGGATATTCGGTTTTCGCGTCTTATGATTTTGCGTTATCGGATTATTTTAGATTAACACCTTTAGTTAGATATAATTCATATTCAGACCTCGATTTTTTTGAAGGTGTTGCGCTGATGAATTACAAAGAAAAAGGTGAATTGGCAATATCTTACAAGAACGATTACTCCATAAATGGTGCTATTAGTGCTAAGTTTTTAGAGCGTGTAAAAGTGAGTTACTCTTATGAGAAAGCCATTGGCGCTCAAAATTTTAATGATGTTCATGCTATAGGAGTTTCGATTGATTTAGCCCCTGAAGCTACCGAAATGCCTGAATGGTTAGTTAACGTGAGACGTAATCGTATTAAAATTCACAACATCAATTATAAAGATGAAGAAAAACTGTTTGAAACGATAGCTGACGAAGAGATTGAAGAGACTGTAACAGATAGTGTTCCACAGGTTGAAACTGTAGATCCTGATTTGATTGCATATCCAAAAATGAGTGAAGAAGATCCAGAAGATGTTGTAGACGGTCATTTAAAACCTGGATATTATGTAATTCTTGGAAGTTTTAAAAATGTGAAAAATGCCGAAAAAGCTGTCGCTAAATTAAAAAGCGAAGGCTATTATGCGAGATTTGGCAAAAAAGATGCTAACGACGATTTCCATTACGTTTATGTAGATAGATATGCGGATAGAGATATAGCCAGCAAACGTACCATAGCCAAACAAAAAGAGAAAGGTTTTGAAAAGGTTTGGTTAATGCGCGTAAAATAAAGCTGTTTCAATTAATCTCTATAGATTGGAAATATATAGTTTTAATCAACGTATGAAATTCGTTTTGAAGTACTGAATTATAATTCTTTGGTAAGCAGGAATCCAATAGTTAAAAACTGGATTCTGCTTGATGTGCGGAATGACAAATTGTTGAGGAAAGCTTACAGAAACAAAATTAACTGCCCTAAAAATAAAAGGTCAAAACCTCTATTTACCTAATAAAATAACACGAAAATAAAACTAAAATAATGAGGTCTGTCCTTCACTTTCATCCTCCGATGAAGCGTTGGAATCTTCATCCTTTACCGTTTCCTCGTCCACAACTTCTAAATCATCGGCATGAACTTCTTCGGGAGCTTCATAAGGCAAAGGCTCTAATAAATTTATTTGATTTACTTTTAGTTTTGTTAATTGGTTTCCCATCGCTGAGATACCTTTAATATCAATAAACTCTTCCAAGTTTACCTCTAAATTATCACGTCGATCCTTACCACGCTCTTTTGCAAACACAACTTCGGCCACTGGTTTCCAATCCGTAGATACTACTTCCAATTGCGAACCCTGAGCATCAGGAACAAAGGCTTCCTCTCTACCCTCATTTTCAATTAAAAAGCGTTTTACATAATAAAGTTCCTTTTCTCCATGATAATAAATGGCAGATATTGGTTTCTTAGGCACCCATTTTTCCAAAACAACCATATCGTTATCAAAGTGCATAGTAACTTCTGGTGTAACCGTTTTTGCTACTCCAAATTGGTTAATAATAAGTAATTTATCTTCACCTCTAAATTCTCCAATTAACTCGCCTCGTCCATCAACATTGATACGTTGTATGATATCATCAAACCATATTTTACGAGGTTTTAAAGTAGAAACACCTTTTTCTTTAAGTTCTATGCGCTTGATTGAATATTTAGACACCAAGTTTCCTTTGGATGCGCGACCTTTTATTAGAATATCAGCAAAATCAATATCCCATTTTAGCTTCTTTATACTTCCCGCCTGACGCAAATTAATGGTGACAACTTCTGCCTCACCATTTGGATTTGCAGTAAAGTACAAAACTTTAGAACTTTTGTTTCCATTGGTTAAATCATACTCTCTGTCTCTAGTTATAGAAGTAACCGCAAAACGCTTGATATATGATGGCCCTTTAGCTCCATCCTTATAAATCATGTTATAAATAGTGCGCCTGTCCTTTTTCTTAAATACTGCAACGTGAATGATGCCTTTACCAATAAAGGTTTTCGTATCAACCTTAGTTACCATCATCTTACCAGAATTGGTAAACACAATAATATCATCAATATCACTACAATCGCCAATGTATTCATCACGTCTCAGAGACGTTCCTATAAAGCCTTCTTCCTTATTTACATAAAGTTTCGTATTTCGAATCACCACTTTTGCGGCATCAACATCATCAAAAGTTCGTATTTCGGTCTTGCGCTCCCTTCCCTCACCGTACTCCTTTTTAAGTCTTTGGAAATAGGCAATTGCATAATCAATAAGGTGCTCTAAATGGTGTTTTACCTCAGCAATTTGCTCTTCCAAGGCATCAATTTTTTGTTGCGCTTTATCGATATCGAATTTGGAAATACGCTTAATACGGATTTCTGTCAATCTCACAATATCATCTTCTGTAACAGCGCGTTTTAGATGTTTGATATGAGGCTTTAAACCTTTATCTATTGCTGAAATTACACCTTCCCAAGTTTCCTCTTCTTCGATATCACGATAGATTCTGTTTTCAATGAAGATGCGTTCTAAAGAAGCAAAATGCCATTGTTCTTCGAGCTCGCCAAGTTTTATTTCTAATTCTTGTTTTAAAAGCTGAACCGTATTATCTGTTGAGCGACGCAACATTTCAGATACTCCAATAAACAAGGGTTTATTTTCTTCAATAACACAACCTAAAGGAGAAATTGAAGATTCACAACTTGTAAAGGCATAAAGGGCATCAATAGTTTTATCAGGTGATAATCCAGAAGGCAAGTGCACTAAAATTTCAACCTCAGCGGCAGTATTATCTTCAATTTTTTTGACTTTTATTTTACCCTTGTCATTCGCCTTTAAAATAGAATCGATTAAAGAGGATGTGGTAGTTCCAAAAGGTAATTCTGTAATAACAAGTGTGTTTTTATCTAGCTGGGAAATTTTTGCTCTTACTCTAACTTTTCCTCCTCTATTACCATCATTATAATTTGAGAAATCAGCGATTCCTCCAGTTGGAAAATCAGGAACTATGGTAAACCGTTTGCCTTGTAAATGTTTTACCGAAGCATCTATAAGTTCAATAAAATTATGAGGCAAAATTTTAGTTGACAAACCAACGGCAATTCCTTCACCTCCTTGAGCCAATAATAGAGGGAACATTACTGGAAGATTTACAGGTTCTTTTCTTCTACCATCATAACTAGCTTGCCATTCTGTAATCTTAGGATTGTAAACAACATCTAAACCAAATTTAGAAATACGCGCTTCAATATAACGAGACGCTGCGGCACTATCTCCCGTTAAAATATTTCCCCAATTCCCTTGGGTATCAATGAGTAAATCTTTTTGACCAATTTGAACCATGGCATCTGCAATACTTGCGTCACCATGAGGGTGGTATTGCATGGTATGACCAACAATATTTGCCACCTTATTGTAGCGTCCATCATCAAGGTCTTTCATAGAATGCATAATACGACGCTGTACCGGTTTAAACCCATCCTCAATAGCAGGTACTGCACGCTCTAAAATCACATAAGAGGCATAGTCTAAAAACCAATCTTTGTACATGCCCGTTACACGGGTTATGGTTTCTTGGGGCTCTTCGTTTTGGTCGTTTGTTAAGTCGTCGTTTTCTTCTTCTATCATATTAAAACTTCCTAATATCCAGGAATAGGTCTCTTATTTCTCTTCAATTAAATCCATTTCCACCTTTAAATTATCAATAATGAATTCTTGTCGCGTTGGTGTGTTTTTGCCCATGTAAAAGGACAATAACTCATCTATGGACATATTATCATCTAACATTACTGGATCTAATCGAATATCTTCCCCAATGAAATGCTTGAATTCATCAGGAGAAATTTCACCAAGTCCCTTAAATCGCGTAATCTCAGGTTTTGGTTTTAATTTTTCAATAGCATTGATGCGCTCTTCTTCAGTATAACAATAAATGGTTTCTTTTTTATTTCGAACTCTAAACAACGGTGTTTGTAAAATATACAGGTGCCCATGTTTGATGACTTCAGGAAAGAATTGTAAAAAGAATGTAATTAGCAATAATCTAATATGCATACCATCCACATCAGCATCTGTGGCAATAACTACATTATTATAGCGCAAATCTTCTAGCGATTCCTCAATATTTAAGGCTGCTTGCAATAAATTAAACTCCTCGTTTTCATAAACAATCTTTTTACTTAAACCATAGGAATTTAAAGGCTTTCCTTTTAAACTGAAAACCGCTTGAGTATTGACATCTCTCGATTTTGTAATACTACCGGATGCTGAATCTCCCTCCGTAATAAAAAGGGTCGTTTCAAGATTTCTTTCATTTTTGGTATCGCCAAAATGCACACGACAATCTCTTAATTTTTTATTGTGAAGACTTGCTTTTTTTGCACGATCTCTGGCTAATTTTCTTATTCCAGAAAGTTCTTTTCGTTCTCGTTCTGCTTGAAGTATTTTACGCTGTAATTTTTCAGCAATATCAGGATTTTTATGAAGGTAATTATCAAGATATCGTTTTACAAAATCGTTTATATACGTTCTTACAGTAGGATAATCGCCTCCCATTTCTGTAGAACCTAATTTTGTTTTTGTCTGACTTTCAAAAACGGGTTCCATTACTTTTATGGCAATGGCGCTAACAATAGATTTTCTAATATCAGACGGGTCATAATTCTTACCATAATACTCTCTCACCGTTTTAACTACAGCTTCTCGAAAAGCATTAAGATGTGTACCACCTTGAGTTGTGTTTTGTCCGTTTACAAAACTATTGTACTCTTCGCTATATTGCGTTTTGCTATGGGTTAATGCAATTTCAATATCATCTCCTCTTAAATGGATAATTGGATACAGCAGATCCGATTCGTTAATCTTTTCAGCTAATAAATCTTTTAATCCATTTTCACTATAATACTTCTCTCCGTTGAAAACAATGGTCAGCCCAGGATTGAGGTACACATAGTTCTTCAACATTTTCACTACATATTCACTTCGGAATTTGTAGTTTTTGAAAATGCTTTCATCAGGCACAAAAGACACCTTAGTTCCTTTTCTACGACTTGTGTCTTCCAGCAGGTCTTGATTTGTAAGTGTACCTTGTTCAAACTCTGCAGAAGCCGATTTACCATCCCGTGTAGATTCAACCCTAAAATAGTTAGAAAGTGCATTTACGGCTTTAGTACCAACCCCATTTAATCCTACTGATTTTTTAAATGCTTTGGAATCGTACTTTCCGCCCGTATTCATTTTGGATACTACATCCACAACTTTCCCCAAAGGAATACCGCGCCCATAATCACGGACGATTACCTTATTGCCTTGAATTGAAATTTCAATGGTTTTACCAGCTCCCATCACAAACTCGTCAATAGAGTTATCTAAAACTTCCTTGAGCAGAATGTATATACCATCATCTGGAGAAGAGCCATCACCAAGTTTACCGATATACATTCCTGGGCGCATTCTAATATGCTCTTTCCAGTCTAACGAACGTATATTATCTTCGGTATATTTGGTTTGTTCAGCCATGAAAAAGGGTGTGAATTACGTGATAGCACGCTAATATAGCACAACATATGAAAAAATAAAACAGAGGCGTTACAAAGTAATTAACAATAAAATAAGAATATTGTTGAGAACGTTAACCTAGAGTTTTGTTGACTTCTTGAGGGATAAGAATAAAATTCCAGCGATAACCACCAAAGCACCAAATAGTTGGACTAGAGTAAGATGTTCTTCCAAGAATATGGCTGCCAAAATAATGGTAGAAATTGGCCCGATTCCTGCTACAATTGCAAAATTCGATGAACTGATCATTTTTATGGAAGCTGATACCAAAAACGACGGCACTACCGTTGCAAAAATGGCTATTAAAAAACCCAAAGCGTAAACCTCCCAAGAAAAGCTGAACAAATCAGTTTCATTAATTACACTATAATGTACAAATACACAAGCGCAAGACATTAGCATTGCATAAGCTGTAAATTGCACGACTCCAAATTTAGGAATTAGCCAACCACTACCCACCAAATAAGCAGCATAGGTAAATGCACTTAAAAGAATAAAAATTCCGCCTAAATATGTTCCCTTTCCTGAGATATGAACCTCATCCCAAAATGCGATGACAACCCCTAGATAGGTTAAGATAATAGCAACTATTTGCGGTTTTGTTATTTTCTGCTTTAGAAATACTTTGTTTAGCAACAAAACAATCGTAGGATATACAAATAGAATAATACGTTCTAAACTTGCTTTGATATACGTTAACCCCACAAAATCGAAGTAGCTTGCTAGATAATACCCAAGGAATCCAAAAAACAGAACCCACAACCAATCCCTGGTCGTCTTTTCGGTTGTGTTTTTCTTTCGGTAAAGAAACGCAATAATCAGGTAAAAAGGAAAAGCAAAGGCCATACGCAACAATAACATGCTCATCACATCTACGTCATATTGATACGCTAATTTCACCATAACTGCTTTTGATGAAAATAGCACTACACCCAAAATACCAATGATTATTCCTAGCCAGAACTTCTTTGTTGTTTCCATGCCCCGAAATTAGACAGTTGAAAACACTATGAATCGTTCGTTTTTATAAAAATACAATGTTCAAATGGAGTTAATTGTGGTAAATTTTACTTACTACCTATATTTTCTATTTCCTTTAAATCAGGATTTTCTTTAGGGTTTTCTCCCCATTTATTTGATCCTGATGCACTGTTTAAGTAAAGAAAAGTAATACCTGTTAAAACACTTAAAGACCATGTAACAGCAACAGCATATGAGAAAATCTCTTTTAAAGTATCGATTACGGAAGGATCAAAAGTAGGATTTCCATCGAAAAACAATAACATGATTAAGCCATAAATAAAAAGAACAATAAGCGAAACCATGCCAATGACAATATTAAACATAAAGCTAATACCGGCAGGATGCCACCATCCTGATTTCCCTGCATCATGTAATCTTCTAACATGTACAGTAATTGTAGGAACTGTAGTTAACATAAAGTATATAAAAACAAGAAGGTAAAAAATAAACCTTAGATAGAACTCTCCTTTGAAACTAAAATAGAAATAATGAAGTATCAAAGAGAAACCAAGCACCAAAGCTTGAAGTATTATAACACTCCAAAATTCTTTACCTCTGGAGCGTCCATTAAAATTCCAGTAATCGATATAAAACGCCTTGCGCAAGTAATAAGCTATATTATTTTCTTGCTTTGGCATATTTAATAATTGTCTATCAATTATACATTAAATAAGAAGTGCATTACATCTCCATCTTTTACAACGTAATTTTTACCTTCAACACGCATCTTACCCGCTTCTTTAACTTTAGCTTCACTTCCTAAAGATACATAGTCATTATAAGCAATAACTTCTGCACGAATAAACCCTTTTTCAAAATCCGTATGAATTACACCTGCGGCTTGTGGCGCGGTAGCTCCAATATCTACAGTCCAAGCGCGAACTTCTTTAACACCAGCTGTAAAATAGGTTTGCTGGTTCAATAATTTATAAGCACCACGAATTAATTTAGCTGAACCAGGTTCATCCAATCCAATATCTTGTAGAAACATTTGGCGTTCCTCGTAATCATCCAGTTCGTTAATATCTGCCTCTGTACCAACAGCCAAAACTAAAACCTCAGCATTTTCATCTTTTACAGCTTCCTTAACTTGCTCTACATAGGCATTTCCTGAAACTGCAGATCCTTCGTCTACATTACAAACGTACATTACCCGCTTATCGGTAATAAATTGTAAAGGCTTTACAAATTCCAGATAATCCTCTTCACTAAAATCAATGGCTCTAATGGACGTTCCAGATTCTAAAGCTTCTTTTATTTGCAGCAATACAGATTCTTCTTTTTGTGCTTCTTTATTTCCTGTTTTTGCGGCTCTTTTTACTTTATCCAGTTTCTTTTCGGCAGTTTCCAAGTCTTTTAACTGCAGCTCCATATCTATGGTTTCCTTATCACGAATAGGATCTACACTACCGTCAACATGCACGATATTATCATTATCAAAACAACGTAATACATGTAAAATAGCATCTGTTTCTCTAATGTTCGCTAAAAACTGATTGCCTAAACCTTCACCTTTACTGGCTCCTTTTACTAATCCAGCAATATCAACTATTTCTACAGTTGCAGGAATTACTTTTTCTGGGTTTACCAAACTCTCTAATTTTTCTAATCTTGGGTCTGGTACATTTACCACACCAATATTAGGCTCTATAGTACAAAAAGGAAAGTTGGCACTTTGCGCCTTCGCATTAGACAAACAATTGAATAGTGTTGACTTTCCCACGTTTGGTAATCCTACGATACCTGCTTTCATAATTTATTCATTTTTAGCGCTGCAAATGTAGGAAAAAATGGAGCCTTTTAACGCCTAAATTAAAAAGTTGTGAGCAGGGAGTTTTAAGCTATGGATAATACTGTTTTTGACTGATTGAACCGCGTTAGGGATTGTAGTAGAAAGCCCACAGCGAGCCCATAGGAGCGAGCGAGGACTTGCAACATAAAGCCTGACCCCTTGCGGGTAACGCCCAAATAAAAAATTAAGACTATTTTAATAAAAACAGATAATTAAAAGTTAAACACCAAGTATGGCACTAAACTACAGTGTAACATTATTTAACTTGCGGCGTTGAATACACAAATCCATCAATCAAAATTATAAATGAAAATAAGAATTACGCTTCTATTCTGCTTATTTAGTTTTTCAATTTTTGCACAAAGTATTACCACGAGACTTATTGATAAAACATCGAAAAAGGCGATTCCATACGCTAATATAAAAACTGGAACCTACGAGGGCGTTATTAGCAATGATGAAGGATATTTTACTGTTTCAGGGTCCAACTTGTCCAAAACTGTGACTATTTCGTGCATGGGTTATGAGGACAAAACCTTAAGTATTGCTGAAATAAAACAACTTAGTTTTGTGGTTGAGCTAGCGCAAGCGATTAATCAGTTAGACGAAGTTTACATTAGCAATAAAGCCCCGAATGTAGATTCTATTATTGCGCGAGTAAAAGCAAAAATTAAAGACAACTATAATTATGAGTTGAATCAGTACAATGTATTTAAGCGCAGTACAGACCATGTGGATTTTAAGAGTTTAGAGTTTGAAATTGATAAAGCATCTCATGTAAAAAAGAAGCAACTAGAAGATGTGAACAACAGCTTAACAGCCTTGGTAAATCAAGTAAAAACCAGCAATATGGTACAATTTGAAGATTTTAAAGGTAAAGTCTATGCGCTTGATAAAGACAGTATTAAACTTGAAGTGGAAAAGGCTACCGAATTGTTGGATCATAAAAATGATTTTTCGATTGAAAATATTCAAGAGAAAATGCAAAATATTATTCTTAAATATTTAGACACTACTAAAACGTATAAGCTAAAAACTGGACTGTTTAAAATTGAAGATTCTTTAAAATTGAAGGATGAGGATTTTAAAGATGATAATGATAAAAACGAATACACGGTTTCTTATTTAAATAATGAGACCAAATCTTTACTTAGACGCTCACAATTTTACAACAACTCCTTTTTAAACAAAATTTTAAATGCTGATTTATACGAGTACAGTTTTGAGGATGTTGGCTATAATAGTGGCGAACTTACTTATGTCATCTCATTTACACCAAGAAAGGGAAAAGCTAAATATACTGGTAAACTTTATGTGGCTGATGACACTTATGCCATTACCAGAACAGATTACACCTATTATAAAAAGCGACATGGTGAAAAGTTTAATTTGCGTTTAATTTTAGGTGTAAAATATATTGAAAACATTAGCAAAGGCACCATAATTTTTGAAAAGGATAGTAGCCTTATCTATCGCCCAAAATATATAAAACGCACTTCTGGAAGCTATTTTTACGTAAGTAGACCATTGAAGTTTATTGAAAATAGTGATAAACGTTATAAGGTGGCTTTTGATTTTACTATTGAGGGTAACAACAGTACCAAAGAAGAACTTCTGATTACCAGCCATAATAACATTAGCTTTTTAGATTTTCAGGCGGAACGTCAAAAGAAGAAAACACCTGTTATTAAACTAAATAGATACGAAAAAACCATTTGGGATGATGAAGGGGTTTTAGAACCTTCCTTGGAGATGAAGGAGTTTACTGCTGAAGATTAAGGTGTTTTAAAAATTTTTAACCAATAAAATCGTCGAATTTTCAGTTATTTAAAGTCAAAGTATAAAACTTCGGATATATTTTTTGATTCATAAATTTTTTAAAGGTGAGTGCTCCTTGGTAATCCGGTTTTAATCGGAAATCAAAGTTTTGCCAAATCTCCCTATTACTATCAAACTGAATATTCTTATGATTTAAATTTTCAACTAAGCGAATTTGACTAAAATCATCATCAATACCTGTCCCTAAAGCTTTAACGACGGACTCTTTTTTAGTCCAAGTATTGTAAAAAAACAACTCCTTCTCTCTTGCTGAATAAAATCTTGGTATATTTTCTTTTTTAGAAATAATATTAGTTAGTAGGGCATCTATATTTTCTGTAGGTTTCAAATGTTCAACATCAACTCCGATATCATCTTTATATATAGCGATTAAGCAGCAATAATTAGAATGTGAGATATTGAATTGGATATTAGAATTATTCATTAAATATGGCTTTTTCCACGGACCATAAGCAATAATAATATCCTTTATTGATAAATTAGTATAATTAGCAAGAATAATTTTTAATAAAGCCCTGCAAACCGCGAATTGAACTTTATCTCTATCAAGAAAATAACTATTAGATTTTTCAACTTCAGTGGCATTTAAATAGCTACTTATATTATTATATAAATAATTATAATCATTAATATTAAATTTAAAAACAGTAGGAATATTTAAATCAAAATCATTATTTAAATCTATATTATCAAGTGAAATTAAACCTAGAGATTGACAATTAACTTGGAGAAATGTTTCTTTCATGCAATACTTTCTGAAAAATTTTGGCAAAGTCTGCAACTTGAGCCGGTTCAAATAGATTATCATGATTTCCTGGGATATCATGAACTACAAGCCCCTTTTTAGCAAAATCTCGCCAGCTATCTAGCTTGGTTTTTTCAATAAATGTAAAATCCTCTTTGATATTAAAAAAATCGACATTTATTTCTAAAGGTTTTATACAGTATTTTGCCCTTAATGGTTGAATTACAGCCTCCGTCTTTAAAAATTGATTATGTTTTAGCTCTTCATCCGTTGTTTTAAAATTTTGTTTATTAAGCTTGTATCTTACTATAAAATCTTTTTTACGTTTAATATGTCGCATAAAGTTGGTTATGCTCTTAAACATGTCCTTAGTGTAAAACTGTCTTCTCTCCCTAATATAGTTGTCTGTAGCCTTAAACTTTTCTTCGTCAGTTTTAAAATAAAAATGTGGTTCTATAAAGGTGTCCACCAAACCTAACATCGTAATTGTTTTATTTTGTTTTTTTAGTAAACGCGCCATCTCAAAAGCTATTATGCCTCCAAAAGAATACCCCACAATTGAAAAATTATCGTGAGAATTACTTTTAATGATAGTATCAACATAATTTGCAGCTAAAGCCTCTATACTTTTAAATAAATTTTGACCCTCAAGTAATTCTGGCGCCCGTAAGCCATAGACAGGCTGGTCTTTATCCAAATGTTCCACCAAAGGATTAAATATTAACAATTCTAAACCAGCACCATGTATTAAATATAAAGGTGGTTTGGACCCACTAGTTTTTATTGGAATTAAAGAGGATATTTTTACTTTTTCTTTATTAAAATTATCAATTAAATCTGCAAGTTTACTAATGGATGAATATTCAAATAAACTGGAGATGGGAAGATTTTCTATGTTTAATTCATTTTCTATAGCATTCATGACTTGTAGTGCCTTCAATGAATGACCTCCAAGTTCAAAAAAATTACTATTAATATTTATATCTTCTAAATCAAGATATCTTTTCCATATTTCTTTAATATCCTTTTGGAGTTGAGTCTCAGAAACGTTAGACAGTGAAATATTTGTAACTACTTTTTTTCCTCCCAACTGCAAAAGTGCTTTCCTGTCAAGTTTATTATTTGGTGTTTTAGGGAAGTCGTCTATAATTATATAGTTGTGAGGTATATAATAACTAGGTAACTCAAGACTTAAATTTGCTTTTAGTTTATCTATCAGATTATTTTGATCATCAAAGTCATCTTTTAATTTTAAAAAAGCAATTAGGTTATCATCTTTTCCAATGATGGCACATGAAAGAATTTCTTGATGCTGGTTTAAAACATGCTCAATTTCTTCTACTTCAATTCGGTAACCACGAACTTTAATTTGATTATCTTCTCTACCCAAACATAATATTTCGCCATTAGGAAGCATTTTACCCAAGTCACCAGTTAAATATAACTTATTGTTTGTATAAGAAAAATCTATAAACTTATCTTCTGTTAAGTCTGACCTATTAAAATAGCCTTCAGCAACTCCATCTCCAGAAATAGCAATTTCGCCAATAATACCCTGAGGCAACAACTCTTTTTGAGGGCTTAATATGTAGCTACCACAATTACTAATTGGTTTCCCTATAGTTATAATGTCATCATCCGAAGAGATTTTCTTGATATGAGAATATATGGTCGTTTCTGTTGGGCCATACATATTCCATAATTCGCTACATTTTTCAAGAATTTTTAGTGATAGTTCCTTACTAAGTGCCTCTCCACCGCATTGCGCTTTCAAATTAAACTTTTCCGTCCAGTTGGATTCTAAAAGAATTTTCCAAGTAGTAGGCGTAGCCTGTAAGATACTAATATTTTTAGTTTTAATTACTTCTAGTAGTGCCTTTCCATTTCTAGCTGTAGTGGCATCAACCATAACAACTGTAGCCCCATGCAATAGCGGTAAAAACATCTCAACGTTAGAAATATCAAAAGATATTGTAGTAATGGCTAGCTGCCTATCGTTTTCCTGCATACCAGGCTGCTTTGCCAAACTAGAAAATAGATTGACTAAATTTTTATGGGAAATAGGAACCCCTTTGGGCTTACCTGTTGACCCTGAAGTATATAACAGATAAGCCAACGAATTTGAGTTGATATTGAGATTTAATGCATTTACAGGGTATTTAGGCAAATCATCTAGAATATCTTCCAGAAAAAGTTGGGTACATTCTATTGATAAGTCTATTAAATTATCCTTATTTGAAATTAAAAACTTTGATTGAGAATCCTTTAACATAAACTTGATACGGTTTATTGGATAATCAGGATCTAAAGGAACATAAGCCGCTCCACATTGCATAATTGCTATAAGTGTAGCAACCAGATCTGGGCCGCGTTTCAAAGAAACACCAATAAAATCTCTAGAGCCTATCCCTAAAGTATTGAAGTATTGTGCTAATTGATTAGACCTTTCATTTAATTCCTTATAAGTGAACCTATCTTCAAAAAACTCAATAGCAGTATTGTTTGGTGTTTTTAAGGCTTGGATTTGTAAAAGTTCGTGCAAAGGTTTTGCCTGATAAACGTATTGGCTACTATTGGAAATAGCATAATCCCCTTGCTTTTTGTGAAGAACAATATCCTCTATACTTTTATCTGGTAGTGCTACAAGCTCCCTCGCTAACTCATTAAAAACAGACATAAAACGAGTTATAGTCTCTGCTTTAAAAATACTTGTATTGTAAGACCACTCAAATACAAGATCATTCTCAGAACCAAAAACATTAACAAAAATTTCAAATATTTCGTAATTGCGTGGGTTACTGGTAAGTTTATAATCTAAATCGTGGAATTTTACACCTTCAACTAAACCTAAATCTATATTAAAAGTTACTGGTACTAACGCAACCCTTGAAGGATCTCTGGCGATAGCTAATTTTTTAATTAAAGTTCCAAAACTTAGTTGTTGGTTATCAAAAATATCTAGTAAAAAACTATTTTTTTGTCTCAGATACTCTTGAAAACTCAGTTTTGAATCAATTTTAGTTCGAATAGGTAGTAAATTCACACAATGCCCAATAAGCTGATACATGCCTGTAGCAGATTGACCAGCGGATGGTAAACCAACAACTAAATCTTTTTGATTTGTAATACGATAAATAAAAACATCGTAAACAGCTAAAAGTGTTGTTACTAAGCTACAATTAACGGTTTGCCCTAGTTGTTTTAATTTAGATAGTAATAAGTTATCAAATTTAAAATCTAATCGATTAGCCTTATAACTCCTAAGTTCAGGATATGGATTATCTACAGGTAATTCAAGTCTTGGAATATCACCACTATAAAGATTGAGCCAAAATTTCTCAATAGCTCTATAGTCTGCCGTTTCTCTAAAATCAAGTAATTCATCGGCATAGTCTCCAAAAGAAATTGGTTGCTCAATGTTACCTTCTTCATTGTTACTTAAGTTAGTATACAGTTTCCCTAAATCTTGCATTATTATACCAATCGACCAGCCATCACAAATAATGTGGTGACATGTAATAATTATTCTGTGCGCGTTAGGTGCTGTTTTTAAAATAGTAAACTTGCACAAGGGTCCCTTAATCAGATCAAAAATATATTCGGCATCTTCATTAACATGTGCTTTAAGCTTATCTTCTCTAGCATCATACAATAAATTTGATATATCAACAATATTGATATCAATATCTATATCTTCATAAATAATGATAAAACGACCATTAGCACTAAAAACAGAGCGTAACGATTCATGCCTTTTGATTAAGACTTTAATAGATGAAATGAGTAACGTAGTATCTAGCTCCCCTTGAAAATCTAGACTTATCGATTCATTATAAGCTCGGTTTGCATCATCACCACCAAATTTACAAGCACTCCATATTTCTTCTTGAGGTTGTGTTATGGCAACAACCTTAGCTACTTTAAACCCTGAAAATGGATTATATATTTTATCATTAAAAATGATATTATTGTCAATTTCTTTGAACATAAAATCGATTAAATATATCTAGTTTGGATAAAACTTTTAAATAATACTACATCTCAATTTTAACGAGCTTTCCATCCCCAGAAACATCTTCAATATACCACGCGGGGTTTCCATCCTCATCTACCCCTATCTTAGCTCCCGAAAGTGGTGGCGTATTAAGTTGTTCTGTTTTCTTTATCTCAAGACTTAGATCTCTACTTAGTGCACCTGATAAAATACCAGCATCAACAACTTCGTCACAACTCTTTAAAATCATGTCTTTCAGTAATGAAATATCATCTTTAGTAAACGCCTCTGTCATAAAACAAGGAAAACCATCCCAAATATGAATACCTTTTTCTCTTAGCACAACGAATAATAACTCGGAATAAGGGATTTCCTCAGTAAAACTTAGTCTCCATAAAGAACCAAAATAGTTTATATCTATTGGTAATTTTCGATTTTTAAACGCTACTCGTAAATCAAATACAAATTTTTCTGTGATTCTATTTAATTCCTCTTGAAAAGCATTACCCTTTTCTTTTAAATAAGATAAAGAAGCTTTACATGAAGCTAGTGCTAGTGGATGCCTAACAAAAGTACCTGCAAAATAAGTAACACCTACTTCTGGAAAAGAATCATCACCATATTGCCAAAATCCTCCGTCCAGAGCATCCATAAATTCCTTTTTACCAGCGATTGCTCCAATTGGCAGTCCACCACCAATAACTTTTCCATATGTTGCTAAATCTGCTTTAATGCCAAAGAAAGCCTGTACACCCCCTTGATGAATCCTAAAACCTGTAATTATTTCATCAAAAATGAGTACTGAATTATTTTCAGTACAGAAACTTCTAAGTTCTTGAATAAATTCTTTAGGCTGGAATTCTGGTCTACGGCTTTGTACGGGCTCTACCAAAATTGCAGCTATATCATGTGCTTTTTCTCTAATTATTTGTAAACTCTCTTCTGAACCGTAATCTAGTATAAGCATATTCTGGACCGATTCTTGCGTAATACCAGCAGCGGCCGGAAAGCTTTTTAATATTTTAGAGCCACGTACCAACCCTTCATCATTAATTCCATGATAAGATCGGGAGAATGCTACAACAAGATTTCTTCCTGTTACTGTTCTCGCAATTCTCATTGCGCCTAAAACAGCTTCGGATCCTGTGTTGCATAAAGCAGATCGATCATGATTTGTCAATTCACAAAGTAACTTGCATACTTCTCCTGCAAGTGGATGTTGAGGACCAACCTCATAACCTAATTCTACTTGTTTGTGCACTGCTTCTTTGACAAAGTCTGGTTGATGACCAAAAATACATGAGCCAAAACCATTTAAAGCGTCTAAATATTGATTACCATCTAAGTCCCACAGTTTATTACCAGAAGATTTTTCAATAACTAATGGATAAACCAGCTCTTTTGTTAAGGGCTTAAAACCGCTAACTACTCGAGGATCAGACATATGTGCCCTATGTTCTTGTGCATAGTTCTTACTCTTTATAGTTTTTCGGTTATAGGTATCAGTTAATCTACTTAAAAATTCTAATTGTTTTCCATCAACTTCTTTCGATGTTTGTTTTTCAATTCTAGGGGAAGCACCGAAAGGTTTTTTATATTCTATTTTTTCCTCGTCTGTTAGTTCTGTATTGCTAATTGTTGGCGGAATATTAGATGCTGGCGTGTCGTTTCTAGTTTCACTTACGGGAGTTGGTACTGATACGTTTTGCTGAACCACTTCCCCTTGTAAAAGTTGCATTTGCTGCCCTAGTAACTGAAGCTGTTGCGCAATAAGACCTAAAGCCGCATTACTATTCTGAAGAGGTTGACTAACTGTATTTACTGCATGTCCGCCCATTTGCGGAGTATTTAGATTTGGTGAAAGGGTACTTTTTACCTCTGGTGCAACAGGTTGAAACGCATCTTTAGGTAGTGTCTCATCCAAAAAACCAGCAAGTAATTCAGGAGAGTTATAATCTTCATTAAGTTTACGAAACGTGATGGGTTGATTAAACTCCTTTTTACACGTAAGTGCAATTTGGGTTAATATTAAAGAATCTAAGCCTAATTCAATAAAGCTATAGCTATAGTCTGTTTCCTCCAATTGAATACCAGAGGAATTTAAAATAATTTCAGAAATTTTTTGTAGAAGTAACTCTTTTCTCATTTGGGTAGTATTAGTTTCTAAAACATTTATAGTTTCAAAATGATTTTCAGTTTGTGAGCTAATATTTTGTGTATTTCCTTTTTTGTCTTCCTTTAATTTAGATGTAACAGGTGCTAACCAACAAGGTTTTTTATCAAAAACATATGAAGGCAGTCTTAATAACTTTCTAGATTGCTTCTGATAAAAACTTTTCCAATCAGGGTTCAAGCCATTAGCCCATAATTGTCCTAATGTATGTAATAAGCTATTGTAATCGTCTTCATTAGATTTGGGTATTGGAAGGCTTGATAAAACACTTTTGCCTCTGGATATTTTCTTCTGTTTCGCCAGAGTGGTTAACACTTTTCCTGGGCCCACTTCTAACAATATGACATCTTCTAATTGAAATATTGTGTCCATCGCAGAAGAAAATCGCACCGCATCTCTTAAATGATTACTCCAATATTTTGAACTCGTCGCTTCTTTATCAGTAAGTTTTTTACCGGTAACTGTTGATATTATAGGTATGTTTGGCGTATTTAAAACAACACTTTCCACAATACGCTTAAACTCTTCAATAACAGGTGTCATCATATCTGAATGAAATGCATGACTAGTTTGGAGTAATTTGTGAGCAACATGCCTCCCCTTTAACACATTGGAAAAATTATTTATAATTTCATCTTCCCCCGAAACAACACATAAAGTATCAGAATTAACGGCTGCTAAAGAAAGTTCTTTTGGCAATATTGGTGTTAAATCTGTTTCTGATAATCTAACAGATAACATACTGCCACCTGGTAAGTCATTTACTAAACTCCCCCTTTTAGTAATTAAATAGAGAGCATCTTTTAAACTAAATATACCTGCTAAATGGGCTGCAACAAATTCGCCAACACTGTGGCCGCAATAAAGTGTTGGTTTTATTCCCCAACTCATCCATAGATTAGATAGAGCATACTCAATCACAAATAATGCGGGTTGCGTATATTTCGTGTTTTTTAAATTGGAAATAGATATATCATTTTCAGTATCCGGAAAAATAATAGTTCGAATATCAAATTTGAATTCGTCTATTATAACGGAAGCACATAAATCAACAGCCTCACGAAAAACAATCTCATTTTCATACAGTGCTTTCCCCATATTTATGTATTGGGCACCTTGACCCGGAAACATAAAAACTATTTCGTTGGGTATAGATTTAATTTCTATGTAATTTGAATTACTAGTATTCTCTTCTAATTTGCTTAACACTTCTTTATTAGAGCTCGCTACAATAAATCGTCTGTGTTTAAAATTTTCTCTAGTCTTAGACAAAGAATAAGCAAAGTCTGCTAAATTGGTAGTTGTATTGTTTTCTAAATACTCACTTATTGCATCACTATAGCCTTCTACACTTTCTTTACTTTTAGCTGACCAAGGTATAATTTGTAACCGCCTGCTGCCGCTGTCAGAATTATTTTTATGAGCATTATATTCTTCAAGAATAACGTGCACATTGGTTCCACCTACACCGAAAGAACTTACCCCAGCAATTCTACTATTAGCTTTAGTTAACTTCCAATCTGTTAGCTTACTATTTACGTAAAACGGACTATTATCGAAATCTATTGATGGGTTTGGTTTTTGAAATCCTAGAGATGCTGGGATTTGTTTATTATAAAGGGCTAATACTGTTTTTATTACTCCAGCAACACCAGCAGCAGCCGTTAAATGCCCTATATTACTCTTGATAGAGCCAATAGCACAAAATTTATTTTCTTCTTGTTTCCCAAAAGCACTTTTTAATCCCTCAATTTCTATGGGATCGCCTAGAGGAGTAGCCGTTCCATGAGCCTCAATGTAAGTAATCTCTTCGGGAGTTACACTAGCATCATATAAAGCTCTTGATATGACATCTGCCTGTCCTTGAACGCTTGGTGCAGTAAAACTTCCTTTTTCTCCTCCGTCATTATTAATACCAATTCCTTTTATAGTTCCATAAATTATATCCCCATCCTTTTTCGCAAGTTCTAATGGTTTTAATAAGACAACCCCAGCACCATCGCTAAATACAGTGCCATTACCATCTGCATCAAAGGTTTTACAGTGCCCATCTGGACTAAGTATTGCTCCTTCTTGATAAAGATGCCCACTATGCATTGGTGCCGTGACACTAGAACCACCAGCCAAAGCTACGTCGCAATGTCCGTTTCTTAAAGCATCCACGGCCTTGGCTATAGCTAGCAAAGATGTTGAGCAGGCTGATTGAACACTTACCGCTGGACCTGTGAGGTTTAGATGATATGCTGTTCGCGTGGCTATATAATCTTTCTCATTAAGCGTACTCGCTTGAAGCTGCCCAATTTGATTCATTACATCATGGTTGGGCAAAACATTATTTGTATAGTATGTATTTGTTCCTGTTCCAGCATAAACACCAATAGATCCGTTAAAAACTTTAGGTAAGTAGCCCGAGGCCTCTAACACTTCCCAGGCTATTTCTAAAAACAATCTTTGTTGTGGATCCATTGCTTCAGCTACTTTTGGGCTTAAACCAAAAAACTTTGCATCAAATGTTTTAGCAGTCGGTACAATTCCCCGTGCCTTCACATACAACGGATCATTTCTTAAAGATTCATGTATTGTTTTATCTAGCTCCTCGTCCGAAAAAAAAGATATAGTTTCTTTGCCATGTTTTAAATTATACCATAATTCTTCTATAGTTTCGGCCCCTGGAAACCTACCTGACATACCTATTATAGCTATATCTTTTGAGGTATTTTTATTTAAGCTTGTTGTTTTAGTTTCATCTACTTTTGGCTTACTCTTATTAGTTGCATAAAAATCAGACAAACGCCTTATTGTGGGTAATTGATAAATTTTGGTAGCCGAAAAGTCTTTTATTAACTTCAAGGATATTGCTGATGCCACTTTTTGGACTATTATAGAAGAGCCACCCATCTCAAAAAAGTTATCATCAATACCTATTTGAGGAATTTTTAAGTATTCACTCCATATTTTTGAAATGTCTTTTTCCTTTTCAGTTCTTGGTCTGCTGTAAGGTAAAGCGTTTTCTGGTCTTGCGTAAAAAGGTTTAGGTAATTTAGTTTTATCTACCTTTCCGTTTGAAGTTAGTGAAAATTCGTCGACCCATATAAAAATAGCAGGAATCATATATTCCGGTAAAAATTGTTCCATTGCTTTTCGCAATGTTTCGCTGTTTTTACTTTCTCCACTTGGCTTTAAATACGCTACCAATCTATTTTCATGTTTAGATAGCTTATCTACACACACCACTGCCTTTGTTACGCTGTGTATTTTATCCATTACCTTTTCAATTTCACCAAGCTCTATTCGGTATCCACGTACCTTCACCTGGTCGTCTATCCTACCAAGACACAGCACATCTCCATTAGGAAGCTCTTTCCCTAAATCCCCAGAAAAATATATTTGATGTTGAGAGGTGTTATTAAAAATATCTGTTTTAAATTTATCTGCGGTAAGTTCTTCTCTATTTAAATAACCCAAAGAAACACCAGCACCACCAATAACTATTTCTCCCACTTCTCCTCGAGCTACTGGCTGTTTATTCTTATCTAAAATATAGGCATATGTATTATCTATCGGTTTTCCTATTGTAATAGATTCATCGTTTTTTAAAATTCGCGCTAAAAAAGCACAAACCGTTGTTTCTGTTGGCCCATAAATATTCCAAAGCTCATCACATTTATCCAACAGTTTATTTGATAACTTTTTAGGAACAGCCTCTCCACCTATCAAGGCTTTTAAAGCCAAAGGTTTTTTCCAATAGGTATCAATTAATATTTGCCAAATACCTGGAGTACCCCACATTATTGTTATTCCTTTATTTTCTAAAAGACTTAACAGTTGCTTACCATCTCTCCTTATTTCTTCATTAACAAAAACGATTGATGCGCCGTGGATTAAGGGCAAAAATGTCTCCATTACCATAGCATCAAAAGCTATGGTAGTTACAGCAGCGACTTTATCCTTTCTAGATATTCCAGGTTTTTTACCCAAAGAATACACTAGATTAACAACATTACTATGTGAAACTTGAACCCCTTTAGGTCTACCCGTAGATCCAGATGTGTAAATAACGTAAGCGACTGCGGTTTTTTTAACTTTACAGTCTAAGGGATAAACTACTTTATCCTCATATTGTTTAGAAATCTCATTTGTTAAAATTGTTTTAAGTTTTGAAGAAGAAAAAGAGAACGCTAGACTACTTATAAAATAATGGCAGTTTGCATCATCAAGTATAGTTTTAATGCGCATTTTAGGCCAACTTGTATCAATAGGTATGAAAGCGGCTCCACATTGCAGTACAGCAAACATTGTAATAATTAAATTAGGGCACCTTTCTAAACAAATAGCTACCACCTGTCCCTCCTCTAACCCAGCGCTTCTCAAATAATGTGCTGCATAATTAATACGATTTTGTAATTCCCCATAAGTGATCTCTACATTATCATTAACCAATGCAATATCACTTGGGTGTTTTATAGATTGCTGTAATAATAAATTGTGTAAGGTTCGATTTGGAACCTCGCTCTCGCCTCCTGAGATGGTAAATGTAGGTGACATTGTATTAATAGCTATTGTTAAATTATTAAATAAAAGTCAATTTAAATTGCTTTAATTTAAATTAAATACTACTATACTTTTTTGGTTGAAAAGAATTCATGACATGAATTCTTTAAGTAAGGGGAGTCCAATGGAAATGCGAAGTTATTACTTATTTTACAGAAATAAAAAAAACCTAATTAAATACATTTATATTCGTTAAATAACACTTCAATTGAAGTTTTCTAATGTCTATGGAAATCAAAATTTTAGCATATAATTAGGATTGCTTAGAAATATATAAATATAAATTCAACATCTTTTTTTACAAGTTTTCAATTTAAAAATGGCTAAGAAAATTGTTAAATTTCAAGTTATTCTTGACTTTATAACTTGTGTAAAAGGAAAATACTTTTATTAAAATAAATACCTAAGTGAAAAAAACTGCTGAAAAATAATTATAATTACTCAATATATATATTTGGGTAAGTACCTAAAAAATGAAAAATTTTATAAAATTAACGTTGGGGTCTTTCTTTATTAAAGTTTTGCCCAATAGAGCGAATAGAATTGCTAATACTAGCATGACTATTGACTCAAATAATAACTGGGTTGACAGACTAATTAGGAATACATTATTAATAAAAGCCGAAAAAGAAGAAGATTTTGAAAAAATCTCTGAATACCACAAAAACTATTGGAGTAACAAGGGAAACGCGTATTTTGAAAGTAATTTTAATCAAAACATTTTAAATAATTTTTTTATTCCTAACTGTAGTTTTTTAATTGATTTTATCAAAAACAAGCTTGAAACAAGTAAAGAAAAGTACCATACTTTAATTGAAATTGGCACGGGAGACGGATCTGTTTTAGATTACTTGCAGTCAGAACTAATCGAACTGAAAGAATGTATTGGAATAGATTTAAGTATTCAGCAAATTGAGAAAAATAGATTAGCATATTCTGCAAACGCAAAATTAAAATTTGTAGCTGCGGATGGTTTTGAATGGATTGAAAACAACACAAATTCCAACCTAATTATCATAACATCTCGTGGCGTTTTAGAGTATTTTACAAAAAATAGGATATTACAATTTTTAGAATCTTTAAGGCAAAAAAAAGGATCTATAATTTTTATTGCTATCGAACCTACAAACAAAAATCATGATTTGCTCAAAAATAAAGATTCAATAATTCATGGTTCAGAAAGATCATTTTCACATAATTATCTTCATCTATTTAAAGAAAAAAAATATGAGATTTGGCATCATTCGGTTATAGATTACTCAGAACACCTAAACTTTAATATTATTGTTGCACATGGATAGCTCATTCTCTAAAATAATTTGTTTTTAAAATCTCAAACCAAATTTAAAAAAGAGAGAACACCAGTAATAAAATTAAACAGATACGAAAAAACCATTTGGGATGATGAGGGTGTTTTAAAACCTTCTTTGGAAATGAAAGCTTTTGCGAGTTCGGAATAAACAATAAAGATTAGCTAATGGCTATGATTTTATTTGGAGCTTTTGAATCCTAGTTGCTCAAAAAGATTTGAAGATTCCTTTAAATACTTATCACTATTGGTTTCCTTAAACCAAGCTTTACTTACCATTTCATTATTATACAATCGTGAATCTTTCCAATCGGAAATACCCGGTATATTAAGGCTTGTCCAATCTTCGTTGATAAAACAAATAGCTCTTATATTTTTATTATTCACCATTGAAAAAAAGTTGACAAACCAATTATCCCAAACTTTGGGGTCGTTTTCTTCAATACCGTGAATAGGATTCGCTTCAGACACCATCGTTGGCTTTTTATGCGCCTTGGCAAAATCTAATACTGCAATACCCTCGGCACTTATGCCCGCTTTAGCATAAGCATGCCCAAATATTGAAATACCTACCCAGTCCACATAATCGTCCCCAGGATACCAATCAGATACCACATAATTTTTATAAGGTGTTGAAGCATAAGAGTGCCACACATAAGCAACATTAGTTACACCTTCAGCACGCATCATATCCACAATATGCCGATACGCTTTTACATAATCCTTGGGTTCCATATAGTTATGCGGACCATCAAACTCATATCCAATGCGCAAGTAAACAGGTCGCTCTAAACTCTTAACCCAATCTGCATATCTTTTAATAACATGGTCATAAACACCACCTGATGTATTTTTGGTGATGCTGCCCACCATCCACATAGCGCTATGTAATACCGCATTAGGAAATTTATTAACCAACATCTGGTGGTTTTGGCTACTACCCGTTATGTTGGTATGCTTCTTTTTAATGCCATTAAATTCAGTTACCGCACAATAGGCAGACCATCCACTAGGATTGGGTTGTTTACGAAAATTCTTGTTATATTCCTTTATGCGCTCCTCGGTTTGTCCCATAATTAAAAGGGTTTTATTTGCGGGCGGAACATACTTCGTCTTTTCATAGTCGTATACGTAGTTAGAATCTACTTCAGTATTAATTTTAGCGACCATTTGGGTAATGGTTTCATTGCAAATTTTAACCTTATCGGTTTGCGCTTGATTAATTGTTACAAAACCCAAAGCTAGTAGTATTGAACAATAGAATGACATTTTTTGTTTACAAGAAATTATAGGCATCACAACCATCTATATTAGTTTCATAAGTTACGATTTATGGGGTAATAAAGCTAAAGGGACGTTTTTAGTATTTAACCTCAAAGTTGACATTAAATCGAAACACATAAAAACAACCTAAATAATTCCGATGTTAAGAAATACTTCTTACATAAAACGATAAATAATTAGAGTTTAAGGTCGTAAAAACACACCCAACTATAACAAGTAATTATATAAATCATAAAAAATATTAATACAAATTTAAGTTTTCATAAATGTCAAATTCGTAATTTTATGCAATAAAAATGATAATTGTTAAAAAAATGAAAAAACTTATTCAAATATTCGTAATTTCTTTGCTGTTTTTAGGGTCTATCACCTTAGTTGCACAAAATAACCCTGATTCCAAAAAACAAAATATGAGTATGAGTATTTTAGAAGAAATGCCATCCTTAGATTTTTTTGGCGAACGTACGTTTAGCAGTGAAAATTCAGCATTTGCAAAAGCAATAGAAAAAAATATAACATTAAATAATGATGGTTTTCGCTTAGCAATTTTAAACGAAATGCCTTCTTTAGATTTCTTTAATGAGGCTAAATACCATATTATTGAAAAAGAAAAGAGAAATTTTACAACATCAAAAGATATTGGATTAGTCAACAACGCTGCTTATTATAAGCAACTCTTTATGGAAATGCCCTCACTGGATTTTTAATCGGCAATCCAGATCATTTTCTGAAGAAAAAAAGCTAAATCTTACAATCTTTAATAAGTTGAGATTTAGCTTTTTTATGCACCATTCATTACCTCTCGATTTAAACCATAAAAAAACCTTAAGCACATACTTAAGGTTTTCAAACTTTAAATATTATTTACATTTTATATTTTATCCATCTGGATGCATAAAACGTTGTTTAGCCAATAACTCTTCCACCGTCTCCACGTTGTCTTCATCAGGCACACAGCAATCTACTGGACATACCGCAGCACATTGCGGTTCATCATGAAATCCTTGACATTCTGTGCACTTATCTGGTACAATGTAGTATAGCTCATCACTAACCGGTTCTTGAGCTTCATCAGCGTCAACTTCTCTTCCATCCGTTAATACTACTGTACCTTCTAAACTGGTACCATCTTTATAGCGCCAATCGTCGGCACCTTCGTATATTGCAGTATTTGGGCACTCTGGCTCACAAGCACCGCAGTTTATACATTCGTCTGTTATTATAATTGCCATAGCGTTTTTTTCTTTCTAAATTTGCATCTGATTTTTTCAGAAATACAAAAATAAAGCCAAAACACATTATAAACAAATAAAGGATGCAATTACAGAAGAGAATTAACGCTTTTATAAAATTAGGAGATTTTATAAGGCAATTTTCTAACGAAGTTATCCAGAAAGACAAAAAAGTGGAACACAATGATGTGTTTTTTGATGGTTTTAAACATCAACTAAAATTGGCAGAAGAGCATAATGGATGGTTCACTAAAGACAACTTACAATTTGCACTAAATTCTTGGGCTGAAGCTTTAACAGAAGCGCAAATTACTAAATGGCTTAATCCCTATTCAATTTCTGAAAACGCTTCAAAAAAAGTAGCCATAATAATGGCTGGTAATATTCCATTGGTTGGTTTTCATGATTTTTTAGCGGTACTCATTTCTGGTCATAATGTGCTCGTTAAGCAATCTTCAAACGATAAACACCTTTTACCTTATTTGGCCAAATATCTAGAATATGTGGAGCCTGATTTTAAAGGTAAAGTAAGTTTCACTGATGATAAGCTGGAAAATTTTGATGCAGTAATTGCCACAGGCAGTAATAACACCGCGCGTTATTTTGAACATTACTTTAAAAACAGACCTTCTATCATAAGAAATAATAGAAATTCTGTGGCAGTTTTAACTGGTGATGAATCGGAGAACGATTTGAAATTACTTGCCGAAGATATATTTAGATATTACGGTTTGGGCTGTAGAAATGTTTCAAAATTGTTTGTTCCGAAGGAATATGATTTCAACACCTTTTTTGAAGCGATATATCATTGGCACCCGATTATTGAAAAAGCAAAATATGCTAATAACTACGATTATAATAAAGCCGTTTATTTAATGAGCGAATTTGATATGCTTGAAAATGGCTTTTTTATGATTAAAGAAGATAAAAGTTATAGTTCTCCTATAGCTACGGCGTTTTATGAATATTATGAGGATTTAGGGGCACTTAAAATTAAGTTAGAAGAAGAATCACATCAAATTCAATGTGTCGTTTCTAAGAATTTTATGAAAAATGAAATTGCCTTCGGGCAAACTCAAAAACCTAAATTATGGGATTATGCGGATGGTGTTGATACTGTTAAGTTTTTGTTAGCAATTTGATAAAAAAATTATTGAATTTATTACATTAAATAACCAATTAATTAGGAACTTTGCATCTTTAAATTTTATGCCTTCTTTCGTTGTTAATGTAACATAAAAGAAAATAACTAAATTAATACTAATTAAAACTAACCCACAAAAACCGCTTGAAAACAGAGGTTTAGGGAAAGAAAAATGAAAAAACATAACTTTAGCGCAGGACCAAGTATTTTACCACCAGAAGTATTATTAAAAGCATCTCAAGCAGTAGTTGATTTGGATGGCAGTGGTTTATCCTTAATAGAAATATCTCATAGAAGCAAAGCTTTTGTAGATATTATGGAAAACGCTAGAGCATTGGCTTTAGAACTTTTGGGTTTAGAAGGCAAAGGATACAAAGCATTGTTTTTACAAGGAGGTGCAAGCACCCAATTTTTAATGGTTGCTCTTAATCTTTTAGAGAAAAGAGCGGGATACTTAAACACCGGGTCTTGGGCTGCTAAAGCGATAAAAGAAGCAAAGATTTACGATGATATTTACGAGGTTGGTTCTTCTCAAAATGCTAACTATAATTATATTCCTAAGGGTTACGAAATTCCAGAGGAATACGATTATTTTCATTGTACATCAAACAACACGATCTATGGAACGCAAATGAAGGCCTTTCCTAATTCTCCAATACCCATGGTTTGTGATATGAGTAGTGATATTTTTTCGCGTTCATTGGACTTCTCAAAATTTGATATCATTTACGCTGGTGCTCAAAAAAATATGGGACCTGCAGGTACTACGTTAGTAGTGGTTAAGGAAGATATTTTAGGGAAAGTATCGCGTAAAATCCCTTCAATGATGGATTATAAAATTCATATCGATAAAGGTAGTATGTTCAATACACCTCCTGTATTTGCAGTGTACACCTCTATGCTAACGTTACAATGGTTAAAGGAGCAAGGTGGAATTACAGCCATAGAAAAAGAAAACGAAAAGAAAGCCCGTTTAATGTATTCTGAAATAGATTTGAATCCATTATTTAAAGGTTTTGCCGCTAAAGAAGACCGTTCCATCATGAATGCCACATTTACTTTAGAAAATGAAAACCTAAAAGAAACTTTCGATACTATGTTGAAAGAGGCTGGCATTAGTGCAGTTAATGGACACCGTAGTGTTGGAGGTTATAGAGCTTCCATGTATAATGCCTTACCAATCGATAGCGTTAAGGTATTGGTTGAAGTAATGAGCGAACTAGAAAGTAAAGCTTAATTTTAGTTAACAGTGAGCAGTTGCAGTTTGCAGTACCTCACCCAAACTCAAATAAAAATAAAACACAAACAAACTAAGTTTATTGCAAGGAGTTCTTTCAACTTAAGACTTTAAACTTATAACTTGAAACTTAAACAATGAAAGTATTAGCAAATGACGGTATCTCCCAAAGTGGTATCGATGCATTAGAAAAAGCAGGTTACGAAGTAAGTACAACAACTGTAGCTCAAGAACAGTTAATTAACTACATAAATGAAAAAGATATTGCGGTACTTTTAGTACGCAGTGCCACTACAGTAAGAAAAGATTTAATTGATGCCTGCCCAGGATTAAAGATTATTGGTCGCGGTGGAGTTGGTATGGATAATATTGATGTGGAGTACGCCCGTGAAAAAGGCCTGCATGTAATCAATACACCTGCAGCTTCATCACACTCGGTGGCAGAATTAGTATTTGGTCATCTTTATGGTTTAGCGCGTTTCCTCCATAACTCTAACAGAGAAATGCCTCTTGAAGGTGATAGCAACTTTAAAGGATTAAAAAAGACCTATGCCAAAGGAACGGAATTAAAAGGTAAAACTTTAGGTGTTATAGGTTTTGGACGTATTGGTCAAGCTACAGCAAAAGTTGCCTTGGGTGCTGGTATGAAAGTTATAGCATTCGATCCATTTTTGGAAAAAGCCGAATTGAAATTAGAGTTTTTCGACGGACAATCTGTAAATTTTGAAATTGAAACTATTTCTAAAGAAGATGTTTTAAAACAAGCAGATTTTATCACACTTCACGTTCCTGCTCAAAAAGATTATGTTATTGATGAGGCTGAATTCAATATGATGAAAGATGGCGTAATTTTAGCAAATGCGGCTCGTGGTGGTGTTGTTAATGAAGTAGCACTAGTAAAAGCTATTGAAAGCGGAAAAGTTGCAAGAGCTGCATTGGATGTTTTCGAAAAAGAGCCAAAACCAGAAATTCAATTATTAATGAACTCAGCATTGTCTCTTACACCGCATACAGGTGCTGCTACGAACGAAGCACAAGATAGAATTGGTACAGAATTAGCATCTCAAATAATAAGCATATTAGGTTAATGTAACCAAATTGTGACTTAGCAAGAATATTAGAGTCCTAACTATAAACGTTGGGACTTTTTTTGTACATTAAGCTTCCTTAAAAAATTAATTTACTAATTAAAAAACATATTACCATGTCTGGAATTTTAGATTTATTAAACAGCGACCTCGGAAAAACTATTATTAGCGGTGTTGCAGGACAAACCAATCAGCCTCAAAATAAAACACAGGATGTACTAACTATGGCATTACCTGTATTAATGAAAGCAATGCAACGTAATGCATCGACACCACAAGGCGCTGAAGGTTTAATGGGAGCATTAAGTGGTAAGCATGACGGAAGTATCTTGGATAACCTAGGCGGTTTATTTGGTGGTGGTGTTGACGAAGCCGTAACCAATGATGGTGATAAAATCCTAGGGCATATTTTAGGTGGTAAAAGACAAGGTGTAGAACAGGTTATTGGTCAAAAATCTGGAATAGACGCAGGTTCCGTAGCAAATATTTTAAAAGTTGCTGCTCCAATTTTAATGGGAATGTTAGGCAAGCAAACAAGACAGAACAATGTTAATTCTGCTAATGGATTAGGAGACTTACTAGGAGGATTACTTGGTGGTAATTCAGCGAAACAAGAACAAAGCTTCTTGGAGTCTATCTTGGATGCCGATGGTGATGGTAGTGTTGTAGATGACGTAGCTGGAATGGTATTAGGCGGCAGCAAAAAACAAGGTGGCCTTGGAGGTTTACTAGGTGGACTTTTTGGAAAATAAAAAAGAATTTAGTTTCTATAGCTTATAAAATGGGGTAAAGCAATCAACTTTACCCCATTTTATTTTCGGCAGGTCGCATTGTCTAAAACAATTTTTTGATTGAGGTACGCTGCTCGTTTGTAATTTTTAAAAAGAGCACAGATGAGTTTTTTATTGCACTTAAATTTAAGTTAAATTTACTATTATTTAATTGATGTGCTTTTAAAGTCTTACTGAAAAGCAGTTTCCCTGTTAGATCAAATACGTCGAATGTATAAGGTTTAGAGGAAAAGTTGTTTGGAACTTCAACAATTACTTCTCTTGCGTCAGCCATTGGCACAGGATAAACCTTTATATCTAAACTACTCTGAGAAATATCTTCAACACTGAGCTGCTGAAATACTTCATATTGAAAGCACACGGAAGCATCTGAATTATTTGGGGAATCGGGATAAACTTTATTATCTGAAGTATCTAACCGAAACCACCTGTCTAATCCTATGGAACTATTTAATTCAAAGTGCAAGCTCTTTAAGGTGAAATTATTATCTGTTGTTGAATCCCACCCTATTCTTGTCCAATCACCGTCTTTATTTGTTGTACCAGCGTTAATGGGTGTAGTTTCACTATCATTTTGAACCCTCAAATAGTTCCCTGTTAACACCGACTGTATAAACACCCCCGCTTTACTATGTGAGTTAACAAAGAATTTTTCAGCGTCCGTAATATTACCTGTATCATCTATTAAAACCAATTGGTCGTTTGCAATATTTGAATCTCCTTGGGTATCTATACTAAAGATTTTATTGCTATTAGCACAAGGCCTTAAAAGTACCGTTTCGCCTAAAGGAATTGAAGATGCATTCACTAAACCAGGTAACACAACAGTATCAGCTACATTAATTAATTTTGTGGGCGATTGGTTATATCTTACATCCTCATATAACTCCAGCATATATCGTATTATATCTACATAAGCAGGATCATTAATTAAATTGCTACTTTCTGTAGGATCATCTCCTAAATCATAAAGCCCTAAAACAGTAATATCATTCCAAACAAAATTGCTATTGGCAAAATCAAAAGTTAATTTTATATCTCCAACCCTAATTGCACCTTCACTTCCAGAACCAGACTGCAACATCATAAACTCGCGTTCTTGTGGATTTGCCTCACCTAAAAGAATTGGTAATAAATTAAAAGAATCTTTCCCTTGGCTTTCTGGTAACGTTTGATTTGTGATTGCAGCAAGGGTAGCCAAAATATCTACACCAGAAGCCAACCCATTATAAGTACTGCCTGCTGCCACGTTATTCGGCCACCTTACAATAAACGGAACTCGATGTCCTCCTTCATCAATACTATTTTTATTTCCTTTATAAATCCCTGTAGCATCATAATTTGCAGTCCCGTTAAAACTTCCAAGTCCACCATTGTCAGATGTAAAAATAAAAACGGTATTATCATAGACTCCTTTGGCTTTCAAAGCATTTATAATCATTCCTAACTGAACATCCAGCTCTTTAATCATATCTAAATGTTTAGATGCGTGTACTCCATTTATAGAAACCCCATCTAATTCATCAGCAGGCGTATGCGGAATATGAACCGCCTGAGAATTGTAATATAAAAAAAGAGGATTAGTATTCGTATCAACACTGTTTATAAAATCTACAGCTTTATTAGCTATTAATGGCCCTACTAAGTGAGGATCCCAATTGGAGTCTCCATAACCTTCCTTTTTATCGATTTCAAAGTTTAAAGCTGCAGCATCTTCATCACTAAAAAACGCAATAGTTGATGCTGGCTCAATTTTATACCAGTCGTTATTTTCATAGATCATATAAGGTACGTCTTGAACACCAGCAGGTAAATTAAAACTGTAATCAAAACCTTCAAAGTTAGGACCTCTACCAACAATGGTATTCAAATCCACCAAAACCTCCAGAGTATTTGTGTTATGTGTTTGTTGTCCTCGATAAATATTAGAACTATTTATTGCTTCCCAATCAGCCCCTTGGTGCCACTTACCAATAAAAGCAGTTTCATAACCTCCATTTTTCATTAATTCACCTAAAGTAAGATCGCTATCAGTGATATTATTTAGCCCGAAAGAATCAAAGACTCCTAAGGGTTTAGCTGAATGATAAGGATTATTTCCAGTCATAACAGAATATCTTGTGGGCGCGCATAATGCTGTTGGAGAATGCGCATCTGTAAAATGCATTCCTTCTGCCATTAGCTGATCAAGAACAGGGGTTTGTACTGGTATACTTGTGCCCTGTGGCATGTATAGTCTTCTATATTCTGCAATATCTCCAAATCCAAAATCATCAGCAAGAATAACGACGACATTAGGTGAAGTTTGAGAAAAAACAGAAAGTGAAACTAATGATACTAACAGTACCACAATAGAGCGGCGTTTCTTTTGGTAAAGCATTTTTTTTAATTTAACTTTATAAATATACTTAAGGAATGCCTATTGTAACAAATCAATGCAACGCGTTTTTGTTTTTTTAACTAAAAGTACGAAAACACTAAATGAAGATTACCGTTCACTCATTTACGCTTTTCACCTTTCTATAATGTGAGTACTTTCACTTTATAATACAAAAGTATAAAGTCATGAAAAATTTAATTTTTAGTTTAACCATTATTGTGTTCGCTTTTAGTTGTAAAACATCTAAATCACCAACTTCAACAAACAATAAAGAATCTGATATTCTAAAAAAAAACGACACCATAAGAATTGCAAACGAAGAGTTAGAATACGAGGTTATTATAATTGATCCACTGTTTCCTGGTTGGTTAGCTTCCAATGCGAGACAGCGCGGATTTTACAGTCAACAATTCTTTGAAACAAGAAACCAATTTTTTGTTATTGAATGGAACCAACGGGTATTGCAACCTCAACGTTTTAACCCCAGATTATACGAATTTCAAATAGACTACGACCCGAATATCGATTACGGTTATGAAGTCAATTATTTGCTCTACAACTATTTTCTTTTCTTTCAAATTAACTACAAGCAAAGATTGGGGCCATTTGTGCCTCGTATTTAGATTGCGATATTCGCAATAAAATCGTTAAATTTTATTCACTTTTAAAAATAAATAAATACTTAATTGAAGTACTGACAAAGTGTTGGAATTGTTATAACCACCAGTCAAAAAATTAAGTATAGGCTTATTTAGACTCATTTAATTTTGATACTTTTGCAACCAAATTGCAAAAGTGAAAAAACTGAAAGAACGCTGGGGAATAGAGTCTAATTTGCAAATAATTTTAATACTTATCGTATTTGCAATTACTGGTTCTACAGCATCTTACATTGGAAAGCCCATTTTATCTTTGTTAGGGGTTACTGAAGATTCCTTTGGAACTTTTGTTTATTGGACAATTAGAATTATAATACTTTTTATAGTATATCAGTTCTTACTTGTATTTTTTGGTTGGCTATTTGGACAACATAAATTCTTTTGGAATTTTGAAAAAAAAATGTTGTCAAGATTGGGATTTAAAAGGTTTTTAGACTAATTGGAATCTATAAAAAAACATATCTTGTTTAGAGTTTTGTCTGGCTTAATAGCTTTGGCACTAATAATTCCTACTGGTGTTAAACTCCTACATTCATTTGAGCATCAGGAGCATGATTTATGTTCTTCTGAGATTGGTGAAAACTTACATAAATGTGAGTTTGATTGTAGTTTCCTAAAATATAATCTTCAGCAATATTACTTTAAAACATACGATTTTAATGTTATCGATTATTCCAGAGATAACTTCGAAATTCAAACATTAATTTATAACATTACCTATAATCCTGAAATCTTAGTAATTTCACTTCGCGCACCTCCAGTTTTAGTTTAAAGCCCCTCTTTAAAACTAAAACGCACTACAATGAAACATTTTTTATTGATTGTGATATCAAGCCTCTTTAGCTTGGTGCACTCTCAAAACTGTACATACACATTTATTGGTGAAGTGATTGATTTTCACGATAGCACTCCAATGTCTGGAGCTACCGTTTATATCGAATCACTATCACGTTACACTACTGCGGATATTAATGGCAAGTTTTCCATAAAAAATCTGTGCAATGGTAAAATGGTTCTAGTAATCTCTCACATTGGATGTGAAACCAGGCGCATTGAGGTGGATATTGTAGGTGATTCGTATGAAAAAATATTAATGGAACATCATACCGAAGAACTTGATGAAGTTTCGGTAAAGACAGAGGGCACAAAAAAGACAACAGTTACTGCTCAAGAAACAGTTCTCAAATCAGAAACTTTAATACAATATTCTAGCCAAAGCTTAGGAGACGTCCTTAGAGAAGTTCCCGGAGTATCATCAATAAACACTGGAAGTACGATTGTAAAACCCATTATAAACGGCATGCACAGTAGTAGAGTGCTTATTCTTAATAACGGTGTGCGTCTACAAGATCAGGAATGGGGTATTGAACATGCGCCTAATATTGATATTAATAGTGCAAATCAAATATCTGTTATTAAAGGTTCTGGGGCTTTGGCTTATGGAGGTGATGCCATTGGTGGTGTTGTAGTTGTTAACCCAAGCAGATTGATTAGAAAAGATACGCTATTTGGAAATACAATTCTTGGAGGGCAAACTAATGGACGAGGGTATAATATTGCTTCAGTACTAAATAAAAATTATGAATCTGGTTGGTTTGGTCAAATTCAAGGATCCTATAAAAGGAATGGTGATTTTAAGGCTGCGGATTACAACCTTACCAATACTGGTTCTGAATCTACAGGGTTTTCTGCTAGGTTTGGAAAAAACAAGTTCGAATCAGGTTTTGAAGCATACTACAGTTATTTGGATAACGAAATTGGAATACTAAGATCGGCACATATTGGTAGTATAAAAAGTTTAGCTTCTTCAATAAATGCTTCTGTTCCATTATTCATAGATGATTTTAGCTATACCATTTCAGAGCCAAAACAAAAAGTTACCCATTATCTATTTAAAGCATCTTATTACAAACGCTTTAAAAATTTTGGGAAAGTAGATATTCAATATGACTATCAAAACAATCATCGTTTTGAATTTGATATCCGTAGAGGGGGCAGGAGTTCTAAACCCGCCATTGATTTAGAACTTCAAACACATACAATTTCTTTAAATGCTAAAAAGGACAACAACTTAGACCGCAAATATAATTTTGGCATTTTAGCAAGATACCAAGACCATTTCGCCAACCCAGATACCGGGGTAAGACGTTTAATACCAGATTACGAGAAATATGACTTCGGCGGTTATATTACCACAGAATGGAGACTTAATAATAGTTTAATTGCGGATGCCGGTTTACGCTACGATTTTAACAGAATTGATGCAAAAAAGTTTTACAGGACTGCGACTTGGGAAGAACGTGGATACGATATTGAATTTCCAGAATTAGTAATTGAAGAGTTCCGAAATCAAGTACTCACAGATCCTACTTTTGATTATCATAACATTTCTGGTGCTTTGGGAATAAGATATGATATTGATCGGAAGAATTATGTTTTAGGCAATTATGCTCTAGCAAGCAGAGCACCCAACCCATCAGAATTATTTAGTGATGGCTTGCACCACTCTGCCGCTAGAATTGAAATTGGAGATCTTCGTATAGATAGCGAACGCTCTAATAGGATTTCAGGAACCTATGGTTACACAAGTTCAAAATTCGATTTTCAGTTAGAAGCTTACTATAATCAAATAAACAACTTCATCTATATAGTTCCGAGTCCGCTGGGAATAGTTCCCCTAATTAGAGGGCCATTTCCAATCTGGGAATATATACAAACAGATGCTCAGTTTTTCGGCGCAGATGTAAGTGCAAATTATCAAATAACATCAAATTGGAGCGTAAATCACAAATCTGCTTTTATTAAAGCCTATGATAAAAAGGCTGACATACCCTTAATAGACATCCCTCCCTTTACCACATTTAACAGTATAAACTTTTCAAACTCTAGGTGGAATAGGTTTAGAGCAAGTTTAAAATCTGAATGGGCGTTTAAGCAAAACGAATTTCCATATGAATTTAACTATACAGTCCCTATTGCCAATGAGGATGATATTGATGTAGACCTTAGTCCTCCGCCTGCATATCATTTGATGCATTTCCAAAGTGAAATAACACTGCCATTATTCAAGCATTCTAGTTTGAATATCAGCTTTAGTGTCGATAATATTTTTAATACGAGTTATAGAAATTACTTAAACCGTCTAAGATTTTTTGCCCATGATTTAGGACGAAATTTTAGACTACAATTACAATTGAATTATTAATTATAAACCTTAAATACAATAACTATGAAAATTAATCTTTTAAATTTTAAAACCATGAAAACAATTAAATTTTATGCTATGGCGGTAATGGCAATAGCAATGTTAGCATCTTGTGATAATGATGACGACACACCAGCACCAGTTGAAGAAGAAGAAGCTATAACTAAACTAGTTTTAACCTTTACAAATCAAGCTAACTCAAACGACACAGTTATTTTAACTTGGGAAGACACCAACGAAGATGAAGTTGTTGATGCAAGCGAACAAATAGTGGCGGGCACTTTTACTCCAAGTGGTGTATATGATGCTGAAATTGGATTATTCAATGAAGATGAAGATTTTCTTGATGAAGATATTTTAGCAGACCAAGCAGGAATAGATGCACACTTTTTCGTTTATGCTACTACTCTTAATTTCACTATGATGAGAGCAAGTGATGATGAGGACAGAACAGACGGTAATAAGTTAGGGGTTAAAACTGTTTGGACTGCAGGAACAGCTGGAACTGGAACAATTTCTATTGAACTACACCATGAATCTCCAAGTGTTGATGATAGCACTGGATTTGGTACTGCAGCAGGAGACGATACAGATATCGACATCACATTTAATGCAGAAATTCAATAACAAAATTGAAATTTCAGATAAAAAAAGCACTCCAAGGAGTGCTTTTTTTATACTTCAATAATAGTTTCTTTTGTTTTAAAAATATAGCTATACAACCACATTAAAGTAAACGTTGGTATAATATCCAAGCCTGGAGCCATTTCTTCTAAAAAAGCCACAGCAGCAGCAATCTTTCCGGCCTTCCCCTTATATAATTTAGTCATTAAATAAGCGGCAACAGGGGCCCATATTACATCCGTAAACTCGCCAATTCCTGGTATTAAAAAAGATACATATCCCATGGCATCAAAAAGAATACTCAAGGCTAATTTTTTGTATTTATTCATTCAATAATTAATTTAATATACTGAAAGCAAGAAGCATACCAAAAAGCAATGTTCACCACTTTCAAAACTACAACATAAAAACACATAGCTTATTGTGAGGAACAATGTAATGTATTAATTTCACAGCAAGATATTATTTTAATGATTAAGGCCAAAAACATACATAAATACTACGACGACTTGCACGTTTTAAAAGGCGTTGATATTGAAGTAAAAAAGGGCGAGGTTGTCTCTATTGTTGGTGCTTCGGGTGCAGGAAAAACTACGTTGCTTCAAATATTAGGCACTTTGGACAAAGCTTCAAAAAGTGAAGATTTTAGTTTGATGATAAATGATTCTGAAGTTAAAGCCTTAAACGACAGAGCTTTGGCAAAATTCAGAAATGAGCATATTGGTTTCATATTTCAGTTTCACCAATTATTACCAGAGTTTACAGCCTTAGAAAATGTATGTTTACCTGCTTTTATTAAAGGCACAAAAAAAGCAGATGCTGAAAAACGCTCTAAAGAATTACTCGATTTTTTAGGTTTATCGCATCGTTACAACCATAAACCTAACGAACTCTCAGGTGGAGAGCAGCAACGTGTTGCCGTAGCAAGAGCTTTAGTAAATAAACCAAATTTAATTTTTGCTGATGAACCTTCAGGAAATCTGGATAGTGAATCTGCAGAAAATCTTCATAATCTCTTTTTTAAGCTTCGAGAGGAATTTGGTCAGACCTTTGTTATCGTTACTCACAATTCAGAATTGGCCGATATGGCAGACCGTAAATTAGTGATGGTAGATGGTAAAATCGTGTCTTAAACACTTCTTCTTTTAAATAAAGCCATCAAGCCGATAACAGGACCGACTGCTAATACTACAAATAAATATTTAGCGTCTATTTTAGATTCTAAACTGTTCAACAGCTGGATACTAACAATAGTAATGGCAAAACCTATGGAATTTACAATAGTTAATGCTGTTCCTTTTACTTCTACCTCAGCATTTTGAGCCACTAAGGTTGAAAACAACGGAGAATCAGCAATTACCGCCATTCCCCAAATCAGTAAAAATACAAGTCCTAAACTATAAATATCACTTATAAAAAATACAGGTGAAAACAGACAGCAAACACATGAGATTGCCAAGGCCATAGTCGCAATTCGTTTTGCACCAAACTTTTGAGATAAATAACCTGAGATTATACAACCTACACTACCGACTGCTATAACAGTAAAACTGATGATCGACACATCGAATGATAACGTATCGTGGTAATTGACATAAGCTTTTAAGACTACTGGTAAAAACGCCCAAAATGCATAGAGTTCCCACATATGTCCGAAGTATCCAAAAGCGGCAGACCTAAATCTAGAACGTTTAAAAACCTTATAAACTGCAGAAAAATCGAATTGTAAAGCCGGCTTTCTAAATGGTCCATTTGGCACTAATAGTAACATCAAAAGTCCACCCAAAATTGCTAATTCTGAAGTGACATAAACAACAAACCGCCATGTTGGAAAGATATTTACACTTTTTAAAAAATGAGGTAAAGCAGTTCCTAAAACGAGTGCTCCCACCAGAAACCCTAAAGATTTTCCTAAACCTTCCTTAAAATAGTCTGAGGCTATCTTCATACCAACTGGATAAATTCCTGCCAAAAAAAAGCCAGTTAAAAACCGTAATACTAAAAGCGAACCGAGTGTATTAAAATCTAAACTAATGCAAAAATTAAATACTGCACTTGCCAAGGCACTGCAAAAAAACACTTTGGAAGGTGAAAACCTATCGCTTATAGTGTACAACGCAAAAAGAAATGTGCCAATAATAAAACCTAATTGTACCGCAGAGGTTAAATAGCCCAAGACATTTTCCCTCAGTCCAAAATTATCAATAATAGACACCATTACCCCGTTGCCAGCAAACCATAAGGACGTGCAGCAAAACTGTGCAAAAACTATAATGGGGAGTATCCAATTTTTATAGACTGAAATCATTATTGGAAATGTAATATGTATTTGAATGTAGTCCGTTTTTCATTTGACTAATTACAGTTATTTTTGCCAAATATGAACAAAAGTGGAAAAAAACTTTCTAAAGCAGAACTCAAAACATTTCTAGATGCTAAAGTACAGCAATATAACAATCCAAAGTTTATAGAAAGCGACCCCATTCAGGCACCTCACAAATTTTCAAAAAAGGAAGATATTGAAATTGCAGGTTTTCTAACCGCGACAATTGCTTGGGGAAACCGCAAAAGCATCATCAATAATGCCAACAGATTAATGCAACTTTTGGATAATTCGCCATTTGATTTTGTTTTGAACCATGAATCATCTGATTTAGATAAGCTATCAACTTTTGTGCATCGAACATTTAATGGAGAGGATTGTAAACAGTTTATAAAATCTTTAAAGCATATCTATCAAAATCATGATGGATTAGAATCTGTTTTTGCTAGATATATTGAAGAAAATTCTCTGCAACATTCCATTTCAAAATTTAAATCTATATTTTTTGAAATTGAACATCTAAAACGCACTCAAAAACATGTAAGTGATCCCTTAAAAAATTCTGCTGCAAAACGTATCAATATGTTTTTGAGATGGATGGTGCGTAATGATAAAACTGGTGTTGATTTTGGAATTTGGAAAAGCATTTCCCCAAGTCAGTTATCTTGTCCTTTGGATGTTCATTCAGGAAATGTGGCAAGAAAACTAGGATTGCTAAAACGAAAACAAAATGATGCCAAAGCTTTAGCCGAATTGGATAAGAACTTAAGACAACTTGATTCCTACGATCCTGTAAAGTATGATTTTGCTTTGTTTGGACTGGGGGTTTTTGAAGATTTTTAGTGATTGATTCCTTATCTTTAAGGAAAAAACAAATCCACATGAAGAGATTATCCGCATTTGTAGTTTTTACCCTTTTTAGCTTTCTACTGGCTGCCCAAAACCTTAAAATTCCTACCGATACCATTGTTACTAGCAACCATTCAGTAACCATAAAAGGACAACAGGTAAATTACAACGCGCACACCGGTACACAACCTGTTTGGAATAAAAAAGGTGAACCCATTGCTAGCTTATTCTATACCTATTACGAACGTACTGGCATAAAAAATAGAGCAGAAAGACCTTTAATAATTTCGTTTAACGGAGGTCCTGGTTCTGCTTCGGTTTGGATGCATATTGCTTACACAGGACCAAAGGTTTTGAAAATTGATGATGAGGGTTATCCTATTCAACCATATGGGATAAAGGATAATCCGAATTCCATTTTAGACGTTGCAGATATTGTTTATGTGAATCCTGTTAATACGGGTTACTCTAGAATGATAGCCGATAAAGAAGGTAAATATCCTGAACGCGACGCCTTTTTCGGCATTAATGCCGACATTAAATATTTAGCAGAATGGATTAACACCTTTGTAACGCGCAAAAACCGTTGGGAATCGCCAAAATACATTATTGGTGAAAGCTATGGTGGCACACGTGTTATGGGGCTAGCTGCAGCATTACAAGACAGCCAATGGATGTATTTAAATGGCGTGATTATGGTAAGTCCCGCGGATTATAAATTGTACAGCACTAATCAACCTGTATATTCCGCTTTAAACCTCCCCTATTTTACTGCTGCGGCGTGGTATCAAAAAGCGTTGCCAAATGCGTTGCAGCAAAAAGATTTATTGGATATTTTACCAGAAGCGGAAGATTTTGCCATTAATACCTTAATGCCAACTTTGGCTAAAGGTGGTTTTGTTTCAGAAAATGAAAAGCAAAATGTAGCTGAAAAAATGGCCTATTACTCTGGGTTGAGCGAACAATCTATAATACAGAATAATTTAGATGTGTCCACTAGTTTCTTTTGGAAAGATTTACTGCGTGATAAAACGGGGCAAACCATTGGGCGATTAGATTCCAGATATTTAGGTATTGATAAAACAGAAAGCGGAAGCAGACCAGATTATAATGCTGAACTTACCTCTTGGTTACACTCCTTTACACCAGCCATCAATTATTATTTAAGAGAGCATCTAAACTTTAAAACGGATATTAAATACGCCATGTTTGGAGATGTTCACCCTTGGGACAGAAGAAACGACAATGTTCGTGAAGGCTTACGACAAGCCATGGCGCAAAACCCCTATTTAAAAGTATTAATACAATCTGGTTATTATGATGGTGCCACCACTTATTTTGCAGCAAAATACACCATGTGGCAGGTAGACCCTAGCGGAAAGATGAAAGACCGTTTTACCTTTAAAGGCTACAGAAGTGGTCACATGATGTATTTACGTAGTGAGGATTTAAAAAATGCTAATGATGATTTACGGGATTTTATAAAATCGTCTTTGACTAATGGGAAGGCTGCTAAATACTAACTATTGGAATTGCCATTTTACTTGACTTTGTAAAAAATTTCTTCTACCTAAGAACTGAGTTAAAAAACAAGTAATTTTAAGCTAATTTTGAAACAAAGTTTTCATCATAAGGCAATCCACTTTTCGCAATAGCAAATGCTTGTTTTAATAGTTTGTTTGCCACTGCTATTAAGGCCAGTTTTTTGCTCTTTCCTTTAGCTACTAATCTATCAAATATAGCCTTACAAGCTTTATTGTGCCTAAATGCAGAAAAGGATGCCAAAAACATTAAGCGCCTTAACTTTCGGTTGCCAACTTTACTTATTCGGCTTTTTCCACGGACACTGCTTCCTGACTGCCTTATTGTTGGTGTGATACCTGCATAACTGCACAGCTGCCTCGAATTTTCAAACTTGTCAAATCCATTGGTCAATACAATTAAGTACAAAGCTGTCTTTAACCCAATCCCAGGTATAGCCTGTAATAAAGTCAACTGATGCTGATATTCCATCTTAACTAAAAACAATAACCTTTCCTCTAAAACAACTATCTCTTTTTGTATGTGTTTTAGGTTGCGGGCAAGCGACTTATAAACAAGCTTCGATGGAATACCTAAGGCCTGTTCTCCATGTAACTTGTTCTTAGTAGCTGTACTTTTCTTTACATAAATATCCAATAGTTGAAACAATTGAACGCACTCACTTTGAACTTCTGTTAGGGCACTATATAATGGAACATTATTAACTAAACCATAATTAAATATGGCCTTTGCATCACTTTTGTCCGTCTTTACCTTTGCCAGTTTCATCTGGATAAAACGCTTTACTGATAAAGGATTCACTACCGACACCTGAACTTTATTATTATGCAGGAACTGTGCTAACCTATAATGATAATAACCCGTAGATTCCATAACCACTAAGGCTGTCTCAGGCAATCTCTTTAATAGAGATTTAAACCCTTTTTCTTCATTTGTAAATTGCTCATAGCCCGATGAATCGTTATACAAATCCAATACATCCTTACTAACGTCAATACCATAAATTTTTCTATCTTTATTCATAACAACTTGAAATTTGGAAAGAACAACATTACTTACATTTCAACAACTTGAAATCGAGATCTTGGTCTCACAGAACTGAACGAAGTCTAAGTAATAAAAGAGAAGGGATTATCTAAGCTAGCGAGATCATAGTCTCATCGTTTACCGTAATCTTACTCTTCTCTTTTGTTCTTTCTAATTAATACTTAAATTTAATAGATTGTAAACTTAAGTCGTTTAACGGCGGATATAAGCCATTAGGAACGGCGTCATATCCGAAAGTACGGTAAACGAACCTTCTCAAAAAAGCAAAACTTCTAGAATTAAAACCGCATTTTACAAACACTCCCGCGTTAGCGATTGTAATGGATAGCTTTTGCCGAGGCGCGCATCGAGGCAAAACTTGTAATGGAAAGCGCGACCCCTTTAGGGTAACGCCCAATAAAAAATGATGACATTTTGATTTTGATACGATGTATTAGAAATTAAAATCTAAATATCATGACAAAATACTTTTTCTTGTGCGTAACATTTCTTGTAATATTTGGATGCTCTAATGAAGGTGACACTACTTCCTTAGTAACGATAGAAGCATCTGGACTTACTGATGACAAACTAGCTTTAAATAACTCGGCAACATTTACAGCCACCATTTCGGGTCTTGAAGGAGATTCTTCTTTGTTTAGCTATCAGTGGACATTGTTAACGGATCGAGGTGAACTTTCGGATGGTTTTAGCCCATTACCAAATCCCTTTGTTGGTGGAAAAACCATAAGTTGCATTGGAAAAACAGGAGGGGAAGAGCAAATAATGGTTGAAGTACTAGATGCCTCTAACAACAAGCTTGCATCGGCAGCTTATGATTTCGACATCGCACCTTTTGATGGTAATGCCATAAGCCGTGGTTGTTTTGATCAGCCCAAAATCTTTTATCAGAATGGTACTACTGCATACGTTCGTAACTACGATGGTACTAATGAGGAATCATTTTCTACACGCTCAGGTGCCTATAATATCAATATTTCGCCAAATGGGGAGTGGGTCACTTGGACAGCTTACGATTCGGATTTTAACAATCCACCTGTTGGCTTTAATTTGTATCTAAGAAAATGTGATGAAACAGATGCCATTATAATACCTGGGGAATTTGGTCAATTAGTTAATGAGGATGCCAACGACTCTAGCCCTGAGTTTTCGCCTGACAGTAAAACACTCTACTTTATGCGACCAGATCCAAACTCTGAGCGGCTTACACCTAGTGCAGGTGGCTCAAACCCAAGTGAAATTGTTGCGTATGATATGGAAACGGGGGAGCAGCGATTCTTAACTTCATTATATAAGGAAAATGCTCGTGTTAGAGCCTTTACGGTAAATCCAGTAACAGGTGTTATTGCTTTTTATCGTTCTTACTACGCTAAAGATGCAAATGGTATAAATAGAACTACTGAGGTAAGACTTTCATTTCTTAATCCTGAAACTGGCAGTATTCAAGACTTTACCACATTACCTTTAGGTGGATATCGAGATATGGACTATGCTCCTGATGGTGGCGATATTATATTTTCTGGAAATGCTGGTGAAGGACAAGGCATATATAGAATAAACCTTACTGATGGATCTCAGCCTTTCATGCTATTCCCTAATCCTGTAACTAATAGAGTTGGGCCATCTGTACCACACTATTATGCTAATGGCACACGCATAGTCTATCAACGCCTTAGTAAGCTATGGACTATGGATGCTAATGGGAATGACGTACAGTTGTTTTTTGATTCGTCTAGGCTCGTTTTTATGCAAGGGGTTTTATATTAAAAAGTAAAAATTATGGAACTAAAACCAAAGCCCGCAAGTACACCCGCGTTAGGGATTGCAGAGGAAAGCCCGCAACGTAGTCCCGCATTTTCGCGGGACGGAGTGAGGACTTGTAACGGAAAGCCCGACCCCTTGTGGGTAACGCCCAAATAAAAAATAAAATTATTAATTGTGCATTTTGAATTATTGGCTATATTTGCAGCCAATTTCGGGTTAACCTCTGGCGAGAATCGTGAATGTTGTTTCGAATCAACTGTTTTAATTAGAAAAAATGGAATCTTTAGTAAAATTTGTTCAAGACGAATTTGTAACAAAAAAAGACTTACCAGAATTTAGTGCTGGTGATACAATTACTGTATACTACGAAATTAAGGAAGGCAATAAAACGCGTACTCAGTTTTTTAGAGGTGTGGTAATACAAAGAAGAGGTTCTGGTAGTTCTGAGACATTTACGATTAGAAAAATGTCTGGATCTATTGGTGTGGAGCGTATCTTTCCAGTTAACCTACCTGCTTTACAAAAAATTGAAGTTAATAAGCGCGGTAAAGTACGTCGCGCACGTATTTATTACTTTAGAGGGCTTACTGGTAAGAAAGCTAGAATTAAAGAAGCAAGACGTTAATATTATAACTGACTCAAAATTACAGAGAGAGCCTTGGAAAAATCCAAGGCTCTTTTTTATACTAAACCGATTATAAAATGGCACTTATAGAATTAAAATTATTTTTCGCTTACGCGAAATGAAAAATCAAAGCATAGCCTTAGTTACGGTTTTATTTTTCAATAAAGTGTAAGTAGAAAAAGAAATTAATTATTTGTGGTATTTTATAGTCGGTTTGGTATTATTAACAAAAGTTGATAAGTGCGGTTTATAAGTGGTTGATATATAAATCCTTGTAAAATTTGCAAAATATGCTGTTTTACTGTACTTTTATTAAAGAATAAAAAATAAAACAGCAATGTTTTTTTTAATTCTAATAAAGTAACGTTCTTTACATATTGTTGTTTTTCTTGATTTTTGTAGCCTTAAAATGGTGGCAAAAATAAAAATTCGTTTTGATGTAAATTATTCGAAACAGGTAAATTGCTAGAATAAAACGCATCAGCGAACTTTATATTAAGTGCTTAAAAACATATAAGATAAAGTAGTGTTTGGTCGAGGCAAATCCACGCAGTGAATTAGATAGCTAAACATAAAGAAAAACAATCTACTGAAACATTAAGCGATAGGTCAATACATTTTGAAAATTGCGAAAATGTTTCATTGAAATAGTGAGACTTGAACCGAAAAGATTTAAAATGGTTTATTTTAAATTATTTTGATTGAAAAATCAAATATAGTCTTGTTGAAATTATTTCGAAAAAGCCATGTCAGCGCAGTATTTAGGTACTACAGTGATATGGCTTTTGTTTTTTTGTTACTATAGTACGCAATTGCTTACTAAATTCTTACCCGCTTACGGAATTATTAAAATAATCCTAAATGTATAGTGTTTCAGCACTTTTCATGGCTTTATGCTTCATTTATAAATACCAATTTTTGTATATTCGCAATCGCTAAAAACGAAGCTTCTTTTCATCACTGTTTTTAGTATTTCAACAAATAAAAAAATACGACACGTAATGTCAAAGATTATCTATACTAAAACCGATGAGGCGCCTGCGCTTGCAACTCGCTCATGGTTACCAATTGTACAGGCTTTTGTAAAATCTTCTGGAATTGATATTGAAACTAAAGATATTTCTTTAGCCGCAAGAATTCTGGCGGTATTTCCTGATTTTTTAAACGAAGAGCAACAAGTTTCAGACGATTTAGCGATTCTTGGTGAAATGGCGAAACAACCTGAAACCAACATAATTAAATTACCTAATATTAGTGCTTCAATTCCACAATTGAAAGGCGCTATTAAAGAATTACAAGGCAAAGGTTTTAATGTTCCAGACTATCCGAACGAACCTGCTAATGCCGCCGAGGAAGATATTAAGGCACGTTATGATAAAATTAAAGGTAGTGCGGTAAACCCTGTTTTACGTGAAGGTAATAGTGATAGACGTGCGCCTAAGGCCGTAAAGAATTATGCGAAAAAGAATCCGCATTCTATGGGAGAATGGACCAAAGATTCAAAAACACATGTGGCTACAATGACGGAAGGTGATTTTGCGCACAATGAAAAGTCAGTTACAGTTTCTGAAGCTACTTCAATCTCAATTGAACATACAGATGCTGATGGTAATACTACAGTATTAAAATCAAGTTTTCCTCTATTAGCCGGTGAAATAATTGATGCTACCAAAATGAGTAAAACGGCCTTGGTTAAGTTTTTTGAAAATGAAGTAGCCGACGCTAGAGAAAAAGGTATTTTGTTTTCATTGCATATGAAAGGCACCATGATGAAAGTGAGTGATCCTATCATATTTGGTCATGCGGTAAAGATTTTCTTTAAAGATGTATTTGATAAATACGGTGATACTTTTAATGAACTTGGTATTAATGTAAATTCTGGGTTGGGCAACCTTTTAGAACGTATTCAAGAATTACCTGAAGACCAAAGAAAAGCAATAGAAGCCGATATTGAAGCCACTTACGCCAAAGGTCCTGGTATTGCTATGGTGAACTCTGATAAAGGTATTACCAACTTGCATGTACCTAGTGACGTTATTATTGACGCATCTATGCCAGCTATGATTCGTACTTCTGGTAAAATGTGGAATGCCAAAGGTGAATTACAGGAAACAAAGGCGGTTATTCCAGATAGTAGTTATTCTGGAGTTTATGCGGCAACTATAGATTTCTGTAAAGAAAATGGTGCTTTCGATCCTACTACAATGGGAACTGTTCCTAATGTTGGATTGATGGCTCAAAAAGCCGAAGAGTATGGTTCTCACGATAAAACTTTTGAGATATCGTCCAACGGTGTTGTAAAGGTAATTGATACTTCCGGAAAAATATTGATGCAACATGATGTTGAAGAAGGCGATATATGGAGAATGTGTCAAACTAAGGATGCTCCAATTCAAGATTGGGTAAAACTAGCAGTGACCAGAGCTAGAGCTTCTGAAACGCCTGCTGTTTTTTGGTTAGATGAGAATAGAGCCCACGATGCTGAATTAATTAACAAAGTAAATACCTATTTAAAAGACCATGATACAAATGGTTTAGATTTAAGAATATTAGCGCCTGTTGAAGCTACATTGTTTACTTGCGAAAGATTAAAAGCTGGGAAAGATACAATTTCAGTTTCTGGAAACGTACTTCGTGATTATCTAACTGACCTCTTCCCTATTCTTGAAGTTGGCACAAGTGCAAAAATGTTATCGATTGTACCATTAATGAATGGAGGTGGTTTATTTGAAACTGGTGCTGGTGGATCTGCTCCCAAGCATGTACAGCAGTTACTTGAGGAAAATCATTTGCGTTGGGATTCTTTAGGTGAATTTTTAGCACTAGCGGTATCCTTAGAACATTTTAGCGAAGTAAACAATAATACTAAGGCTAAAGTTTTGGGTGAAGCCTTAGATAGCGCTACTGAAAAACTTTTAGAAAACAAAAAAGGCCCTTCTAGAAAAGCTGGAGAGTTGGATAATAGAGGAAGCCATTTTTATTTAGCACTATATTGGGCACAAGAATTGGCGAATCAAGATGAAGATGCAGATTTGATGGAAGAATTTGCTGCGATTGCAAAATCCCTCGAAGAAAACGAAGACAGTATCATTTCTGAATTAATAGATATTCAAGGTGTAGCTACAGACATCGGTGGTTATTATATGCCTACTGATGCTGCGGATGCCATTATGAGACCAAGTGAAACATTTAATGTCATAATTGCTTAAAAATTTTTCAACATACAATTTTAAAGCTCCTTTTAGGGGCTTTTTTTATGCCCTAACAGTAATGAAACGGTTAAAAAAGCTAATCTTTTACAATTTGTTAGCTATTTTTTCGTTGATCATTTTATGACATAAGAATTTAACTACTTCTTAAGGGTTTTATTCTTCTGTTATACTTACATTTGGCTAAACATCGATCAAAAACTAAACAACCTATGTCTAAAAAAAGACTAATCATCATTGGGGCTATTGTTCTAGCTCTAATTATGGCATATGTGTTTTTCGGAGGTGATAACGACGAAAATGCACCAGTGACTACAGAAGTTATCAAAGGAAAATTCATCAACGAAGTTATTATTTCTGGGGAAGCACAGTCCACGAGCTCAAAGAAAATAAATGGCCCCAGTAACGCAAGACGATTCAACATTTATCAAATAAAAATTCAAGATTTAGTGGCTGAAGGTACTGTCGTTAAAAAAGGTGGTTATATTGGTAAACTTGACGCCTCCGAAGTAAACGGTAAGATCAATGATGCTATGCTAAGTCTAGAAAATGCACAGTCAAGATATACCCAAGAGCAGTTGGACACTACACTTACTTTAAAAGAAGAACGTAATAAAATTAAAGATTTATTATTCAATATTGAGGAGAATGAATTAGAACTAAGCCAATCTATATATGAACCACCTGCCACCATTCGTCAGTTAGAAATAAAAATTGAAAAAAATAAAAGAGATCTACGCGAAAAAAAAGAAGACTACTCCATAAAAAAGAGAAAAGCCATTGCTAAAATGGTGCAAGCCGGAACAGAGGTTTCTAAAATAAAAAAACAAGTTGAAGACCTTACTGCGCTTCAAAAAGAGTTTACTATTTATTCGGAAGAGGCAGGTATGGTTACATATGTAAAAGATTGGGGCGGAAATAAAAAGAAAGTCGGCTCAACCATTTCACCTTGGGAACCTGCGATTGCAAGTTTACCAGATTTAACCAAAATGGAATCTAGAACATACAGTAATGAAGTAGACATCAGAAAGATTAAAGAAGGTCTACCTGTTACCATTGGTTTCGATGCCTTTCCCGAAATTGAATTATCTGGAGTTGTTACTAGTGTAGCCAATGTGGGGGAAAATAAAAGGGGATCTGATATAAAACTCTTTCAAGTTTTAATAAAGTTGAATGAAACCAATGAAAATATAAGACCTGGAATGACTACTTCTAATAGAATTCTTACCCATGAAGAAGAAGATGTTTTAATGATGCCTTTGGAAGCGGTTTTTACAAAGGACTCTATTAGTTTCGCTTATGTGAAATCAGGATATTCCATTCAAAAGAAACAAGTAGAGTTAGGAATGTCTAACAACGATATTGTGATTATTAAAAAAGGACTTGAAGAGAACGAAACTGTGTTTTTAAGTAAACCTGATGATTTAGATGAAAAGAGTATAACACTATTACAATAGTAATGATAGACAAATTACTCTTAGAAAAACTCAAATCCAACTTTGCTGAGGCTATACATGCCATTGAAACCAATAAATTCAGAACATTTCTTACGGCTTTAGGAATTATTTTTGGTGTTGCTGCGGTTATTACGATGCTAGCTATTGGTAATGGTGCAGAAAAAGAAATTTTATCTCAATTAGAGTTAGTTGGGGTAAATAATATTGTTGTTACTCCAATTCCCGATGAAAAAGAAGATGAAAATGATGTATCGGAAGAGGAAGAAAGTGAACAGAATGAAACTACACGATTTTCTAAAGGACTTGACTTATTAGATGCAGAAAAGATTTTAAAGGTAATTCCAACCGTTAAGGAAGTAAGCCCAGAAATAATAATGAATACCTACGTTATTAATAATGGCAAACAAAACTCTGTTAAACTTATTGGTGTCACTTCTTCATTTTTTGATGTTGCAAATATTGCCATAGAAAAAGGAAAATTCTTTACAGACTATCAAAGTAATAATGCCCTTCCTGTTTGTGTTATTGGTAGGAAAGTTGAGAAAAAACTGTTTACTGGAGAGAGTGCTTTAGGCAAGCAAATAAAAGTTAAGGATGTTTGGTTACAGGTTGTAGGTGTTATTGAAGAAAAGTTAATTTCTGATAAAGCTCAAGAAAATCTGGGCATCAGAGATTTAAATCAGGATGTTTATATTCCCACAAAAACATTTTTAGTGCGTTATCGAGACAGAAAAATTATAACCGATAATTTTTCAGCAAGACGCAATAATTCTAACGGTCCGAAGAAAAGAATACCTAGAGGAAATTATCATCAAATTGATAAACTTACCATAGAAGTTGCAAATTCTAGCGAACTTAAAGCTACTGCCGAAGTTGTGAGTAGAATGCTGAAACGAAGACACAATGATGTGCTAGATTTTGAAATTACCATTCCTATTCAATTGTTAAAACAACAGCAGAAAACAAAGCAAATTTTCAATATTGTTCTAAGTATAATTGCAGGCATTTCTTTGCTAATTGGCGGCATAGGGATAATGAATATTATGCTAGCCTCGGTATTAGAACGCACCAAGGAAATAGGCATTATGCGTGCCATTGGAGCCACTGAAGAGGATGTAATTTTACAGTTTTTATCAGAATCTGTTTTAATAAGCGTAGGTGGTGGCATTATCGGGATAATCTTAGGTGTTCTTGGTGCGTATATTATTGAATTTGCCTCTGGTATTGAAACCGTATTATCTGTAAATTCTATATTAATTTCTTTTATTATAGCTGTAGTTATTGGTTTAGTATTTGGAATTTTTCCAGCAAAATCTGCCGCTAATAAAAGACCAATTGAAGCACTACGTTCAGAATAAATCAAACATCATCAATCAAAAAACCAAACTTTTGAAAATCCACAATTACTTCCTTGCAGTTGCCCTCATTTTTCCGTTTTGTCTGTTTTCGCAATCAAAAAATTTAACGCTTGATGAAGCCATTTCTATTGCACAAAAAAAATCGCCTGAGTATAAAATTAGTCTCAATAGAAACCAAAGGGATTATTGGCGTTTTAGACGCTATAAAGCGAGTTTTTTACCTGAGCTTAGTTTAAACGCAACTCCAGTTTACAACAACGAAATTATTAGAAACACTAATGATGAAGGTCAAGATGAGTTTGTCAATCAAAATCAATTACTGCTATCTGGAGGTTTATCCATATCACAAAGTATTCCTTACACTGGTGGAACATTATCCGTAAATAGTAATTTAGAACGTGTAGAGCGCTTTGGCCTCAATGGTAATGTCATCTACTCTGTAATTCCATTTACTTTAAGCTATCGTCAGAATTCATTACTATTTAACCCGTTTAAATGGGATAAACGTATTGAACCTTTGGTTTATGAAGAGTCAAAGAGAGAGTTTATTGAAAGTATGGAACGGATTTCGGTCAATACGTCCAGACGTTATTTTGAACTACTTAAAGCGCAAAAACAGTTAGAAATTGCTCAAATTAACCTCTCCAATCAAGATACATTATATCAAATTGCGCAAGGTCGGTTTAAAATGGGAAAAATAGCTGAAAATGATTTATTGCAGATGGAACTTACACTTTTAAATTCTCAAAATAGTGTCACAACTAATGAGATTGCATTAAAAAGAACTTCACAGAATTTAGCGCGGTATTTAGAAATGGAAAATGAAAATATAGCACTCTCAGTACCAGAAGATTTACCGCTGTTTGATGTAGAAATTGATAAAGCCATTGCAGAGGCTCAAAAAAACAGAAAGGCGGTTCTTGAATTTAGACGTAGGCGACTACAAGCAGAAAGAGAAGTGGCATTCCAAAAAGGTAATAACAGATTAAACCTTGGAGTCTTCGCGAATTTTGGTAAATCAAACAACGGTGACAACTTTGATGACTTATTTTCAAATTTAAATGAACAACAAAATATAAGGGTCTCAATAGGTATTCCAATTTTTGATTGGGGGGTTTCAAAATCTAGAATAAAAATGGCGCAGGCAGATTTAGACCTTACTAACAACAATATCAACCAAGATATGCAGGAGTTTGAACAGGAAATTTTTCTTCACGTGTTAAATTGGTCCAACCAAAGAGACTTTCTTGTAACCGCTGAAAAAGCAAAAGAAGTAGCACAAAAAAGATATGACATATCTAAAAAGCGCTATATACTGGGAAAAATTACAATTACTGATCTAAATATTGCGCTTCAAGAAAAAGATAGTGCAGTGTTCCTTTATTTGAATTCCCTTCAAAAGTTTTGGCAAGATTACTACATTTTAAGACAACTTACCCTTTTCGATTTTATTAATGATGAAAAAATTGAGGTTGAGGACATTCTTTATGATTAAACGTTGATTTATTCATACTTTTGAAGTATGGATTTTATCAAAACCACAGAGCAAGATTCCAACCACAATAACTTAGAAAAGATGAGTATTTCAGATTTACTCATCAACATCAATAAGGAAGATAAAACCGTGCCTTTGGCTGTTGAAGAAGCACTTCCTCAAATAGAATCTCTGGTTGAACAAATTGTTTCTAAATTAAAACATGGTGGTCGTTTATTTTACCTAGGTGCTGGCACTAGTGGCAGACTCGGTATTGTTGACGCTTCGGAGTGTCCACCTACATTCGGAGTTTCTCATGATTTAGTAATCGGACTTATTGCCGGTGGAGATACTGCTATCAGGAAAGCTGTTGAATTTGCCGAGGATTCTACAACTCAAGGTTGGCAAGATCTTCAAAAACACAATATCAGTTCTCAAGATGTTGTTGTGGGTATTGCGGCATCTGGCACCACACCATATGTTATTTCTGCTCTAGAGAATTGCAACAAAAATAATATCATTACAGGTTGTATTACTTGTAACCATAATAGTCCTTTATCTCAAACTGCAAAATATCCCATTGAGGTTATTGTAGGGCCAGAGTTTGTTACAGGAAGTTCCCGAATGAAAGCTGGTACCGCCCAAAAATTGGTTCTAAACATGATAACCACATCCACAATGATTCAATTAGGTCACGTAAAAGGAAACAAAATGGTAGATATGCAATTGAGTAACAATAAACTTGTAGATAGAGGTACGAGAATGATCATGAATGAAATACCAGTTTCCGAAACTGAGGCTTTAGACTTATTAAATAAACATAAAAGTGTACGAAACGCTGTAAAACATTACAAAAATGGGAGAAAACAGAACGGATAAAAAAGAATTATTCAAAGGCATAAAAACTATGATTTTTTCACTTTTAAGCCTTTTTATGGGACCAATATTATTAAGTTTTGCCTTTAGTAGACCAGACGACAAATTATATTATCCATTACTTGTAGTTGGTTGCGCAATATCCGCACTGGCGGTAGTTATGCTCTTTAAGGGTATTAAAATTATTATGGGGAGTATGTTCAACAAAAAGTAACACCCTAAGATGATGCCTGTTTCGGCGTGGTTGGATTATAACCAAATTCGGCATCATTAATAACAATACCTAAATTGTCAAAAATATAATTTATAATTGCATAATGGTGAATGGTATGACTATTAGCCTGAGCTAGTAAAGCACCATTTGTATACGGAATTTGCGTTTTACCTAATCCTAAATCATCAACTACAAAAACAGTTTCATCTATATTGAAGAAAGATGCATTTAATTTTTCAACTATTGCATTCAGATAATCCTTAGCACAGCTACAATCGCATTCCACAGTTTTATTTCTGCTTCTAGCTGTTAAATCTACAGTATTGTTGGTGTCCTTATTAAAAATACAATCGTAAAAATCTAAAATATGTCTGATGTGACTTCCAATACTAGAGTAGTAAGGAGAAACGGAAGCATCTGATAGTTGTTCGTTGGACAGGTTATTCAATAAAATATGGGATTTCCTAAGTGTTTTTAAAGTAGATTGAATAATTAAGTTCATAGGACTCTAAGTTAGATAAATATTTCTTGAAAGAGAAATAATGTGCTTAGTCAAATTGATAATAATTCCTTACGTTTTTTTGTTTTTATTTATCCCAACCTCAGACTTTGAATTATTTTAATGGGCCAATACTTCAAAATCTTCAGAATTTTTAATAGTATTATTATTATAAGTTAATGTCCATCCAAGAGAGTTGGTTAAAATATAAAATTTTGTAAGCTCACTTATTAATCTGTTTTTTGCGTTTTTCTTGAGATCTGATGCTTCAATTTTATTTCTCAAAACACTTTTTACAGTTTTATTAATGCTATTGTAATCTTCAGCCTCAAAAGGGTTTAAAAAATCTGCTTGAACATCATAGTACTCCATGTCTGGATTTACCTTAATTTCCTCTTCAGGTATTTTTGTTATGTTCAATGTTTTAGTAGCTTCATCAATATCAAATTCAATTAAACTCAAATCATAAGCCACAGTAACATCAGCGTTCACTACAACTAGAGCCTTTTTTTCGGCGGATAACAACTCACCAAAAACATCCTTTGAGTTTTGATAGGTAAATACTTCACTAAAATGACCTTCAGTGACTACCAGTTTTCCAACATTCCTGATTTGCTCTTTTATTAGTGCCGAATTTTCCTTTAATGTTGTCTGTACTTCCTTTTGATCTCCGCAATATTTGAATGAGAACAAAATGATCAAAGTAATAACGACTCCAAATAGGATTTTACGCATGCTCTAATTTAGAAATAATTTGAGATACAGGAAATATTTATGAAAATTGAAAGACTATTAAACAAAGAATCCCGCCTTTGCGGGAATAATGATTTCCTTCGACTTTGAAGTCTAACCATTGTTTTTAAATATAACACCGCAAAAATAGATACCTAGAGTAAAATTGAGATTACCTTAAAGTTATGCGTATTTTAAATTAAGTTGTTTTTCTTTGCTTTTTGTACTGCTTCTAACTTATTATGCACTTGCAGCTTTTTATAAATATTTTCAATATGTTTTCTAATCGTTCCAGAAGATACTATCAAATTATCAGCTATGGCATTATAACTTAAACCTTTGCTCAATTGCTCTAATACTTCTGTTTCTCTTCTGGTTAAAGTTATACTTTCCTGCTCTTCCGTATTCTCTATTTGAATTGGATTACGCAACAATTTTAAAGTTTTGAATGCGATAGACGGATTCATTGCAGCTCCACCGTCAAGGGTTTCAACAATACCATCATAAAGTTCTTTTGGGTTCACTTCCTTAAGAAGATAACCATCCGCACCTGCTTTAATTGCCTTAAAAATATTCTCATCATTATCGAAAACAGTAAGCATTATAATTTTGATATGAGGATACTTTTGCTTGACTATCTCTGTTGCTTCAATACCATTTAATATTGGCATTTCGAGATCCATTAAAATCAAATCAATATTACTGTTCTCCTCAAGTTTGCTTAAAAGATGTGCGCCATCAACGGCTGTAAACTTCACCTCAATATCCTCGAAAAAAGATAATTTTTCCGTTGCTGCTTTTACTAAGAAAGAATTATCATCGGTAATTGCTATTTTAATTATCATAACGTTTCAATAATTCCTTAAATTTCTAAAATTACAACGTGTAAAAACATACGCAATTTATCGTATTTTCTATAGTGGTAAATCTAGGTTTACCGTGGTACCTGTTTTATTTGAATTAATTGCTAATGTCGCTGAAATCTCATTGGCCCGTTTCTTCATGTTTTTAAGACCATTACCTTCAACAACACCTTCCAAATCGAAACCTTTGCCATCATCTAAAATTTTAACAGACAAGGTTTTTTCCACTTGAGTAATATTTACGATTATAGTTTGGGCATCTGCGTATTTAATGGCATTATTTAAGGCTTCTTGAACAATACGATATATATTCATTCCCTTTACTGATGTAAAAATGATAGCATTTGCAACATTGTCGTCAAGGGTAAACTTATAATCAATACCAGTGATATGTTTATTGGCTTGCTCAACAAAATTGCTAATCCGCACTTCTAAATCTTCAATGGAAATTTCACTTTTATTCATCGCCCAAATAGTATCTCTAAGCTCATAAATAGTATCTCGGGTAAAAGCACCTATGCCCTTTAATTTATCAGTGAGTTTCGCATCCTTAATTTTAAATCCAAATTGCAAATTCTCTAAAGAAGAAATAATAAAGGTTAGTTGAGATCCAATATTATCATGAAGATCTCTTGAGATTCGCAAACGTTGATCTTGAAGTTTATTTTGAGTTTCTATACGCGCTAAAGCTTCCTTAAGCTCAGCCTCTTTTTTTAACTGATGATTTTTTAATTTTTGTTGGTTGTAAAGCAAATATCCAAGTATTGCAAGTAATACAGCAACTAGCCCTAAGCCTAACAATTGGGTGTTTTTTCTGTTTATATCAAGTTGTTTTTCGGCAATTTCGGTGCGTTGTTCAAGTATTTCTTTTTCTTTCTTTTCAGTTTCGTATTGTTCTTGAATATCTGCTACCTCTTTGGTAATTCTACTGCCAAATAATGAATCTTGTAAAGAATTATATAAATTTTGATATATTAGTAAACTATCTGTATTTTTTCTAAACGCAAAATAAGATAAAAGCGAACCGTATGCTGTTAGCTCCAATTCTTTGGCATTAACTTTTTCAGCTAAAGACAACCCTTCTCTTAATTTTTTCTCTGCGGTATTCAAATCACCCGTATCTAAATGCAAGCCACCTAAATTAATTAATGCGCTTGCCACTCCATAGTTATCGTTGATGTCCTTGCGGATAGAATAAGATTTTTGATAAGATTTGATAGATTCATCAAATTTCTGCTCGCCCTTGTAAATTGATCCAATGTTGTTGTACAGTGTACCTAATTCACCTTTAAATTTGTTATTCTCAGCAATTGCAATTCCTTTTTTATAAAATTCAATTGCTTTAGCACTATCTTTTAAATACAAATATGCATTACCAATATTTGTGTAAGAATACGTCAATCCCAAGGAGTCTGAAATCGTCTTATATGTTTCAGCAACTTCAAAATGAGCATTAAGCGCCTTATTATATTGTTTAAGATCTTGATAAATATTGGCAATATTATTTTTTATAATCGCCGCATATTTAACATGATTTTTGGCTTCATAAATTTTTAAGGCCTTTGTGCCAAAAAAAATAGCCGAATCCATCATAAACAAACGTTGATAAGCAATACCTAATTTATTGTAAATGCTCGCCCGCCCCATTGAATCATTAACGGACTCTCGATATGTTTTTGTTTTTCTATAAAAATGAATTGATTTTTTAAAGTTTGACGCATCATAATACAATATTCCTAAATCATTGTATGCCTGGGCTTCTCCTTGTTTATTTTTAGACTTTAGAGATACATTAAGAGCTTTATTGCCATAGAAAAAAGCAGAATCTGTATCTATGCCTCTGTAGTACCAACATAAATCACTAAAAGTCTTTACTTTTAACGAATCTTTTGGATTAGATAAAGTGAGCTTTTTAAGGCTATCTATAATCTTTTGATTGTTTTGTGCACTTGCCAGAGTACACATAAGAAGTATTGGAATTATTGTTTTACCAATTTTCATGATCAACAACTAATAGAGAGTAAATAATTATTGAGAATTATTTTCAAATATAAGTTTTTGAAATGAAAGTAATTTTCTAATGATTATGAAGAGGTTATTTTGGATAGAGTAATGGGACTGTGTCGCAATTTCAACTTTTTGTTTGTTATTACTACTTAAGCGTTCTTCATTTGCTAGCTTATCGGTTAGCAGCCCTAAGTTCTTTACGCCGTTTTGTTCTAAAATAACACTATACCTTAAAACCATAATAATAACGCAACATAAAGTAATGATTATAAACAAAATAGCAGTATTCAATACCATGGATCTAAGAAATAAAAAGAATCAAGAGGCTTTACAAGGAAAGAAAATAAAAACACCAACCACACATTTCAATTTGTTGATAATAGCAGTTGATGTTTTTGTATGAACTGATTAATAGCATTTTCAATTTAATAATTCCACCTTGTAATTTGAGCAAATATTCGATTAAGTGTTTGAAAAAAAGATTAAGCGCAATAATTAAATTATCACGCCCAATCAGCAAATCTCAACAACAAGATTTATTCTTTTAAATCGTAAGCATAAATAGTATTATTATTTGCCAAATAATATAAGTATCCACCAAAATCATCAACTTCGTAAGTTGGCTTTTTATCTTTTAGTAAAATTTCCTTCTCAGGCTTACCAGTATCTTTATTAATTTTCACTAAGCCAGCTCCTTCATCTAATTTGGTTAAAATAAATTGGGCATTTTCTGTGGCTGCAGTAGCTTTAAATCGTTTAGCCATCTCATTAAATGATGCCGTTCCTATTGCTGAAAACATATCTGCAGTACGTTGCATTTGCGCACCATATTGGTTGTACTGCCCTAAATAGTTACGATTTGCTCCTGCTCTAAAACTTGCGTTTGCAGCCATAGCTGTGGAGGCCACGGCTGTCGCCGCCAACAAAGCTACTGCTAATGCACTTTTCCCAGGAGATCTATAATATTCATGGAATTTTTCAGCACCTTCAAAGTCGAGCATCATCATATTTTGATCTGACGTTAATAAGATCCCGCCATCCCTAATATCCATGCTTGAAGGGTTTTCCTTTTCTTCAAATTTATAGGACGCCAAGGTGCTAATATCCCCCGAATTTTCATCAATAGCTATCATTTCATTGCCTGTACTAATTAAATATCTTGAATGGTCTTTATCATAAGTACTGGTAACTGATGATGCTCTTTTGTACTTAATGGGTTTATTCCAAATGGATTCCCCAGTTTCCAAATTGATAATATTGGCATCACTATCCGTTATATAAATCATGCCCTTATTTGTAAGTGCCATGGTATGAATGTTCTCACCAGTTTTTAAGGGCTTTTTGAATAACGGCTTACCATCAAAAGAAACTTTATTAATTCCTCCTTCTCCTATTCCGAAAAGTATACCATCATCCATAATATAAAAATGTTGCACATAACCCTTTGTTTTTGGTGCCTTTTCCCATAAATCTTCACCATTTACAGCAGACAAAAATGAAATATTACTTTGTGCCTTGGCCGCCATAAGCTTATTGAGACCGCCACCTCCTGAACCTGCAACATTACTAACAATCGCAAGACCTTTATCTGTAATTTCAAAGTTAGAAACTAAACCTTTTAATTTTTTACCTTCACTCCAGAGCATACTTCCAGAATTACTAATTTTATACACAGTATGGTTTTTAGCATTGCTTGATTTTACAAACGCATACATACCGCTGCCATCTTTAGTGGGTTGTAAAAAGTCCACATTCTTCAATTTAGCAGACCATGCTTGATTTCCGGTTGCGAGGTCGATTTTAACCAGATCTTTAGAACCAGGAATAATAACTCCTCCACCAATAATAGCCGGTGTGCCTGTAAGGCTGCTGTAACCTTTCATCACGAATAATTTCTCTTCCTTACCAGTACCCATATCATAAATACCAACCGCCATAGCGTACTTCTCTTTGGCAGTTCTTTGTCCAGAAACAATTAGTTTATTTTCTGGAAGTATTAACGTTGGTCTTCTTGCCATTTTCCATCCGTTAGCCTTTGTATCAAATAAACGCTTTCCAGAAACCACATCTATGACGCTTTGTTTTGCTGAAATTCCTCCAAAACCAGACTGACCAACCATTACATATGGTGTATTAGGTACTATAAAAAGTTCTTCCTGCTTTACCTTTCCGTAGTCGTCAAAATTGAAAACTAATCCTTCTTGACCGGGTTTAATTCCTGCAAGTCCTTTTCCGTGGGTGATTAACATTACTCCAGAACTGGTTAATGTCATTTGCTCAATTTTACCACCTAGGTCGTAAGTAAAATTTGGAGCTTCAGCTTTTTGTGCGTTTCCTATTAGCACGCAAGCTAATAGAAATACGAATAATTTTAAATGTCTCATTGTTGATTTTTTAATAATAGTTTAATACTGTAACGTACTACTTTAAAGTCTAGGAAATTCTCTAATCTATAGATGCTTTAAATTTGCCTTCTGTAAAAGATTTAGTAGTCATGTCATTTCCATTGTAACCTGTAAAAACAAATGTGCCTTCTATTACAGAGCCATCGTCTGATGTTACGGTAACTGTACCCGTAGCAGCGCTATTACCTAATGTTACAATGCCATTACTAATCCAACCTACTGTTGGGTCTGTTAATACCTCGCCATACATCATCATATTAGCATTTGTTATGGCATCACCTGTTTTATAAGTACCTACGCCAGAATAATTAATAATATTAATCCGAACGTATTTACCATCGTTAGTACTACCTTGAACTGCGAGTACCCCGCTATTCACTACAGCACCAATAAGCGAAGCTGGATCTTTTGATGCGGCAAAATCGGTACCGTCAATCTTAACGGTTAAAAACTCATCGCCACCACTTGAAGTTCCTCCATCTCCATCATCATTATTAGAACATGATGTGAAAATTAGTAATGATCCTACCATTACTGAAAACATAATTTGTTTGAAATGTCTCATTGTTGATTTTTTTATTGATTAATAGTTCAACAAAACTGCAACAATAAACAACTGATATCAATACGATGAATTACGTATATTTAAAATACGATATGTGGAAAGCGAGATTTTAAGGCTTTAATCTTTGCCTCCAAAGTTTGAAGAAATTTTTGATGCGCTTCTGATTCTGGATTGAAAGGTTTATGAGAGAGCCCTTTTTGAATGGTTTCCACTTCATTTAAAATATCTTGGGCTTCATCTGAAATCCATACGCTTTTAAACTTTTCCCAAATATAATTTATAGCAGCGGTATTTGGGTGAATCATATCTTCGTTATAAAAGCGATAATCACGAAGTTCGTCCATTAATATTTCATAAGAAGGAAAATACGTTTCGACATCGCTCAACAACCCTCTTTCACTTAAATAGTTATGAATACCAGCAATTAAATGCGCTTTACTTTGGTTATTTTCTATAAAGCCATCTTTTAAATGCCTTATTGGTGATACTGTGAAAATTATAGATGCATTAGGGTTTATTGCTCGTATCAGACCAACCGAGTTTTTCAAAGATTCATAAATTTCATCTACAGAAAGTAATTCTTTCGAAAAATATTTTTGTGGTACTTTGTGACAGTTGGCAACGACACTTTTGGTTTCTTTATGTCTGTAAACCCAAGCCGTACCTAGGGTGATTATGATGTGCGTGGATTGCTGAATTTGATGTTTAGTTAAGTCTATTTGAGTATTCAACTTTTGCAATACATCATCTTTTGAAGTATTACTTAATTTGGAGTGCGCGTCAAAGCAATGCCATAGATTATTATGCTGAAATAGATCTTCTTCAGTATATTTTTTATTTGAGATTGCATTGGAAATCAAAGTCTCAATAGCCATGGTATTAAATAAAATCCCAAACGGATTTATTGTATTCTGAAACTTGAAATACCCTAATATCTCACCAATATTAGCAACGAAACAAGAACCTAATAAAAGAATTTCAGACTCATAATTTATGAGATTACTAGACTGTTTAGAAAACGGTATTTTTGTTTGCAATTCCATCAATGAGATCCTGAAACGAGTTCAGGATGACAAGATTTAATTTAAATAAGTCCTCGCGACTTTGCGAGAGATTATTGAATATATTTTTTCGCTTCTGATAGCGCTTCTGCAATGCCTTCAGGATTTTTGCCTCCTGCGGTTGCAAAGAATGGTTGTCCACCACCTCCACCTTGAATGTACTTTCCAAGTTCACGAACCACTTGTCCTGCATTTAAATTTTTGCTAGACACTAATTCTTTAGATATATAACAAGAGAGTAATGCTTTTCCGTTTTGTTCTGTAGCCAATAACAAAAATAAATTATCAAACTGACTACCTAATTCAAACGCTACATCTTTTAATCCTCCAGCATCTAAATCTAAGGTTTTGGCTAAAAATTGAACACCATTAATGTCTTGAAGCTCATTTTTAAGTTCGCTCTTTATATTTTTAGCTTTATCCTTCAATAAAGCTTCAATCTGTTTCTTCAAATTTGAATTTTCTTCCTGCAAATTTTGAAGTGCTTTAACTGGCTCTTTGGCATTATTTAACAAGTCTTTCATTTCAAAATAAGCCCTGTTGTTTTCAAAATAAAAATCCTTAACTGCATCACTAGTAATAGCTTCAATACGCCTAATTCCAGCTGCAACCGCTCCCTCTGATACTATTTTAAAATGCCAAATATCTGCCGTATTTTTCACATGCGTACCCCCACAAAGCTCTATGGATTTTCCAAAACGAATAGATCTTACGGTATCTCCATATTTTTCACCAAACAAACTCATAGCACCATCAGCAATTGCATCATCTTTTGGTACGTTCCGTCTTTCCTCTAGGGATAATTTTCCTTCTATTCTTCTGTTTACAAAATTTTCTACATCACGTAATTCTTCAACCGTTAATTTTGAAAAATGCGAAAAATCAAAACGTAAGTATTTAGAATGTACCGCACTACCCTTTTGCTCTACATGAGTTCCCAGTATCTCTCTTAGTGCTTGATGTAGTAGATGTGTAGCCGTGTGATTACATTCTGTTCTATGGCGCTGTTTACTATCAACCACTGCTTTAAATGTCGCTTCTAAATGTTTTGGTAAATTCTTTGCAAAATGAATAATGACGTTATTCTCTTTTTTAGTATCTACAATATACACCACATCGCCTTGTACAGATTCTAAATAGCCTTTATCCCCTACTTGCCCTCCACCTTCAGGGTAAAAAGGTGTTAGGTTGAAGACCAATTGATACATTTCTCCTTCCTTTTTCGAAGACACCTTTCTATAACGCGTTAGCTTCACATTAGCCTCAAGGGTATCATAACCAACAAACTCCTCATCTGCATCTTCAATTAAAACCGTCCAATCATCAGTAGACATTTCACTTGCTGCCCTAGAACGGTCTTTCTGTTTTTGTAATTCCTTATTGAAACCTTTCTCGTCAAGTTTTAAATCTTTTTCGGAAAGAATCAAGGCGGTTAAATCTATCGGAAAACCATAAGTATCATATAATTCAAAAGCCTTTTCTCCTGAAATGGTATCTCCATTAATTTCTTCAACAATACGATTTAAAAGTACCAACCCCTGTTCCAATGTTCGTAAAAACGATAATTCTTCTTCTTTTATAACATTCTCAATAAGTTGTTTTTGTGCTTTTAACTCGGGAAATGCTTTTCCCATTTGCTGACTCAACACATCAACCAATCTATAAATAAAAGGTTCTTTTTTATCTAAAAATGTAAATCCGTAACGTACCGCACGACGTAAAATTCGTCTAATTACGTAACCTGCACCTGTATTACTTGGTAACTGCCCATCGGCAATGGAAAATGCAACCGCACGCACATGGTCTGAAATAACCCGAACAGCAATATCTACCTTCTCATCAGAACCATATTTTTTGTTAGTAATGGTCTCAACTTCTCTTATAATTGGCGTAAACACATCGGTATCATAATTGGATTGCACGCCCTGTAATACCATACAAAGGCGCTCAAAGCCCATACCTGTATCAATATGTTTATTGGGCAATACTTCCAGAGTACCGTTAGCTTTTCGGTTGTATTGCATAAATACCAAGTTCCAAATCTCAACCACTTGTGGGTGATCCATATTCACCAAATCCTTCCCATCAATCTTAGCTTTTTCTTCGGCAGAACGAATATCTACATGTATTTCGCTACATGGTCCGCAAGGGCCTTGATCTCCCATTTCCCAAAAGTTATCCTTTTTATCACCTTTCAAAATACGATCTTCAGAAATATGAGCCTTCCAAAACTCATAAGCTTCGGCATCCATTTTAGTACCATCTGCTTCATCACCTTCAAAAACCGTTACGTAAAGTATATCTTTATCAATACCATAAACCTCAGTCAACAATTCCCAAGCCCAGGCAATGGCTTCCTTCTTAAAATAATCGCCAAAACTCCAATTTCCCAACATCTCAAATAAGGTATGGTGGTAGGTATCATAACCTACCTCCTCAAGATCGTTGTGCTTTCCTGAAACGCGCAAGCATTTTTGTGTATCGGCAACCCTATTGCTTTTAGGTTCCGCATTTCCTAAAAAATATTCTTTAAATGGCGCCATTCCAGAATTTACAAACATTAAGGTTGGGTCATCCTTAAGTACCATTGGTGCAGATGACACAATACTATGCTTTTTCCCTTCAAAAAAACTTAAAAATTTAGATCTTACCTCTTGAGATTTCATGTATGTAAAAATGGCTTGCGTTACTTAATTTATCCTATTTGTAAAACAATTTTTATATTTACGATTCGTTTTTGAGTAAAACTGTTTTAAACGCTGCAAAAATAGCATAATTTAAGTAATGAGTAAGGTAAAATATTATTACGATCCAGAATCACTTTCCTATCGGAAAATCGAGCGTAAAAAGAGAAAGACCTTCAAGTATATTATGTTGTTTTTATTTGCTGCAGCACTTTTCGCTTTTGTATTTGTTTTTATAGCTGGACACTATTTTGAATCGCCAAAAGAAAAGGCACTAAAGCGAGAGCTTACCAATATGGAATTGCAGTTTGATTTGCTAAATAAAAAAATGCAAGAAGCCGAAAACGTACTTGCCAATATTGAAGATAGAGACAATAATATTTACAGGATTTATTTTGAAGCGAATCCGATTCCTGAAGAACAAAGACGTGCTGGTTTTGGCGGAATTAACCGCTATAAAGATTTAGAAGGTTACGATAATTCTTCTCTAATTGTTGAGACCAGTAAGCGCTTAGATATTCTCCAAAAGCAGATTGTAGTACAATCAAAATCCCTGGATGAAATAGCCGTTTTAGCTGAAGAAAAAGAAAAATTACTTGCTGCTATTCCTGCCATACAACCCGTGAGTAATGAAGATTTAACGCGAATGGCTTCTGGTTATGGTATGCGCTCTGATCCTTTTACTAAAGCTAAAAAAATGCATTGGGGTATGGATTTTACAGCACCAAGAGGCACACCAGTTTATGCAAGTGGAGATGGTAAGGTGGTAAGGGCAGATTCTGGCTCCAGCGGTTATGGCAAACATATTAGAATAGATCATGGTTTTGGTTATGTTAGTCTTTACGCGCATTTGTACAAATACAACGTTAGAAAAAACCAAAAAGTGAAACGTGGTGATTTAATTGGCTTTGTGGGTAGTACTGGTCGCTCACAAGCGCCACATTTACACTATGAAATTTTTAAAGATGGCAACCGCATAAACCCTATTAACTTTTACTATGGTAGTTTAACAGCGGAAGAATTTAGTAAACTGCTAGAACACGCTTCTTTAGAAAACCAATCCTTAGACTAATGCATATAAATTTACCCGAAAAACGTTATTATGGTATTGGTGAGGTAGCAAAAGCCTTTGGGGTAAATGCTTCACTTATACGTTTTTGGGAAAAGGAATTTGATATTCTAAAACCCAAAAAAAATGCTAAGGGTAATCGTAAGTTTACACCAGAGGATATTAAAAACTTAAAGTTTATTTTTCACTTGGTAAAAGAACGTGGATTTACATTAGAAGGGGCAAAAATTCACCTTAAAGAAGAGAAAAAGCAAGCACTTAGTAACTTTGAAATTATTAGCAAACTTGAAAGTATAAAAAGTCAGCTGATAAAAATTAAGGAACACCTTTAATGCGTATATTTAAGCTGTATCAATAGTTCCTATTTGTTTTTTCATGAAACGCGCAAAACACATTACATTTTGCTTTTTAACGCTACTTCTATTTACTTGTGCCAAAGACACTAATACCTGGAAGAATTTAATAGATAAAGATTTATCCCAATGGGATATTTGGTTGGGTATTCCTCATAAAAGTTCAGGAATTAAAGGTTATGAAAATGTTGAAAATGTAAGAGGCGGCTATCCTCCTTTAGGCTTGGGCAACAAGAAAAACATATTCTCTATAATTGAAGAAGATGGGGAACAACTTCTTAAAATAACTGGAGAAATATTCGGTGCTTTAGTATCAAAAGAGGAATTTGAAAATTACCATTTAAGCTTTCAAGTGAAATGGGGTGATAAAAAATGGGCGCCACGGTTAAAAGCCACTAGAAACAACGGATTATTGTATCACAGCATTGGAGACTTTGGTGCAGGCCTTTGGAATACGTGGATGACAAGTCTTGAATTTGAAGTAGAAGAAACTAATTTTGGTGATTTCATAACTATTAATGATAAAAATGTAAGAGCTCAATGTCCTGCAACAAAAAGAGAAAGTGGTAAATATCATTTTGATAAAAACGCGCCTCTGAAACGTTTTAGTTGGGCAGAAAGTGTAGGCAGGTGTTTTAAAAGCGAAGACTTTGAAAAACCTTTTGGCGAATGGAATACCGTGGAACTTATTACATTTAAAAATACGAGCATTCATATTGTTAACGGGTATTTGGTAAATGTAGTTTACAATCCTGAGTTTTTTAATGGTACGGAGTGGGTGCCGATGAATAAAGGGAAGTTGCAGTTTCAATCTGAAGCTGCAGAAACGTATTTTAAAGATGTAAAAATCAAGTCTATAACCAAAATTGATGACCTATATAAAAAGTATTTAAAATAAGTAACTTTTTTATCTATTTTGAGTCAAATAAATAAACACTAACATTTAAAATTAATATCATGAAAAGTAAAAAGGGCCTTTATATACTATTAGGAATTTTAGTATTAATTGTAATTTTTATGTTTAATAGAATGACTTCCAAAGAAGTCACTGCTGAGACTCAATGGGCTGATGTTGAAAGTGCTTACCAACGTCGAGCAGATTTAATTCCAAATTTAGTATCTACAGTTAAAGGGTATGCAGCACACGAAAAAGAAACATTAGAAGGTGTCATTAAGGCTCGATCGGAAGCAACAAAAACATCAATTAATGCTTCGGATTTAACTCCAGAAAGTATAGCGAAGTTTCAAGAAGCACAACAAGGATTAACAGGTGCTTTATCTAAACTACTTCTTACGGTTGAAAGATATCCTGATTTAAAAGCCAATAAGAATTTTTTGGAATTGCAATCTCAATTGGAGGGCACTGAAAATAGAATTAATGTTGAAAGAAATCGCTTTAACGATTTAACTCGTGAGTATAATGTATATATAAGAAAATTTCCAATGAACTTATTTGCAGGTGTTTTTGGATTTGATGAAATGGCTACTTTCAAAGCTAATCCTGGAAGCGAGAATGCTCCTAAAGTTGAGTTTTAATGTCCAAAATCGAAGCATTTCTTACGGCTGATGAAGAACAAGACATTGTTGAAGCCATTCGTCAAGCAGAACTTAAAACCTCTGGTGAAATACGAGTGCATCTTGAACAAACTGCTAATGGAGATGCTACAAATCGCGCTTTAGAACTATTTCATTTCCTAAAAATGGACAATACTAAATTGCAAAATGGAGTGTTGATTTATGTAGCTGTTGAAGACAAACAATTTGTAATTTATGGAGACAAAGGCATCAATGATGTGGTTGAAGCCAACTTTTGGAATTCAACTAAAGATATTATGCAGACCCATTTTAAAAAAGGCGATTTTAAGCAAGGTTTAGTAGATGGAATTCTAAAATCTGGAGAGCAGCTTCAAAAGTATTTTCCATATGAAGATGGTGATGTTAATGAATTGTCGAATGAAATTTCTAAAGGATAGGTTTTAGTATGCAGTTTTCAGTGTTCAGTAGGCCATGTTCATTAGGTAGTTGGCAGTCGCAGTTAAAGTTAAAACGATTTTCCCTATTTGCGATAATCTATCTTATTGCCATTGGTTTTTCCTTTGCACAATTTGAAATTCCAACTAAACCTACAAAAGCAAATCCTGATGCGGTTTACGATTACTACAACTTGTTAAGCGCCTCGCAAAAACAAAGCTTAGAACAAAAGCTAATTAAATATTCTGATACTACTTCAACACAAATAGTTGTTGCCATTATTGCTTCCACCAAAGGTGAAAACATCAATTATTTAGGAGCTAATTGGCTTACGGAATGGGGCATTGGACAAGCTAAAGAGGATAATGGCGTACTAATAATTCTGGCCAGAGATGATCGCCGCATTGCCATTAATACAGGTTATGGTGTGGAACATTTGTTAACGGATGCTATATCGAAACGCATTATAGAACGGGATATTATCCCATATTTTAAGCAGAACAACTATTACGGCGGTCTTAATAGAGGTATAGATGCCATTTTTGAGGTAATGAATGGCGAATATCAAGGCACTCGTCAATCGAATAACAGTACCCCTTTTCCGTTTGGTTTGATTGTTTTTCTCTTTTTTATATTCGTTATCATTCTTATAGCTATCTCAAAAAACCGACGCGATGGAGGTGGCAGCAGTGGCAGAACTGGAGGTGTTGACGGTAGAGATTTACTAGAAGCTATTATTTTAAGTAATATGGGACGTGGTAGCTATCGCAGAGGCTCAAGTGGCTGGGGAAGAAGCTCTGGAGGTGGATGGTCTTCAGGTGGCGGCTTTGGCGGAGGCTTTGGTGGTGGTGCTGGCGGCGGCGGCGGTGCTTCTGGTGGTTGGTAATTTATTCTTTTAACTATTTGCTTAATACCTTCATTAAAATTTCTTTTTCGGTAGACTTTATATCAGCTTGAATCTGTGTGAGTTTAGTTAAAGAGGCCACCAGAGGAAAACCTTTAAAATGATATTCTAACATATTAATGCCTTTCGTGTTACTGGATAAAAATGGTTTTTCTAAACCTTCAACTTCATTTAGGAAATCTCTTTTGAATAATTGACTTATTTCAGCTTTATAAGTTTTCAATCTACCTATAAATTCATCTCCTTTTTTGTTGCTTCCGTTCTCATTAAAAAACAAGCTATCTAAAGTTGAGGAAGCATCCATAACTTCATAATCTGTAGGATCTGTAATATTAGTAACTAGCTGTTCCTTTAAATCATCTATATAATTCGTTAATTCTTTTGAAATGGTATTGAGGCGATGAGCCTCTTTGGAATAAGACGTTTTATAAGCGCTTAAATAAAGTGAATCCAACCTGCTGTTAGCTTGAGTGTAACTTTCAGTCAACCTCTCATTCATAACTTCAAAGGCAGAAGTAACTTCACGATTTAAGTTCGCAACAAAAGTCCAAATGAAATAAAAGCCGGCTAAAATAAACCAAGTATTAAAAGTATAATATGATTCTTCTTCATTCCTACTTCTTACGCATATAAACACTAATCGGCACGCCAGTAAAACCAAAATTCTCTCGTAATTTATTCTCTAAAAATCGTTTATACGGGTCTTTCACATATTGTGGCAAATTACAGAAAAATGCAAATTGGGGCTGAGGCGTTGGTAATTGCATGATATATTTAATCTTTACAAATTTCCCCTTATATGCTGGTGGAGGGTAATGCTCAATAATTGGTTGCAATACCTCATTTAACTCACTTGTTTTAATTTTTTTAGACCGATTTTTATAGACCTCAACCGCTGTTTCAATGGCTTTGTAAATACGTTGTTTGGTTAAAGCAGAGATAAACACAACAGGCACATCGGTAAAAGGTTCCATTTGTTTTTTAATCGCCTTCTCAAAAGCCTTCATAGACTTGTGGTCTTTCTCTACCAAATCCCACTTGTTTACTAAAACTACAATACCCTTTCTGTTGCGTTCTGCTAGCCAAAAAATATTTTGAACTTGTCCGTCAAACCCTCTGGTAGCATCCAGTACTAAAAGGCAAACATCAGCATGTTCAATAGCACGAACACTTCGCATTACAGAATAAAACTCTAAATCTTCCTTTACCTTAGATTTTCGTCGTATTCCTGCGGTATCTACCAAATTAAATTCGAATCCAAAACGGTTGTATTTCGTATCAATAGAATCCCTAGTGGTTCCAGCTATATCGGTCACAATGTATCTATCCTCGCCAATTAAAGCATTTATAAAGGATGATTTTCCTGCATTTGGCCTACCTACTACAGCAAAACGCGGTAACTCTTCCTCTTCAACCTCTTCCTTTTCGGGAAGTGCTTCCACCAAAGCATCTAGTAGTTCTCCAGTTCCACTTCCATTAATGCTTGCTACTGTATAATAATCACCTAAACCTAAAGCATAGAATTCTACAGCATCCTCAGCCCTTTTTCCATTATCTACTTTATTCACCACCAAAAACACGGGCTTCTTTACCTTACGCAATAGTTTAGCAACTTCCTCATCCATCCCTGTAACACCACTCTCCACATCTACCATAAAAATAATAGCATCTGCTTCATCAATAGCCAACTCTACTTGCTTATCAATTTCGGCTTCAAAAATATCGTCGCTCCCCACAACATACCCTCCTGTATCAATTAAGGAGAACTCTTTACCATTCCAATCTGCCTTTCCATAATGTCTATCTCTAGTTACACCACTAACAGCGTCAACAATGGCTTCTCGCTTTTGAATCAAACGATTAAAAAACGTAGATTTTCCCACATTTGGTCTTCCAACTATCGCAACAATATTTCCCATAAGTATTCAATTGGGCACAAAGGTACTACTTAATATTGAAGAAAAAATAGTAATTTACAGAGACAAACTACTAAACATGCCAACTAAAAACGATATTGTTTTACGTCCGCGATTTAAACGTGAATTGAATGAAGGAAACCAGTCTATTCTTGAGCAATTCGAGGCATCTAAAACCAAACAATCTGATTTTAGAGTCACACGAATTGACAATCATGTATTCATCAGATATCCCAAAAAAGATCAGCATTTTTGGTCGCCACAGCTCCATTTAGAAATTGATGAAACATCTACCAAATCAAGCATACTGCACGGGTTATTTGGTCCCAACCCAACAGTCTGGACCATGTTTATGTTTTTACATTTTATTGTAGCATCTGCTTTCATTGCCTTCGGAATTTGGGCTTACGTGAACTGGAATTTAGGTCATGACTTTATACTACAAGTTAGCTTAATGGTATTAATGGTTATAATTTGGTTCGCACTTTATTTTGCCGGCAGAATTGGTAGAGACTCAAGTAAAAATGAAATGCACGATCTACATGAGTTTATGGAAACTATTCTAAAAGAAAAAAGCCCTAGCTGAAAGAGGACACAACCAAAGCTTTTTAAAAACTAACTAACTCAAACTTAACCAAACTAAATTGGAGACTTGCAAATATTAGTTTTTAACATTACCTAATAGTTACCAAAATTAGAAGTAATTATTATGGTTTGAGTTTTTAGAATTATGAAGCTATTTACTATTGTAACCAAAACGTTTCAGCTGGTTTTGATTACTGCGCCAATTCTTATTGACCTTTACATACAATTCTAGGTGAATTTGTTTATCAAAAAAGACTTCTAAATCTTTTCGCGCTTCAACGCCTACACGTTTTAAAGCACTGCCTTTATGACCAATGATGATACCTTTTTGGGTGTCGCGCTCTACCATAATCACAGAACGGATTCGGATGATTTTTTCCTCTTCGAAGAACTCTTCTGTTTCAATTTCTACGGCGTATGGTATTTCCTTTTTATAGTGAAGCAGTATTTTTTCTCTAATTTTTTCGTTGATGAAAAAACGCTCTGGTTTATCCGTTAATTGATCTTTTGGATAAAATGGTGGTGACTCTGGCAATAAATCAATAATGCGATTGAAAACCTCTTCTATATTAAAACCTTCTAATGCCGAAATAGGATAAATTTCAGCATTTGGTACTTTTTGTGTCCATAATTGTACTTGTTCTTCAAGTTGTTCTTGGTGGGACCTGTCGATTTTATTTAAAAGAAGTATTACAGGTATTTTAGAGTTTGTAATTTTTTTAAAGAACGCTTCATCTTTAAGATTTTGCTCACCAATCTCAACCATGTAAATTAAAATATCGGCATCTTCAAAAGCGGATTTTACAAAATCCATCATGGACTCCTGAAGTTCATAAGCTGGTTTGATAATTCCTGGAGTATCACTCAATACCACTTGAAAATCATCGCCATTTACAATACCCAAAATGCGGTGACGCGTTGTTTGTGCTTTGGATGTAATAATAGATAACTTTTCACCTACAAAGGCATTCATCAATGTAGATTTACCAACATTTGGGTTACCAATTATATTTACAAAACCTGCTTTGTGTGCCATATAATTAACTCTAAATTTAGTTCAATATAAACAAAAACAGGAAGCAAATTGCCTCCTGTTTCTTTATCTCTATTCGGTATAAAATTTACTTCTCTAAAATTTCTAGTAATTCCACTTCAAAAATTAGCATAGAAAATGGTTTGATTTCACCTCCTGGACGTGGGTTAGCACCATAAGCCAATTCTTGCGGAATGAAAAACTTATATTTAGCACCTGGGCTCATTAATTGTAACCCTTCAGTCCAACCCTTTATCACTTGGGTTACACCAAATTCGGTAGGCTCACCTCTATCCACAGAACTATCAAAAACAGTTCCGTCAATTAATGTACCATGGTAATGTACTTTTACTCTATCGGAAGTTGTGGGCTTAGGACCTTCTCCTTCATTAAGAACGATATATTGTAAACCACTATCTGTTGTTAATACACCTTCATTAGCAACGTTATCTTTCAAAAACTTTTCACCTTCTTCCTTTACGGCAGCATATTTAATTTCTAACTCCTTATCCTTTGCTTCTTTCTTTTTAGCAGCTATTGCTTGTTGTTTAGCCATAATCGCCGCCTGATTTTTACGCATATAAGTTTGTATCACTTGTTGGCGTGTTTCATCATCTAGAAAAACCTCAGCAGAATCTAAAACCTGCATATAGCCCGCTAAAAATTTATCGTTATCTAAATCGATAAAATTAGCACTCATCATTTCGCCTATTTGTAATCCAGCGGCATAACTTACTGAATCCTTTTCTGTTTTTAAATCATTCTTAGTTATTTTAGCTGGTTTTGTTTGGCATGAAGCAACACTTACAACCACCGCTAAAATTGATACTTTAATTAATCTCATAGTCTAATTCTTGTTTTTAATTGTCGCCAAATGTAACGAATTAAAGCACATTAAAAAAATGTATTAACGTTCTATTTTGATTAAGAATTATATACTAAATACATAGACTATTTGTTCTTGAATTTTAAACCTAATTGTCCTTTTATAAGCGCAAGCGGTCATAATTTTGAAGTAACCCAAAATATTATTATTACGGAGTATTTTAAATTTACCTATTGCTGCTTTAGCATCTGAAAAACAAAATAGATTATCTTCGAATTAAATTAAACAAACCATAATGTCAACTAGAAAACTTATTTTAATTACAGGTCTTTGTATCATAAGCTTTTGGGCTTGTAAACAGGAAAAAGAAACTACCCATATCACAACAACTGAGAAAGAGGATGCTCCATTTCCTTTTAAGCTACCCTCAACAAAACCGAACATAAAGCTAAGTAAGGCATTAAACCGGAATTATGACGCCTACATGGGTGCTACGCCACAAGACAACGAACTATATTCTCAATTTAAATACACCGAACTAAAAGGATTTGATTACAACAATCATGATGGTACTATTTCCAGAAGAGACCCTTCAAAAGTTATTTTTCATGATGGAAAATATTATGTTTGGTATACGTATCGAAATACAAAAACACCTCCCATTGGCACAAAAAATGCAGATAAAGCTACGGACGAAATCCCATCTGCAGACTGGGATTTGGCCGAGATCTGGTACGCTACATCTGAGGATGGTTTTACGTGGGAGGAGCAAGGTGTTGCTGTACCCAGACCTCCAGAACCACAGGTTGGGTGGCGTTCTGTAACTACTACGGATATTTTACATTTTAAAGGTAAATGGTATTTATACTACCAAGGATTTATGGAAGTGAGCGGAAAACGCGGGGACGATTGCCCAGTTGCAGTGTCCTATGCAGATTCTCCTAATGGCCCTTGGACGCCACATAACAAAATAGTGATTCCAAACGGAGGTGAAGGCGAATGGGATCAGTTCTCTATTCATGATCCTTATCCCTTAGTTTATAAAGACAAAATCTATTTATACTATAAATCTGATTTTAATGGGCAACCAAATCTTATTAGAATGCAAGGACTTGCCATAGCTGATGATCCATTAGGCCCTTTTGAAAAGCACCCATTAAACCCTATTATGAATTCTGGCCACGAAACCACAATGTTTCCTTTTAAAGACGGTATTGCTGCTTTAGTGATTAGAGATGGACATGAGCATTATACCATTCAGTACGCCGAAGATGGAGTTAACTTTGATATAGCTGCAATTTCATCATATCTCCCAAATGCAGCCGGACCTTTTATTCCAGATGCATTTACTAATACTGCAAACGGTAGAGGCATTACTTGGGGAATCTCTCACTTTACGAATGTAACGACTTGGGGCGAAAATCATGCTATTTTAGCTCGCTTTGACTGTGATTTAAGTCAGGACGTTAATGATCCAGGAATGAAAAGAAATCACACCTATTTAAAACCACAATTCTACTATAAGATGGGGCTGAATAAAAAACAAAAAGAGCGCATTAATGCAGCTACAGAAGCTCTAAGATAATACCTTTTTAATACAATTAAAAAAGCGCCTTGGAAATAAATTCTTTGGCGCTTTTTACTATCTAGTTTAGTTGAGTGCTTCTTTATTCTGGAATATAGCTTTTATCTTTTACTAGCATCCATTTATCTAATTCAAACCCGTCTTCGCGCATAGAGAACGAAATGATATAGTCGTCTGGTTTATCAAAGGTTAAAGTAATGGTTTGTTTATAACCGCAATGATTTTCTGGTACTCGTTGCGCAGAAGACCATGTCCATGCATGTTTCCCTTTACATAATTGAATACGCTGCCCACTTTCTGGCCATTCTCCATTTACACCAACATGTAAGCCGTTATCTTCTGGCCCTGTGGAAAAGGCTCTTACCCAAACGTAATAAGTACCTGGTGTGTTAATTTTTACTTTGTATGATACCATTCCTCCAGTACCAGGAACTGGGAAAAAGTTTTCTCCCACAATCAACTTATCCTTGTGCGTAACTCTTGTATCGGGTAAAGCTTCAATGTAGGCATTCCCGCTAGCACCTTCCGTGTGATCATTATGGGTAGTAAACGTAAATTCCTCGCCTTTTTTATGAGTGTAAAACTTTCTTGGACTCTCGTTATTTGAATTATAATGAAATGCTTCTCCCTCAACAGAAAGTAAACCATCTTTTTCTTCAAAAGCCTCTATATCCGAAAGTTGCTCCTTTAAATTGAAAACAACAGGAGTTAGTTCAATAGACTTCCAACGTCCTCTAGACCACGCCGTCTCATCATTCTCAGGAATTCGTCCATTTGTTAGGGCCTTAGACCCTATTTTAATCGTATCGTTCGTTTTTAAATATAACTTCCCGATTGCTAAACTTGTATTTTTGAATGATTCTGGAGTCTCTGGGTTTTTCAAAGACTTAAGTTTTTGGTTGTTGACAGTAATCAAATAAGTTGATTCACCATCATTCTCAGAAACCGTATTTAAAACTCCAGAATAGTAACCAGTGGCTTCTCTAAAAATGACACTAGCGCTAGCATATTTGTTTCTAAAATCTTTTCTTCCCGCGTTAATAGCGAATGTACCGCGTTTTGTTTCATTATAATACACAGCTTCGGAAGTTTTATCAATCTCGAAAGCGCTTGTATTAATTCTCACCATAGGCAATTGGATTCCTTGAGATTTTTTAGTGGGTAATATTATGGACTTCTTTGATTCATTCTTAATCAAGGCCACCCAATCCCCTTTCTCAGAAGGCGGTAAACCGATTGAAATATTCTTACCAGATTTAACACGCTTTACACTCCCCTTTTGTAATGTTCCACCTGTTCTTGGGTTATACCAACTAACTGAATATTTATACTTTCCAGGTAAATACAATGACGTTTCAGATACTTCTGGTAAATAAACGGCATATACATGTCCTTCATTAGCAAACACAAAATCATTTTCATTTTCTGTAAGGGCATCGTTCGAAGCCATTATTTCAAAAGGCAGGTAATTATTAAAAAAGTCTAATGCATTTTTGGTCTGCTCCCAAAGGTTATTTCTCGACCGCCAGTCTTCGCATGTTAAATCATGATGCGCAAATTTATATCCAAAATACCAATCTACACCTGCGCCACCAGCCATTAAATTACCCCATAGTACTTGTGCTCTAATGTCATTATGTTCTGCATCATCAATATCTGGTTTAGCTCCAGTATTTGCAGGACCAATTTCATCTTGACAAACCACCCATTGTTTTCCAAATTGAGCCGATTCTTTTATCCATTTAACACAAACGTCGTGTACCTTGTTTGGTAATCTGGTTTGAAGTGAAGGGCCATCCAAATATTCGTAGCCTAGTAATGGCGTTAAGTACCAATCTTGCTCATGGATATTAGAGTGTGTATGCAATACCACAAAATTTTGATAAGGATCATGGGTTTTGATATATTTAGCCATCGCCTTTCTATCATTATCCGTCTGCCCTTTTGGCGACCACTTTATTACACCATTTTCTTCACCCAAATTCCAGGTAACTCCTAAATGGTGCCCAAAACGTGCAATTAACTCCCTGTAATATAATTTACGTTGTGTTTTGGTTTCACCTATATCCAAAAGCAATTCGTTTTCAGTTTCCTGAGTTATAATGTGCAATAATATACCAAGATCGTCCATATGATCGAAAACTATTTCCCACTGGTCTAGTTTACTACAATCAAAACGATAACGCTCATGTCTATTCGTCCAAGGCCATACATCCTTGCCATCACCTTGAACGTTCATGGTTAGGAAATACACTGAATTCATCCCTTGTGAAGCCAAATAATTTAGGGATCCAATAATATTCTTTCCTTTACCATTTTGCCATGTTGGATTGCCTTCTTTCCAATCTAAAGCGTGCGCCTCATATTTATGTGATGCAGGTGTTTGATCAAACTCATAGTATCCCAAAAAGTTTTCAGGACTTCCAGCTCCTCCTTTTAAGAAAGCCTCTTTTGTATCAGCGTATTCTAAATAACGCTTACCATTGTATATGAGTCTTCCTTTTCTTCTAAAGTTAGAACCCTCTGTATCTGCCTCTCCTATAGTCATTTTACCCTTTAATCCATCAAATGCGACAGGTTCACCCGCATGAATATCATCGTTTACAGCTATATTTTCTCCTTTTCTAAAAGACACTTCATAACTCCAATCGCCCTTCATATCGGGGGTAAATCTAACTTTCCACACCTTCCCTGATGTTGCACTAGTTTCTGCCGCATTACCATCAGCAGCATAAAACCCAGGCACTATCATTGTTTTTTTTCTATTCTTAAAAATTACGTTTAGTCGGTAATTTAGAAATGGATTCTCCGCATCATTTTCACTTAGCTCATCACCTTCAAAGCTCAAAGTTACCTTATGCCACTTCTTCAACTCACCTTCAATTTTAACTTTTTCTTGTTGTGAGTATGTAAAATGAAAGCAAAGAAAAAGTGTTAAAAATATAATTGAGGGAGTTTTCATTTGAAATAGGAGTATTTAAATAGTTGGTTTTTACAATGGCGAAATTTAACACTTTAAATTGTACTTTGTATACAAAATTAGAAAAATGATAGTTTTACTCCTTTTTTTGAACATTTATTCCCAGTTCAATTTGAATTAAAACTACTTTTGATTGAACACAATTTTCTTTTTATGACGACTTCTATTTTTAACTCCTCAAGATATTTCTCAAATTTATTTTTTGGTATTGCTTTTCTCTCTTATGTAGCTAACGGACAAAATGATACATGGATAGACAAAGATGAAAATGAAAATTACACTGCGCGCCACGAATGTTCCTTTGTGCAAGCCGGAGATGAATTCATCATGTTTGGAGGAAGAGAAAAAGCGCAACAATTAGATATTTATGATTTTAAAACTGACACATGGAGTAAAGGTGGTAGTGCACCAAAACAGTTCAATCATTTTCAAGCGACTTTTTATGAAGGTTTTATTTGGGTGATTGGAAGTTTTAAAACCAACAAATTTCCAAGAGAAGAACCAGCAGATTTTATTTGGTTGTATCATCCGCCAACCAAAACATGGATTAAAGGTCCTGAAATTCCTGAAAACAGAAGACGTGGTGGTGCTGGCTTGGTAGTTTATGATGATAAATTTTATGTGGTTGGTGGAAATACGATTGGGCATGATGGTGGCTATGTTAATTGGTTTGACGAATATAATCCTGTTACAAATACGTGGACTATTCTTGATGATGCGCCCAATGCTAGAGATCATTTTAGTGCGCTTACTTTTGAAAACAAACTCTATGCTTTGGGTGGAAGACATTCTGGTGGTGAAGGTGGTGTTTTTGCACCATTAGTAGCTGATGTGGATGTATATAATTTTAGTACTAAAACATGGTCTAGCCTTAAAGAACCTTTACCAACTCCTCGCGCCGCTCCTGGAGTTGCCTTATTTAATAACGAGCTGTTTGTCATTGGCGGAGAAGGTAAAAAACCCGGTCCAGCTTACAAAGTTGTTGAAGCTTACAATCCTAAAGTAGATTCATGGTCTACAAAGACATCTATGCGTTTTCCACGACATGGTACGCAGGCTATTGTTAGCGGCAAAGGTATTTATATTGCTGGCGGTTCGCCAAATCGTGGTGGTGGCAGACAACATAATTTGGAGGTTTACAGCGAAGATAAACCTAAAGGGAAACATTTGGTAGCTTCAAAAATTTATGGACCAAAACAGATTTGTGTTTCAAAAAATTCTTTGGAATCTTTTTCAATTCGTAGTAAAAAGGGAAATACCGGTAGTTTTATTACATCTATATCAATAATTGGAGAAGATAAATTACACTATAAATTACTTTCAAATTATAATTTGCGCCTTTTAAAATCTTCTGAAACACTCAACATACAAATTGAAGGTATTGACAACTTAAAAAGCGATAGTGCCACTTTGGAAATTATTTATAATGATAACTCAAAATTACTTATTCCAATTAGTACAAAATAAAAAAGGGCTAATCCATTAAAGATTAACCCTATCAATAACATATATTAGTTAAAGTTTAGTTATCTTTTTGTGTATCTTCTTTCTTTGAGCCCTTTGGCGTTACAGCGCCTTTAGCAACATGAGATGATTTTCTATAAGAATCGAAACGCATAATGCTTTGGTAATGCCAACTATTGTAGACATGAGACAAGCCCCAGTCAAAAATTTGAGTTGGGTTATCGTCTGGTGCTTCCGATGTTCTATTTAAACCAATGGCGTGTGGCATATTTTGCCCTTTTACCGCTCCTCGAATTTCAAAATTAATGCCGTCTGGAGACCATTGAAATGTATTACGTTCTGGTCCGTCTGTTGTAATTAATGATGCAATACCTCCTTGTGTTTTCCAAACTACAACCTCGTGACCTGAGTTTGAAATTGGATTGTACTTAGATTTTACATAAGGTCCTTTTGGATCATCTGCAATAGCAACACCATGACGAATTTGACGCCCTCCAAATAATATTTCTTCTCCCATTTGCTCTCCCTTATAGAACAAATAGAATTTATCTTTAAAAGGAATGATACAAGGATCGTGTACTTTATGAGAATCAAAATCTCCTTTTTTCTCAACTAAAAATCGATTTTGCTCTTCACCTTTCCAAACACCATTATCTGCTGGCACTAAAATTGGAGCTTCACTTTTTGTCCAAGGACCATTTGGTGAATCAGACCATGCTAAACCTACCACATTTTTAGTTCTAACGTCGTAAGGTGATTTAATGGCTTGATAACATAAATAATACATACCATCATGTTTCATAATCTCTACCGTAAATACAGAACGATCATCATACGCCCCTTTTTCTCCTCTGGGAACCGCCAAACCTTCTTCTTTCCATGTCCATCCATCTTCACTTGTGGCATACCAAATATCACATCTATCCCAAGGAAATACTTTTTCATTTTCTACATCACCTCCAAAACCATCAGTTTTACCTGTACTTCTAGAATACCAAACGTAATATTTGCCATTCTCTTTAATTATAGCAGAAGGATCACGTCTTACAACTCCTTCTTCATATGCCAAATCTCCTTTTAGTGGCTTCATAGGATTAAACACTCTGTACCAGTCGTTTTCAACATACTTCCACTCTAAAGCCCTCTTCGATGCGGCACTTAAGTATTCTTTATTTGTAATACCAAAGCGATCTAATTTTTCATCTGTTATTTCCACTTCTACCTCTTGAATTTCTTGATTATTATTTGTTTTCTCCTCACATGAAAAAAAAACTAGAGCAAGACAAACAAACCCTATTCTAAATATATTGTTCATTATAAATTTTTTCTTTTTATTTTAAACTATTACTGTAGGCTACGATAATAATGCCCAAAACCATACAAGTTAAACCAAAGTATAAAAACTTTCTAGCTTTTGGTGATGCCTTGACCCACTCTTTAGTAATAATTCCGCTTATTATTGCAGTAACCACACACGCTGTGTTAAAAATGGCATACCCAACGCTTCCTCCAATTTCTCCAAGTTTAAAAGCGGCATAAGCAAATACTACAGAAGCAGCAAAGTTAAATACCCCCATTATTGTTGTTAAAACTATATTCTTTCCTAAATGTGGCGTACTAAATTTACCCCATAACTTTTTAGCTGAAAGTTGTTGTATAAAATAAATGGCAATAGCTACACCACCAGCCATATAGATAACGTACATAATAGCAATAGCACTTTTCCATGAAGCGTTACCCTGAGCCACTACTGCATCATTAATTACTTGTGCCCCAGCTGCATTGGCATAACTGAATCCTGTAGCCAACAAACCTCCTATAACAGCGATAAGAATACCTGTTATTACGGAACCACCCTTCTTTTCTTCGGTATTTGAATCTTCATCCTTTTGACGTAAAATTCCTGCTTTACCATTCGCCATTACACCTAAAAGAACTACCGCTAAACCAGCAAGAATAGTAGCAAATACATTAGATGCAGGTATACCAGTTTCAATAAAAGGAAGAAGCGATCCAACTAAAATAATTGTACCGATAAAAATGGAAAAACCAAGAGATAAACCAATATAATTAATAGCTTTACCCCACATCATTGCTCCTATTCCCCATAAAATACTGCATACAATCATCGTGGTTAAAACACCTGATGGTATTGCCGCCAATACTTCCGCAAAACCATCAATTAATAGAAATGCAACTACATTGGGAACAACAAAGGTGTTGATTGCGAAGAACATACTCCACGTATTTTCAAACTCATAGTCCTTCGTAAATTTTTCGGGAAGCGCGTAAAGCCCTAATAATAATCCTGCAAGAATTGCAAATAAAACACCTGTAATCATAATTATTTAGTTTTAGTTAGAATTGATTTATTACCAGCTAAATTTGAACTGGGTTTTACTTTTAAAAGTTTCACCTGCCTTTGTAATCGACTTTGGTGAATTTTCAATATTTGGTCCGTTTGGATAACGATGTGTTTCACAACAAAAACCTCTATACTTTCCATATTGCTCTCCGTTTTCACGTTTTAAAGCATCGGATGTGTATTTTCCAGTATATAACAACATACATGGCTCTGTTGTTGAAACCGTTAAAGATCTTCCAGAATCTGGACATGTAATTTTAGCAGATTCAATAAAATTTCCTTTTTCGTTCTCTAAAATATAGAAATTTTCAAAACCATCACCCATGCCTTCATGCGCATCTCCAATTCTTTTCGCTGTGCGCATATCGTCGGCAGCTCCTTCCACATTACTAATTTTACCCGTAGCAGCACCAGTATCATCGCACTCTAATTTTGCATTTGCATTTACTTGTGCTAAATGACATTCTACATTAGATTTGAAAGCATTCAAATTAAAATATGAATGATTTGTTAATGATAATGGTGTATCTGCATCAGGAGTTGCTATATAATCAATATTTAATTCGTTATCATCTGTTAATGAGAATGTTACTTCAACAGCTACATTACCAGGAAAACCTTCCTCCAATGCCTTACTTTTTAAAGACATTTTAATGCTAGAAGTTGAAACCTCAGCAGTCCATATTTTTTTATCAAAACCTTCTTTACCTCCATGTAAATTATTCGGACCACAGTTATCTGCCAGCTGATACTCTTTTCCATTTAAAGAAAACTTAGCATCCTTAATTTGAGAACAATATCGTCCTACAGTTCCTCCAAAATAGGGGGCATTTTCAAGATAATCTTTTCCAAAGTAACCTTCCAAAGTATCGAAGCCACATGCAATGTTTTCAATGTTGCCTTGGCTATCTGGAACTAATATTTTAGTTACTGTAGCACCATAATTGGTGATAGTTACCTCAACACCGTTAGCATTTTTTAAGGTATAGGCCTTAATGCTTTCGCCAGCCAGTGCTCCAAAATCTGAAATTGATATACTCATTTTAATGTCTTTTTAGTTGATTTATTTTTCCTCGTAGGGCGCTAGTTTTTCCCAGTTGAAAACCACCCCAACACCTGGGTAATCAGGTGCAACTGCCCTATGATTTTCTACCACCAAAGGTCTAGTTGTATATTCATCAATTGGGAAACTATGTACTTCGAGCCATCCAGAGTTAGGTTGCGAAGACACCAAACTTACATGTAATTCTTGCATACCATGAGAACAAGCAGGAATACCGTGTTTATCAGCTAATCTTGCAGCTGCTAACCAACCTGTTACACCTCCACAGTTGGAAGCATCTGGTTGTACAAAAGACAATTTTGCCTGATCAAACGCATATTCAAATTCATGGATAGTATGCAAATTTTCTCCCATTGCCAATGGAAATCCAGTCGCATCGACTATTTCACCAAAACCTTTATAATTATCTGGAATGATAGGTTCTTCAAACCAAGTAATATCATATTGTTTAAAACCTTCAATAGCCTTAATTGCCTTTTCGACAGTCATGGAATAGTTGGCATCTACCATAAAGGTAACATCTGGCCCAATATACTCTCTCACCGCTTTGATTCGCTCTAAATCTTCTTCGAGATTTTCACGACCAATTTTAATTTTTACTGCATTAAAACCTTTTGCTAAATACCCCTTCATGTTATCCAAAAGTTTTTCTATTGGAAACATTAAATCGATACCACCACAGTAAGCCTTACAAGTATTCCCATGGCCACCTGCCATTTTCCAAAGTGGTTGTCCTGCTTTTTTACAACGAATATCCCAAAGCGCGATATCGACAGCAGATATAGCGAAAGATGCTATACCACCACGACCCACGTAATGTATGTGCCATTCTAAAAAATCGTAGATACCTTCTATATCAGAACCATCTTTACCTATTAACGCTTTGGCAAAATCATTTTCCACCATAGCCTTGATTGAAAAACCGCCTTTGCCGCCAGTGTAAGTGTAACCTGTACCCTCGGAACCATCTTCGAGGGTTATGGTTACAGTGACTAACTCAAAATGGTAGTGATCTCCATGTTTTGCATCGGACATCACCTCGGGTAATGGTACCGTGAATAAACGTGTTTTTACACTCGAAATCTTAGTACTCATTATTTAAGCTTTATGTCTTACGTAGAATGTCTTCTTCTCTAAATATTGTTCAAAACCGTATTTTCCATCTTCACCACCAGAACCTGATAATTTATAGCCATTATGGAAGCCTTGGTGTTGCTCTCCATGTCCGCGATTTATATAAATTTCTCCATATTCTAATTCATCGTTGCATTTCATAATGGTATTCATATCATTAGTAAACACCATTGCGGCAAGACCGTATTCACAATCGTTAGCATAACCAATAACCTCATCAAAAGTTTTAAACTTTAAAACAGGTAAAATTGGTCCGAAAGATTCTTCATGAACGATGGTCATATCTTGAGTAACATCAGTTAATACTGTTGGCTCAAACCAGTAGCCTTTTTCAAACGCTGCTCCTTCAGGACGTTTTCCTCCTGATGCAACTGTAGCACCTTCCTTAACCGAAACTTCAACCAAATGTTCCATATGTTTCAACTCACTTGCATTTACTTTTGGTCCCATATCTGTATCTTCCAGCATAGGATCGCCTACTTTGATTGCAGCTACTTTAGCTAAGAATTTTTCCATGAACACATCATAAATATCTTCATGAACGTACATGCGCTCGTTACATGTACAAACCTGTCCGCAGTTATCAAAACGTGAATGCAATGCCGCATCAACAGCTGCATCAATATCAGCATCTGCAAAAGCGATAAATGGTGCTTTACCACCCAACTCTAACTGTACATGTGTTAAATTATCCGCCGCAGCACGTGCAATAGATTGCCCGACTGGCGTAGAACCTGTCATTGTGATCATTTTGGTAATTGGACTTTCTACCAAAGCATTTCCCATGGCGCGACCTGGACCTGTTAAGATATTGATAACACCTTTTGGAATACCTACTTTATTGGCTAAATCGCCTAACTCTAGAGTGGCGATAGGTGTTTCAGAAGTTGGTTTAATTACTATTGAGTTACCAGCAACTAAAGCCGGTCCTAATTTACGACCTGCTAAAGCCAATGGGAAATTCCATGCTGTAATGGCCACCACTACTCCTTTTGGAATTTTTTGAATCCAAATTTGCTCATTAGGATTATCAGAAGGAATAATATCACCTTCAATTCTTCTAGCACCTTCAGCTGCATATCTTATAAAGGACGCGGTTACGGCAACCTCAAAACGTGCAACCTTTAATAACTTTCCTTGTTCTTTCGTAAGTAAAACGGCTAAACGCTCGTTGTTGGCATCAATTTCGTCTGCAAGCTTAAACAAAAGCTCACCTCTTTCCCTTGCTGGAATTTTTTTCCATGACTTTTGAGCCGCCTCCGCTGCTTTCAATGCTTCAACTGCTTCCTGTGCTGTTCCATTTTGAACTCGTGCCACAACTTCCTCTGTTGAAGGGCTGATTATATCAATTGTTTCTCTCGAAGTGGACGTTTTCCATTCTCCATTAATGAATAGTTGGTATTCCTTTATTTGTCCCATAATTAGTTAATTTATGTTTTAATTTTTGGTTTTCTGTGATTATCCATTCTTGTAGCGGCTTTCCCCTCAAATCTCCTTTGAAGTTGCCATAATGGGCGCTCTAAAGTTAACTCCCAGTCAAATAATTTTTTATAAAGTTCGCGAACTAGCTCTGGCTTTTCTGATGCGAGATCGTTCACTTCAGAAATATCTTCTTCTATATTATATAATTCTGCTGGTCTATCAGGAAACCTAAGAAGTTTCCAGTCATTATGGCGGATAGCAGCTCTGTTTTCCTTTTTCCAATACAGTGTTTTATGAGGCTTTTCTTGATTTTCCCCAGTAATAAATGGTATTAGATTTACACCATCTAATCCTTCAATTTTTGAGGCATCTCCTCCTCCAACTGAAACAAATGTTGGTAGCAAATCTAATGTTGAAATGGGCTTGTTATAGGTAGTGTTCTCCTGTAATTTTCCCTTCCAAGACATTAAAAACGGCACTCTAATACCACCTTCCAAATGATTTGCTTTTGTTCCGCTTAACGGATCATTGCAAGACTCATTAGCATCAGTAGGCCCCCCATTATCGTTGGTGAATACTATTAACGTTTTTTCTGTTAACCCTAAATCATCAAGTTTTGTCAAAACCTTACCAATAGCTCTATCCATAGCTATGGTCATAGCTGCAAGGGTTTTTCTTTTTCCTGTAAAGTGCAGCGGTACTTTGGCTAAGTCGCCTTCATAAGCCTCCATTGGATTGTGTACTGCATTAAAGGATAAATATGCAAAGAAAGGACGTTCTTTATTTCTTTCCATAAATGCAATAGTTTCATCTGCCAATGCATCGGTTAGATACTTTTCAGATTCTTTGTACTCTTCGAACCCCCGTTCTAGTCTATCCTCAGGTTTTTTAATTTTTGCTGCGTCACCTAACTCCCAATAGCTTCTAGCACCTCCTCTAAAACCGTAAAATTCATCAAACCCTCTTTTGGTTGGATGATACTTATCTGCATTACCTAAATGCCATTTGCCAAAAATAGCCGTTTTATAACCTAACTTTTTTAGATAATCCGCCAATGTAGTTTGATCTAAAGGCAATCCCATTTCATCTCCAGACAAAGAAGAATTACTCATTATACCTGGCACATTATTTTCCTCAAAACCAAATTTTTGTTGGTATTTCCCTGTTATAAGACCCGCTCGTGAAGGCCCACATACGGCTGCTGAAACATACGCTTGTGTGAATTTGATACCTCTTTTAGCAAGAGCATTTAAATTTGGTGTTTTGAAGTCTTTACTGCCCTGGAAACCAAAATCGGCATATCCTGCATCATCTGAAAAGATAAATAGAATATTAGGTTGTTGTGCTAAAAGTTTTTGGTGACTACAAGATATAGTCATCAAAACTAATAACGATAAAATAATATAGTTAAATGTAAATCTCAAATGTATAGTTTGAACTGCTTATCTATCGACCCATCCAACCACCGTCTACTAATACGATCGCCCCATTCATATAGGCTGCTGCTTCAGATGCTAAAAACACTGTTGGTCCCGCGAAGTCTGTAGGTTTTCCCCAACGACCTGCTGGAATTCTAGATAGAATTGATTCTGCTCTTACAGGATCATTTCTCAACGCCTCGGTATTATCCGTTGCTATGTATCCTGGTGCAATCGCGTTTACATTTACACCTTTACCTGCCCATTCGTTAGCAAAAGCCATAGTCATTTGTCCTATAGCACCTTTTGAAGCAGCATATCCTGGAACAGTAATACCCCCTTGGAAGGTTAACAGCGATGCTGTAAATATAATTTTACCAGACTCACGTGCAACCATCTCTTTCCCAATTTCTCTTGTAAGGATAAATTGCGCATTTTGGTTTACCTCAATTACCTTGTCCCACATTTCGTCAGGGTGTTCTGCAGCAGGTGTTCTTAAAATAGTACCTGCATTGTTTACCAAAATATCTATTTGCGGATGGTCTGCTTTTACAGCCTCAATAAATTTATAAAGCGACTTTCTATCTGAAAAATCACATTGATAAGCACTGAAGTTTTTTCCAACAGCTTGTACTTCTTTTTCAACATCACTTCCGCTTAACTCCAAAGACGCCGAAACTCCAATAATATTTGCACCTGCTTCTGCTAAACCAATAGCCATTGCTTTCCCTATACCACGTTTACAACCGGTAACTAAAGCTGTTTTTCCTTCTAGACTAAATGTATTTAAAATACTCATTTTTTGATTTGTTTTATGTTTAATTGTTCTCGATACAATTCCGATTTAAAATATCGGAATCACTCGAACTGACACTTTTATTTGCTATAATTGACAATCCATCAACACTTTAAGACCATCAGGGTTGTTGTCTATATTTTCAAATACCTGTTGAATATTACTCAATGGTTGAACATCTGTAATCATATCTTCAAAAGGTAATTCGTTTGCAGTGATTAACGCAATAGACTTTTCGTAATCCTCTTTTTCATAAACACGTGCACCAATAAGTTTTAATTCTTTCCAGAAAAATTTAAACAAATTAACTGGTTTTGGTTGTCCATGAATAGCTACCATTACAATTCTACCACGAATCCCCGCCACCTCTGTCATTACATCTAATGCGGGTTGCACACCAGCAACTTCAAAAACAACATCTGCTTTTCTTCCTTCGGTTTTACCGTGAACATATTCTACTAAATCCACATCTATTGGACTCACAGCATCAAAACCAAGTTCTTTTGCTTTGGCAATTCTAACGGGATTTACTTCAGAAATAATCACTTGAGCTCCAACTTCTTTAGCTACCATTGCCACTAAAAGACCTATTGGACCTCCTCCTAAAACCACAGCAGTTTCACCCTCAACTAAACCACTCAATCTTACATCATGGGTAGCTACAGAAAGTGGCTCAATTAGTGCCGCTAATTTTAAATCGGTATTCTCTTTTAATTTATGAAGTGTAAATGCGGGCACATTCCAATATTGCTGCATAGAGCCGGGACTATCTATACCTATAAAGTTTAATTCTTCACAAATGTGATTGAATCCTTTGTCTGATGGTTTTGCTTTAGAGTCATCTAAAGGTCGTACAACCACTTTGTCTCCTACAGAAAAGCCAGAAACGCCAGCTCCTAGAGCATCAATAGTTCCCGACATTTCATGACCAATAGTTTGTGGCATATCCACTCTTTGATCCATCATACCATGATAGATATGTACATCGGTTCCACAAACTCCAGAATAAGCCACTTTAATTCTAACTTCTCCTGAAGCAGGTTCTTCAACCTCTTTTTCTACTACGCCGAAGGTTTTGTTACCTTCGTATTGTGTTGCTATCATTTTTTTAGTTTAGTTTCAAATAGTAAACTCGTTTCATATAAGAAACAAATATACAAATTTTTAGATTAGAAATTCTTAATAATTAAAATTGTAAGTTATTGTCAAGTTTTCAAATAGAAACTTGAAGAATAGGCTAAATTTTTCAAAGCTCTGTTAGCTTCTTAGGTACCCTAATTTAGCAGAAATCTCCAGAGCATATTGAGCTACAATTTTTCCTTTAGCACCAAATTCTTCATGTGGCAATCTACCATGAGGCGCTGTTATCCACAATGCTGCAACAGGAAAACCATATTCGTCAAAAATTGGAGCACCTATACAATGAATACCTTGAATATCCTCTCCATTATCAATAGCATAGCCATTTTGCTTTACCCAATCAAGCTCTTCTCTAAAATCTTTTTTGGTAACAATCGTATTTGCAGTTAACTTTTTTAGAGACATTGATTTTAAAATAGTGTTTAGGTCTTCATCTGGCAAATAAGCCAAAATACACTTGCCACCAACAGAGCTATGTAGGTTGAAGTGTGTACCTTGTTCCACATACAACTTTACAGGATAAGAAGATGACACCTGTTCTAAAATAGCACCTTTGTTGTCAATAAGCACTCCAAGCATTACCGATTCTTTAAGCTCATCTCTTAGAGCACGCATTACATCAATAGACAGTTCTACGATACTTTGCTCATTCATTGATGAAATACCTAAAGTAAGCAGTTTCCGTGAAAGTGTAATTCTTTTTGTAGTCTCGTTCTTTTGAAGGTAGTTTTTAAAAATGAGTGTATTTACAATACGAAAGGCACTACTTTTTGAAATATCAAGTGATTCAATAATTTCAGCAAGTGTTAAACCCTGCTTGTGGTTTGCTAAAAGTTCTATAACCATCAGTCCACGTTCAAGATTTGGAACGTTATAACTGGCTTTTAATTCTCCGTTATCTTTGCTCATTTTTTGTTTCTGACAGAAACAAATGTAATATAATTTAGATAATTGAAATTCTACATAAAAAACAACAACGGTACTCCTAATCCAAAATTTCTAGCAATACAATTGAAAATGAAGAGGTTAGTTTAACTTTATTATTTTTTACGATAGCGCTTGTATTAGAGTAAGCATCACGAAGTTTTTCTCCGTTCGAAAACACTCCTGACACGTCGATGGTTTTTTCACCTTTTAATAAATTTAACCCAACTACTACCTTATCAGAATAATCATCTTTTGAAAATTGCCTTGAAAATAAATATGGTGCTTTCGAAATCATATGATGAACACCCGCTCCAACGGCTGGATGGTTAGCTCTAAATTGCCCTAATTTTTGCCAATGTTCCAAAATGGGCTTGTTTACTTCCAACTCTTTCCAGTTCATAAAAGAGCGTAACGTAGCATCGCCTTCTGTTCCTTCAACCACCAAGGAGCGCGCCGATTCATCTCCATAATAGACTTGAGAAGCTCCTGGACATAATAAAAGTTTTGTTGCTGTCTCAAAAGGTTTTTCTCGTTTAGGGTCAAAAGGTTGACCATCATCATGAGAACTGAAATAATTCAAAACACCATAACCTTTTAAATCAGAATTCAAGATATCTGAATATTTTTTGAAGTACTCATCAATCGGCATTTGTGCTGCATTCCATTTCACCTCAAAATTGATTAAACCATTGAAGGCTTTATCAAAATAGTTAACTTTTTTATCCCCAAAATCAAATGCTTTACCTGAAGAAATTCCATAATTATAAACCTCTCCTACCAAATAAAAATCAGTATCATCTAAAACTTTTTCTGGGTTATGTTTTTTATATTCTGAAAACGCATAATCACACTCTTTTTTAAACTCTTGCCAAACATAGGGTTCAGTATGCTTAACAGTATCAACACGATAACCATCAATTCCAAACTCCGTAATATAATCTGTGAGCCATTTCATAATATAAAACCGAGGTGCTCTTGGATATCCAGTTCTTTTAAAAAATGTTTCCAATTCCTCAATTTCTTGATTATACCTACCCTCAGCTTTCCATTTTTCGATTAACTGTGGCGGCAATTCAACAGCTTCATTACTTTCAGTTCTTATATCTGGAAGATTTTCAACCAAAGTACAGGTTACCGTATTCTCATAAGATTTATAGTCGCATTGAGGTTCAGTACGCACCCACTCGGTAGGCCATTTTGGATCTTTTTCAGTAACAGGCCCAGTATGATTTATTACTGCATCAAGCAATACCCGAATTCCATTTTTATGGGCAGTTTCTACCAACTCTAACAAATCTGTTTTTGTTCCAAAATTTGGATCAATTCCTGTCCAATCTTTAGCCCAATACCCATGAAATCCATAAGTAACCCCAGTGCCTTCATCCGTTCCGCCATGAATTTGTTCAACAATGGGTGTCATCCAAATGACATTGATTCCCAACTTTGTAAAATAACCTTCTTTTATTTTTTGAGTTATACCTTTAATATCACCTCCTTCAAAACCACGAAGTTTTCCAGTTTCTAAAGTTCTATCAAAATTAATGTCGTTAGATCTATCTCCGTTATTAAACCTGTCAGTCAATAAGAAATAAACATTAGCGCCTTCCCAAACAAAAGGAACTTCTGTCTTTTCTACTGAAGTTTTCTTTTTATTTTCACAATTAAAAAGAAACAAAACTGCTAATAGATAGAAACTAAACTTTCTCATAATTTACTTTAGTTTTAATATAAGAGACTCCAATGGTTTAAGTTGTATTTTAATACTTCCCAATCCATTTTCAATATTTAAGGTTCCGCTGAAATTATGGTATAATTGATCTACCAACTCATGGTTTCCGTTGGTTAATTCCCATTTATCGATAAGATCTTTTGGTAATTTTAAATCGAATTCATGGCCACTTTCTCCATCAAAATTTGAAATTACAATCAATTTTTCATTGTTACTCCAACGCGCATAAGAAAGTAATTTATCGTTGTAATTTTCAGTATTTTTTCTATTAAACGCATGAATATCCTGATACGCCCCCATTAATGCATCACTTTGTATTGTGAAGTTGAGAAGTCTCTTATAAAAATTCCTTAGTATTTTTTCTTCTGAAGATAATTGTCCACCATCAAACTGTTTATTATTCGTCCAACGTTGATGTGCTGGCACACCTATATAATCAAAGATTGAAGTTCTTGTTGGGGAGCCAAACCCTGCATTTTCTGAACCATCTTCCCCAACTTCTTGACCAAAATAAATCATAGTTGGTGCGGTTGAAGATGTAGCCGAAACCACCATTGCTGGTTTTCCCTTTAGTGCATCTCCAGCAAAATCTGGACTTGCTAAACGCTGCTCATCATGGTTCTCTAAAAAGTGTAACATATGATGTTCAATATCCTTTAATTCATCCAAAATTGGAGGAATATGATCCGTTTTTCCATAGCCTTGTAGCACATGTTTCAGCGTATCATACAACTGAACTTTGTCGTACAGGTAGTCCATTTTTCCCTTTTTAATGTAATCTCTGTAAAGTGAAGGATTATACACCTCTGCCAACAAAAAGGCTTCAGGGTTTTTCATTTTAATATACGAGTTCATATAACTCCAAAATTCCACAGGTACCATTTCTGCCATGTCATATCTAAAGCCGTCAACACCTTTATCCAGCCAATACAAGGCTATATCCTTGAATTTCACCCAAGAGTTTGGAACATTTTTATCTTTCCAAAACTCAAAATGAGTTCTATAATTTTCATCTTCAAAACCTTCAGGAAGTTCATCAAAATCCTTTTTACTATTTGGAGAAATGCCGTAATTAACCTTTACCGTTTCATACCAATCATTCATATCAGGTTGCGACAAACGCGACCCATTACCAGTCCATTTTGCAGGTTGTTCAGGAAATTGATGATCCTCTAGTGGATGTGTTTCATTTCCTAAGGGAGAGTAGTTATTTTTCCACTCTGGCACCTTAAACGTTTCATTCGGATTGTAATAAAAGTTGTTATCTTTTTTATATACTACTGAAGTATCGTCTTCCTCTCCAAAATCCTTAACACCTTCGGGCTTAGATATACTTTTGTAATTTCTAGCCACATGATTTGGCACTATATCAATAATCACTTTCAGTCCAGCGTGATGAGTACGTTTTACAAGTGCTTCAAATTCCTGTAGACGATTGTCAACATTTACAGCTAAATCCGGATTCACATTATAATAATCTTTTACTGCATAAGGCGAACCTGCACGCCCTTTAACCACATCTGGATCATCATTTGAAATACCAAATTCCGTATAATCACCTATTACAGCATGATGCGGCACACCTGTATACCAAATATGGGTTACACCCAAATCTTTAATTTCTCTAAGCGCTGCTTCGGTAAAATCGTTGAACTTACCGACACCGTTTTCTTCAATTGTACCCCAGGGTTTATTGGTTGTATTTGTATTTCCAAATAAACGCGTAAAAACCTGATAGACAACATATTTCTTCTTAGAGTGAGGCTTTTCAATCACTTTATCAATTTTTGTATCTGGTTTACAACTTATCATACCCAACGCTAAAACAACCATTAAAAAGTTAAACGATTTCATACTACTTTGTTGCTAAGAGAAAGGTTAAAGGGATGTCTAAACGTTGATTCCAAGAATTCTCAGAATGATCTGCACCTTCAAATTTTATATTTCTAAAATTACTTTTACCGTAACCTTTATACATTAAAATTTGAGTAACGGTTGGGGCGTATCTTGGGTAATACATGTCTAAGGTCTTAGTCCCATAATCAAAGTATATTTTATGGTTATTTGAGTTTGGAAGATTATTTTCCATATACTTAAGAATGGCCCGAGGTAATGGGTTATTATCAATAGGTTGCGCCCCAGGCCAATGGGTAGACAAACAAGCAGCACCACTAAAAATATTTGGGTATTCGCAAATAGCATACATACTCATTAAACCACCCATACTGGAACCCATAATAAAAGTGTTTTCCTTATTAGAAAATACTGAAAACTCATTATTCACAATAGGCCTCAATTCCTCAACCAAGAATTTCAAATAATTATCTCCATTCAGTTTGTTACCTTGTTTAATGTGATTTTTTTGTTGATTTATAAGTTCTTTTTCTGGTTCACTTAAATTTAAAAATGCTTTCTGCGGAAACAAATCTTGCCATCGTAGTTCTGCTATATTATGAATGGCTACTGCAATAAAATCTTTGGTTTTGCCCTCTTTCATTAGTTTAGCAGCCCATTCATCAACCATCCATTCTTGTTTATTCCATGTAGAAAGTGAGTCAAAAAGCATTTGACCGTCATGCATATACAAGACCGCATACTTTTTGTCTTTTGAATAATCTTGTGGCACCCAAACATCTACAGGTCTTGGAGTAATATATTTTGAAGAAAAACTATCTAACCGAAATAATCTACCACTTGACAAATTTACTTCTGAAAATGGCTTAAATAAAAGTTCCTTTTTCTCATTATCTATAACACTTTTTTTGGTTTCCTGGTTTTTACATGACACCATTATAAGAAGGATTGTAAGAAAAGAGACTAACCGCATTACCAATTATATTTTGGTTGTTAACATTGTAACACCTTTGTTTTTCAAAACAAGCGTTTTATCCCATTTTACAGAGGCACCAGTAACAATATTTAGTAACGATTTTCCACGTAACTCAATTTCATTGAATCGGTCTAAATCCAATTCTACCTCGTCTTCATTTTTATTGATGATGTGGACTACCGTTTCATCTTCATGAATTCTAAACAACACATAAACCCCATTTTTTGGCGCAAAATGAACTGTTTTGCCTTCATGAATAGCTTTACTCTCTTTTCTATAATTCAGCACCTTTTTCAAAAACGACTGCATGTTTTTTTGATCTGGTTTTAAGCCTTTTCCAGTGAACGCATTTACTTTATCACCAGCCCAACCTCCTGGGAAATCACTTCTTATTAAACCGTGATCTCCTGGTTTATCAAAATCATGCATTAAAATTTCGGTGCCATAATATATTTGAGGAATTCTTGGTAGCACCAGCAAATAACTCAAAGCCATTTTGGTGTTAATTACATTTCCGTGCAGTTGTGTAAAAATGCGACTCATATCATGATTATCAGGAAATACCATAATATCTTTAGGACTCGCATAATGAAAATCATTTGCTAAACCTTCATAAATTTGTACCAAACCTTTATCCCATTGTTCCTCTTCATTTAATGCTTCAACAATTAAACGTTGCATTGCAAAGTCCATTGGTGATTTCAAATTCGATTCGTACCCATCCCTATTATTTGCGCCATCTTGCCAATACCCAATTAACAATGGATTTAAGCTCCACTCCTCTCCTACAATACTAAAATTTGGATATTCAGTCATAATTTCTCCTGCCCATTGGCTCATAAAATCTTTATCCGGATAAGGATATGTGTCTTGACGAATACCGCCCAAATTTGCAGTTTCAATCCACCAAATACTATTTTGGATGGTATATCTTGCCATAAATAGATTTCGCTGATTTAAATCTGGCATTGCAGAAACAAACCAACCTATATTCATATTTTCTTTATCTAATTTAGAAGCATAAATATCTTGATTTATGGTGCGCCTATGATTGGTGGTTTTACTCATATCACCAGTCCAATTCTCAATATTTTCTTCGTAATGTGCTTGATGGTTAATCCAATCTTTAAATGGTAAATCTTTCATCCACCAATGCTCCAATCCACAATGGTTTGCCACCTGATCCATAACCAACTTCATTCCTCTTTTTTGCAATTCTGAAGAAAGTTTCACATAGTCTTCAAGGGTTCCATATCGTGGATCAACTTGATAATAATCCGTAATAGCGTAACCGTGATAGGAACTTTGTGGCATATCATTAGTTAACAATGGACAAGACCATATTGCGGTAAAACCCATATCATCGATGTAATCAAGATGATCTGAAATACCTTGAATATCACCTCCATGTCGCGCATAATTATCTTTTCTATTGATAGCTTCTTCCTTCATTCCTAAAACAACATCGTTTTCTGGATTGCCATTAGCAAAACGATCTGGTGCAATTAAATAAACAGCATCACTACTATTAAATCCAATAAAATCATCAGAGTCTTTTTGGCGCGCTTTTAATTCATAAGTATGAATCAAATCGCCCTCTCCATCTTTTTTGAAAGTTATATTGAATCTACCAGCAATTGCTTCTTCAGATATATTCAAATCGATAAACAGATAATTCGGACTATCGGCTTTATGTACTTTTTCAACAGAAACTCCCGGATACGTGACATATGGATGCCGTTCTGAAATATTGGGATGATACACCAATAGCTGTAAAAATGGGTTTTTGAAACCCACCCACCAATTCATAGGTTCAATACGATTTATATCATTTTGTTCTATAACTTCTATTGACTCTGAAGATGCTTCTTTAGACATATTAGCTTCTTTTTTACACGCTATGTTTATTGCAACTAAAAATAACAATACAAGTCTGAAATATTGATGTTTTGCGCCCTTAATCATCACTTTAAATTTTAGTTAATTGGTTTTATACTTATCGCATATCCTCCCCCAGAAGCAGACCACAGTTTTAATTTAGACTTACTAGAAACCTTCTTTGTTTTTATTGTATAAGCCTGCGGATTTGTTTTGAAGTGCGCATCCTTTGCATCAGCATAAATGGTTGCTTCATATTTTTTCCCTTCATCTAGGAAATCTAATTGAATTATAGATTGCCTTGACGAAACACCATTTACATTTCCAACAAACCAGTTATCGCTACCTTTTTCTTTTCGCGCAATGGTGAGATAATCTCCAGGTTCTGCTTCCAAATACACACTTTTATCCCAATCTATAGCGACATCTTTTATGAATTGAAATGCGTCCATAAATCGCATATAATTCTCAGGTAAATCTGCAGCCATTTGCAAAGGACTATACATTGTAATATAAAGCGCCAATTGATTTGCTAGTGTACTATTTACGTGTGAATTGTTATCAGGATTCAACTTGCTAATATCCATTTCGAAAATACCAGGTGTATAATCCATTGGCCCGCCAATTAATCGCGTAAATGGTAAAACGGTTACGTGATTTGGTTTTGAACCTCCAAATGCTTGAAACTCTGTTCCTCTTGCAGATTCATTTCCTATTAAATTAGGATAGGTTCTACAAATTCCGGTTGGTCTTACAGCTTCGTGTGCATTAACCATTATTTGATATTCGGCAGCTTTCTCAAGCGCGTATTGGTAATGATTTACAATATATTGACTGTAATGATGCTCACCCCTAGGAATAATGTTTCCTACGTAACCACTTTTAACAGCATCATAACCATTGTCCTTCATGAATTTATATGCCATATCCATATGACGCTCGTAATTTCTTGTAGAACCAGAAGTTTCATGGTGCATAATCATTTTTACACCTTTTGATTTAGCATACTCATGGATTTCCTCTACATCAAAATCAGGGTAAGGCGTAACAAAATCAAATACGTAATCTTTTGATTTACCAAACCAATCTTCCCAACCTTCGTTCCAGCCTTCAACTAAAACGCCATCGAATCCATGTTCTGAAGCAAAATCGATATAGCGTTTCACTTTCTCATTATTTGCAGAATGTTTTCCATTTGGTTTTACTTTTGAATAATCTGTTACTCCCAATTGTACCGCGGGTAATTCATCTGTATACGCCCATGAGCCTTTGCCGGTAATCATTTCCCACCAAACCCCAATATATTTTACAGGTCTTATCCAAAAGGTGTCTTCTATAGCGCAAGGATCATTCAAATTTAGCGTCATTCTAGAGGCTAAAATATCTCTAGCATCATCACTAACAATAATAGTACGCCAAGGTGAATTACAAGGCGCTTGCATATAGCCTTTATCTCCATTTTTATCTGGTGTTAAATACGATTCAAATACCATGTTTTCGTCATCTAAATTAAGATGCATACAGGCATAATTCAACAATGCTGCCTCGTGCAGATTGATATATAATCCTTCATCGGTTTTTAGCATTAATGCTGTTTGAACTCCAGTTTTAGAAAATGCTGTTTGGGAAGCATTGCTCTGACGCGAACCATCAAACTTTTCTCTAATTTCTGAAAGTCTAGATTTAGTATAATCATATTCTTGAGAATCATAATCACCAGCAATCCAATGTGCCATATGATCACCAGTCATTGCAAATTGCGTACGCTCTTCCTTAATTACAAAATATACTAAGTTATCCTGCTGTGGAAATTCATAACGGAACCCTAACCCGTCATCAAACATTCTGAAACGAATCACTATAACCCTATCTGTTTCTTTTTGTTTTAGAGTAACTGCTAATTCATTATAATGATTTCTAATTTGGCTTTCCTCTCCCCAAACAGGTTGCCAAGTTTCATTAAATGTTGAAGTGTTCGTGTCGACGATTTCAAGATCATCTAAAAGTGATTTAGTATCATCTTTCAACTCTAAGCCCAAGTGACTTGGTTTAATAACCTCTTGATTTCTATAAGATAACTGGTATGTTGGCTGACCATTATTTTCCAAAGAAAACTGCATCACCATTTCACCGCTAGGAGATTTCAATTCTTGAGAGTTCACTAAATTGAAAACTACTATTAGACAAATAAAAGATATTGAAAACTTTAATTTCATTTTATGTTTTTGAATTTTAAATTACCTTTTGCAAATCGAAAGAATTCGGTTCATCTTGAAAATGGTTCTCGATACAATTCCACTTTGGTGGAATTACTCGAACAGACAAACTTCTATTCTTAAACAACAAATTAACTCACCCCTTTAAGCACATTACTTTCAAGCACTAAAGGTTTGTTATTAAAAAGAATTTCTAGTTCCTCACCACATAACATTTCAAAATAGGTTTGTTCTTGAGTGATATTCACCTTTAAAATATGATCTCTGAAGTTTATTTTAAAAGAATAACCTTTCCATTGTTTTGGAATCTTTGGAGCGAAAGACAATTTCCCATCTTTAACACGCATGCCACCAAACCCTTCAACAATACTCATCCATGTACCCGCCATTGATGTGATGTGTAACCCTTCATGAACCTCATGATTGTAATCATCTAAATCTAATCGAGATGTGCGTAAATAGAAGGTATAGGCTTGTTCCATCCTATCTAATTTGGCAGCTTGAATACTATGAACACAAGGTGACAACGAACTTTCATGTACTGTAAAAGGTTCGTAGAAATCAAAATGGCGCTCTAATTCTTCATGTGTAAACTGATCTTCGAAAAAATAGAATCCTTGAAGTGTATCTGCTTGCTTTATATAAGGTGAACGTAAAATTCTGTCCCAACTCCAATTTTGATTTATTGGTCTCTGCGATTTTGGTAAATCGGCAACATTTATCAATTCTTTATCTAAAAAACCATCTTGTTGTAAATACACATTATGCTTTTCAGAATATGGAAAATACATGTTATCTGCCACAGCCTTCCATAATGCCAATTCCTTCTTGGTTAGCTTTACTTTTTTCGCAATTCTGGAAAAATCTGAAGAGTATTCAACCTCAACTTTCTCAATTTGTTCTATCGTATAGTCAATACACCATTTGGCTAAATAGTTAGTGTACCAATTATTGTTTACGTTATTTTCATATTCATTCGGACCTGTAACTCCAAGAATAACGTATTTATTTTTTTCTGTTGAGAAGTTAGCACGTTGCTGCCAGAAACGAGCAATACCAATCAAAACTTCAAGACCTTTTTTAGGAATATAACTATAATCTCCAGTGAAGCGATGGTAATTATAAATAGCGAAGGCAATAGCACCATTTCTATGTATTTCCTCAAAAGTAATTTCCCATTCATTATGACATTCTTCGCCATTCATAGTAACCATTGGATACAATGCTGCACCATTTTTGAAGCCTAATTTTTCAGCATTCTCAATAGCTTTTTCCAGATGATTATAGCGATACTCTAAAAGCGTTCTTGCTACTTTTTGATCTTTTGTCGCCATGTAAAAAGGTATACAATAGGCCTCGGTATCCCAATAGGTGCTTCCTCCATATTTCTCTCCTGTGAATCCTTTTGGACCAATATTTAACCTTGAATCTTTACCCAAATAGGTTTGATTCAGCTGAAAAATATTGAAACGAATACCTTGCTGCGCTTTTACGTCACCTTCAATAGTTATATCCGCCATTTCCCAAATATTAGCCCATGCCTTTTCCTGATCTTTGAGCATTTGAGTAAAGCCCTTTTTAATAGCAGTTTTTAAAACTTGTTTTGCTACTTTAACTAGCTTATTTTTATCATGATACCTATCAACAGTGTAACCACCAAACTTTTGAATACTATAAGTTTCCCCCTTTTTAACTGGATAATTATAGCTAAAAGCCACAGTATTGGAATCGGCTAAAATATTATGTTCCACCAAAATAGGCTTTCCAGAGATATAAACTTTAGATTCCATAAACGTACAAGTATGGAAATCTGTTTTCATCGTTTTTGCTTCTATAAACGCTTGTTGATTGATATGACTTACGTGGGTTGTATCCCAAAACTTATCATCCCAATTGGTATCCTCATTTGTAATACCCGAATCTAGATAAGGCTCAAAAGTAATTTCTGCGTTTTTATTTAATGGTGTAACCTCGTAGTTGATGACTCCTATTTCATCTAAATTTAAACTCAGAAATCGCTTGGTCTCTACCAAAACCTCAACATCATTATGTAATGTAGCAGTAAAACTTCTAGATAGCCAACCCTTTTTCATATTGAGCTCTCGCCTGAAATTTTTGACTGATGTACAGGTGTTTAAATCTAGTGATTCTCCATTTACAAAAACGTTAATTCCAATCCAGCTAGGAGCATTTAAAACTTTTGCAAAATACTCGGGGTAGCCGTTTTTCCACCAACCAACACGCGTTTTATCAGGATAATATACACCAGCGATATAGCTACCTTGGAAGGTATCACCAGAATAAGCTTCTTCAAAATTAGCACGTTGCCCCATGGCACCATTACCAATACTAAATAAGCTTTCAGAAGATTTAACGCGGCTCGCATCAAAACCTTCTTCTATAATTGACCAGCCATCTGGTTTAATATAATTTTGGTTCATTTTCTCTTAATAGTTTTTCTGAAATAACCTTGGTGAAAAAATCATCAGGTATTTCAGTTAAATCGTTAAAATTAAAATGGGCTTCATTAAGTGTTTGCTTATCTCCAATGCCCACAGATATCATTTTTGCTGCATTAGCAGCTTCAACACCAGCAATAGCATCTTCAAAAACAACACAATGATTAGGATTTAAATTCAGCTTTTGTGCCCCTATCAAAAACACTTCGGGATCTGGTTTAGCCTTCGACACACTATTACCATCTACTATACCAGCAAATCGATTAAAAAGATTAACCTGTTTTAAAATTAAGGGCGCATTTTTACTTGCTGATCCCAATACGTAGTGAATCCCTAATTCATCTAAAGCATCTAGAAGTTCGCTAGCTCCAGGAAGAATTTCATCCGGTCCCATTTTGTAGATATACTCTAAATATTGCTCATTTTTACTTTTCAGATATTCTTGCTTTTTTTCTTCTGAAATTTCTATGTCACCAATACCTAAAAGTATTTCTAAAGACCGCACACGACTTACACCTTTAAGCAACTCATTATGAGCTTCGGTAAATTCAAAACCCAATTCATCAGCTAAATCTTTCCATGCTAAAAAGTGGTATTTAGCGGTGTCAACAATAACACCATCTAAATCGAATATTACTCCTATTTTTTTATTCATTAATCTCTATATTTTCTTTGTCATTTACTCTAAGCGTAAGTAATCCAGCAACTATCATTGATATACCTCCAACCACTAACGCATAAATTGGCTCGTTATCAAAAAAATTATTCAGCATGAACCCCAACAAAGAAGCTGCAACAATTTGTGGTATTACAATGAAAAAATTAAAAACTCCCATATAGTATCCCATCTTATTTGCTGGAAGAGCACCAGTTAACATGGCATATGGAATTGAAAGAATAGACGCCCAAGAAACACCTACTCCGATCATTGACACTAGAAGATAATCTGGATTTCCTACGAAGTAATACGATATCAAACCTAGACCTCCTAGAGTAAGACAAACCAAGTGCGCAAACTTTCTACTAGTATATTTTGCTAATACTGGAATTAGGAAAGACACCAAAGCAGCTACCAAAAATTTAACCCCCATAAGTACTCCAACCCAATCTGCACCTTCATTATACAATGAAGAAGTAGTATCAGAAGTGCCGTAAATATGACTTGTAACTCCAGAAGTGGCATAAATCCACATTGAAAACATTGCAAACCAAGAAAAAAATTGAACTGGTGCTAATTGCTTCATTGTGGTAGGCATTCTTAGCAAGTCCGTCATTATACTAACAAACCCGTTTTGTGTATTTCCTTTTCTAAGGAAAGCAACAATAATAAAAAGAAGCCCAACCAACGCTAAACCAACTGAAAGAATGTAAAGGTCTTTTTTAAGCCCATAAAAAACTATGAACATTGTACCAATTAGTCCAACAATCATCATTACCAAACCAGTTCTAATTTGCTTACTAATAGTTACTTCAACTTGAGATTCTTCTTCGTTATCAACTTCGCTTGCTTTTTCAAAAGCCTCAAATTCTTCAGGTGTATATTCCTTAGACCTAAGAACAGTCCAAAGTACTGCAATAAAAAAGGCAGCTGCACCTATGTAAAAAGAATATTTTACTGTATCAGGAATCATACCTTCAGTGGCAGTATCACTAATATTGAACCAATTTGAAAATATGTATGGTAATGAGGAGCCCACAAATCCACCAATTCCAATGAAAAAGCTCTGCATTGCAAACCCTAAAGTTCTTTGGTTATTAGATAAATTATCACCAACAAAAGCTCTAAAAGGCTCCATTGTGATATTGATTGAAGCATCCATAATCCATAAAACACCAATAGCCATCCATAGTACTGGAGAATTAGGCATTAAACATAAGGCTATAGAGGCTAAAATTGCACCAGCCAAAAAGTAAGGTCTTCGTCTACCCAGTTTCTTGTGCCATGTTCTATCACTGAAATAACCAATTATAGGCTGAACAATCAATCCTGTTACTGGAGCCGCTAACCAAAAAACTGCTAGCTCATCAACCTCAGCACCAAGTGTTTCGAATATTCTGGAAGTATTTGCATTTTGTAACGCAAAACCAAATTGTATTCCCAAGAAACCGAAACTCATGTTCCAAATTTCCCAGAAACTTAATCTACGCTTTTCCATAAATAGTATGTTTAATTAATACTATTTGATAAGCGGTATTTACTTATCAAAACTTAATGAGAAGTGAAAATATAAGTTTTGATTTCGAATCAAAGATAAAAAAGAATTTCGGTTTTCCTAATTCATCTTTATACCTCATTTTGATCAACGAAACTATTTAGTTGATTCCCTTTCTATAATCGAAGTCTCGATAACAACCTTTATAAAATCCTTCTTAGTATCGTTATTTGTGAAGTATTGTTCGGCATCAGCTTCCTCTGCCTCTAACCTGTCAATCAATAGATTAGCTGATTGTTCGCCCATCTTTTGACCATGTTGGCTTACTGTAGTTAAACTTGGTGTAGCATGTTTAGATAGTACGCCGTCGGTAAAGCCAATAACTTGAATATCTTCTGGAATATTTAAATCCAACTTTTTTGCAACCTTCATTGCTGTAACTGCATAAAGCTCATTCACAGCAAAGATACCATCAATGCTAGTATTCGACTTTAAAAAATGAGCTATCTCAGTTTCTAAAACCTCAATATGATTTTCAACATCTAAACTATCATCTATTTTCAAAATTAAATTTGAATCGGCTGCAATACCCTTATTTTGAAGAGCTTCCAGATAACCTTGTGTTCTAAGTCTACCAACACTTACATAATCCATAGTGGTTATAAGTGCAATATTTTTACAATCATTTTCTATTAGTTTGTTTACAGCTTTAACTGCACCATTAAAATCATCTACAATCACCTTGTCACATTCCACCTCACTAACTACACGGTCAAACATAACAATAGGCATTCCTTGGTTTATGGTTTCATTAAAATGATGATAATCTTGCTTTAATAATGTTTCTTTGGAAATTGACAAAATAAACCCGTCTATACTGCCATTGGCGAGCATTTCCATATTAATAATTTCCTTAGTAAAAGATTCATTTGAAAGCCCTACGATAACATTATATCCACGTCTGTTAGCTACACGTTCAATACCTCTAATTACCGTAGAGAAAAAGTGATGTACTATTTCAGGAATTAAAATGCCGATAGTCTTAGTTTTTCTGTTTTTTAAACTTAAAGCAATATTATTGGGCTTGTAGTTGTATAATTTTGCAAAGGCCTGAATCTTTTTGGTTGTATCTTCACTTATTTCCTTGCTATTACTTAAAGCTTTTGAAACTGTTGATACAGAGACATCTAACTCTTTAGCAATTTGCTTTAATGTAATCTTTTTCTTCATAACTAAAATTTCACTCTAAAATAAGAAATAATCTTTGGTTTTTGAGCATTGAAAACATCAATTCTATTTGACTTTAAAATGCGAATTTATTATTTTTAGATAAAAAAAATCAAAAGTTTTCAACACGAAAACGTTTTCGTTAAATTTTTCGTAATTCAAAATTATTTCTTAACAATTTCTTTACATAGTTTTGAGGAGAGAAGTGAAAATATAAACTGACTAATTAGAACATTAATTTAACAAAAATGTATGAAAACAAATACTAAAGCATTACTGTTTTTAATAATGCTTTTGCCCGTGCTAATGTTTGGGCAAAATGTAGTTAAAGGTTTGGTGACGGAACAGTCTACTTCCATTCCTCTTCCAGGTGTAAACGTTGTTATAAAAGGCACATCAACTGGAACCACTACGGATTTTGATGGAAATTATCAGCTTTCCGTAAATAATGGAGATGTAATTGTATTTTCTTATGTAGGTTATGCATCTCAAGAAATAACGTATTCAGGGCAATCTACCTTAGATATACAATTAGCCGAAGATGCTGCCCAATTAGAAGAAGTGGTAGTAATTGGTTATGGTACAACTACCAAGAAAGATGCAACTGGATCTGTAGATGTTGTTACTGATAAAGATTTTAACAAAGGTGCTATTGTGTCTACAGATCAGCTTTTAAATGGTAAAGCTGCTGGTGTAAGAATTACAAACAATGGTGGTTCTCCAGACTCTGCCCCAAATATTCGAATTAGGGGTGGATCGTCATTAAATGCGCAAAACAATCCTTTGATTGTAATTGATGGAGTTCCTATAGGAAATGATAATCCTGCTGGTGTAAGCAATCCGTTAACATTGGTTAACCCTAATGATATTGAAAGCTTTTCTATTTTAAAAGATGCATCAGCAACGGCCATTTATGGTTCTAGAGCATCCAATGGTGTGATTATTATTACTACAAAAAAAGGTACTTCAGGCGAAGTGAAATTTAATTTCAGCTCGGATGTATCAGTGAGTAACGCAGGTGTTGGGCTTGATTTTATGGATGGTAATGAATATTCAAGATTCATTCAAGAATTTCACCCAGAGAGAGTTAATCAATTGGGTGTACCAGCAGGTTCGGTTCAGACCAACGAACCTATTGCTCAATCATTAAATGGTAATTCAATATATAATACGGACTGGACGGATGCTGTTTTAAGAACAGCGTATACCTCAAATTCAAACTTTAGTGCTAGAGCTAATTTATTTGAAAAGATACCATTTAGAGCTTCTATTGGTTATACAAATGCAGAGGGTATTGTGCTTAATGATGATTATGAAAGAATTTCAACTGCAATAAAATTAACACCAAAATTATTGGATGATAATTTAAAAATTGATGTTAATGCTAAGGCCATTTTTGTAGATAAAAATGCTATTGATGCAGGTGGTGCAATTGGTGAGGCTTCACAATTTGACCCTACGAAGCCTATTTTTGATAATTCGCCGGGAAATAGGTTTGGTGGTTATTACCTAACAACTTTTGATGATGGTAGTTTTAGAAGAAACATCCAATCTAATCCAGTAGCTAGATTAGAGCAAAGGCAAAGGCCAGAACGTGTATTTCGCTTTCTTGGAAATGTTGAGTTCGATTATAAAATGCCATTTTTGCCAGAGCTAAAGGCCGTTGTTAATTTGGGGTTAGATGCATCTCAAGCTAAAATTGAAGAACGTTTTAGTGAAAATGCTTTTGAAACCTATCAATTTGATGCCAATAATACTGATATTAACTCAAATTTTGTTTTTAATCCAGGTGTTAACTTCAGGGAGAATCAACACATAACAAATACCACTCTAGATGGTTATCTGCAGTATGCAAAAGATTTAACTGATGGTATTTTGGACAGATATGATGTTCAAGTGGGATATTCTTATCAAAATTTTAAAAACGATGGTAATCAAGACCGTTTCCTTTATAACGTAGATAGCGGAAATAGAGAAGCATTTATTAATCCCGCAAATCCTAATAACAGATACTTAAACGTGTTAAACTTGCAGTCGTATTTTGCAAGAGCCAATGTGAGTATTTATGAAAGATACCTATTAACTGTATCATTTAGAGCTGATGCTTCATCATTATTTACTAAAGAGAATAGATGGGGTTATTTCCCTTCTGCAGCTTTAGCGTGGCAAATTGATGAAGAAGCATTCCTTGAGAATTCTAACTTTATTAACGCACTTAAGGTAAGATTGGGTTGGGGAGAAACTGGTCAACAAGATATAACAGGTGTTGTGGGATTCTATCCTTCAATTCCGTTGTTTTTAGCTGGTGATGCCAATAGTTTATATTTTCCTAATTCATCCTTGTATTCCGCGCAACCTTTTAATCCAGACCTAACATGGGAAAAAACAACCACATATAACTTAGGTTTAGATTTTGCATTTTTTGAGCGAGGCATACTTTCAGGTTCTTTTGATATTTACAAAAGAAATACCACCGATTTATTAGCTGAAGCTCCTGTTCCTCCAGGACAAGCTCTTACAAATGCATTTGTTGATAACGTAGGCGAAACAGAAAGTGAAGGTTTTGAATTGAATTTAAATATAAATCCTATTCAAACTGATAAATTAAATGTTGTTATTTCTTCTAACTTATCATATAACAAAACCGAGGTTACAGACCTTAATGGGTTAACGGAAATAAATGCGGGCGGTAGTTTAAGAGGTACTGGTAGTAGTTTATTTAGGCACGCTGTTGGTGAGCAAGCTAGAAGTGCATTTGTATTTAAACAAGTTTATGATGTAAATGGCGACCCCATACCAAATGCTTTTGCCGATTTAAATGGAGATAATCAAATTACTGATGAAGATAGGTATTATGAGCAAATTGCTCCAAACTGGACTTATGGTTTTGGTTTAAATTTAAACTATAAAAATTGGGATTTAAGTGCAAGTTTTAGAGGGCAAGTTGGTGGCCATATCTATAACTTTCCGCAACTAAATTACGGGTTCATAGATAGTGCTGTTTCTAGTAGCTTAAACAACATAACCAATGTTTTAAACTTCTATGATGGCTCTGCTAATGATGTTTTCGGAGATGTAAGAATAGTAAATGGTAATGGTCAATTTTCCGATCACTACCTTGAAGATGCAACATTTTTAAGATGTGACAATATCGCACTGGGTCACAGATTTGAGAATATGATTAAAAATGGTGCCATACGTCTTTATGCAGCCGTTACTAATCCATTTTTAATTAGCAACTATTCTGGTCAAGATCCTGAAAATTTTGATGGTATCGATAGAAACTTCTATCCAAGACCTACAATTTATACGGTTGGAATCAATTTAGACTTTTAAAAAAATTATTATGAAAAAAAGAGTTTATATTTTATTAATTTGTTTATCTGTGCTTGGATTGAATTCTTGCTCAGAAGACCTAGATACTGCTCCGATTACGGAATTGTCTCTAGAAGAACTTTTAGCGTCAGATCCTAACGCTATTGACGGTCTAATTTCAAGACTTTACGCTTCATTTGCGCTTACTGGCCCTAGTGGCCCTGCAAGTTCAGATATAGTTAGTCCAGATGCAGGAGAAGGTGCTTTTTTAAGAGCTATAATAAACCTTCAAGATTTCACGGCAGATGCCATGAAAAATCGTTGGGGAGATGATGGTTTAGACCAATTAACGACTACATCAAATTGGGATCAAAACAACAAATTCTTTAGGTTGTTTTACGATAGAGCATACTATACTATACCACAGTGTAACAACTTTTTACAAGTTTTAGATGGTGCAGATTTTCCAAACGAAGAAAACCTAAGAGCAGAAACAAAATTCTTAAGAGCTTTGGCTTACTACAATCTTATAGACGTATTTGGAAAAGGGGTGTTGGCCACTGAAGAAAATTTAGGACAATCAGACCCGTTACCAGAGTCTTCACGCCAAGAGCTGTTCGATTTTGTTGAAGCCGAACTTTTGGAAATTGAACCTATTATCTCAACTACTTCGGATTATGGTAGAGCTAATCGCTATGTTGTTGATATGCTACTCGCTAAATTATATATCAATGCCGAGGTTTATACAGGAACAGCAAGATGGGATGATGCTGCTACTTACGTTTCCAAAATAATTAATGAAGGAGGTTACTCTTTAGAGAATAACTTCATAAAATTATTTTCAGCAGATAATGATGCAACAAATGAAATTATTTTCCCTCTCTTAGCCGAATCTTTAACCAGTCAAAGTTATGGTAATACAACTTACATTGTTAATGGTGGCTTGAGTGCGGATACGATGACACCTTCAGATTTTGGAGCTTCAGCTGGATGGACAGGGCATAGATCTTCTAAAGGTTGGTATGGATTATTTGCAGAAAACGAATCTGCTTTGCAATCGTCAACCGATGTTAGGGCGAGCTTATTTTGGACCGAAGGACATAATTACGAAATGAGTGACTACAAAGCCTGGGAAGACGGTTACCCTTCTGTAAAATTTAGAAATACCGACTCAAGTGGTAGTGGTAACCCTGTTGAATTTTCACCAACAGACTTTCCGTTTTACAGACTAGCAGATGTGTATTTAATGTATGCAGAATTAGCTTTAAGAGGCGCTTCGGGTGCTAACCTTCAAGATGCTTTAACTTACGTAAATGCGGTAAGAAGCAGATCGGGTGCTTCAACTATTTCCTCTAACGATTTAACTCTAGACTTCGTTCTTGATGAAAGAGCTAGAGAGTTAAACTTAGAAGGACATAGACGTTCAGATCTTATTAGGTTCAACAAGTTTACAGGATCTAATTATCTATGGCCTTGGAAAGGTGGCGCAGCAAATGGAACGGCCATCCCAGATACTTACAAGTTGTTCCCAATTCCAGCAACAGCTTTACAAGCAAACCCTAATTTAACTCAAAACACAGGATTTTAATAAACATAATCATGAAAAACTTAAAGTATATATTTATAATTTGTATAGCTGTTTTATCATTTACAGCGTGTCAAGAAGATGACGATTTAGTATTTACTGCAGCCCCTCAAGGTGAGTTTGTTTTTACAAACACATTCTTATCAGAGTATATTTTACCTGCAGACAATAATACCAACAATAATATCGGAGCAATATTTTCATTCAACCCTGCAGATTTCGGGGTACAGACCAACGTTTCTTATGAATTGCAATCATCGGTTTTAGGAGATTTCACCGATGCAACAATGGTAACAACATTGTCTAATGCCAATAATCAAATGGAAGTTACGGTAGCCACTCTTAAAGAGTTAGCGGAAGCCTACGGTATCACAGCACCAGATTCCGGTATGCTTAATTTTAGAGTACGCGCATATCCAGGTGATACCTCTTCAACTACAGAAGTATTCACCGAAACAGCGCAATTAACCGTAACACTATTAGAGGCAAGTACTGGAGGAAGCTCTGGAATTGAAATCTCTGAATGGGGAGTTGTTGGTTCTGGTTATAATGACTGGGGTGGTGCCGGACCTGATGGCGCATTCTACACTACTAGCGAAGCTGGTGTAATAGTAAGTTATGTGACTTTAATTGATGGGCAAATTAAATTCAGAACCAATAATGATTGGGGAAGTGGTGATGATTTGGGTGATGCCAATGGAGATGGTGTTTTAGATCGAGATTCAGATAATAACATAAATGTAACAGCTGGAGATTACAAAATTACAATCAACACAAATGATAATTCATACACCATAGAACCTTATTCTTGGGGTATTGTTGGTTCTGGCTATAATGACTGGGGTAATGCTGGTCCTGATGCCAAAATGTACTACGATTACACTACAGATACTTTTAAAGTAAGTGTTAGACTTGTTGACGGAGAAATAAAGTTTAGAAGTAACAATGACTGGGGAAGTGGTGATGATTTGGGTGATGCTGGTTTAGATGGTATTCTAGATAGAGACTCTGACAATAATATTGCCGTAACTGAAGGACACTATTTAGTAACAGTAAATTTCAACACTAATGAATATTCTATTGTTGCAGATGACGTTTGGGGAATTGTAGGCTCTGGTTTTAATGATTGGGGTAATGCTGGACCTGACTTTGCACTTACAGAAATACAGGAAAATGTATTTTACGGTGATGTTGCAACTTTAGTTGATGGAGAGATTAAGTTTAGAAGTAATAACGATTGGGGAAGTGGTGACGACTTAGGAGATGCTGGTGCAGATGGTATTCTAGATAGAGATTCAGACAATAATATTGCTGTAACGGCTGGTTTATATAGAGTTCGGGTAGACTTAAATGATAATAGCTATCAATTAAATAAAATCCAATAAACTATAGAAATCATTTTTTTGAATTAGAAAAAAAAGGCACAACTATATTTTGTGCCTTTTTTAAACAAATGATGCTATGAAAAAACTACTATTACTATTCATAATATTTAATTGCTTTACAGCTGTTTCACAATCTGTATCTACTGTTCCAGCTATTCCTATAGCTACTAATGCTGTTACTATAACATTTGATGCTACTGGATCAGAATTGGAAGGTTATACTGGGGATGTTTATGCACATACGGGCGTTCTAACATCTGCCTCAACAAGTAATAGCGATTGGAAACATGTAATTGGGGCATGGGGAAACAATTCAACTCAGCCTAAATTAAATAGAATTACGACCAATACTTATGAGCTTGTTATTTCTCCTGATATCTATTCATTTTATAATGTAAATACTACAGAAACCATTACCAATATTGCCATTGTTTTTAGAAGTAGTGATGGTAGTCAACAATCTAGACCAGATTTATTTATACAAATTTTTGAAGCTGGCCTAAATATTACTATCACGAACCCTTCTTCCAACGAAGTATTCGAGTTAAATGACAATATAAATATCTCAGCAGAAGCTAGTAGCGCTGCAAATCTAGAGTTAAAAATTAACAACGTTTCTATAGGTACTGTGGCTTCAGCCACAAGCATATCATTACCATATACATTTACAACTTCTGGAGCCTATACAATTAATGCGATAGCAACGGACGGAATGGAAACAAAGGAAGAAACCATTTCAGTTTATGTTAAAACACCAACTCAAAATGAAACTTTACCGACTGGTTTGGAAAATGGTTTAAATAAAAATAGCGATGGTTCCGTAACTTTTGTTCTGCAAGCACCTATGAAAACTGATGTATTTCTAATAGGTGCTTTTAATAATTGGGAATTAGATCCAGCATATCAAATGAAGAAAGATGATGACACGTTTTGGCTTACTATTAATGGTTTGGATCCTGATATGGAATACGCATATCAATATTATATAGATTACAGCCTTAATCTGGCAGATCCTTATTCAAAGAAAGTGCTAGACCCAGGTAATGATCAATTTATCTCAGATACAACATATCCAAATTTGATGGATTATCCAGATGGTGCTAGCGGTATTGTATCAACCTTTCAAATAAATGAAACACCATACAATTGGCAAATCAATTCGTTCGCAAAACCAGATCAGGAAAATTTAGTGGTTTATGAAATGTTAATTCGAGACTTTACTGAAGATGATTCCTTTTTGGCTGCCATGACGCATCTAGATTATCTTGAAAACTTAGGAATAAACGCTATTGAATTAATGCCTGTAAGTGAGTTTGAAGGCAATGATAGTTGGGGTTATAATCCTTCATTTCATGGTGCTTTAGATAAGTATTACGGTACACAAAATCATTTTAAGCAATTTGTTGATGCGTGCCACCAACGTGGTATTGCTGTAATTATTGATGTAGTATATAACCATGCGTTTAGCCAAAGTCCGCTAGCACAAATGTATTGGGATAGTGCAGCCTTTAAGCCAACTGCTGATAATCCCTGGTTGAATCCTGATGCGAGACATCCGTTTAATGTAGGTTATGATTTTAATCACGAGAGCATATACACAAAAACTTTTGTAAAACAAACTATGAAGTATTGGTTAGAAGAATTTAAAGTTGATGGATTTAGATTTGATTTATCAAAAGGATTCACTCAAACCAATAACCCAAATAATGTTGGTGCTTGGGGAAATCGTGACGCTTCAAGAATTGCAATCCTTCAAGATTATGCAGATTATGTATGGAATAATATTTCGTCAGACGCTTATCTTATTTTGGAGCACTTTGCTGATAATGATGAAGAAAAAGAACTGGCCGATTATGGTTTCATGTTTTGGGGTAATTTAAATCATAGTTTTAACCAAAATACAATGGGCTATAGTTCGGATGCCAATGTGTCTTGGTTATCATACACAGAACGCAATTGGAACAACCCTCACGTTATGGGATATATGGAAAGTCATGATGAAGAACGTTTGATGGTTAGAAACCTCAACTACGGAAATTCTAATACCAACCACGACACCAAAAATTTTAAAACTGCCCTAAAAAGAATTGAGGCAGCATCGGCAATATTTTACAGCATACCAGGACCAAAAATGCTTTGGCAATTTGGAGAGCTGGGATATGATAAAAGTATTAATTGTGAGAGTGATATTACTAACGGAAATTGCAGATTAGATAGAAAACCTGTGGCTTGGACATTGAATTATGACCAAGATGAGGATCGGTTAAATCTTTACAATGCTACTGCAAAAATGATAAAATTAAAAACAGAATTCCCTTCCACTTTCAATACAGATGATTATAGCTACAGCTTAAATGGATTGGTAAAACGTATTAATTTGAATGATAACACAGGGGATTTTGATGTGGTAGTAATTGCTAATTTTGATCTTGTTGAACAATCAATCAATCCTAATTTTTCACAAACAGGAACTTGGTATAGTTTAATGCAGAATAATAAACCATTGAACGTATCTAGTGCAACAGAACCCATTTCCTTGAAACCTGGTGAATATTATATTTATGGTTCGCAACCTGTCATAGATCCCAACGATTCAGATAGTGATGGTATTCCAAATGCAACTGATTCTTGTTCAAATACCCCCTTTGGAGCTAATGTAGATGCAAATGGCTGTGAGGTTTTTGATTTACCTGCAAATAATTTTAGATTACAGATTAGTAATGAGACATGCCGCAGTAGTGATAATGGTATTATAGATATTTTAGCTTCAGAAAGTTTAAACTATACTTCCACAATTACTGGAAATGGATTAAGCACTTCTGAAACCTTCACCTCATCTTATACTAAGTCTGATTTAGCTGCTGGTTCTTATCGTATTTGTATTACCGTTGATGGTCAACCTGATTATGAGCAATGCTTCAATATTACAATTACCGAACCTGAAGATTTAGGGGTTCAATCCAAAGTAATTGAAAGCAAAAATGCCATTTCATTGAATTTGAGCGGTGGAGACTTGTATAAAATTAACCTTAATGGGGCGTATATTGAAACCTCCTCTTCCTACATAGAGCTCCCATTACAAATTGGGAAGAATGTAATTGATATAAAAACTGATAAAGAGTGTCAAGGAGAGTACAAAGCATCTTTCTTTTTAGAAGGAGAAACTTTGGTTTCACCAAATCCTTTTAATAATTACATAGATATTTTTACTGGGAAATTAGATGCTAATACCGACGCCTCAATAGATATCTATTCCATCTTAGGCAATCAGGTTTATTCATCATCTACCAAAAATGTTAATCTAAAAATTGATACTTCTAAATTACCAGTAGGAATATATTTGCTAAGAATTGCAACTAGTAATAGTGCTAAAACCTATAAAATTATAAAAGAGTAATGAAAACTGTAATTACATATATTATTGGATGTACGCTAATTGCCATTACTGCATTAAGCTGCAGCGGTAGGGATGGTGGTGATGACATGACTGATCCAGATCCTGGACAGGTAAATGCTCCGAGCGCAGCTTCGCTTGTATTTCCTGAACAAAATTCGGAATGCACAACTGGTTCAAATTTAAGTAGTACGGAAAGCACAATAGTTTTTGACTGGAATGATGCAGACAACACTACATCCTATCAATTATTTGTCAAGAACTTAGAGACTCAAAATATGCAGAATTACACATCAAACGTTTCGGAAAGGAGTGTTACCATTTCAAGAGGAACACCTTATTCTTGGTATGTGGTTTCTAGAAACTCAGGTAACGAGACGGCTCAGAGTACTACTTGGAAATTTTATAATGCTGGTGAGGCAACTTCGTCATATGCCCCATTCCCAGCGGAATTAGTAGCTCCAGCCCTTGCTCAAACTTTGGCTTCCTCAACCTCTAGTATAACTTTGGAATGGAAGGGTGAAGATGTAGATAATGATATTAAAGTATTTGAAGTATTTTTTGATACCATGAATCCACCAGCCACCAAAGTATCTACCACCGAGAGTTCTTCTTTAAATGTAGATGTCAACTCAGGAAATATTTATTACTGGAATATAATCACCATTGACAATAATGGTAATAACTCAGAATCTCAAATATTTAGTTTTTCTGTGGATTAGAGAAATATGCTTTAGTTGATTTAAGCATATAGTTTGTTTAGTTTAGTTTGGTTATTGGTTGAAAGACTAGTAACATAAAGGCTCTCGATTGAGAGTCTTTTTTGTGTTTAATAAAAAAAGACTTCAAACAAGTTTGAAGTCTTTTAAAGTAGCGGGAACTGGACTCGAACCAGTGACCTTCGGGTTATGAGCCCGACGAGCTACCTACTGCTCTATCCCGCGATATCGGACGACAAATATACAACCCTTTTTAGATTTAACAATACTTTAGTCTTAAAAAAATTATTGTTCTATGCTAGTTGCTTGAAATTCTGATAATTCAGTATTAAAAAATTTTGCCGTAACCTCAATAGGATTACAACATACTTCACAATCTTCAATATAAGTTTGATGACCAACGGAATCATCTAATAACATAGATATGTTCTCCCAGCAGTATGGACAGGTGAAATAATGTTCTAACATAAATTAAAAATAAAAAAAGGTGCACAAATGTGCACCTCTAGTCTTAAAACAATTTATAAAAAATTATTCTTTTTCAATATCCATTGTTGCTGTAGCTCCTTGAGATTCCATAAACATTAATGCCGGTGGATTCTTTCCAGAAACACTAATGTACTCCTTATTCAATTTATTATCACTTACCATCATGGTATTTAATTTAGTAAGGTTAATAAATTCGATTGGTACATCTCCTGTAAACTCATTACTAGACAATAATAGCTCTTCTAAATTGGTTAATTGAGCCATTTCTATAGGAATTTCACCATGCATCTTATTATCCATTACACTAAACTTTTTCAATTTTTTTAATGCTTGAATTTCACTTGGTATATTTCCAGTTAAAAAATTACTTCCGATCAACAGTTCTTCTAAATTCGTTAAACCCATTAAGGATTGAGGAATTGTTCCTGTTAATTGATTACTATATAATTTTAAAGATTTCAATTGCTTTAGTTCTCCTAATGCAGATGGTATTTCTCCTTCAAACTTATTCATGAATAATTCAAGGGATTCCAAATTTCTAAGATTACTTAAAGACACTGGTATATTTCCTTTTAAACCATTGAAACCAAGATTTAGTTTTCTAAGATTGCTTAAGTTTCCGATCTCAGCAGGTAATTCTCCTTTTAAGTTATTAAAGGGTAAATTAATTTCGGTAACAGTTCCATTTTCTATGGTAACACCACTCCAAGTATCAATTGCGGTTGTAATGTCCCATGAGGCATTCCAATCTGTACCTTGAGTACTATTGTATAATGCTATTAAAGCATCTTTTTCAACATTAGGAATTTTAGCAAAAGAAACACACGTAATAAGTAGTGCGAGAATTGTAAGCTTTAAAGTTTTCATTTTATAGGTCGATTTAGGACTAATTTGGCATACGAAAATAGCATCAAATTAGATTAAAACCTATTTTTATCGATGAAATACAATAAATTTTAACATTTATAAGATTTAGAAGGTAATATTTAATAATTCACCACTTAAACGCAATACTTCCAATTCAGCAATTTTGGCTTGATATTTTGCTTGATTTCGACTTAGCTCTGCGTTAATTAAATTCAATTGTGCTTGCCTAAATTCAATGGAATTAACTTGACCAATCTTAAATTTCTCTTGGGTTCTCTCGAAATTATTTGTTGAAGTCACAATATTTTCTTCCTGCATGCCCAGAACAACTAACCTATTTTGATAATCCTCCCAAGCGTTATTAAAATTGCGTTCTATATCTAATATTAGTTGTTCTCTTTGAAGTTCTAATATCTCTAAATTAATTTTAGCGTTTTTATTTCTTGTGATTGAAGTACCTCCATCAAATAAATTCCAAGTTAAATTTAAACCACCTGAAACCCCAGTAGTAGTATTTTGAATTACAAATGCTAAAGGACTGTTATTATTAGACTCATTCCATCCGTAGGAACCTTGTAAACCAATGGTTGGCAGAAATTGGGCTTTACTACCTTTTACATTCAGTTGCCCAATATTTATATTTTTTTCAGCCTGAAGCAGTGATACATTATTGGCTTTAGTCTTTTCAAGTAGATCTTCTTTATCTAATTGTAAAAGAAAACTAATATTGGTTTGCACATTAAAATCATTAGAAACTTTATTACCTAAAACTACGGTTAAATCGCGCTTTGCATTTTTTAAAAGTTGCTTCGCATTAATAAAAGTAATACTATCATTATTAATATCCACCTCTGCATTCAAAACTCCTAGCTTTGTATTTTGGCCGTAATCAAATTGATACTCTGCTCTGGTTAGCCTATCTTCAGAAATAGCTATTGCCTGTTCTAAAACATCAACATTTTCTGAAAGCTGTGCAATGGTGTAATAAATTGAAAATAACTGAGTAATTGTTGTTTCAATGGTTTCCCTAGCCTCCAATTCAGATAATTGGTATTGTTCCTTTAATCTTCTGTAATTGTATAATCTTCCTAACCCATCGAACAAGACATAATTTAAGTTAACAGATGCATTGTAACGCCTGGTCTCTACACCCTCAGCAACACGAACATCTCCATTGGCTAACTGACCTTCAGCATCCTGTCTATCTATTGAGCCTCCTGCATTTCCAGTTATTGTGGGTAAATATCCAGAATTTAAAATATCAGAATTGTTTTCTGCTACCTCTGCTAAACTATTTGCTATTTTGATGCCATAATTATGCTCTAACATCAATTTTATCGCTTCATCAGAAGATAAAATTTCTTGAGCACTTGTTGCTATATGCAGCAAAAAAACCAAAATAAAAAAGAAACTGTTTTTAATTCTCATCTGATGTTTTTTCATTTTTTATCATGTGCATCACGTCCTCTTTGGTAACATAATTTTCATCTAGCTCAAAATGTTCTCGTTCTGCAATAACTACTCGCTCCACTTCTTCTTTAGATACCTTTCTATTTGTCCATAGCCATTTAGCTGTTGTCTTAACACTATTGTTAAACGCTAAAAATATGGGTAAAACAATAAGTGTTAATACAGTTGCAAAACCAATACCATAAGCAATTGCTACAGCCATTGGGATTAAAAATTGGGCTTGTCTGCTTTCTTCAAAAATTAAAGGCGCCAAACCTGCTACCGTGGTAATTGAGGTTAAAAATATTGCTCTAAATCGCGAGCGACCCGCCTCATAAAGTGCGTCATCAAATAACATTCCTTTCCGTAGGTTATTATTGAACTTGCTTATAAGTACCAAGCCGTCGTTCACCATAATTCCAATTAATGCTATAATTCCTAAAAGTGATAAAATGTTTAAGGGAAAGTCATGTATCCAGTGCCCCCAAGCTACAGCGGGTAAACTTAAAGGAATTAATATGATGAGTAATAAAGGCTGCGTGTAGCTTTTAAAAGTGAATGCAATTACAATATAAATTAGGATTAAAACTGCCATACCTACAGGCGCAAGTGAATTAGTTAGTTTCAAACGTTCACGATTTTGTCCTTCATACGATGGTGTCACCGTCGGATATCTCGCCAAAACATCAGGCATAAATTCATCTCTAATTTCTGTCATGATATCTGTTGAACTCGTCTTCTTCTGGTCTTTTATATCCGCAGACACTTGTATTTCTCGTCTACCATCTAAGTGATTAATAGCTACATCACCTCTTACAATGCTATATGCTGCTATTTCTGCAAGAGGCACCCTTTGCCCGCTAGGAGTGATAATTCTCATATTATCAAGGTTTTTCACGGAAGATCGACTACTTCTATCATATCTTACCCACACCCTTATTTCATCTTGTCCTCTTTGAAAACGTTGCGCTTGATTACCAAAAAAAGCAGCTCTTACCTGATTCATTACTGCTCTCAAATTCAAACCTAAAGCGAATGCACTTTCTTTTAGCTTTAAACGGATTTCTTTAATACCCGCAGGATCATTATCTGTAACATCCTTTAATAAAATATTGTTATTTAGGTATGCCTTTAATTCCTCCTTTACTGCCTTGAGTTCTCTTATTTCATTTCCAAGCAAGGATACTGAAACTGGATCTCCACCAAAATTACCACCCGAGCCGTAAATTAAACTTTCTACACCAAAAATAGGACCTACAGTCTCCCTAATTCTGTTGGCTACCATTCCAGATGTTATGGCGTTGGGGCGCTCTTCACCTGGTAATAGGTTTATACCCAAAGAGGCGGTTGATGAACCTGGACCAACCCTTCTAATCATATTTTCAACGAGATGTTTCTCAGCAGCCTTTCCCATAAATTCTTCATGTATCTCATTGGTGGCCTCAATTGCTTTTTCTTCAATAAATGAAATAATACTATCTGTTAATTTTTCATTTGTTCCATTTGGCATATTTAAAGTAATATCAACCCTATCACTAGCAATACGAGGAAAAAAAGCTTGCCTTATTATGCTGCCTTTATAACTCGAAAAGGTTAATATAATGGCAACGACAAAAAGTGAAAACGTCAAAAATTTATACTTAAGGGCAAGTCTTAAGCAAGGGCTATACATATTATCTCGAAGCCATATCATTACACGATCTCCAAAAGTATTGATGTATCGTAATTTTGAAAAGCCCCTTTGAAACACGCCTGCTAAACCTGATTTTTTTTCAATGCTTTGCTTCTGAAGTGCTTTAGAATGCGCTAAATGAGCAGGAAGAATTATTAATGCTTCTACCAAAGATACTGTTAAAGTTAGAAGCACTACTACCGATACCTCTCCAAATAAATCTCCAATACGTCCATCGAGGAATAGAAATATAGAGAAGGCCAAAACTGTGGTCAATATTGCAGAAATTATTGCAGGTAATACTTCCATTACACCATCCAAAGCAGCACGTTTTGGTGTTTTACCATTTTCATAATGCTGGTAAATATTTTCCGCAATTACGATGCCATCATCCACTAAAATTCCTATAACGATTATCATTCCAAATAATGACAAAACATTTATGGTAACATTAAATAAACCAGCGAACATAAACATTCCTAAAAATGCTACTGGTAAGCCAAATGCAACCCAAAAAGCCAAACGTATATTTAGAAATAGTGATAAAAATGTGAGCACCAAAATTATTCCAACTATGGCGTTTTTTGTTAACAATTCTGTACGTTGGACTAATGTTGTAGAAAGATCTCTTACAACATTAAGTTGCACATTATCATACTTTTGGTTGAAATCTTCTATATATTCTTTTGTTTTATCTGCGGAAGAAATTAAATCTTCAGTATTGGTGCTCGTTATGGTAACATTAATAGATAAATTGCCATTGAAATAGATTGCATTTGGGGTTTCTGAAAATCTATCTCTTACTTTCGCAACATCCCTTAGGTAAATGATGCGCCCAGAGTTATCAGATTTAAGTACAAGATTGGACAATTCATTGGCATAGTAAGAACGTGAATTTGCTCTAATTAAATATTCTTCGACCTCAGTTTTTATGGTACCACCTGTTGAGATAAGACTTGACTGACTCACAGCTTGAGATACTTCATCAAATGAAAGGTTATAAGCTAATAAATCCGTTTCGTTTACAGCAATTTCAATTTCTTCATCTGGAAAACCTGTAATTTCAATTTGAGAAATACCATCAAATCCTCTCAAATCATTTTCTATCTGTCTCCCAATTTTTTTTAGAGTTGCTAAAGGAATATTGTCTCCACTTATTGCAAAGGTAATTGTTGGCCTTAATGCTTCTCGTTTAGCTACAATTAAAGGTTCCATCCCAGTTGGAAAAGAGGGTACACGATCTACGGCATTCTTCACCTCAAGCAGCATAAAATCTACATCTTTTCCTTTTTCTATTTCAACATTAATTGAGCCGCTATTTTCTTTTGAGGTGGATGTAACACGCTCTACACCATTTAATCCTTTAAGATTGTCTTCTATTTTAAGAATAACACCTTCCTCTATCTCCTGAGGAGAAGCTCCCGGATAGGTTACGTTGATAGTGATGTTTTTAGAATCTACTAAAGGAAAAAACGAAGACTTAAGATTGTATGCTCCAAATACCCCAAACAACAGAAACGCTATAACTACTACATTTACAGCGACACTATGTTTAATAAAATAGGCTATTAGTTTTCTCATAACCTATTTCTCTTTTTTAGTTTTAGGAGAAGTATTTTTTGACTTAGCTTTAGTACCAAAAGGTCTCACCTGCATACCTGCATATGCTCCAGGTATTGGTTTTTCAACTATAATGGTACCTTCTGGTATATTTTTCAGAACCACTTTAGTATCCGAAAAATAAACTGGTTTTACATCAATAATATCTAAAATACTATCGCGTAATACAAAAATTTGCTCACCATCAAGCATTAAATTTCTATTGATTTCTATGGCATTTTCTTCATTTTTGGCATTGAGATTAGCCTCTAAATACATGCCCTCCTTCAGCCTATTATCTTTAACCTCAATAAAAGCTGTGACGGTTTGGGTTGTAGGATCCACTCTGCCATTAATACGTGTCACCTTTCCAGAATAGTGCTCAGTGTGTTCTAGGTTATTAAGTGTTACGGACTCGTCTATACTTAAAAAACTGATATATGCCTTACCAATGGCAACCTCCATCTCATAAACAGAAGGATCAATAAATTCTCCTAACTTTTGATTATTTCTTACCAAAGCACCCTCGGTCACTAACGCCTCGGTAAGTATTCCTGAAAATGGAGCTCTTATATTATATTTTGTTAAACGTTGTTCTAAATTTTTAACATTATAATAACTGGAGATGATACCTCTTCCAGTAATAAAAAAGTTTTCCTTTTCAGAATCTATTTTGGGTAACTTAGGTGCGCTCTTTTCTAAATCAAAACTCTCTAAATAGGACAGCCATTTTGGATATACCTCTGGAAAATCCAACCTTAAATCTGGCATAATGGCCGCTATAGTATTGTACAATCCACTTTTTGCAGATTGCACATTTGCATAATATTCTGAAGCATCAATGCGAATTAGTGTTTCGCCTTTATGATATTTTTGCCCTGGTTTAAATAACTTGCTCCCTGTTCTAAAAACACCAGAAACCTCTGAAAACAATTCAACGCGACGTTTAGCAACTAGATTGCCGTTCGCAGGAATTACAATTTGAACTGCACCATTTCTTACCGTATCGATAAAAACAGTTTTTATTACTTTTTCTGGGGATTTTCTCTTTTTTTTATCGTTTGAAGCAATGGTGTTACCTATAAAAATAGCGGCAACCATAAGTAAAACTCCTAGGAGGGAAAGAATGAAATTACGCATGGGTGTGATGGTTAGCGAAATACCTAAATCAATGAAAATAAAATTTAGATAATTTGTACGAAAGTATTTAAAATAGACCGTGGTTGCAGTTAAAAAAAACTTAAAATACCATCAAGTTAGTTATGAAAGCTCCTCAAGTTCAAATTGAATCGACTCCCAGTCTTCCATTAATTTTTGAAGTTTTTTCTTTTTGGCTTGATATCTATCAAAAAATGATTTGTCGGCAACCGTCGCATCATAATTAGTGGCTAACTCTACATCATCCTCCTTAATCTCTTTCTCCAGCTGAGAAATTTTAGCTTCTACATTACTCAATTTATTATTAAGAGATTTTAGTCGTTTTTGATCTTGATAACTTGTATTCTTTTTTTGTTTAGGTGCTTCTTGAATAACTGTTCTCTTTTCTACCTCTCTCAGATTTTCAACCTGACGTTGCTCAAGATAAAAGTCTATATCACCTAAAAATTCTTTTATCTTATGATCTTTGAACTCATACACCACATTTGTTAATCCTTGTAGAAAATCACGATCGTGGGACACTAATATTAGCGTACCTTCAAAACGTTTTAGGGCTTCTTTAAGTACATTTTTCGACTTAATGTCTAAATGGTTTGTAGGCTCATCCATAATAAGCACATTAAATGGCTGTAGCATCAATTTTGCCAAAGCCAATCGGTTTCGTTCTCCACCAGACAACACTTTAACATACTTTTCAACCTCGTCACCTCTAAACAAAAAGGAACCCAAAATATCTCTCACTTTACTGCGGTTAGACTCGTTTGCAGTATCAATCATTGTATCTAAAACAGTTTTATTGCCATCTAGGTATTCTGCTTGATTTTGGGCGAAATAACCAATTTGCACATTATGTCCCAACTTTAAATGGCCTTGATGTTTAATATCACCTACAATTATTTTGGCTAAAGTTGATTTCCCTTGTCCGTTTTGTCCAACAAATGCTGTCTTACTGTCACGCTCAACTAATAAATCAATTGCTTTCAGAACATTTTTTTCTCCATAACTTTTTGAAACGTTCTCTGCCTCAACAACAACTTTCCCAGGTGTTATAGAAACAGGAAAATTAAGTGTCATTACACTCGTGTCATCTTCATCTACTTCAATACGCTCAATTTTATCAAGCTTTTTTATGAGAGATTGTGCCATAGAGGCTTTGGAGGCCTTAGCCCTAAACTTCTCTATCAACTTTTCTGTATGTTCAATTTGCTTCTGTTGATTTTTTTGAGACGCCAACTGTTGAGTCTTCAACTCTTGTCTTAAAATCAGATATTTTGAATATGGTTTGGGGTAATCGTAAATTCTACCCAAGGAAATTTCAATGGTGCGATTAGTAACATTATCCAAAAACATTTTGTCATGGGATACTATTACCACAGCACCGTTATAACTTTTCAGAAAGTTTTCTAACCAAATTATGGATTCAATATCTAAGTGGTTGGTAGGCTCATCTAAAAGTAATATATCATTATTTTGTAGTAGAAGTTTAGCAAGTTCGATACGCATGCGCCAACCTCCAGAAAAGGTATCGGTCAGCTTTTCAAAATCTTCTCTTTTGAAACCTAAACCTTGTAAAATACGTTCGGTATTGCCTTGATAATTATAGCCACCTATGATTTCATATTGATGTTGTAAGTCATTAATATCAATCATCAATTGATTATAACCTTCACTTTCATAATCTGTGCGTTCTGCGAGTTGCACGTTAATCTGCTCCATTTTCGCCTCTAAGGCTTTAATATCGGTGAATGCTTCATAGGCTTCTGCCAAAACTGTTCTACCAAAATCAAAATCAATATCCTGTTTTAGGAATCCGATTTTTAAAGATTTATCAGCAGCAATCTGTCCTGAATCAGGTTCTAGTTCGTTAGAAAGAATCTTTAACATAGTTGATTTACCTGCTCCATTCTTGCCTATAAGTCCAACACGATCACCATTCCCAAGCTTAAACGTAATACTTTCAAAGAGGTATTCTCCTTGAAATGAAATTGATAAATTGTGGATATTAAGCATAGAATTGTGACTTTAGTTACAGTGTACAACATTTAAAAAACTACCTTTGTAATAGCACACTTGCGCGCAAAAATACATCAAAATATATGTTTAAAAAAGGAACAAAACTATATAGTATTTTAACTGGTTATTGCCCCAAATGCCATCAAGAATCTATGTATACTGTTAAGAATCCGTATATTTTAACAGACACGCTAAAAATTAACGAACGCTGTTTTCATTGCGATACGAAGTATCGTATTGAGCCCTCATTTTTCTATGGCGCTATGTACGTAAGTTATGCCGTAGGCGTTGCTTTTGGAGTTGCTGCATTTATTATCGCTAACCTATTTTTTGGTGCCAGTCTTTTAAACACTTTTATTGCCATTGTAGGAACCTTGGTTGCTTTTATGCCAATTATAATGCGACTTTCCAGAAATATTTGGATAAATATGTTTATGAGTTATGATGAAAAGTTGGTGAAAAAAGAGAAAAGTTAGTCAAATCTAGAAATATTTATTTCTTTTTCTATTGGAGCGTTCTCTTCTATAAAATGATACAACTTTTTTGCCACGTAAGGTCCTATCATAACACCTCGTGTTCCCAGACCATTGAGTAAATACATGTTGTGCAACTTAGCATGCCTGCCAATCATGGGGCGTCTGTCTCTAACTGTTGGCCTTATTCCTGCAACTTGCTTGATAATTTCAAAATCGCAGCATATCATACCTTTAAGTCCCTCTAACATTTTAGTTTTTGCTTTTTCAGTGGTAGTGTGTGTCAAATCATATAACTCATAGGTAGCACCAACTATATACAGGTCATTACCTATCGGAATAAGAAAAACTGGGCCTTTCAGAACATAGTCAATTTTAAGTTCTGGCGCATAAATAGTTAGAAGTTCCCCCTTAGTAGGCGACAATTGTAAATTTGTAAAAAAAGGATTTTTCGCAACACCAAAACCTTCAGAAAAAACAATATGTTTTGCTCTAAGTTGTTTGTAAACCACACCTTCAGCCATGTGTTCTAAAGCATCATAATTAAAAGATTCTGAAGAAATTGTGCCATTGTATTGTAAAAACGATTTGTAAGACGCAATAAGTTTCTTAACATCTATACGACCAGTATGCAACACCTTACCAAATCCAAATGGTGCTTTAATGGCTTCATTATCATTTTGAATGATTCTATTTGAAAGGTATTTTGAAAGCATAGGCTTATCAGAAGCTGTAAACCAATCGTTTTGCTCTTCTATTGAAGCAAATTTTCTATATACAGGAATCTTATAATCTAAAGTAATCTTCAATAATTCTTCCAATACCTGATAATGCTGCATTGCCAAGTCTAGCTGTTCGTCTCCTTTCCAAATAGCCGTAAAGCGTTTTAAAACTACCGGATTATACAAGCCCCCAGCCACTGTAGAAGATTTTTGGGAACTGTCATCAAATACAATAAAACTTTTGTTATTTAATCTCAACTGCTCACAAAAACTTGTACCAGCCAAACCAAGACCAACAACTATATAGTCATACTTCTTTTTCATTAGTACGAATATAAAAAACGCCCGCTTTACAGCGGGCGTTTTTAACTTATTTTGATTTTTTGATTTAGTATGTCCACATATCTAACTCAAAATCTCTAATTTTTGTTTTAATACGCTCAGACTCTAGAAGTTGCATCAATGCATTATCCGTAATGTACTCATTTACTTGTCTATCGCCTTGAACATTTTCTTCCTTGTAAATGTATCCTTGAAAACGTCTAGAATTCAACAAATGATCGAATGAGTGTGGTATCGCACTATTGGCGTTATTAAAGGCTTTTGCCTCATGTAGTACCTCTCTTGCGTCTGGGAAAAACACCCAGAATAAAGGCACTAAGTCTGGATTTTCGTCATCAATAAAGTTAACATCTGGTGCCACTGGTGCAATTCCCAAAAGTCTGTACTTCATTTCTGCTTGACGCTTATCAAAATACCATAAACCTTTAACACGATACTCTACAATATCTGCAGCAGTGATATCTCGTCTGTCGATATATTCTTCTGACAATTCTTCGCCCGCATTTAACTGCTCAATACCATATTCCGTAGTATCAATTTTAGTTAATGCAGATTCAATATCCTTTAACGTACGTTTTGTTGTAAAATAAGAATCGTCATAAATATTTTTTATTTTTCCATTCTTGATGTTTTTCATTAAAACATCGTACAACGAACGTCTGTTACTACCAATGTTATTCGTATCGATTGGATAGTATAAAGAGAAATTAGCACGCTCATCTAGTCTTACCCTTTCCCATGTCATTTTAGAAAATAGAATATCTCTATCGTCTACATATCCATATTCTAAAGGCTTGTCATTGTCAATTTCCTTTTGCTCTTCTGTTCTCACCCCAATTTCTTCAGGGCTTTTAGCGTTAAGTATATTTGCTTGAGCAAATGTACTTGCAGCTGTAAAAACAGTTAACACAGATAATAAAATACTTTTCAAATTCATCTTATTTTATTTTTATGCTATGGGTAACGTAAAAGTTAACCCGATATTTTAATTTGTTAATTCAACAAATACTGGTGATACTTTTTTAAGTATTACACTTACACCACTAGCTTTTGCTTCTATATCAAATATTTGAACTCCAGAACCACGCTTCGCTTTACGTAAAGCACCTTTTGCTCTGCTGTCTAATTTGTTACCTCTAACCTCTATAGTTGGTTGACCAGGAACTTTAAATTTAAAACCAGTAACACGTAATGGCAATTCGAAATCAAAATCTTCAAACATAGCACCAATAGTAGATTTCTCTAAACTTTGACGTTGCATTTTTGTTGAAGTTTCTCCTCTTACCGTTCCTGTTGGCCTTGGTAAATCTTTAATTCTAAATGTTGCATTATCAGATACTTTTCCACCATCAGGTAATGTTCCAGTAACGTTAATTGTAACTTCTCTACCCTTAACAGATGTAGCATCCATAACATATTTGCTTCCGCTACCTCTTGATAATCCTTGAGCACTTGCAGTAACTTTATTATCAGGAATACCTGCAAAAGAAATCGTCATTGGGTTTTTTACACCACGATACACTACATTCATTTTATCTGCGGAAATAGTAGCCGAATTTGGTTTAGCAACTGTTGCAAAAGATGAATTTACAGGAACTTCAATCTCTTCACCACCTTCACCAAAAATAAGGTTACCTGTAATTTTATGTTCTCCAACACCACCAGTACCAACTTTCAATTTTACCTTACCGTCTTCAATGGTATATTGGTTTTCAGAAAGCGGTCTTCCATCTAGTTTCAACTCCACTCTTTTTGGTTTAGTAGAAGCATCTTTTCTACCTAAAACTATTTCACCATCGAATTGCTCTCCGTTAAAATAAGCTGATTTAGAGGTTTCCATTAAAGTAGTATAGTTTGTCATAGAAACTTGACTAGATAACTCACCTTCTAACATTTTAGATAAAACTTCAGACTCTGTAGTTTTAATATCTGCTTGAAGTTGTGTCATTTTAGTTAAAGAAGCTACTAAAGGAAATCCTTTGTAATGGTAATCCAACCAATCCACTTTTACTCCGTCTCTATTAAGAACAGGATCTGTATTAAACTTCGTATTTACTTCTTTTATAACAGATTCCATTCCCTTTTCATCTGCTAAAACTTGAGCTACACCTTCTCTAAACATCTTCATTTTAGCCAAAAACTCTTGACCTTCTTCTTTAATCTTATCTCCTTTAAAGAAGTTTTCATCTAAATAGTCACCCTTATCCATTACTTCGTAATCTGTCGGATCATCTATTTTCGCCGTCATTTTACCTTTTAATTCTGTCAAATAAGAATCAAAATCATGTGCCAACTTATCGATTTGATTAGCTTTAGCTTGTAAAGGCTTGTATTTTTCAGGGGCATCTGCCGCTTTTTGGTCTAAACTAGCAACAAAGCTAGCATTTCTAGCCTCAGTGGCCTCGTTGGACTCCGTAAGCTTTTCGTTCATTAATCCGAAGGCTGATAAAACTTCTTTCGACATATTTAACGCTAACATCGCGATGAATATTAAATACATCAAGTTTATCATCTTCTGTCTTGGTGATAAATTTCCTCCTGCCATTTTAAATTAGGTTTTGGTTATTAAATTTGGGTAACCCCTAATTATTTTTTGTTCATTGCAGTTAACATACCACCATATACGCCATTTAATGAAGATAAATGCGACGCTAATGATTCCATTTGTTCTTTTACTTTAGCAGCATTTTCTACAGACTCTTCATTAATTGAAGCTTGTTTGTTAATGCTTTCTAATTGTACTTTATATAAGCTGTTTAAAGATTCCATTTGGGCAGCAGCCAATGATAATTCCTCACCATATTTTTGAGTAGCTTGGATAGAATCTACAGTTGGAGAAATACCTTTTGCGGCACCTTCAAAGTTCTTAATGCTTTCGCCTAAGCTTGCCATTAACTCTCCGTCAATTTTTGCTTCTTTAAGTAATTCGTCTAACTTTTGTGATAATACACCTTTAGGATTTTGCTGCTCTTTTTCGCTGGCAGCTCCACCTGCTAATTCAGGATATACTAAAGACCAATCTAAATCGTCATCTACCGGTTCAAATGCTGATAATGCAAAAATAATTGCTTCAGTTACCAAACCGATGGTTAACATTACATTACCTGTTAAGAATCCTATTTCGAAGTGTGTAATTTTAAATAATGCTCCGATGATTACGATAGATGCCCCTAATCCGTAGGCCATATTCATAAATCTTTTACTTGCTTTTGACTGTGCCATAATTTTTGGTTTTTAAATTTTTAAGTAGACAAACTACTCAAGTAGGTTAAATTAATAGTTATTATTGCTTTTGATTAATCAATATTTATTTACCGTTCTTAGTTACGTTTGTCCCCATGTAATCTTGAACAGTTCTGAAACCTATATAACTTCTTGCTGAATCTTGATATTCGTAATCTCTTGAACTTACTTGTAAGAAGTAAGCAACATCTTTCCAAGAACCACCACGTATTACTTTACGCGTATTTTGTGGATCATTAACACTTGGATTAATTGTTGAAGAATACTCATATGATGCAGGATCGTAAGATGCATTTACCCATTCTGCAACATTACCTGCCATATTGTATAAATTGTAATCGTTAGGTTCGTAAGATTTTGCTTCTACCGTGTATAATGCCTGATCTGCAGCATAATCTCCTCTCACTGGCTTAAAGTTTGCCATAAAACAACCTCTATCACTCTTAGTGTAAGGCCCTCCCCATGGGTATGTTGCAGCTTGCAACCCACCGCGAGCGGCATATTCCCACTCTGCTTCACTTGGTAATCTAAATGTATTTACCAAAGCTGCGCCTTTTCTTGATTTTTGGTACGAATTTTTGTTGATGGTTCTCCACTCGCAAAATGCTTTTGCTTGTTTCCATGTTACACCAACTACAGGATAATCTCCATAAGCCTCGTGCCAGAAATAATCGTTATGCATCGGCTCATTATAAGAATACTGGAAATCCCTGATCCAAACTGTAGTATCAGGATAAATTTCTAACTCTTCCTTCTTAATTACTTTACTTCGATCTACACCTCTATTACGAGCTGCTTCTTGAATATCCATATAACTGTACTGGAATTTAAATTTCTTTACATCCCAAGTACGTTGTCCGTTATATGATTCTTCTAAAGGTAAATACATGGTATCCATTACCTCTGCGTAGTATTCATCTGGATATTCTTCAGTATCTAAGATTAAGTCAATGTCCTTGTTAATTTTTCTACCCTCGTATCCTGTTGGACCGAGACCAGTATAATTTTCGAACATATATTTTTCGTAAACAGACATATTAGCGGTATCCGCATCCTTAAATGCATATTCGCCAATACCACCATCTTCTGGTGTTTTTCCAACCTCATCTGCCAAAATAGCAAGTTTCATTCTAAGAATAGAATCTCTTACCCAATGTACAAATTGTCGGTATTCGCTGTTTGTAATTTCGGTGGCATCCATGTAGAAGGCTCTTACCGTAACAGTTTTACCAGGAGCATCGTTTACCCCAGCAAGATCGTCGTCGGCCTTACCCATTATAAATGCACCTCCAGGAACAAGCTCCATACCATAAGGTTTTTCTGGATGCCATTTCTTCCCTTGAACTCCTACTAACTCTCCTCTATCTTTAGAGCCACAACTAGCTAGTAAAGTAAGTACTGCGGTTAATAAAACAAACTTTTTCATATTCATAGAAAACTCGAGGTTAATTATTATAGCTTCATTATTTGAGAGCGTAAACATATTTATATATTTTCGAAAAAACAACTTTTTATCTAAAAAAAAAGCATTTTATCGTAAAAATAAAACATTTTATCGATGTTATTTACCTTTTGACCATGCTTTGTCTATTACACGGAATTCTTCTGAAAGGCTTTAAACCAGCGTTCTGGAACAATATTATTGCATGCATCCAAATAATCTTGATGTGTGCATGGTAATAACGTATGTCTTTTTAATTTATTATTTACTTCTGATAAAAATGGTATCTCAACCCACCATCGTCCTGTTTTATTACTCTTATAGAAAATCAATTCCTGCGATTCTACTAAAGTGAAAAACTTTTGATAGCTACTCTCATCCGCGAAATCAACATCTTGTACCCTGCAATTTACACCTTCTATAAAATACCATATAATTTGTGACACCAGCATTGATGTAATTTCATCATCATTCGATGGCTTGTATTCATATATCCCAAAGGAACTTACTTTATTACTTATACCAGCATACCTTGCTACAGCACAAATTTCTTTCCCATCTAAACCATTGGGCGAAAATTTTTGTTTTACGCTTACCTCTGCACCTCTTACTGCTTTTAAATCAATACTTACTATGTTGGCATCGCGCAACACAGGCTCCACAATGGTAATATCTTTATTTACTTCACCTAAACGGTAAGATTCAAAATACAGGCGCTCCATCAAATCTATTTCTTCTTGAGAATTAAAATAAGTTTGATAACCAATATTTGAATAGTTGAAAAGATTATAAGGTTCGTCTAAAATAACTTTACCTACGTAGCTATTGTTTTTTATGGGTTTTGCAGAATCGCCTAAATCAAACTTACAGTCCACATTTACCAAATTAACCATAGGCATTAGCGCATCATAGGCTCGATAATTGGCATATGTTAAATCTTGACTACCACCCAAAAGTACTGGAATGATATTTTTTTTAACCAGAATTTCTATAGTTTCCTTTAACGCAAAGTAGGTGTCATCAACACTTTCTCCTGCATTAATATCTCCCAAGTCGCCTATTGTAGTTCCCCAACTTCCAGGAAAAAGCGAGTAAAACGATTTTCTAATTTCATCAAGACTAAAGGTTTCGCCAATATAGTCTGCATCGTTTCTATTTTCAATAACACCTAAAATGACAATGGAAACACCTTCTAAATCAGGTATTCCGTTTTGAGTAGAATGCACTTTAATTTTTCTTCCCAATGCCTGCACAGACAACAACTCGTTATGTGCCAAAACGTTGTCTGAAACTGGTGAGAGGAAATTAAAATTCATGTTTTAGGTACTTTTACTTTTTAGTTGCCGTTTTCTTTTTGGTAGTCCGTTTTCTAGTTGCTGTTTTTTTCTTTGGAGCTTTCGTTTCTATATGAGCCATGGCTTGTTCTAAGGTCATATCAGACACATCCACAGTTTTTGGTAATTCTACCTTAATTTTACCCTTAATAACATTATGCCGGCCCCAACGTGCTTTTTCAACCCTAATACCTTCTTCTTCCCAATGGTGAATTAATTTATCTTTTTCCTTTTGAATTTTGTCTTCAATTAATTCTACAATATCACTGTCAGATAAATTATCCCAATCGTATTTCTTGTTCACGTTAATGAACATATTGTTCCACTTTATAAAGGGTCCGAAACGTCCCTTACCTTTTTGCACTGGTAAATCTTGATAAATATAAATTGGAGCATCCGCTTTTTGTTTCTCTTTAATTAGAACAATAGCATCTTCCAATTCAACACTCAATGGGTCTTGTCCTTTTGGTAAAGACACGAACGACTTGCCAAATTTCACATAAGGCCCAAACCTACCATTATTAACCACAACTTCTTCACCTTCATATGTACCCAAGGTTTTTGGAAGTTGAAATAAATCCATCGCTTCCTCAAACGTAATGGTATTTAATTGCTGATCTGGACTTAAACTGGCAAACAAAGGTTTCTCTTCATCATCAACAGTACCAACTTGTACCATAGGCCCAAACTTGCCCAAACGCACACTTACCTGCCTTCCCGTTTTAGGGTCTTTGCCCAAAATACGTTCTCCTGATTCTCTGTCGGCATTTTCCTTTACGTCTTCAACAACAGGATGGAATTTTTTATAGAAAGACTTCATCATCTCCGTCCAGTCTTCTTTCCCATCGGCTATGTCATCAAAGTCTTCCTCAACCTCTGCTGTAAAGTTATAATCTAAGATAGCCTCAAAATGATTCACCAAAAAGTCAGTGACTATCATTCCAATATCCGTTGGTACTAGCTTTCCTTTATCAGAACCTACTTTTTCAGTTAAAGTAGTATCAGACACTTTTCCATTTTGAAGTTTTAACTGGGTATATTTGCGCTCCACACCTTCAACCGTGCCCTTTTCAACATAATTTCTATTTTGAATGGTTGAAATTGTTGGCGCGTAGGTAGATGGCCTACCGATGCCTAATTCTTCCAATTTTTTCACCAAAGATGCTTCGGTATATCTTGCTGGAGGTCGTGTATATCTTTCAGTAGCCGAAATAAAACTGTTTGACAGAGTTTCATTTACTTCTAATGCAGGCAACATACCATCTTGTTCAGCAAATTCATCATCCGTTCCTTCTAGATAGACTTTTAAGAAACCATCAAATGTAATAACCTCACCGTTTGCAGAAAATGTTTCGTTATGAGATGATGCTTCAATCTTAACATTGGTACGCTCTAATTGTGCTTCACTCATTTGTGATGCAATGGCTCTTTTCCAAATTAATTCGTAAAGTCTAGCTTGATCTCTCTCAATATCTACAGTATGTCTGGAGAAATCTGTTGGACGAATCGCCTCATGTGCCTCTTGCGCACCTTTAGCTTTACCTTTATAATTTCTTGGATTACTATAGTTGTCTCCAAAAGCCTTTTGTATTTCGTCCTGAGCACCCTGTCGAGCTTCGTCAGATAAATTTACACTATCTGTTCTCATGTAAGTAATCAAACCCGCTTCATACAGGCGTTGTGCCATCGTCATGGTTTTACTTACTGAAAAATATAACTTTCTTGATGCCTCTTGTTGCAAGGTTGATGTCGTAAACGGTGCTGCCGGCGATTTTTTAGCTGGTTTCTTTTGAAGATCAGCCACTTTAAAATCTGCCGATGCATTTTGCTCTAAGAATTTAAAAGCCTCTTCTTTTGTTTTGAAGTTTTTAGGCAATTTAGCTTTAAAGGACTGCCCATCTTCGTTAGAAAATTCAGCGTCAATTCTAAAAGAAGCTTCTGGCTTAAAGTCTTGTATTTCGCGTTCTTTTTCAACAATTAGTCTCACAGAAACAGATTGCACACGACCAGCAGATAAACCGCCTTTAACTTTTCTCCAAAGTACTGGTGATAATTCATACCCTACAATTCTATCTAAAACACGACGTGCTTGTTGGGCATCTACTAAATCATAGTCTATGCCTCTAGGGTTTTCAATAGCCTTCTTTATAGCAGCTTTAGTAATCTCATGAAAAACGATACGTTTTGTTTTGGCTTTATCCAATTTTAAAGTTTCTGCTAAATGCCACGCAATAGCCTCACCTTCTCGATCCTCATCACTTGCTAACCAAACTATTTCAGCTTTTTTTGCTAAATCTTTTAGCTTTTTAACAACATCTTTCTTGTCTTTTGAAACTTGATATTTGGGTTTAAAATCGCCTTCTACATCTACACCTAATTCTTTGGAAGGCAAGTCCGCAATATGCCCAAAACTAGATTCCACTTTGAAGTCTTTTCCTAAAAATTTTTCGATAGTTTTCGCCTTGGCTGGTGACTCAACTATTACTAAATTCTTCGCCATACATGATTTTTTGAAGGTACAAATGTATATGAAAAAAAGTTTATCTGCCTAATTTTACGGATTAACAGTATATTATTTGAACAAGAAAACCTGCTTTTTTAATCAAAAAACAGGTTTTAACTTTATAGTTTTCAATAGGTTTTAAATCTCACCAGCACCAATTTGATCTATATCGCTTTTTTCATTGAAACCAATTATATGCTTGTAAATTAAATAAGCAGGATGAAATAAAAGAGACTGTACAAATAATTGACCTATACCACAAGTAACCATAGTTAAGACCAGTACTATTAAATAGATAACGAACAACAACCCAAACGTTATTAACCATTTTTTGTTACCTAGCGCAAAACTAGCTTTTATAATATCTCCAACACTTAACTCTGGATTGTAAGCAAAGAATATGAAGAAGAAAGTCATTGGCACGATAACATAAATTAATGGAATGTAGCATAACAACGCGGAAGGAATTGCAATTAGAATAGCTACGAGCATTATTAAAAATATCTTTTTCAAATACGGAGCTTTCAAAAAATGAAAAAACTCTGATGTTTTGACTTCTTCCCCGTGATCTATTTTTTTCACCATTCTAAAATATGAAGCTGTTAAGGCATAAGTTACAGTGGCCAAAACAAAACCACCTACAATTAGAAATAAAATGTAAACGATAGACATGCCAGCAAAAAACTCATTAAAAACATCAGGATCGTTATACCCACTTTCTTGTTGCGCTATTATCATTCCTATAAATGGCACATAAAACAAAAGGATTAAAGGCAACATAACTACAATTGAAAATAGATGTAATAGGAAGCCCTGTAACCAAGTTTTCTTAAATAGTTCAAACGCCTCGCTAAAAATTGTTCCAAAATCTAACTCCTTAGCTTGATTTATTTTTTGTTGGATGGTTTCTAATGTGTTCATAACTGTTAGTTTTAAAAAGTATCATCGTCTTTATTAGTGCCAATTAAATCTATTTCGTTACGATTATCGAACCCAATTACCTCTTTATAGATAAAAAATACAGGTAGATAAGCTATACTAATGGTAAAAAGCAAACCAATTCCGCAACCAATAATACCCAATACACCAATAATACCACAGACAAACATAGTTCCGAAACTAATAAGCCACTTTTTATTTCCCAAGGCAAAACTTAGTTTTACCATATCTACTTCTTTCAAATCTGGGTTATTGGCAAAAACAATAGTAAAGTAAGCCAATGGCACGAAAGCATAAATGTAAGGCAATAAAAATAAGGCTTGAGCCACAGCAGTAATTAGCGCATGAATTATACCTAGCATTAAGGCCTTAGAGATATAGTCCTTTGTGAAATAGAAAAAGTAATTATCACTTTCATTTAAACCAAGAACCTCATTTTTACATATTCTGTAAAAAGCTGAAACCAATAAGATACTAATGCTACTCATCAAAATATTTTGAGGCAAACTATAAATTGCGCTCATTGAGTAAAACTCCGAAAGTGACTCAATACTTATACCTTGTTCAAGAATGGATACATCTGCGGCTAGCCCAATAGCTTGAAAGACTAAACTGGCAACAACGCCAGCAACCATAAGAATTAGAATTGTTAAAAAACCTTTTAACCAAACTTTTTTAAAGAGTTCTATTGCATTGTTTATAATATCTCCAAAATCCATATCAGGAGCATTATCGACTTTATCTTTAAGGTTTTCGTAGGATTTCATAAAATTATTGACTTAAAACATTCTATTACCCTACAATTATAAACAAAAAAATCTGCCCGAAGACAGATTTTTAAACAACATTTAATTGCTGTCTAGTTTAGCGAATATGTACTAATTAAATTAATATCGTTCACTAAATATTCGTATTGATATAATACATTTCCTCCTATCATTATCAGACTCTTTTCTAAAGGAATAACATCTGTTGCATCAATATTTTCAAATGCCTTAACCATCTCTAAATTCACTGGCGTTTTTCTATCAAATATTTTTAATCCTGCGGTGCCATCGCACACAAATAACATATTGCTTTTTATACCTAAACCGTATGGGTTTTCCAGAGTATAACGCTTTGCTAAAACTGGGTTTGCTTTATCTTTAATATCAATCACCTCTAGCACGCTTTCTAATTGCCCACAAAGATTACCACCTCGTAAAGTTAAATAAGCATAATCACCATCTACAACTACGGGATCACAACCTTCCCAATGTGTGAATTCAGAGACATATTCTGGTGTTGATGGTGTTTTTATATCGTATATATACATGCCATTGGTGCTTCCCAAATACAGATAGTCACCAGCCGCAAACATTGTTTCTATATTCCAACCAGCATACTGGGTATTTTCTAGTACTGGTTGTGATAGATTTTGAATATCAAAAATGGACATGCTGTATTGCCCCACTGTATACAAAAAGTCGTCTACAATTTGAAAGCGCGCTAATGAACCACCAACCCCAATATTATTTTCAGCTGAAGCGGTTGAAGCATCAAAAGCGACATCTACCATTCTATCATCAAGTTTTTCTCTATATTCATTTTTAAGCGTCCAACCCGTTACAATATCAGTTTCATAATTAAAGTTACTCCATTCTACTCTATCTGCTTCCAAAGGAATTTGATAATCGTAAACATCAAAAACATCTTCTAATCGCTCCACTAATTGAATATTATTTATATCTGAAATATCAAATACTATCAAATCGGTAGCACTATCGGCATACAAAAAGTCGTTCTTTACAGAGATATCCTCATTTCCAGGTATTTTGATGAAAGTGATAGGTTGCGGTGATTTAGGGTTTGTATTGTCAATAATATGAAGGCCTTTGTTTTTGTCTCCTACGAAAATATAATCGTTGTACGCATAAATTTTCCCTGACTCTTCAATGGATTGGGCTGATTTAATTTCAACGGCTTTTCTAAAGTCTGATTTACTCATTATTTCTGGACTTGCAATGGTAACAAGTTCCATATTGTTTTTATCACATGAAAAAATGGTAAAAAGTAGGGCTAAGCCTAAAATGGACGAGATTGGTTTCATTTGTATTTTTTTTAGTTTGTTATGTATTGTTTAGTTGCGTCTATCAATGCGCTTTTAATTTGTTTATTTTGAAACCAAAACAATCCGATATTTCTTTAGTAGCTTCTTAGAATTTCAAATTCGGATAACCGTCCACACACTCTACTCCTATTGGTTGTTGCGGAACATCACAGGTTGAAAAAACACCCCATTTGGTATTATATGCGCCTTCCGCTTCGGTATAAATGGAAATTTTAGTTAAGAATTCATCCGTATCAATGGTTGTTGGATACCCAATAAAACCTTTTGGGCCACCGCAGGCTTTTGCTCCATAAGCTGTAAACGTCCAATCCTTTTCATTTTCACAAGGGATACCTTCAATTAAACTTAAAGCCTCATCGAACTTTTCCATCAAATCTCTATGATCTTGTTCTTGCTCTGTTAATTCCTTAGTAAGCACCAACTCCTCTTCTGTTAAACTCAAAATACGCCATGCATAATTATTGGGATAGTGATCTTGTGTTATGGAAATAACCGCATCACTCAAGGTATAATTACCAGAATAATCTGAAAAAACGAGAGGTGGTGTACCGCACCATCCAGAAGTTCTTTCTGTAAAAGCACCCTTAGTTTTAAAAGTTAATCCGTAATTATCCTCTGGCAACTGATTAACGCGTTTAAAAGCTATCGTGTTGGCATCATATTCGGGTTGCGACCAACTTCCTATCAATAAATTATCCGTATCTATCGGAGTTTCTTCCGATGGTTCACAACGCATATTTACAAAACAGCAAAGTATAACTAGGGCAAAAGCAATTTTTTTCATGAAGAAAGAGTTTTCTTTTTTTGGGTCTATTATTGAGATACAAAATACCACATATGGTTGCGTAATTCATTATTAAGAATATTAAAATTTCTTTAAAAATTAAACTGCCACTTTGTCATAAAAACCATTTTAATTGTATCTTTGCACTTGCATTTCTGCAGGCAGGCACGAATATTGACCCACTGTGGATTCAAGATATTATGGAAAAGATTATAGACGAAAGCAAACAAGGACAATCCTTAATTTTAGATAAAAAAGAAGGCAATACACGTAAACTTTTTATTGAAAGTTACGGTTGCCAAATGAATTTTAGTGATAGTGAAATTGTTGCTTCTATATTAAACGAGCAAGGTTATAATACCACCCAAAATTTAGAAGAGGCAGACTTAGTTTTAGTGAATACCTGTTCTATTCGGGACAAAGCGGAACAAACCGTTAGAAAGCGATTAGAAAAATACAACGCTGTAAAACAGACCCAAAACCCAAATATGAAAGTTGGCGTTTTAGGCTGTATGGCAGAACGCTTAAAAAGCAAATTTTTAGAGCAAGAAAAAATTGTTGATTTAGTTGTTGGTCCTGATGCTTATAAGGATTTACCAAATCTTTTAGCTGAAGTTGAGGATGGTAGAGATGCCATAAACGTAATTCTTTCCAAGGAAGAAACCTATGGCGATATTTCACCCGTGCGTTTAAACACAAATGGTGTTACTGCTTTTGTTTCTATTACCAGAGGCTGCGATAATATGTGTACTTTTTGTGTAGTGCCTTTTACACGTGGGCGTGAGCGCAGTAGAGACCCACAAAGTATTATTGAAGAGGTAAATGATTTATGGAATAAAGGCTATAAAGAAATTACGCTTTTAGGGCAGAATGTGGATAGTTACCTTTGGTATGGTGGTGGCTTAAAAAAAGATTTTGTTAAAGCCAGCGATTTACAAAAAGCAACCGCAGTTAATTTTGCGATGCTTTTAGATATGTGCGCTATTGCACAACCCAAAATGCGTTTTCGTTTTTCTACATCAAATCCACAAGATTTTACATTGGATGTTATTGAAACTATGGCAAAACATAGAAACATTTGCAACTACATCCATTTGCCTGTGCAAAGTGGTAGTAATCGCATACTACAGGCAATGAATCGCTTGCATACGCGTGAAGAATATTTTGAGTTAATTGATAACATAAAACGTTTAATTCCAGATTGTGCTATTAGTCAAGATATGATTGCAGGTTTTCCAACGGAAACAGAAGAAGATCATCAAGATACATTGAGTTTGATGGAATACGTGAAGTACGATTTCGGATTTATGTTTGCTTATTCTGAAAGACCCGGAACATTAGCAGAACGAAAAATGGAAGATGATATTCCTGAAGAAACTAAAAAGAGTCGATTAAACGAAATTATAGCATTGCAGCAAAAACACAGCTTGTTGCGCACTCAAGCGCATATTGGTAAGGTTGAAGAAGTTTTAATTGAGAAACCATCCAAACGTTCTGACGCGCATTGGTCTGGTAGAAACACACAAAACACAGTTGTTGTATTTCCTAAAGGTGACTATAAGGTTGGAGATTTTGTAAATGTAAAAATCACAGATTGCACTAGTGCTACTTTAATTGGGGAAGCGGTAGGATATTCGGATAACAACTAAGAATGTCAGAATTTAACTTTAACAACAAGACATTTTCCTTAATAGAAAATTCAGAAAATGGACAAGTTAATTCTGAAACAGTCTTTAAATACAAACAAGAGGGTGATTTAATTATGGCAGATTATTCAGGTGGTACTGTTGTTTACGGAAAAATAATTGGACAACTTGTTGAAGATAAAATTAATATGGTTTACCAATGTCTTACATCAGATAAAAAATTAAAATCTGGGAAGGCCTTGGCGAAAATCAGCTTAACGGATAACAATAAATTAAAGCTGAAGTTAGACTGGGAGTGGTTAGATAGCACTAATGAAATAGGAACTTCAGAATATATTGAGAATTAAATGGAATCAGTACAAGCCATAAAACAACGTTTTGGTATTATTGGTAATACACCATCACTAAATCGCGCTTTAGAAAAAGCTATTCGCGTTGCACCCACAGATATTTCTGTTTTAGTCACTGGCGAAAGTGGTGTTGGTAAAGAAAGTATTCCTAAAATTATTCACTCCTTATCCCATAGAAAGCATAACAAATATATTGCTGTAAACTGTGGTGCCATTCCAGAAGGCACTATTGACAGTGAATTATTTGGTCATGAAAAAGGAGCATTTACTGGTGCAACCTCAACCAGAAGCGGTTATTTTGAAGAGGCAGATGGTGGTACTATTTTTTTAGATGAAGTTGGTGAATTACCATTGACGACACAAGTGCGCTTATTGCGTGTTTTAGAGAACGGTGAATTCATCAAAGTTGGTTCTAGTAAAGTACAAAAAACTGATGTACGCATTGTAGCAGCTACCAATGTAAAAATGTTCGAGGCCATCGATAAAGAGAAATTTAGAGAAGATTTATATTATCGCTTAAGCACGGTAGAAATTAATTTACCTCCGCTACGTGAACGTTCTGATGATATTCATTTATTATTTAGAAAGTTTGCCAGTGATTTTGCCTTAAAATATAAAATGCCAACCATAAAGCTTACGGACAATGCGGTACAGTTATTATTGAAACATCGTTGGAGCGGAAATATTAGGCAGTTGCGAAATGTTGCTGAACAAATTTCGGTATTAGAGCAAAACCGAACGGTTTCCGCTGAAGTTTTAAGAGGTTATTTGCCTGTTGATGGTACAACTAATTTGCCTGCAGTGATAAAAACCTCAAAAAATGAAAGCGATTTTAGCAGTGAACGTGAGATTCTTTATAAGGTGCTTTTTGATATGAAAAGTGATTTGAATGATTTAAAGAAACTCACCATGGAGCTCATGAAAAATGGCAATACCAAAGATGTTGAAAAAGAGAATGAGCATTTGATTCAGAAAATATATGGTGATAACAATGAGGCAGACTTAGACGATTTTGCTTTTGAAGAAGATACAATTGTAGAAGACACGGAAGTATTATCCATTCCAGAGCATGTGTCTCAAGAGACTTCCGAAGATAAATACCATTTTGCTGAAGAAATACAAGAAGAAGAAACCCTATCCTTACAGGATAAAGAACTAGAATTGATAAAAAAATCTTTGGAACGCCATAACGGAAAACGTAAATTGGCTGCTGCTGAATTGGGTATAAGTGAGCGCACACTATATAGAAAGATTAAGCAATATGATTTGTAATTTCATCGTTTGATTCACATGAAGAAAATAAAATATATAGTGTTCTTAGGTTTTATGGCTTTATTCACAAACTGTGGATTTTACTCCTTTACTGGTGCATCAATTTCTCCAGAAACTAAAACATTTCAGGTGAATCGTTTTGAAAACAACGCGCTTTTGGTGGAGCCAGGTTTAGATTTAACCTTTAGAAATACCATGATTTCTATTCTAGAAAATCAAACTAATTTGAATAATGTGAATTCTAACGGTGATATTGTGTACGAGGGAGAAATAACTGAATATCGCATAGCACCAACAACCTCATCCACATCTGGAAATACATTTACCGCAGCGCAAAACCGACTTACAATTTCTGTAAAAGTGCATTTTTATGACAAGAACGATCCTGAAGCAGAGTTTGAACAGCGGTTTTCGTTCTTTCACGATTACGAAGGCTCTGCACAATTATCAGGCTCTGTTAAAGACATAGCGATTGAAGAAATTTTTGAACGTATAACTCAAGATGTTTTTAATGCCTCATTGGCAAAATGGTAATACTTTGAATAGTCACGATTTTATAGCTTTATTGCAGCATCCGCAAGATATTACACCTCAGAAAACTGAAGGACTATCAGCTATTATTCAAAAGTATCCTTATTTTCAATCTGCTAAAGCTTTGTATTTAAAAGGGTTGAAAAGTCAGGAAAGCACCACTTACAATGACGCTTTAAAAACAACAGCGGCCTACACAACAGACAGAAGCATTCTTTTTGATTTTATAACTTCGGATGTTTTTATTCAGAATGAAATTTCAAAAATCATTAAAAAAAACACCATTTATCTTAATGATATTGATGTAAATGAAGATGATATTTCGGTAAACAAAAAATTGCAAGTTGATGACCATCTTAAGAATCAGATTAATGAGACCTCGGGGGTTTTAGATCCGAAGCTTTTTCAGCCAAAAGACCCTTCTGAAGTTAAAAAAATGCACTTTAAGTTGGACGAGTCTGAAACCATTGAACCATCAACTACAAAAGAGAATAGTTCAGACATCTCTCCAGAAGATGTGCTTAATATCGGTAAGCCTTTGCAATTTGATAAGCGAGAATCGCATTCCTTTAATGAATGGCTCAAGCTTACAAGAATTAAACCTATTAAACGCAAAATTGATGCTCCAGAAAACGCGTCAAGCGAAGCAACCGAAACCGTTGAAACTTCAATTGATGATACAAAAATAGACCTTATAGATAAGTTTATAGCCGATAAGCCTAAAATAAAACCAAACACTTCATCTGCGCCCAAAGGCAATTTAGCAAAAGCTAGAATGATTAAGCCTGAAGCCTTAATGACAGAGACTTTAGCGCGTATTTATGTGGAACAAAAAAACTACAAAAAAGCGATTCAATCTTACAAAATTTTAAGTTTGAAATATCCAGAAAAAAGTAGTTTCTTTGCAAACCAAATAAAAGCGATAGAACTTTTAAAAGATCAAAATAAATAATAATGAGTACGTTTACAATATTTTTAATTCTTATAGTGGTTGTGGCCTTTTTACTTATAGTGGTAATTATGGTACAAAACCCTAAAGGTGGTGGATTATCATCATCGTTTGGTGGTGGTGGCACACAGCAATTGGGAGGTGTAAAAAAGACCACAGATTTTTTGGATAAAAGTACGTGGACATTATCAACCTTACTTTTAGTACTGATTTTATTGTCTAATGTTGCAATAAACAGAGGCGAAGGTACTGTGGATTCAAAAGCTTTCGATCCAGATGCAAGTACATCACAACCTTTACCAACTGCACCTGATACACCTGCTCCACTTCCTACAAGTGCCGATGATGCTGGTACTGATAGTCAAACAGACGGTCAATAGTTTAAGAAAAATAATTTAGAAGCCGGCTTTAATAAAGCCGGCTTTTTTTATGTTTTGGAGTGAGACTACACCTTTTAAAGTTTGGTTACACTTTACGACGATACATCATTTAAATATCTTGAATTTATTTGATTGGACTTCTACAAAAATGCTTGATATGTTTTTTTGCTGAAGGCCTTGGCTGATTAAGAACGCGTTAGGGATTGCAGTGGTAGCTTTTGCCGAGGCGTGCATCGAGGTAAAACTTTTAACGGAAAACCCGACCCCGACGTTTACAGTCGGGGTAACGCCCAAATAATTCTGAAACTTTGTCAGTTTACCTGCCATGGCACATTTTTAGCTTATTAGATAGCGTTAAATAATAACCTAACACATAAAAATATAGAACAAAATGGGAGTAAACATTAAACCATTAGCAGATAGAGTGCTTATTGAGCCTGCTGCAGCTGAAACAAAAACAGCATCAGGAATTATTATTCCAGACAACGCTAAAGAAAAACCACAAAAGGGAACTGTTGTAGCTGCCGGACCTGGCACCAAAGACGAGCCTATTACGGTTAAAGTTGGCGACACCGTTTTATATGGCAAGTACGCTGGTACGGAACTAAAACTAGAAGGTAACGACTACCTAATTATGCGTGAGAGCGATATTTTAGCAATTGTATAACTCTAAAATGTCATTCCGCACTTGATGCGGAATCATCGTAAAATTAACTATAATTAAATAAATTCCCGACTTCACGGGAATGACAAAAAACATTAAAAATGGCAAAAGACATAAAATTTGATATTGAAGCACGCGACGGATTAAAACGCGGTGTAGATGCATTAGCTAATGCAGTAAAAGTAACGTTAGGACCAAAAGGACGTAACGTCATCATCTCTAAAAGCTTCGGCGCACCTCAAGTAACAAAAGATGGTGTTTCTGTAGCGAAAGAAATAGAGTTGGACGACGCTCACGAAAATATGGGTGCACAAATGGTAAAGGAAGTTGCATCTAAAACTAACGATTTAGCTGGTGATGGTACGACGACTGCTACTGTTTTGGCGCAAGCTATTGTTAAAGAAGGTCTAAAAAATGTAGCTTCTGGTGCAAACCCAATGGATCTAAAACGTGGTATCGACAAAGCTGTTGAAGCTATTACCGCAGATTTAGAAAAGCAAGCAAAAAAAGTAGGTAGTTCTACAGAAAAAATTAAGCAAGTTGCTGCTATTTCTGCTAATAACGATGACACTATCGGAGAATTAATTGCTCAAGCTTTTGATAAAGTTGGTAAAGAAGGTGTGATTACAGTTGAAGAAGCAAAAGGTATGGATACTTATGTAGATGTTGTAGAGGGTATGCAGTTCGATAGAGGTTATTTATCACCTTACTTTGTTACTGATTCTGATAAGATGATAGCAGATTTAGAAAATCCATATATCTTATTATTCGATAAGAAGATTTCTAACTTACAGGAAATCCTTCCAATACTAGAGCCAGTGGCGCAATCTGGTCGTCCATTATTAATTATTGCTGAAGATGTTGACGGACAAGCACTTGCTACATTAGTCGTGAACAAATTACGTGGTGGTTTAAAAATTGCTGCTGTTAAAGCTCCTGGTTTTGGAGACAGACGTAAAGCAATGCTTGAAGATATCGCTATTTTGACCGGTGGTACTGTTATTTCAGAAGAAAGAGGATTTACTTTAGAAAATGCTGATCTTTCTATGTTAGGAACTGCTGAAACTGTAACAGTAGATAAAGACAATACTACTATTGTTAACGGTTCTGGTAAAGCTGCTGATATTAAAGCAAGAGTAAACCAAATTAAAGCTCAGATTGAAACAACTACTTCAGATTATGACAAAGAGAAGCTACAAGAGCGTTTAGCTAAATTGGCTGGTGGTGTTGCTGTATTGTATGTTGGTGCTGCTTCTGAAGTTGAAATGAAAGAAAAGAAAGACCGTGTTGATGATGCTTTACATGCTACAAGAGCTGCTGTTGAGGAAGGTATTGTTGCTGGTGGTGGTGTTGCATTGGTTAGAGCAAAATCTGTTTTGGCTAAATTGACTACTGATAATTTAGACGAAACTACTGGTGTACAAATTGTAAATAAAGCCATTGAATCTCCTTTACGCACTATTGTAGAAAACGCTGGTGGCGAAGGTTCTGTTGTTATCAACAAAGTTTTAGAAGGCAATAAGGACTTTGGTTACGATGCAAAATCTGAGGAGTATGTAGATATGCTTAAAACTGGTATTATTGATCCTAAAAAAGTTACTCGTATCGCATTAGAAAATGCAGCTTCCGTTGCTGGTATGATTTTAACGACAGAGTGTGCTCTAATAGATATTAAAGAAGATGCACCTGCAATGCCTCCAATGGGAGGCGGAATGCCAGGAATGATGTAATGGCGCATCGCCTTAGATGAAGTATCTCACTTTTACCATTAAGAGTGCACGTAAATAGTAAAAAACGCTCCCAAATTGGGAGCGTTTTTTTATTCAACTATATTTCATAGTTTTAAGATTTAACTTCCACCTATGAAAAAAATTAATTGGCAATACGCGTTTGGTGAAATACTAATAGTAATTATTGGTATTTCCATTGCTTTTAGTATGAACAAGTGCGCTGAAAACTCTAAGAACAAAACCCTTAAACTTCAGTATTTGCAAAGCATAAAAAATGATCTGGAAATAGATAAATCGACCCTTCAAAGCAACTCAAAAGAATTAGGGAGAAAGATTGGAGTACTTCATAAAGTTTTCCCTTTATTTGATTCAGAGAACCCTCAAGAAAGAATGGGTATGCGTCAAATTTTCAGTGTGATGCAGTTGGCTGATTTCAATCCCAAAGATATTACCTATCAGTCCATGATTAATTCAGGAGATTTTAGTTTAATTGATGATTTTGAACTTAAGACAGCTATTGAAACCCATTACTCGGACTATAAAACCATTTTAAAGGACTATGAGCGTCAAGAAACCATTCATAAAGAATATGTTGGCGATTACTTTATTCATAATATAGATTACGATGCAATGCGTAGAGGAGAACTGGGCTTTAAAAACGAAAAACTCTTAAAAAATATTTTACAAAGTATGAGAGGTGCCTTTATGATTAAACAACAAGCTAGCGAACGCGGTGTAAAAAGTTGTGATAGTTTGATTAACTTAATCTCCTCTAAATTACCCCGATCTTAAAATCTTTTCCATCTTTCTACCTTTTGCTAACTCATCGACTAGCTTATCTAGATAGCGGCATTTTTTAGTTAACTCATTATCGATTTCCTCTATCCTGTAGCCGCAAATCACACCTTTAATCAATTCCGCATTTGGGTTTAGATTTGCTTCATTAAAAAACTCTTCAAAAGTCACTTTTCTATCTATCAATTCTTGAATTTTAAATTCATCAAATCCGGTTAACCATTCTATGACTTTGTCCAATTCTTCTTTGGTTCGTCCTTTTTTCTCAACTTTAGTAACGTAATGTGGATACACAGAGAAAAACTTCATAGTTCTAATACGTTCATTATGCTCAGGTTTTGCTTTCATATTTTATAAATCTTGTATTTTAATTAAACCAAACCGCATAGCCTTTGCGTCGCAATTCCAAAGCTAAAACTTCTTCCATTTTTAAAGCGTCTTGCCTTGAAGTTATAGGATCTATATGATTATACAAACTTGGTCTTAAATACGACCCATACTTCTCTACGATGTTGGATGATATTTTGTGTCCCTTCTTGTTTGTATGCCCTGTTTTATGTTGCAAAAATCGTTCTTTCGGCGTTTTACTGGTCATACCCACATACAAACACTCTAACACACCATTAAACTGAGGATTAGCTACCCGAAATTTAGCGTTTTCTGAAAAAACACGCTTCTTCAATTCGACAACATAAATGCGATATTGGGTTTTTGGCATATTAAACTAACTCACCAAATTAAGACTTCTCTTTATCCTCGTGTGCTCCTTTAACATCTTAATCTCGGTATTTACAGCAGGCATGCACTTTGGCATAAGCTTCATCTGTTGCTTTTTGTTCCTGAACATCATGTCCAGCAGCTAGCACGCTCTTTTTTATGAGTTCAGTATTTGTTTTACGCTCATCAAAAATTAATTTCAACTCATGAGTATCGATGCTCCAATGCGCATATTTTACACCTTTGGTGTTTAAACACGCCTTCTCTATACGCGATTTACACATACCACAAACTCCATCAACATCCATAGATGCTTTTGCGTTTTTGTTTTGAGCAAAGGTTGTAGTTCCTATTACTAGTAGTATTAATGTTACTATATTTTTCATATTTATTTTTTTATATCTTTTTTTTAAATCTTCTTAATAATATAACTATTCAACTCTAAATCTTAAACCAGCGTAATACATACTTCCAAAAATTGGCCCATATACAAATGTAGAATCAAAATTCGCACCAAACGGGTTATCAGCTCCCAAAACGGGGTTAGATTGTCTTACATTTGTAATGTTCTCGCCTCCTAAATATACTTCAAATTTAGGAGAAAATACTTTGATAATTTGCGCATTTAATGTTGCTACGGTTGGCGTGCGTTCAGGCAATTGCAACCCAATTGGGTTACCCGCTGTTGATGCGAAACGCTGATCTCCTAGCCAATTAAAGGTAGCATCAAATTTCCATTGTGCGCCTTTTTTATTTAGTGTAGTTTCATAACCAGCATTTGCAAAAAAACGATGTGTTGGTGTGAGTGGACGCTCCAATCTTCCAGAATTGTAATCAGTTCTAACATCGTAAAACTTATAGGCCAATCTTAAATCAAAACCTTCAAAAGTATTGTGATTCAATTCAACCTGAAAGCTATTGGCAAAACTTTTACCATCCAAATTATAAAAATTGATTTCCTGTGGATTCTCCCAATCCACAACTACTTGATTTGTAAAATCGGTTCTGTAGAAATCAAAAGTAATATCTGCTTTTCGACCGAAAAGATTAAACCCTTGTAAATATGAGACCCCATAATTCCATGCAATTTCAGGATCTAATCCGTAGATGTTTCCATCAGAATTCAAAATATTGATTTGACGAGAGGTAGCGAATAACTGTTGGTTTTCAGTAAAAATATTTGCACTTCGCTTTCCTCTACCAAACGATGCTCTAAATGCCGATTTACTCCAAGGTGAATAACGTAAATGCACTCTTGGTGTAATAAATGTTCCTAACAAATTATGACGATCTATTCGGATACCAGCCGTAAGATTTAGTAGCTCCAAGTTGTCATAGCTATACTCAAAAAAACCACCAATAGAGTTTTCGGTTCTTTTATAATCTGTGGTATTCACCAATTCATCATAATGGTCGTAAGTGTAACTTAAACCTGTTTTTATTTTATGTCTAGAATCACTGATAATAGAATTATAAATAGCATTGGCATACAAGCTATTATGCTGAACATCATAAACATTCAATCCAAAATAAGATTCCTGCTTATGCGAGCTAAAGGCAGTTTGTACACCTAAACTTTGCCAAGGCACTTCTGGGTTTACATAACCAAATTTAGCAGAGACTTCATAACGTTGGGTATCAATTTCACTTCCCCAGTGATTCGTTGTCATTTTATCTGTATCTGGATTGAAATCTAACTCACCCGATTGCTTTTCATCCTGTAAATATTTCAGATTGATAAAACTCACAAAACCATTTTCTGTATCAACATACTGCCAACGGTTCATGATATTTATTTGGTTGAACAAAGGCATATCTAAAAATCCATCATCATTTACGTCATGCTTTTCTTGATGTGTATTTCCATGAATATACAATCCAGTGTGCCACCTGTTGTTCACTCTTGTATTGAAATGGGTATTTAACTCCAATCGTTCGCTAGTTGCTCCATACAAATTAACAAACAACTTATCATCTGATGCAGGTTTTACCAATTCAGTATTTATTTGGCCTGCAATACTTTCAAAACCATTCACCACAGAACCCGCTCCCTTTGTAATTTGAATACTTTCTACCCAAGTGCCAGGAATAAAACTTAACCCGTAGGCCTGTGAAGCACCACGAACCGAAGGAATATTTTCAGTAGCGATTAAGATATACGGGCTTGTTAAACCCAACATCTTGATTTGTCTCGTACCTGAAATAGCATCAGCGAAATTGACATCAATGGACGGATTGGTTTCAAAGCTCTCTGACAAATTACAACACGCAGCTTTAAGGAGTTCGTCGCTACTTACCGTGATGACATTTTCAGCTTTCAAAAAAGATTTAGCTGTAGCCTGCTTTCGTGATTTTACAATAACTTCATCCAAATCATCATTAGATTTTAATCTATGTAAAATAAATTTAGGCTGATTAACAGTTATTGTGTCCGTTTTATAACCTACATAACTTACAATTAGTTTTTTATAGGTAGGCTTATAAGAAATGGTAAAATTACCATCAATATCTGTTACCGTTCCAACTTGAGCGTCTAACCAATATACGTTTGCACCTGCTATACCAATGTCATTAGTTTCAACATTAGCTTCTACTATCTTTCCCGAAATTTTATCTTGGGAAAAACTTAATAAGGGAAGTATTATTAATATGAATATGAATGCTTTCATTTGAAATTCCTTTGTCAGGTCGAGTGATTTTTTTTCTAAAAAATTGTATCGAGACCTTTTGACTTATCGATACAATTCTGAAAAAATCAGAATCACTAGAAGTGACATTTGTGTTTTAAAGATTTGCAAGCATAATAATTGCCATAACTATCATTATACTATTTTCAATAAATGTAGCTTTGGTCATAGGCAATTTTAAAGCTGTACCTAAACATGCGCATTGTATTGATTTTTTATCCAAAAGCACTTTAGTTACGCCTATAGTTGTGATGCCTAAAATCACTAACGTTACAATTAAGGCTATTGGAATTTCAATTCGCATTAAAAACATAAGCCCTAGTAACACTTCTATAAATGGATATACCCAAGCATATATTGGCAACCCTTTTGCCAAGGGATCGTACATTCTAAAAGATTTTGGAAACCCTTTTAAATCTAATAGTTTAAAAAAGCTGAATACAATGCAGAATAGTCCCATAAAATCAAGCATAAACTCACTTGAATTCCATGGATTATTATTTAACAATACGGACGTGATTGTGATATAACCAAAGATTAAAAACAAGGGAAACAACTGTTTCAGCTCGCTTTTTTCTTTTATATCTTCAGCAGTATCATTAAAAATATTTTGCTCTGAAATGGTATATTTTTCGGGTAATGCATCTTGTAATTGTGTAATTGAAATATGTTTAGACATTTCAATTATTGCTTCGGAAGTTTCTAAATTAACCGAAGCCTTTTCAACTTCAGGAATAGCGTTTAGCTTATCCTCTACTGAAGTGCGGCACCCATTACAGGTCATTCCTGTAACTGTATATGTATATTTCATTGTAAATTAAATTTGATTAATAACCTTTTGTCATCCTTTATCAAATATGGACTTCAATCCATGGATTCCCGCCTTCGCGGAAATGCCAAAAAAGACTATTTAATCAAATCAAGAATACTTCGTCTAAAACCTGTATATCGTAGACTAAATTGGGTGGTGAATAATCCTTGTGAGGAATAATTTCTTTTGGTAGACTTTCAAAAGTATTTAAGTAGGCTACCGTTAAGAATGCTAAAAACTGTTGTTGCTTTAAATCTAAATCTTCGAAGGAGGATAATTTTAACTCATCTTGTCCCTCAACCACATCTACCTCATCATCACAACAAGACTTTTTCATGGCTTTAGCTTTCTCCATGCCACCACAAGCCTTAACTTCTGAGAAAATAGCAACATCAACTAGAGTATCACCGCAATAATGCTTTTCTACGGTAAAGGATACTGTAGAAAACAGCACTAAAAGTGCCAACAACATTGAAAATGATTTATGTAAAGCCATCTTTAACATGATGCAAAATTACAAAAATTGTAAAAATGGATGTATATTTTATTATTGCCTTAACAAAAAGTAAGATAGCTATTGAGTTTAGCACTAACTTTAGTTGGTACGCCCGCGTTAGGGATTGCAGTGGTAGCTTTTGCCGAGGCGCGCATCGAGGCAAAACTTTTAACGGAAAGCCCGACCCCTTGTGGGTAACGCCAAAATAATCATTATAAATATTTTCTATTTCGTTAGTTTATGGTAGTAAAACGCAGGCAAAAGAAGAATTAAAATTATTGGTTGGATGAGGAATCGGCGCAGGTTGAAGAACAAATAATAGTCTTCTTGCTTGGGGTTAACAACGAAAAATAAATAGCCTAAAATAAGGACGACGTAGGCAATGGTGAAAATGATTAGTGAAAATTTTATGATGCTTCTGTCCTTAAAAACCATAAACAAAATAGCTAGTGAGATGATAGTGTTTAGTACGTAACGCAGTGTTGTAAATGCTACTAATTTGGCTACTTCGCGTCGAGGACTATCTATATACAGATAGTCGTTTTGAAAGAAATTTAAGTAAGGATCGTAGAAGAGTATATCCTCAAAAAATCGGATTAAAACGAGCAAACCGAAAAGTACAATTAAGGTTATATATTTTATGGATCTATTCACTTTTTCGCTTTAGTTTTGAGAATCGGTTTACCCAAAGAATCCATAGAAAAAACACCAATCCGTAGATGATTCCGGGAAAAACAACATCGTGAAGTATATCTTTATGCTCTGGATAATGATAGAGCGCGATGGACATGAGTACAATTCTAAAAAGATTTACCCCGTAAATTAAGACACTTCCAGAAAGTATATAAAACAGCGTAGTTTTCCAGTTATTCGAAAACGCAATGATGAAGGATACAAAAAGTATAATGACACTAATGGAGTTACAACCTTCAATAACGCGGGCTAAATAACTACCATTTACAATAAGCTTCATAGAAGGCTCATCGGGATGTTTTAAGACCTCAGTTTTATAACCTACAGTATTTAATAAAGCCTCACTTTGATATGCCACCAAATTGGTAACATAGTCTGGGTAATACTTTGAACCTTCTGAGAACTGTAAATAAAACTTATATGCTAACGAACAGCATATGTACACTACTAAAAACGTAAGGATGAATTTTATTACCGACTTGTATTTTATAAAAAGTGCTTTCAAAATCTATTTCGAAATTAAGCCTTTTTAAATATTTTTCTTTGGTAAAACTATATTTTGAATTAACAAAAATTACAAAATCTAGTTTCACCGCAGTAACCACTGCGTCAGCACATAAATTAAATCATATGATTTTCTCTAATTTACAAATAATTTAATTCATGTACTTTTGTCCAAAACTTTATTTTCTTATGAATTTTGAAGAGATAAAACCTCATGTAACTACTGTTGTTTCCGATTCAGAAAAAACAGTTGACGAACGCCTTTTAAGCATTTGCGAATTACTTGAAACACACATCGACTATTACAATTGGGTCGGTTTTTATTTTAGAAATGGCCATAAAGAAGAGTTGATTTTAGGCCCATATGTTGGTGCACCAACCGACCATACCGTTATTCCATTTGGCAAAGGTATTTGCGGACAAGTAGCTGTGAGTAACGAAAATTTTGTAGTACCTGATGTTTCAGCGCAGGACAATTATATTGCTTGCAGTATCACAGTGAAATCTGAAATTGTGATTCCTATTTTTGTAAATGGCAAAAATATTGGGCAAATAGATATAGATTCGAATACTCCTGATCCCTTTACCGAAGCTGACGAGCGGTTTTTGGAGTTTGTATGCAAGAAAGTCTCTAAAATACTTTCTTAAAATTCCAATTTTCAAAAACTAAATTCCAAAATTTACAAATCACTGTTTTGGAATTTAGAGCTTTGTTTTTGGAATTTCTAAACCTTGTTAACAACTTCCCATTTTCGTTAAAAAATTAGCATCTTTTTTCAATATTACAGATTGAAATTCTTAGGGAAATAGCTACTTTTGCACTTTATTTTAAAAATAATCTTTTTTAACTAAACCACAACACTAGTGTTCTGTTTTTCATCAAAATAGGACATAAATAATCAAAGAGGGATGAGCAACGAAAAAACTATTAAATCTGCATTAATTTCTGTTTTCAGTAAAGATGGGTTAGCACCTATAGTTCAGGAATTAGATAAACAAGGTGTTACCATTTATTCAACAGGTGGTACAGAGAAATTCATTAACGATTTAGGCATTAATGTTGTTCCCGTAGAAGACGTTACCTCCTATCCTTCAATTTTAGGCGGTCGCGTAAAAACGCTACACCCAAAAGTATTTGGAGGTATTTTAAACAGACAAAATCATGATGGAGACGTTGCCGAATTAGCCAAATACGAAATTCCGCAGATTGATGTCGTAATTGTAGATTTATATCCTTTTGAAAAAACTGTAGCTTCTGGTGCTAGCAACCAAGATATTATTGAGAAAATTGACATAGGAGGCATTTCATTAATACGTGCTGCTGCCAAAAATTATGCGGATGTAATTTGTGTGTCTTCTGTAGATGATTATGCTGAATTCTTAGAATTGATTTCAGAAAATAATGGCTCTATTTCAGAAGAGAACAGAAAGCGTTTTGCAGCTAAGGCTTTTAACGTGTCATCTCATTATGATACTGCCATTTTCAACTACTTCAATCAGAATAATGAAGAAACGGTTTTAAAGTTGAGCGAACAGAATGGTAAAGTATTACGTTATGGTGAAAACCCTCATCAGAAAGGATTTTTCTTTGGAAATTTTGATGAGTTATTCACTAAACTTCATGGTAAAGAATTAAGCTATAATAATCTTTTAGATGTTGATGCTGCTGTAAATTTAATGTTAGAATTTAAAGGAGAAGCACCTACATTCGCTATTTTAAAACACAACAATGCTTGTGGTTTGGCACAACGAGATTCAATACATCAAGCCTATTTAGATGCTTTAGCTGGAGATCCTGTTTCTGCCTTTGGCGGTGTTTTAATTAGCAATACGGAAATAGATTTAGCTACAGCCGAAGAAATTCATAAATTATTTTGTGAAGTGGTGATAGCGCCTTCTTTTTCTGAGGAATCTCTTGAGATTTTAAAAGGTAAAAAGAATCGTATTTTACTGCAGATTCATGATATAGAAATGCCTAAAATGAATGTAAGAAGTTGCTTAAACGGTGTTTTACTTCAAGAAAGAAATAACATTACAGATAAAGCTGAAGATTTAAAAACAGTAACAAATACTGCTCCTACTGAGGCTCAAATTGCTGATTTAATATTTGCTTCAAAAATTTGTAAGCATACTAAATCTAACACTATTGTTTTAGCTAAAAACAAACAACTATGTGCTAGTGGAACAGGACAAACAAGTCGCGTGGATGCACTTGAGCAAGCCATACACAAAGCAGGAACTTTTAAATTTGATTTAAATGGTGCTGTTATGGCGAGTGATGCATTTTTCCCTTTTCCTGATTGTGTGGAGATTGCTGATAAAGCTGGTATTACTTCAGTAATTCAACCTGGTGGATCAATTAAAGATCAATTAAGTATTGATTATTGCAATGATAACAATATTGCAATGGTTATGACTGGTACGCGTCATTTTAAACATTAGATCCTTATATTTATTATAAATCAAAAGAGCACCAGTTTGGTGCTCTTTTTTTCGAATACATACAAAACCACGAACCTCCCTTAAATAAGATTCATTTAAAAAAGACAGATCAGTGAGAGAAAGATGATCGCCTTATTGTAATTGTAAATTCGAGATCACTAAGAGGTTAAAATGATAATTCGATAAACTAAAAAGCCTAACTGAATTAAAACCGCTGCCATAATGAAATAAAGTAAATAATCTATTTTTGACTTCCCTGTGCTTCTCATATTGTGGTTAAATTTCTGTTTAGTTCTTTTCTTGAGGGACATAAGACTAACTAATTAAATTATTAAAACCAGTAACAATATATGAGTACAATTATTAGTTTCGTGAAAGAAAGGCATTAAACCATAATTTCTTTCCATGAACTAGCTAAATTTTGGAATAAGAGTAAATTGAAAAATGTAATATTAGAGAGTTTTTCCTATTTTAAAGTTCGCACATGCTTCAAGATATCTTTATAGTTGTAGCTTAGAGTAACTTGATGGTTTCCAGTAAGAATTATAAGATTATCAGAAGGAACTATTTCTTCTATTTTCTCTATATTAATTATAAAATTGCGATGCGTTCTGGTGAAAATGGTATTATTCAAAAACTTAATTATTTTAGTTAATGATATTAGAATAACAAACTTTTCTGTAGCTGTAATTATATTGCAGTACTTCTCCTCTACTTCAATATAAATAATATCTTTTGTATGTACTTTTTTAAGAGACTTTCTTTTTTTTATAAATAAATAATCAGAACCCACAACAGTATTTTCGGTTTCTCCTAAAAACACATCTTGCTGCCCATAAAATTTTTCAACTGCCATTTCTATGGCGTACAAAATCTCAAGCTCATTAAAAGGTTTCATTAAGTAGCTGAAAGGTTGAGTAAGTTTTGCGCGTTCAAAAATCTGTCTATCTATACTACTCGTTAAAAAAACAAAGGGTTTCGAAAAATCTGGAGTAAAATTAATAGTTTCTGCAAAAGCAATACCTTCAGGATTTCCATTAAGAAAAATATCAATTATCAAAATATCCGCTTTGGTACTATGAAATAATTGCAGTGCCTCTTTGAAGGTTGTTGCTATACCCGCAACATTATAATTATTTTCTTCTAAGGTTTTAACAAGTGTACTACTTTCAGCTGGTGTATCTTCAATTATTAGCACATTAACCTTAGTCATTTACTTCCCTTTTTGGTAAAGATACAATCATTTTAGTACCTTTTCTAGGTTCACTTTCTATTGAAAACTTGCCATGATTTTTCTTGATATATGATTTACATAACTGAAGTCCTAAACCCGTTCCTTTAATAGGTCTGAATGTTTTTGTTAATAACTCTGAATTTTCTAACAAGGCTGCTTTATTAGCCTCATTAATACCACAACCAGAGTCTTCTACAATTAAATCACAATATTGATTATGACTGTTTTCAGAATAAATTTTAATCGTGTCCTCGGCTTCTGAAAACTTGATAGCATTATCCATTAGATTTCTTAAAATTATTTTTAGCGATTCTTGATCTGCAAACACCTTATCCGTCTTAACTACTAAATTTTCAAAACTAAGACCCTTATCATACATAATAGACTTGTAATTATGAGTCACTTGTTCAACTATAAAAAATAAAGACACTTGCTCTACATGAAAATAAGACTGTTTGGTTTGTAAAAGAGCCCAATGCAATAAATTATCTAATAAACTATAGGCGCTATTTACAATGGAACTATTATTCTGTATTATACTCTCAAGAGCTTTTAAATTCTTGGACTCTAAACTATCCAAAAGTTTAGTGTTACTAGCTTTTAAAGCATTAACCGAGGATCTTAAATCATGACTAACTATTGAAAATAACTTATCCTTTGCTGAATTAAGTTCATCTAGTTTTTCCTTTTGAGCAGAGACAATTTTATTTGCTTTATTTTTTTCTTTGTAAAAATAAAATGTAATACCTAAAAGTATTAAGAGTGTAAGTGCAGAATATAATAAACCATTACGCTCTTGTTCTTTTGCCTCATTTTCAGCTTCTAATAAATTAACCTCTTGTTGCTTTTGTTTTACAGCAAATTCTTTTTCAAGTTGAGCAACTTGATAAATTTTGTTTTGATCGTTTAAAGCATCTTTCCATTTTTCATATTCTTTTCTGTAAACCAGTGCTTTAGAGAAGTTTTTACGATTTTCTTCTACGACTGCCATATTTAAAGTTGCAACTATTTTTGCTTCAAGATCCTCTACAATAGATGAAAGATCATAGGCACTTTTAAAATATGGAATAGCCAAATCGTCTTTATACTGCACATAATATAAGTTAGCTACGCTTCCATATGCAGTAATTAAACCTAAAGTATCAAGATTACGCTTCTTAATTTCTACGTTTTCTTTTAAAAACGCCTCAGCCAATTGAAACTCTTTTAAATGAATATAGCAGGTACCTAAATTTTGTATTACTGTACTTTTATTAAAATACTTATAGTCTTCGTCTTTTAGGTCTATTAACTCTTCAAAAAAAGAAACAGCTTCTTTAAACTCAGATTCTAAAAGGGCTATTTGACCTAAATGCAATTTGACTAACGAATAATGGTCAAATTCTTCAGAAATAAGATTATATTCCTTTTTCGATTCTTTTAAAATACTTTTTTCTTTTAAAGCAAAACCCCTAAAATAATGATTATAGTCTTTTACAATTGGGGAACTTTCTTTGGCATCAAGACTTCTAAAAGAATAGACTAGTGTAGAATCCCATTTTCTTTCAATGAAAAACAAACCAGCATTAAAAAAATTAGAATTATCTCTATGTTGATTAATTATATTTCTTAAATCTTGATTAAAAAGATCTCTTTTAATTCCTATTTGAGAAATGAGAATATTACAATAAAAACTAACTAAAAGTATTACTAAGAATTTAATTTTAGTCATCTTTCATATATGAATTCCGTTGACACAAATATATCTAAAAAAAATCCATGAGTTTTCACTCATGGATATATTAACTGTACATTAAATATTTAACTAGCCGTTATTACCTCCTTTTTCAACAGGAGTAACTGTACCCCTTGATGTTTCTGGATCTTCGTCCCAAATAAATGTTTCTATTTGCACTAAATCTTTTGGTGGGTTTTCTAAAACAAAGTCAACTTTATATCCCTGAAATGTCTGAGAACTAACTTCTGGCGCATTATAAATAATAAAAAAGTCAAACTGAGTCTCACCTGAGTCTGAAATAACATACTCTTGATTAATATTAGACAGGTTAGGCGTTTCAGATGTTGGGATAAATACAATAGCACTTACTTGAAGGTTTCCTTTTTTGTCAAAACTGATTTGCACTAAAGGGGACAAAGGTTTTGTACTGCTTGAATTAAATGAAAATTCAATTTGCGAATTAATTTTTTGAACTTTAATGTTCGATTTAGCGATTGGCTCTCCTGGTGGAACAGTCACACTTAAATTACTTGGAGTAATCATAATTTTTTAAGTTAAGGTTAATAATAAATTTGGGGTATTATTTTCAGATTACAATATTTTGTAAGAAAATAATAATCAAATTAACGAATTTTATTTCAAAAAATAAAATTCGTTAATTCTATGTTCTATTAGCCCTATGCTAAAAGTAATCAGCCTTAGATTAATAACTGTTAAATAAAAAAGAGCACCTATCAATACTGACAAGTACTCTTTTTAAATTTTTACGCCAAAAACTAATTCTTAACAATTCTTTTTACAGTTGAAGTTCCAGATTCCGTATCCGTAATATTTATAAAATAAGTACCGGAATTTAGTAAGCTAATATCTAATTTGATATCTCGATTTGTTGAGAAATTAGTATTTACAGCTTGCTTACCGAGCATATCTAAAACTTGAACATCTAAATCTAAATTCTGATTACCACGATAACTAATGGTAATTGCGTTCTGTGCTGGATTTGGATATACCGCAAAACTGAACTCAGATTCGAAGTCGCTCGCACTCAAGGTATCACAATCCATTCCAGTTAATCGTGTCACAGAAATTGGGTTAGATAAATCAAAACATCCACTTAAATCAGATACATTTGTTGCCGCAGCTAAACCAATATCTCCTGTGTATCTTAAATACCAAATATCGCAAATGCCTGCAGGTGCACCCTCTAAATTGAAGCCTCCAGCCGGTACTGAAGCAGGTGTACCTAAAATGTTCCCAGTAGCTTGATCTGTAATTACCCAAGTAGCGTTATCTCCACTTGTTACTGAACTCGCCGTAAATTCCAAATCTATTAAGTCATCCGTCCCTTCGCCTACGCATATTGAAATGGCTGAATCGGTTGTGCCTGCTATTTGAATTTCACCACCATTTACTGCGTTTCTTGATACCGAAATTGGATTTGATAAATCGAAACATCCCGATAAATCAGATACATTTGTTGCCATAGCTAAACCTATATCTCCTGTATATCTTAAATACCAAATATCACAAATGCCTGTTGGTGCGCCTTCTAAATTGAAACCGCCTGCTGGTTGAGTTGCTGGTGCGCCTAAAATATCTCCAGTTGCTTGATCAGTGATCACCCAAGTTGAAGATTCACCACTTAAAACACTCATGTCTGCAAACTCTACTGGGATTAAATCGTCTGTACCTTCGCCCACACAAATCGTTGCCGTGGTATCTGTTGTTCCTGCTATTTGAATCGCTCCTCCATTTACAGCATTTCTTGATACGGAAATTGGATTTGATAAATCAAAACATCCGCTTAAATCAGATACATTTGTTGCCGTAGCTAAACCTATATCTCCTGTATATCTTAAATACCAAATATCACAAATACCTGTTGGTGCACCCTCTAAATTGAATCCGCCTGCTGGTTGTGTTGCTGGGGCTCCTAAAATATCTCCTGTGGCTTGATCTGTGATCACCCAAGTTGAAGAGTCGCCACTTAACACTCTCATGTCTACAAACTCCACTGGGATGAGATCATCTGTACCTTCGCCTACGCAAATGGTTGCCGTCGTATCAGTTGTTCCTGTTATTTGAATGGCGCCACCTTCAGCATCACAAGCACTCCAAGAAGCAGCAGATCCTCCGGTTGTAGTTGTATATGGAGCGGCTCCTGACACAAAATTATTGGCATTATCCCAACGTCCTGCAGTAACAGCTTGACCTACTCTTGGTTGGTTGGCTGCTCCCCATTGTACATAATCAATTAAATCGGTTGAGCTTGTTGAGCTAAAATTACTATTACTAAACAAACTTAAACCATCTGCCATAGCATCCATAGTGTAGCTTAATGTCACATTTTCACCAGCAGCTAACATAATGTTACCACTAATTGGCGTAAGTGTTCCAATGCCAACATAGGTCCCAGGACCTAAACACAATTGGTAATTTGTTAGGTTTACCATGGAAGACCCTGGGTTGTTTATTGTTAACACGTTTGAAACTGGGTCAACACTTACAAACTTTACATCCTGTGCCTGCAAATGAAGGGATAACCCAAGAAAACACAGCATAAACATGCGGTGCACTTTCAATTTTGATAAAGGTAATTCTCTTTTCATCTTAAAACTTTTTTATTTGTTATTACTCTAGGATAAAACTACTTACACCAGTTTTCCTAAAATGTTAGCTAGCTTACATTTCGAGAAAAAAAATGTTAAAACTTGAAATTCTAATTGTTTTTTTGGGTATTTCGATGAAAAGCAATACTGAATTATATCTTTTGGATTTTCAATATTTTTGAATACTTTATACCTTAATATATTTACTAAGTTTTATTACTTTTACGGGATTCGTTTTTAAACCACTTTAAACTACTTATTTGCCCATGGGATTTTTTGACTTCCTAACCGAAGATATAGCGATAGATTTAGGGACAGCAAACACTTTAATCATCCACAATGATAAGGTTGTTGTTGATGCACCCTCAATTGTTGCAAGAGATAGAATAAATAATAAAATTATTGCTGTTGGACAGGAAGCTAGTTTAATGCAGGGAAAAACGCATGAGAACATTAAAACCATTCGCCCATTGAAAGATGGTGTAATTGCAGATTTTGATGCTTCGGAACAAATGATAAGTATGTTCATCAAAAACATACCTGCATTAAAAAAGAAGTTTTTTGCACCTGCACTACGTATGGTTATTTGTATCCCCTCTGGTATTACCGAAGTGGAAATGCGTGCGGTAAAAGAAAGTGCGGAACGAGTTAATGGAAAGGAAGTATATTTAATACACGAACCCATGGCTGCTGCTATTGGTATTGGTGTAGATATTATGCAACCCAAAGGTAATATGGTAGTAGATATAGGTGGTGGTACCACCGAAATTGCCGTTATTGCTCTTGGTGGTATTGTGTGCGACAAGTCTGTTAAAATTGCGGGTGATGTATTTACAAATGATATTGTTTATTACATGCGTACACAACATAATTTATATGTTGGAGAACGTACCGCTGAAAAAATTAAAATACAAATTGGTGCCGCTACTGAGGATTTAGAGTTACCACCAGAAGACATGAGTGTGCAAGGACGTGATTTGTTAACAGGAAAACCTAAACAAGTTTCAATATCTTTTAGAGAAATTGCGAAAGCTTTGGATAAATCTATTTTACGTATTGAAGATGCAGTTATGGAAACATTAGGGCAAACGCCTCCAGAATTGGCAGCAGATATTTACAATACTGGTATTTATTTAGCAGGTGGTGGATCGATGTTACGTGGATTAGACAAACGTTTATCCCAAAAAACGGATTTACCTGTCTATATTGCCGAAGATCCTCTAAGAGCCGTAGTAAGAGGCACTGGAATTACACTTAAAAACTTACCTAAATACAAAAGTGTTTTAATAAAATAAGGTACTTTTAAAGGGCTACATTATGTTTAAGGACGTTAGTTTTCAATTTCTAGACGGATGTGATGCGTTAGGGATTGCAGCGGCATCCTTTTTTACGTTAGTGGCTGAGGCTATCGAAGCCACTAAAAGCAAAAAAGATATAGCGGAAAGCCCGACCCGACAGGGAAACGCACTAAAAATTAATTATATAAATTTTGCTTAACACTCTATGCAACAGATTATAAATTTTGTGATACGCAACAAGAATTTCTTGTTGTTTCTGTTGTTGTTTGGTTTGGCATTAGTATTTACTATTCAATCTCACTCTTACCATAAAAGTAAGTTTATTAATTCTGCTAATGTGCTAACGGGTGGGGTTTACAATTCGGTAAATCAAATAAGCAGTTACGTTAATTTAAAATCTCAGAATGCCATACTTGCAGAAGAAAATCAGCGCTTAAATGAATTATTAGTTAACTATAATGAGAATAATTCAGAAGGTAAATTCGATACAGTTGTGAAATTTAAGTACACCACAGCAAGTATCATTCGTAATAATTATAGTCTATCCAACAACTTTTTATTGATTAACAAGGGAAAGAAAGACAGCTTAGAGCAGGATTTTGGAATTTGCTCCTCTAACGGAATTTTGGGTATTATTGATAATGTATCTAACAATTACGCCACCGTTATTTCCATATTAAATACTAAAAGTCGTATTAGTGCACAATTGAAGACAACCAATCACTATGGTTCGCTTACTTGGAATGGAAAATCGCCAAATATTGTACAGTTAACCGACGTAGAAAAAATTGCCCCAGTTGCTATTGGTGACACCATTGTTACGTCTGGAAGATCGTCAATTTTCCCAAAAGGTATTCCCGTAGGAACGGTCCTTGATTCTAGGTTGGATGCCACAGAAAATTTTCATGTAATCAACGTGAAACTTTTTAATGATATGACCAATTTAGAACATGTATACGTGATACAAAATAAACACAAACGAGAAATTGAAGCTTTGCTTGATAGTATAGATGAATAGTTTAATTACAGGACATATTATCAGGTTTGTAGTACTTGTGCTATTTCAGGTTATTGTATTTAATCATATCAATTTTCTGGGATATATCAACCCTTATGTTTACATCCTCTTTATACTCTTTTTCCCTATTAAGAGTAATCGCTTGCTGTTTATTTTTCTAAGTTTTTTAATCGGATTATCGGTGGACTTGTTTTCTGATTCTGGGGGAATTCATGCAGCAGCTTCGGTAGCAATAGGCTATGCAAGACCTGTATTTTTAAAATTTGCATTTGGTACTATCTACGAGTATAACCATGTAAAGTTTGATGATGTAGATTTTGGCTCAAAAATTGTCTACATATCGTTGCTAACTGCTTTACACCATTTACTGCTTTTTTCTTTTGAAATTTTTAGTATGTCGCGCATACTAATAATTCTTCAAAAAACGTTATTCTGCGGTATATTTACTATCTTAATGATTACTTTAATTTCTATCATTTTTAGTCGGAAATCTTAATGCGCCAATTTCTACTCTTTTTCGTTGTTGTTTTATGTGGTTTCACGTTTATTGGTAGGCTTTTTTATCTGCAAGTGTATAAAGGTGGTGCTTCTAATTTATATGATGATAATGCTATACGAAAAGTATGGGATTACCCCAAGCGTGGTTTTGTTTACGATAGAAACGGCACTCTTTTAGTTGGTAACCAGCCCTCATATGATGTGATGGTCATTCCAAGAGAAGTTGGAGAATTTGATGTTGATGAGTTTTGCAGTTTATTGAAAATCTCAAGAGAAGATTATGACAAAAAACTAAAGCGTGCTACAAATTATTCTCCAAGATTAGCGTCTCTCTTTTTACCGCAACTCTCCAAGGAAGATTACGCGGTTCTTCAAGAAAAAATGCGAAAGTTTGAGGGGTTTTATATTCAAAAAAGACAACTTAGAAAATACGAAACTACTATAGGTGCCAACGTTCTAGGGGATATTGGTGAGGTAAACAATCGTGATATCAAAAGAGATGCCTATTACCAAATGGGAGACTTAAAAGGCAAAAATGGTGTTGAAGCATCTTACGAAAAGACATTGCGTGGGGTTAAAGGCATAAAATTTATTCAAAAAGATAGATTTAATAGAGATATAGGGCCTTACAAAGATGGAAAGTTTGACTCTTTACCTGAACAAGGAAAAGATATTAAAATAACTATTGATGCAAAACTTCAAGCCTATGGAGAATTGCTAATGGAAAATAAACGTGGTGGTGTTATTGCAATTGAACCTAGTTCTGGAGAAATTCTAGCCATGGTAGCTGCACCAACATATGATCCAAATATTTTAGTGGGTAGAGAACGTTCCAAAAACTTTACAGGGCTTCTAAGAGACACTATTGCAAAACCTTTATTTAATCGAAGTATTCAAGGGGTATACGAACCTGGGTCACCGTTCAAATTGATGAATGCTCTAATTGGTTTACAAGAAGGCGTTATAACTCCTAATGATAAAGTAACCTGTTATGGCGGCTATAGATACGGCAACAGGTTTATGAAATGCCACTGCTACATTGGCAGACGCAACAATATGTTAACAGGTATTCAAGAGTCCTGCAACGCCTATTTTGCTACAACGTATCGTAAAATCCTCGACAAAAATGGTAATGCTTCAGATGGTATTGATGCTTGGAGTAATCACGTTAAAAGCTTCGGGTTGGGTAATTTTTTAAATAATGATTTGTTTGTTGGGCAAAAGGGTAGAATCCCAGATAGAGACTATTATAAACGCGTTTATCCACGTACTTTCTACTCTACGTATACTATATCCAACGCCATTGGACAAGGAGAGGTTGCAACAACGCCTATTCAATTGGCTAATATGGCAGCAGCTATAGCCAATAGAGGCTATTATTACACCCCGCATATTATAAAAAATATTGAAGGTGAACCCTTATCAGAGAATTTCACCATACCTAAATACACAACTATTGATCGTGAGAATTTTGAACCCGTTATTGAGGGCATGCACGCTGTTTACAAAAACGGAACTGCCAAATTTTTGAGAATACCAGATATTGAAATATGCGGAAAAACAGGAACTGTCGAAAATTTCACGGTTATTGATAGCACAAAAACACAACTTACTGATCACTCTATTTTTGTGGCTTTTGCACCGAAAAATGATCCAAAAATTGCCATTGCTGTGTTTGTTGAAAATGGGTATTGGGGAAGTAGGTTTGCCGGTAAAGTAGCGAGTTTGATGATCGAAAAACACATCAAGGGAAAAATTACCCGAAAAGATCTTGAGGAGTGGCTTCTTAAACATTCTCTGGAAAACGAATATGCAAAACCTTATTCTGGTGAACCTTTTAACATCAATGGTAAAACCCAAATGCAAATTGTGGATGAGAAAGTGTACTACAAATTAAAAAGAAAGCTTAAAACACTAAATACTGAAAACAACTAGTGGTAAGAGAAACAAACAGACATTTTAAATTTGACTGGATTACCATCTTTATTTTCTTCCTTTTGGTGGCTTTTGGATGGATTAATATCTTATCCGCTTCTCATGTAGGCGTAGAGGTTAATTACTTAGATTTTTCTCAACCTTATGGAAAACAACTTATATTCATAGGCTTAACCTTTGTTATAATTGTTCTTTTACTTGCTTTAGACGCTAAATCCTACGAACGCTTTGCAAGTATTATTTACATAGTTTCCATGCTTTCACTGGTAGGTTTATTCTTGTTTGGCAAAAATGTGAATGGTGCTACCTCTTGGTATGGCATAGGCAGTTTTACCATTCAACCGAGTGAATTTGCCAAAACTGCCACGGCCCTAGCTGTTGCAAAATATATAAGCGACTTAAATACTGATATTAAAAAACTGAAAGACCAACTGCGCACCGTGATGATACTAATAATTCCTGCGATTTTGGTATTACTACAGAATGACACAGGTAGTACAATTGTTTATGGTGCCTTCTTTTTTGTATTATTTAGAGAGGGTTTGCCAAAAACATACTTATACATCGCCCTATTTTTAATTACCATAGCCATTTTGGGTCTAAAGTTTTGGCCACCAAGTGTAGTTGGTGCTGTAGCCGTAATCTGCCTTACGCTCTATTTTTTAAATAAGAAGAAGGCGCCTTTGCTGCAAATGTTATCCCTAATTCTGGTAAGTGCCTGTATTGCATTTGGTGTTAAATACTTTTACAGCAATATTTTGAAATCGCACCAACAAGACCGCATCAGTTTGTGGTTACGCTTGGAAAAAGACCCAAAGAAATTAGAGGAGATGAAGCGGACTTTTGCTTACAACCTCAACGAATCTGAAAAAGCGATAAGTTCTGGAGGCTTTACTGGCAGAGGCTTTATGCAAGGCACCAGAACAACAGGAAAGTTTGTTCCCGAGCAACATACCGATTATATTTTTAGTACAGTGGGTGAAGAATGGGGATTTTTAGGAAGCGCATTCGTAGTCATTCTTTTTGTTTTGCTAATTCTACGCATATTGCATCTTGCAGAATTACAAAAATCTCAATTCAGTCGGGTTTATGGCTACGGAGTAGCCTCAATTGTTTTTATGCATTTTATGATTAATGTTGGCATGGTAATGGGACTTATACCTACTATTGGTATACCTTTACCTATGTTTAGCTACGGCGGTTCTGGGTTATGGGCATTTACTATTTTACTGTTTATTTTCATTAAATTAGACTCCAATCGCATCAACGAATGGTAGTGCGGTAATCGCTATATATGCAACTCATTTATATGAAAAAACTAATTCTTACAATCTCTATTGTTTTTTGTTTTCTTGGATGTTCTACTTCCAAAAATCTAAAAGGCAAAGGATTTTCGGCTGCTGAAAAGGCACTTGTTATAAATGGAAAGGCTCTAAAACCTATGAGAGTTTATAAAATTACAAATACAAGCGATTCACTTTTATTACGAAAAAAAAGCACTTATATAAAACCTAATCCCGAGGATTTAGTACTTAAAACCTTTGTAAAGCGTTTGTATGCCACAGTTAGGGATAGTTTATCATTGGGTGTTGGTATTGCCGCACCTCAGGTTGGCGTGCTTAAAAATATTATTTGGGTACAACGTTTTGATAAAGAGAATTTTCCGTTTGAAGTCTATCTTAACCCTACAATTAACAACTATTCTGAAACAACCCAAAGTGTTAGAGAAGGATGCTTATCCATTCCTGATAGATCAGAAACCTTAAACAGTCGCTCACAAGAAATCCTAATTGAATATGATACCATGGATGGTGCACATTTAAAAGAAACTGTTGAAGGGTTTACTGCGGTTATTTTCCAACATGAGATAGACCATCTAAACGGCATTCTGTACTTAGATCATTTGGAAAAAGAGCTAAAAGAATAAGCCCGACCTCAATTGAGCAACAAGATTGATTATTTAGCGTTAATACTATTGTTTACTGACGCAAAAATTTGTTTAGGCTCATAGCCCAAAATACTTAATCTAATCCAATTCTAAAAATTATGAAATGCCTTTACTGTGTTGTAATTCTTGTAATGTCTATGCTCTGCTTTATGGCTTGCGATCGCCCTAAATGTAATAATACCAATCCTATATTTGAGAATTATGCACCCAATTCTGGAACGTACAAGGATGAACTAGCTCAACAGCTGAGTAAGATAAACAGGAAAGATTTAACCTACTGGTTTCAGAAGTATGAAGATCAAAATGCATCTGAATCTTTATATTTTCATATTCAGAGTGAAACGTTATGCGCCATTATACAATTGAACGTAGATAATTGGGAAAAGCTCGAAAACTTAAGAAACGCTAAAGATATTGGCTATCGGGGAGCTGAATTTATAAATCTACAATTTGATGTCATTAAGGATGCTAAGTCCAACAAATTTGTGTATTCATCCTTTGATAGGATTATCGATTAGAAATCATTTTTTAACCAAAATCTTATCGAAAAGTTGGGCGTTACTCCTACTGTAAACGTCAGGGTCGCATTTTACTTATTGATTTTATTTTAAACTAATGAATTCGTGAATGTAAACATTTCACTACTCAGTCTTTTTTAAAGCGTCATAGCGAAGAAGGAACGACTGCGGCAATCTCATTAATTCTTGGCTCACAATTTACATTATGACGCATAGTTTTAAAAAAGGATTTCAAACATACCGTTCAATCGCTAACTCGGATGTGTTCGCTAGCGTGATTTTTAACTCTGTGGATTTTACTTTTGGAGAGGTTCGTTTCACGTCCACTGTGTATGGCGTAGTGGGGCGCGCCCCACTGGGTAGCCATTGTTGCGCCCCATTCGCTATACACGCTGATGTGTGTAGTTAGTTACTGTGGAGTTCACGTGGACTCGATTAAAAGTACTAATAATTGGCTAGG
>JBMHCT010000036.1:0-2519 GCA_049889775.1 Jejuia sp.
GTGGAGTTCACGTGGACTCGATTAAAAGTACTAATAATTGGCTAGGGGTGCAACAAACAGTGGACGATGGTATGTAATTAGTGGAATGGGAGCGTTTGCAAAACGCGGGTTCCACGTGCCGCAGGTAATTACATACCATCGGTTATGTATATGAAAAGTAGCAGATTAGTATGTGGCATTTTTCGGTTTAGAAATAAAGATAGCAGAAAAGAACAAAACTTTAGTTAAGTTCTTAACTGCTATTTTTTATATGCCATGTTGTGGTTAGTTTTTATTCTTTAAATAAATTTCAAGTTGACCTCTTTCAGTTGTAATAGATAGAGTTGTAACTCCATTTGAGTCGACATGAATATTATTTATTATATCACATGTGGAACTATTTATATCTGTTAGTGTTTTCAGAAAAACATCATATCCATTATTTGAATTTTTACCACATGCTGTATCTAATAGATACTCGTAAGTTTCTTCTAATTCATTGTCAATATATATTTTACAGGTGTTCTTTGAAGTAAACTCAATTTTATGTGAAGAATCATCTTCAGAAACCCATGTCCCTAATATCAATGTTTTATAATTGTTAAGTTGCTCAAGTTGTGATTGAGCTTTACAACCAATTGTAAAACTCAAAGTAATTATTGTTAATATTAAATTAATTTTTTTCATGATTTTATTTTTATAAACAATTAATTGAATCTTTTACTTCTTTAAAACGTTGTTTCCTATCCTTTAACCCTTTCAACTTTGGATTAATTGGGGAAGTTACTTTGCTAACAGTCGTTGTACTATCAATAGTTACTTTATCAACAACCCTTGTTTTATAATACCATAGACCACTTAATATAGCCAAAGTATCATTTGATGCTATTACACTTGGCGTAGTTACTGGGTCAATGTCAGGGTCGTATTTATTATTATACCATGTTTTGAAGGCTGTATAATTATCTTTCCAAGTCAGTTGAAATAAACCCCTTCCTCTGTATTTATATCCATCTCCACTTTTAACATCTCCATTTCCGTATTTACAACACATCGCAATATTAGCTACTCCTGAAGAATTTTTTAAATAATTAGGTGCATAATATTTGTCGTTATTTTTTTTAGCTAAAGTTGAATCCATAGTAAATTTAGAATAAGTTATAGCTAATTTACTAGCTGTAGTCCAATAGGTACTCTCAGTGACGCTTAACTTTTTAAAACCACCTGTTTCATGCCCAGCCTGACTTAAAAAATGCCATAAATCTTCATCACTATTTATGCCAAAGTCTTTTCCTTTATCGTTAATCACATGAGCTAATGTAGAGGCATCTTTATCTGATATATTGGGAAATACTTTTTTTAAATCTTCCTTAGAAGTATCGCAATCATCATCGTCTTTTTGTTCATCTATACAATTACCATCCTTATCCTCTACTTTCCCATCAGGACATTCACACTTTTTAGTTTTAGAGTTATAAATCTTACCTTGGTTCTCACATTTATTTTGTTCATCAGCTTCAGAGCCATCTTCGTCGGTTTCGGTAGAGTTTGCAAAAATATTTCCTGCAATACCCGTTACACCACTGCCTCCGCCACTGGACCTGCCACCACTGCCAGCATCGGAACCATCACTCAAGTTCCAATTTCTTATGGTGGAATAGTGGGCACCTCCACCTCCTGTTCCAGAACCAGTGCTGTCAGAACCACTTACCGTTCCAAGGTCAACAGTTCCTAGTTCACCACCGCCACAATCTCCTACAGAAGTCCAAGGGCAGTCGTTTGAGCTTTGAAGAAAAAACATAAAGCTGGCTTGTTGTACATTTCTTTTCGGAACATATCGCTTAGTGAACTTGCCATCTTCTATTTCATATCCATCAATAAAATCTCCATTAATTTTATTAAAATATATAGAAGCATTCACAATATCGCCATTATCAGTAGTATCTTTTTTAAATATTGTAAAGATTGCATTTTTAATATTTCCATTCGTTTCAATAAAGAAAAGCTTTGATGAGTAATCTCCAGGTCTGTTGACATCGACATCTGCCAATGTAAGCTTGGGTTCCATATCATAGATATCATGGTGGGCAAGCGAACCCCAGTCAGGGTTTAATATAAGGTCATTAGCATTTTTACTGCTTTGTCCTTTAGCAAACTTCTTTTCTTTTTCATTGTTTATATAAAAACTTTTAGCATCTTCAAAAGAAACGGTTTTGACATTTATAGGCTTGTTTTGCTCTAATTGCTCTTCGTTTTGGTCGGTTTGACAGTTAATGGCAATAAGTGAAATTCCAAAGAGTAGAATTCCAAGTTTGAGGTAGTTTTTCAGTCGGTGTTTGTTCATAGTCCGTTATCGGTTTTAAAGTTAAAAAAATTGTTCCTGTGTTTCGGGCAAAATTAACCACAACGTCCACTGTGTATGGCGTAGTGGGGCGCGCCCCACTGGGTAGCCATTGTTGCGCCCCATTCGCTATACACGCTGATGTGTGTAGTTAGTTACTGTGGAGTTCACGTGGACTCGATTAAAAGTACTAATAATT
>JBMHCT010000037.1:0-25777 GCA_049889775.1 Jejuia sp.
ATCGACGGGGGGGTTTGGCACCTCGATGTCGGCTCGTCACATCCTGGGGCTGGAGAAGGTCCCAAGGGTTGGGCTGTTCGCCCATTAAAGTGGCACGCGAGCTGGGTTCAGAACGTCGTGAGACAGTTCGGTCTCTATCTACTGTGGGCGTTAGAAATTTGAGTGGATCTGACTCTAGTACGAGAGGACCGAGTTGGACTAACCTCTGGTGTATCTGTTGTTCCGCCAGGAGCATTGCAGAGTAGCTATGTTGGGAAAGGATAAGCGCTGAAAGCATATAAGCGCGAAACCTACCACAAGATGAGATTTCTTTAAAGGGTCGTGGAAGATGACCACGTTGATAGGCTACAGGTGTAAAGGCAGTAATGTCATAGCCGAGTAGTACTAATTACCCATAGGCTTATTTAGCAAGTATTTTTGTGCATGTATTTTTTTCAGTATGTTAAAATATTAAAAATTTAGGGCGGTTATAGCAACGGGGATCACCTCTTACCATTCCGAACAGAGAAGTTAAGCCCGTTAGCGCCGATGGTACTGCACTTGTGGAAGAGTAGGTCGCCGCCTTTTTTGAATCCTCAATCTAGAAATAGGTTGGGGATTTTTTTGCTTTAAAATGGAAGAGTTATGACTTATATGCGTGTAAAATTAGTCTTTATTTATGAAACAAAGGTAAAATTATAGTATATTTACTCTTGTTTGCGAGATACAGGTAATTATTACCCTTGTTTATAATGACTAACTACAATAGAAATACACCTTATAATGACTTACCGCTTTTGCCACCAAAAGCTACCTTAGAAACTACCAAAGTTTTGCGAAAAACTATTGAGGCAAGTAGAGCATTAGCTCAACTTAACGGTATGCTAACTAATTTACCTAATCCCACGTTGTTTTTAGATACCATTCATTTAAAAGAAGCTAAAGCAAGTTCGGAAATAGAAAATATAATTACAACTAATGATGATTTGTATAAGTCTATCGTTGCTGATAAAAGGTTTGATAATCCAGCAACTAAAGAAGTTATTAGTTATAAGGAAGCACTTTGGAGTGGATTGCAAGCGATTAAAAAACGTCCATTTATAAGCACAAATTTATGTATTGACATTGTTCAAAGTATTAAAAAGAACACCTCAGGTATTAGAGCAACACCTGGCACGGCTTTAAAGAACAACAAAGGAGAAACTATTTATACACCGCCAACGGGAGAAATGGTTATTAGAGAGAAACTAGCAAATCTTGAAACCTTTATAAATAGTAAAAACACTTTGGATCCATTGATTAAAATGGCATTAATGCATTATCAATTTGAAGCTATTCATCCTTTTAGTGATGGTAATGGAAGAACAGGTCGTATTTTATTATTACTCTATTTAAAACTTGAAAACTTATTAGATACCCCAGCGATTTATTTAAGTGAGTATATTATTAAAAATAAAACAAATTATTACAGAAAGTTACAAGGGGTAACTGAAAATGATAATTGGGAAGATTGGATACTTTATATGCTTGAAATGGTTAAATATACCGCAAATAAGGGATTGCAACGTTTAAATAATGTTACGAACTTAATGAATGTTATGGGAGATGAGATAAGGGAGGGCTTACCTAAATTGTATACTAAAGAGCTTGTAGAAATTTTGTTTAGGTTGCCCTATACTAAACGTCAGTTTTTAGTTGATGCTAAATTAGGAACACCAAAAACGGTTGGAAATTACTTGAAAACACTAGAAAAAGCAGGATTTTTAATTTCTGAAAAAGTGGGTAAAGAAAGATTATACCTTAATCATCGGTTGATGGCTGTATTGGACGAATCTTAAAGTATCAAATAAAAATTGAAATGCTATACACCATTATAGATGTTGAAACTACAGGGAAAAGCAATAAGCTTACCGAGATTTCTATTTTTAAATATGATGGTGCGCAGGTTATTGATGAGTTTACGTCTTTGATTAATCCAGAGCAGTGGATTCCAGATTATATTACGGCACTTACGGGGATTGATAATGGTATGGTGGCCGAGGCGCCTATGTTTTCAGAGATTGCACAACGTATTTTAGAGTTTACTACTGATTGTGTTTTTGTAGCACATAATGTGAATTTTGATTACAATGCTATTCGGAATGAGTTTAAAGCGATTGGTATTGATTTTAACCGAAAGAAGTTGTGTACGATTCGGTTGGCTCGAAAACTGATTCCTGGGCATAGATCTTATAGTTTAGGGAAGCTTTGTAATGCTTTGCATATAAATATTACCGATAGACATCGGGCTAGGGGCGATGCCGAAGCTACTGTTATTTTATTTGAGCTTTTATTGCAGCAAGACAATGCGGAAACCGTATTTAATGAGTTCTTAAAAAAATCGTCTAAAGAAGCGACATTGCCCTCGCATTTACCTACTTCTGTGTTTAATAATTTACCAAACACACCCGGTGTGTATTATTTTAAAAACAAAAAGGGGAAAATTATTTATGTGGGGAAAGCTAAAGACATTAAAAAACGTGTATTGAGTCATTTTTATAGTAAAACGAAGAAATCTTTGGCCATGTGCAGAGAGACTGCTGATATTGATTTTACATTGTCTGGTAGCGAATTGATTGCGTTGCTTATGGAAGACGCGGCTATTAAACAGCATTATCCGGAATATAACCAAGTGGCTAAACGTGCTAAGAAGCGCTATGCTATTTTTAGTTATACCGATAGAAAAGGTATTGTACATATTGCGTATAATACTCTTATAGCGGCACCAAACCCTGTGTTGATTTTAGATTCTATTACCGCATGTAGGCAGGAGATAGAACGTATATGTAGCCAGTTTGAATTATGCCCAAAATATTGCCATTTACAAGAAGCAGTTACTAGTTGTAACCATTTTAAAATACATACCTGTAAAGGGATTTGTAAAGATGAAGAACCGCCAGAAGCATATAATCAACGTGTTTTAGAAGCTTTAGAAAGTCTGCAACAAGAGAAAAAGGATGTTATTTTAAAACAAACGGGACGGTACGCCCATGAAGATGCATTTATTATGATTGGACAAGGTACCTATTTGGGTTATGGTTTTGTTGATAAAACCGAACAGATTAATACTACCGAACAGTTGGAACCCTTTTTAATACGGCAACAGGATAATAGTGATGTGCAGAAGATTATTAGGCGGGTGTTAATAAAAGAGACATCAATTAAATAACAATTATTTGTTCAATTTTGTCTTTTATAATGGGCAGCCTTTCGTCATGAATCATTGGCGGAACATGGCAAGATATAATTTCTTCAAAATTTGGATTATGATAAATTTTAAGTAATTCTTCTTTTAAAAAGTTTTGTATACTAATAGGTTCCTTTAATATTTCTGCTACTATTGTGGATCTATTATCTAGAACGTAGATAATATCTTCAAAATCATGACTTAATCTGTAATCTGTACCACGATCTTTAAAAGCTTCAAATTTTGTAGCTAAAAAACATGGCGCAGATAGTGTAGTTATGGTAAGCTCTTCTATTTCTTGTATCCATAAATTTTTAAAACCTACCTTATACCATTTGTTGGCTTGCCCTATTGGTCCATCTTCAGATGGCATAATATCTACAGAAATACCTTTGTATAAGTAGCTACATATGGCATGACCTTCTGGGTCTGGACTAAAACCTAATTCTGCTAATCGTTCTTGTATTTGTACCCAAGAGGTATAATTAACTAAGTTTATGGTAACATCGATATCATCTGTTTGTCTTTGCTCCTCTGTGGGTTCATCTGCATATAAACTCACTACTGCGCCACCAACAAATACCATTTGATTCTTGAGTTCTTTTAAGGCTTTTGCTACCTCTACTACAGCGGCTATATTTATAATTCTGTCTCCCAAAGGTTTCGGTTTACAAGAGTAAATGTTTTTTATCTAAGTTATTTCCATCATCTAAAATTCTCTTTTTAAGTTCTTTGATGGCAATTTCTTTTTCTCTGGCTCTTCCTACTCTTAAGGCATCTACAAGCGCTAAGAGTTCATATAATTTTTGATCGTTTTGAACAGCTAAAACTACAGAAGGGTACAATGGTGTTATGGCTTGCCCTCTAACACTCCCTTTGCCATAAGGCCAAACATAATGTTCTTCACTTACTATGGTGTTAGATAGTGGTAGGGCAGAGTGTGCAGTAGGTACACCTCTTATGAGTGCACCGGGTTGTATAGGGAATACATACCGAATGCCATATTGTAGAAACTCTAAAAGTGCCATTTTAAATACCTTTTTACCAGAATGATTTGTTAAACCAGCAAATTTTGAACGCTTTAAAGATTTACTAATTTCTGACTGGCTTATATGTAAAGCATCTGCTAATTGTTCTTGAAACCAAGGTGTATCGCCATAACTAATTATTTTTAATAACACCACAATATCTTGTGGACTCATAACTTGTTGCTTTTCTTTCATGACTAAATGTATTCCATATTCGAATATGCAATACTACCAATTAATGTGTTGAAAAACAAATGTTTTAGAATGAATATTCTGTATTGGAATATGGAATATTTAAAATGATAGGTTATGGTTTTATTGATAAAACCGAACAGATTAACACTACCGAAGATTTTGAAACCTTTTTAATACGACAACAGGATAATAGTGATGTGCAGAAGATTATTAGGCGGGTGTTGGTTGATAGGGACCGATATAGATTTTAACCCATTCCATTAATAAAAGTTTCAATAAACTCTTTTATTTTGGTAATTATTCGTTTTGATGAATTGGCTCTTTCTTTAAGGCTTGGTCGTTCGTTCATAACTGCAATTACCTCATCTCTTAGTGGTTCTTTTTCGGTAAATAGATAATTGCTTACAATATCAACTAACTTTTTAAAATCTAAGTTTTCTTCTTTGCTTATAGTCACTATAGCATTTTTCTTTTCTTCTGTCCAAAAAGATTCAAAAGCATTGGGAATTAAATCTGAGTCTGTAACTAGAGGTAAATTCTCTTCAATAAATTTCTCAATAAGTTCCTTTTTACTTCTTAATTGAATTTCAGAATCTAACATTTCAGAAATTTGTTTTTTCTGCTGTTCTTTATCTTTTGGCTTCTTAGAATCTGCTAATTTTGCTAATAGAGTTAATATGTACGTTACATTTATTTCGTCTCTTCTAATTAACTCTAATTCAAAATCTATATCATTAAGTATAGAAACTTTCTCTTTTTGAGTTTCTGATTTTATAGTATCATACAAATCGAGGTATTTACTTTTGTAATTTTCAAAAGTTTGTTCATCCATTTGCAAATCTTCATAACTAAATTCTGTAAAGGTGCTTAGTACATTCTTAACTCTCATTAACTCTCTAAATGCTTTTACAAACTCTAATTCCTCTGCTTCTGATACTAAGTCGTTAACACTTTCAAATGTTGGTGTAATAGATTTTACACGGGCTACTGCCTCATTAAAACTTTTTATATAATCTTCATAAGGCTGAATAATTATATCTTCAATGGCATCTTTATTAGAAAAAAGTGTTATTGCTTCATCTGTAGCTTCTTTAAGGTTTCTAAAACAAACAACATTCCCTTGAGATTTAACTTCATCTAGAATCCTGTTGGTACGCGAATATGCCTGTATTAAGCCGTGATATTTTAGATTCTTGTCAACGTAGATAGTATTAAGTAATTTACTATCAAAACCGGTTAAAAACATATTGACTACTAGCAATACATCTACCTGTCTATTTTTAACCCGCTTCCCAATATCTTTGTAATAACCATAAAATTCGTTGGTTGAATAATTGGTTTGAAACATTGCATTGTAATCCGAAATAAAATCTTCTAGTTTTTCTCTTGTATGCTTTGTATCGTATTGTGATGCAGGTTCAGCTACAAAATCTTCATAATCTTCATCTGGAATAAACCCATTTGCATCTTCATCTAATTGATTGGCTTGGTAAGAAAAAATAGTTCCAACTTTTAAATCGTGTAAACCAGCTTCTTTTTTAGATTTGAATAACTCGTAGTAGGCAATTAAAGTCTTAACATTATGAACGCAAAAAATAGCGGTAAATTTTTTGTTGTGTGTTTTACGACTGTGATTGTTAATTATATAATCAACATTATTATTTAATCGTGTAGGGTCTTCAAAGACCTCTGCCGTATTTATATCTTCAACTTTAATATCGGTTACACCATCTTTTACTTTAAGTGTACTCATATACTCAATAGAAAACTTCAATACATTTCTATCGCGTATGGCATCGGTAATAACATATTTATGTAAACACTCATCAAATAGATCTTTGGTGGTACGTTTACCTAAAGCATTTTTCACTGAGTTATCCTTAAAAATTGGTGTTCCAGTAAACCCAAACATTTGTGATTTATTGAAAAAAGATTTAATACGATTGTGCGTATCTCCAAACTGACTTCTATGACATTCATCAAAAATAAAAACCACTTTTTCATTTTGAAGATTTTGCATCTTTTCAAAATGCCTTGTTTTACTTATGGCAGTATTTAACTTTTGAATTGTGGTAACTATGAGTTTGGTGTCATTAGATAATTGCTTTACTAAAGCACTGGTGTTATTAGTTGCATCAATACTACCTTCACTAAAACTATTAAACTCCTTTATGGTTTGATAATCTAAATCTTTTCTATCTACAACGAAAACCACTTTATGAACGCCTTCTAAATTGGTAAGAATTTGAGCCGTTTTAAACGACGTTAACGTTTTACCCGAACCTGTTGTATGCCATATATAACCAAACTTATTGCTTTTCTTAACACGATCAACAATAGCTTCAGTGGCAAAATATTGATACGGACGTAGTACCATTAACGTATTAGCTGTGTTTAAAACAACATACTTAGTTATCATTTTTGACAAATGGCAAGGCTCTAAAAAATACTTGGAAAACTCACTTAACTGGGTAATGATTTTATTATTGACATCTGCCCAATAGAAGGTTTGTTTAAAAGAGCGTGCTTTAACTGGATTATTTGCGTAGTATTTGGTATTAACTCCATTACTTATTACAAAGAGTTGTATAAACCGAAATAATCCTTTTCCTGAGCCAAACGAATGCCTTTCATAACGGTTTGTTTGATTGAATGCTTCTTTAAGCTCTAAACCACGCCGTTTTAGTTCTATCTGTACCAAGGGTAAACCATTTATTAAAATGGTTACATCATAACGGTTTTTATATGTACCCTCCATGGTTATTTGGTGGGTAACTTGGTATTGGTTTTTACACCAATGAATTTGATTAATAAGCTCTACATAACCCGTATCTCCACTATCTTTAGTGTACGTAATTCTATCACGCAACGTTTTTGCCTTCTCGTAAATATTACCTTTGGATAGATGATTTAGAACCTGTTTAAATTCAGTATCAGAATAAGATGCTTTATTATGTTTTTCGAGTTGCGATTTTAGATTACTTATTAAATCATCTTCATCTCTTATAACTACTTTTTTATAGCCTAAATCTTGAAGCTGATTGACTAGGTTTTCTTCTAAGATGTATTCGGGTTGTGTCGTCATTAAATTTATTTCTAAACATAGCTAGACTGGGTACTCATAAAACTATGAAATTCAGATGTTTTTACTGATACACTTCCTCTTACTAACCAAGCTATTCCAAATGCCTCTAAAGCTACAACTTCCATCCAAAAGGTTAAACTATTATCATCATAAAATTTGATAAAGTTTGCAGGCATAATATTACCGAGTGCTTTTAAACCTACTAGAAGTAAAGCCAACAACATTAAAACACCACAAAACACGTAAAGCCCTTTAAACTTAACCCCTTTATGCATCAACGCTTCTTCATCGTCTGGTTTTGTAAATTTAAAAATCGACATAAAGGCAAGTATTACCAAGAACACAGCGGCAGACCCATAGTGAAACCAAACTCTAGCATCACTATGCGGAATTGTGGTAATACTACAATCACCTAATTGGTCGGTTGGGAAGAACACTACAAATAAGGCACAGATACCTGCAATACTAGATAGCATGAAGTCTTTAGTATAAATAATTAGAAAAATACCAATTAAACTCAATACCACTATTAAGAACACACCGGATCTAACGTAATAATAATGGCTAATAGATTCTAAAGGATTGTCGCATTTGGGCGTAAAAACAAATAATAAAATGGGCAATAACATTCCTAATACCCCAATAAGCTGCCTTAATGTTCTTGTGCTTCTTATCCAAACACCATGATCTGCGTTATTATTAATACGCAAAGTTTTCTGAAATTTAGTTTGTTCTCCCATGATAATAGTTATTTGTAGTTTTTACTTTAATTTGTGCAGTGCAATTAATAATAATTATCCTTTCTTCACTAAATTACCAAAGAAGAAACTTGTACTAAACCCAAAAAGGTGCTCATTTCCAGATAATGTTTTTGTTTCTCTCCATTGTAATTCAAAATTTACCGTTGGTTTTCCTTCTTTATCTTTAAGGCTAAAAGGTATTCCCAATTTCCAATTTACTCCGTCGTAAGTACCAAAATTTTTTTCAATTGAAGGGCTAAAACCTATCCAACCTTTGTAGAATAAAGCAACCTCTGCTTTTAACGAGGTGGTAATAAACCTATCAAATTCTGAAATATTTACAGCGCTTACTGGTGTAGTAAGCGTTGGTTGACCATTGGTTGTTGTAATTGATTGAAAATCTTTTGAAGAAGATCCTTCAACATCAATGTTACTATTACCTTTAACTCTACCTGTAAACTTAGCGAAATATGAAAAGTCATCAGACTTTTGCTTATAGAAATTGTAATTCGCATTTATATCAAACGGATAATACAAAACACCTCTAGCTTTATTATTGGTGTCTATTGGTAAAATATCATATTCTTTATCGCCAACTGGGATATAAGCTTCTAATGTCCACCAAGAGTTAAATATAGTTGTATATAATTTGTTAGATTCCACAAAACTTATTTCTTCAGCAATCATTTCATATAATAATTGCGAGGACTTCTTTTCAATAGCTTTCTTAGTTTTAATTGTACCTATTGAATCACCAAAAAATTCAATATTTTTTTCTCTGAGTAGTGGAAGTTCATTTTTATTAAAGTCTGCTACTTTTTTATTGTATTTATGATTTAAAAATTCTCTGTGCTTTAGTACGGTAGCTTTTTGATCAGTAAATATATTAACACGCTCTTTCTCTAGTATATTTTGTTGACTTTCTTCTTTATTTGAAGCTCGCCAACCAATTCTCCCACTATTTATACGTGAATACTTTAGATTAAACCCTATACTATTTTCCTCTAAATCTCCACCTGTAGCAATTGTTGCAAATTCGTTAGAAGCTACTACTTTAGCTCCAATACTCGCAACCCAGTATAGTCTTTTTAAAGGATCTCCTCTTCTATTATCAAAATTATAGCCTAGGCTAAAAGATTTTTCCGCAGCATTCACATTAAAGTAGGATTTTTGGAGAGTTAGATCGTTTGATGTATTAAAGTTTGTCGCTAATTTATTAGCAAATAGTAAATTTAAGGTTTTACCTCCATAAAGTTTTTTAAATTTACGTGTAGTGTCAAAATTCTGTGTTAATCTTATGTCTTCCCTAAATCTTTTTATGGGATTTTGTTCTTTTTCGTTAGTTACGTCTGAATACATAAAAGTTACATAGCTACCATTATCTATTTCATCATCTGTAATTCTATAGTCCTCTTCAATACTATAAACCTGTGTTGGATCAATCCTAAAAAAGCCTTGTCCGTACGAAGAAGTATGACAAAAAAGAAATAAAAACAATAAAGTGATAGTAAAAGCTCTCATAATGTTTGGTTTGTTAAGGTTAGTGATTAATATGTTGCTATTAATTAATCTTAGAGAACTTGTGCTAAATATACTGTTAAAATTTTTCGTACTTCATATTGTGTAGGGCTAAATTATAAACTAGTTTGGTTTACAACATACCCAATAGTGGGTATTTACACAAACATCTGCTGCAACAGCCCTTTTTTAAACTGCTGCGTGTATTCTATTTGGGTAGTTACTAATTGTATTTTAGCATCAATAGCAGATAAGAAATTGGCTATTTTGGTTTGTTCAAGTTTAACAGGAAATAATAAATTGATTATTTTGAATAAGTTAGATTTAATATAAGGCTGGTCTGAACCAACCAATTCAATATTTATCTTTTTCATAAAAACCTCTGACCTCAAAAGTTGATATAAAAAAGTAGAATCAATTTCATTATCATTAAATTCCAACTTTCCTGCTCTCTGATATAAATAACCTTCATTTTTTAGATTGTATCTACAAACTTTTAATTGTCCATTTGTTATAGGTCTATTAAGAGCTAAAAGAATATCCCCAAATTTAAGACTAACATGGTTTGCTTGCTTGTCATTAGAAATATAAAGAGGCGAGTTGACATCTAATTTACCAGGTGTTATGTTTACCCCTTGCACTAAAACTATTCCATCTTGAACATAGTCTTTATACTCGTATGCATTTCCTGCAATAATGGTTATTTGATGATTTATTTTTTTCCATTCCGGATACTCCTTACCATTATCATCTTTAAACCGCAACTTTTGAGAAAACACTTGTTGCATGATGCCTTTTTTGTATTGTTCTAAACCGGTTTTCTTTTGTTGTAGTTGTTCTATTTTTTTATCTACTGATGAAAGGAAAGTGGCTATTTTTTGTTGTTCTTTTAAATCGGGTAAGTTTAGATTTAACCCTTTTAATTGATGATTATATAGGTGCACAACTGAATTACCTTGAGCCAATGAAGCTATAGCTTTCTTTTTTGCATTGTTTAAGTAATAAGCAATGAATATTCCATCTTCTTTTGTTCTTATTATATTCAAATCACCTCCTAAGGCAACATTATCTTTTATGACACATGAGGCTGTAGCAATATCTAATTGTGTTTCTCCTGAGGATGGTATAATAATATCATTCTTTTTACTAAAGATTAAGTCCTTTGTCAGTAAATTGGTTTTGGAAACTACCTTGTCTATGATTTCATTATAATCTGTATAAAGCTCACCATATCTAATACATTCTTTTTCTCCATCTTCAACTATATCGGATTTAGAAATACTTTTACCCTTTAAAAAAGTTGCTATATCATTTAAAAGAACTTTACTCCAACTATCTGAAAACTCCTTAAACCTTAACTTTGGTACTTGCTTCACTTCACTCATACTAAAACGGTGTTTTAATACCAAGTTGGTTACAAAAGTCTGTAATTATAGCATCGGTTTCTGTTATGTCTTTTTCCAATGCTTGTAGTTCATCAGACACTGCATCTAAATCAACAGGTGCTTCTTCCTCAAAGGTATCTACATAGCGTGGTATGTTAAGGTTGTAATCGTTTTCTACAATCTCATCAATCTTTGCTACGTAACTAAATTTATCAATGGTTTTGCGTTCTCTATACGTATTAACTATGTTATCAATATGCGCATCTAATAGTTTGTTTTTATTGCCATCTTTTTCAAATTCCTTTGAGGCATCAATAAATAAAATGTTATCATCGTTTACACGACATTTACTTAATACCAATATAGAGGTTGGGATACCCGTACCAAAGAAAATATTTGGTGGTAAGCCTATAACAGCATCTAAATAGTTTAAATCGTTTATTAAATACTTACGTATTACACCTTCGGCAGCACCTCTAAACAATACACCATGAGGTAATACGCAAGCCATAGTACCATTATCTGCTAATTGGTAAAGCATGTGTTGTAAAAACGCAAAATCAGCTTTACTTGTTGGTGCTAACTTTCCGTATTGGCTAAAACGTTCGTCATTTTCATTTAGTGGGTTGTTTTTACCTTTCCATTTTGCTGAAAAAGGAGGGTTAGCAACCACGGCTTCAAACTTTTTATCAATATGTTGCGGGTGCGATAAGGTGTCTTCTTGTTTAATATCAAAATGGCGATAATGCACATCGTGCAAAATCATATTCATTCTGGCTAAGTTATAGGTCGTCCGGTTTAATTCTTGCCCAAAGAATTCATCAACTTCTACTTCTCTTGCAACGCGTAATAATAAAGAACCACTACCACAAGTAGGATCGTATACACTTTTTAGTCGTTTTTTACCCGTTGTAACAATTTTTGCTAATATTTTAGAGACTTGTTGTGGTGTGTAGAATTCACCTGCTTTTTTACCTGCACCACTTGCAAACTGTCCGATTAAATATTCATAAGCATCACCTAACACATCGGCATCAGCATCATCTAAAGCAAAGTCAATTTTATCTAAATGTGATAATACTTTTGCGATCAATTCATTTCTTGCTTCGGTACTTCTTCCTAACTTCGTACTATTAAGGTCTAAATCTTCAAACAGTTTGTTGAAATCGTCTTCGCTTTCTGTACCCATGGTACTTTGCTCAATACCATTTAAGATGCTTTCTAAATCTTCTAAAATAAAATTACTTTCATTTTCGGTATTCGCATTTCCTTTTTTTGCAATAGAGCTAAATAATTCCTCTGGCTTTAAAAAATAGCCTAACTTAATTAATGATTCTTCTCTAATAGCCTCTAAATCTTCGGTATCTATTACTTTAAGATAGTCTTTTATGGTTTCAGTTTCTAAAAGTTTATTAGCGTATATGTATTGTTTTTCTGAAAGGTATTTGTAGAATATAAACCCTAATATATAATCTCTAAACTCATCGGCATCCATTTTGCCACGTAACTCGTTGGCAATATTCCATAATTGGGTTTCGAGAAGTTTTTTTTGTTCTTCGGACATTAGTTAGTTTTTGTAAACACTAAAAATATAAATCTTCATCAGAATAGTAGCACTTTTTTGAATTTTTATACGGAGGAATCGACCTTTGCAAATAGCTATTGTATTTCGTTTTAAAAACAATTTTAGCAAACATGCCCCGCGGGAGCGATAGTAGCGGCATCCTTTTTGCGAAGCCCAGAAATGGACGTGTTTTTAAAGGATGGACTAATTTGGGTAAATTGGTATGGGATCCCGAAACAAGTTCGGGACTGCTTCGCAGAAAGATATAGCGGATAGCGCGGTTTTTGCTTTTTTTGGCAAAAACCCGCCATAAAAATTATGTAAATCTGTATCTTCATTTTTTAATTTTTGAACTTATTAATGGCTGAAAATACCGAACTGGAATTGGCGTGGGCGTTTGTGAATAATACGAACCGCTCGATTTTTTTGACGGGTAAGGCGGGGACTGGTAAAACCACGTTTTTGCACCGTTTGAAGATGCATAGTTTAAAACGCCTTGTGGTGGTGGCGCCTACGGGTGTGGCGGCGATTAATGCGAAGGGTGTGACGATACATTCGTTTTTTCAGATGCCTTTTGGTCCTATTTTGCCTGATACTAATTTGAGTGCGGGCAAGGGGTTTAACCGAAAGTTTAGTAAAACGAAGATTAATATTATTAAATCGATGGACCTTTTGGTGATTGATGAGATAAGTATGGTGCGTGCGGATTTGCTGGATGGGATTGATAGGACGTTGCGCCGTTTTAGAAACCGTAATAAGGTGTTTGGTGGTGTGCAGGTGTTGATGATTGGTGATTTGCAACAGTTGGCGCCCGTGATTAAGGAGCAGGAATGGGATGTGTTGCGGCATGTGTACGCTAATGGTTTCTTTTTTAGTAGTAAGGCGTTTGCCGAGTGTAATGCCATTACGATTGAGTTGAAGCATATTTACCGGCAGGAGAATCCGAAATTTATTGAAATCCTGAATGAGATTAGAAATAATACGTTGAGCGCGCGTGCTGCGGCAGTATTGAACGAAAGATACGTGCCTGATTTTACTCCTGAGCCTGATGCGGGCTACATTAGTTTAACGACCCATAATAACAAAGCGGAGGCTGTGAATAGGGGAGAGTTGGCGAAATTGACCACCAAACCTCATACCTATAAAGCGGAAATTGATGGTAAGTTTCCGGAGTATGCGTACCCGAATGATGCACGTTTGGAGTTGAAGGTTGGCGCGCAGGTGATGTTTGTAAAGAATGATAGCGACCCTGCGAAACGCTATTTTAATGGAAAGATTGGAAAGGTGATTTTATTGGATGCTGATGAAGTGGTGGTGCATTGTCCTGATGATGATTTTAATATTAATGTAACGCCCGAGGTTTGGGAGAATATTAATTATTCGGTAGATGCTGAAACGAAAGCGATAACTGAGGAAAAAATTGGAAGTTATACGCAGATGCCGTTGCGGTTGGCGTGGAGTATTACTATACATAAAAGTCAGGGGTTGACCTTTGAAAAGGCTATTATTGATGCTGCTGGGGCTTTTGCACATGGGCAAACGTATGTGGCGTTGAGCAGATGTAAATCTTTGGAAGGTTTGGTGTTGAAAAGCAAAATTAGTTCTGGACAGATTATTAGTGATGGTAGTGTAACCTCTTTTAACGAAACGGCTGAAGAGAACGCTCCTGATGCTGGAGTTTTGGCGGCTTCTGAAAAACAGTTTCAGTTGGATTTGATTGCTGAGATTTTTGATTTTTATGGGTTTTTATATCCGCTGAATCGGTTTATTGATGTGTATTATAAGAATAGGACGGTTGTTCAGGGTGATGTGGAGTCAGTGTTTTTGCCGATTAAAGATTGTGTGGCCAACTTTTTGAAGGTTGCTAATGGGTTTAATAGTCAATTGCAGCAACTTTCAGGTGAAGAAGATTTAGTGGAAGAAAGTGCGTTAATACAAGAACGTTTTAAAAAGGGTATTGCATATTTTAAAACAGAGACTGAAACTAAGATTTATGCCCCATTACAGAAATTTGCTTTTACTACGGATAACCAAACTGTTGGTGGAGAGCTTACCAAACATTTGGATGCCTTTGAAGATTTATTGACGGTGAAGTTGTTGTATTTTAAAGGTATGACGGCTGGTTTTGATGCTAAACGCTTTTTGGAGCTTAGGGCGCAGTCTGTTTTTTCTGGAAAGGAAAAACCCAAGAAAGCCAGAAAAACTGTGGTTGAAGGAACGAGTAATGTGGAGCTTTTTGAAAAACTTCGCATTTTACGAAATGATATTGCTGCAGAAAAAGGTTTGGTGCATTTTCAGATTTTTACGCAAAAGGCACTTTATGAGATGTGTGAAACTTTGCCTACCAACAAAGCTGAATTATTGCGAGTGAATGGCATGGGTAAGACTCGTGTTGAAAAATATGGTTCAGCTATCTTAAAAGTGATTCGTGCGTATTGTGAGGAGCATGATATTGAAACTTCTGCGAAGGTAGAAATTTTTGATGCGCCTAAAACCCCGAAGCGTAAAAAAGGTGATACTAAAAAGGAATCTTTGGCTTTGTTTCAATCGGGGAAGTCAGTTCAAGAGATTGCGGATTTTAGGGAGTTGAATATCAATACTATTATTGGACATTTGGCGAGTTTTATTTCTTCCAGTGAGGTGAAAATCACTGATTTAATTTCAGAGGAACATTATACAGAGTTGCGTGAGTTGATTCCGCAGAAAACTTTTGAGAACTTATCGGATTTGAAGCATCAGTTGGATGAGAAGTATAGTTATGGAGAGTTAAGGTTGGTGGTTGATGAGCTTTCAAATTCCTAATTTTATTTTGTGGATTCCGCATCGCGTGCGGAATGACAAAGATATAGTTTAGTTATGGGGAGCTGCGGTTGGTGGTTGATGAACTTTCAAATTCCTGATTTTATTTGTGGATTCCGCATCGGGTGCGGAATGACAAGATATGGTTATGGGAAGTAGCGATTGGTGGTTGATGAGTTGGCAAATTCTTGATGTTATTTGTGGATTCCGCATCGCGTGCGGAATGACAAAGATATAGTTTAGTTATGATTAGTTACGATTGGTGGTTGATGAATTGGCTAAATAGTTACCGAACTTCATTTTCATAATTAAAATTAAAATTTATTGAAATCAACTATTTTTACTAAAAAAGTTAATGCAACAAATTACAGATACAATTTTAATGGTACGTCCTGTTAATTTCAGGATGAATGAGCAAACCGCTGTCAACAATTATTATCAACAAAGTATAGATGGGGTTTCATTAGAAACGGTAAATGAAAAAGCTCAAAAAGAGTTTGATGCTTATGTTGAAAAACTAAGAGGCATAGGTGTTAATGTAATTGTGGTAGATGATAGAATAGAAACCGATACTCCAGATTCAGTATTTCCAAATAATTGGGTGTCTTTTCATGCTAATGGAAATGTTGGTTTGTACCCTATGTTTGCTGAAAATAGGCGTAAAGAACGACGGGAAGATATTTTAGATACTCTTGAGGAAGCCGGTTTTTTGATCAATGCAATTGTTGATTATACTGATGCCGAAAAGGAACATGTATTTCTTGAAGGTACTGGAAGTATCATTCTAGACCGCGTTAATAGAAAAGCGTATTGTGCGTTGTCTCCTAGAGCTGATGAGGAATTATTTATTGAATTTTGCGAGGATTTTGAATATTTCCCAATTGTTTTTACAGCTAACCAAACAGTTGATGGTGCCCGTAAACCGATTTATCATACCAACGTAATGATGGCCATTGCTGAAAATTTTGCAGTGATTTGTTTATCTAGTATAGATGATAAAAAGGAACGCAAGAACGTTATCAAACACCTAAAAGAGAATGGTAAAGAAATAATTGATATTACAGAAAAACAGGTGACTCAATTTGCTGGAAATATGCTTCAGGTTAAAGGTGCAAATGATGAGCGATATTTGATTATGAGTCAGTCGGCGTATGACTGCCTAACTGAAATCCAGTTGAAAACCATACGAAAACATTGTAAAATACTATCTAGTTCTTTAGAGACCATTGAAACCTGTGGTGGCGGAAGTGCCCGTTGTATGATGGCGGAAGTGTTTTTGCCAAGGACTTAACCTTCTGTTTCTTCTTTTGGTTTCGTTTTTGGCAGTTGCACGTAGAAGGTACTACCAATATTTACTTTACTTTCTACCCAAATTTTACCGCCGTTTAATTCAACCAATTCCTTACATATAGAGAGTCCAAGACCCGTGCCTTTTTCATTATTAGTACCCATGGTGGTGTACGTATTGCTCTTGAAAAGCTTATCTAAACTGTGTTCTGGAATACCAATGCCAGTATCTGCAATACTAATAACACAGCTACCATTGCTTATGTGGTTCGATACGGTTATGGAGTCACCTTTTCTTGAAAATTTAAGCGCGTTTGCTAAAAGATTTTGAATTACGATTTCAATCATACTTTTATCGGCATAAGCAAAATCACGCAGTGAATGATCAATCAATTCAATGCCTTTACTTTCTAGTCGTTGTTCAATTAACTTTATTTTTTCTTCAAATACATCTTGAATATCGAAAAATCCTGGACTAGGTTTAAGTGATTGCATTTGAGATTTAGACCAGTTCAATAAATTAAAAAGTAAAAGCGATGCGTTGTTTGCGTTTTCACTTAGTTCTGGAATCAATTTATCAAACTCCTTTCTTGACAGTGTACCATCTTTCAGCAAATCAATAAATCCGTTTATTGAGGATAGAGAGTCCTTTAAATCATGAGAAACAATAGAGAACAATTTGTCTTTAACACTGTTTACATTTTCAAGATGTTTTGTTTGTTCAGCATAAGCTTCATTTTGTAATTGTACTTTAAGGTTTTTTTCCTCAAGTTCTTGCGTGTACTTTAACGTATTATTTTTTCTTGTATATAGAAGTATTAAAAACACTGAAACTATTGCTAGTATACCTAAAGCGATATAAAAGAATAGTTTAAAACGACTTAATTCCTCTTCATTAACAGAGGAATAATTATTTAGGGTAATTGGTGTTTTTGCAATTTCAGCGTCAGCTTTATCGAAGTTTAAGCTTAAATCTTCTTTAGCAAATTCAGTTACAGCTGTACTTTTTATTTTCTTGATTTCAGCATTTCTTAAACTATCGCGTAAGTTATAATACTTCCTTATCCAAACGAATGCTCTATCAAATCTTCTAGACGTAGAATCTAAAGCACGCATTAAACTATAATACTTTAAAAGCTCGTCTGTTTTATTTAGCTTTTTTGCAAGAGAACCTGCTTCATATAACTGTTGCTCTGCAGTTCTTAATCTGCCTTGGTTTAAATTGAGTTTGCCTAAATTATTTAAAGTAGTAATTAAATTTTCATCTTGTCGCTTTCGTCTATTTAAAGTCAACCCTTGAATTAAATACTTAGCGGCAGTATCATAGTCATTAAACTCTAGATACTCTCCGCCAATTTGCGGTAGTACTTTACTTCTTATAGAATCTGTTTGCCCCAAAGCACTGTTTAAGACCGTTTCATAAAAATCAATGGCTTTTCTATGCTCTTTGGATTTGGAGTATAATTGCGCCAGTAAAAAACTAGAATTACTAACACCCGTAGTGTCATTCATCTGCCTTTGTATATCCAAGGCTTTTAAATTGTAGTCGATCGCAGCGTCAATATCGTCCAACTTATAATAGGTATTACCCAAACTAGCGTAAGCCGATCGTAATTCAGTTTTAAGACCTCGTTTTTCCAATTCTTGAATGGCAGATAACACATATTGCAAACCAACATCAAAATTGCCACGTCCTATCTCAATTAAACCAATACTATTATTCACTTTTGCAATACTTACCGTATCGTTGAGTTGGTTGAACAAGTCTTTGGCTGTAGAATACCCATCCATAGCATTGATATAATCATTCTTCTTGGAATAGATTAATGCGTGGTAGTAGGTTATTTCGGCAATACCTTTTAGGTATTTTATGTTTTTAGAAAGGCTCTCACTTTGTTTTATGTACTTTAGGGCCTTGTCGTATTCTTGGTTATCATAAAGTAATTCAATCATTTTAATTGAGGTGTCCACTTTAAGAGAATCAGAGGTTTCAAAAGCCAAAGCAATTGATAAGCTATCTAGCTCTTTGGTTTGTGCAAAACCAAAAAAAATGGGTAGGAATAAAATTAGCGTAATTATTCTCCTCATACTAGGGCTTTCGTTATAGCTTTTTAAGCTATTATCTTAAAGACGCTTAATCGAGGGAAATCAAGTATTCTTTTTTTAAATATCAAAACTTGTTTAATATTGATAATAGCATCTAAAGCAAAATTAGGAAATGCCCTTTTATAATCTAATTTATGGGTTTTTCTACCAATATATTAGATAAAAGGAGAGGCGTTTTTTTTGAAAAAATCGACGAATAGATAAAGTGCAAAAAACTTAGAAAAACAGCACTGTTTCCGATGAAATGCACACTATTATCATAGTATAATAAATATGTAAAATCATCATAAAATTATATGCGAAATGGCAGGATTTGAATAGAAACACAACTTATAGAAATTGGCTTAAATTCTTTCTATCTTTGCCGCCAAATTATTTATTATCATGAGCCTTCAAGATATCTTAGAACAACACGTAAAAGCGTCAGTATCAGAACAATTTCAGGTAGATTTAGAATCTGTTGAGTTTCAAGCTACACGAAAGGAGTTTGCTGGGGATATTACAGTGGTTGTTTTTCCTATGTTACGTTATGTTAAAGGTAATCCTGCGCAGATAGGTGAAAATATCGGAACATATCTAAAGAATAATGTTGAAGAGGTTAAAGACTTTAATGTTGTTAAGGGGTTTTTGAATGTAGAGATCTCGGATGCTTTTTATCTAGAGTTTTTCAATAGTATTAAGAACGAATCTCGATATGGCTTTGTAACTCCTGAAGAGGATTCGAAAGCTGTTATGGTGGAATATTCTTCACCAAATACAAATAAACCATTGCATTTGGGGCATATTCGAAATAATCTTTTAGGATATAGTGTCGCTGAAATTTTAAAGGCCGCAGGTAATAAAGTGTATAAAACACAAATTATAAATGATCGAGGCATACATATATGCAAAAGTATGTTGGCTTGGAAACGTTTTGGTAATGGAGAAACCCCTGAAAGCACTGGCTTAAAAGGCGATAAGTTAGTTGGTAACTATTATGTTAAGTTCGATCAAGAATACAAAAAGGAGATTCAAGAGTTGGTGTCTAAAGGTATTTCTGAAGAGGAGGCGAAAAAGAGTGCGCCTATTCTTTTAGAAGCCCAAGATATGCTGCGACAATGGGAAGCTGGCGATGAAGAAACCGTTGCACTTTGGAAAACTATGAATGGTTGGGTTTATAATGGATTTGATGAGACTTATAAAAATTTAGGCGTTGATTTCGATACACTGTATTATGAAAGTGACACCTATTTGTTAGGAAAGGAATTTGTGAAAGAAGGATTGAAGAGTGGTGTGTTTTTTAAAGAAGAAGATGGTTCTGTATGGTGCGATTTGACGGATGAAGGTTTAGATAAAAAAATAGTATTGCGTGCTGATGGAACAGCGGTGTATATGACTCAAGATATCGGTACCGCAATTCAAAGAATTAAAGACTGTCCTGATGTTGGCGGAATGGTGTATACAGTTGGTAATGAGCAAGATTATCATTTTAAAGTATTGTTCTTAATTCTGAAGAAATTAGGTTTTGAATGGGCTAAGAACCTCTATCATTTAAGCTATGGTATGGTTGATTTACCAAGCGGAAAAATGAAAAGTAGAGAGGGTACTGTTGTTGATGCTGATGATTTAATTGTTGAAATGGCTTCTACGGCTGAAGAAATTTCGGAGGAGCTTGGAAAATTGGATGGCTATTCAAAAGAAGAAAAGAAACAATTATATAATACTATTGGTTTGGGTGCTTTGAAGTATTTTATTTTGAAGGTGGATCCTAAAAAGCGTATATTATTTGATCCAAAAGAGTCTATTGATTTTCAAGGAAATACAGGTCCGTTTATTCAATATACATATGCAAGAATTCAATCTATTTTAAGAAAGGCCAATATAGAATCGGATAAGCAGTTATCAAACTTAGCACTTCATGAAAAAGAAAGAGCATTAATCAAACAACTACAATTATTTCCTGAAACCATACAAAATGCAGCGGAGCAACATAGTCCTGCATTAATTGCTAATTACACATATGATTTGGTAAAAGAGTTTAATTCTTTTTACCAAAATGTATCTATTCTCGGTACGTCAAATAAAAATGAAAAATTATTTAGAGTTCAACTTTCTCAAGCAGTAAGCACGACCATAAAAAATTCGTTTAGCTTACTGGGTATACGTGTTCCAGAACGAATGTAACTATTTGTTTTACAGTTTTATAAGTTTGTGGATTTCTTGGGAATCTTGTGTTTTTACAGCACAAAAGTAAACCCCACTGCTTAAATGCGACAGGTTTAAACCAAGTTCTCCATTAATCATATCTTCAGTGCTTTGTAAAATTTCCCTTCCAGCAGCATTAAACAATTTATAGCTTACTTTGGTATAGCTGTTAACACTTGCAAAATAGATGGTATCCTTAAATGGATTTGGGTATACGAGCCATTCTCTTTCTGCTTTCAACTGCTCTTCGGTAGATAAAGTTTGGTAACATGCACTAGAAAGCGGGTTTTTTAAAATTTCTGGTAACTTCAAATTGGTAAAACTATCATTTAAAGTATGATTAAAGAAGGTATTGTCTATAATTGAACTTTCTGCTCCTAGAAAGTCTTGTAGCAAAGTGGCAAAAGTTTGTCTGTAATCGTATTGCACCGTTTGTATTTGCCAATTATTAGCACTTGTAGCTTCTAATAAATTGGGGTTAGTGCCAGACATTCCACCAGCAACAGGCGATCCGAAAACAAACATTGGTGCAATTTCACCATGATCTGTACCCAAATTACCATTTTCAGCAGCCTTTCGTCCAAATTCTGAAAATGTTAAACCCACAACATCTTCATCTAAATTTTGAGCTTGCAAATCATCAACAAAAGCTTTTACGGCCCCTGATAATTCATCTAATAGTTCATGATGTTTACCAATAACACTACCTGAGGATTGTACCTGCGCATTATGCGTATCAAATCCAGAGATACGAACCATAAAAACTTTAGATTGTAAATCTCCACTAATTAATCTGGCAACTGTTTTTAATTGGTTTGCCAAATCCGTATCAGGATAACTAACATCATTAGCTCCTGCATCAAAAGCTGATGAAATAGCTTGGGCATAAGTATTCGAAAGTGCATCTGTATCAGTAATATATCTTAATTGATCTCCAAAATCAGAATCTGGAATATTGGTAGGACTTTCACCTCCTAAACCACTAAGTACATTGTAAAAGCCTGCAGGATCTTGTCCTGTAATGTTAATCGACATACCATGCGCCTCTTCACCGTGGAATCCTAAAGATGTTTTGTTAGAGCCTATCTCTACTGCTAATGGGTAATCTTCTAAAAGAAAATCACTATAAAATTGTTCCATAAACCTCCCAATCCAGCCAGTTTCAGCACCATTTAAGGTGCTATTGCCATCATTACCACTATGGTATAAGTCGGTTGATTTAAAATGACTTTTATTTTGTGAAGGATATCCAACGGATTGAAGAATGCGTAAAAAACCGCCATCATAAAGATTTTTAAATCCAGTAAGGGCAGGGTTTAAACCCACTTGCAGATCCATTGGTAAGGTACTGTCCAAAATCATGTAACCATTGGCGCCAGAGTTTGGTACTTTTATACTTGGTCTTAAATTACTGTAGGTATCATATTGATTTATAGGGATTATGGTGTTCAATCCATCATTGGCTCCCGCAAGATTCACCAGTACTAGTTTTCTATTTGAAATGTTAGGGCAATTTGCAAAAGGTAATACTGCTTTTAACGCCGCTTGTAATTCAACAGGAGTTAAACCAATTACCGATGCCGTAGCCGAAAGTTTTATAAAGTGTCTTCTTTTCATGATACTTGGTTTTACATTAATTGAAATTCTGGAGCATTCACCATTACTGAAATTAACGCGTCTAATCTCGTTTTTACGGTTGTTTTATCTGAGGAACTATGTGTACTAATGTATTGTCCCCAAGCCCCAGTCCAATAGTAATCGTTTGAATCTTCAATTAAATAGGTTTTAAAGTAATTGATACGATCGGTGTCAATACTCTCTGGATATAATAAATCTGCTAAATGGGCCACTAAAGAATTTGGGTTGTAAGCAATTGAGGCATCAATTTTATCTTCCACAAAGGCTACGGTATCTAATGTTGTGTAAATATTTCGGTTATCTACATTGTTTTTTCCAGAAATTAAATTTTGAATTAACATGTATCTACCGATAAGTGTATTAGACGAAAACCAGTTGCGATCGAATCCAGGTTCTTGATAATAGGCTGGGTAGCCTGCAACTGAATCTGGATTATAAAACTCCATACCTGCGGCTCTAAAATACGTATTATGTAAAAAATAGAAGAAAAAATTTCTGTAGAAATATAGAGGACTACTCGTTGGGTTTGGAATAGGAACTTCAAACAAGGAACATACTTCGCTTACAATTTGTAAAGGACTTTTTATGATGGCTCCTAATATATTATCTGTACTATCGCTATCATCAGCGTCATAAAAATGCTGACTTGACAATAAGGCGTTTACTGCTGGCAGTATTTCAAAATTATTATCAATAAGAATTTGAGCTAAGGGCTCAATAATATCTGTCTCTACTTCCTCTGTCCAAGTACTTTTAACAAAGTATCTGTATAGTTTTCTACTGTATGCTTTTGCGGTTTCAGGTTGTGCAAAAACCATTTCAACAAAATCATCAAGTTCGTCCATCATTCCTGATGTTGTATTTCTACCTATAATTGTCTGACCTCCAAAAGCACCGCTAAAGGTTTTATTACTTGTATCATGTTGCCCAACAGCAAGATACCCTATTGGAAGATTAGTGTCAGAGTCAATATCACCATTTCTGTCGTACTTCTTTTTAAAACCAGAAAATACCTTTGCTGCCATTTGAATATCATGCTCTGTATAATTGGTATAATTACCTTCACCAATTTGCTCACCTTTTAATATGGTGAACAGTTCTAAATATTCCCTTGCATAATTTTCGTTAGGATTATTTTTATTATTTTGAGTGTTATCCAAATAATCCAGCATTGCATTATCTCTATTTATTTTTTTCGCAAGAGTTTTTATGTTGCCCATAGCATAAAAATCTAGAAGTCTGATATGATCATAGAAAAACTCCGAGTATCCCACACCAGAATCTTTGCCAACTGTAAAACAGGTATGTAAAAAGAAGGATAATTTATGTTTTAAACTTATTTCATTTAAGGCATTGTACCACCACCAAGCGGTAACGTGAGACCTCTTTCTTCCCGCACCTCCAAATGTGTTGGGGTGTTGCCCTGATGAAGTCCAAAAACCATCAGGACGGGAGGTAGGTAAGGGGTCATAAGGTTCATTTAATTTATTAGATGGATTAGCATTGAGCAAATTAACTGCATTTTGAGCAGTCATGTTTGAAAAAGCGTTAATCTGCTCTATGGTATAGTTGAGTGTAGCACGCCTTAAAAGATGTTTAGCTCTGCGTTGTCCTAGCGTTTCGTTTAGTGGTAATAAGGAAGCCATGGCTTTATTTTTCTGAAAGATAGACTTTTAATTTCAAATTGAGAAAAAAATTAGATGAACGGTAGACAAGTCTTTGAAATTTTTTGAAGTGGTGCTTAAGATTTTAGTGGTTAATATTTCATGAGAACTTAGTATTTCAGATGACTAATTTTGTCTTATAATATTCAATTAAAAATAAACAAGTTTAAAAAAGAGGTGTAATGAAGATTTTAATCCAAATATTGAGGATTATTGAATTTTTTAAATTAATAATTAACATTTGATAATTAAGTGGTTATGTAAAAATATATTTAACAATATTTTAATTAATAAATTCTTTCAACTGAATATTTAGAATGCTGTTCATCTACTTTTTTGTTTAATAAAACGAATTTAAAGTTAAACAACAATTCATTTTGTTTAACTTGTGTAAAAATTTAATAAACAAAAATATGAGTCAACAGCTACCCTCAAAACTCCCCAAATCGGTTTCGATCTTAGCACTTTTGGTATTTGTTTTTTGTTCTTTTCGACTCTCAGCGGATACGGATTGCGGTCCAATTGAACGTTTAGAGTTTTCTAACGGACATGAAATGACAACCATAAGTGACAATGGCGTCTATTATATAGATGACCTCCCAGAACATTTTTATTTAGATTTAATTATCCATGGCGCATCTCAAAGTGCCAAGTATAGAGTGGAAGACCTAAGTACACATCAAACCTACACGATTGTGGAAAATGCCCTTCCTTATACCTTTCCAGCAGGAAATCATCCATGGAATTTAGGTGTTGGAACCTTTGAAGTCAAAGTATCTTCATACAAATTTGATTATGCGATAGGGAAATGTGAATCTCTTATATTTAAATTTACAATTAAAGAAGGCTCTGAACCTTGTACTGCGGACGCAGGTACCTTGCACGCATACTCAGATAAAGTAACCTTAGTAGGAGACAGCGTAGAGATCAGTGCAGCCGAAGACGGTAACCAAGTAGTTCCAGAAGGTTACAGCAAGCTCTTCGTACTGACGATGGGCGAGAGTCTATTAATCAAAGGCGTTAATGCAGAACCAGTATTCGACATCACCGCACCAGGGATGTACACCATCCACACGTTGGTATACGATGGTAGAGAAGGAAGTGCAAACTTCTTAGATTTAAGTGTAGTAGGTCCAGAGACGACAGGAGTTGATGTATTGAATATTGTAATAGAGAACGGATTATGTGCTTCGTTAGATGTAGCAGGTGCTCCGGTATATGTAGAAGCATGTACAGCAGACGCAGGAACGTTACATGCTACAGCCGACAAGGTAACTTTAGTAGGCGATAGCGTTGAGATCAGCGCTACCCCAGGTGACATGCCAACAGTACCAGAATACTACAGCAAGATCTTCGTGTTGACGATGGGCGATAACCTA
>JBMHCT010000038.1:0-6106 GCA_049889775.1 Jejuia sp.
CGGCCCTACTAAAGAGTCAATAAAATCCTGCTCAGAGCCTGTATTCCCAAGCTCTATCCAAATGTCATAAGCCGATTTCCCTTCTGTCCCTTCGCCAGGGTCACCATCAGCCCCTTTTAATGCATCCAAGAACTCTTGTTCAGTACCAGTATTCCCTGCATCAAGCCATACTTGATAGGCAGAATCTCCATCTGCTCCTGGGTCTCCTGGAGTGCCGTCAGTTCCTTTTAATGAATCCAAGAACTCTTGTTCAGTCCCTGTATTCCCTGCATCAAGCCATACTTGATAAGCTGAATCTCCATCTGCCCCTGGGTCACCAGGGTCTCCTTTAGGACCTGGAACGTTAGAGGCTGGGCTATAGAGTGCAAATGGTACTGAGGTCAGCTGTTGATTGCTAAGCTCTGTAAAGCTCGTACAGGCGCCTGTAATGTCTAGGTCTACCTTAAGGGATTTAGCCTCAGCAGACCAAGCCACAGCGTCCCAAGTAATGGCTCCTATGGGTGTTCCTGTTCCTATCACAAGATTCACCATACCATAAGCATCTGTTTTTACTGATTGTGATTCGGAGTATTCGTATACTCCTGAGCTATTGATAATATGAAACTGCAAGCATATATCTGTGTTTGTAAGGGGAGAGTGGTCGTTGTCCTGTCCTGGAAGCTGCTCTACATTAGGGTTGATAATAAGCGCTTGGTAGGATATTCCGTTTCTGTCTTGACCAAAAGAAAGCGCTGATAGTAGGAATGTAAAAAGTAATAATCTCATCTTACTGTATGTTTAGTTTTATTCCCAATTGGTGGGTGTTAAACGAAAGTTTTTCTGTAGCTCCCCCTGTGATATTAAGACCAATCTGGAAGTTATAACCTAGTTCTAGTAGAACACTATTTGTTGATACAACCTGATAGTTCAGTCCAAATCTTGGGCTTACCCAAAGACCTTTAAATTCATCGTATTCCGATAGCTTATAGCTATTCTCACCAAGCACTTGTTTTCCGCTAACCATAGTAGAGAACTCAAAGGCTGCACTAAAGCCAAAGGTTTCGTCTCCATTAAAATACCTGTTCCACTGCGCAAAACCGCCTAGGTGCGTTACTTTCCAATCATACAGGTCAAAACCATTACCTCCAGTAGCATTGAATTGATTTAAGCTAATACCGTAAGAAAAGCTGCTTCTATAGCCAATAGAACCTAATCCAGCTCGTACATATACGCCAGTTCCTGGTTCTATGTTATCGTTTGAGTTACCGTCATTGTCAGCGTAAGCATAGCTTGTAAAGTTCATTCCTGTTTCAAAGAACACGTTTTGCGCAGATAGGCTAGTGGCTATGAGCATAAAACCAAATAGGATATATTTTTTCATTACTGTTTAATGAGTTTAGCGTTAAACATTTTTTTATCTGCTAGTATAGTAATCAAATAAGTTTGAATACTAAGCCTTGGCGTGTCTACCACCACCTGAGAAGCTTTACTATAGTCTTTGGTAAATACAAGCTGCCCAGCAGCGTTTTGTATAATCACCTGAATATCGTTGTATTTCTTGTCTAGTATAGCAGTAAACTGCTCTACAAAAGGATTGGGGTAGATAGCAACAGTTAGGTCAGTAGTTATGGTTTCTACAGCGTAAGCTACTTTAGTGGGGTTTACAAAGCCCTGAGAGACTGTGGCGCCAGTGGTTTTAATGTTTCCTATAACTGAGGACTGTCCTATGGAATAAATTCCTTTTTGTGAGGTTCCTCCACCTGCACTCACCGCCTGATGGTGCAGTTGAGCAAAACTAAAAAAGGGTGCTAGGATTAGCAGATATTTCATGATTTTAAAAATAAAGATTTTTTTCTTTGGGCAAGATGCTTAACAATATAATAATGATTGTGATTTTAGAACTATGAAAAAAGCCGAAAAAATCAAGAAGGAAATTTCTAGTTTGCACCCCCGTGGTAAACAGGTTAGCGATTTATTTTTTGTGGGATTTAGCTTAAAATATATGTTACACAACGCTTACATATACTGCCAAAATTTTATTAGCTCAGGTTATTGATTTTAAGTTTATATGGAGTTCCAGGTAGTGTGGAATAGTTTATTGCACAAAAGCACATAGTCCTTGTAAGGTCTTTCCTACTAAAATGAAAACAATTTAATTGCTTTTTCAACTAGCAGCTCCGTTCTTTCCTCTATTTCATCTGCAGTCCAAGAATTCCTTTCTTTCAATCTACTATTTAGCCATAGGCCATTTAGGTAACCAATGCTTTTACCATCCTGCTGCCTTGTTTTCTTTCTTTCAAAAGACATATTACTTAGCTTTGAATTGTATCCCGTAAGGGTAAGGTTTCCCAATTTGTGTACTAGATTTGTTTTGATTTCTTTAGCAAGATTTTCATCGCCATTAGCAATCATTTTAACCCACTCTTTTGGAATATTATCGCCTTGGGGAAGAATATGCTCAATAGTCCATTTAAATTTCTTCTTATCTCGTTCGTAAAAATTGGTGTAGATTTCATCAGTCTGAGTTTCGTTCAGTTCTATTGAGGACAAAATGTAACGAACAGCACCTACATTTTCTTCATAGACATTGCCCTTTAATTTATTTGCAAAAAGTTCGTCATTTGCAGGTCTACCCAGTCTTAAAAATATCTCTTTGGTTTTTTCAAAATCATAATTTTCTAGTCCGTTTAACTCCTCGATGATATCAATAAAATAATTTGTCAGATTTCTTGTGTTAGGATAGTCAGTAACATTTCGCCTAATAAAATACTTACACAACAGCTCTATTATTTGAATTTTCTGGTCAGAGTTTATTCCAAACTTTTTGTCTAAAAACATCAAAAGCATGTAGGCATCAGCACCATTAACATTTTCTAGATTTCTTAATGCATATACAAGTTCTTTTGAGCTTTCGTTATTATTGTAATCAATATTATTACTGTAGATTTCAGAACACTCCTCTAGTTTCTCCAACATTGCAGTAGCGTCTCTATCAATCAGCTCCTCATATATCATGATAAGATTAGATTTCATTGCCTTAGGCGTCTTTTTCACCTCAATATCAGGGTCTACTTTAAATGCGTTATAAAACTGCCTTAAAAAGCGCTCTTGGGTGCTGTATTCATCTGATAAGTTGGCAACTATGCTACTCCATCTTTCATAGTTTTCGTCAAGCCTAGTATTGTTGCCATCATTTAAGGCATTTTTTTCTAGTTTCCCTAGTAGTTTGTTTTTTATTAAGTCAACAGCAGAAAGCGGAACACCTCTGTTATTTAGTGTTTCAAATAGAGTAAATGCATCAGAATGCCCGATTACATCAATTTTTACAATGGTGGCAGAATTAAGCTTGCTTAGAAAATCTTGTGCTTTTTGGTACGTAAATAACGAATTTCCGTCATCATCATTTTCATTCAATCTGTCATAGAAATAATCAAAAGCTTTATACATTCTTCTCAACCCTAGAAATTTGGGCTTCTTTGGTGGCTTGTTTACTCCATCGCCTAAGACTTCAAAGAAAATCCAGTTATAATCATCCAAGTTCGATGCTGTATATGAAGGAGTAACTCTGGGGGTTTTGTTTTGCAAAACTATTTTTTTCTTGAAGCTAAATAATTCATGTTTGGCTTCCTCATCATCAGCTGGCATATTCTCCAGAAAGTATTTATATAAAGCTAGATACAGAAGGCTAATTGTAGTGGTCCTTTGTTGGCCATCAACAAGCTCAAGTTCAGCTGCCCTGTGCGAATCTAGTTGTGTGTTAATACATATAATAGAACCTAAAAAATGACCGCCAACACTTTCATCAATATCGTCAAATAATGATTCCCAATTAAATTTTGACCATATATATTCACGTTGGTATTTAGGTATGAAATAACTTACCTGGTTTTCAGAAGAAAAAAGCTCAGCAACAGGTTTATTGGTAACATTTTGAATCATATTTACAGCTTTTCGAAGTCTAGTTTTGGTAAATCATTGACAATATCTACAGTTTGTGTACTTACATTGATAACACTCAGCAATAGGTCTAGAATATATCTTGGGTTGTCAACTTCAGCAGACCAATCATTAGGGTCATTTTTTATACCACTTCCCTCTCCTTTATTATTTAAATCAACAGTTACTCTGTATCGTTCCATTATCCATTCAATAGCAGGTTTACCATTAACAACATATTGGTATGCTTTTTCTGGAATATTGGAAAGTGTAATTCTGCTATTGTATATTATTATATCTTTTTGCTCTTTCTTTGGGAAGCGCATTTTTTCAACAGTGTAAAACTCGCTTTCATCTCCTTCAACAACAACGTCTGGATGAGCAGAAACCGATTCATAATTGATATGTAACTCTGCTAGTTGTCTTCCAGCTTTACTGAAAGCCCAGAAATCCTTTGGTCTTTCAACAAGAGGGATTCTTGGCAGCATTTTTTTTAGGTCGTTTGCAAAGGTTTCTCTGTATTCTTTACTGTGTAAAATTCCGTACACATAATAGAAAACATCCTCTTTATTTACTGACTTTCCATACAATTTAATAGCTCTGTTTAGTATAAAATCACTAACGCCATCTCTCTTTATATAGTCATCAGCAGAGTCTGTATCAAATAGTGTATTTTGTTTTTGCTCGTTTTTTTCAAAATAATATAGTGGAAATGATTGACCGTTCATTATGAGCTGGATATCCGTAACTTCATCTGTTATACTAACAGAAAAAGCTTTACTTGAACCAATCCCTGTTAAGGTTATAATTAAATTCTCAATATTGTTATTAGGAAAAAGAAGTTTACTCAAGCCAGGTCTCTCAACATATTCTTTACAGTAATAAAGTTTTTGTTTACAATAAGGTCTGTAGTAGCTAGAAATAATTTTAGTTGGCTTAAGCTCATGAGGTATATTTTTTCTTAGTTCTTTTTTGAGATTAACTGTCCATTTAATTTTTTTTAAATCGTCACTAATAAAGTCTTCAACCAGCAACTCTTTATCACTTTTTTTAGCTAAGTGAAATTCTGTAGTTTGTCTATTGTAAAAATCAATCATTTTGGACATGTTTTCCTTCAACGATTTTTCAGAAAAGTTATAAGTCCAAGCATCCCTGTTAGTAGCAACACCAACTGCATATGTAGAAAAAAATGATTGCGTATTAATGTCAAATTTTTTATCTGGTTGGATAGGCAAAAACGTATCGAAAACTTCATTACGTTGATTTATCCAATCTCCTTCTTCGTTAGGCTTTAATGTTTTCCAATTCATTTTAGAATTTGACAAAGAGCCGAATTCTTTAATGATTGTGAGCTTTTCATCTCTTGACAAATAATCTCCAATATCATGATAATGAATTTCTGCTTTTTCTCTCTTATTCTCAGGGTTATTGATTAACAGAGTTATTGAAATTGGTGTCCGTGAGCCTGAGCCAAAAATTTTACCGCCCTCTTTTCTAGAAAGCTCTCCACTAGTTCTTTGGTTCCCTCTCAGGTTAAAAACGTAAATGGAGTCAAATTCTTCTTCGATAGCTTTTCTAAATCCGTCTGTACTATTTCCATCTAGCCAAGCACCATTAGTTACATATGCAATTATCCCACCCTCTTTTTGGTCTAATCTATCTGTACTCCAACGGAAAGCTTTAATATATGCATCATATAAAGACTTATTTAGTCCTGCACTGGAACGCTCAGCATATGTTGATGCAATTCTTCCATCTAGTTTATCGTAGGACTGATTTTGTGCATTGTCATTGGCTGATTTTTGCCCTATTGAATATGGAGGATTCCCCATTATTACTCGAATTGGGCCTTTCTTCTGTTGCTCTAAACGCTCAGAATTCTTTGGGAACATTTCAGAAAACAACACATTTTCTTCTACCTCCCCTAATTGGAAAGTATCCGTTAATACAATCCCATCAAAAGGAGTATAATTTTCTTTACCTATACCATCATCAGGGTCTGGAGTAGCGTCGTGATAAGCATTTTCAATGTTTATTGCTGCAATGTAGTATGCCAATAATACAATCTCATTAGCATGTAGTTCATGTTTGTATTTACGCTCTAAGTCTTTTTCTTTTATTAAACCACTTTGTAATAATCTTGTGATGAACGTTCCAGTACCTGTAAATGGGTCAAGAATATGTATGTTTT
>JBMHCT010000039.1:0-71521 GCA_049889775.1 Jejuia sp.
TGAGTACGTTAAATATCATTAGAAACAAATTAATTGCCAGAATCTTTGCAGTGATACATAGACAAACACCTTATGTAGACACTTTGAAGTTTGTAGCCTAAAATTTAACAAAATTTGTTTGGTGGAATCATAGAATACGCAGCTCGGTCTGAATATTAAAATTTAAGAAACTTAACATTAAAATCACGTCCTAAAAGAGCTTGTAATACATCAACACTCCCATTTGTATAAAATTGAAATTTTGGATATTGTATTTCCGTATTAAGTAGTCCATGGTGTTCCAAAACAGCTTTGGTTTGTTTCGCAACAGCAGCGCCAGAATCTATGATTTTAACATGCTTTGGAAGTAACTCCACAAGTATTGGAATAAGATAAGGATAATGTGTGCAACCCAACACCAAATAATCAATATTTGCCTTTAACATAGGCTTTAGATAGTTGGACAGTAAAGACTTCATTTCATCAGAGTAGAGCTTTCCACCTTCAATCAGTTCTACGATACCTTCACCAACCTGTTCAATAACTTTTATAGAACTTGCAAAACGTCCGGAGGTTTTAGAAAATAAAGCACTACTTAATGTGCCTTCAGTAGCCAATATACCAACAGCATTTGTTTTGGTGTTTAAGGCGGCAGGTTTTATAGCAGGCTCTATACCAATAAATGGAACGCTATAATGTGCCCTTAAGTAGTCAATGGCATTAGTAGTAGCCGTATTACAAGCCACTATTATTAATTTGCAGCCCTTGCTTAAAAGCAATTCGGTATTTTTAATGGAAAGCTCCGTAATACGTAGGGAGCCTTTAGTACCATAAGGCGCATTTAAACTATCAGCGAGATATATCGTATGCTCATTAGGTAATAGCTGATGTACTTCTCTCCAAATAGAGGTGCCACCTACACCAGAATCAAAAATACCAATAGGTTTGTTGCTCATGTTGACAAAAATAAAAAAGCTGCTTTGGTAAAAGCAGCTTTATAATATTTATTTCAGTTAATACAGTTTTATAGTATACCTAAAGATTTTTTTACGTCGTCTAACAAATCTTTTCCATCTGCCATGATAGTCACGGATTGAGAAGAATCCAATACATAATCAAAACCTTGAGCTCGAGCCACTTTTAAAATAGCATCTTTAGCTTTTTCAGTAATAGGTTTTAACAAGTCAAATTCTTTTTTCTGAAGATCTTGTTGCGCTTTGGCTTGATACTCCTGTATGCTTTGTTGCATAGTTTGTACTTCTTTTATACGTGCGTTATTTTCTTCTTGTGTTTTAGTGGCTGCTTCAGAATCATATAACTGCACTTTCTTTTGATATTCGTCACCAAGGCTCTTTAATTCTGTTTGATATGTTTTAGATAGAGTTTCTAAATCCGTTTGAGCCGTTTTCATCTCTGGCATTGCTTTAATCAATTCTTGGGTATTTATATGTGCAATTTTGCTTTGCGCTCCAACAAAACCTACCATACCTATAAAAGCAGCTGCGAATAAAATTGATTTTAAATGTTTCATTTTAAAAAATAGTATTAATGTGTTATAATTTTAAATTTATTTGTTGTTTATACTGTCTCTTGCTTTCTGTCTTTCCTCAAGTGCTTTTTTTCTGTCTTCTAAAATTTTCTTTTTCTTTTCTTCTAGGGCTTTTTTTCTTGCCTCTCTATCGGCCAGCTTTTTTTGCCTGTTTTCTTCAATTAGTTGCTCTCTTGTTTTTTGTGGTGCACCCTCTTGCTCATTTTCTTTAACCGTTGCACTTTTAGCTGCTGTGCTATCTATAGCATTTATGGCTTTATTTCTTGCATCAAGTTTTGCCTGTTTTGCTTTCTCTCTGTCTTCTAATATTTTCTGTCGTCGTTCTTCTGCTTCTTTTTTCTTTGCCTCTCTAGCCGCTAAAATTTCCTGTCTACGTTTTTCAACAGCACTTTCTCTAGCTGCTTTTTTCTCTTCTAAGGCTTTTTCACGTTCCTCCAATTCATAATTAATTTCTGGAACAGCTTCTTCTTGTTTGGCCGCTTTTCTTTCCGCCTTTGTTTGTGCTTGTTTTCTTTTAGATGATCTTGTAATAGCTCTTAAAACACGGTCGCTTATATCAAATCGTTTTGCTGAGTACAACATCACAACATCGGCTGCTTTATCAAAGATAAAATCATAATTCGCTGCCATGTCTTGAACCGCGGCAAAGATTTGATCTTGTATAGGCTGCATTAACTGCTTTTGTTGAATCATCAAATCGCCATTGGGTCCGAAACGCTTTTGCTGATAATCGAGAATTTCTTTTTCTTCATACATTATATCCTCTTCTCGTTCTTCTATAAGTTCTTGGGTGAGCAGCACTTTTTCATTACTCAAATCTTTTCGCTTTTGAGCAATATCAGATAGTTTCGCCTGAATTTCGTTTTTCCACTTTTGCGCCTTTTCGTCTAGTTGCGTCATAGCTTCTTGATATTCCGGAACATTTTCCAAAATATACTCAGTATCTATATAAGCAATTCGAACACCTCGTTGTCCATGTGCCGATACTCCAATGCTTAGCATAACAACTAATGTCAATAAAAAAAGAACGTTTTTTCGCATCTGTGTTATTTTTTAATTTATAATTATAAATTCTAAAAACCGACAGATGATTCATTATTCTGCCTCTCCTTGAATTTTATTTTTAAAACTAACGCAATTTAGTCTTAAAAATTTTAATTCTCAATCAAATCATCAATGTGTTATTAGAAAATATCGTGCCAAAATGAATTTTACCTAAAATTGCTGACCTATAATAAAGTGTGTTTGCCATCCACTTTTTCCGACTTGACCAGGAATAGGATCGAAACCATGACCAAAATCTATACCTAATAAACCGAAGGCTGGCATGAATATGCGAATACCTAAGCCAGCAGATCGCTTTAGGTTAAAAGGGTCAAAATTTCTAAAGCTGTTAAAAGAATTACCTCCTTCAAGAAAGCCTAAAGCATAAATTTTAGCTGAGGATTCTAAAGTCACAGGAAATCTTAATTCCAAAGAGAATTTATTATAGATGCTTCCTCCATCCTGAGTAGATAAACTTTGATTAGGATAACCTCTAAGTTGTACCACTTGTCTTCCATCCAGCGCAAAATTCCCTAAACCATCACCACCAACAAAATAACGTTCAAAAGGAATTACGCCTCTATCACTGTTATAAGCACCCAAAAAACCAAACTCAACACTTGGTCTCAATACCAAATCGCTTTTCTTTCCAAATTTCGCCAAAGAAGTAAACCAATCTGCCTTAAAATTGATTTTGTAAAACTCTAACCAATTAAAACGTTCTTGATCTATTTGACTAATTCTATCTGCCGCTTCGTTTCTTTGGCTGTCTGGTAATGAAGTATCACTTACAATTGCTTGTTGATCGTCACGCTCATCACTCAAAGCTTCATAATCTACATCATCAAACAAAGACCAAGGCGGAGAAAACTTAGCGGTCAACGCAAAATTAGAACCTCCCGTTGGGAAAATAGGATCTATCCTTGTATTGTTTCTAGTTAATCCGAAGGTATAAGAGAGATTCTTGGAACTTCCATCACCAAAAGTGAATAAACCAGTATTATAGTTATTCAAATCGTATACTTGATAACTTAATGCTTGAGATAAAGTAAAGAAGTTATCCGGAACCGTTAGTCTTTTTGCCAAACCAAGTGTTATTCCGGTAATGTTAAAACTCTGGCTTCTATCGGCGCGTCTAGACTGAAAATTAAATTGAAACTGCTTGGTATGCGACAGCGACACGGAGAACTGTACAGGGCGTTTACCACCCAACCAGGGCTCAGAAAATGAAAAACTGTAGGTTTGGAAAAACTGACTCGCTTGTAATCGTAATGATAAGCGTTGTCCATCTCCCATTGGGATTGGCTTATAGGCTTTCTTATTGAAAATATCTTTCATTGAAAAGTTATTGAAAGATAACCCCAATGTACCAATGAAACCTCCGCCGCCATAACCACCTTGTAATTCAATTTGACTTGAACCTGTTTCCTTTATAGAATACTGCATATCAATAGTTCCCTCGTTTGGGTTTGGATTTTGAAAGTCAGGAGAAATTTCCTGCGCATCAAAAAAGCCCAATTGCCCGAGTTCTCTAACCGTTCTAACCACATTGGCTTTACTATATAACTGTCCAGGTCTTGTTCTTAACTCTCTGTAAATAACATGGTCGTTGGTTTTGTCATTTCCAGCCACACTTACATTGTTGAATATTGCAGCTTTCCCTTCAGAAATTCGAATTTCTAAATCAATAACATTATCCTCTGCACTTACTTCTACTGGGTTTATAGATGAGAATAAATAACCATTGTTTTGATAAAGATTTACAATATCATTAGCATCTGGTTTACTATTATCTTGTATACGTTCTTGTAGCAAAACACCATTATAGGTATCTCCTTTTTTAATCCGTATGTATCTATTGAGTTGTTCGTCTGTATAAACAGTATTTCCTATAAAGCTAATATCACCAAATTTGTACAGATCACCCTCCTCTACCTTAATATGAAGAGAGATTGTTTTATCATTATTTATACTAATACTATCTGAAATGATTCTGGCATCGCGATAACCGTTTTCAGCATATTTATCAATAACACTTCCTAAGTCCGCTTGATAAGCAGAATCGACAAATTTTGAGCGCTTTAAAATTCGAAGCCTATTGATTTTTTTGGTGCTCTTCATTGCTTTGCGCAGTACCTTTGCCTTTAAAGTACTATTACCTTCAAAAGTGATATCCTTTATTTTTACTTTTTCACCTTTGTCTATAGCAACTACCATATTTACTCTAGCTTTTTCAATAGAGTCCTTAACTTCTATGGTATTGATGTTTACTTTTGTGTTATAAAAACCACTTTTTTTATATTTTTTAACAAGGAAATTTTTGGTTGTGGTAATTAAATTCTCTGTAACCTTAGTACCAATTTTAAGCTTATTATCGTTAATAATACCTTCGTGCTTACCCTTTTTTTCTCCAGTAATTTTTACATTGTTTAATTGGGGTAAATCCGAAAGACGTATTTCTAAATAAGCGTTATTACCTTCAATATTTGTGACGTAAATTTCAATATCACTAAATAACTTTGAACTCCAAAGCTTTTTAATAGCATTAGCAATATCCTCACCTGGAATGGTTATTTCTTTTCCTTTTTTTAGTCGCGAATAGGTAATTACAGTTTGTTCGTTAAACGTAGTGTTACCTACTACTGAAACACCAGCAATTGTGTATTTTCTTCCCTTTTGGAATGCATTATCTTGCCCTTGAAGTGTAAAAGCAAACACAACACAACATATTGTAATACATTGTTTTAGGTAGGATTTTAAAGAAAATGTACTAGCTAAGTTGTTCACTTGTTTTCCCAAATCGTCTTTCTCTTTTTTGATATTCAATAATAGCTTTATACAAATCTTCCTTAGTAAAATCTGGCCAAAGTGTATGGGTGAAATACAATTCGGCATAAGCTATCTGCCAAAGCAAAAAATTACTGATACGTTGTTCTCCGCTAGTTCTTATAAGCAAGTCTACGTCTGGTAAATTTTGCGTGTAAAGATGCTTATTTATAATTGATTCGTCAATAGATTCTAACGAAATTATATTATTTTTAACTTTATTACTGATTTCTTTAACAGTGCTTATTAATTCCTCTCTAGAGCCATAACTTAACGCTAAGGTTAACGTCATTCGCGTATTATTTGCAGTTGCCTGCATTACTTCAGTAAGTTCTTTATGCACCTTAGTAGGTAACATATTTAAATTGCCAATGGCAGAGAGTTTTATATTATTATCTTCAAGTGTTTTGATTTCTTTCTTAAGTGAAGAAATCAATAATTTCATTAACGTTTTAACCTCTAGTTTTGGACGGTTCCAATTTTCTGTTGAGAATGCATAAAGTGTAAGGTGCGCAACACCCAATTCTGCTGAAGCTTCAACAACTTGCCGCACGGATTTGGTGCCATTTTCATGACCAAAAGCACGAATCATACCTTTTTGCTTAGCCCAACGCCCATTGCCATCCATAATAATAGCAATATGCCTTGGTAGTGCTTCAAGAAGTATGTTGTCTTTTAAATCCATTTATTCAATACAATAGCAAGGGTTCTGTCCAAAAGTGTAGGTTAATGTAATACCGGAAAATACATACCAATCGTTGTTGTTCACATTACCAAATTGAAACGATTCCCTAAAATCGGCATAAGGGATACTTCCATCAATTTCATCAGTAAATGTATAGCGTGCACCTACTTCTAAGCCAATTATAAATTGGTCTATCAAGCGCGCTTTAAAGCCTAAAACCATGGGAATTCCAAAAGCCCAACTTTTACTATTTTCAGAGGTAAGTGCTCCATTATCAAAATAATAGTTATCATGTCTAGCAACACTAATACCACTATATAAATATGGTGTTGCCACAGGATCACCGGTATGTAAATTGAAGTCTAAAAATGTAAATTCCATTCCCGCCGAAACTTCAAATATACTATTGGAAAAACTATATCCACGTTGTTGCCTCCTTGGGTCGTCAGAATCAATATCCATTCCTTCTAATTCAGTAAAAATCATTGAAATTCTGTAAGAATGTCTCGCACTTCTATTCCACTTATAAATCCCACCAAAAGCGGCTTGGTTTGGTGAAATAAAATCGGTTGCGCCAACATCGCCAATAAAATTACTGCCTCCTGCAAATACACCTATTTCGTTGATTTGGGAGAAGCCAAGTTGAAGCGTTAAAATGCTAATAATTAATACGTTTACCTTCCGCATAGCCATTTAAAGTTTGCAAATATAATAAATAAGATGAGCCTATTACAATTTGTATCAAATTGTTACATTAAGGTAAAACAGGATTTAAGTAGAAATATTGTTTAATTGCGCTTGTCTTCGCCCCAAAGCATTTTCTTGCGAAGTGTTTTTAAAAAGCTCTCATCCAATAGATCAATCATCTTAATTTTGAAGTTTGCTTTTTTTATTTTTATGATAGTACCGTTATCTAAGGTGGCTATTCTAGAATCTAGAGACACAAGGTGTTGTTGCTCCCGACCGCTTACTTTTAATTGAATTTCGGTTGAATCTGGAATTACCAACGGGCGTGCACTAAGATTGTGCGGCGCTATCGGCGTCAAAACAAAACTATTAGCACCTGGGGTTATTACTGGCCCGCCGCAACTAAGAGAATAACCTGTAGAGCCTGTTGGGGTTGAAACAATTAATCCATCACTCCAATACGATGTTAAATATTCACCATCCAAAAGTGTTTCGATGGTAATCATAGAAGTAGTGTTTTTTCTACTTACGGCAATTTCATTTAACGCAAAGTCAAGCTCTAAAATATCTTTATTTTCAGGTGAAGTTTCAACGCAAAGCAGACTCCTTTCAGAAAATTTATACTTCCCATCCAATATATTTTGAATGGCTTTTTCAATGCCTTCTACCTGTACAGTCGCTAAAAATCCAAGTCTCCCCGTATTTATACCCACAATAGGAATATCAAGGGTAGTTACAAACGTAATCGCTCTTAAAATTGTGCCATCACCACCAATACTTATCAATAAATCGTAAGAATTGTCTAAAGTTTCGAAAGTTTTAAACCTATTGTAAAAGGGCTTTTTGTCTCTATCCTCCTTGATAAGTGCAGCAAATTCACTTTCAATTAAAACTTCAATCTCTTTTTTTTCAAGATAGTTTAAAAGCGTATCGACTGATGCTAGTGTGTAAGTATTGTTAAATCTTCCGTAAACGGCTAATTTCATGCACTATATATTTAAATATTTATTCAAATACTCAGAACGTTCCTTTAAGCTTTGGGTAAAGCTATCTTCTTCGTGTCCTGATGCAATATTATAACTGTACCTTCTGAAGGTTTGAATAATTTCATTAAGTCCCGTATTTCCAATTTTCAATGTAACTTGTACAATGTCGTTTTTCATTTGAGATATAAAGGCACCAAGTAGCTTCCCGTTATTAGACTCAACAATCTGGCTGATTTCACTAAAAGAGTAATCATTAATACCTTTTTCAACAACCAAAACACCTCCAGCCTCATGAAAAAATGGCGATTCGTTAAACAAACCAATAATATCATTTAATTCAAAATATCCTAAATAGTTGCCAGATTCATTAAGTACAGGCATTATGTTTGCCGAATTTTGAGCAAAGGCCTCCAATACATCAAGCCAAAGTGTAGTGTTCTTTACATGAAAATCCTCTAAAGCATAAATGTAATCTCGCACTAACTTATCTCCATCAAAACAATGCACATCTGTTTCAAAAAAACAACCAACAAAAACACCGTTTTCATCTTTAATTGGCAAATGCGAATAAGTAAGCTGATTGAAAACTTCTTGCAATTCGCTTATCTTGCTTCCTGTGTTTAGCGGTTTTATGTCGTTAATTATAAATTCCGAAAGTTTCATTTTGCTACTACGAGTATGGTGCAAATTAATTAAAAAAATGCTACTTAAGCCTGTTCTAGTTTGTATTTTTGCCCTTTAAAAAATAATTGATGACAAAGTTAAGTGTAAACATTAATAAAATAGCAACGCTTAGAAACTCCAGAGGGGGCGATGTGCCAAATGTTGTAAAATTTGCCCAAGACGTACAACGTTTTGGTGCTGAAGGTGTTACTGTACATCCACGACCAGATGAGCGCCATATTCGCTATCAAGACACAAGAGATTTAAAACCAGAAGTTTACACTGAGTTTAATATTGAAGGAAACCCTATTAAATCGTTTATGGACCTAGTGTTAGAGGTGAAACCAACCCAGGTTACCCTGGTACCAGATGCAGAAGATGCCATAACAAGTAATGCAGGATGGGATACCAGAAAGCACAAAGCGTTTCTGATTGATGTGATTAAAGAATTTCAAAATAACGGTATACGAACTTCAATTTTTGTGGACCCCGTATTGGAGCACATTGATGGAGCAAAAGCAACGGGCACGGATAGAATTGAATTATACACAGAAAGCTTTGCACACCAATATAGTTTGGGTAATGAAAAAGGCATTGAACCTTATACCAAGGCGGCGATTATAGCCAATGAATTAGATTTGGGTATTAATGCGGGGCACGATTTATCCTTGGATAACATCCAATTTTTCAAGCAGAACATTCCTAATCTTTTAGAAGTGTCCATTGGTCACGCTCTTGTTGCAGAAAGCCTGTATTTAGGTGTTGAAAATGTAATACAGATGTATTTGCACAAATTGGAAGGCTGATTTTAGTTTTAATTCAAGTTGATGATACTACATTCAAATATAATAGGAGAAGGAAAGCCATTTGTTATTCTGCATGGTTTTTTAGGTATGAGTGACAATTGGAAAACCCACGGTAAAAATTTTGCAGAATTGGGTTATGAAGTGCATCTGGTAGATCAACGTAACCATGGGCATAGTTTTCATGACGATGAATTTAATTATGAAGTACTTGCAGAAGATTTGAAGCACTATTGCGAGGCTAAGGAAATTGAAGATATAATCCTTCTTGGGCACTCTATGGGCGGAAAAACAGCCATGTTATTTTCCACATTATATCCAGAGATGGTGTCCAAATTGGTAGTAGCCGATATTTCCCCAAGATTTTATCCAGTGCATCATGATGCTATTTTGAATGGGTTAAGTGCTTTAGATTTTGCTGAAATAAAAAGCAGAGGGCAAGCAGACAAAGTATTGAGCGAATACGTTTCAGAAGTAGGTATACGTCAGTTTTTGTTAAAAAACCTGTATTGGGTAGAAAAAGGACAGCTTGGTCTTCGTATAAATTTGGAAGTTCTTAAAGATGAGGTTTCGGAAGTTGGTGAGTCGCTGCCATCTTATGCAAGATTTGAAAAAGATACGTTGTTTTTAAGAGGTGATAGATCTGAATATATCGGTGTTGGTGATGAAAGCATTATTAAAAATCATTTTCCAAAAGCTAAAATTGAAACTATTGCCAACGCAGGACATTGGTTACATGCTGAAAATCCTAGTGATTTTTTTGAGGCGGTTTTAAACTTCTTGAAGTAATTTTTTTGTAAATTTAGAATCAATCGTGCTTATGAAAAATTGTGTTTCAATTCTCTTTCTTACGTTAGGTTTTCATATTTGTACTTATGGTCAAGTTGTGAATGAAGACTTCGTAAGTGCTATATATCCTGGTTGTGAAAAGGAAATAGACAATGGGCATAGAAAAAAGTGCATGGCAAAAAAAATTGCACTTTTCACTTATGGAAAATTTAACACAAAGATTTTGTGTGATATTGGTGTTGAAGGTTTTGAAAGGATAGGAGTTGTTTTTAAGGTTAATACAGAGGGGGATGTTGTTGACGTTCAGGCAAGATCAAAATATGATAGCGTAAAAGAAGAGTGCATAAGGGTTATCAAGCTCTTGCCTAAAATTACTCCTGCAAAAAAATCTGGTAATGCTGTTGATTTTCCTTTTGCATTACCGATTAAAATGCGGTGTCTTGGGAATGTTGACAAGGGGTGATTTAATTTTAAATAAATGAATATGAATTGGATTATTAAACTTCTACTCAACGCAGTTGCTGTTTTTATTTTAGCCTATGCACTTTCAGGTGTAAGTGTTAACGGTTATGTCGGTGCACTAATTGTAGCCTTGGTAATATCACTGTTAAATATACTTGTAAAACCTATTTTGGTAATATTTACATTGCCTGCAACAATTTTAACACTAGGTTTATTCCTATTGGTCATTAACGCCATTATCATTCTTCTGGCAGATCAACTTATTGATGGTTTTGCAGTCGCAAATTTTTGGTGGGCACTAATTTTTAGCATTCTACTATCTATCCTGCAATCTATCTTGCATTCACTTTTAAAAGAAGACAAAAAGTAGCTCTTAATCAAATAATTAAAAACTTTGTTGGGATGTAAAAATGTACTAATTTTGCATCCCAATTTTGATTTCGGGTTTCCCCCAATTGTTAAATGCCTTAATAGGCTTATATCATTAAAATGAATATTACAAGAGAAGACTTAGATGCATTAAATGCGGTTGTAAAAGTAGATATCGCTAAAGAAGATTATAGCGATAAAGTGGAAAAAATCTTATCAGATTATCGTAAAACCGCAAATATTCCTGGATTTAGAAAAGGTCACGTACCAATGGGATTGGTTAAAAAACAATACGGAAAAGCTGTATTGGTAGACGAAGTGAATAAACTATTACAGGATGCATTAAATAAATACCTTACTGAAGAAAAGCTTGATGTTTTAGGGCAACCATTGCCAAAACCTCAAGATGAAATCAATTGGGATAGTGATTCTTTTTCTTTTGAATTTGAATTAGGTTTAGCGCCAGAATTTGATGTGAAATTAAAAGGTAAAAAGGCCATAACACATTATAATATTGTTGCTGATGATAAGATGATTGATGAGCAAATAGAACGTATACAGAAGCAATATGGAAAGTTAGTATCTCAAGACACCATTGAAAATGATAGTGAGATTACGGGAACTTTTAAAAATGAAGAAAAAGAAATTGAAAATACTGTATCGCTAACCTTAGATAAATTTAAAGGAAAAGCTACTGCTAAGAAATTTGTAGGCGCTAAAGTTGGAGATGTTATCACATTAAAAACTAAGGGTTTGTATGACGATAACCATGAGTTAATGCATGCTTTAAAGGTAAGTCATGATGAAGCACATGATTTAGATTTAGAAGTAACATTTGAAATTACAGAAATTAACAAGCGTGATTTGGCAGATTTAGATCAAGAGTTGTTTGATAAGTTATTCCCACCTACAACTGTAACTTCTGTAACTGAATTGAAAGCTAAAATAAGGGAAGATGCTGAGAAGCAATTCAAACAGCAGTCAGATCAGAAATTACTAAACGATGTAACTGAATATTTAGTTGATAGCACAAAATTTGATTTGCCAGCTGAGTTTTTAACAAAGTGGATGCAGACTTCTGGGGAAAATGAAATGGACGAAACTCAAGCAAAAGAGGAATATGAAAAGTCTGAAAAAAGTTTACGCTATCAATTAATTGAAGGCAAGCTTATTCAAGAAAATGATATTCAAGTTACTATTGAAGATATTAAAGGACACGCCAAAGAAATGATAAAGGCACAAATGGCACAATTTGGACAGCTAGACCCTTCTGATGAGGAGCTTGAAGGTATTGCTGCTAGAGTACTTGGGAATCAAGATGAGGCACGTCGTATTTCAGAGCAATTAATAAGTCAAAAATTAATTGGTCTATACAAAGAAAAAGCAAACTTGAAAGAGAAAGAATTGAGTTACGAAAAGTTTGTCAAAGAAGTTTACGGCGACAAATAGTCAAATAATTATTCATTATATTTATGCGCTTAAATCATTAGGATTTAAGCGCATTTTTATTTTAAAAGTTTATTGAAAAATTAGAAAAAATAATCCATCTTGATGTATGTCAAGAGATTAACAAAACAAAAGGAAAAACGTATATGGATTACGCTAAAGAATTTGAAAAATTCGCTACAAAAGACCAAGGTATAAGTAGCACATATTACGATAAAATTATAAGTAGTATGTATCCCACTAATCTTACTCCAAATATTATTGAAGAACGACAAATGAACATTGCAATTTTTGATGTATTCTCGCGTTTAATGATGGATCGTATTATCTTTTTAGGCACTGGGATTAATGATCAGGTAGCTAACATTATTCAAGCGCAATTGTTGTTTTTGGAAAGTGTAGATGCTTCAAAAGACATTCAAATTTATATCAACTCTCCGGGAGGAAGTGTTTATGCCGGTTTAGGTATTTATGATACTATGCAATTTATAAAGCCAGATGTGGCTACTATTTGTACGGGTATGGCAGCCTCAATGGGAGCTGTATTGTTATGTGCTGGAGAAAAAGGAAAACGTAGTGGTTTAACACATTCGCGGGTTATGATACATCAACCAATGGGTGGTGCTCAAGGACAAGCAAGCGATATTGAAATTACTGCAAAAGAGATTTTAACACTTAAAGAAGAGTTATATCAAATTATAAGTAAGCATTCAGGTCAAGACTACGACAAAGTATATGAGGATAGTGATAGAGATTACTGGATGAAGGCCGATAAAGCCAAGGAATACGGCATGATTGACGAGATTTTAGCGAGAAATTAAAATTTTCTTACCTTTGTTAGTCATTCTGGAATCTGTAAAGTAAATCTTTACAATTTAAAAAGAACTTAATTAATGGCAAAAGAAGAGTTAGAATGTTCATTTTGTGGTCGTAAAAAGCCAGAGACTAATTTATTAATTGCAGGGCTAGACGCCCATATTTGTGATAGATGTATAGAACAGGCACATGGCATTGTTTTAGAGGAGTCTAAACAAAGTGATACTAACGATTTATCTGCGGAATTAAAACTTCGAAAACCGCAACAAATTAAAGCCTTTTTAGACGAGTACATTATTGGTCAGGAAATGACCAAAAAAGTGATGTCTGTTGCTGTTTATAATCATTATAAACGTTTATTACAACCGCCATCAAATGACGATATTGAAATTCAAAAAAGTAATATCGTTATGGTCGGTCAAACGGGTACAGGTAAAACTTTAATGGCTAAAACGATTGCCAGAATGCTTAATGTACCGTTGGCTATCGTTGATGCAACTGTGCTTACCGAAGCTGGATATGTGGGAGAGGATGTTGAAAGTATTCTTACCAGATTGTTACAGGCTGCTGATTACAATCTAGAGAAGGCAGAGAAGGGCATCGTTTTTATTGATGAAATAGACAAGATTGCTCGTAAAAGTGACAACCCGTCCATAACAAGGGATGTCTCAGGTGAAGGGGTGCAACAGGCGTTATTAAAACTTTTAGAAGGAACTGTTGTAAACGTTCCGCCTAAAGGAGGTAGAAAGCATCCAGATCAAAAATTTATTGAAGTTAATACAGAGAATATTTTATTTATTGCTGGTGGTGCTTTTGATGGTATTGAGCGTGTTATTATCAAACGTCTTAATATGAAGGCGGTAGGTTATGCGGCTTCAATGTCTGATGAGGTGATCGATCAAAGCAATTTACTGCAGTATATTATTCCGAAGGATTTAAAAGATTTCGGACTTATTCCTGAAATTATAGGAAGGCTCCCTGTTTTAACTCATATGGATCCTTTAGATGCCAAAACACTAAGAGCCATTCTTACTGAACCTAAAAATGCAATTATCAAGCAGTACAAAAAACTGTTTTCTATGGATGATATTGAGTTTACAATTACAGACGGCGCTTTAGGTTTTATTGTAGATAAAGCCATTGAATATAAACTAGGTGCAAGAGGTTTACGCTCGTTATGTGAGGAGATTTTAACAGATGCTATGTTTGAATTACCTAGTAGTACGGACAAGAAATTGAACGTTACTAAATCGTACGCAGAGGATAAATTAACAAAAACTACATTAAAGAAATTAAAAGCAGTTTCTTAAGTAGTTCGAAATATTTAATATGTAAAGCATTCTACTTAAGATAGAATGCTTTTTTATTTTTACTGGAAATTAATAGAATGTTTAGGTTTTTATTGCAATTATTCAATTTAGAAAAACCGAAAGAGGAGCAAGACCCCATGAAGAAATTTTTAATTGTTGGATTAGGAAATATAGGTGAGAAATACGAAGAAACGAGACATAATATAGGATTTAAAATTCTGGATTATTTTGCCGAAAAGGAACAGATAATTTTTGAAACCAATAAGTTAGGAGACATTGGGTATTATAAATTAAAAGGCAGAAGTTTTATGTTTTTAAAACCCAGTACTTTTATGAATTTAAGTGGTAAAGCTGTTACTTATTGGCTTACAAAGGAGAAAGTGCCTTTGGATAATCTGCTAATCATTACCGATGATTTAAATTTACCGTTTGGCAGTATTCGTTTAAAAACGAAAGGAAGTGATGGTGGGCATAACGGACTAAAAGATATTCAGCAGAAATTAAATTCTACAAAGTACAATAGGTTTAGATTTGGCATAAGCGACGCTTTTGCAAAAGGGCGACAAATAGATTATGTTCTGGGAGAATGGACCGAAGAAGAGAAGAGTAAAATGCCAGAGCGTTTGGAGAAATCAGTAGAACTTATTAAGTCGTTTGTCCTTGCTGGTACAAGTACAACCATGAACTTGTTTAATGGTAAATAGATATAGACACCTCGCTATTACTTTACAACAATCTTTCTTATGTCTTTAGAAATACCATCAGTAAGGCGCATTACATACATGCCGCCTTGTGCATTTTTGATGGCGACAGTTTCTTCTAGCATAGTAGTGTCTTGAATTTGCTGGGTATAAACAAGCCTGCCTCTTAAATCAAATACCTCAATAGAGATGTTTTTTGCTATGTGCTGATTATCAATTTTTAAGGTAAACTCGCCATTGCTTGGATTAGGGAACAACTTCACGTTTTCAAAAGAAAATTCTGTTATGTTCAAAGAAGTATGTGTAGTTTGACAAACTTCTATAAACCAAGAATTTAAGGTTCCGGAATCTCCTGGTTGAAAATCGCCAACATTAATGGTCCAGTTGCCAGAAGTATTTTCTCCGTTTAAGGTAGAAAGTAAATCGTTTACAGAACGGTAAGCAGGATTTCCTGTTGTTTGTAAACAATTCAACTGCACCGCTTCATCATCAAAAGTGATAACAAAATTTTGCTCCGAATCACAATCTCTGGAGGTTTTAAGAGAGACAGTAGTGCCCTCTGGACTTTCTAGCGCAATACCCAGATCTCCAATATAAGTATGCGAAATGTTCAACCCTACATTTACATCCGTAATGGTAGAAGAATCCGAAATATTGATACTATTACTTTCAGATAAGCTACCAGTATTATCCGTAATACTAATATTCAAATTATCAGATGAAGCATATTGCGTGCATGTAGTGGTCACTTCAAAATCAATTGCAAAAGCTTCCTCATTAATTGCAAAAAATGTTTCATTTGCGGCTTCAACCATCACTCTACATGATGTTGAGGGTTTATTGGGTACTGTCAAATTATAACTTCCATTATTAGGTACATCTTCAGCAACTAAATTATAAGTTGCGCCTCCATCTGTAGACAATAGAATATTTACATTGGCTGCTCCAGAAATGGTATTGGTATTATTAACGCTCCAGGTAATCGTTTGGGTAGAACCACTGGTCCAAAAAAGACCAGGAGTGTTTTGAGATGTAATTTGAAAAGGACCACGACTATTATCAAAGGTTACTCTCATGTCATCACTAATATTATTAGCACCTCCAGCTCTATTATCTCTAACAGTTAACCTAAAATCTGAGGTTCTTGCAACGTTTGGCACTTTTTCCCATTGGTTAGCATTAACACCATATTGAAGATCTGATAAGTTTGGAAAATATCTTGTGCTGCTTGTGGACGGCGAAAACGATCTAAATAAAACTGAATTTGAGTTGGTATCGTCTGGATCTGGAAAAGTTGTTAGAGCATTGTCCTCATCAATTTGCTCCCAACAATAGGTTAGGTTGTCTCCATCAGCATCACTACCTGATCCAACAAGCTTAAAAGGGGTGCCAACTGGTAAGGTTAAATCTGGTCCAGCATTAGCAACCGGTGTTGTATTTCCAGTATTGGTTTCTAATGCGCAAGTTGTTGTTTTGATAAAATTAGTAACCTGTTCAATAGAGATACCGTGAAAATAAGGGTCGCTATTCACTTGCACATTTGTAGACCCGGTAATACCGGCATACCCCATAATGGTAGAACCGCTTCCGGGTTCCATTTGTACATTACTCCCTTCATTACCACCATGTGTCCATGTATGGTTAGCACCAAATTGATGTCCTATTTCGTGAGCTACTAAATCAATGTCAAAGTTAAAGCCATCTGGGGTATCACTTGAGGTATAACCTCTGCCTTTAATGCCGCTATCACAAACACACCCGATGCATCCCGCATTACCATCAAAACCACTTGCTGCTAGTAAATGCCCCACGTCATAATTGGCATCACCAATTTCATTGTCTAAAGTAGTTTGTAATTCGCCGGCATAATTACCGAATGAAGAATACGGATCCGATGCTGGGTTTAGGTATATAACATTATCATTATTACCTGTAAGTTGTAATGCGACGTTAAAATCGTTTTCAAAAACTGCATTAATATTGTTTAAAGTAGAAGCTAATGCTGCATTTACACCTGCCAATGTGCCGCCGTGAAAGTTAGAATATTCACCAGTTACAGAAATCGCAATGGTATATACACGTTTTATACTGTCGTCTGCATCTTTTAAACTAGTACTTTTTCTATTTATAGAGGAAGAAAGTTCATCTATCGTTTTACAACTGAAGGTAGTAATTTTCTCAAGACTAGAAACTTTAGAAATTTTGAATTTGTTTTTTTCTTCAAGTGGTTCAATAACTTCAGCCGTATCTTTTCCTAAAATAATGCCAGATAATCCTTTATAAGGGGATAAAGTAAACCTAAAAACAGCCGAAGGTATTTCAATCCCTTGTGCAATGTAAGATCGAATTTCGGGATATTTTTTTTGAAGATCGGGGTGAAATACGGGCGCCTCTTGAATGTTAAATTTTTCCAAATCGCCATCTGCATTTGGAAAACTAATTACAGTTTCAAAAGATTTAGAAGAATTTGAGCTATAATCATCTTTAGGTAGCGCTTTACTCAAGCTTTCATAATCAAAAGCGTAAACGTATGATTCTTCAAGTGTATTTTTAGACGCTTTAGTTTTTTGAGTGTCTTCAACTTTTACAAAAAAATTATCTTGCGCAAAGGTTGAAAATACCATGAAATATATGGCGGTTGCAAAAACATAATGTAGTTTTGTTTTCATAACTAAAGCGGGGTCTTTCTAAGCAAATCTAAATGATTTTGGCGACATTAACAATTTTTAAAATCCCATGGGTAAGGTAGTTAAAGTTGAAAAATATAAAGCTGTTACACCTTCAATTGTAACGATTGGTACATTTGATGGTGTTCATGTCGGTCATGAAAAAATTATTAAAAGGTTAATTTCTTCTGGAAAGGCAGAAGGATTAACATCAATGATACTCACGTTCTTTCCGCACCCAAGAATGGTGCTTCAAAAAGACAATTCCATAAAGCTCATTAACACCATTGAAGAGCGCAGTTTTATATTAAAGCAATTGGGGTTGGATTACCTTCTAGTCAAAGAATTTACTAAAGAGTTTTCAAGACTATCTGCGGAAGAATTCGTGCAAGATATTTTGGTAAATCAGCTTAACGTTAAAAAAGTAATTATAGGTTATGATCATAGATTTGGCAGAAATAGGAATGCCGATATAAATGATTTGATAAAATTTGGAGAGCTATTTGGTTTTGAGGTTGAAGAAATTTCTGCTCAAGATATTGATGACGTTGCTGTAAGTTCCACCAAAATTAGGCAGGCTTTAAAAGATGGTCATATCCAAAAGGCTAATAGATACTTAGGGTACCCTTTTATGCTTACGGGAAAAGTGGTTAAAGGCAAGGGCATAGGCAAGCAAATAAAATACCCCACGGCTAATATTAAGATAGAGGAAGATTATAAGCTGATACCTAAATATGGCGCTTACGTAGTATCTTCAAGCATCAATGGTAAAACTGTTTTTGGGATGATGAATATTGGTATAAACCCTACTGTGAACGGTGAAAAAGAGTCTATTGAGGTGAATTTTTTCGATTTTGAAACCTCTATTTATGGTGAGATTCTTAAAATTCATGTTTTAGAGCGCATTAGGGACGAACAAAAGTTTGAATCGGTTGATATTTTAAAACAACAACTTCAAAAAGATCGAGAGTTTTCATTGAAATTTATTGATAGTTATAATGCGCAATAGTTTCTTATTTAAGCATATTGATAATTCGCAATTAGTAATTTTTAGGATATTTTTCGGGCTGCTTTGCTTTTTAGAATCCTTTGGAGCTATTTTAACCGGTTGGGTTAAGCGTGTAATGATAGACCCTAAATTCACCTTTTCGTTTATTGGTTTTGAGTGGTTACAGCCTTTGGACGGTAACGGTATGTATTTTTATTATGCCCTAATGAGTATATGCGGCTTTTGCATTATGATGGGTTACAAGTACCGTATAAGCATGCTAACCTTTACTTTATTATGGGCGGGGTCGTATTTAATGCAGAAATCGGCTTACAACAATCATTATTACTTGTTGGTTTTAATAAGTGCCATTATGGTGTTTATGCCTGCGCATCATGATGTATCTATTGATGCTAGACAAAACCCAAAGCTTAAAACTAATGCGATGCCAAATTGGTGTCGCATCTTGTTTATAGTGCAACTCTTTATTGTGTATACCTATGCCTCTATCGCGAAACTATACCCCGATTGGTTAGACGGTACGGTGATGCAAGTTTTAATGAGTGGCAAAAAAAACTATCCAGTTATTGGTGAAGTGTTGCAGCAACCTTGGTTGCAAAATATGCTTACTTGGGGTGGTATTTTTTTTGACGGACTTATTATTCCATTATTGCTTTTTAAACCAACGCGAAAGGTTGCATTTATTGTATCGATCGGGTTTCATTTATTTAATTCAGTTGTGTTTCAAATAGGTATATTTCCTTACCTCGCACTGGCGTTTTATTTGTTCTTTTTTGAACCAGAAACTATTAGAAAAATCTTTTTAAAGAAGCGCCCATTTTATAAGGCTGGAGAGGTAAAGTTTCCGAGGTTTAAAAATGTTTATGTGGCGCTTTTTGCTATCTTTTTTTTGGTTCAAATTGCATTGCCCTTAAGACATCATGTTTTTAAAGATGATGTGTTGTGGACAGAAGAAGGGCATCGTTTATCGTGGCGTATGATGCTAAGAGCAAAATATGGAAGAGCGACCTATACGGTTAAAGATAAAGCTTCTGGTGAAAGCTTCAATATTAATTTAGATGATTATTTAACTAAGAAGCAACAACGCGGTGCAAGCACAAAACCAGATGTAATTTGGCAATTCGCTAAGTATTTGAAAGAAGATTTTAAACTGAAGGGGAAAGATATTGAAGTATATGTTTACTGCAAAGTAAGTGTAAACGGAAAGCCAATGCAAAGGCTTATAAATCCTGATATTGATATTGCCGGTTTACCTTGGCAATCGCTTAAACACAGTGAATGGATTTTGCCTTCAAAAACAAATTAAGTCTGATTGTATTTATTAAATTTGTCGCTTAAATTTTAAACCATGCTACAGGTTCCATTTATTAGAGAAAATAAGGCAGTGGTTATCGCCCGTTTATTAAAACGAAATATCGATGCCACTAAGATGATTGATGATGTTATTGCTTTGGACGAAAAAAGAAGAAGTATTCAGGCACAACTTGATAATACTCTTGCAGAGTCTAACACTATTTCAAAGCAAATAGGAGGCTTATTTAAATCGGGAAAGGTAGAAGAAGCTAATGCACTAAAGGCAAAAACAGGAACGCTAAAGGAAACTTCAAAAGCATTAAACGATGAACTAAATGAAGTTTCTGCAAGTTTGAGTGATTTGTTGTTTCAAATTCCAAATGTACCGCACGCCTCTGTTCCAGAAGGTAACACCGATGCTGATAATGAAGAGGTGTTTAAAGCTGGCGACATTCCTAAATTGCCAGAAGGTGCACTACCACATTGGGACTTAGCCAAAAAATATGATATTATTGATTTTGAGATTGGTAATAAAATTACGGGAGCAGGTTTTCCTGTTTATAAAGGGAAAGGTGCGCGATTGCAGCGTGCTTTAATCGCTTATTTTTTAGACAAAAATACCGCTGCTGGATACACCGAATACCAATTGCCACATTTGGTAAACGAAGCTTCTGGCATTGGTACTGGTCAGTTACCTGATAAAGAGGGGCAAATGTACCATGTTACAGAAGATAATTTGTATTTGATACCTACTGCCGAAGTGCCAGGGACCAATATTTTTAGAGATGTGGTTTTAAATGAAGCCGATTTACCTATCGGAATTACAGGATATACTCCATGTTTCCGTCGAGAAGCGGGTAGTTATGGCGCTCATGTTCGAGGTTTAAACAGATTGCACCAGTTTGATAAGGTTGAAATTATTAGGGTAGAGCATCCTACAAAATCTTATGAGGCTTTAGATGGTATGGTAAATCATGTAAAAACAATTTTAGAAGAGCTTAAATTACCATATAGAATTTTGAGACTTTGTGGTGGCGATACTTCTTTTGCGTCTGCGTTAACCTATGATTTTGAAGTGTTTTCTACCGCTCAAGATAAATGGTTGGAAGTGTCTTCTGTGTCTAATTTTGAAACATTTCAAGCTAACCGTCTAAAGTTGAGGTTTAAAAATTCAAATGGTAAAAATGAGTTAGCGCACACATTAAATGGTAGTTCTTTAGCCTTACCGAGAATTTTAGCTGGAATTTTAGAAAACTATCAAACTACTAATGGCATTAAAATTCCTCAAGTACTACAATCGTATACTGGTTTTGATTCTATTTGAAAGTAAATTCTTTAATAAGTAAATAGAAATATCGATTAAAATCATATTTCATACGTTATTTAACGATTTGTAGTTGATTTGTTTGGTGTTCACTAAATCATTTTAAACCTTAGTAATCCCAAATTAATCAACCTACTTAGCCATGAAGAATGTTTTACGCATTATTTTACTTTTAGCACTTGTTTTTATTGGTAGTAAAGTTTTGTTCTCAGATTTTAACTTAGAAAAATCTGAAGATAAAACGGTAGCAGTTCTTAAAAAATAATTTTTAATCATAACAGCTGTCCCCAATCGAGTGTTGCTATCATAAATTTGTTGTGGTGGTGCAATTAATAGAACATTATTATTTTTGGTTGGTTATGCCCGAATACAATTTTCGGGCATTTTTGGTGTTCTCAATATAGTATTCAACTTAACCTTTTTATTCTTATGATGTTTTGGTTACTCTTCTGTATCTTTACTTTATGAGATTTTTATTGATTCTATTTTGTTTTGTATCTACCATTACTTTTGCTCAGAGCGATGATCTTTTTGCAAAGGAGTATTTTAAAAACGGAGATTTTGAAAAAGCGTTGATTGAGTATAAGCGATTATACAATCAAAACAAAGGAAACATGATGTACATCAAAAAGATTGTAGAGGTGCATCAACAACTAGAGCAATATGAAGAGGCGGAAAGCTTCCTACTCGAAATCATGAATAGAACAAAATATCCTGTTTTTTATATTTATTTGGGGTACAACTACCAATTGCAAGATAACCTTGAGAAGGCGAATGAGAATTATACCAAAGCCATTAATAGCCTTTCCATCAACCCAGATTACTCCCATTTAGTAGCAAGAGGTTTTCAGGATTACGCTCTCTTAGATCTGGCTGTGTCTACTTATGAAAAGGGAATGGAACTTAAGCCAAAATTAAATTTTAATTTGGCTTTAGCTCAAATTTATGGGGAGCAGGGCAATATTGAAAAGATGATGCTAAATTATATTGATTATGCCTCAGGACAACCTATGTCAGTCAGCAATATCAAACGTGCTTTAAATAGTTTTATTAGTGAAGATAGTAGTGCAGAGGCTAATATTATTTTGCGTAAACTTCTCATTAAAAAGATTCAGCAAGAACCGGATGTTCTTTGGAATGAGATGTTAAGTTGGCTTTTTATTCAACAAAAAGATTTCAATAAAGCTTTCGCACAAGAAAAAGCGATTTATACAAGAGAACCTGAGAGTTTATTTAGAATTATAGAACTTGGTGACATAGCTAAAAAAGAAAATGAAGACGAAATAGCAAGTACCATTTTCAATTATGTAGTTGAAAACGCCCAGGATACTGATGCCAAATTGAAAGCATACTACAATTTACTCCAAATTGAAACAAAAGTAAGTTCCGAAGAAAATCTGGAGTCTATTAAAGAAAAATATTTATCACTTTTTGAAACCCATGGTAAGTTTGCGCAAACACTAAAATTACAAATTGCTTATGCTCATTTTTTGGCGTTCAATATGAACGAAACCAAAAACGCAACAGCTTTTTTAGAGGAGACATTAAAGCTGCCACTTACAGACCTAGAAAAGGCGGAAATAAAACTTAAGTTGGGGGATATATTGTTGTTGCAAGAAAAATTCAATAAGGCATTGATATATTACTCCCAAATTCAGCGCAATGTAAAAAACAGTACCATTTCCCAAAAAGCAAGATTTAAAGTGGCACAGGCCAGTTACTACAAAGGCGATTTTAAGTGGGCAGAATCTCAACTAAAAATTTTAAAATCTTCAACTTCTCAACTTATCGCTAATGACGCGCTAGATTTAAAATTGCTGATCACTGACAATAAATATGAAGATTCATTACAAACTGCTTTAAAACTCTATGCGAAAGCAGATTTATTGGCTTTTCAAAATAGAAATGATGAAGCTATATCACTTTTAAATAAAGTGCTTGATGCGCATAAAACCGAACCTATAGTGCCACAAGCCTTATTTAAACAAGCCCAGTTGTTTGAAGCAAAACAACAGTTCGAAATGGCTGCCTCTAATTACGACTTAATAGTCGCAAATTATCCTGATGGAGTTTTAATTGATAATGCCATTTATAACCTAGCGGAGTTGTACATGCGTTATCTGGACGAACGGGAAAAAGCAAAAAATTTATACAAAGCCATAGTATTTAATCACTTAGATAGTATTTATTTTGTTGAGGCAAGAAAGAAATTTAGAAGACTAAGAGGAGATGCTATTAATTAAATGAGCGCTATTTTAATTTTGAAAGCTAACTACACAGAACCCATTGGTTTTGCTGCTGCCGTACTTACCACAATAGCCTTTTTACCTCAAGTTTATAAAACATGGAAAACTAAAGATGTATCTAGTTTATCATTACCTATGCTTGTACTATTTTTTATAGGTATCATACTTTGGTGGGTTTACGGTTTTTTAATGAAAAGTGCATCTATGCTTTTTGCCAACTCCATCACAATAATCTCCTCCTTTTTATTAATATATTTCAAAATAAAGTACAGCAATAAATAGACGTATTGAACATGTTTAGTGATTTCAAACATCAACTAAATCTATCTATATTTATCTTATTCACATTTAATCTGTAAAACGGGTAAAAAATTCAACAAAATAAAATTAAACGCCTTTGTTTTCAATCTTATGTAGTAATATTGTATTGGTATTACGTTCCTTAATCATAATCCTTATTTAACTTAAAAATTGAAAGATGAAAATTGGTGTTCCTATAGAAATTAAAAATAACGAAAATCGCGTTGGAATGACGCCTTCAGGTGTTTTTGAATTAACCAAAAGAAATCATGTAGTGTATGTGCAAAAAGATGCTGGGTATAATAGTGGTTTTCCTGATGAAGAATATATTAAAGCTGGTGCCGAAATTCTAGATACTATTGAAGAAGTATATTCATCTTCGGAAATGATTGTGAAGGTAAAAGAACCTATTGAAAAGGAGTATGATTTGATAAAGGAAGATCAAGTTGTGTTTACATATTTTCACTTCGCATCAAGTGAAATACTCACAAAAGCTATGATTGCTTCTAACGCAATTTGTATTGCTTATGAAACGGTTGAGGATGCCGATGGCTCTTTGCCATTGCTCATTCCAATGTCCGAAGTAGCAGGTCGCATGTCAATTCAACAAGGAGCAAAATATTTGGAGAAGCCCATTCAAGGGCGCGGTATTTTATTAGGAGGTATTCCTGGTGTACCACCCGCAAAAGTCTTGATTTTAGGAGCCGGAGTAGTTGGTATACAAGCAGCGCGTATGGCGTCTGGCCTTGGAGCCAATGTGTTTATATTGGATATTAATATGAAGGCTCTACGACATGTTAGTGAAACCATGCCCAACAATGTGATCAGCGAATTTTCTAGCGAATATAACATAAGAAAGCATATTAAAGATTCTGATTTAATTATTGGAGGTGTTTTGATTAAAGGAGCTAAAGCACCAAAGTTAATTACTAAAGAAATGCTTAAAGATATGCGCCATGGCACCGTTATGGTGGATGTTGCTGTGGATCAAGGCGGATGTTTTGAAACCACAAAACCAACTACGCACGAAAATCCCACCTACATCATTGATGAAGTTGTACATTACAGTGTTGCCAACATGCCTGGAGCCGTACCTTACACCTCAACAATGGGATTAACCAATGTTACCCTTCCATATGTTATTAAACTTGCGGAAATGGGATGGCAAAAAGCCACAAAAAAGGACAAGTCTTTAGCTAAAGGATTAAACATTGTTAAAGGTGAAATTGTTTATAAAGAAATCGCTGAGGCATTTGATTTGTAATTTTTGGGAGCATAAATTTAATAGTCTGACAAAATTTCACTAATCAAAAATGGTGTAATTATTGCTATATTTATAGTAACTAAAAAAGAAAATTATGTTTGGATATTATATATTAATCGGTGCTATTGCGCTAGTAAGTTGGGCAGTAAGCAATACTTTAAAAAGAAAGTTTGCAAAATACTCAAAAGTGCGATTGCGAAATGGCATGAGTGGGGCAGAAGTAGCCCAAAAAATGCTAGAAGATCATGGTATTTATGATGTCGAGATTATTTCAACACCGGGACGTTTAACAGATCATTATAACCCGAAGAATAAAACGGTTAATTTAAGTGAAGCTGTTTACAATCAGCGCAATGCTGCTGCGGCTGCTGTTGCTGCGCATGAAGTTGGACACGCAGTGCAACATACTCAAGCCTATAGTTGGTTGCAAATGAGATCTACTTTAGTGCCCATGGTAAGTGTAACTTCGGGTATGTCTCAATGGTTAATTATTGGTGGCCTTGTTTTAGGTGGTGCTGCTGGTTTAGGTTTAGGCTGGTGGGTTGCCGTTGCAGGACTTGTAATGATGGGAGCTGCAACATTATTCAGCTTTATTACTTTACCAGTTGAATATGATGCCAGTAATAGAGCATTAGCATGGTTAAAAAATAAAAACGTGGTTACACCAGAGGAATATAAAGGATCTGAAGATGCTTTAAAATGGGCAGCTAGAACATATTTGGTAGCAGCCTTGGGTGCATTAGCAAATCTGTTATACTGGGCGTTGCAAGTGTTTGGTAGAGATTAAATTCTTAATAAATTATTGTGAAGAGCCTCGATATTTAATTCGAGGCTTTTTTGTTTCTTTACCGCTGCAGATTCACTAAAATATGAGCAACAATCCACAAAAATACTATAAGAACCAAAAGAAGAAATATAAGGCTGAAGTTAAGCGATTAAAGAAGCAATTGATTACATACAGCACATTGCGTTTGCTTACTTTTTTTATTGGAGTTATAGGTGTTTATTACTTCTACCAAAACTGGCAAATTGCCGTATTAATTGCATTATTCGGCATAGGTGTTTTCTTGTTTTTGCTCTCAAAATATACTGACATCAAGCACCAAAAAAATTTTTATCAAGCCTTAGTTGAAATTAATGCTGAAGAACTTAAAATACTATCAGGAGATTTTCTTCATAGGCTTGATGGATTGGAGTTTCAAGATCCCAAACATTTTTACAGTTTAGATATTGATTTATTTGGGCGAGGATCTTTTTTTCAATGGATAAATAGGACGACTATTCATGAAGGTAAACAAGAACTGGCATACCTTCTTAAGGCTAATAATATTGTTAAGGTACAAGAGCGGCAAAAAGCTGTTAAAAATTTGGCTGCTAAACCACAATGGCGGCAGTTTTATAGTGCAAATACATCCTTGGTTAAATTAGAAACTCCAGCAAAACAAATAATTACTTGGTTACAGTCTTATAGTTCAATTGTACCCAAAACTATGAAATGGTTTCCATGGTTTTTTTCTATAGGTTCAATTATACTCTTCATTTTAACCGTTGTTGGGGTTATAGTAGATCAAAAAATTTTGGGGTATTGGCTATTTATCGGTTTGGGGATAACAGGTGTTTACGTTAAGAAAATCAACCTTCTGTCATTAAATGCAGATAAGGCTAAAGACACATTCCGTCAGTATGCAGTATTATTAGATTTAATTGAAAACGAAACATTCACTTCAGAATTATTACAGGAAAAGCAAAAACAAATTCAGTCTGAAAAAGAAAAAGCATCCGTAATTTTCAAAAAACTCTCAAATTCTTTAGATGCTTTGGATAATAGGAATAACATTATCGGAGCAATTTTTGGCAATGGCCTTTTTTTAACTGATTTAAGAAATGCGTATCACATAGAAAAATGGATAAAACGGTATGGTAATAAGGTTGCCGATTGGTTTGATGTGGTCTCTTTTTTTGATGCTTATAATTCCTTAGGAAACTTCGCTTTTAACCATCCAAGTTTTGTATATCCTGAAATTACATCAAAAAATGTAACTCTAAAAGCTAATGGCTTAGGGCATCCACTTTTACATAAAGGTAAAAGAGTAAATAGTGATGTGTTAATTAACGCCGAACAATTTTTTATTGTTACTGGTGCAAATATGGCAGGTAAAAGTACTTTTTTAAGAACAGTGTCTTTGCATATCGTAATGGCTAATGTTGGTTTGCCAGTGTGTGCAATTTCTAGTTCATATAATCCTATTAAACTCATCACGAGCATGCGAACCTCAGACTCCTTAACCGATGATAGTTCCTATTTCTTTTCAGAATTAACAAGGTTAAAATATATAATAGATACCATTAAAGAAGAGCGTTATTTTATTATTCTAGATGAAATTTTAAAAGGTACCAATAGCACCGATAAGGCGATTGGTTCCAGAAAATTTGTAGAAAAGTTGGTCGCTTCAAATGCTACTGGAATAATTGCCACACACGATTTGAGTCTTTGTGACATAGCAAACGAATTGGATGAGGTAAAGAATTACTTTTTTGATGCTGAAATAGTTAATGATGAACTTTATTTTGATTATAAGTTGAAAAAAGGAGTATGCCAAAATATGAACGCTAGTTTTCTTCTGAAAACGATGGAAATTATATAAGTGACTTTTCAAATTAGAATGCGTCTAAAATTTGAAATAATACAATTAAATTAAGATGAAAAAAATTGTACTTACTTTAGGTTTAGTGATAACAGGTTTATCAATATCTGCTCAACACTTAAAAGTAAATGATACTTTATATGACGTAAAAAAAGGTGTTATTCTGAGAGAGGGTATTGACATAACCAATATACTTTCCAAAGAAAGAAAAACAGAAATACTAACCGCATTTAATAGTCAGCAGCAAGAATTAGCCAAGGAAAAAGCTATTAAAGATAAGTTGGAATCAGCAGAACAAGAACAAAAAAAAGCTGAAAAACAACAAAAGCGTGCAGAGAAAAAACAGAAAAAGGCAGAAAAGGCACTCCGTCAAAAAGAGAAGGCACAAGCTAATTATGACAAAGCTATATCTAAATACGACAATGCTCAAAAAAAATACGAAAAGCTAAAGAAAAAGGGTAAGCTTTCTCCTGTTGATGAGGCAAATTGGTTAGAAAAGATAGAAAAGTTCAGTGAAAACGTAACCAAAACCAAAAGAAAGCTGAAATAAAATGTGTTTGAAGTTTTCCAAACCCATTTGATTGGATGCCCTCAAATTAAATAATATTTTAAGAGTTCAAAATATTTTGCTGTTTTTGGACTCTTTTTATTTGATATTAATATATCTTTCTGAATGTTAGTTTTTTCAATTGGGAAAAACTATGTGTTTATTAAGCTTGGTATTATATTTTTTGAATTAAAATGCAAGAAGAATTTAAAGTAGCGTTAGTGCAAACAAATTTGGTATGGGAAAACCCAAAACAAAATCGTAACAACCTTACTCATAAAATTAACGCTATTACTGAGAAGGTGGATCTTGTTATTCTACCAGAGATGTTTACTAGTGGATTTACAATGCAACCTGAAAACGTTGCTGAAACTATGCAAGGTAAAACAGTTTTATGGATGAAGGAGTTAGCTTCCAAAATGCAAGCGGCAGTAACAGGAAGTATTGTAATAAGTGAGAATGGAAACTACTACAACAGGTTAATATTTGCTGATCCCAATGGAGAAATTTTTAAGTATGATAAGCGGCATACTTTTACGCTTGCAGGCGAGGATAAAGTATATAACCCAGGCAAACATAAAGAGATCATTGAGTACAAAGGATGGAAAATATGCCCAATGATATGTTATGATTTGCGATTTCCTGTTTGGGCTAGAAACTCAGAGTTGTATGATGTTTTGTTATATGTTGCCAATTGGCCGATACCCAGAATTGATGCGTGGAATACCTTATTAAAAGCAAGAGCCATTGAAAATATGAGTTATTGTATAGGTGTAAATCGTGTTGGAACAGATGGTGTAAATATTCAATATAACGGAAGTTCTGCAGTGTATGATGTGTTAGGTAAAAAGCTGTCGGATATAGAATTACACAAAGAGGATATAGCAATTTTAACACTAAGTAAAAGTCATATTAAAAATTACAGGCGAAAGCTTAAATTTTTAATGGACAAGGATAACTTTAAAATTTTGGAGTAGTTTTTAAGTTTTTCCTTCCCACTCCTTATAAAATTGATCTAGAAATAACACCATAAACTGATGACGTTTTTCTGCGAGTTCTTTGCCCGTTTTGGTATTCATTCTATCTTTTAAAAGCAGCAGTTTTTCATAAAAATGATTGATAGTTGGTGCAGTTGAGGCCATGTATTCCGCCTTAGTCATACTCAAATTAGGTTTAATGTCTGGGTTATATATAGCCCTGTTTTTAAAACCACCATAATTAAAAGTACGCACAATACCTATGGCTCCAATGGCATCCAACCTATCTGCGTCTTGAACAACACTAAGTTCTGGCGAAGAGAAAATCTGGGTTTCATTACCGCCTTTAAAAGAAATATTTTCAATGATTTTTATAACGTGCTCAATAATTTTTGAATCTACATTTTGTTTAAAAAGAAATTCCCTAGCTATTTCTGGACCAACAGTTTCATCACCATTATGAAACTTACTGTCCGCAATATCATGCAATAAAGCACCAAGTGAAACGATAAAAGTATCAACGGACTCTGATTTAGAAATTAAAAGACTGTTTTTATAAACACGTTCAATATGAAACCAGTCGTGTCCACCTTCAGCGTTTTTTAAAGTATCCTTAACGAAGCTAATTGTCTTGTTAATGATTTCTTCTGAAGTCATCTTATCTACTTAATTACGGCTGGAGCTACCCATTTAAACTCAAACGAATTTTCGGGTATTTTCATGCGTTCTGCTAAACGATACATTCTTTGTGGCAGTTTCATAAGATAATCTCTAGCTTTTTCAGCCTCATCGGTAAGATTGGTAATTTTATCAATCTGCCAGCGATCTATTAATTTCTGAAGAATATCTACATAGTCTGTTGATGTATATACACCAATACGTTGAGCTGTATTAGAGAATTCCTCAAAAGCAGTACTTATTTTACCACCAGATTCTCTCAAAAAATGAGCGGGCATGGTTATTTTTTGTTTCATCATATAATGAAACGCCATCATCATTTGGCTTGGGTCTACCTTAAAAATACGCTCAACAAATTCTGAGTAAGCATTGTGGTGTCGCATTTCATCACCTGAAATAATTTGACACATTTTTGCTAAACGTTTATTGCCTGTTTTTTTTGCAATTTTTGCTACGCGGTTATGAGATATGTATGTGGCAAGTTCTTGAAAACTAGTGTATACAAAGTTTTTATAGGGGTCTCTGTCCGTACCAATATCAAAACCATCAGCAATTAAATATTGCGTAGTTTTTTCTATTTCTTTCATGTTTACACGACCAGATAAATATAAGTACTTATTAAGTACATCTCCATGTCGGTTCTCTTCGGCTGTCCAATGCTTTACCCATTTACTCCAGCTATTGCCACCGTTTTCTACTTGGTCTACTCCTTCAACATCCATTAGCCAGGATTCATAGGTGGGTAAGGCTTCTTCAGTAATCATATCACCAACTAAAACTACCCAAAAGTCATAGGGTAATTCCTTGGCCAGTTCTTGAATTTCTTTTATCTCTTCAAAGAAACTATCTGTTTCAGAGTTCGGTAAAAAGTCTGTTGGCTGCCAAATTTTTTCTATCGGAATTAAATACTTATCCATAAGGCCAGCAACATCTTTTTCTAAGAATTGCATAACCTCCAGTCTTACATTTTTTAGGGACATTATCTCTATTTAAGGTTGAATTTGAGCTTTAATCGTGTCTTCAACTTGTTGAATTAGCTCTTGTTTATTAGCAAAGTTAGCTAATTTCAATGGTTCATGAACAGTAAATTTAATATGAGTTCCTAGTCCCATAGGGAAAGCTCCATAGCGTTGCATTTTCCATGAATTATTTATTGAAATCGGAACTATAATTGCTGACGGTACTTTTTTAAATAAAATTTCTAATCCTTTAGTTTGAAAAGGTTTAGGGATTCCTGTTTTACTGCGAGTACCTTCTGGGAATATTACGGCAGCGCGTTTGGTGTTTTCGATATACTCTCCAAATTTCATAATAGCGGGTAGCGATTGTCTTGGGTTTTTTCTATCGATTAAAACAGAACCACCATGCCGTAAATTATAGGACACACTTGGTATGCCTTTACCAAGTTCTATTTTGCTAATAAATTTTGTGTGATGTTTTCGCAAAAACCACATTATTGGTGATATATCATATAAGCTTTGATGGTTTGCAACTATGATAAGAGGAACATTCTTTGGAATTTTATGAGAATTATAAAATGAAAATCGAGTTCCTAAAATATTAGCACATCTCATTAAACAAAACTGCAATGTGTCTACACTTACTTTATGGGCTTGATACCCAAAGAGATTAAAGCAAATCCATTGGATAGGATGAAAGATTACAAGTGTTAAACCAAAAAACAAATAGTAAACTATCGATATGGGATGGGATATAAGTTTCTCCATTTGGCAAAAGTAGTGTAATGTAGGTTTTAGACCTAAAAAAACACCTGCCAAAAAAATGACAGGTGCTCTTTTATTTGTTTATACTAAGACTTACTCCAACAAGGTTGGGGAATAATTCGTTTGATAGTCAACTGCTTTTGCCACATTGCCTGATGCAACAAAGTTAGAGCCGAAATTTTCATCAATAGCCTCTAAAAACTTATTAGCCATAAATGCGTAACCTCTAGCATTTAAATGAATTCCATCTAAGCTTACAGCACCTCCAGTGACTAAATCTGCGGTAAGATTAAATCCGTCAAAATCAAGACCTGTACTTGCCACTTGACTTAAAATAGCATTTAAATCTACCAATGCAATATTTTCGTTTGCCATAGCAGTATTTCCTATGGTTGCGTTATATCCATCTGTAGCTGTTTTAATTGCCGCCAATTCATCAGAATCTAGTGCATCTTTGTCATCAATTCCATTCACTGCAGCAATTACCAATCCTGCTTGCTCTAGCGTTGGCGTTCCTCCTTGTTGCAGAAGCCCTAAAACCTGTAAAACTTCAGGAGTTAGTGCAACAGTACCATAACCAGCAGCCAATGCTGCCTGATCTATAGTTAATACCAATAATTCATCTTCCGTCATTTGTCTAAAACCTAATGGGTTCAATTGTGTAACTGGTACATCAATAATCCATCTGTTTGGTCCTTCATTAAAGGTAATAGCATATTGAGCTGCAAGTGCTTGAGCTTGTTCAAGTGGAACCCCTTGTAATAAAGCACCTTGTAAAAATATGCCGCTTACCGCTTGAAATACGCCTGTTAATTGTGCCGCTGTTGCCGCATCAAGAACTAAAGCATTATTTGGTACAGTTGTAAAAAATGGAAGGTCTGTAACATAAGGAACGTTTGTAACTACGCCTTTAGCACCATTGCTGGTTAAGGCGTTTACCAAAGCATTAAAGGAAGCATCAAAAGTAGCACTATCTGTTATTGGATTTGATCCATCACCCCCACTGGTAGCATACCCTAAAACATCATTTCCTCCAATTTCTGATAAGGTAAAAAATGTTGGGTTTTGCGCAACAGCGTCACCTATCATTGTGGCACTTGGGCTTGAAGCCATTCTTACAAAGTATGGATTTGCTTGACCAATAGCTAAGTTTGCAGGATTCCCGTAACCGTCAAATAATAAATGAAAACTTTTTGCTCCTGGAACACCCATATTACTAAAAGTAGCGCCTAAATTACTTGTACCTTCTGTAGTTGGAGTAGCTGGTAATCTTACAGGGCCTGCACCGTTAAAAAATAATCTAGGTTGAAAATTAACATTGGGCATACCACCAATTAAAAATCCACCAATATTATCATTCATTAAGGGTTGTGTTAAAGGTATACCTCCAACTTTAGCGAACTGCTGTGATAAAATATTCGGGAAGCTGTTTTCTTGACTCGCTTTAAACAATGCACCATCGCTAAATCCTGCCGTGAACGACGCCCCAACCGCAACGTAATTTGAAAAATCTGCCGTACCTGAAGTCAATTCTGGGAGAACTTCGGCTTCAGGAATTGGACTTTCTACTTCCTCACAAGAAAAGAAACTAGCAACGAGAGCTAATAGCCATATATATTTAATTTTCATAGTCTTTTTGTTTATAGGTTATTAATGATCCAAGAAACGTAGTACTGAGAACCTATCAATCCTGTTCCAGCCGCAGTGAAGTATTCATCTCCCAGTAAATTTGTTGCACCAGCTTTAAATGAAGATTTAAGACTTGGAACCCTTAGATTAATCTGAGCATCAATAACATGGTAGGCAGGCACATCAGCCGTCAAAAATGAAGCCTCCCAAACATAATTATCACTCCATCTCCAAGCTACATTAAATCCAAAGTTTTTAAATAATTCCGTATTCCCGAAAGTTGCTTTTACTTTATGCTCTGGAGTATTAAAGTTTGTTTGAAAATCTGAATTTGCCTGACGGTCAAAGTCAAGATTAGCATATGTATAATTAGCTCCCAAATCAAAATCCCCAAATATTTTTGTAGAAACCCCTAAAGAAGCACCATATGAACTAACTTCTTCTGAAGTATTTGTGTAGGCTCGGTAGGCTTGAAAATCTTCATTGGCAAGCGCTATTATAGCCAATGGCGTAGGTGTACCTCCAACAGGAAAAGTTTGCGAAAGTGCTACATCACCGTAAAAGGGTGATACGACATCAACAGTAGTTATGAAATCCTGATATTGATTATAATACGCGCTAAAGTCAATAACGAATTTATCTACTTTTCCTCTATAACCAACCTCGAACGAGCTTACTTGTTCGGGGTTAACCAACCCTGGATTACCTGCTTGTAAATCCGCAGGGTTTTGAGAGGCGGCAAACGCGGTAACAGAACTTCTCGTGAATGAATTATTATAGGCTCCAGTTCCATTGTAAGTTAATGTGTTTGATCCAATAATCGCTTGACCTGTAGGCGATATTTCTGTACCACTTACAGTGCGCGAAAATCGCTCTGGATTATCAAAAGCACCTCCAATAAGCGTAATTGGTCCAACATTAAACCCAATATACAGGGCTTGCGTATCTGGATTACGGAAACCAGTTTGGAAAGAGGCTCTTAAATTGTGATTATTGTTTTCACCTAAATTGTATCCTACTGATAATCTTGGGGAGAAAAATGCATCAAAAAGCTCTGATTTATCATATCTTAAAGAAGCGGTTAACTTAAGGCGGTCATCTTCTAAAAATTTCTTTTGAATTTGAGTATATAAACCTGCTTCAGAATAAGGAATTTCTCCATCTCTATCTGTATATATCGATCCGAAAGAATTTAGAACATATCTTCTATAAGAACCTCCTACTTGAATCTCAGCAAAATCTGTTAAATGACTAAAATTATAGTTGGCATCAGAATGATAAATTTTTGATTCGTCTTTCAATTGACTACCTGTAAGAATATCAGGATCATTTGTAACAATATCGAATGCTCTCTGAAATTCAGGAGTTCCAGGTTCAAGTCTTCCTGTATCAGCCGCAGTTCTAGCAGCAACATGGGCTTGATCTGCTGTTAATCCTGCAAGCGTACTTTGAATAAAGGCACCGGCATATTCACCAAACCATTGGTCATCACTTTTCCACTGTCTATTAATGTTTACACCAGTAAATACCATGTCATAAGAATCTCCTGCATTGTCTGCGGTGACATAACCTCTCACGAAGAAGTTGTCATTTTTAATCTCTAATTTATGCTGTTGCAAAAAGAAGTTTTTGATAGAATATCTGTTTGAGCCTTGATAAATTGTAGAACCAGAACCTATTTTACCAACGTACTGAATTTCAAAATCATTTTCCCAAGGTCTGTAAAAAAGTCCCCAATCTGCCTTGATACTTTTAGCGTCATAATTGGTAAGATCTGCTTCGTCGTAACCTGTTCTGCTTACATCTACGTCAGGAACTAAATTCGCCAGAGCTGGGTTAGGTAATTGACTCAAAAATACTGGACTTTCTTTTACATTTCTTAAGTTTGTTGAAACCAGATCACCATAAACGTTTACACCATCGTAGTCTATGTCGTTTTCTCTGGTACTATTAGGTTTTATAAAAGTTGTATTTCTGTCTTTTCCTCTAGTGTCATTGGCAACCCAATCTACACCTTGTAAATAACTGAAGTTAACTTTTGCAGCAAACTTCTCACTAAATTTATGTGCTGCCCTTATACCATAGTCTTGGTACTCATTATCGCCTGCTGCCTGTTGCGATGTGACACCATGTTTGTAATAAGCACTAATTCCTTGATGATCAAAAGGGCTTTTACTGGTCATAAATAGGATACCATTAAAGGCGTTTGCTCCATACAAAGCAGAGGCGGCACCAGGTAAAAGTTCCACGCTTTGTACATCTGTCTCCACCATCCCCAATAAATTTCCTAAAGGGAAATTAAGAGCAGGAGCAGCATTATCCATACCATCAACGCGTTGCATAAAGCGTGTGTTAGCGAAAGTAGCGAAACCTCTAGTGTTAATAGATTTGAAGGTCAAACTATTGGTGTTTATATCTACACCCTTCAAGTTTTCCAAGCCATCGTAAAATTCAGCTGATGCTGTGTTTTTTATTTCTTTTAGTCCGTATCTCTCAATAGTTACTGGAGATTCAAAAATACGTTCTGGCGTTCTCGAAGCAGAAATTACCACTTCGTCAAGAGCAGTTCCTTCCTTTAAAATAATCTCTAATTTTTGATTTGTTGTACTGATTTCGGCATTGAAAGTTTCAAACCCAACACTACTAACTTGTATAGTAAATGGTGGATTTTGATTTGTGGTAAGTGAAAAATCTCCATCAAAATCTGTCACTGTTCCTGTTGAAGTACCTAATATAATGACATTGACTCCTGGTATAGGTTGCCCACTATCGTCATTAATTGTACCTGTAATTGTTGTTTGAGCATAGGTAGATATGCAAAACAACAGCAAAGTAAATTTGAGTATTGTCTTCATTTATTATAATTAGTTGTTTTTAGGGATTTATTTAAAAAAAGTAAATAAATACGCGCTAAAAATATAAAAAATTTATGCATGCATAATATATTTTAGTAAAAAATTGTGTTTTTTTCTGTGATTTTGATAAAAAAACAGTTCAAAATTGAAGATTTGTAAATAGGGGTATTGCTAAAAGTTCCCTTTAGGATACAAAACTCTCAATTACTCTACTGTAACTGATTTTGCCAAATTTCTTGGCTGATCCACATTTTTATTCAACATTACCGCAATATGATAAGATAGTAATTGTAAAGGAATTGTTGTTAATAATGGTGAAAGTGCTTCAATTGTATCTGGAACTTCAATAACATGGTCAGCAAGTTCTCTTACCACCGTATCGCCTTCAGTTATTACACCAATAATCTTACCCTTTCTTGATTTTATTTCTTGAATGTTACTTACCACTTTGTCATAATGCTCTGCCTTAGTTGCTATTACAACTATAGGCATGTTTTCATCAATTAATGCAATGGGGCCATGTTTCATTTCGGCTGCGGGGTAGCCTTCCGCATGTATATATGAAATCTCTTTTAATTTAAGCGCGCCCTCTAAAGCTACTGGGAAATTGTATCCTCGACCCAGATATAAGAAGTTTAACGCTTCTTTATAGATATCCGAAACTATCTTAATATGCTTGTCAGACTCTAGTGCTTTTTCTACCTTCTTTGGAATCAATTCCATTTCTAATAAATATCTTCTAAAATCGGAACTTGAAATAGTACCTTTCGCTCTTGCTAATCTCAATGCTACCAAAGACAACACAGTAATTTGTGTTGTAAACGCTTTTGTAGAGGCCACTCCGATTTCTGGTCCTGCATGTGTATACGCCCCAGCATCAGTTTCTCTTGCTATCGAAGAACCTACAACATTGCAAACACCGAAAACGAAAGCGCCTTTGGATTTGGCCATTTTTATAGCTGCAAGCGTATCTGCAGTTTCACCAGATTGTGAAATGGCGATTACAACATCATTTTCCGTAATAACTGGATTTCTATATCTAAATTCCGAAGCATACTCTACTTCAACTGGAATTCTTGCTAAATCCTCAAAAATATATTCAGCCACAAGACCTGCATGCCATGAAGTACCACAGGCGACTATAATTATTCTATTTGCATTGAGAAATTTTTTCATATTATCTTCAATACCAGCCATCTTAATTATAGCTTCGTTTCTCAATAGTCTACCTCTAAAAGTATCCCGAATGGCTTTTGGTTGTTCATGGATTTCTTTAAGCATAAAATGCTCATAACCACCCTTTTCAATTTGTTCAAGGTTTAATTGTAACTCTTGCATGTAAGGATCAACCAAAGAATCGTCCTTTATTTTTCTAACTTTTATTTTTTTATCAAACCTTATTATGGCCATTTCCTCATCCTCCAAGTAAATAGCGTTTTTGGTGTATTCTATAAATGGAGATGCATCACTAGCAATAAAAAACTCACCTTCTCCAATTCCAACAGCAAGCGGACTCCCGAGGCGGGCTACTACGACTTCTTCAGGTTGATTTTTGTCAAAAACAGCAATAGCATAGGCACCCACCACTTGGTTAAGGGCTATCTGAACAGCTTTACCTAGCTTTACATTTTCTTTAATTTTAACCTCTTCAATTAGATTAATAAGAACTTCAGTGTCCGTATCAGATTTGAAGTTATAACCTCTGGAAATTAGTTCCTTTTTAAGCGACTCGTAGTTCTCTATAATGCCATTATGAATAATAACTAAATTTCCAGAATTGGAAATATGCGGATGCGAATTTATATCATTAGGCACACCGTGTGTTGCCCAACGCGTATGACCTATACCTAGTTTACCAGTGGTTGAGATTTCTTGTTGAACACGTGATTCTAAATCAGAAACTTTACCCTTTGTTTTCGAGATTTTTAAGTCTGTACCATCAAATAGAGCTACTCCAGCACTATCGTAGCCTCTGTATTCCAATCTTCTTAGTCCTTCAATTATGATAGGATAAGCTTCTCTATGACCAATATATCCAACTATTCCGCACATAAAACTTTACTTTTAATGTTTAATTAAACTAGAGAGAAAATAACTTATAGAAGATAAAACTTTTGTGGATAATTTTTAATCAGTTTCGGTATAAAAAAGTTTAAGTTTTATCCTTCTATCTTGATCCGCGGCATTTCCGACAAGAGCAGTTCCCCTTGGGGAGATCACTGCTGTTACAGGAACACTTTCAATATCATTATTTAATGTTTCCGTATTAACACTTATGTTTACATTATTTGATAGGGTCAGACCTAATTTCGGATTTTCAGCATCTCGCACTAATATATTAAGTAAATGATCTGTAACCTTTATTTTATATTTTGTTCCAAAATTATCTTTTAGTCTACTCCCCAAACTAAAACTTCTAGAAAACAAAGGACTTGTAGTATTTGTTGTAGGATCTGATTGATAATCTAAAATAGGAGCATTATTATCAAGATCATAGATGTAAAGTCTATTGAATTGATTTAAAGCTTCTTTAATAGCCGTATCACCTTGATCTTCATAGACTACCAAATGTGCCTCATTTAATAGTCGTTTTAACTCATACTGACCATTTATAGGATCTAGTTCATTACCATTGTTGTCGATTTTTCTATATGTCTTTTTAAAACAATCAAGTTCGGTTACATTAACAATAATATCTTGACCATTACTGTCTTTTCCGCAGTTGCAATCAAACTTTTTGTCTTCATCATCATTAAATAGTTCGATTACCGCTATTGAGCCTTCAGTTCCCTTTATAAATAGTTCCTCATCTCCATTTTCGATATCTGGATTGATCGATGTAATAACTGTTGTATAGTCATTAATATACGTATTAATGATATTACCAGCAAAATTTAGGACATATGATTTGTTTTCTCTCTCCCCATCGCTATCGTCATCAGTTGAAAAATACACAACTACATTTGCGTCCGTATCTAAAAGATTTAACATCATCATACTGCCTTCATTGTTTTCAGCTTCAGCTTTAATGAATAGTCCTCTAAAATGATTTAAAAAGTTACTGGCGTCGCTCAATGTGGTTTGGTTTTCTTGTGCTAAAATTAAGAAATCCCACAAAGCCTTTTGAGTATCATTAGTAGTTAAATTTAGGGTAATAGCAGGACGTAAATAAGATATAACCTCATTTTCCCCAGTGACACTCTTAACTTCTCTAGTGGTATTATCGGGTGTAAAACTTCCCTCAAACAATTTTATACCCGTTTGATCTTCAAAATTTATGATACTTGTTTCTGTTTGAACAGAATTAGTACCATTATTATTAGAGATGTTTGCGTAGGAAAAATAGTTCTGATCGCCAGCTTCTGTAAAGTTAGAACTACTCAAAAAGTATTTGTTTTCGTAGACTGTTAATTTTATTGGTTTAACTTTGGTAGAGTCGTTATTTTCTAAAAAGAGAGAATCTAATCTGTAAACAGGTCTTTCAGAAATCACTCCTGTTTGTGTACTATAATAGGGTATCGTTAAGACTACCGAATCTAGAATAGGATCTGACCCAAAAGTTGGGTTGTAAAGAGTTGGTAGTAGTTGTGAGACAATACTAGCAGTAGTTTTACCGTAAGTTGGGTCATCGTAAAAGCCTAATAGATTTGCAGGTAATCCATTAACCTGTTGTCCAGATAAACGTTGGTTATATGCAATTACTGAATAACTCGAATCAGCCGTTCCAAAATTAAAATTTCCACTACCTAAAACATCGCTTTCAATAGAACTGTATTCTGTATCGCAGGCTACAACCGCTAATAACATTAATAAAAGTGAAAGGGTATAATTAAGGGCTTTAATAATCTTCTTCATAAATCTTACCAAGAGAATTTTAATGTTTTTTAAACCAATACCTCAGTGTTAAAAAACTGTGTGTAGGCTTCACCAAATTCATCTTTTGTTTTGTATTCTAATATAGGCTTATCAGAATTTTTAATATAATTTTCTAAATGTTCAGGTAAAACTTCAGAACCTATTATTATAGCGTCAGAATAGTCGATTGCAACTTGCATTAAGTTGTTGTACGTTGGCTCTTCTAATGTTTTAATAGCTTCTTCATTTATATCGTCAAATTTAATCTTATTGACCATATCTTTATTTAACGTATTGTTAAAACTTTGATTGTATACCGAAGTAACTATTTTACTTTCATTAAAAAGAGGTTCGTCCTTGTAGTATTCTTTTAGATATAGAGGCAGTAGTGATGCTAGCCAACCATGAACATGAATTACGTCTGGAGCCCAATTTAATTTTTTTACGGTTTCAATAACGCCTTTGGCAAAGAAAATAGCCCGTTCATCATTATCATCAAAGAGCTCGCCGTTTTCATCTGTTAAAGTAGCTTTTCTTTTAAAATATTCGTCATTATCAATAAAGTAAACCTGAATACGCTCTTTTGGAATAGATGCCACTTTAATAATCAAAGGCATATCCAAATCATTAATAACCAAATTGATTCCTGAAAGCCTTATAACTTCATGTAATTGATGTCTTCTCTCATTTATATTGCCGTAACGTGGCATAAAAATTCGTATCTGGCCACCTTTTTGATTAACCATTCTTGGTGCCTCGAACGACATTGAAGAAATTTCAGTTTCAGGTAAATAGGGCACAACTTCAGATGATACATACAATATCCTCTTATCTTTCATATATGGTTTGCTTTTGACAAGATTTAAAAATAAAAACACGCAAAAGTACAAAAATTTATGCAAAGTCCTTGTAAAATCTTATGTTTGCAGCCGTTAAATTTTTACTGGAGCGTGGTTGTTTATACAAATAAGGAAGATGTTTTTAAGAGCATTGAACTACTTAAATCAAAAGGCTTAAACATAGGGCTAGTACCTACTATGGGCGCTTTGCATGAAGGGCATTTGCAGTTGGTAATTAAAGCACTTGAAGAGAACGAAAAAGTGGTAGTCAGTATTTTTGTTAACCCGACCCAATTTGATAACGCTCAGGATTTAGAAAAATACCCCAGAACTTTAAAAAATGATGTTGCATTGTTGAAAACGGTGCACAAAGAAGACATCCTAGTTTATGCGCCAACAGTTGAGGATATATATGAAGGAAATACCATTTCAGAGAAATTTGATTTTGATGGATTGGAATTTGAAATGGAAGGTAAATTTCGTCATGGGCATTTTGATGGTGTTGGTACCATTGTAAAGCGTTTTTTTGAGATCGTAAAACCGCATAAGGCATATTTTGGAGAAAAAGATTTTCAGCAACTACAAATCATTAGAAAGCTTGTTGAAAAACATAAAATTCCCGTTACAATTGTGGGTTGCAAAATACATCGTGAGGCAAGTGGTTTGGCGATGAGTTCTAGAAATACCAGACTAAAACCTGAGTATTTAAAAGCAGCACCTTTTATCTATAAAACTTTAAACACTGCCAAAACAAAATTTGGCACAAAAAGTGCTAATAAAGTTACGGAATGGGTTGATAATCAGTTTAAAAAACAGGAGTTGTTAGAACTGGAATATTTTTTAATTGCTGATGCTTCAACGCTAAAACCAGTTAAAAGAAAATCAAAAACAAAAAAGTATAGAGCCTTTATTGCTGTATATGCTGGCGATGTTCGACTTATTGATAATATCGCTCTAAATTAATTACCTTTGCCTCATGCAAATTCAAGTAGTAAAATCTAAAATTCATAGGGTTAAATGCACTGGTGCAGACCTTAATTATATAGGTAGTATAACCATAGATGAAGATTTAATGGACGCTGCCAACATTATTCAAGGTGAAAAAGTTCAAATTGTTAATAATGACAACGGAGAGCGCTTAGAAACGTACTGCATTCCTGGACCTCGAAAAAGTGGTGAAATAACATTGAATGGTGCAGCCGCTAGAAGAGTTTCTGTAGGAGATACGTTGATTTTGATTACCTACGCCTTCATGGATATTGAAGAAGCTAAAGTATTTAAACCTTCTTTGGTGTTTCCAAATGAAGCGACTAACTTGTTAAAATAAAATCTTGAGTGCTGCTTCTAAAAAGATTTTAAAATTTTTAATTCCATTATTGCTAGCTGTAGGATTCGGTTGGTTTATGTTTTCGAAAATTCCAATATCCACAATTTTACCCTACTTTAAGAAAGCAAATTATTTGTGGGTTGTTATTGGAGTGTTTTTGGGTTTTTTAAGTCATTTGTCTAGAGCTTACAGGTGGAAGTATCTATTGGAACCAATGGGTTACAGAGTTAGTTTACCCAATAGTATAATGGCAGTTTTTGTTACCTATTTAGCAAATTATGGTGTGCCAAGGTCCGGAGAGGTGTTAAGAGCTGTGGTTCTTTCAAATTATGAAGGTGTTCCCTTTGAGAAAGGATTTGGAACAATAGTGGCGGAACGTATTGCAGATATGGTGGTAATGCTTGGTATCATTGCATTCACTCTTATACTTCAGTTTGATTTTATTTTTGGAATTTTGACCAAGTTGATGCCTTCTTCAAACCTATTAGTCTATGGTCTTTTTGCTTTACTAGCCTTCGGGTTTTTTATCTTTTACATTAGACAAAGTGAATCAAAAATTGCAATCAAGATAAAAACGTTTTTAGATGGATTAAAAGAAGGTGTTTTTAGTATTTTTAAGATGAAGAATAAATGGCCATTTATTCTTCATACACTATTTATTTGGGGTATGTATATAGCCATGTTTTACGTTACAACATTTGCTATTGAAGATTTAAAAGGTATTTCACTTGGAGCGGTAATTATTGCTTTTATTGCCGCAAGCTTTACCATTGCAGCTACTAACGGTGGTGTCTTTTTTTATCCAGCCGCGGTTTTAGGGGCATTAACGTTGTTTGGTTTGCCTAAAGACCCAAGTTTCGCTTTTGGGTGGATTATATGGTCGTCCCAAACGCTGATGATTTTTGTTTTCGGTGTTTTATCATTCATTTATCTACCAATTTTCAATAGAAAGAAAAAATCCCTAGAAAATTAAGCCTGTTTTCAATCTCTACCTTTATTTAGTACCTTGCCATAATCAAAATAGTTTCAATCACTTTAAAGATGAAAAAATTACTTTTTTCCGTATTCATATGCTTTATTACAAATGGATTGCTCGCTCAAGTAACCTATGAGAACTTTCAATCCAGTAAATTAGGTGAAGAACGTCAGATAAAAATTCAGCTACCTCGCAGCTATTCAATAGATGAGGAAAAGATATATCCCGTATTTATTGTACTTGATGGCGATTATTTATTTGAGGTTGTGGCGGGAAATGTAGATTATTATTCCTATTGGGAAGATATGCCAGAATGCATAGTTGTTGGTGTGAATCAACTTGATAAACGATATGATGATTGTATGTACTCAGAACAAAATTCATTACCGGTGGAAACGGGAGCTGCTTTTTTTGAGTTTTTGGGAATGGAGTTGTTACCTTATATTGAAGGAAAATATAGGGCAGCTAATTTTAGAGTAGCGGTTGGCCACGGTGAAACCGCAAATTTTATTAATTATTATCTCTTAAAATCAAAACCAGTATTTCAGGGCTATATTTCTGTAAGTCCTGAATTGGCACCAAATATGCTAGAATATATTCCTGAGAGTTTAGGTAAAATGCAATCAAAACTATTTTATTATTTGGCGAATTCAGAGTACGATAACAAGTCTATAAAACAAATGACAACAGCACTGAATGATGAAATAGATGCACTTGAAAATGAAAATTTAGTATACAGCTTTAATAGTTTTGAAAACTCCTCGCATTATTCTGCTCCAGCACATGCCATACCAAATGCGCTTCAAACTATATTTAAGGTGTTCCGACCAATTAGTAAAAAGGAATATAAGGATGAAATTTTAGAACTTGAAATTTCACCTGTTTTATACTTAGAGGAAAAATATCAAGCCATTAAGGATTTATTTGGTGTAGATAAAAAAATTCTACTCAATGATTTTAAAGCTATAGCTGCGGCCATAGAGAAAAACGAATTGTTTGAATATTATGAAGCTTTGGGTAAAATGGCCAAAGAGCACTATCCAGAAACTATTTTAGGATTGTATTATATCGCTAGATTTTATGAAGAAACTGGTGAACCAAAAAAAGCAATGCGCACCTATCAATCGGCTTACACACTCAAAGAAATTGCTGGAATCACCAAGGATGAGGTACTTGATAGAGCAGATGCAATTAAAGAAGATTTTGGGTATTAATGGCAAAAGTAAAAACTACATTTTTTTGTCAAAACTGTGGCACGCAATATGCTAAATGGCAAGGACAATGTAATGCGTGCAAAGAATGGAATACCATAGCCGAAGAGGTGCTGCAAAAACCAGAAAAAAACAGTTGGAAGCCAGAATCTAATCCGAAGAAGAGGGTCTCTAAGCCTCTAAAAATAAAAGATATTGATCTTGCTGAAGAGGCTAGACTTAACAGTTTAGATCAGGAGTTCAATAGAGTTTTGGGTGGTGGCATTGTACCAGGGTCTTTAACCCTTTTAGGTGGCGAACCAGGAATTGGTAAAAGTACATTGTTGCTTCAAATTTCTTTAAAATTACCATACAAAACACTGTATGTTTCAGGTGAAGAAAGTCAGAAACAAATAAAAATGCGCGCACAACGCATTAATCCAGAAAACAACAATTGCTACATTTTAACGGAGACTAAAACACAAAATATATTCAAGCAAATTGAGTCGCTAGAACCAGAAATTGTAATTATAGATTCTATACAAACACTGCATAGCGATTATATTGAGTCGTCTGCTGGTAGTATTTCGCAAATAAAAGAATGTACTACCGAACTGATAAAATTTGCCAAAGAAACGGCTACTCCAGTAATTTTAATCGGTCATATTACTAAAGATGGAAATATTGCGGGCCCGAAAATATTAGAGCATATGGTAGATACTGTACTTCAGTTTGAAGGAGATAGAAATCACGTGTTTAGGATTTTAAGAGCCAACAAAAACCGATTTGGCTCAACAAATGAATTGGGTATTTATGAGATGCAAGGATCTGGGTTAAGGGAAGTGTCTAACCCATCTGAAATTTTAATATCAAAAAAGGACGAAGATTTATCTGGAAATTCAATAGCAGCGACCTTAGAAGGCATGAGACCTTTAATGATTGAGGTGCAGGCGCTTGTTAGTACAGCTGTTTATGGTACACCACAACGGAGTGCTACTGGTTTTAACGCAAAACGGTTAAACATGCTTCTGGCTGTTTTGGAAAAACGCGCAGGCTTTAGGCTAGGCGCAAAAGATGTGTTTCTGAATATTACAGGAGGTATCAATGTTGATGATCCAGCGATTGATTTGGCAGTTGTTGCAGCCATTTTATCATCTAATGAAGATGAAGCATTACAAAACGACTTTTGTTTTGCTGCTGAGGTTGGACTTTCTGGTGAGATTCGTCCAGTACAACGTGTGGAGCAGCGTATTCTAGAGGCAGAAAAATTAGGTTTCTCTACAATTTTTATTTCCAAGTACAATAAAATTACGCTTCCAAAGGCTTCAATTAAAATTCAACTTTTAACCAAAATAGAGGATTTGGTTGATGTAATTTTGTAGAATTTCAGACTTTATTTTCTGCCGGTAAAACTTTTTTAAAACCTTATTGTTTTTGTTTTTTATCGATTAAAAATGGTTTTTGACGTCATTTTCAAGCACTTTATCGATAAAAATATCAATTTTTTCTAGGAATTTTAGTCTTATATGTATAATATTGTCTTACAAATAGTTGTAAATTGAAAGATTTTATTTCAATTTATAATAAAAATGTACGCTCCCTCAAAGCGTTTTTCGTCCATTGTAATTAGAATGTAATTGTTGTTTGGTACCAAAATTTGGTTCTAAAGCAAATAACAATTAATCTAATGAAGCATATAGCGCCACAAAGGCAATTAATAGTTTTTCTATCTTTAATATTCTCTTTTAATTTAGGAGCCCAAACAGTTATTGATTCTGAAGATTTTGAGTCTGGTAGTTTTTCCGGTACAATTTGGAATGATGCAGGGTCAAATTGCAGGATAAAGGATGATTATAAGCTTTCGGGCGAATATTGTGTCTTGCTAAAAGATGATGATGATAGCTCAAATACGTATACAGATAATATTGATTTATCCTCATACATTTCAGTAACTATTCAATTTGATTTTCAAACGAAAAATTACGACTCTGGTGAAGAATTCTTTATTGAATTTTCTGATGATGGCGGTTCAAATTGGTATGCAACAAAGGTACTAGCTTATGAGAATGGAACAGACTTTAATAATAGTACAACATATAATGATGTGACGGTTACGGCAAGTAATTCAGCATATACATTTACTTCCAGTTCGAGATTTAGGTTTAGATCTGATGCCAATGATAGTAATGAAAGAATATTTATTGACGACATTGTAATAACAGGATTTGGTGGTTCTAATAATGACGACGACGATGATGACGATGAGGATGATGATGACGATGACGACGATGACGATGACGATGACGATGATGATGACGATGAGGATGATGATGTCGATGAGGATGATGATAATGATACTGGTAATGGAGATTCAGGAATTTCGGGAGGTTCTTCGAATTCTGGGAATTCTTCTTTGACTTGCGTTACAATTGACACAGAAGATTTTGATTCAGGGTCTTTTCCATTCGCAGTTTGGCAAGATGGAGGAGATAATTGTCTATTAACATATTGGTATGCAATTTCTGGAGATTATAGCCCTTATCTGAGGAATGGTACAAGTACCTCTGTTATGTATACAAGTAATCTAGATCTGACAAGTTACGATTCCGTCACTATTGAATTTGATTATTTATCGTGGTCTTTGGACGCCGGTGAGGATTTCTTTATTGAGTTTTCAGAAGATGGTGGAGCCAGTTGGCATTCTACTCCAATTGCACAGTATATCTGTGATTTTGATTTTGTTAATGATATCACGTATTCCGATGTTGTCGTAACAGCAGAAAGTAGTACATATAACTTTACAAGTAATTCACGATTCAGGTTTAGAGTGAATTGTAATTCAGACTGGGAAGATGTCACCTTTGATGATATTGAAATTGTTGGTTGTAGTTCTGGTAGCGGAGGTGGTTCTGGAATAGATCAATGTGATGCTGTGGCTTCAGGAAATACAGATACTGATGGAGATGGTATTAGTGATATTTGTGATGTAGACGATGATAACGATGGTTTATTGGATTGCACAGAAAAAGGTATTACTTACGGTACAATTTCAGAAGTCTTTAATTTAAGTGGTACCGCAACAGAAACATCGAGTACAGAGTTTCAGCTTACTGCAGCGGTTAATGATCAAGCAGGCGCAGCTACAATAACCGATAGAATAAATTTTGAGAATAGCTTTTCTTTTTCGTTTGAAGCTTATTTAGGAAATAACGATAGTGGAGCAGATGGTATTGCTATTATTTTTCATGATGATCCTGCAGGTTCAAGTGCAGTTGGTGCTGCTGGTGATGGTATTGGGGCGAGAGGTATTCAAAACGGAATAGTTTTAGAATTAGACACCTATTATAACCCTGATGATGGACGTGAAGACATTACAAACGACCATGGTATGATTTGGGATTCCGAAAATCAATCAGGATCTGGATTGCTTACTACTGCGGTGGATTTAGGTAATATTGAAGATGGTAATTGGCATACCGTTACCATAAATTGGGATGCATCAACAGAAACTATAAATTATTATTTGGATACCACTTTGGCAGGTACATATACAGACGATCTGGTGGATAACTTTTTTGGTGGTAATAATCTGGTTTACTTTGGTTTTTCGGCTTCAACGGGAGGTCTAAATAATAATCAAAGTGTGCGCTTTAATAGCGTTTGCGATATTCCGTTATTTGTAGATACCGATAGTGATGGTATACCCAATGAATTGGATATTGATAGTGATAATGATGGTATTCCAGATAATATAGAAGGGCAGTCAACTTTAGGATATATCCTTCCAAGTGGTACAGTCAATACCTCAGGAACGTATAATGGTCTTTGGGATAATTACGGCACAGGTATAACACCCCAGGATACAGATTCTGATGGAGATCCTGATTACATAGATTTAAATAGTGATAATGATATTTATGATGATGATGAAGAAAACGGAATGGCAAATTCCAATTCTGCAGCAGATAATGATAATGATGGTTTAGCAAATCCTTATGAGACCAATGGTGTAAATGATAGCACGTGGGATGTCAATGAAGATATTGAAGATCCTACAGATTTATCTATTCTACCAGATTCTGATAGTGATTTAAATTCAGGCGGAGACTTAGATTATCGTGATGTTTACGCAGTAAGTTATCCATCTTCTGCTTCAATAGATTTTGATGGAGTTGATGATTATCTTGAAGGAGATAGTGTACTAGATGGCATGGGAGAGTTAACCATAATGGCTTGGATTAAAATAGACACAGAAAACTCAGGAGTTTCTAGAATTACCATTGCGGGAGAAGATACAGCATGTAGATTGTACGTTGAGCCTGATAATGAGGTGCTATTCGGGATAAGAACTTCAGCAAGTATTTCTAATACCGTTAGTGGTGGTACTATCAATTATGAGGAATGGCATCATGTAACCGGTGTGTTTTCATCAACTACTGGTGAACAAAAAATTTATATTGATGGTCATCTCATTGAAACGCAAACCAACGGAAATCAAATAGGGACTACAATTGCACCAACATCCGATTGGAATGGAGATTTCGAAATTGGCAGACTATCCAGTACTGTTTCCGACAAAGAATATTTTGACGGTGAAATAGATGAAGTTAGGGTATTTAATGTGGCATTAACAGATTCTCAAATACAGGCCATGGTGTACCAAGAAATTGAGAAAAGTTCAAATAAGGTCATCGGTGTGATAGTGCCAAAAGACATAATAGATACAGATAGTAAATCTGCAGTAGCTTGGAATAGTTTGAAGGCCTATTATCCTATGACGGATATAACGCTTAACAAGGTGTCTGATAATTCAGATAACAGCAATGAGTTAACCATGCATAATATATCTACAGTTCAAACACAAACGGCACCCATGCCCTACAAAACATCTAGTGATGGTAGTTGGAATTCTGAAAGCACCTGGGAATATGGCAGTGTTTGGGATATTGAAACTGTTTCGAGTACTAGAGATTGGTGTATTATAAAGGTAGAAGACGATATTAGTATCAATAGTTCCTTTTCGTCATATGGTTTAATAATTGATGATGGAAAAACGGTAACAGTTAATGGAAGTAATTTGGTGAAAAACACAGGGTATTTCGAGTTAAACGGTACTCTAGATTTAATGGAGGATTCACAATTAATTCAAACAAGTACGAGTGATCTTGTAACTTCCGCAAACGGAAAAGCATTACGTCGTCAAGAAGGTACGGCAAGTGCGTTTTGGTACAACTACTGGGCATCACCAGTAGGCGCTCAAGGCGCAACTACTTTAACAGATAATAATGCAGCTACCAATAATGAGAACAATTCAGCTTTCAGTTTGGGAATGTTAAAAGATAATACTGGGTTCGATATGCAGTTTACTTCAGGTTATACTGCAAATGGTAATATTAGTACTTTTTGGTTGTACACCTTTGTTAACGGAGTAACCTATTGGGATTGGAAGAAAGTTTCCTCTTCATCAAATCTTAGCCCAGGTGTTGGTTATACCCAAAAAGGAACAGGAACGTATGCTTCCGAGCAGCAGTATATTTTTCAGGGTAAGCCAAATAATGGTACTATTTTAATAAGTGCGACTGATAAAGGAGGGCCAGGGTCGGTTGCAGACGTATCAAGAACTTCGCACCTAATAGGAAATCCCTATCCGTCAGCCTTGGATATTCACAAGTTTATTGATGATAACGCCGGTGTTATAGATGGAACATTACAATTGTGGCAACAATGGGCTGGAACTTCACATAATTTGAATGAATACCAAGCAGGATATGCTCAAGTAAATAAATTGGGGTCTACAAGGGCATACCAATTTGTTGGAATTAGCGGAGAAAACAATGGCTCTCAAGATGGTACATTAGTGCCTTCACGATACTTGCCAATAGGGCAGGGGTTTTTTACTGAAATTGTTGCAGACGGGAATATTGAGTTCAATAATAGTCAGCGTGTATTTATACTAGAAGAAGATGCAGATGGAAGTTACAATAACGGTTCTACTTTTATGAAAAGTGGAAGTAAAAAATCAAATAAGTCTACATCTTCAGAGTCTAAAACTACATCAAATGATTTCAAGAAAATAAAATTAGAATTTGTATCAATAGAAGGACCTTCAACTAAACGAGAACTGTTATTAGGGTTTAGTGATTTTACTACAGATGGGTTTGATTATGGTTATGATTCCAAATGTACAGATGTAAATAATAACGATTTGAATTTGAGTCTAGATGGTCAAAACATGAATATGCAAGCCTATAGCGATATTACAAGTTCTAAAGTTATTCCTTTAAATTTTAAATCTTCGGGTGATAACACTTTTGAGATTAAAATATCAGAGTTAGAAAATATAAGTGAAGATCAAGAGATTTATTTAAGAGATAATCTCACCGGTGAATATTTTGATTTATCTACAAACAAAGCTTACCGATTTTCTTCAGATCAAGGGAAATTTAATAACCGCCTAGAGATTGTATTTCAATCTGAATCTGCAACATTAAGTAATGAAGAAGTCGCTATTGAAGAAAACTACATTTACCACAACAGACGAGAAAATATTCTATACGCAAAAAAAATGAATGGAGAGGTAACCAAATTTACCCTCTACAATATAAAAGGGCAATCAGTAATGGAATTGTCAAAAGTGGATGCCTCACAGCTCCAAAGCGGCCTTCAATTACCAAGTGTAGCCACTGGCACCTATATTGCCTGTTTTAGAACTGATACTAATAGTGTTGTAACCAAAAAAATAATTGTAAATTAAGTTTATAATTTTTTAGCCTCAAGACGAAAAAAAAGCCAAACAATAGTGTTTGGCTTTTTTATGAATTTAAATATTTTTTATTTGAATAATCGCATCAAATTGCATTTTACCGAATTTTTTGTTGTTTTTGTCGATAAAAAAGATTAGATTTGTCACAAATTAGTCCTCTTTTGGGTGTGCATCACACCTGTTTTTGCGAAATAATCTTCCCTCAGTTTTATTTCTTAACAATGTTTATTGAAGAATTAGTAAGTGAGTTTTTCCTTTCTATGACCTTAAGTTACTTATATGTGATTTAGATAAAACTATTTGTTTATGAAAAAGGCGTTATGGCTATTTGCTTTTATGTTATGCTTAACAGGCTTTAGTAATATGTTATATGCACAAGATACTGATGGAGATGGGTATGCGGATTCTGTTGATTTGGATGATGATAATGATGGTATTTTGGACTTTGATGAATGTAGAGTTCCAGAGGTTCCTATTGTTGCTCCTGATGGAATACAAGATGGTAATTTTGGAGTAGGGTATTGGGATGTTGAGTATTTTGAAGGTTTTTTTGGCATTGCAGGTTCTACGTATGGATCTAGCTCAAATAATAGCAATGGTTCTGGTGGAGTAGGAACACCCATATTCCATGGTGAAGCCTATCTAGGTTTTAATTCACTTTCTTTATCAGATTCTAGATCATTTTCAAATACAGAATCGTCGTCTAGTGCTGCGGTAGTACCTGCAAACTATGCAGGTTCTAATTGGGAACCTGGAAGTGTAGGTAATTCCAATCCTTATTACCAAACGATTTTTAAAAGAATAGCTGATATTGATGGTACGCTTACTTTTGGTGGTGCAGGATTTGCAGGAGATGATGTTACAGAAGTATTTATAAATGGCACTAGAATTGTATTTATGGCCAATTGTTGTGGTGCAACCTCTACTACTCTAACGGTTCAAAATATATCAGTAAATAAAAATGACACGATAGAAATTAGATATACTAATTTAGGGTGGATAGGTAGTTATAGTTTTAATTTTGACTTAATACCAACCTGTAATTCAGATGTTGATAATGATGGTTTGGATAATGCAGTGGATTTAGATTCAGACAACGATGGATGTCCTGATGCTTTAGAAGGAGATGCTTCAAATGCACAAATTGCATATTCAGATTTGGAAACAGATTACAGTATTTCTGGAAGTGTTGACTCTGATGGTGTACCAGATACCGCAAGTGGCGGTCAAGGTTCTGGTACAAGTTACGATTCTATATTACAGGCAACAGAGTGTGATCCCTGTGACGTTAACAACGAAAATTATGCTGATGTTGATGGTGATGCGGTTAGTGATTTTTGTGATTTAGATGATGATAATGATGGTATTTTAGACAGTATGGAGCTAGATTGTCCAGAAACGTATGTCGATTTATCACAAACATTCAGTGATAATATTTCAAATCCTGGAACAATAAGTAATTTATATCCACAAGGAACCGCTGCTGTAGATTTTACTTTTGAACTTTTAGGTTCTGCAACATGGGGCTCAGGAGTTTCTTCAGGAACAAAAGCTGGTATCAATGGTGCTTATATTAATACTCAGGTTAAAAATTCCAACTTTTCAAATGGAGATGTAGCACTTTATACCTTTAGTTTTTCAGAACCTGTATATAACTTATCTTTCAAAATCGGTGGATTTGATAATCAAGATAGAGCAGATTTTCAAGCCAAGAATGGAGATGCAATAATACCATTATCTATTTCTGACATCAATTTAAGTGGGGGAACCATCTTGGGACAGACGGTATATGATATTAATGCGTCGGTTGGTAATGCCCCTGCTAATAGTGTTACTGTATCTGTAAATGGAGTTTTAGATTACCTCACTATTAAGATAGGTAAAGATGATGGTGAGGCTAGTAATGCAACTATACAAATTTATGAGTTGTATTATTGCACTAATAGAAATACAGATTCCGATGGTTTTGCAGATCATTTAGATATTGATGCGGACGAGGATGGAATACCTGATAATGTGGAGGCGCAACCAACTATCGGATACGTAGCTCCAAGCGGTAACGGTAATAGTATGACCGATGCAAACGGCGACGGAGTTGATGATAACTACGGTGCTGGTTTATTGAGTGTTGAAGATACTGACAACGATGGTATTCCAGATTATATAGATAGTGATAGTGATAATGACGGGTACAATGATATAGAGGAAAATGGAATGGCAAATACAGCAACTGCGTCTGATGTTGATAATGATGGTTTAAATAATGCTTTTGAAACTACAGGTGTTAATGACGCTGAATTAGACGTTAACGAAGACATAGAGGATCCCACAGATTTAAGTATTCTGCCCGATGCGGATGGCGATTTGGCCAGCGGCGGCGATCTGGATTATCGGGATTTATTGGATACGAATCCACCATCCATAGCGACCATAGATTTTGATGGTGTTGATGATTATTTAGAGAGTGATTTAGATATTTCTGGGTATAACCAAGCAACAATAATGGCTTGGATAAAATTAGATTCTGACTTTGCTAATACATCCCATATAATTGATTTTGACGACTCCTATATTCAAGTACATGCCTCACGACAAGTTTGGATAAGCCTTAACGGTGCGTTGGTAACGTCTCCAAAGCTAACTAAAAACATTTGGACTCATGTAGCATTTGTTTTTGATAATGCAGCGTCATCCGGTAAGTTAAAGGCTTACATAAACGGTGTGGAATTTGCGACCAACGACGATGCTTCTTTGGTCTCTTCTATTTATTCCTCAGCTACTAATTTTACAATTGGAAGAAGAGCGCAATACAGCGATAGGTATTTTTATGGTTCAATTGATGAAGTAAGGGTTTTTGATACAGCCTTATCAGAAAATCAATTACAAAAAATAGTCTACCAAGAAATAAGTGAAAGTTCAGGAGATGTTATAGGAAGCGCAGTGCCAAAGACAATTACAGACGATGAAGCAAACACAACAGTAGCATGGGGTGACTTGCAAGCATATTACCCAATGACAGCTATTGTTAATAACTATACTACAGACTATTCAGATAATAATCATAACGCCAATCTTTATAATATATCTTCCATAATGCCGCAAACTGCCCCAATGCCTTACACTACTGCCAATAGTGGTAGTTGGAACTCTTCAAGCACATGGTCTCACGGTGACGTTTGGGATATAACAAGTGCTAGTAGCGAAAATGGAATAGTAAAAATTTCAGATAATGTTACCGCTGTTGAGGATGTAATAAATTTAGGTTTAATAATAGATTCTGGTAACTCGTTAACAATTCAAGGAGACTACGAAGTTAAAAACAACTGGTATTTAGAATTAAATGGTACCTTAGATTTGGAAGGCGATGCCCAATTGGTACAAACCATAAATAGTGATTTGGTGACCTCTGTGGATGGAAAAATAAAGAGAAGACAAGAAGGTGTTGCAAGTGCCTTTTGGTACAATTATTGGTCTTCTCCCGTCGGTGTACTGGGATCTACTAGTTTAAGCGATAATAATTCCTCATCAAATAATAACAATAATTCCGCATTTAGTTTAAATATGTTAAAGGATAATGCTGGTTTTGATATGCAATTTACCTCTGGTTATACAGGTAATGGCAGTATAAGTACTTATTGGTTGTATACTTTTATAAATGGTAGATCCTATGGAGATTGGGCAAGAATTTCTACAGGGGCAAGTATTGCACCAGGAGTTGGATATACGCAAAAGGGTACAGGTGTATCCTCTTCAGATCAACAGTATATTTTTGAAGGTAAGCCAAATAACGGTACTATTTTGGTAGATGTTGAAGATGTTGGCGGACCAGGATCTGAAGCTAATGTTTCAAGAACTAGTTATTTATTAGGTAATCCGTACCCATCTGCACTAGATATTGCCCAATTTATCGATGACAATGATGGGATAATTAATGGAACTTTGCAGTTATGGCAACAATGGAGTGGAACTTCTCATTACTTAAGAGAATATGAAGCGGGTTATGCTCAAGTTAATAAACTGGATGCAGTTCGTGCGTATCAATTTGTTGGTAGATCTGGATCTCATAACGGTTCTCAAGATGGTACAAAAGTACCTACAAAGTACTTGCCTGTAGGTCAAGGTTTTTTTACCGAAATTATTGGCGATGGCAATGTGGAGTTCAATAATGGTCAGCGTGTTTTTATAAAGGAATCAGACGCTGATGGTTCTTTTGATAGCGGTTCTGTTTTTATGAAACGTAATGGAAAAAAATCGAAACAAACCTCGGCAAAAACCAGTAAAGATTCAAATTCTGATTTTAAAAAAATAAGATTAGAATTCACTACGATTGAGGGACCAGATTCAAGACGAGAACTAGTATTGGGCTTTAGTGAGTCAACAACCGATGGCTTTGATTATGGATATGATTCTGAATGTACTGAAATAAATAATAATGATTTGAACTTGACTTTAGAGGGTAAAAACATGAATATACAGGCCTATGGCGATATCAGTAATGATAAGGTAATACCTTTAAACTTTAAATCATCTGGCGATAATACATTTGAAATTAAAATAACAGATATAACAAATATAGAGGAGGGTCAAGAAATCTACTTACGAGATAACTTAACGGGAGAGTATTTTGATTTAACCACTAACCAACCTTACAGGTTTACTTCAGACCAAGGCAAGTTCAACAACCGTTTAGAGCTTGTATTCCAATCAGAAGCGGCTACCTTAAGCAATGAAGAGATAGTTGCAGAAGAAAATTACATTTACCACAACAGACGAGAAAATATATTGTACGCTAAAAAAATGAACGGCGAAGTAACCAAATTTACGCTCTACAATATAAAAGGACAATCGGTTATGGAATTATCAAAAGTAGAATCCTCACAACTTCAAAGCGGACTGCAATTACCAAGTGTAGCAACCGGTACTTATATTGCCTGTTTTAGAGTGGATAATAAAAATGTTTTATCCAAGAAAATAGTAATTAACTAAATCTCTTACATCAGTCTCTTGCTCTTGAAATCATTATTAGGTGTTAGGTGTACTAAGGCGAAACGCTATAATTTTAGTGTTTAATCGTAAAAAACAATCATTTAATCGATGTTTTTGTTGTTTTTGTCGGTTTTTTAATCTAGATTTGAACCAGAACATCAATTAATCCTTTTTGTTCATTTAATATTTAGCTGAAATACACTTCCCTCAATATTATTTCGCAAATTTTTTCTTTATAGCATCATTTTTTTTGGTGGCTTTAGAAATAAAATTTTGGTGATAAACCATAAAGAAATAAAACGTTTATAAAATTTTTTCATTAACCTGATTTGCCCCAAATCTACCACCTATGAAACTAAAACTACAATTAGGCACATGGCTTTGCTTTTTAAGTCTCGTGTTACTTTCTATTCAGTCCACGCTTGCTCATTCTAATGGCTACGACAACAAATCTACTAAAACTGAACCCATAGATTCTGATGCCGATGGCGTTTCAGATGATAAAGATTTGGATGATGATAATGACGGTATTAAAGACGCAGATGAGTCTTTTGGAATGAATCCATCAGGAGATGATGATCATGATGGTATTTTAAACTATAGAGATGCTGATTTTTGCAAATTGAACAAACGCGGTATTTGTAAAAATTTAGACAATGATAACGATGGTGTTCCAAACCACTTAGATTTAGATAGCGACAATGACGGGATTACAGATGTTGTAGAATCAGGCGGAAAAGATTACGACCATAATGGTAAAGCAGATGGGGCAATTGGTGAGACAAAACGTACTTCGGGGATTCCAAACTCAGCCCAAGAAGGCACAACACCAATTAACACAGATAAAGATAAAAAAGCTGATTTTTTAGATGCTGATTCTGATAATGATGGCATTCTGGATAACATGGAAGCACAGTCAACCTTAAGCTATATTTTTCCTTCCTTAACGGTTACTGCTTTTGGTATTTTGGATAATTATGGTAATGGACTATTAGTTGTTGATACAGACCGCGATGGCATTTATGATTTTCAAGACTTTGACAGTGATAATGACGGGATTTTAGATGCAAAAGAAAAAGGAAATTCAAAAATTAAAACAATAGCGGATTTAAAAGATTCGGATGCCGACTTGAGTTTCGGTGGTGATGTGGATTACAGAGATATATTTGATGTAAATCCACCCAATAGTGCAACTTTGGAATTTGACGGCGTAGACGATTATGTTCAAGGGCCACAACTGATGTCAAAGTTTAATGAAGAGAATACTACCGGCATTACTATGATGTGCTGGATAAAAAATGAAGCAGATGATAATGATACTAATTCTCAATTCCTATTTGGGGAGCATAACGCTTTAGAGGTAAGATCTAAAGGATCTACATTTGAAGTGTATGGTAAATTTACAACGCCATATAATCGTTCACATATTGTATCGTTTTCTCGAAATAACGTATTTAAAAAAGGAATATGGCGTCATATTGCCTTGAGTATAGATTTTGAAAAAAACGAAGCCCTTTTATATGTTGATGGCAAATGGGTGCATAGTCAAAATTTAGCTTATCCAGGTAGGCAAGATATTACAGGGTTTTACAGCGAAGTAACCAAGTTAGAAGAGCAGTTTATGTTAGGAAGAGTACATGAACATTCAGATGAATATTACGCAGGTAATATTGATGAAATGCGCTTTTTCAAGACTGTTTTGGTAGAAAATGAAATAAAAGATATTGTTTTTCAGGAAATTCAAAACCATAATGGAGCTATAAAAGGCGCTATTACGCCACATCAAATAGGTGTGGTAAAATGGCAAGATTTAGAGTTGTATTATACTATGAACAACATTGTTAATTTTGATATAGTTGATGCGTCAGGTAATAACAATTCAGGCTTCATTAAAAACATGGCGAGCTTAGATATTCAAACAGCACCTATGCCATATGTAACGAAACAAGACGGATTTTGGCATGATAAATCTACTTGGTTGTACGGAGAGCAATGGTCTATCCCAGGAGATGGTGTTGTAGATAATACATCTAATTCTGATGAAAATTACAAATGGGGTATATATGAATTGAAACATGATATTATCCTAACCAATCTTACCTCTACACTTGGTAGCACTAAAAAGGAAAATGGGATTGAAGCTTTGGCGATAATCATTAATGGAATGGATGGGGATAAAAATAAGGACATTGTTTTCACTATTGGAGCTGGCGATGAAGATATAAATTTGTCTGTAAGTAAGTATCTAGAACTAAATGGAGCAATGAATTTCAATGGTACTTCCAAATTATTTAAAGGAGCGGAAGCGACACGATTCGTAGCTTCTTCATATGGTCAAGTGTTAAGAAATGGCATTGTAAACTTTAAAGATTTAGATAAAAATGGAGCAACTTTTATTGGGAATATAGAGGAGCTCAAAGAAGAATAGTTAAGTATTCTTTTAGAGTGTCTAAAAAACAAAAATTTACCCTACCAAACACAATCAACCAAAATGAAAAAGTCATTCAGCATTGAGTGGCTTTTTTCTATTTTAATCAGAAAAATTTAAGATAATTCATTAAATTCGCGAACTTATAAGATTTGAGCGTAAATGAGCACTAAATTTGCTGAATATAAAGGACTTGACTTACCAAAAGTAGCGGAAGAAATTCTAAACTATTGGCAAGAAAATAACGTTTTTGAGAAAAGTGTTTCTACAAGAGAAGGTAGCGAACCTTATGTGTTTTATGAAGGACCACCATCGGCGAACGGACTACCAGGAGTACACCATGTTTTAGCACGAGCAATTAAGGATATTTTTCCACGTTATAAAACCATGAAGGGTTACCAAGTTAAGCGTAAAGCAGGTTGGGATACTCATGGATTGCCTATTGAGTTGGGTGTGGAAAAGGAACTTGGTATTACAAAAGAGGATATTGGCAAAACTATTTCGGTGGAAGATTACAATGCAGCTTGTAGGAAAGCGGTAATGAAATACACTGACGTTTGGAACGACCTTACCGAAAAAATGGGCTATTGGGTAGATATGGACGATCCGTATATTACCTACGAACCAAAATATATGGAGTCAGTTTGGTGGTTGTTAAAGCAGATTTACAATAAGAATTTGCTGTATAAAGGCTATACAATTCAGCCTTATTCGCCAAAGGCTGGAACTGGTTTAAGTTCGCACGAGCTAAATCAACCAGGAACGTATCAAGATGTAACTGATACTACCATTGTTGCGCAATTTAAAGCAAATCCAGAATCGCTCCCTGAGTTTTTACAGAATGAAGGTGATATTCATTTCTTAGCTTGGACCACTACACCTTGGACCTTGCCTAGTAACACTGCGTTAACCGTAGGACCAAAAATTGAGTATGTTTTAGTTGAAACTTATAATCAATATACGTTTGCACCAATGAATGTGGTGTTGGCGAAAAAGTTGGTGAATTATCAATTTTCTGGAAAGTTTACACAGGTAGAAGAAAAGTCAGAATTACTCAGTTATAAATCAGGAGATAAAAAAATTCCATATTATGTTGTAAAGGAATTTGTTGGTAAAGATTTAGTGGGCATCACTTATAAGCAGTTGTTGCCATATACTTTACCAAACGACAATCCCGAAAATGCGTTTAGAGTAATTTCAGGGGATTTTGTAACTACTGAAGATGGCACAGGTATTGTCCACACCGCACCTACTTTTGGTGCAGATGATGCCATGGTAGCAAAACAAGCTACTCCTGAAGTGCCACCAATGTTAGTAAAGGACGACAATGGAAATTTAGTACCACTTGTAGATTTACAAGGGCGTTTCCGTCCAGAGTTGCAAGAACTCGCAGGCAAATATGTAAAGAACGAATATTATACAGATGGTGAGGTACCAGAACGTTCTGTGGATGTTGAAATAGCCATCAAACTAAAAGAAGAAAACAAAGCCTTTAAGGTTGAAAAATATAAGCACAGTTATCCGAACTGTTGGCGTACCGATAAACCAATTTTATACTATCCTTTAGATTCTTGGTTCATCAAAGTTACCGATGTTAAAGATCGTATGTTTGAATTAAACGAAACGATTAATTGGAAACCTAAAGCAACGGGAACTGGAAGATTTGGAAATTGGTTAGCCAATGCCAATGATTGGAATTTATCACGTTCGCGTTATTGGGGCATTCCATTACCAATTTGGAGAACCGAAGATGGTAAAGAAGAATTGTGTATCGGTTCGATTGAAGAATTAAAAGCTGAAATGGCTAAAGCCGTGGAAGTTGGCGTTTTAGAGAAAGATATTTTTGAAGATTTTGAAGTTGGAAATAATTCCGAAGAGAATTACGCAAAAATCGATTTACATAAAAACATTGTTGACGATATTACATTGGTATCACCATCAGGCCAACCTATGAAACGCGAAAGCGATTTGATTGATGTATGGTTTGATTCTGGTTCTATGCCTTACGCACAATGGCACTATCCTTTTGAAAACAAGGAATTCATAGATGATGGTATAACATTTCCAGCAAACTTCATCGCTGAAGGTGTCGATCAAACAAGAGGGTGGTTTTATACGCTTCATGCCATTGGTACTATGGTGTTCGATTCCATCGCTTATAAAAATGTAGTATCAAACGGATTAGTACTGGACAAAAACGGACAAAAAATGTCCAAACGTTTAGGGAATGCGGTAGATCCATTTGAAACTCTAGGAACTTATGGTGCGGATGCTACACGTTGGTACATGATTTCCAATGCAAATCCTTGGGATAATTTAAAGTTTGATTTAGATGGCATTGAAGAGGTGAAGCGTAAGTTTTTCGGAACACTTTATAATACCTATTCCTTCTTTAGTCTATATACAAATCTGGATAATTTCAATTATTCAGAAGCTGATATTCCATTAAATAAAAGACCTGAATTAGATCGTTGGATTCTCTCTGAATTACATACGCTGATTCAGAAAGTAGACGAATATTATGCAGATTACGAACCAACAAAAGCAGCACGAGCAATTTCAGATTTCACTCAAGATTATTTGAGTAACTGGTATGTGCGTTTAAGTAGAAGACGATTCTGGAAAGGCGATTACGAAACTGATAAAATTTCGGCATATCAAACCTTATACACATGCATGATCACTATTGCAAAACTGGGAGCGCCAATCGCACCGTTCTTTATGGATCGATTGTATTTAGATTTGAATGCGGTTACGAAGAAAGAAACTTTTGAAAGTGTGCATTTATCCGATTTTCCTGTTTATAATGAAGCGTTCGTTGATAAGAGTTTAGAGCGAAAAATGGAATCCGCGCAAACCATATCTTCTTTGGTATTATCGTTGAGAGCTAAGGAGAAAATTAAGGTGCGTCAACCACTTCAAAAAATTATGATTCCTATTGATAATCCTCAGCACAAAGAAGAAATATTAGCTGTTTCAAACTTAATAAAGCATGAGGTAAATGTAAAAGAAGTTGAGCTGCTGGAAGATGCTTCAGATATATTGGTGAAGCAAATAAAACCAAACTTTAAAGTACTTGGGCCTCGTTTTGGGAGAGATATGAAAGCCATTACTGGAGTAATTATGAACTTTACTGCTGAAGATATCAACAAAATAGAGCAAAACGGTAATTTTGACGTTGAAATAAACGGAAAAAATATTACATTAGAACTCGCGGATGTAGAGATTACATCACAAGACATTGAAGGATGGTTGGTAGCTAATGAAGGTGCGTTAACAGTGGCTTTGGATGTTACGATTACCGACGATTTAAGAAGAGAAGGTATAGCGAGAGAATTGGTAAATCGCATTCAGAATTTAAGAAAAGACTCTGGGTTTGAAGTAACCGATAGAATTGATGTTAAATTACAACAGGATGAGCAGATTAAGCAAGCTGTAGATTCTAATATAGAATACATAAAAACCGAAACATTAACCGAAGAACTTGAAATTATTGACCAAATAAATAACGGTGTTGAGATTGCTTTTGATGATGTAAATACCAAGTTATTTATTGCAAAACATTAATTATTATGGCAGAAAGTGTAAGATATTCAGATGCTGAATTAGCCGAATTTAGAGAGCTAATACAAGAAAAAATAGAAAAGGCACAACACGATTTAGAGTTGATAAAAAGTGCCTATATGAATGACCATAATAATGGTACAGAAGATACGTCTCCAACCTTTAAAGCTTTTGATGAAGGTAGTGCGGTTATGAGCAAAGAATCTAATTCGCAATTGGCAATTCGTCAAGAAAAATTTATTCGCGACTTAAAGAATGCCTTAATAAGAATTGAGAATAAAACTTATGGTATTTGCCGTGTAACAGGTAAGCTTATCAACAAAAAGCGTCTAGAATTAGTACCGCATGCCACATTGAGTATTGAAGCTAAAAACATGCAGAAATAATACATTCCTTTGAAAAAAGGAATATCAAAATACTAGAACGTCATTTTCTATTCTGGAAACTGACGTTTCTTTTTTAATCAAATGTCGCTAAAAAAGTCCATTCTAATTATCACCATTATTTTGCTTGTGGATCAAATAAGTAAAATATATATCAAAACTAGTTTCGAACTTCATGAAAATATTGAAGTTTTTAGTTGGTTTAAGATATACTTCATCGAAAATGAAGGAATGGCTTGGGGTACGCGTATTAGCGATTTTGTGTCTTTTATTTCAGACCGATCCGCCAAAACATTTCTAACTTTATTTAGGATAATCGCTATTTTCGGAATAGGTTACTGGTTATGGAGTGCCACAAAAAAGAAAAGTTCAAAGATACTAATAGTTGCCATTGCTTTAATTTTTGCTGGGGCTTTAGGGAATATTATTGATTCTGTATTTTATGGTGTGCTTTTTAATGATAGTATTAATCAGGTGGCAACATTTTTACCAGCCAATGGAGGCTATGATACGCTATTACATGGAAAAGTAGTAGATATGTTATATTTTCCAATGTATAAAGGCTATCTCCCAGAATGGATTCCAAAATACGGTGGCGAATACTTCACGTTTTTCGAACCTGTTTTTAATGTTGCCGATATGGCAATAAGTATAGGGTTTTTGATGTTGATTGTTTTTAATAAGCGGGCTTTTGCTAAAAATGATTAATCTTTTCAGGCGTCACACAATAATCCAACCCAACATCACCTTCAAAAATATCACTAATCTCGTCTTCGGCTTCAAAAAAAGACAAGCCGATTTTAAGAGTTTCAGGGTTGCATTGGCTTAAAAATTTATCATAAAAGCCTTTACCATAGCCCACGCGATTTCCTTGTTTATCAAATGCTAAAAGTGGAATAAACACTACATCAATTTTGTCGTTGGAAATTTCAATACCATCAACAGGTTCAGGGATGTTATAGTTGTTCTTTTTGATAACGGTGTTATCGGTCAATAAAAAGTGCGAGAGTCCATTTGTTTTAAAATCACTTTTAGAAATCACAATATTCTTGTCTTTTCCGGAAAGGATATTTAGAATGTAATCGGTATTCACTTCTTTTTGTTCTTCAATGGAAAGGAAGATGTGATAAAACGAAACTTCCCAAATAGGTAGTTTTAGCAATTGGTTGGCAATGGCAATACTAAAGTCTTCAATTTGATCTTCAGAGAGTTCAGAACGAAGTGCTTTATATTTTTTTCGAAGTTCTTTTTTGGTCATTGTTCTATGTTCCAAAACCTGACAGGTCTTTTTTTAAGATTCGATTTCAGTAGAAATATGAAACAACGCATCACCTTGGTAGACAATGGGTAGCTCATTCACATTAATGACATAACCTGAGTTTTGGGCTCTAACAAAATAATTAAACTTGCCATAAGGGTCTGTAATGTTGCCAATAATAGCATCTTTTTCAACCTCTGAGCCAACTGCGATAGAAGCCTTAAACATCCCTGAATATTTAGCACGTTGCCATTTACTATCTTCGATAAACACACAATTCTTTTTAGGCTTGGAGGCTTTAAAAACAGTCTTTAACATTCCTAAATGTTTCAATATGCGTTTCGCACCGTTAACACCAGAATTGGTAACCACATCATCAATATGAAAGGATTTGCCTCCTTCAAAAAGTAATAAATCTTTATCGAGTTTTGAGCACGTGGTTCTGAAGGACTTACTTAAATTTTTGGAGTATAAAACAAACGGCGTACCAAACACTTCAGCAAGTTCATTGAGGTGTTTATGATCTTTTGTATAACGTAATTGAGGCGAATTAAAGCGTCCTGAGCCACCAGTATGAAAATCGATAATTAAATCCGCATGCGGTACCACCTCATGAACTAATTTATACGCTACTCTACTTGCTAAAGATCCTTGCGTGCTTCCGGGAAATACACGGTTTAAATCCCTTCCATCTGGAAATTCTCGTTTCAAATTAATGAATCCAAAAATATTAATCACAGGCATACAAATAATTGTACCTCGTTTAGGCTGATTAATGCCTTTGGCAATCAATTGACGTACAATTTCAACACCGTTGACTTCATCACCATGAATGCCAGCAGTAAACATAACCGTAGGGCCTTCTTTTTTAGAGCGACTGATAATCACCGGAACGTTTACTGGTGAAGCCGTATGAAGATTAGCGACATCAAAATTTACTTCTTTTGTTTCTCCAGGAAACACTTCGGCTCCGAGTATAGTTAATGGGGTTTTCTCCACAGTAATTAAATCGTTCTATATTTCAAATATTGTCTCACAAAAGTAACAGTTTCCCTCTTAACAAGGAGGGATTAAAGGAGGCGTTAAAATATTCTCCCCGTAAATTATAATAACAGAGCAGAGGTATAATGGTCTCCCAACTCAATTTTGAAATTTGGTTTTTAGTTTCTTGTAATTTGAAGCCTAATGTCTATTCCGTTCAATATAGGTGATGATACTTCTGGCAATATTTTTACCAGTAGCACCTTCAATTCCTTCTAAACCAGGTGTGGAATTCACCTCTAAAAGTAGTGGGCCACGGTTGGATTGCAACATATCTACACCACAAACAGGCAGTTTTAAAGCACGAGATGCTTTCATGGCTACCCTTATTTCGGCTTCGGTTAATCGTACGATTTCAGCTGAACCTCCGCGATGCAGATTAGAACGAAACTCTCCTTCCTTTCCTTGGCGTTTCATGGCACCAACTACGTGTCCATCTACGACCAAAGCTCTCAAATCGGCACCTTTAGCTTCTCCAATATATTCCTGAACTAATGCACGCGCCTGTAGTCCGTTGAAAGCCTCCAAAACCGACTCCGCTGCATTTCTAGTTTCGGCCAAAACTACGCCTAAACCTTGAGTGCCCTCTAAAAGTTTAATGATAACGGGTGTACCGCCAACATGAGATAGTATCTTCTCAACGTCTCGAGAATAGTTGGTAAATACCGTTTTCGGCATGCCAATACCTGCTTTAGATAAACGTTGAAAACTTCTCAGTTTATCACGTGAACGAATTATAGCATCTGAAGTTGCGGATGTAAAGACGCCCATCATTTCAAATTGACGAACTACAGCGCAACCAAAAAAAGTGACTGATGCTCCAATTCTTGGAATTATGGCATCTACATAGTCCAAATATCGGTCGTTATAAAAAATAGTGGGCTTCTCTTTTTCAATGATAATATCACATTTTAAAGGATCAATAACCTCCATCTCGTGCCCGCGATGTTCACCCTCTTCTACAAGTCGGTTAGTAGAATATAAATTCGCATTTCTAGAGAGAATAACTATGTTCACTTTGCTTCAAAAGATATTGCAACTGCAAGATAACAAAAAGGATAAGGAATTTTTTAGGTTTTCTCGATTTAATCTACCTTTACGGTAATGGATACCCCCAACTTAGAAATACAGCTTAAAACCTTACCAAATCAACCTGGTGTTTATCAATATTACGATAAAGAGGATAGGTTGATTTACGTGGGGAAAGCGAAGAATTTAAAGAAGCGTGTAAGCTCTTATTTTACTAAGAATCATGAGTATGGGAAAACTCGGGTTTTGGTGAAAAAAATTGCAAGGATTAAGCACATTGTGGTACAGACAGAAACCGATGCATTACTTCTTGAAAACAACCTGATAAAGAAATACCAGCCGCGGTATAATGTGATGTTGAAAGACGATAAATCTTACCCATGGATTTGTGTAAAGAACGAGCGTTTTCCGAGAGTGTTTTCAACGCGGCGCGTGTTCCAAGACGGTAGTGAATATTTTGGTCCCTACACCAGCATGAAAACAGTCCGTACACTCTTAGATTTGATAAAAGGCTTGTATTCGTTACGTACCTGCAATTACAATTTAAGTGAGGAAAAAGTTGAAGCTGGAAAATATAAAAGATGCTTGGAGTTTCATTTAGGGAATTGCAAAGGGCCTTGTGAAGGCTTGGAGACAGAAGAAGAGTACCACGGAAACATCAAAGCCATTAAAGAAATTATAAAGGGTAATTTTAAAGATTCCTTATCCCAGTTTCGAGAGCAGATGAGAACTTTGGCGGAAAATATGCAGTTTGAAGAAGCTCAAAAAATAAAGGAAAAAATTGAAGTTTTAGAAAACTACCAAGCCAAATCTACTATTGTAAACCCAAAGATTAGCAATGTGGATGTGTTTTCCATAACGAGCGACGAAAGTTATGGTTACGTTAACTTTTTACAATTGTCGTACGGTGCTATCATTCGTTCGCATACCTTAGAGATAAAAAAGAAGTTGGACGAAACCGATACGGAGCTTTTGGAATTGGCCATTACTGAAATTAGGCAACGTTTCAACTCTAATTCCAAAGAAATTTATGTGCCTTTTAAGGTTGATTTAGGTGAAGATGTAAAGGTTACGGTTCCAAAATTGGGCGATAAAAAACATATTGTGGATTTGTCCTTACGAAACGCCAAATATTACCGAATGGAGCGTTTCAAACAGATGAAAATTGTAGATCCTGATAGGCACGCCAACCGAATTATGGCACAAATGAAAGCGGATTTACGTTTGAACGAAGAACCACGACATATTGAATGTTTCGATAATTCCAACATCCAAGGTACGAATCCAGTAGCGGCTTGTGTGGTGTTTAAAAATGGAAAGCCCAGTAAAAAAGATTACCGTCATTTTAATATAAAAACGGTGGAAGGTCCTGACGATTTTGCATCTATGGAGGAAGTGGTGCATAGGCGTTATTTAAGATTATTGGAGGAAGACCAACCTTTACCACAATTGATTATTATTGATGGTGGAAAAGGGCAATTATCATCAGCATTAAAGAGTTTGGATGTGTTGGGTCTGAGAGGTAAAATAGCCATTATTGGTATTGCAAAACGATTGGAAGAATTGTTTTATCCAAACGACCCAATTCCGCTATATTTAGATAAGAAGAGCGAAACTTTAAAGATAGTTCAACAACTACGAAACGAAGCGCATCGCTTTGGTATTGAGCATCACCGCAACAGACGCAGTAAAAATGCGTTGAATACAGAATTAGAAACCATTCCAGGAATAGGAGAAAAAACGGTGGTGGAGCTGCTAAAGCATTTTAAATCTGCAAAACGTGTAGCGCATGCAAAGTTAGATGAATTGGAAGGTGTCGTTGGAGTGTCTAGAGCTGAAAAGGTATATAATTATTATCATGAGAAGTAAAATATATTTAGTAACTGCTTTTATGACATTCTTTATTGGCTACTCTCAAAAGGATAAAAATTTAACTGATTTAAAGAATAAAAAAAACCAATTTCTAACTGAAATCGAAAACTTGAAGGATTCGATTAGTATTCTAGATATAAAAATAGCTAAGTTAGAATCAGGTAGGTTTTTAAAAAAAATAAAAGATTCTACTTTTATAGTCATTGCCAAAAAGGGAGCAAAATTGAAAAAAGACTCGGATCTTTTTGCGGATGTAATAGTTACTTTTAGTGAGGATAAAGAAGTAATTATTTTGGATTATCAAAACGGCTATTTTGAAATTTGTCAAAATTCACTTTGTGGTTATATTAATGAAGTTTGGCTGGAAAATAGTTCTGAGCTAAAAAGATTTATTAACTCAAAGAATTCATTATCAAAAGCCAATCAGGAAAAATATATTAATCTCCCTAATTATTCATCTTCTTTGAGTAATAGTAAAACATCCAAATCAATCAAAAGATCAAAAACATATAGGACATATATTAGAGGGCCAAAAGGTGGTTGTTATTATATTAATTCCAATGGAAACAAGACATATGTTTCAAGAAGTTTATGTAATTAAATCAATAATTTGAACCTAAGATTAATCATACTAAACCTGTTTCTTCTCATAGCGTTTTCCACGAAAGCCCAAAACACCCTGCAACAAACCGAAGAACCCAAAGTAGGTTTAGTACTAAGCGGCGGTGGTGCCAAAGGGTTGGCGCATATTGGTGCGTTAAAAGTATTAGATAGTTTAGGTGTTAAAGTAGATTACGTTGCAGGAACCAGTATGGGCGCTATTATAGGCTCACTTTATGCGTCAGGGTATTCAGGAAACGAGCTAGATTCTATTTTTAATACCGTGGACTTTGATAAAATCATTAATGACGATTTGCCCAGAGCCTCAAAAGCCTTTTACGAACGCAATAATTCAGAGCGTTATGTATTTACATTACCATTTGACAGTTTTAAAATCAAACTGCCTTCCGCATTATCACGAGGTCAAAACACTTATGATCTGCTGTCAAAATTATTATTGCACGTCAACAATATTGAAGAATTTAACCAACTTCCAATTCCCTTTTTCTGCATCGCCACAAATATTGAAAATGGGAAACAGGTGCAATTAGAAAGCGGCAATTTAGCACAAGCTATAAGAGCAAGTGGTGCACTCCCTTCCTTGTTTCAGCCTGTAAAAATAGACGACAAAATTTTAATTGATGGTGGTGTGGTTAACAACTATCCGGTTGAGGAATTGCGAGCCAAGGGTATGGATATCATTATCGGCGTAGATGTCCAGGATGGGTTACGAGCTAAGCATGAATTGAACTCAGCTCCAGAAGTACTTATCCAAATTAACAACTTCAGGACCATTAAGGATATGAAAGCAAAATCCGGAATGACAGATATTTATATTCGTCCTGACATCAAAGACTTCAATGTGGTGTCTTTTAGTCAAGGCAATAATATCATAGCGTCTGGTAAAAATGCAGCCTTAGAGAAGCTAGATGCATTGCGAAAGTTATCCAATACTACATCGAAATCAACTAGCAACCAAATCTCAAAAACCCCTAAAGACAGTATCTTCATCAAAAACATTCTAATCAATGGCAATGAAAAATACCGACGATCATACATCCTAGGAAAACTAAAACTTAAAGGCTCTGAAAACGTAGCCTACAAAGATTTTATTAAAGGTGTAAACAACGTAGTGGCAACCAATAATTTTGACGCGTTTTATTATAAACTAGTGCCTACCAACGGAACTAATCAGTATGATTTGGTGGCAGATGTTTCAGAAAGTAAAGCAACAACCTTTGTAAAACTCAGCGGACATTATGACGATTTGTACAAAAGTGCCGCATTAGTAAACCTTACAAAAAAACGCCTGTTATTCAATAATGATGTGGCTTCCTTAGATTTAATTTTAGGAGACAACGTACGTTATGATTTTGAATATTTTGTAGACAAAGGTTTTTACTGGAGTGTTGGGTTACGGTCTAGATACAACCAGTTTAGGCAAGATGTGAGCGCACAACTCTTGTTAGACGATGCACAAATTACAGGTACCGGGATAAACGAAATAAACGTACTGCTGCAAGATCAAACCAATCAATTTTACCTAGAAACACTTTTTAGAAAAGACTTTGCCCTTGGCTTAGGTGCAGAGCATAAACGGCTGGAAATTAAATCGCAAACCATAGCCAATACCAACCAAGACGAATTTATTTTTGAAAGAACAGACTACTTTAGTGTATTCGGCAATTTACGATTAGATACTTACGATAATATTTATTTTCCCAAAAAGGGCGTGTACTTTAATGGCGATTTGCATATGTACCTTTTTGCATCGCACTTTAATGAAAATTTTGATAGTTTTTCAATTGCCAAAGCAGATATGGGGTACGCCTTTAGCGTTTCGCCTAAGTTGTCCTTTAATTTACAAACGGGAGGTGGCTTCAAGTTTGGCGATCAATCTACCACCACTTTAGATTTTGCTTTGGGCGGTTACGGCAATAATCTCATTAATAATTTTGTTCCCTTTTATGGTTATGATTTTTTCGAGTTAACAGGAAACAGCTATGTAAAGGCATATTTCGGACTAGATTATGAGATATTTAATAAACACCACATCTCTTTGGAAGGCAATTGGGCAAATATTGAAGATAATATTTTTGAAACAGGCGAGTGGTTTACCCTGCCCGATTATCGCGGTTATGCCCTAGGTTACGCTATAGATAGTTTTGTTGGCCCGCTCCAAATAAAATACAGTTATTCTCCCGAGCGTAACGCGGGCGAGTGGTATTTTAGTTTTGGTTTTTGGTTTTAAATATATTTTGGGCGTTCCCCAAGGGTCGGGCTTTCGGCAGTCGCTTTTTTGTGTTGCATAGGTGCAACAACACAAAAAGAGCTTCAACAAAGCCTCAATCGTTTTTGCAAAGCCAAGGATTAAGAGAAAATCACAGTCTTATTGTTAAACACCATAACTTTTCTTTTTAAATGAAGTTTAATAGCATTAGCAAGTACTATTTTTTCAAGATCTCTTCCTTTGGCAATCAAATCTTCAATAGCATGTGTATGTGATACGCGTTCTACATCTTGTTCAATTATTGGACCAGCATCTAATGCTTCGGTTACATAATGGCTTGTCGCACCAATAATCTTTACACCACGTTTGTAAGCGCTATGATAAGGTTTTGCACCAACAAAAGCTGGTAAAAACGAGTGATGTATATTTATAATTTTATTAGGATACACATCAATTAATCTATTAGAAACAATTTGCATATAACGCGCTAGTACAATAAAGTTTACATGGTGTTTTTTTAACAATTCTAATTGCTTTGTTTCTGCTTCTTCTTTCGTGTCTTTAGTCACAGGAATGTGATAAAACGGTATGTTAAAGCTATCTGCAATTGGTTTTAATGTGTTATGATTGCTAATTATAAACGGGATATTTACATGCAATTCACCACTATTGTAGCGACCTAAAATATCGTATAAGCAATGATCATACTTAGAAACAAAAATGGCCATATTAGGCAAATCTTCGGTGTCGTAAATGCGCCATTTCATCTTAAATTTTTCAGCTAAAACCGATTTAAAATTAGCTTTAAATGCCATCATGTTAAATTGTTTAAACTCACTTTCTAGACGCATAAAAAATATATCTTGTTCTCGGTCTACGTGTTGATCAATATAAACAATGTTTCCGTT
>JBMHCT010000040.1:0-3764 GCA_049889775.1 Jejuia sp.
TTACTGAAATTGAAAACGATGATGACACTTACGACAGAGCTATTAGAAACGCTACACACAAATACATCTCTCTAGAAGATAGTGCGGAAGAGTATTTATACAATTTATCAGTAAACGCTTTTGAAGCACCAAACCTATTAAGCCCAAATCAAGCGCCAATCTCAAGTGAAAATACCGACGAACTGAATATTTTAAAGACGAAATTAACTGAAATACTGGAAAACTAGAAATTTTTTCTTACTTTTAGAATGGAATAATAAGTTGAACACCCCAAAACCTATTTATTATGAAATTTCTAACCCCAGAAATTGAAGCCTTATCTAAGCCATTTGTTCAAGGAAAATCTTTAGCTAAACCAAGCACCTCTTGTGGTATTTTTCAAGATTGCAATCCTTTAGAAGAACGACGATATAATAATATCGACAAGAATAATTAGACAATAGGCATATCCAATTTCCCTCTAGTGTATTTTTATAATTTCTATCGTATTTTAGCAATGCGAAAAATACACTATGAAAAAAGGCATACTATTGGTTAATCTGGGTTCTCCAGATAGCCCAAACCCCAAAGACGTAAAGAAGTATTTAGGAGAATTCTTGATGGATGAGCGTGTTATTGACGTTCCTCTTTGGGCAAGAAACTTATTAGTTAAAGGTATTATTTTAAATACGAGACCAAAAGCATCTGCAAAAGCGTATCAAAAAATTTGGTGGGAAGAAGGTTCTCCCTTAATTGTACTTTCAGAACGGCTTCAAGAAAAAGTTCAAAGTAAAGTAGAGTTTCCTGTGGCACTCGCTATGAGATACGGCAGTATGACACTAAAAAAAGGACTGCAAGAACTGGTGGATAAAGGTTGTACAGAGATAAAAACAATTCCTTTATATCCACAATTTGCAATGGCCACTACAGAAACCATTGACGTTAAAGTTGATGAAATTATTGCTGAATTTTTTCCTCAAATTACCATAACCCGTACTCCTGCGTTCTACCATCGTAAAGATTACATTGAAGTACTTTCAAAAAGCATAGCTGAAAAATTAGACGGTTTAGACTACGAACACCTTCTATTTAGTTATCACGGTGTCCCAGAAAGACATATTAGAAAAAGTGATATTACCAACGGTAATTGTAAAATGGATGGTAAATGTTGCTTTAAAAAAGGAAGCGAACAACACGAATTTTGCTATCGCCACCAATGTGAAATCACCACAGTAAATGTTGCCAAAACTTTAGGTCTTAAAAATGGTACATACTCCAGTACATTTCAATCTAGACTAGGTTTTGACCCATGGTTACAACCCTATACAGACAGAACTATTGAACGTATGGGTAAAGCAGGCATTAAAAAAATGGCCATCGTAACCCCAGCGTTTGTAAGTGATTGTTTAGAAACTCTTGAAGAAATAGCTATGGAAGGCGAAGAGATTTTTCATGAAGTTGGCGGAAAAGAGTTTACTGTTATTCCTTGTTTAAATGATAGAGACGATTTTGCACAGGTTATAGCTGATATGGCAAAAGAATGGGCTTCAGCTAAAAACCTCCAAACCTTTTAATGGCAAAAGTTTCGTCGCAAGATTTAGGTACACAACCCATTGGCAAACTTCTCATAAAGCAGGCGGTTCCAGCTTCAATTGGCATCTTGGTGATGTCCTTAAACATTTTAGTAGATACTATTTTTGTTGGGCAGTGGGTTGGGCCTACTGCAATAGCGGCAATCAATGTAGTACTGCCAGTGTCTTTCTTTATTGCAGCACTCGGAATGGCCATTGGTATTGGCGGGTCGTCCATTATATCGCGTGCTTTAGGCGCTGAAAATATACGGAAGGCACGCATTACTTTTGGAAATCAAATAACACTTACCCTTTTAGTTACAATCACCATGGTGATTCTAGGATTGTCGTTTGTTGATGCTATTATTCCGGCTTTTGGAGGAAAAGGCAATATTCTAGAGCCAGCTACAACGTATTATACCATTGTTTTATATGGTGTCCCATTTTTAGCACTATGCATGATGGGTAATACTGTTATTCGAGCTGAAGGTAAGCCCAAATTTGCCATGTATGCAATGATGATTCCTTCGGTTGGTAACCTGCTGCTTGATTATATTTTTATAAATGTTTTTGATTGGGGTATGATGGGGGCTGCATGGGCAACTACGGGTTCGTATCTTGTTTGTTTTGTTTTTATTCTGTGGTTTTTTCTTTCCAAACATTCGGAATTAAAACTTTTGAAGTGCCATTTCGGACTTCAAAAATCAATAGTCTCAGAAATAGGGGCTTTAGGGTTTGTTACTTTAGCAAGACAAGCGGTGGTGAGTATTACTTACCTCTTTATGAATAATATTTTATTCGATTTAGGAGGCGAAACTTCTGTAACTGCCTATGCAATAGTTGGACGAATGTTAATGTTTGCACTATTTCCTGTTTACGGAATTACCCAAGGATTTTTACCTATTGCAGGTTTTAACTACGGTGCTTCTAAATTTGAAAGAGTACAAAAAACGATTATTACCGCTATTTTGTACGCATCCGTTTTAGCAACACTCGTGTTCGTTGCACTTATGATTTTTCCAGAGATAATTACCAAATTGTTCACCGATGATACACAGGTGCTACAGGAAACACCCCCAGCAATGCGGTGGGTGTTTGCGGCTACACCAATTATTGCCATTCAACTAATTGGGGCTGCCTATTTTCAAGCCGTTGGAAAGGCAATTCCAGCACTATTGTTGACGTTAACCAGACAGGGGTTTTTCTTTATTCCTCTTATATTAATTTTACCAAAATTTTATGGAGAGCTAGGTGTCTGGATGTCATTCCCCATAGCCGATGTATTATCAACTATTGTAACGGCTATATTTTTAAATCATGAAGTAAAATCAAAATTATTAACCCAATTAAGCTAAACTTATAATGCTTAGTTTTGTATAGTTTTATGGATGCTGTGAATATCAGCACCGAAAACTAACTTATTGATATTATTAATGGCTTATCACTACCTTAAAGCGCTTCACCTCATATTCGTTATTACCTGGTTTGCGGGTTTGTTTTACATTCCTAGATTATTTGTTTATCAAATCGAGACCTTTCATAAACCTTCGCCGGAAAAAGAAATTCTAGGAAAGCAATTAAAACTTATGGCCAAACGCCTTTGGTTTATTATTACTTGGCCTTCGGCTATATTGGCTTTAGTTTTTGGTTTAAGTCTGTTTTATATTAATCCAACTTTATTTTACCAACCTTGGATGCAGGTTAAATTGGTGTTCATTTTATTATTGTTTACCTATCACCTTATCACACATCAATACTTCAAACAATTGCAAAATGATATTGTGAAAAAATCATCAAGCTATATGCGTATTTGGAATGAAGGCGCGACCTTCATACTTTTTGCAGTCATATTTTTAGTAATTTTAAAAAGTGCCATTAACTGGATTTGGGGCGTTATTGGCATTTTTGCACTCGCTATTTTGATTATGCTTGGGTATAAGATCTACAAAAATATCCGAGAAAAAAATCCTGAAGCTTAATTAATTTGAAAAATGAGCTTCTAATTCTTTCAAGGTAGCTTCGTTAGTAATTAAATCTTTAACCACTTCGCCTTTCTCTAAAACAACAATGCGCTCACAAACATCTGTTACGTGCAATAAATCATGACTGGAAATCAATACTGTTACACCTTGTGTTTCAGCTAAATCTTTAACTATTCCTTTAAGACGTATTTGAGTTGTAGGATCTAAATTTGCAAAAGGCTCATCTAAAATT
>JBMHCT010000041.1:0-2939 GCA_049889775.1 Jejuia sp.
TGGTTCCGCTACAACGGAAAGGTCCACAAATTCACTTTTTTAACAGTGTTACACTCACAATACCATGTAAATCAACCGTTATTGACTTCTGATATTTTCACAGGTTTGCCCACAATTGAAATCAGCTGGTAACCTACACTGTTATTGGGCTAGGATTCAATTCACGATGGAGTAAAATGAGGGTGTTTTGTAGGGGTATGAAGAGGGATAGAAGGATGGGATCGGATGCTTTAAAATTTAAAATACATTCACACTGTAATAGCTTTTAGCATCTCTAAAATATTTATATTCTTTACTGTTTTGTTCAAATCAGATTAAAATAAGACAACTCTTCATTATTTAATAGTCGAGAATGAACAATGAACCTTACTCCTAGGGGTATCTCGAGAGAAAAACTAGAACCTCTACCCTCTGTTATATCAATTGTCAAATGAGTATGCTTCCAATATTCATACTGATCTTTATTCATATAGAAATCGACATCAGCAATCGTTCCCATTAAAATATCACTATCATCTAGATACATATCTTCTTTTGGGAAAATCATTGGGGATGAACCATCGCAACATCCACCACTTTGATGAAAAATTAGTTCACCATTTTCTTCCTTCAATCGATCAACAATTTTTGTTGCCTTTGCAGTAATCTCTATTCTATTCATAACAAAAATATTTAAGGGGGCTTCTCAACCCCCTCAAATCTAATAATTCTAGAAAAACCCTAACTTATTTTTGTCATAAGAAACAAGCATGTTTTTTGTTTGTCTATAATGTGACATCATCATTTGATGTGTTTCTCTTCCAAAACCTGATTTTTTGTACCCTCCAAACGGAGCGTGTGCAGGATAGGCATGATAACAATTTACCCAAACTCTTCCAGCTTTTATAGCTCTTGGAATTTGATATAATTGATGAGCATCCCTAGTCCAAACTCCTGCACCCAGACCATATAAAGTATCATTTGCTATTTCAAGAGCCTCTTTTTCATCTTTAAACTTAGTGACACACACTACAGGACCAAATATCTCCTCTTGAAAAACACGCATTTTGTTATGCCCTTCTAGTATTGTTGGTTGAATATAGTAACCCTTTGACAAATCACCTTCTTGATTTGCTGAACCGCCACATAATATCTTAGCACCTTCTTCTTTGCCAATGTTTATATAAGAAAGAATTTTCTCATATTGATCATTTGAAGCTTGAGCTCCAATCATTGTGTTGGAGTCATAAGGAGAACCCTGTATTATAGCTTTTGTTCTTTCAACTACTTTTTCTATAAATGAATCATAAATATCTTCTTGAATTAAAAGTCTTGAAGGACAAGTACATACTTCACCCTGATTAAAAGCAAACATTACAGCTCCTTCAATTGCTTTGTCAAGAAATTCATCATCGTGGTCCATTACACTGTTGAAGAATATATTAGGAGACTTCCCGCCCAATTCCATTGTCACAGGATTTAGGTTTTTTGATGCATATTGCATAATTAGTTGTCCTGTTGTTGTTTCGCCTGTAAATGCAACTTTATCTACTTTGCTGCTTGAAGCCAATGGTTTTCCAGCTTCAGGTCCAAAACCGTAGACTATATTTAGAACACCTGGAGGAAATACATCAGCAATTTTTTCCATTAAAAGCGCTGCTGATGACGGGGTTTGTTCTGCTGGTTTTAATACAACACAGTTTCCAGTTGCTAGAGCTGGAGGGAGTTTCCATGAAAGCATCAGTAATGGAAAATTCCATGGTATTATTTGCCCAACGACACCAATAGGCTCTTTTATATTGATAGAAACAGTATTAGAATCCAATTCTGTAGCACTTCCCTCTTCAGCACGTATACAGCTTGCAAAATATCTCCAATGATCAACTGACAATGGGATATCAGCATTTATAGTTTCTCTGATAGATTTACCATTATCACATGTTTCAACAAGTGCAAACTCCTCCAGATGCGCTTCAATAATATCAGCTACCTTATTTAATAGAGTTGCCCGTTCTGTTACTGAGGTATTACCCCAAGACTCCTTAGCGTCATTTGCGGCATCGAGTGCCATTTCTACATCACCGCTTTTAGAACGAGGGTATTTTGCAATTAAAGAATTGTCAATTGGAGAATGATTTTCAAAATACTCACCATCAATAGGTTTTACAAATTTACCACCTATAAAATTATCGTAATGAGCATTGAATTTTGGTTTTGAATATCCCATAATGTTTAATTTTTGATTATCAATTTAGCCTATTTTAATAATAAAGCAAAACAAAATATTGGTCGAAAATCACTTTCTCATAAACTTGACTTTAAAAAAATCATTTATCCACTATACATTATCTAATAAAAAAAGTATAGTGACAAAATAATTAAACTGATAACTAAATAATTAGAACCCTAATTCAAATATCATTTATTCCATGTAATCGTTTGGTTGAGCATACTAAAATTAGAATTTTGGGGTCATCTATATTCAAATGTGGAGGAACCTATTTTTATTAAGTGAGATTTTAATTTTCATAAATTTAACACATGAATCATTGAGAGATAAACTCCAGCAATCAAAAGATAGCAGTTAACTGCCTTGAATAAAGGAACAAACTAATTTTTCCAAAAAACACACTCCGGCTAAAATTAAATTATCAAGCAAAGAATTCACTTGTTTTTAGGCAGAAATGGATTCAATAAGATGCGATATAATTCATTATCTGTATTTTAGAAGAAATAATCAAAAAATGAAACGCATTACCTTCAATATTATACTGATAGCACTTATTTTTTCAAAATACAGTTTTGCGCAGCAAAGCCTCCAAGAAAAGATTCTTGAAATTGCCATTGTAGAGGAAAAAGTAATGATGCCCATGCGGGATGGAGTTCGTTTGGCAACGGACATTTATCGACCGAAAACCAACAAAAAAGTACCCATCATATTTTCAAGAACACCTTATAAC
>JBMHCT010000042.1:0-5614 GCA_049889775.1 Jejuia sp.
TAGAATAAATAGAGTTTCCCATCAACAATTAAAAACGTTTTAGGGTTAATTGAAACTTTATCACTTTTAAGGGCAACGGCATAAGCACAATAGCCACCGTATTGCGGTATATATTTCACTGGATTTTCAATAAACGTATTCAAATTGGCTTCAGAAGAAAATTTATATGTCACGCCTTCAAATATCGCACTATGGTTTTTATCACCTTCGATAGCTTCATTATTAAAATAAGCTACCACATCATAACCATGCGCTGCGTAACCTTTTTTTGTGTTTATATCTAAAGATTGCGTAAGTGCTACATTATAGAAAAATAAGAGAATTACTAGAAGAAACCGCATAACATCAATTTCTAAGATTTGTCGCCAATACTATAACAACTTTACGCTACAGCACCATCAAATTACATCCTCGAATATCGGAATTATCAAATCTACCAATGACCTCAAAACTACCATCGTTATAAACTCTGCCTAAATCTTGTGTTGCAATAAAGGCGCAAGAATTAATATTGGCTAAATCAATAATATTTAGACCACCAGTTTTTCCTGGGTTTTGAAGTGTTAATGGATCTTCTGTATCACGGGTTAGCACCCTCATCCATGGCGGACATTTAAAAAAACCATTGCCCTTTGAATAAGCCTGACTTAAAAGCTCGGTCATACCATATTCACTATGAATAGTATCAACACCAAATCCATTTTTAAGCGCGTTGTGCAGTTCATTTCTTATAAGCTCTTTTCTTCTACCTTTCATACCACCTGTTTCCATTATAGTGGTATTTTCAAGCTTAAAATCATATTGCTCCACTATATCTAATAAAGCAAAAGAAACACCAATTAGTAGTACTTTTTCCTCTTCACTATTTAATCTAATTAGTGTGTTTTTAAGTTGTGAAAGATTATTTAAGTAAAAGCCACTGTCTTCAGATTTTGATGCTTTTATAAGATGGTTAACCATGTAAATTAAAGAAGAACCCTGTCGCTCTAAATAAGAAGGCAACAACGCTAAAACCGTATAATCTTCAATGTTACCATAAAATTTAGAAAAGCCTTTTTGAAAACTAGTTTCATATAACCTTAAATTAGAAACATGATGCTTGCTTGTTATTGCACCTGTGGTGCCGGAACTTGTAAAAATTGTTTCTGCCTTTTGGTCTCTACAGATTATGGTATGCGATTTAAAAAATTCAATAGGCAAAAAAGGGATGTCCTTAATACTTTTTACATCACTTGGATGTTTATAAAGTAAATCGCAAAAAGAACGATAGACTTTGTTGTTTTCAAACTGAAAATTAAAAATAGAGATAGCTGCTGCTTCAAATGCGCTTGATGAGTTTATATTGAAAATGGCATTGCTATCTATCATAATCTAAACAACAAAATTATCGAAAATAAAAAAGCACCGCTTTAAACAGTGCTTCAATTTTTTTTAATTAATATTATTAATGGAAACTACTTTATCACTAATTTACGAGTTTCACTCACATTGCCCTCTGTTATCTTCAATATATAAACACCCGAGTTTAATGTAGAAATATTCAATTCTTTACGCGTTGATACTGTTCTGGCAATTTGTTTTCCCAGTACATTATAGATGGATACTTTCTTTAAAGCACCACTTTTACTTGTAATTGATATTGTTGCTGTGGCATGTTGTACAGGGTTGGGATATACCGATAAACCCTCGATGTGCTGAGAATCGGCTAAAACTGTATTAGCATCCTGAGCAAATCCTGAATTTGCAAAGAGGAAGAAAACAGTTCCTATTAAAAATGAGTAAATGTGTTTCATAGTAGGTTATTAGGTTGTTGTAAAATTACTACAATTATATCAAAAGCCGTACCAAAAATGTGTTAAATATTAGGGTGTTACGTCGAAAAGTTACCCTTGGGTAAGTGCAGTGTTACGTTTGTGTTATATGTATTTTAAATTCTATAAGTTTATGTTAATAATTTTATCTTTACTTTCAGAAATAAAAACTGACCATTCTGAAATGAATAAAAAAGACATTAAAATTTTATTGGTTGATGATGAACCAGATATTTTAGAAATTGTTGGATACAATTTGTCTAGCGAAGGTTATCAAGTTATTACTGCAGAAAACGGTGTTGAAGCTGTAAAAAAAGCCAAGAAAGAATTACCGCAATTAATTATTTTGGACGTAATGATGCCAGAAATGGATGGTATTGAGGCGTGCGAGACCATTAGAAAACAACCAGAGCTTAAAGATGTTGTTATTACCTTCTTAACCGCTAGAGGCGAAGACTATTCTCAAGTCGCTGGGTTCGATGCTGGTGCAGATGATTATATAACAAAACCGATTAAACCGAAGGTACTAGTCTCCAAAGTTAAGGCACTTTTAAGACGCTTTAAAGAGGAAGTGAAGGATACGGTTAAGGTTGGAAACCTTGTAATTAATAGAGATGAATACAAAATCATCTTAAAAGGAAACGAGATTATTTTACCCAGAAAAGAGTTTGAATTATTATCTTTATTAGCGTCGAAACCAGGAAAAGTATTTAAGCGAGACGAGATATTAGATAAGGTTTGGGGTAATGAAGTTGTTGTTGGTGGTAGAACCATTGATGTCCATATTCGTAAGTTGAGAGAAAAACTCGGAGACAAAAGCTTTAAAACAGTAAAAGGTGTCGGCTACAAGTTTGTAGATTAATGCAGGTAAAATTTAAGAAATCGTATCAGTTTGCGATAAAAACATCGCTGTATACCACTATTTTTTTTACACTCTTATTGAGTGTTTTTTTGTATTACTATTTTACACTGCAATGGCTACCAATCGTCATATTTTCGGTTGTTTTCTTTTTATTTTCTTTCGTAATTATTCAATATAGGGTAGAGCGTTACATCTATAGGCGGGTAAAAACAATCTATGATGATTTAACACTTTTAGAATCTACAAGTTTAACGCGAGGAGCCATTACTACAGATATGGCAACACTTACACAGGAAATAGACAAATTCGCTAGAGATAAAAAATTAGAAATTGAAACCCTAAAAGTTAGAGAGCAGTACCGAAAGGAATTTTTGGGCAACGTATCTCATGAGCTTAAAACGCCGCTTTTTACCATACAGGGCTATATTTTAACTTTGTTAGATGGCGCAATGAATGACAAGAATATCAGGAAAAAATATTTGGAGCGCGCCAATAGTGCCGTGGAACGGTTGAGTTATATTGTGAGTGATTTAGATTTGATTACCAAACTAGAAGTAGGTGATTTAAGATTAAAACCTGAAACTTTTGATATTGTGGAGCTTGTAAAAGAGGTGTTCGGAATGGTGGAAATGCGCGCCAACGACAAAAAAATAACACTAACTTTTGATAGAGATTATAATGCGCCTATTTTGGTAAAAGCAGATAAAGAGCGTATCCAGCAAGTATTGGTCAATCTAATTATAAATTCTTTAAAATATGGCCGCATTAAAGGTACTACGGAGGTTAGTATTGACAATTTAATAAAAAATAAAGCCATTGTTCGCGTTACCGATAATGGAGAAGGTATAGAAAAAAATCATTTAGCGCGTCTTTTTGAGCGATTTTATAGGGTTGATAAAAGTGGGTCGCGAAATGAAGGCGGTTCCGGTTTGGGGTTATCCATCGTAAAACATATTATAGAAGCACACGACGAAAGAATTTATGTAGAGAGCGAATATGGCGTTGGTAGTGAGTTTTCGTTCACTTTAGAAAAGGCTGAATAAATCATCATAATCTATTTCAGACTTAAAACACTTTAAGCCTGAGTAATCAGATACTTTCTTTAGCATACTGATGTCGAAGTCATCTTGAGTACAACTTGGAACAAAACCTTGCTTTGTAAGTCGTTTTGCTAAGTATTCTTGTTCCGTTTGCCCAGGTGTAGGTATAAAAAAGGCCTTCTTCTCCAATTTTGCCAAGTCCATTATAGTAGTATACCCCGATCTTGAAAGGACTAGTTTACTTTTATTTAGGGTTTCTTCTAATAAATTTGATGTCATAAAATTATGAACCGTCAGGTTGCCAGTACAACTTACATTCACTTCTTTTTCAGGTACACCTCTTACAAAAACAATAGCGCCCATATAGGTTTTTAATGCCTTAAACAGCTTTTCCTCCAACATGGTGCGTTGCGGTTCAGGTCCAGAAAGTAAAACCAGTAAGTCTATTGATTCGGTATCACTTTTCTTTGTAAACCTGCTAAGTGGACCAAGGTATTTTATGTTCAAATCTACATTTTTGGAATGGCCTAATTTTCCAGATAAATTTATGGTTCCCTTAGCATCTGGAACCCAACAAACATCAAATCGTTTAATATATTTTTCGTGCAGTTTTGTGCTTAACCAAGTTGTGGTGCCGCTCAAAACATTAAGCTGATGTGTCATAAACACACACGGTACATTTTTGTTGTAAACACCAAGTCTGTTGTCTGATATAATACCAGAAATGCCGTGTGTTTTCACAATAGCCTTTACCTCGGTTTTTTCATCTTTTATCGCTTGTAAAAGTTTGGGCGAGTCTTTTAGCATTTTAAGTTTAAAATACTTGCCTTTTTTGGCATAAGTAACATTGTACGAAGGTAGCTCGATCCATAAAACATCAGGAAATTCTTTGCGTAATAATGTAAGTGCTACACCATCACTAGCTATCACGGGCTCAAACCCCTTGGCATCAAGAGCCTTAATAATAGGTATGCATCGCGTGGCATGCCCTAATCCCCAATTTAAAGGTGCAACAAGTATTCTTTTTTTCATTAGAACTATTTGGGCGTGCCCCATAAAGGGTCGGGCTTTCCGCTATATCTTTTTGCGAAGTATCCCGAACTCGTTTGGGGGTGTAATTCCTATAACTTCAAATTCGTTTTATTTTGAGAATTTAGGCATTTCAAACTTCGCAAAAAGGATGCCGCATCAATCCCTCACGCGGGTTTAGGCTAAATTCAAAAGTAAAGATAGTAACCCTGTTGTATATTTCCTTAATTTTACCAATTCAAACCAAATACTAAGAAATAGTTAAGACACTTTGGGCAGTAAAAACAAACTTAAAAGATTTAAGGAAAACGACACCTTTTCAAACGTATATCAGCCAAAACGAGAGGAACTTATAGAGTCAAATTATCACCTAAAAGGCAACTGGCGAACCAAAGCGTTTAAAAATGAAAACCCAATTGTATTAGAACTGGGTTGTGGCAAAGGCGAATACTCCGTAGCCCTTGCACAAAAATATCCTGATAAAAATTTTGTAGGTGTAGATATAAAAGGAGCTCGTTTTTGGCGCGGAGCAAAAACGGCTATCGAAGAAAACATACCCAATGTTGCCTTTTTAAGGACACAAATTGAGTTGATCGATTACGCTTTTGATAGGAATGAGGTGGACGAAATTTGGATTACATTTCCGGACCCTCAAATTAAATATAAACGCACAAAACATAGGCTGACAAACTTAGAGTTCTTAGATCGTTACAAACGCATTTTGAAACCAAAAGGCGTTGTTAATTTAAAAACAGATAGCGAATTCATGCATGGCTATACCTTAGGGTTGTTACATGGTGCGGATCATGAAGTAATGTACGCAAATCATAATGTGTACAAGCAAGAGGGGAGTCCAGAGGAGGTAACAAGCA
>JBMHCT010000043.1:0-627141 GCA_049889775.1 Jejuia sp.
GAAGATTGAAGCGCAGGGTGTAAGAGACGCACAGCAGGTATTGGCAGAGGGCTTATCAGACGAGATCATCAAATGGAGATCGTTAGAAGTCCTGGAAAAGCTGAGTTCTTCACCGAATGCGAAGCTCATTATTACAGACGGCAATGCACCGGTCTTGATTAACGAGGACGGGAAGTAAAGTCTATCCGATAAGAATCATAAGTAGCCGGGTCCAATTTTGGATCCGGTTTTTTTATGCCTCAAACCTACCCGAATCACTGAATCATACATTCAATCAAAACACATAATCAAGTAATTTCAAGCCAGCATTTGTGAAAATTTATGTTCGGAATATTCCGAACACACGTTTGGAATCACGTGTAATTCCGGAATCCCAATGTTTTCGGTATCTTCACAAAAAAGGAATACTTAAGATGATTATGACTGGCAGTCAAGAGGTCGTCGGTTCGAGCCCGATCTTCTCCACAGTTAGAGGTTATCAGAATAAATTGATAACCTTTTTTATTTGTTTATAAACTCTATACTCAAATTGATAGCATTATTTAATTCTTGAGATACCTCCTCATTATCCCATGGATGTTTGGTATTAAATACATGATCTGCCCGTTCAATTATTTCTAATTGACTCTTAGGATTCCAATTATGAAGATTATAAGCTTCATCAATTAAAACGCTGGAATCCTTATTTCCATGAATAATCAAATACGGTATTTTAAGGTTTGACACAGCACGTTCTATGGTCAATCGTTTTTCATTTGCAATGAAATCTTCATAAAACTGGTAGTAATGCGGCATTTTTTGTTTGGTGCGTCCATTCAATATATATTTTACACCATCGTTTTGCCATTGTTCTAAATCCCCAGCTGTAGCGGTTCTTTTTCCATAATCGCAAACTCCAGCCAATGAGATCACTTTTGTAATTCTTTTATCTTCTTCAGCTTTTATAGTAACAATCCCTCCGCCTCGGCTATGTCCAATTAAGTTAATATGGTTATTGTTTACTTCTTTTGAATATGATTTATTTTCAGAAATCCAATCAATTACAGTTTCCAAATCATCTAGTTCTTTGGTGTAATTATTATTCCCAAATGCTTCCAAATCTGGAAAATCAATAGGCTGTTCAACTGTACCACCATTATGAGAAAAATTGAGTTTAACAAAGAAAAACCCAACATCAGCAAAGGCTTTGGCCATCAAATCCCAAGCGCCCCAATCCTTAAAGCCTTTGTAACCATGGCAAAAAATGATAATAGGTTTTGGTTCATTATTTTCAACGTAAAACACATCTGTTAAGATAGGTTTGTTATGCTGTCCCTCAAGTACAATATTCTTTTTAATTGTCATGTTAAACTTCTTTTTCTATAAAGTCTATGTCTGGATTACAAATTTCTAAAATTAACTTTTTCAACTCAACTTCAAATACATCAAGAGTCTCACGCGTTATTGAAGTATCTTTTGTTCTACTTCTGCTACTTTCTTTTTGTCCGAATTTCAAAAAGCCAGAGTTTAAATTTTTAAAGGATATTATTCCAGCCTCTACCGGTAATGTAATTTTCTCAGACCGGTGCATCATATAGGCGTAAGAAAGTACCTGAAAGCTTTTGCTATATTGCTTGTAATCTGTTGTAATCTCCTCCCAATCAACAATTTCAACTTGAGATTGTTGTACGCTTCCAGTTTTATAATCAATAATTCTAGTAACCCCGTTATACTCATCTACCCGATCTACTTTTCCTGTTAATTTGATTGGAAATTCAAGCGTGGGAAGATTAATTTCAACTTCGCTATTAGCTTCTATATGAAGAATTTTTATTGCATTACCAGCTTTTAAAGTTTCAATTTCATTATTAATAAAGTTTAAAACATAGCGTTTTGTAATTTCAAAAACTATGAGATTTTTCCCTTTTGAAATGTCTCCTTCATTATATTCTTTTTTGAAATGATATGTAACGCGTTCTTCAATGTTTTTGATAAACCCTTTAACGATTTCTACAGTTAGAAAGTTATTTTCCAGAGGCTTGTATAAATCTTCGAGTGTGTTATGCACCACAGTACCAAGGGTGTTTGCGGCAATGTTTTCTTCTACATCTTCATACGCTCTTATTTTTAAGATCTTTTGATAATAGAAATCAATAGGGTTTCTTATGTAATTAGTGAGGGATGATGGTGATAACCCACTTCTAGCTAATGAAAAGATAGATTCTAATAAGACATCCGTCTTTTGTATGATGTTTGGGTTGCGCTCTATTTTTGGAACTTTAGGAGTTATTATTTGATGCTTAATATGATGAATACCTTCTAGTTGTAATTGTGTTATGAATCTACTTTTTTCTCCACCCAGTAAAACATCAGCTTCGCTATTATAAAGAATGTAAACATTTTTGGCACGCTGTAATAATCTATAAAAATGGTAGGTGTAAACAGCATCTTTTTCCTTATACGTTGGGAGTCCGTTTTCTAGTTTTACATCAAATGGAATAAATGAGTTATTACTTTTGCCAGCGGGTAAAATACCTTCATTTACGGAAGATATAATGACGGTTTCAAAATCTAAAACACGAGATTCTAACATACCCATTATTTGAAGGCCTTCCAATGGTTCTCCCTGAAAATCTAATGTTTCCGTACTCAATAATTCCTTGTAAACACTTTGCAATGAAGTAACATCTATAATATGGTTATGTTCAGAATTTAACCTTAAAATTTCATTAAACAGCGTATAAAATCTATATAAATATTCTAAAGAAAGTTTGTTTGAGGCTTTATCATTATCTAAATATGATTTTATAATAAATATGAGTTCTAAACAATTTTCTAATATTTTTTCTATTGAAGTGTTCCAGTTTAGGAATAAAAGCGATAAGATTCTTTCCGCCTTTGGTGCTACGTTGATAAGCTGATCAACCTTTAGGTATACAATGTTGTTAGCGTTGATGTATTGAACGATTTGATTTGCAACATCGATATCATTATAAAATAAAATAGGTCTTATAAATTGGTGCGATATAATCGAAATAACATCTTTATAGTATAGACTATTTCCAGTGCTTTTGTGTACATGAAACAATTTTTCAAAAAGGGAGGCTAGAGGAATGGATTTTAGTGGGAATCCCATAGTGATGTTGAGCCCTTGAACACTTTCTGGGATAGAATTTAAAACGGGTAACAGTAAATTTTCATCACTGAGTACTATCGCGGTACGTTCTAATGAAAAATTATCTTTTTGAACGTATTGGAGCAACTCACCAATATATTTTGCTTGCCCCACGTTTTTTGGAATACCAAAAACAAAGATATGTTTTTGGTCTGAATAATTACTGGTTGTCCATTTAAACTTATGCCTTTTAAAATATGGCCAATTGTTTTTGTGCTGCCTAGTAAAAAGTGCAGCATCGTGCATGGGGTTGTTAATGAAGATTTTGTCTATATCCCAATATATGCTTGCAATGTCATTTTGCAATAACTCTTGGATTATTGTCTCCTCCGCAGTATTAAGTGCATTAAACCCTAAGAAAACAAAATGTTTATCTGATGCATTTTGAATGAACGCTTCAATGCTCTCAACAGCCTCCCTATAAATTAACCCTTGATACCCTATCTTTTTATTGATTAATGCTGTTGTAAATTGTTCATAATATACAGTAAGCTTGTTCCAGAAGGAAAGGTACTTTTTAATAAATTCCGTTTGATTATTTTCAGATGACCAATGGTTTAATTCCTGAATTGCACTTAAATAATCAAAAATTTGCTTTTGCGGAATGAGGTAACGGTCAATTTCATTGAAATCCTGTAGAAGGATTTGACCCCATTTTGAAAAGGCTTCAAAGGAGTCTTGATCTTTTTCAGCTGTTGTTTGTTTGTAAACACTATAAAACTCAAAAAGTAAATCGGGATTTGAAACACTATTGAGTTGCGATAGTTCTTCAATAAATTCCTCAATACTTAATATTTCTGGAGCAAATATTGTCTCTGTAGTAATTTTTTTGATCTCATGCTTTAAGAATAGTCCTGCACGTTTACTTGGAAGAACAAAAGTAAGTTGAGAGATTGTTTTCTTTTTTTGTAAATCTTCTAAAACGTCAAAAAGAAAGGTTGCCATATAGCTAAAAATAAAAAACGCTTCGGAATTTCCGAAGCGTTTTTTGCTTATTTATTATAAATTATTCTAGCTTTATTTAGCTAAATTAATTTCTACACGTCTATTGTTAGCTCTACCTTTTCTAGTCTTATTAGAATCGATAGGTTTAGACTCTCCGTATCCAAGAGCAGACAATCTGAATGCATCGATACCGTTCTTAACTAAGTATTCTTTTACAGCATTAGCTCTAGAGTCAGATAATCTTTGGTTAAGTTTTTCACTACCTACACTATCCGTATGACCCTCTACTGTAAATTTAGCAGTTGGGTATTCTTTTAAGATTTTGATAATATCTCCTAATACTTCCTCAGACTGAGCTTTGATTGTAGATTTTCCAGTATCGAATAAGATAGTTTTAGCGTACTCGTTTAAGGTAGCTTGAACTTCTTCAGTAACTTCTGGACAACCACTATTAGCCACAGTACCTGCAACATCTGGACACTTATCATCTTTGTCTAATACACCATCACCATCAGTATCTGGCCAAGGACATCCACCGTTAGCAGCAGGACCAGCCTCATTAGGACATTTATCATCACCATCAGTAACACCGTCACCATCAGCATCAGGACAACCATCTAAATCTTTTAAGCCAGCAACTGTAGGACACTTATCATCTTTATCAACAACTCCATCACCGTCACCATCAGGACAACCGTTAAGTTCCGCAGGTCCAGCTTCGTTAGGACAATCGTCTTTACTATCTTCAATACCATCACTATCTGTATCAGGACAACCATTGAAAGCTTCTAAACCAGCAACGTCTGGACAAGCATCATCTTTATCATAAATGCCATCACCATCAGTATCAGTTCCACCAAACTTAATTGAAAGACCTGCAGAGTGTTGGAAATGTGTATCTAAATAATCTTCAAAAGCATTTTTGAAAGTAGTTTGAACTGTAAATCCAATATTATCGGTAAACCAAAGGTTGAAACCAAGAGTTCCATTTAAAGTTCCTGCACCAATTTCATCAATCCAAGTGTAACCACCACCGATTCCAACAAATGGATCAAAAGTACCCCATTCTAATGCTTCACCGATCCCGTATTTGATAATACCATCTAATCCATAATAAGAAAGATCTTCAACTGTGCTTGTTTGATCTGGTATTACTCCAGGAACGTCACCCCACTTATCAATTTTGTTTAATGAACCTGCAATTCCAAAAGAAAATCCGTCTCCAATATACTTTGAAACAGAAATTGTAGATAAGGAAGGCAAGATGTTATAGTGGTCTTCGGCATTTACAAACTCATCAAAAATAGTTTCACTTGCAGTACCACCTGTAGTAAGTAGGCCATCACCAGAAGGATATGCATCAACTGCATTTGCCCCGATAGTAATTTGCCATGGGTTGTTTTTGTCTTGTGCGTCAACATTGCTATAACTAATTAGAAACAACATAACGAACAATAATCGGCTAAGATTTTTCATATTCAAAAGTTTAATTTTTACGTGTTAATTGAACAAAAGTAAGTTGTTAAAATTTATTAACAAAGACAAATATATAAAAAAATTGAAGACAACCTTTGTTTATAGGTATTTCAGAATGATTTTAGATAATTCAACTATTAAAATAGTAGGTGTCAGTTGGAATTGATTTTTAAGTCATTTTTACGGAAATTTCATCGTTTATATAAACAAGTATTTTGGCGATTATAGTGTAACCTAGATCTTCAATTAAAGTTCCATATGTATTGAGTTGGATTTGATGTTTTTTATTCTCAGCACCGGTTTTGTAATCTAATATTGTAGCTGTTTTATTTATTTGGTTTAAAACAAGCTTATCTGGTCTTATTGTTTCGCCTGTTTTAGAATAAATATCCTGTTCGTTAATAATAGTAAAGTTGGAATTAAAATAATCTGCCAATTTTGGATGTGCAATAATTTTAAAGATAGTTTTTTTAATATCTGCTAGTTGAGTAGGATTAAGCATTCCTTTTTCTAAATAGGTCTTAAGTGTGTTTTCAACGTCATCTTCAGTGTATATTTTGGACAGAATATCATGAATCAAGTTTCCTTTCTCAATGGCCTTCTTTTGGTGTGTATCCCAAAGTGTGCCCGCTTTCGTTACTATTTTTATATTTAAAGCTTCTTTTGGTGTAGAAATGAAACTATTTTGAAATTGGACATTATTTGTAGCGTTATGTCCTAGAGAGATCTTTTTCTCACTTCCAAATAGGTATTTCATTGTATTATCTTTCCATTCATTACGATGTTTTAGGTAATTTATTAATATATCGGAATACTTTTTGTTTTCAATCGTTTTGTCTTCATATTTAGAAATGATAAACAACTGCTCTTTTGGCCTTGTAAGTACAACATAAAGTAAGTTAATATTGTCTAAACGTTGTTCAGACCTATGTGTATTATGAATATTCAGCCCTTGTTCTCCAAAATGCTCAAAATCATTATTAAAATTTAATAAAGCATGGGAGAAACCCTTGTTTTGCTGTGTGTCCAGTGCAAACCACTCTTTCGGCTCAATTTCTTGATAGATGTCTAAATCAGCATAAGGAAAAATGACCACCTGAAATTCAAGTCCCTTAGATTTATGAATAGTCATTATTTGAACAGCATTTTGTCCTTCAGGGGAAATAATGCTTAAGGTATCTTTTTTCGCTTCAAAATACTTTAGAAATTCGGCGATATCAGTTCCGTTTTTATTGTAAAAATCTAAAACAATGTCCAAATAATATTGAATGTATGCATTAGAAGTTGAAGTTAAATTAAAATCCCGTACAAGTGTTTCTACTAAATCAAAAAGTGGCAGTTGCAGTAAATTAAATGAAACTTTAATATCATAATTTTTAAGCCATTTCAACAGGTCAAAAAGTTCTAAATTAATGGTGTTTGAAAAGAATTCATGCTTATCCTGAATTGATAATAGTTCTGAAAGGTAATTAAGAACTTCAATTTTTATTTCATTGTTTTCTGGATAAAGTAAAAGCCTCAAAAAATTATTAAGGAAGTTTACTTTGGGCGAATTAACGAGTAATAATGTTTCAGAAGATATGATTGGAATCTCATTCTCGCTTAAAAAGTTTGCAATTGCTACACCTTCCTTTTTCTTTCTTACCAGAACTGTAATATCAGCATAATTATAGCCTTGAGCTATGCATTTTTCAATTGAGTGTAACACTTCAGTTGCAAAGGCAAAATCTCTATCATCGTCTTTAGAAATATCTAAAAATGACAGTGATACAAAACCTTCAGTTTCGTTATGTACAATCTGTCCAGAGTTTGTATAAAGCTCAATATAATCTGGATGTTGAAATACTTCGTCTGCAATAAACTTAAACAGGCTGTTATTAAAATTTACAATGGACTTACTGCTGCGATAATTAGTGTTTAACTCGCCTATTTGTTGCGCAACATTAAAAGGATTACTTTTTTTATTGTAAAGATTTATAAACTGTTCTGCCTTACCACCACGCCACCTGTAAATGGCTTGTTTTGCATCACCAACTAACATAACACTACCATATTCTACTGACACAGCGTTATTTAACAAGGGAATTAAGTTTTCCCATTGTTTTACAGAGGTGTCCTGAAACTCATCAATAAAATAATGTTTGAATTTTTCGCCAATACGCTCGTAAATAAATGGTGTGGGTTGGTCTTTTATTTGGTTGCTAATAATACTATTAAATTCAGAAATAAGAAGTTTGTTTTGTTCTTCTTTTAAAACCGTAAGTTCTTTATTGATAGCGTTTAAAACTGAAAGTGGTGTGATATTTTTAGAAAAAGCTTTTAAAAATTTACGGTGAAAAAACGCCCGTTTTGTTTCATTAAATGTTTGCGCTATTTGAGGCTGAATTTGATCGATATTAGCTGCGGTTTCAGGTGAAACCCTTTTAGGATAGAGTGTTTTGTTCTCTAAATCTTCTTGCCATTTTGGGCCAAAATTCAAATTGAAATTACCTTCTGAAAGTTTTTTAAAATGTTTTGGGAGATAAGCTCCTGAAAAATCTTCAAAAGCAACGCCGCAACTTTCAAAAATATCTAATATTTGTTGTGAGGCAGATACCATAACGGCTTCTACTGTAGCAACTTCTTTAAATAAGTGGGTTTTTAGTTGCTGAAAATCTTCCAACGTTTTGTCTTTGAATGTTTTCAAAAAAGGGATGTCATTCTCGTTAACTAAGGTCTTTGCTATTTTGTTTAAGTCTAAAGTAATATCCCAACTCTTATCATCATCCGCTTTTTCAATGGCAAAATCCACTAAAATTTCAGTTAACTTTTTATCTGTCCCCGCTCTATTAATTAAACGATCAACAGCTTCATTAATTAAGCTGTCTTGATCCAGCTCAACTTCAAAATTAATGGGTAGTTTTAAATCATAAGCGAACGTTCGTATAATTCTATGTGTAAATCCATCAATGGTAGAAATATCAAAAGCCGCATAATTATGGATGATACTTTCAAGCACCGACTTGGATTTATAATGTAAAGATTGAGGTGAAATATTTAATTCTTCGCAAAGTGAATTAAACAATGTGTTTTCAGAAGTATTTAAAATTGCTTCATTAGAAAACGCAGTTAAGGTCTCAATAATACGTTCTTTCATTTCGGCAACAGCCTTATTTGTAAACGTTAGTGCCAAAATGCGTTTGAAGATTTCAGGGCTGTTTGCACCTAAAAGAATTGTTAGATACGATTTTACCAGTGTGTAGGTTTTTCCGCTTCCAGCTGAAGCACTATAAATTAAAAAACTGGATTTTGAGGACATGCATTTAATTTGTAGACAAGATAAAAACTCTCAATGAGTTGATAACAATTTATTATTTTTAATTGAAGCCTTTTATGTATAACTTTGTTGAAATAAAAAATTAATATTTTAAACAAAACAATTATGGCTTTTGAATTACCAGAATTAGGTTATGCGTATGATGCGTTAGAACCACATATAGATGCTAGAACGATGGAAATACACCATACTAAGCATCACCAAGGATATACCACCAAATTAAACGGTGCAATTGAAGGTACTGATTTAGAGGGAAAATCTATTGAGGATATCCTGACTAATTTAGATTTGAGCAACGGTGCTGTTAGAAATAATGGCGGTGGTTTTTACAACCATTCGTTGTTTTGGAGTATTATGAATCCTGAAGGCAAAGGATATTTATCTGGAGAGTTAAAAGATGCTATTGAAGCAGAATTTGGCTCTAAAGAGGGATTTATGGATGCATTTTCTAACGCGGCGGCAACTCAGTTTGGGTCTGGTTGGGCTTGGTTATGTGTGCATAAAGGTGGAAAAGTTGAGGTATGTTCTACACCAAATCAAGACAATCCATTAATGCCGGAGATTGGATGTGGAGGCACACCAATTTTAGGAATTGATGTTTGGGAGCATGCTTACTACTTAAATTACCAAAACCGTCGCCCAGACTATATTAAAGCCTTCTTTAGTGTAATCAACTGGAATGAGGTTGAAAAACGTTATGCTGAAGCGAAGTAATTAAAAAATAATCTTGTAAAAAAAGCTCGTTTTTACGAGCTTTTTTTTATGCCTAAATATTTAAAATGAAAAAGGTGAACGAGTGTTCACCTTTTTGCCCCAAATCTACCATAAACTTAACCTACTTATGTTATGGTGAGTCAAAGATATATTGATACTAAAGTTTGAGGAAATATTTTGGCTGAACTGCTTATATATTGGCTTAAAAGGGATAAGGCTAAAAAATAGGGATAAACAGTAAAACAAAAGACTGGGATAATGAAAAGTACGAAGTTTTTAGCGAGGATAGAAAATAAAAAAAGGCGAACAGTTGTTCACCTTTTTTTGCCCCAAATCTACCATGAACTTAACCTACTTATGTTATGGTGAGACCAATTTATGTGTATTTTAAATAATGAGAATATTTATTAGTTAAAATGCATTTTTTTCGGATGAAAAACATATTTTACGGTTTAACCGTAATAAAATTGAGAAATTACCAATTAATATGCTCTTTCTTTGTTGCCTTCATAAAAGTTAATAAATGCTCTATTTACTACTCTATTCCCGCCATCTGTAGGGTAATTTCCTGTAAAATACCAGTCTCCTAAGTTATCTGGACATGCCTTATGTAAATTTTCTACTGGCTGAAATAATATTTTAACTTCTGCATTAATCGTTTCATCACTCAATAGCTCAGAGATTTTTTCTGATATCTCTTCATCAGTAAACGAATCATATATTTCTTTTACATAATTTAGAACATGTTTATCCTCTAAATTTTCTTGAGATTTACATTTATGATAAACGTCTTCAATAATTTGCTCTTCTCCTCGGTCTTTTAATAAAGCTAGTGCAGCTCTAAACGCCACTAAGTCTTCTAATCTAGCCATATCTATACCGTAGCAATCAGGATAACGTATTTGTGGTGCAGAGGAGACAACAACAATTCGTTTTGGTTTTAATCTATCGAGCATTTTTAAAATGCTCTTCTTAAGTGTTGTTCCCCTAACAATACTGTCGTCAATAATAACTAGGTTATCGTTTGGTTTTATAACACCATAGGTAATATCATAAACGTGAGCTACTAAATCGTCTCTACTGCTATCTTCTGTAATAAAGGTTCTTAGTTTTACATCTTTAATGGCTATTTTTTCTACCCGAATACGTTCTGATAGGATTTCGGTTACCTTAGCGGCAGAAATATTACGTTGGCCTTTTAATATATATTCGGTTTTCTTTTTATTAAGCTCATTTTCGGCAGTTTCAATCATTCCAAAGAAAGATGTTTCAGCAGTATTTGGAATATACGAGAATACTGAATTTTTTAAATCACCTTCAATTGCCTCAAGAACCTTCGGCATCAATAATTTACCAAGCATTTTTCGTTCTTGATAAATTTCGGCGTCACTTCCTCTTGAAAAATAAATGCGTTCAAAAGAGCAGGCTTTTCTTACTAAAGGTTCTAAGATCTGCTTGATTGAAAATTCTCCAGATTTTTTAGTAATAATGGCATGTCCTGGAGGTAACTCTTTTACATTCTCAAAATCTACATTAAATACAGTTTGAATTACCGGACGCTCCGATGCAACGACTATTGCCTCATCGTCAGTATAATAGTAACAAGGTCTTATTCCCGCAGGATCTCTTAGTACAAAGGAATCGCCATGACCAATTAAACCTGCCATTGCGTAACCACCATCCCAATTTTTAGCAGCACGTTTCAGTATTTTAGAAACTTTGAGTCGTTTGGCAATTTGAGGAGATGCCTCTCTTTTGTTATAACCTTCTTTTTTAAGATCCTTGTAGATTTTACTTACTGCATCATCCAAAAAATGGCCTATTTTTTCCATCACGGTAATAGTATCTGTGTACTCTTTGGGATGCTGACCAAGTTCTATTAAGTTTTGAAATAACTCTTTAACATTAGTCATATTAAAGTTGCCCGCCATGATAAGGTTGCGATGCATCCAGTTGTTCTGCCTTAAAAAGGGATGCACACTTTCTACACTGTTTTTCCCAAAAGTACCATAACGTACATGTCCCAATAATAATTCTCCAATGTAGGGGATGTTCTTTTTTTGAGCTGCTACGTCATTATTATATTCCGGGTGTTCCTTAAAGGCTGTGTTGATACGGTCGTTTATCTGATCAAAAATATCCTGAATGGGTTGTTGCGCCACAGAACGTACTCTGCTGATGTAGCGTTCCCCAGGCTTTACATCCAATTTAATACTAGCAAAACCTGCACCATCTTGTCCACGATTGTGCTGTTTTTCCATCATAAGGTACATTTTGTTTACCCCATAAAAGGCAGTACCATATTTTTCTTTGTAGTACTCTAGTGGTTTTTTAAGTCTTATGAGTGCAATCCCACATTCGTGTTTAATAGCGTCGCTCATGTTTGTGATGCTTGGTTTTTCGCTTTCGCGGAATAATTAATATGTGTTAAACAAAAACGCACCTCGTTAAGGCGCGTGTTGTTAGGTTAATTCTATTTCGAATTGCGTTAATTGTTTAAATTGCAACAAACGCTCTTCAACTTCTTTTTTCGATAAATGCTGCATTCGTTCTGTCCCAAATTTTTCCACACAAAACGATGCCAAGGTAGAACCATAAATCACGGCATTCTTCATATTATCGAATGAAATATCTTTGGTTTTGGCTAAATAGCCAGCAAATCCACCAGCAAAAGTATCTCCCGCCCCAGTAGGATCAAAGACTTCTTCTAATGGTAATGCAGGTGCATAAAACACATTGTCATCATGGAATAATAGTGCACCATGCTCCCCTTTTTTAATCACTACGTATTTAGGACCCATTTTATGAATTTTTCTTGCCGCAACAACCAAAGAATATTCACCAGTCAACTGTCTAGCTTCCTCGTCATTAATGGTAATAACATCAACACGCTTTATAACGTTGTGTAAATCTTCTAAGGCAGAATCCATCCAAAAATTCATCGTATCTAAAATGACCAACTTTGGTTTCGTTGTCATTTGGTCTAAAACATTGCTTTGGACGATAGGATGCAAGTTTCCTAACATAACAATATCTGACGCCGTATAAGCTTCTGGTACTTTAGGTTGAAAATCTGCTAGGGTGTTTAATTCGGTGACAAGCGTATCTCGAGAATTCATATCATTATGATAGCGTCCACTCCAGAAAAATGTTTTTCCGTTTTTTACAATTTCTATACCAGAAATATCAAGATTTTTATTGGCAAGAAGATCCAAATACTCTTGTGGAAAGTCACCTCCTACTACTGAAACGAGGGCTGCGTCAATATTAAAGTGAGACGCTGAAAGTCCAATAAATGTGGCAGCACCACCCAAGATTTTGTCGGTTTTACCAAACGGCGTTTCAATAGCATCAAAAGCTACTGTGCCAACAATTACTAATTTACTCATAAAGAGACCCTGATTTTTGTGGCAAAGATACAGTATTTAAGGACTTAAAAGCGTAATATTTTTTTAATAGGCTAATATGTATTACTTCCTACCAAAATCCGCCGGAATTTCACCCCAAGCTTTGGTTTCCCATTTTACAATTACTGTATCATAAGTATTGGTTTTTAGCCAAGATATGGCACGATCCACCAACTCAAACACAGGTTTGTTTTTATCGTTTCTTTTCAACTTAGTATTGCAGGTTTTTTTTCGCACCCAGCTCATCGCGGTTTTGGAGTCGGTATATATGATGCGATTGCTATTTTTCTTTTTAAGTAATGCCAGCGCGTGTACTATGGCTAAAAACTCACCTATATTATTGGTACCTTCTTCAAAAGGCCCTTGAATAAACAGTTGTTTTTTGGATTTTGTATCAACCCCGCGATATTCCATTTTTCCTGGATTTCCAGATGATGCTGCATCTACTGAAATAGAATTATAATTAGGTTGCCCTATTTTTTTTAGTTGAGCTTCTGAAAGTTCTGAAGTAAATTTTTTGGTTTTACCAATGTAGTCTTTGTAATTGCCTTTTAGGGCTTTTTTGGCTGCTTCAAACGTAGAAAAGGATTTATATTGTGCGCCTTCAAAATTTGTTATTTGCGCTTTACAGTCGTCCCAAGATTCAAAAACACCAATATTATGGCCTTTCCAAACGGTGTAATATTTCTTTTTCTTTTTTGACATTTTTGTCATCCTGAACTGGTTTCAGGATCTCATTTATTTAATCTTTTAGGCCTGATGATAATAATTGGTTCACAACCTCTGGAAAATGTTCCATCTCCAATTCATGAATTTTTGACGCTACATCTTCAGCAGTATCATTTGGTAACACCACACATTTCGCCTGAAAAATAATAGCACCTTCATCATAATTTTCATTTACATAATGAATGGTGATACCTGTTTCAGTTTCGTTATTAGCTACGACGGCCTTGTGTACATTCATGCCATACATACCTTTACCGCCAAACTTGGGCAACAACGAAGGGTGAACATTAATTACCTTATTGGGAAATTCATTTAAAATAAACTCTGGAAACTTCCACAAAAAACCAGCTAAAACAATTAAATCTGGTTTTGACGCTCTTAAAATATGAAGCACATCCTCCGTTTTAGAGAAAGCTACTCTATTAAAACACAGCGAACTAACTTTTAAATTCTTTGCGCGATCTAAAACTTTGGCATGAGGATTGTTACACAACACTTGAATAACAGATGCATTATCGCTGTTGTGAAAAAACCTTATTAAGTTTTCAGCATTAGTACCACTTCCGGACGCAAAAATTACAATACGTTTCATTTTACAGACTGTAGTGTTAAAAGTATTCCAATAAAAACAAGAATAATTATTAACAATTTAGTTCGGTAAATGTAAATACTTGAATGTAATTTTTTGTAAATTACAAACACATTTTTTTAGCAAATCATTGTATTACAAATAAGTTTTTTATTTTTGCGCACTAATTAAACCTTTAAAATTAAAAGATTATGTCAGACATTGCATCAAGAGTAAAAGCAATTATAGTAGATAAGTTAGGTGTAGATGAAAATGAAGTTGTTGCTGAAGCAAGCTTCACTAACGATCTAGGAGCAGACTCTTTAGACACTGTGGAATTAATTATGGAATTTGAGAAAGAATTCGATATTCAAATACCAGACGACCAAGCAGAAAACATTGCTACTGTTGGTCAAGCTATCTCTTATATAGAAGAAGCAAAATAAGCATAACATTTTTATGGAAATAAAGCGCGTTGTAGTTACAGGACTAGGAGCTTTAACACCCATAGGCAATACCAAGAATGAATATTGGGACGGTCTAGTAAACGGTAAAAGCGGTGCTGCACCTATAACATATTATGATACCGAGAAGTTTAAAACAACATTTGCTTGCGAATTAAAAAACTTCAACGCAACCGATTTTCTGGATAGAAAAGAGGCTCGTAAAATGGATAAATTTGCGCAATATGCAATGGTAGCTTCAGACGAGGCGATTGCTGATGCAAATCTTAACGTTGATGAGCTGAACAAGTTGCGTGTAGGTGTAATATGGGGAGCAGGAATTGGTGGATTAGAAACATTTCAGCAAGAGGTTTTAAACTTTGCTGCTGGTGATGGTACACCCCGATTCAACCCGTTCTTTATTCCAAAAATGATTGCAGATATAGCACCTGCAAACATCTCCATAAAGTATGGCTTTATGGGGCCTAATTACACTACAGTTTCGGCTTGTGCCTCTTCCGCTAATGCGATGTTTGATGCTTTAAACATGATACGTTTAGGGCATTGTGATGTTGTTGTTACTGGAGGTAGCGAGGCAGCCGTTACTATAGCTGGCATGGGTGGATTTAATGCTATGCATGCATTATCTACTAGAAATGAAAGTCCTGAAACCGCATCTCGTCCGTTTGATGGCACAAGAGATGGATTTGTTTTAGGAGAAGGTGCCGGTGCACTAATTCTAGAAGAATATGAGCATGCTAAAGCAAGAGGAGCAAAAATTTATGCTGAAGTAGCTGGAGGTGGTTTGTCTTCGGATGCACACCATATGACAGCTCCACATCCTGAAGGCGTAGGTGTAGTTGAAGTCATGAAAAACTGTTTAGAAAATGCAGGATTAAATCCTGAAGATGTAGATCATATAAACACTCATGGAACTTCAACGCCATTAGGAGATGTGGCTGAGTTAAAAGCGATCTCTAAAGTATTTGGAGATCATGCTAAAAACATAAATATTAATTCTACTAAATCTATGACGGGGCACCTTTTAGGTGCTGCAGGAGCCATAGAAGCTATTGCTAGTATTTTAGCTATTGAAAACGGTATTGTTCCGCCTACAATTAATCATACAACTGTAGATGAGAACATAGACCCAGAATTAAATTTAACACTTAACAAAGCCCAAAGAAGAGATGTTAAAGTTGCAATGAGTAATACCTTTGGATTTGGCGGACATAACGCTTGTGTATTATTCAAGAAAATAGATTAAATCCCGAATGCATATCATTCGTAACATATTAAATTCCCGTTCTAAACGAAACGGGAATTTTTTTATGCAGTTACATCAAATTTTAGGTTATAAACCTAAAAATATGGGTGTTTTTAAAAAGGCCTTTACACATCGCTCCATGAACTTAAAAGATAGCATGGGAAATGCTATTAATTACGAACGATTGGAGTTTTTGGGTGATGCCATGTTAAGTGCTGTTATTGCTTCACATTTATTCCAAGAAGTACCAAGTGGAGATGAAGGTTATCTTACTAAGATGCGCTCTAAAGTTGTTAGTAGAGAGCATTTAAATGAACTTGGAAAGGAACTTAATTTAATTGAACTTGTTGAAAGTAAAATACCTTCGGGTCAGTTTGGAGATAATATTCACGGTAATTTATTTGAAGCGCTGGTTGGTGCCATCTTTTTAGACAAAGGCTATAAGTATTGCGAAAAGTTTATTTATAAACGTATTATTATCCCTCATGTTGATATTGAACAATTAGAAGGTAAGGTAATAAGCTATAAAAGTTTACTTATTGAGTGGTGCCAAAAGGAAAAGAAAACCTTTGATTACAACGTTTATGAAGATACAGGTAATGACGATGTTAGGCATTTTTCAGTAAAATTATCATTGGACGGAAAAGTTGTAGCCAAGGCTAGAGCAACATCAAAGAAAAAGGCAGAAGAAAAGGCATCTAAACGCGCTTTTTTTGCGTTTCAGAATAAAATGTCCAGAATGTTGTAGTAATAATATGCTTTACTACAACGTTTGCGTTAATTTTTGATATTAAGAAACGGTAATCAATTTAATTGTAAATGTAATTAACGTTATATTTACAGCGCTAATAAGTCAGGTTATGGCAGTTCACAAACTTATACTCGATGATGTTTTTGAGGATGTGTCTTGCTCTTTAATAGCATTGCATTGTACTATTGAAGATTATAGGTTAGCCTTTCTTTTAAATAAGTTCTTAAATATTAGATTGGTTAGAAAACCAGAGGATTTAGATTTTGATAAAGGTGTTACCCAATATTCATTCTTTGAATACGAAGACACTAAAAAGTTGATTAACTGGAATTTGATATCTAATATTTGTAAAATAGAAACCGATTCTAAATTAAACCCGCAATCGCTTTTTAGTCAGAATCATAAGGTCATAAGAACCTACAACCTAATTCCAGAGTATAAAAAAGTAAACTACTTTTTAAAAATAGATAGCGAGTTTAGTAATAGTAAAAAAAACCAAATAATAAATAATATCCTTAAGATACCCCAAGTGTCGATGACGTATAGCGTAGATATGAGCAACTTGAAATCTAAGGATAATTTAATTTTTGATTAATGGGATTAAGAAAAAAAACAAAAATAGTTGCAACATTAGGACCAGCCACAAGTACTAAAGAGGTGCTAAAAGGCATGATGGAAGAAGGGGCTAATGTATTTAGGATAAACTTCTCGCATGCTGATTATGAAGATGTAAAAGCCCGTATTAAAATGATACGAGAGCTAAATGACGAGTTTGGGTACAACGTTGCTATTCTTGCCGATTTACAAGGACCAAAACTTCGTGTTGGTGTAATGAAAGAAGAGGTTGAGGTAAAACCAGGAGATGAAATTATTTTTGAAACTGGCGAACGTTTTGAAGGCACTAAAGAGCGTGTTTACATGACGTACGAAAAGTTTCCTCAAGATGCCAAACCAGGAGAGCGTATTCTTTTAGACGATGGAAAATTAATTTTTGAAGTTGCTTCTACGGATAAGAAAACACAAGTAAAAGCTAAGGTGATTCAAGGTGGACCCTTAAAATCTAAAAAAGGAGTTAACCTACCAAATACAGCAATTTCGCAACCGGCTTTAACAGAAAAAGATATTGATGACGCTATTTTTGCTATAAGTCAAGAAGTTGATTGGATAGCTTTGTCTTTTGTGAGACACGCAGAAGATTTAATGCAACTACGCGACTTAATAAAAGAACATAGTAAGTATAAAATACCAATTGTTGCAAAAATAGAAAAGCCCGAGGCGGTTGAGAATATCGATAAAATTGTCACTCAGTGTGACGGGATTATGGTTGCTCGTGGAGATTTGGGTGTAGAAGTGCCTGCGGAAGAAGTACCATTAATCCAAAAACAATTGGTACTAAGAGCAAAAAAGGCCAGAATTCCAGTAATTATTGCTACGCAAATGATGGAAACTATGATTTCCAGCTTAACCCCAACACGGGCAGAGGTAAACGATGTAGCAAACTCTGTAATGGATGGAGCCGATGCGGTGATGCTTTCAGGTGAAACTTCGGTTGGTAAGTATCCGGTACAAGTTATCAAGCAAATGAGCGATATTCTTAAAAGTGTTGAAGATTCATCACTTATCAAAGTACCAGAAATGCCGCCTCATATTCGTACCAATCGCTACATTACCAAATCTATTTGTTATCACGCCGCATTAATGGCCAACGAAATTAATGCAAAAGCCATTTCCACATTAACTAATAGTGGGTATACGGCGTTTCAAATTTCTGCATGGCGTCCGTCGTGTCATATTTTAGTGTTTACATCAAATAAGCGTATCCTAACGCTGTTAAGCTTACTATGGGGAGTAAAAGCGTTTTATTACGACAAGTTTGTATCAACCGACGAGACTATAGAAGATGTGAATGCCATGGCCTGTAAAATGGGGTATTTAGATGTTGGCGACATGCTAGTTAGTTTAGCTGCAATGCCAATTCAAGACAAGGGTATGGTAAATACACTGCGTGTTACCGAAATAGAAACCTGTAGTTTCTAAACTATTAATTATTTGGGCGTTACCACAAGGGTCGCGGTTTCCACTATATCTTTAAAGCAAAAACAAGCTTTTTTAAGCTTGTTTTTGCTTTAAAGGATGCCGTTACAATCGCTAACGCGGGTGCAGTTGTTTTTGAGATTAATACTTAATCATTTGCAAATAATCACTCTTTTTTTCTAGCACGCCACTTTTCCAAAATATCTTTTTCTCTTTTCATAAAAGAACGTTCGCCATTAAGAATATTATCGCGTCTTTCTTGAGAAACTGCGTCAGAATACCACCAAGCTTTGGTAGCACTTACAGTATCTGATAATGATCTATAAGTCAGTCCTGAAGCAATGGCTTTTGTAGTATCTGCTTTAGACATACCAGCATATTTAGGTAATTGAATCACCCAAGGTTGTATCCCGATAATACCATTATCAGTCAAAAAATCAACATCATCAATCTGTACGTAATTAATGGGAACATTATAATTGGCATGTATGCCATGTACAAAAGCATTTGTAGTAAGTGCAAATCCAGGACCAGCACCATTAAAAATACCCGCCGTTTTATTTTCAGCAAGTCGTATCATCCATTCGGTTAAATCTCTAACATCAATGTATTGTACTACTTCATTTGTTCCGCCAGGAATTATAACGTCACCACCTTTTTCAATTCTAGCCAACCAATAAGGGAAACGATCGGTTGGGTCTCCAGGGCCAACAATTAAATGCGGCCTAACAATAATGGCTCTATCTTTTCCAAACGTTTGCAGTGCAGCCAATTCAGAATTGGCTTTCATAATACCATATTCGTAAGTGCGCTTTTCGTTGTCAGCGGCATCTTTTGGCATTTCTGTTACTACTTTTCTGGTTTCTGAGAAATCATCACCAAAATAGGGGTAGTACACACTTACAGAAGATGTGTACATATACAATTGTACATTATCCACTAGTAGTTTAGCGGTATCTTCAGTCCACTTCGCTTTCCTTCCCGAATTGTCTATTACTACATCCCATTTTCGATTTTTCAGCGCTTCTAAATTATCTTCTCTATCACCTATCAGTTGTTCAACTTTAGAAAAAAGTTCAGGATATAATTTGGGTTTTGTTTTTCCTCTAGAAAAGATTGAGATATCATGACCTCTTTTTAAGGCATAGGCAATTTGATGCGGTCCAAGAAAGGTTGTACCGCCAAGAATAAGAATTTTTAGTTTTTGATTACTTGGTTCAATATTTATTAAGTTTTGAATGGGACGTACATGAATTAAGGAAGACAAGCCTAATATCATACTGGTTCCTAAAAAATCTCTTCTACTGTTTTTCATTTTTTGGCTTTAAAAAGTTGTTTTAAAAATGAATTATACCTTTATAAAGTTACTAATAGTTTGTGTAAAATATTTGAAAATGAAAGGTTTGGTTTTAAAACCCAAACTTCAACTGTACACTAACAGTTTTTTTCTCAACAGGCTTTTCTTTTTTCTCAGTATTTAAATTAGATAAAGAAATACCTAATAATCTTACAGAATTATTGAGTTCTTCTTGATACAACAAATCCTTTGCTGTTTCCAAAATCACGCTTGTATCGCTAATGTAGTAAGGCAAGGTTTTACTTCGGGTTTGCAATGTAAAATCGCTGTATTTAATCTTTAGTGTTACCGTTTTTCCTGCCACATTGCTTTTATTTAATCTCTTGGAAACTTCTTCAGCAATCTGCTTTAATTTTTCTAGCATAAAAATTTCGGAAGATAGATTTTCACTAAACGTGCGTTCTGCCGCTAGACTTTTTCGTATGCGGTGTGGCTTCACTTCGCTGTTATGAATACCTCTTACAATGTGGTAATAATACGCTCCAGATTTACCAAAATTATCCTCTAAATATTCAATAGATTTTTGTTTTAAATCCATTCCTGTAAAAATGCCTTTTTGGTACATACGTTCTGCAGTTACCTTACCTACACCGTAGAATTTCCGAATATCCAATTTTTCCAAAAACTGCAAAACTTCTTCAGGATTTACAGTTTTTTGTCCGTTAGGCTTATTGTAATCACTGGCAATTTTAGCTACAAATTTGTTAATGGAAATACCTGCGGAAGCCGTTAATCCAACTTCATCAAAAATACGCTCCCTAATTTCTTTTGCAATTAAGGAAGCGCTAGGGTTGCCTTTTTTATTTTGGGTTACATCTAGATAGGCTTCATCTAATGATAAAGGCTCCACCAAATCTGTATAATCAAAAAAAATCTTCCGAATTTGTTTTGAAATTTCAGAATAGCGTTCAAAATTATGCCTCACAAAAATTAAGTCTGGGCAAAGTTTAGCTGCCAACGTGCCTGCCATGGCGCTTTTTACACCAAACTTGCGTGCCTCATAACTTGCTGCACTTATCACACCGCGTTTTCCGCCACCACCAACAGCAATAGGTTTACCTTTTAATTCAGGATTATCCATTTGTTCTACAGAAGCGTAAAACGCATCCATATCTACATGAATTATCTTCCGTATTGGTAAATCGACAGACATACTGTAAATTTAGGCATTAAATGCCTTTTATTTAAAATAGATATTTGACCGTATATGATAGAGATTGAACGGAAATTCTTAGTAACTTCAAATGCTTTTAAAAATGAAGCTAAGACTAAAACAAGAATAATTCAAGGGTTTTTAAATACGGATGCGGCGCGAACTGTACGAGTTAGGATAAAAGGCGAAAAAGGTTTTTTAACGGTTAAAGGGAAATCTTCCAACGATGGTTTAAGTCGTTTTGAATGGGAGACGGAAGTAAAAAAGGAAGAAACGGAAGCGCTTTTAAAACTCTGTGAGCCAACAATTATTGATAAAATACGTTATGAAGTAAGCTGCGGAAAGCACGTATTTGAAGTGGACGAATTTTTAGGTGAAAATGAAGGCTTGATTGTAGCCGAGGTGGAGCTAACAGAAGATAATGAAACGTTTGAGAAACCCCAATGGCTTGGAGATGAGGTTACAGGGCAAATACAATATTACAATTCGCAACTAAGTAAACAACCTTATAAAACTTGGACATCATGAAAAAAACGACAATCATTTACGCTTTAACAATACTTACAATCCTTAGTTGTAAGAAAGAAACATCTGAGACAACTATTGAGGTAGAAAAAATCCCAACAGTGGAAAATACCATCGAAACGGATGCAGAAACGGAAACTGATACTGTCGAAGTAGAAATAGAACCTGTACAAACAGCAGCACAATTAAAAGCAGAACTTACCTCAAAAGGATTTAAGATTTTTGATTATGTTGATGAAAAAACAAAGGACACGGTTTTAATGCAACAGTATTTTATGGCATTTTTAAAGCGAGGTCCAATTCGTGGACAAAATGAAGAAGAAGCAACAGAACTTCAAAAACAACATTTAGAACATTTAGGTAAAATGTATGAGTTAGGGTATGCTGATATTTCAGGACCGTTTGGTGATGATGGGGATATCAGAGGTATTACCATTTACAATGTACCCACACTTAAAATGGCCGATAGTCTCGCAAATGCTGATCCTATGGTGAAAGCAGGCAGATTAGAAATTGAAATTCATCCTTGGTGGGCGGCTAAGGGTTTTCCATTGAGGTAGTAGATTGGGGAAATTTTTAAGGTTAATAAGCTGGCTGGTAATAGCGAGTTGTTTGGTTCATTTTACAATAAAGGATCGTTTTTATTGGTCGTCTTTAATATTTTATGCATTCCCATTACCAGTTATATCATTTGCAGGTTTTTTATGTATGTTTTCTTAAAGAAATACTGTAGTTTAACAATGCTACTTATATCTGTATTCTGCCTCTTAATATGGATTTCTAGAAGCTATACTATTAATGAGGTTGAAGAGGTGCATGCATCTGATAATTTAGAGATACTTTTTTGGAATTCACAACATTCAAAAGGATTAAAAGAGGCTTTTGAAGCAAATCAGGGTGTTCCAGAATTATGTGTGCTTGTTGAGTGTAATATGGAAAGTACGAGGTATGCAGAACAAAACTTTCCGAATTCACATTTTTATTTATCTGAAGAGGGAATAGGTGTGTTCTCAAAAAAACCAATATCAAAATTAAACGAGGTTACTTCTAAGGACAATTCAACTATTTTAAGTTTTGACTATGAAGGCTGCGCTTTTTATGCTATTGATATTTCCGCAAGTTTATTTAATAATAGAAGGCATTCTTTTTCGTTTCTTAAATCAGAATTAAGGGCAAAGACTAATGTTGTAGTTCTGGGAGACTTTAATACGCCAATAGAGTCCATGCACTATTCTTTTCTAAAAAGTAATTTTAATAATGTATTTGAAGTTAAAGGTAACGGATTTAGAGAAACATGGTTTTGGAATATACCTGTATTAGCTTTGGATCATATCTGGGTTTCGAATGATCTTAGCATAACTGAAACCGAAAAGATCAACACTTGGGAATCTGATCATAGTTTAATAAGAACTAAAATTTTGGTTTCAAAAGGTAGCACAATGAATTTTGGATCCCCTCATTAAATTCTTATATCAAAACTATACATGACCCAAACATTTTGATTCTTACTTAGATTGGATATCCTATAACAAGGTATTTTTCATATCTTGTTTTCCCTGTATTTAACACGTTATTTTGAAAATTATTCATAAAATATTAATTTTTTTATGTTGTTGCCTTTTCAGCGCCAAAGTTGCAGCCCAATTAAATGCCACAACTATTGGAAGCGCTGTAGACCAAGGAAGTAATTGCTATATTATTACCCCAGATGCTGAGTTTCAGTCTGGCGGAGTTTGGTATAACAATCCCATTGATTTTGATGAGGACTTCACCATATACTATCAAAACAACTTTGGGAATAAAGATATTGATGGGGCTGATGGTATGGCATTGGTTTTTAAAGGTACTTCCGTACCTGAAATTGGAGACCCTGGTGGTGGTTTGGGTTTTAGAGGAATTTCACCTTCTTTGGTAGTTGAATTTGATACTTGGCAGAACCCAGAAAATACAGATCCAGCAGAAGATCATATAGCTATTTTAAGAAATGGAAATCCTATTCATAATAATTCTTTCGACAATTTAGCAGGCCCAGTACAAGCAAGTATATCTAGCGGTAATATTGAAGATGGGGCGGATCATGAAATAAAAATAGATTGGGATGCTACGACAAAGACTTTACGTGTATTTTTTGATTGTAATTTAAGATTAAGCTTAAACCTAGATATAAAAACAACTATTTTTTCAGGAGATGATACAGTGTTTTTTGGCTTTGTTGGTTCAACTGGAGGATTTTCCAATTTACATCAGCTGTGTTTCAATAGTATTTCATTTGTACAAAACTTAAACTTAGTGGATAGTTCGGTTTGCGCTGGAGATTCTATAAACCTTGATGCGTCAATTCCTAGTGGAAATACATATTCTTGGAGTCCTACAACTGGAGTAAGTAACCCTAATATTGCAAACCCTATCATTACTCCATCAGCAACAACTACATATACGGTAACAATTGGAGATGTTTGCGGAGAAACTTTTACGGATGATGTTACCATAACAGTATTGCCATTGCAGGGTATGCCAACATTTCCCCAAGTTCCTGATATTTGCAGTGGTGCTAGTTTATCCCCTTTACCATTAATTTCAAATGAAGGCATCTCTGGAACTTGGAGTCCTGCTTTAAGTAATACAACTACCACTACATATATATTTACTCCAGATGATTTACAATGTGCACCTGACGCAAATATGACCATTACTGTAATTCCTAACGAGTTACCAACATTTACTCAGATTGCTCCCATTTGTTTTGGGGATATTTTACCACCATTACCAATAGTGTCTAACGAGGGTATAACAGGGAGCTGGAGTCCTGCAATAGATAATACTGCAACTACAACATATTTTTTTACCCCAGATGCTGGCCAATGTGCCCTTCAGCAAACTATGGTTATCGAAGTAAATCCTATAGTAACTCCAATATTTACTCAGGTAAGCCCTATATGCATTGGAGAGGCATTAAATGCATTGCCCCTAACATCTAATAATGGTATCTCAGGAACTTGGAGTCCGGCTTTAAATAATACACTCACAACAGAATATACATTTACTCCTAATACTGGAGAATGTGCTTCTGAGCAGACCATGACAATCACTGTAAATCCAAATGAACTTTCTGTTTTCACTCAGGTCGCTCCCATTTGTTTTGGTGAATCTTTAACAGCCTTACCAATGGTATCAAATAATGGCGTAAGTGGAGTTTGGACGCCAGCAATCAATCAAAATCAAACAACGACATATACCTTTACACCAGATCCTGGATTTTGCCCTAACCCTGTTGAAATGACTATTGTGGTAAATGAAAATCCATCTTTCCTTTTAGAGGACGAATATTTTATTTGTTTTGATAGTACTGGTGATATTGTAATTCCAGTAAATATTGACACGGGCTTAAATACTCAAGATTATACTTTCAGTTGGTCGTTAAATGGCACTGTTATAAATGGGGCTAACCAACCAGAATTTTCTCCATTAATCGGTGGTAACTATGAGGTGCTTGTTCAAAATAACACCACGCTGTGCGAAACAAGAATTACAACCTTGGTTATAGAACTCTCAGAGCCCATTATCACTATTGATATTACATCGAATGTTTTTGTTGAAGATCAAACGGTAGAGGTTGTAATAACCGAAAGTGGGGATTTTGAATTTAGATTGGATAATGGCACTTGGCAAGACAGCCCAACTTTTCTCAATGTTTCTATCGGAGAACATTTTGTAACCGTTCGGGATAAAAGAGGGTGTCTTGAATATACTGAGGCTTTCGTTGTAATTGGATATCCTAGGTTCTTTACTCCTAACGGCGATGGCGAAAATGAAACATGGAATATTGTTGCTCCATCAAGTCCGAATAGTTTTTTAGCTACTGCTGAAATTTTTATTTTCGATCGTTATGGTAAATTACTAAAACAACTGAATCCTAATGGTGATGGTTGGACGGGAATCTACAATGGTCAATTAATGCCTACAAGCGACTATTGGTTCGTGATTAATTATAATGAACCGAATTCTGGTGAAAGAAAACGTTTTACAGCACATTTCACTTTAAAACGCTAATTGCTAATCTCAATGCTTCGCTTAGCTTCATTTCCAAATTCATCAATAACGGTAATAATATGTTTTCCTGTTTTAGGTTGAATTCCCAATTCATGGATGTCTTTGGTACTACCAATGAAAGTATCATCCAAATACCAAAACACATTATACTCTGGTTTAGGATGAGCTATTTTCAGAATTAAATCGTTGGTTTCGCCATCAAAATCTTTAGGGAGGAATATAGTATTGTTTTCCTTTGGATAAATGAATTCGATGGAAATGGAATTTTCACCCAAACAATCCTCGCGAAATTTTGGCAAAGGTTTATAAAACGGATTTTTCGTTTTATAATAATGCGCCATTAATGAGGGCAAAACAAACCATGATTTATGTTTGATATTAGATAAATTTTCGCAAGAGGCATTTACCTGATAGGTTTCACTTTGATTCAAATGAACCAACTTATGATAGGGGCAAGGTTTAGTTTTCAAACCGCTATTTTGAATGTATGTATTTTCAATAATATTACAATCGGGTGAGGCGCGATACCCGCTCAATTTACAAATGGAAACTTCCTGCATTTCATCAAAAGGCTTTTCAAACCATTTGCTATTTGGTAAAATATCAAACACATCAAAAAGAATTGGGGCAGCTGTTTGCACACCGACTAATCCCGGACGACCTTCGCCATCGGCATTTCCAACCCAAACCCCAACCACATAATCTCTAGTGGTGCCAATTGCCCAAGCATCACGGAAACCAAAGCTAGTTCCTGTTTTCCAAGCAATCTGTTTTGAGCTGTCAAAAAACTCCCAACTTTCATCACTTTCAGGTCGATTTACTTTTTTCAAGCTTTCATAAGTGAGATAAATGGAAGCTGCATCAAATAAGGTTTTTTCTAAAGTTTTAGAACCAAAATCTATTTTTTTATCGGCCAAAAGAATAGGGTCACAAAATTCATTTTTAAAATATTCACTAGAGGTTTCAGAAAAATGATTCAATGTTGAAGACATGGCCGCGTAACTTTTGCATAAATCCCAAAGATTGCTTTCAGCACCACCAAGAGCCAAGGATAATCCGTAATGATTTGCTGAATATTTTAGATCTTTAAGTTGTAAATGCTTTAAATAATGATGAAATCTATCCAATCCAAATTGTTGCAACATCCTCACTGCAGGAACATTTAAGGATTTAGCCAAGGCCCTACCTGCAGGAACTGCACCTGCATAGGTTTTGTCATAATTTTCAGGATTGTAATTTCCAAATTGAGTTGGTACATCAGCTACCAAAGTATTGGGTAACAAATCGCCACTATCCAACATAGCAGCGTATAAGAATGGTTTTAAAATACTACCCGTACTTCGCGGTTTGTCAATAATATCTACTTGGTTTTGATGCGCTTTATCCGTTGGCGTGTTACCAACGTAAGCCAAAACCTTTCGAGTGTGAACATCCAAAACCAAAACTGCAGCATTGTAAATTTCATTCTGACTTAATTGATGATAGTGTGTTTTTACAATTTGATTTGCCTGTTGTTGAAACGCTTTATCTATAGTAGTTTTTGCAAACTCCCCTTTATTAGAACGTGCTATTTTCTCCAATAAATGTGGTGCAATTTGAGGTAACGGATATGGTTTTTGAGGAAGTGCTTCGGCAATAGAAAGCTCATAAGTAAGCGTATCAATAATGGCATTATCCCACAGTTTTTTCAAAAGACGATTTCGTTTTTGTAATAAACGTTCCTGACGTTTACCTGGATAAATCAAACTTGGCGCATTTGGTAACACTGCTAATGTGGCACTTTCTGCCCAAGATAAGTCTTGTGGATCTCTATTAAAATACCGCCATGAAGCGGCATCCAACCCTACAACGTTGCCACCAAAAGGCGCGTTACTAGAGTAATACCCTAAAATTTTTTCTTTAGATGCTCTAAATTCCAATCGAGTAGCTAAAACAAGTTCTTTCAGTTTTTCAAAATAAGTACGTTTTTGTCCTTTTCTAGATAGTCGAATTACCTGTTGTGTTAAGGTGCTTCCTCCTCTTTTCACGCTTCCTGATTTTAAATTATCTCTAAGTGCTTTATAAATTGAAATAGGATTAAACCCAGGATGTTTATAAAAATATTCGTCTTCAAACTGAATAATACAGGTTTTAAACTTCTCTGGAACAGAATCATTATGCGGGAATCGCCATTGTCCGTCATCAGCAATTTTTGCGCCCAATAGTTCATCAGTTGTACTTGTAATTACTGTTGCTGTTGGCTCCTTAAAAAGTTGTTTTGGCAAGCAGAAATAATAAGCTATACAAAAAATAGCAAGACACGTAAATCTCACTTTTCGTCGTTTTATGTAGCTTATTATATTTTGCATTTAAAGTGTCCTTCTATACTTCCTGAAAGGTTTTAAAAAACTTGTAGGTGTTTCAGTAGTAAACCTAAAACCTACAAGGTCAAAAACAGACCTTGCAGGTTTCAATATAAATTACTGATTATAATTTAAAAACTCACCACCATCATCGATTGTAGGAATATCAAAAGCAACCACTTTCTTCACCTTCTTATCTTCCATAGTCGTAAAAATCACCCTAAAACAAATCTTACTCATCACCACTTTAGAAGCCCCTGTATTAATGGTATTATCCGCTTTTATCATATTATACCATTCCTCTCCACAATGTTCTTTTACGCTGTTTTTAAATTCATTCATATCCACATCAATAAATTTCTTAGAGGCCTTTTTTCCATAGGAAATCGTTTTAAACACATTAGCCTTTTTTTGAGGTTTCAAAGGCTCCCAAGCAGAATAAAACGTTTTCCAATCATCCAAATGACATTCCGTTCCTTCTGTAGAAACCGAAACACTGTTTTCATATCTCTGATACACTTTTATGTCCTTATATTTTGAATGATGTCTTATTCTAATCTTTTTATTTTCAAGCGTTTCACCAAACTCTAAAAAGGCATCCACAGTCTTAGTATCGCACACATTAACTTGAGGATCACCAATAACTTCAGCATTCAAATCATTAAATTCAATTTTAAAATATTCAAAATCCACATCAAACCGTTTTTTTAGTTTTTTATTACTTAAAAACCCGTTAAAAACGTAGCCTGTTCTGTTATTATGCAAATCGTCTGTACATTTCACCTTCACCCATTCCCCAGAAATAATGTCGTTATTATCTCTAACATCAAGTTTTAAATTGGTGCGCTCAGTAACTTCCAAAGCAGTGCCATACACCAATTTATCCACATGTTTCGAACCTGGATTAGGAGTTTCTCTTAAAAATAAGCCATTATCGGCGTTTACGTATCTAATTTCTTGTGCGTTTGCCATATTGAATCCTATCAATAAAGCTATGATATAAATATATTTTGTCATTTTTTTACATTTTTATGTTACCATTCCAGCATGTGTTTTGGGCGTTACCCACAAGGGGTCGAGCTTTCCGTTCCAAGTCCTCGCTCCGCCTAAGGGCTTCGCTGTGGGCTTTCCCCTGCAATCCCTAACGCGGGCGTATCTGCTAACTTTAAGTTTTAACTTCATAAGAAGTTTACAATCAGCAAACATCTCTTTCTCAAAAATCTGAAAATATAATTCAGATTTTCAGGAGTTGAGATTCTGAATCCTGTTCAGAAATACAAATCACACGCTTTCAATAACGTTATTTAATTACTGTTATCCATTGCCCTTTAGTTCTTACTAAAAAGTTGTTATCGTACATAGCCTCCGCTTGAATCCCAGGTAAATAGTAGCTACCTAAATAACTTGCATTAAGCATTACCGAAAATGTTTTAGTGCTATTGGAACTTCCACTTTTGCTTAAGTCAAAATAGAAATTCACTCGGTAGTCTCTAATACCTGTATAGCGCGCTTTATTAGAGGTTGTGGTTCCAAACGCTGTAAATCGGGTATTTACAATTTCCCATCCCGAAGGGAAAATTTGTGTTAGAGCCACGTCATTTATATTATAGTTTTTCATGTTGCTTACACTAACCGTGGCCACAAAATCCTGACCTTGCATTAGTTTAGAAACATCCAGTTTGTTGCCTTGTAAATCTTTATATTGGACAGAAACACTTAAGCCTCGTTTTTCAACCAGCTCTTGCCCAAGAGGTAACTTTCCAGAGTTTAACACACGAACGTACACAACATTATTTTCTTTGTTATTTAAGGTTATACTGTTTGCGCCATCCACAATGTTCAATTGTCTTTGTGCCACAGCATTTTTAGTAGAAATACTTTCAGATTTCCCATTGATACTGTAATTTATGTTTAAAGCTTTTCCACCATTGGCACCTACCATTTTTGCCATAGCCAATAAACTATAAGCTGTAGTTTGTGTACTCATCCATCTATTGCTAGACAAATCTTTAGCAATGGTTTCAGCTAAATCACGAGTTTTAGGGTTTTTAGTCAATACCATAGTTTCTAATGCCATAGCTCGGTTTCTGTCCATCGATCCGTATGTGTAATAGTTGTAACGATACGATTTAAATTCAATATTAGCAGTCTGTGATAGTTGCTCACTTGCTTCTTTTTGTCCGGCTATAGCATAGGCTGCTGCCAATCGCCATTTGGCTTCATTGGAAATTTCACTGAACTCCCGCAAACGGTTCATGCTTGCTAAATCTGGACTGCCCGCCAAAGCTAAAGTGTACAAACGATACGCTTGCGCTAAATCAGAATTATAACGTCTGTAACTCGGTCTCCAATTTCTAGCGGTTTGTTTTTGGTATTGCAGCCAATTGCTCTTAAAAGTCAATGGCAAAACATAACCTTTCTTTTCGGCTTCAATCATAAAATGACCCGCGTAACTTGTACCCCAATCGTTGGCATTGTTTTCTCCTATCCAATAACTCAAGCCTCCCTGTGGTCTTTGGAAACGACCTAAACGTTTAATCCCTTTTTCAACATTGTCTCTTATTTGTTGTTTCCTTTCAAAAGTCAAATCAAAAATATCCTCTAAAAATAACTGTGGAAATACACTGGATGTAGTTTGCTCTACACACCCATGCGGATAGCGAACTAAATACTCTAAACGACGCGTAAAATCCATCGGAGGCAAAGTGGACAACTCCACAGTCGCCGAATTTGTCCCTTCAACTCCAAACGTTGTAAAACTCAAGGTTTCAGAAGCATTAGCAGTTAATGTTTTATCAATAGATTTTGAAGTGATCGGGTTGGTGTTCACCACATCCAATTCTACTTTATATTTAGAAGTTTCACCATTTCCTGAAGCAATGACTTCCACAGTATTTATGCCTTTGGCTTTACTTACATCCAATTCAAAATACGCCATTTGCTCATCGGGTTTCGCAAAACTCAAAGTTTTTTTGGTGTCGCCCACTATGGAAATACCATCACTTAGTTTTAAGCTGATATTGACGTTTTTCACTTTAGGTTCCATAGCAAACACAGTAACAGGTAATGTTACCTTTTCACCAGGACTTAACTTCCGCGGAAGCGTAGCCAAAACCATCAACGGCTTTTTTACAGGAACAGTTTTATCTGTACTTCCATACGCTTCATTTTCATTGTTTCCAGCCACTAACATAGTACGTACTGAACCGATATAATTTGGCAATTTAATTTGATGTGTTTTGGTTTTACCAGCCTCTAATTTGAAAGGGCCTAAATAGGTCACCACAGGTTTAAAGCGATTCGCTTTTTTGTTTTTACCGCCTGTTGCACTTCCATCGCCACCAATAGCAAATACTTGATCTATACTGCCTGAATACGCTCCAATCACATCATCAAAAACATCCCATGTTTTTACGCCCAAAGCTTCACGTTTGTAATATTCTTTCCACGCATTTGGTGTTTTAAATCGGGTTAAATCCAATAAGCCTTCCTCTACCATGGCGATAGTGTAGGTCATTGGTTTGTTGTCTTTTTCAGAAACCTTCACCTCAAAAGTCTGTTCAGGCTTCAATTTATCTGGCATCTGTAATTCTGGATGCAATTTGGTGCTCGGATTTTCCACCATAATTGGAATGACACCATACAAGCGAATCGGTAAATCATTGGCAGTAATTGCATGGGGTTGTAATAGTGAAATATTCACAAACACATTAGGTGCCATTTCCTCGGAGATTGGAATATCAACCACCGTTTCCCCTTTGGATGTTTTTACCCATTTGTGATCCAGCACTTCCGTACCATTTTCAATGCTCACCAAAGCGCGACCTTCGCTTCCAGAAGCAAACGTAACTTTGGCAGTTTCGCCTACATTATAGTTTTCTTTATCGGCAGAAAACACCAACATTTTTGCGGCCTCCTTATCGCTAGATGGTGCTTTTTGCCACCAGTTTTTATAAAAATAGGCGGTTCTCCCAGTGGCATGGCCACTTGCAGGATCCAGCACACGAATTAAATAACGCCCGCGCTTGTTATCTGTAATATTGACGTTAAAAGTCGCTTTTCCATTGGTATCGGTATTCACCTTAAGTGATTTAAAAGGTTTGTGGTAATGGCTAGACGTATAGCTTGCCAAATCATCATAGGAGGAATTCCACCACCAGCGCCATTCTACTTTATAGATTTTAACTTCAAGATTTTTACGTTGTATGGGTTTACCATTTTTGTCTACAGTAACCACATCAAAAGTTTGGTTTTCATCTGTAAAAAAGGAGCCATATGCATTTCCTTTTGGGGAGCGTAAGCCGACAAAAGTTTTGTATGGTGAATATTTTTTGGTAAATGCATCCAAAGAAAAATCTCCTCCATTTTCAAAAGCTCGGACTAAGAATTGCACGTTCAGCATCCCCGGAGCATTTTTGCCTACATTGAGTTTTTTATTGATTTGAGCTACCCCTTCTTCATTTACTTTGCCCTCAAACACATTGATTTCTTCGGTTTGAAATTTTCGCGTGGGATCATTAAAGGTGTATTGCTTGTAGTTGTCAAATGCAGTATATGCAGAAGTGAATTTTGCCTTTATTTCAGCTTTTAAGTTTTTTCCAGGAGCGCCGTGTAACCACTTTACGTCCAAAGTACCTTTTAAAGGCGCATTGTTAGTCAATATCTCATCCTCAAAATCAACTTTTAATTTGAGACGATTTGGTTTTACAGTTTCAATTTTTAGGCCTTTGTTAAAGGTAGCGCCACCGACTGAAACCATAGCATTGTAATTTCCTGTTTTATCTTCTGTGGAAGTTGGAACTGTAAACTTGTAGAAATTGTTGAGGTTATCGGAAGTAACATTTTTATACACCAATTTGCCATTGGGATCGGTAATTTCCAATTTAATGGGGTGTCGCTTTGGAAGCGGATTCGCGTTGTCATTCAACATGAATGTTAAATGCAAAGTATCACCAGGTCGCCAAACCCCACGTTCTCCGTATAAATAACCCTTTAACCCTCGTTGCAAGCGGTGACCAGATACATCGAACTTGCTTAGCGATAATGAATTGCCATCTTGAAGTTTAACATAAGTGGTATTACTCCCTTTTGAAACAATAGCGAAGTTTGCATGTTTATCTGCATCAATAGTGGTTAAACCTTCAGTATCGGTAGTTCTGCTCACTAATTCCTGCTGTTGAAAATTGTATAAAGACACTTTAGCATTCTCTTCAGGTTCAGTATTTAAAATGTTAGTTACGGCAAAGTAATAGGAGTTGTTTGCGCCTCGTTTTGCGATTACGCCCAAATTGGATGCCAATAAGTTTTGTGACACAATTTTACGCTCGTTGTAATACGCATCGTGACATGGGTTTTTCTCTTCACGCCAATTGTACGTGTAGTTTTTATAGCGATATAATAGGTTATCCCAATACTGTTCTTCACGTAAATCTTCATCTTTAGAAGCTATAGCTTCATAACTCTCGTCATAATATTCTTCTTCGTAATACTCATCATAATAATCGTCGTCTTCAGTATTCGGACTTGGATTATTGGCTTCACAATCATATAAGGAATAACGTCTATTAAAACTTAATTCCACACGATAAATAGCGCCAGCATCCGCCTGAAAAAACTTGGACAAATCGACGCTATAGGCTTTCCATTTTCCTGTGTTTTCCGTAGCAGTTTGTAATTGCATGGTTTGTTTAGCAATACGTCGCCCTACTTTCTTAATGTCGTAGCGGTTATTGCTATTTAGATTGTTGTCCTGTAAAAACTGAAGTACATTGTCTTCAAATATTTTAATCACCCTAACATCTACAGCGCTTAAATTCACCGCTTCAAAATTGAATTTCAATTCTTGAGAATTTGGTAAGATAGTACCGTTGCTAATCAATCTAACTTGTGGTTTTAGTTCTTCAAAAGCGATCGTTTCAGAGAAAGGTGTTTTCAATTTATAACCTTCGTCATTTTTGATGCCTTGAAATACATCCACCTGAATATTGCCCACCAATTTGCTGTCAGCATACACTTTTAATAGATTACCTTCAACTATAAATCTTGGGTTTTTTACTTTTTGAATGGATACCAATCCATCAAAATTCTGTTGTTTTTTAAGAGGATCAGAAAAATTAATGGACAAATATTGTTCTGGTGCTTGTACCACTTCAGTATCTACAATAGTGAAATGATTTTGCCCTGGAATGTTCATTGTGTTTTCCCCTTCATTATCTGCTTTAATGACTCTTCCATCCCATTTCACCAAAATTTTGCTGTCGTCCACCAAGCGATGAATGCTATCAATTTTAAATTCGAAATGTTTTGAAATTTTATTCAATTCGTTAAAAACTATTGCTAAATTTTTTCCGTTTTGAGAAGCTTCTACCAAGGCTTTGGCATCTTCAAGTGTAATGACATCAGCAGATTTTATAACACCCTCTAAATACTGCCACTCCTTATTGTAAGATTGTAAACTGTTGGTTAATAAATTAAAACTAGGTGTAATCGTTTTAAATTGAAAGGTGTAGTTTTCAAAACCCTTTGGCATATTTTTGTATATATCATCAAGTTTAAGGATGACGGTATATTCTGTGTCTGATTCTAAATGCTCATCGGGAGTGAAGATGAGCGTATGTTTATTGGCAACCTTCAATGAGCCTTCAACATGGGGTTTTATGGAAACTATATTGTCGCTGATTTCCTGACCCATTTCCCAAATTTCAACCTCGTTGGCTAAATTAATTTGAATTGGGCTCGCCACGGAAGTCATTCCAGAGGTGGTGTAACTGATATAATCTCGAAACTTGAAGATATTATCAGTTTCTACGGCTTTCTTTTTACAGGAAGTAGCTAACGTAATTACCATTACGAGAACTAGAAGTCTTTTTAATGACATAGAGTTTGATGGTTTGAATGAACAAATTACTTAAAAAACAAAAAGGAAGGTGTAGTCTGGTTATTTTAATTACGGCAAGAAAACTGTATTTAGCTTTTTGGTAAATGTTAAATAAGTCTTAATGTTTGTTTTGAAACCTAAAACCACCGATGAAAGGTAAGTTTTTATGACAAGTGGTCGAATTTCTAAAAATAATTCACTTCTAAAACGTTGATACTTGTATATTTCCATTCCCAATCTACATATGTTATGAAAGACCTAATTTTTAAATCTTGCCCGATTTTATGTGGTTTTACACTTCTTTTTTTCATTGCTTCTTGTTCTAAGGACGATGTTGCAGAAGGAGATATGCAGCAATCTGAAGCGCTGACTATAGCTGAAGAAATTTTAATGATAGTAAATACCCATAGAGCAAGTATAGGTGAAAACGCTTTAGAGTTTGACACATTAGCAAACGATTTAGCTTACGAGCATACACTTTATATGATCGATCAACAAGACATTAATCATGATGATTTTGATGCCCGTTCGGATAGATTATTTTCAGAAGCAAATGCCTCTAGAACAGGAGAGAATGTGGCTTACGGACAACCAACAGCACAAGCCGTTATGGACGCTTGGTTAAATAGTTCTGGACACCGCAAAAATATTGAAGGCGACTTTACTCATATTGGTATTGCTGCTGTAAAGAGTACATCTGGCAGATATTATTACACCCAAATTTTCTTTAGGCAGCGAAACTTGAATATTTAATAATTTAGGCGTTCTGTAATTAACGAATCTACCTTTTTTGCCTGACTTAGAGTGTTGTTGAATTGATAAGTAATTTCGCTTTCTAAACCATAAATGAGTACTAATTTATTCCTAAAATTTAATGATTTCAGAGTTTTATAGGATTCAATTTCAAAAGAATTAAAATCAATATCTCCTTCTAATGCCTCATACAAAAATTTAATTTTAAAATCTGTTGTCTTTTCAGAAATTGTAGCAAGATCTTCTTGATGTGCCTGTAAGGTCGTTAATTCTTTATTCAATTCTGAGACATCCGAATTATGGCGCTCTATATAGTTGATTAAATTACTTTGTGTAAAGGTGTAAGAGGTGATATTGAAAATTTCTTCAAGGGATGAAATGAGACTGTCCTTTTGATTTTCTAAGTTATTAGATTTTAAAAAGCTATTGAAAGACCTAGTAATTTCTGGAATTTGATTTCTGTATACTTCATCGTCTGTTAAAAAGTTAATTGTAATTTGGTTTTCTTCTTTCAACTTTTGAAGCATAATTTTATTATTATTTTCAGCTTTTCTGTTTTCATTCCAGTTGTTGATGCCTAGAGCTATTAAGATGCCAATAACCACCAATACAATCTCACCAATGGCATATTTTAGATATGAACTTGTTTTATTTTCACTCATAAGATGATAACGTATTTTTCTGAAGAATTTAATCATTTGATATAATGCTTGATACTTGTTCAATCCAATCAGAATCATAGCTTAAGTATACATCTGGTGCTACACCCACAGATTCAAAGGGTAAAAATTCCTTATGACGTTTGGAAGTCATAATAGCTAAAAATTTACCACAGGGTAAAGGATTGGAAATATTTTTTTTGAGTTCATAGGCTAACGTGCCTTGAGTTTTATCTCCTAGAATTTTGGTGTTTGGTAGTTGCTTTAATTTCACAGTAAATTGTTCTGCATTACTAGCGGTGTTGTGGTTTGTTAAAACAAACATATTGTGTTTTGTAGTATAGGTTTTAAGGATTTCTAAAAGAATATTAGAGTTGCGTTCGCCTCCACCAGTATTATCCCTTAAATCGACAATAAGATTATCTTTTGACAGTGAATTTTTCAGACTCGCATAAAAAGCTTCAGCATCCGACAATACAGGGTAAAAAGAATCAAAGCTTCCTACTTTTATATATGTTGTTGTGGAATTTAATTCCTCTCTAAAAAACAAGGAGTCTCGTTTTGGAGCTAAGTGATGCGGTTTAATTTTTGCGGTTTTGCGCAAACCAATTTTTAAAAACATGCCGTTTTTAATACGTTCCGAAACGGCAACCATGCGTTTACTTTTTTTTTGTCCAAAAATAGCTTTGAGTAAATCTTCACCATAGGGTATAAACATATACAATATTTCTCTTGGTTGCCAGTTGTCTAGTTCAGACTCTATAATAATGCCAACATACCGCTCCTGTTTTTTGTAAACGCCAAGAGTTACATAGTTTGGGAGTTTGTATATACCTTCAATAGATTTAAAAGGGCGACTAGCGAGTTCTGTTGTAAGGCTGTCTAAATTTATAGTTTCATTTGTAATACTTTGATTTGAGCTTTCAGGCATGCCAAACACATTTATATGATTATCATTAACCGCAAGTGTCAATGTATTGAGCAATACTAAGCATTCATAATCGGAATTTACAGTTTTAAGCTCAAGATTCAGCTTTTGAAACTTTTTCAGGTAAGCCGTTTTGTTATCCTTAAATGCAGGTGTTTTTCGAAGTAATTTGTCTAAGGCGTTAAAATCTTTAGCACAGTTGCACGATTGGGCACTTATTTTAGGGATTGATATACAATGGAAGATGATAAGGGCAATCCACATGAAGCGTTTGTTCATTTAGCTTTTTTTTGAGTAAGCTAAGAACATTTGTAGAAGTGGAGGCTAATTGTTAGTTATAAATATATCAAAATGTTACATTATTTATTGTACATTCCAATGTATAATTCCCCTTTATCATTCATAGAGGCGCGAAACATACCAGGTGTATTAAATTCCATAGCTATATTTCCAGAGACGTCCAGAGCAATAATACCGCCATTGCCTTTACCGTCTCCAACTTTAGACAATTTCTTTTGAATGACTTCTTTTGAAGCTTCTTCTAAACTTAAACCTTTGTATTCCATAAGCGCAGAAATATCATAAGCTACCATACCACGAATAAAATACTCGCCCCAGCCTGTACTAGACACAGCACATGTTTTATTGTTTGCATAAGTGCCTGCACCAATAATAGGAGAATCACCAATGCGCCCCCAGCGTTTGTTGGTCATTCCACCCGTGGAGGTGCCCGCCGCCAAATTTCCGTTTTTATCTAAAGCAGCGCATCCAACGGTGCCAAATTTTGAGTTTTGGATGTTGGCATCATAAAATGAAGCTACCTTTTTTTGTTCTGAGGTTTTTGCACGCTCTAAAGACTTCATACTTTTTTCGGTGTAGAAATATTTAGGATCCACAATTATCAAACCTTGCTCCTTTGCAAAAGTTTCTGCACCTTCTCTAGCAAGCATTACATGAGGCGATTTTTCCATAATAGCTCTTGCCAAATCAATAGGATTCTTAACGGTTTTTGTTCCAGCCGATGCACCTGCATTTAAGGTGTTGCCATCCATAATAGAAGCGTCATGTTCACATGTACCCTCATTGGTAAACACACCACCTTTACCTGAATTAAAAAGCGGAGAGTCTTCCAGAATATTTATGGTTTTCTGTACTGCATCTAAACTTGTACCACCATCCTTCAAAATATTATACCCCACGCGAATAGCTTCTTCTAACTTTTGTCGGTATTCAATTTCTTTTTCTTCAGAAATATTATCTTTTCTAATATATCCAGCACCTCCATGAATAACGATGGCAAATTCAGCTTTTTTAGTTTGGGTAACTTCTTCTTTAATTTCTAGTTTGGCATCGTTTTTACAAGACGTTATCATTAAAGAGATACATAGTATGGGAAGCAACTTTTTCATATATCTGATAAATTTTTTGATTCATAAAGATACTAATTTCAGTATTGATAAATTTTAATAAAAACGACTTTTTAGTAGTATATTCGCAAATATTATTTATATAACTGAATAATCAATAAAATATGGAATCGGTAGCGGTTGAATTCGGCATTCAAAATGCATTGAAAATATTAGGAGTACACCCTGAAAATGAGGGTACGTCTACAGGGTCATTACACTTTTCAAGTGGAGATATCATTGAAAGTTATTCTCCTGTTGATGGTCAATTAATTGGATCGGTAAAAGCAACTACAGAAGCAGATTATAAAACAGTTATGAAAGTAGCAACGACTGCTTTTAAAACTTGGCGAGTAATACCTGCACCTCAGCGAGGGGAAATTGTGCGTCAGTTTGGAGATAAGCTACGTGAAAAGAAAGAAGCGCTTGGTAAGTTGGTGTCTTACGAAATGGGTAAAAGTTATCAAGAAGGCTTGGGAGAAGTCCAAGAAATGATTGACATCTGTGATTTTGCAGTTGGTTTGTCTCGACAGTTACATGGATTAACAATGCATTCGGAACGACCAGGTCATCGTATGTACGAACAATATCATCCACTAGGTGTTGTCGGTATTATTTCTGCCTTTAACTTCCCAGTAGCTGTTTGGTCTTGGAATACGACCTTGGCTTGGATTTGTGGCGATGTTTGTGTTTGGAAACCTTCTGAAAAAACACCATTGTGTAGTATTGCTTGTCAAAATATCATTGCCGAGGTTTTAAAGGAGAATGATTTACCAGAAGGTATTTCGTGCCTAGTAAACGGTGATTATAAAGTGGGTGAGTTAATGACAAAGGATACTCGAATTCCGTTAGTTTCTGCCACTGGTTCTACAAGAATGGGCAAAATTGTGGCGCAAGCCGTTGCCGAACGTTTAGGAAAGTCGCTATTAGAGTTAGGAGGCAACAATGCCATTATTGTAACGCCTGATGCCGATATAAAAATGACGGTGATAGGTGCAGTTTTTGGTGCAGTAGGTACTGCAGGACAACGATGCACCTCAACACGCCGATTAATTATTCATGAATCCATTTATGATAAAGTTAAAAATGCGATAGTTGATGCATACAGGCAGTTACGAATTGGTAATCCGCTAGATGAAAATAATCACGTAGGTCCACTGATAGATAATGATGCTGTGAAAATGTATCATCGAGCTTTGGAAAAAGTGGTTGAAGAAGGAGGTAATATTGTAGTTGAAGGGGGCACACTTTCTGGAGATGGTTACGAAAGTGGATGCTATGTAAAACCTGCTATTGCTGAAGCTGTACCTGATTTTGAAATTGTTCAACACGAGACCTTTGCGCCTATTTTATATCTACTAAAATATTCTGGTGATGTTGAAAATGCCATCAATATTCAAAATAATGTAGCTCAAGGCTTATCCTCGGCAATAATGACTAATAATTTGAGAGAAGCAGAACGTTTTCTATCTCATGCCGGCTCTGATTGTGGGATTGCCAACGTAAATATCGGAACTTCGGGTGCGGAAATTGGAGGCGCTTTTGGTGGTGAAAAAGAAACTGGTGGTGGACGAGAATCTGGTTCAGATGCTTGGAAAATTTATATGCGTCGTCAAACAAATACCATTAATTACACTACTGAATTACCATTGGCTCAGGGTATAAAATTTGATTTGTAAAAAGTATTTTATTAGGATTTTTGAAAGCTATTCTGAATTAAGAATAGCTTTTTTTGTAATTTAACTAAATCAATTAAACCTTTTTAAACTCTTAAAGTCTAAAGAGTTGTATTCACATTTTAGCAACCCCATAAACTGAATAAACGTATGAAGCAGAAACATATACAGCATTTATACTGGCGAGTTGGTTTTGGAATTTTACCTTCAGAATTAAAAAAGCTATCTAAAAAGAGTAAACAGGACGTTGTTGATGGGCTTTTTGATCGTTCAAATACTATGACACCTCTTACGGTAGATACATCTGAAATTCGCGATATTTTTTCCGAAATGATGGGTAATAGGCTCGATGCTAAAACCAGAATGAAGGTTCAAAAAATTAGTAGAAAAAAGCAAATGGAGCTTAATGTGGCTTGGATTGATAGATTATCAAATTCAAATGAAATACTAAGAGAGAAGATGACCCTTTTTTGGGCAAACCACTTTGTGTGTGAGGATAATTTTATCAATTACATTCAAAAGTTTAACAATACGCTTCGTGAACATGCTCTAGGAAACTTCAGAGATTTCGTTAATGCCATTTCCAAGGAGGCGGCCATGACAAAATATTTGAATACTAAGCAAAACCGGAAGACAAAACCCAATGAGAATTTTGCTCGTGAGCTTATGGAAATCTTTACTTTAGGTGAAGGGCATTATACAGAGCAAGACATTAAAGAAAATGCTAGGGCATTTACTGGATATTCTCATAATTTAAAGGGTGAATTTGTGTTTAGGAAAAGAGCGCACGACTATGGTGATAAAACCTTTTTCGGAAAAACAGGAAACTTTAATGGAGAAGATATAGTCGACATTATTTTAGAACAAAAACAATGTGCAGTATATATATGCGAAAAGTTATATCGATATTTTGTTAATGAAATTACAAATCCAAGTCATGTTCAAGCAATGGCAGAGGTGTTTTACAAAGATTACAACATTGAAAACGTAATGCGCTTTGTGTTGATGTCTGATTGGTTTTATGATGAAGCTAATATGGGTAACAAAATAAAGTCGCCCATCGAGTTTTTAGTAGGTATGAAAACGCTTGTGCCAACCAATTTTAAAAAATCACAGCAACTTATTTATATCCAACGTTTACTGGGACAACAACTTTTAGACCCTCCTAATGTTGCGGGTTGGAAAGGTGGAAAAAATTGGATTGATAGTAATACCATCGTGTTACGTTTGAAATTGCCATCTTTATTATTAAACAACGCTTATATTTCTAAAGCTTTAGCTGGCCAAATGGATGCTCAAATGGATATGAAAAAAGAGATGTTTAAAAAAACCTATGGTAAACGGTTTAGTACCGAAACAGATTGGAATTATTTTAAAGAACGATTTAGCGATGTAAATATTGATGACATTGGAGATCATATTTTAGCGTGTCCAATAAGCAATGAAGCTAGTGCATATCTTAATAATTTAGAGAAAGTGTCTAAACAAGAATATTGTGTGCAATTAATGTCGTTACCAGAATATCAAATGTGTTAATTATGGACAGAAGAAAATTTTTAAAAAAGTCATCTTTAGCTAGTAGTTTATTTTTTGTGCCAAGTTTTGTAAAAGCATTTGAGCAAGTAGCCAGTGCTTCACTTGGTTATAAACGTTTAGTAATAATTCAGCTTTCTGGAGGTAATGATGGACTAAATACTATTATTCCTTATAACAATGATATCTATTATAAAGAAAGGCCAACAATCAATATTTCAAAATCTGATGTCATAAAATTGACGGATGAAGTTGGATTAAATCCAAGTTTAACACCTTTAAAGAGATTATACGACCAAGGTTATTTATCGATCATCAACAATGTAGGTTACCCAAATCCGGTACGTTCACATTTCAGATCTATGGATATTTGGCAAACAGCAACCGACTCAGATAAGTTTTCTCAAAGTGGATGGTTGGGTAGATATCTAGATAACTATGGAAAAAACCCATATTCTGCTATTGAGGTGGACGAAAGTTTGTCGCTTGCTATGAAAGGCGAAACTGTAAATGCTATAGCCACTAAAGATCCTCGAGCGTTTCATAATTTATCAAGAGATCCTTATTTCAGGAATATTCAAAAACATCAAAATGATACGCATTTAAGCGAGCACAATTTGGGATACTTGTACAAATCAATGATTGATGCACATTCTTCCGCCAAATATATTTATGAAACCAGTAAAACAGTTTCCACAACACAAGAATATCCAAAAAACCTATTTGGGAAACAATTAAAAACCACAGCGCAGTTCATAAATTCAGGATTAGATACCAAGGTGTTTTACACGTCTCTTAATGGATTCGACACACATGCAAATCAATTAAACACTCAAAAACGTCTCTTAAAACAGTATGCTGATGGTATTGAAGCTTTTGTGAAAGATCTCAAGAAAAATGAGACGTTTAAAGACACTCTGATTCTTACTTTTTCAGAATTTGGTCGACGTGTAAAACAAAATGCTAGTGTTGGTACAGATCATGGTACTGCTAACAACGTCTTTATTATTGGCGAAAACTTGAAAAAGAAAGGCTTTTATAACAAGATGGCAAATTTGAGTGATTTGGATGATAATGGCGATTTAAAATTCGAAATAGATTTTAGAACTATTTACGCCACAGTGCTTGATAAATGGCTTGAAGTTGATGATAAAAAAGTATTGAATAAATCTTTCAGTCAGTTAGATTTTATTTAAGGATCTTTCAGTGATTCATATCTTTTAGTACAAGATAAGGTTTGCTAATATTTCAAACCATTAAATAGAAGTCGTTGAGGTTTTCCTCACTTTTGGAGCGATTATTGCTATATTTAGTGTTTTTAGATCTAGAATAATTACGCAACGCCTTTTCATTTAAATGAAACTAAAAAAACTTTCATTACGCACTCGTATCTTCATAGTAATGATTTTATTGGTATTAATTGCTTCAGTTTTAATTGCAGCGGTTGCGATATATCAATACAACGAAGAAGCTAAAGATTACCACAAACAACGTTTAGAGCGCAAAGAACAAAATATTAAGGCTCGAATTAAGAGTGATTTGAATGCCAGAGAAACTACCTGGGAAATAAAGACAAGAAACATTCCTTTAATTTTTAAAGAGAAGATTGGGAGTATAGCAGAGATTCATAAACTTCAAATTAATTTATACGATTTAGAAGGGCATTTGCTTATTACATCCAAAGCGGAATTAAAACCTGAGGAAGAAGATAAAACGGTACGAAAGGAGATTTTGGAGGCGATTGATAATAGTGCAGATCATCGTTATGTGGACAAGATCACCGAAAACGGAGAAGTATACCAATCGTCTTATACTTATGTGTATGACAATAAGTTTAAGCCTTTGGCCATTTTAAACTTACCTTATTTAGAGAAAGACGATTTCTTATCCAAAGAGCTTAATGAATTTTTGGGCAGGTTGGGGTTAGCTTATCTTTTTGTATTAATTATTGGGATTGGTATTGCCTTTTTATTATCAAAATATATTACAAAATCACTTAAAACCATTAGCGATAAAATCAACGAAACCCGTTTAGAAAAGCGCAACGAAAAAATTGCGATAGAAGACGCCAGTGAGGAAATTTCAACCTTGATAGATTCATACAATAGCATGATTGATGAGTTGGAGGAAAGTGCAGTAAAATTAGCAAGAAGTGAACGAGAGCAAGCATGGAGAGAAATGGCGAAACAGGTAGCTCATGAAATTAAAAACCCTTTAACTCCCATGCGACTTACGGTTCAAAATTTTCAAAGGAAATTTGATCCTAATGATGAAAATATTGAAACCAAAGTATCAGAATACAGTAAAACACTTATTCAACAGATAGATACCATGAGTTCTATTGCTTCAGCATTTTCAAACTTTGCAAAAATGCCTGCACAACAGAATGAAACGCTTAATGTGGTGCATGTCACGAAATTAGCTTTAGATATTTTTAATGAAGATTATATTGTTTTCACTTCGGATGCAGAAGAGATTATTGCAAAATTTGATAGAAGCCAATTAATAAGAGTGGTGACGAATTTGGTTAAGAATGGTATTCAGGCTATTCCAGAAGAAAGAACGCCGCAAGTTTTGGTAAATGTTGATCAAGATGCTACTCATGTAATTATTACTGTTGCCGACAATGGCTCTGGAATTTCAGAGGAGAATCAATCCAAAATATTTGAACCAAAATTCACCACAAAAACAAGCGGAATGGGGCTTGGTTTAGCTATGGTTAAAAATATAGTAGAGACTTATAAAGGTGATATTTCCTTTGAAACCAAACCGAACAAAGGCACCGTGTTTAAAGTGGTTTTACCTCAAGAATCTTGATATGAAATGTCTTGTTTTTTTGTCTCTGCTTTTTACAAGTATGTCGGTCTATTCGCAGGCTGGAACCTATATTTTTCATCCTCAAAATACTGATGGTACAATTATAAAATGGACGCTAAATTTGAACCCTGATGGCACCTTTCTTTATCACTTTTTAAGAAATATTTCACCTGTTTCAAAAGTTAATCGAGAAGAAAATATTTATTGTGAAGGTACGTGGAAGTTAGAAGGAAAATTGGTAATTTTTGATTCTGATGAAACTGAAGTAATAATAAAACACAAGGAGGGCCAAACGAAACACGTTTTAGATTTTGAAGGTACAAAAGCTAGATATATCACAAAATCACTCCGAGATACGTCTGATAGAGAAGTAAAAACAGCCTTGTGGTTTTATGAGTCAAAGATGTTTCACATAAAAGGGTTAAAATTATATAAACAATAAATCATGAGCTGCACCAACTTATTAGTATCGAGAAATGATAACATTACTACAATTACAATTAACCGACCACAGAAACTTAATGCTTTAAATCAAGAAACCATTAAAGAACTGCATGATGCTCTTAAAAGTGCAGATGAAGATAAAAGTACTAAGGTAATTATTGTAACAGGTAGTGGCGAAAAGGCATTTGTTGCTGGCGCTGATATTAGCGAGTTTGCTGATTATTCCGTTGAAGAAGGAACGCATTTAGCAGCGAATGGACAAGAAATACTATTCAATTTTATTGAGAATCTAGGAACCCCAGTAATTGCAGCTGTTAACGGATTTGCGCTTGGTGGTGGATTAGAATTGGCCATGGCTTGCCATTTTAGAGTAGCAAGCGATAATGCGAAAATGGGCCTGCCAGAAGTGTCCTTAGGGGTTATTCCAGGTTATGGGGGTACGCAACGTTTACCTCAACTTATAGGAAAAGGGCGTGCTATGGAACTTATTATGACTGCAGGTATGATTGATGCCAATAAGTCCTTGAACTATGGACTAGTGAATCATGTTACTTCTCAAGAAGATTTATTACCGCTATGTGAAAAGATTGCGCATAAGATTACTCAAAATTCTGCAGTAGCTATCAAAGCTGCGATTACTGCTGTAAATGCGAATTTTAAAGACGGCATTAATGGTTACCAAACAGAAATTACGGCCTTTGGTAACTGTTTTGGAACTGAGGATTTTGAAGAAGGCACTACTGCTTTTTTGGAAAAACGTAAGGCTGAATTTCCTGGGAGATAGTGTGTGTGACTTTTAATTATGTCCGCTTGAATTTTGTGAATAACCCTTTTTCATTTTAACAATTTTCAAAAGAAATTATAACTAATTTTAAAGGGCTTCTTTAAAGCAATTCAATCTGAAATTTATTGAAATGAACCCAAAATCTGCCATTAAAGGACGTGGTGCGCAGCTTAATGTCCAAAATCGTTTCTTGAAATTAAGTCATGAAATGCGTGACGACTTTCTTGAGTATTGTCAAAAAGAAGGAGAAAACGTTGATAACAATAAGACGCAGTATATCGATGTGTTTCCAAAGTCTATTGTAAATAAAGTTAACAGTCCAGATGTAGGAATGCAATATTCTATGAATCCGTATCAAGGGTGCGAACATGGTTGTGTGTATTGTTATGCCAGAAACACCCATGAATTTTGGGGTTATAGCCCAGGATTGGATTTTGAAAGACGTATTTTGGTAAAGAAAGATGCTCCAAAACTATTGGAAAAACTGCTACAAAAGAAAAGTTGGAAGGCACAAACCATTGTGCTGTCAGGGAATACCGATTGTTACCAGCCAGCGGAACAAAAATTTAGAATTACCAGAAAATGTTTAGAGTTATTCTTAAAGTATAAACATCCGGTAGGCATTATAACCAAAAATTCAAGAATCCTAGAGGATATTGATGTACTTTCTCAGTTGGCAAAATATAATTTAATTGGGGTGAATGTTTCTATTACCTCACTTTCAGAAGATACACGAAGATTTTTGGAGCCTAGAACTGCTACAACAAGGAAAAGATTAGATACGGTGAAGGTTTTAAGCGAATATAATATTCCAGTAAATGTGATGATTGCACCAATTATTCCCGCTATTAATAGTCATGAAGTTTTAAATATTGCCCAAGCTGCTTCAGAACATGGTGCTGTATCTATTGGCCATACCATCGTGAGGTTAAATGGAGCAATTGGTGAAATTTTTGCAGATTGGATAAAAAAAACATTTCCAGATCGGGCAGAAAAAGTACTTCATCAAATTAAAAACTGTCATGGGGGAAATTTGAATGATTCTAGATTCGGGACTAGAATGCGGGGTGAAGGGAAAATTGCTGAACAAATTAATGCTTTAATAAAATTAGCGAATCAAAAGTACTTTAAGGGTAGGGCAAAGCCTATATTGAATACAGACTTATACGAAAAGCATAAAAACAAACAACTAAGATTATTTTAACAACGCATGAGTGAGGAGAAGTGCTATTTGTGTACGAAAAGACATTAATAAAAAGGGCGAACAAAACTGTTCGCCCTCTTCATATTTTCGATAGGGTTTTTGTTAAATATATTCTACAAATAATCTTCCTTGAGTTTTATAAACTATTTTATAGCTTCCTTTTTTAAAGTTCTCTATTTGAAAAATTCTTTCAATGTTTTTCGGGCCAGCAATAGATTCAGAATGTATAAGATCGTAACCATTAGCATCGTTGTTATCAAAATACACTTGAATATCTAAAGCTTCATTGTGCAATGCAAGTTTTGTGATAAACACCTTATCACCTTTTAATATGGTAACTGGTTTAAAAATTGTTTCAGATTTTTCATCATCAAAACTTACTTTTTTGTCTTTAACACTAAATGGAGCTATATCTATTTCAACATCTTTATTGACTTCAAGGAAATATTTACCATCTGCAAGATTCGAAAAGTCGAATCCCTTTTTGTAAACACCAGCTTGCTGAATAGTTTCCTTATATAATACGATACCACTTTCATCTTTAATAGAGACAAGGTTACCTGCTTTCACATGAGTTAATGTAAGTACAGTTTTGTTCGCTTCATTTTTTAAAGTAAAAAATGATTTGTCATTTGCGTATCCCATTACCGTAGCTAATAATGCTACCATTAAGAATACTTTTTTGGAGTTGTTCATTACGTTTTTCATGATTTGGATTTATTAACGTTCGACAGGTCAAAATTACATTCAAGTAAAGAGGTGTAAAACATTGAAATTGACTAATTTATATGCAGAATTACCCGTTAATTTTGTGTTATCCTTTTGTAAAGTCAATATAGCACAACAAGTAGTTAATATGGTATATTTTGCATTTTATCGATGATAAATAAAAATTTCTGACAGAAGAAATTATGATGAAATGTATTAAGGAATGTGTTAAATTGGAGCAAAAAAAAGTGGGCCACCACAGCCCACTTTCAACCAACTAAACTAAATAAGACATTAAAATTAATTATTAATGTATGTTTTTCTACTACTTTTATGCAATATTATTATTATGATTTAATTCTTGTAAAGACATATTAATATTAAATACATCGTCAAAAACATTCTTAAAACTTACTACACTAAATAAATTTTTGCTACCATACTCTAACTTTAACCGTTCCTGTAACAAATAATCCATTTTTATTTAAGAATTAATTACACCTCAAAGGTACTATTGCAATACGTTTTGAAAAACATCAATTTTTGCTTATTTATATGCTATATTAACCGTTAACTTAGTGTTAAGCATGTGTTAAGTTAATAAAACACATATTTTGAGCAAATCTATATACAATGTATGCATAATATGTTTTAAATTTGCACTAAAATATTGCCACAATGATAACTAAGAAACCTACATTCAAAAAGCTATCACCAACGTTTGGTTCGTCCATACTGGTGAAACAGCACAAAGACAAATTAGATAGGAATGAAATGTTCTGGCATTTCCACCCAGAAATAGAGCTGATTTATGTAAATAGAGGCCAAGGTAAAACACACATTGGTAATCATTTATCTTATTTTAATAATAGTCAGCTTATATTAATAGGAGAAAATTTACCTCATAATGGATTTACTGATAGGTTGACGGCTGAAGGTATTGAGACTACCTTACAATTTAGACCTGATTTTTTAGGAGAAGACTTCTTTAATAGTGTTCCTGAGGCAGTCTCTATTTTGACATTATTTGAAAAAGCTAAAAAAGGTATTCTATTTAAAAGAGCAGCTAAGGAATATATTGGGCCTAAAATTGAAGATTTAGTGAATTATGTGGGTTTTGATAGAATTTTAAAGCTTTTAGAAATTTTACAATACCTTTCTGTAACTGAAGAGTATAGTATTTTGAATGCTGATGGATTTGTTTTTGAAACAGAACCACAGGATACCGATAAGATTAAAACGGTATATAAGTATGTGAACGCCAATTTTAAAGAGCATATTTCCTTAGATGATATAGCGGATAAAGTGAGTATGACTGTTCCTGCGTTTTGTAGATATTTTAAAAAGACAACGGGAAAAACCTTTACACAAATGGTGAATGAATATAGAATTGTACACGCCACCAAATTATTGAACGAGAGCGAAATGAGTATTGCCGATATATGTTACGAGTGTGGATTCAACAATTTTTCTCACTTTAATAAGCAGTTTAATGAAATTGCTGGTAAAAGTGCATCTCAATACCGCAAAGAGATAAAACACATTATTCAATAACAAAAACAAATATATATTTAATCAAGCCGCTTCAAGAGAAGCGGTTTTTTTATGAATTAATCATTATTTTTGGTTTCGAAATAAAATAAAGCTACCATGTACGAAACTATTCAAGTATTACATTCTTATTGGGCATATTTAGTGCTTTTGGTTTTAATTATTGCAGTAATTAATGCCATTGTTAAATCTGTTGGTAAAAAAGAATATGGACCAAAAGATTTTAGGATTTCATTGTTTACATTGATTGTTTCGCACATCCAATTATTAATTGGACTCATATTATATTTTGTATCTCCTAGACTTGCCGCTTTTAGTGAATTGGGTATGGGAGGTGTTATGAAAGATGCGGTAAACAGATTGTATCTTGTAGAGCACCCATTGGTAAATATTATAGTAGTTGCTCTTATAACAATAGGTTATTCAAAACACAAGAAGAAATTAACGTCTGCACCAAAATTAAAGACTATAGCAATTTTTTACACAATCGCATTAGTGTTATTATTATCTAGAATACCTTGGAGTGCTTGGTTAGCATAAAATTATCAGAAAATTTACTTCAAACCTGCAAGGTTTTAGTAACCTTGTAGATATTTTTTATCTTGACACTTCTTTAATCAGATACATATAAACAGGAAAGTGGTCGCTATAACCATTCGCAAACCCACCGTTACTCCAGCTTCTAAAAGGATAACCTTTATACCTGCCATTTGAAGTGATGATAAAATTTCTATTAAAAATTCCCGCTTTGTAAAACTTAAAAGAAGAGTAATCTTTATCTAAAAATGGTTTGGAGATAATAATTTGATCGAACAAACTCCACACATCTCGATAAGCTGTGGTGCCCAAACCATCACGATAAAAATTTTCAAAAGGATTATAGAGTTCTTTAAATCCAACTTTTTTACTTTTTCTTTTGGTATTTAATTCATCTTTAATGCTCTTATTGTTCGGGTTGTCATTCAAGTCGCCCATAATCACAATTTTGGCATAAGGGTCTTGAGTTTGAAGTGAGTCTACAATACGTTTATTCAATTTAGCCGCTGCGATACGTTTGGCTTGACTTCGCATTTCACCACCACGACGCGATGGCCAATGGTTAACAACAATATGAATAGGGTCGCCTTCCAATTCACCACTCGCTACTAATTGGTCTCGGGTTGTAATCCGTTTTCTGTCCTGATCATCATAAATTTTCAACTCATATGTATTGTAGCCAATTGGAGTAAAAAGTTGCTTTTGATATAATAGGGCTACATCAATTCCTCGGGCGTCTGGAGAATCAAAATGTACAATTCCATAATCCTTCTCAGCTAGGGCGTCATTATTTATAAGATCGTTTAAAACACTTCTATTTTCAACTTCGCAAACACCAATTATTGCAGGTGAATTTTTGGTAACATCTTTTCCAATTTCAGATATTACCCTTGCCATATTCTTTATTTTTTGCTTGTATGCTTCGGCACGATTCGTCTTTAGCTCCATAATGGGGCTATACTCATCAAGCTTTAAAGGGTCGTTTATGGTATCAAATAAGTTCTCAAGGTTATAAAAACCAACAGTATGAATTTTGAATGTTTTTTCTTGCCCATTTGTGGGCAAGCAGATACCTAAAACTAGAAGAATAAAGCTATATTTTACAAAATTCATTTAATGCGAATAAAATATTTTCCCAAATACTAAAAGCAAAACTCAAGCCAAAGTAATACTAATCATTTAATTCTATAGGAATTCATCAGTTACTTTTTCTTTATATTGGTGTCTTAAAGATATCTATGAATAAAATAACCCTCATTTTTTTATTCGGATTTTTTTCGATGTCCTTTTACGCACAACAAACCGTTATAAAAGGAAGTGTTAAGGACGCAGTATCATTCCAACCTATTTTGAATGTTACTGTTGAATTGGAAGGTACGCAATTAGTGCTCTTAACAGATGTTCAAGGAGAATTTGTCTTTTCTGAAAACGTACCTTTAGGGGAACAAATTCTAAAAATTTCGAAAACTGGATATACCACAAAGCGTTTTCCAATAATTGTAAACGAGGGTCAAACATTAGATATTTCTGATATGACTTTAGAGCGCGATTTGTCTCAAAGTCAAGATTTATTTACCATCACATTATCGGATGAGGAGTTGGATAATGATGCCGCAGGAGCTGATAACATTACAGGTTTATTGTCCTCATCCTTAGATGTATTTCAAAGAACTGCGGCTTTCGAATTTAGTCAGTCCTTTTTCAGATTGCGGGGTTTAGATTCTGAAAATGGAACAGTTTTGATTAATGGTATTCCCATGAACAAGCTCTTCAATGGTCGACCACAATGGAGCAACTGGGGTGGTTTGAATGATGTGATGCGCAATCAAGAACTTACCACAGGTTTGGCACCATCTGACTATAATTTTGGAGGCATTTTAGGAACTACAAATATCAATGTAAGGGCATCTCAAGCTAGAAGAGGCGGTAGATTAACCTATTCGTCTTCAAATAGAAGTTATACTAATCGTTTAATGGCGACCTATGCTTCTGGCTTGCTGGAAAATAATTGGGCGTATACTGTTTCTTTGGGAAGACGTTGGGGAAATGAAGGGTATCAAGATGCTACGGTTTATGATGCAAATTCTATATTTCTATCCGTTGAAAAGAAACTCAACGATAAACACAGTTTAAATTTTACAGGAATTTATGCGCCTAATCGCAGAGGGAAATCTTCTCCAAATACACAGGAGGTTATCGATTTAAAAGGCATCAGATACAATGAATATTGGGGTTATCAAGATGGAGAAAAACGAAATTCCCGCATTAAAGAGGTTGAAGAACCAGTTTTCATGTTGAATCATTATTGGAATATCTCTTCGAATACCAGATTAAATACGAATGTGGCTTATCAGTTTGGGAGGTTAGGAAATAGTAGACTGGACAATAATGGCACTGATTTGGTAAACGGTGTTCCCGAAGGCGGTGGCGCAAACCCAAGTCCTACTTATTATCAAAAGCTACCAAGTTATTTTGAACGCAATTTTCCGGATGATTTACAGTTTGCGTATTTGGCCCTTCAGGAATTTCAGGATAATGGACAAATTAAATGGAACGAATTGTACGAAGCTAATATTGCGAGTGACCAAAACGGAGGGAATGCAGTATATGCTTTATATGAAGATCGTGTAGATGATACCCAATTCACCTTTAATTCTATTTTGAATTCTGAATTGAATGACAATGTTATTTTGAATTCGGGGGTAAGTGTTCAAACCTTAAAATCTGAGAATTTTGCTGAGGTATTAGATTTATTAGGAGCGTCCACATATTTAGATATTGATCAATTTGCAGGTGATGTAAATGAAGCTCAAAATGATTTACAAAACCCAAATCGATTGGTGGGTGAAGGCGATAGATTTAAATACAATTACAACTTGTTTGCGAATGTGATTAATGGATTTGCGCAAGCCCAATTTCGATATAACAAACTAGATTTTTACCTATCCGGAAGTTTTACGAGCACCCAATATCAAAGGGAAGGTTTGTATCAAAATGGAGCATTCCCGGATAACTCCTCGGGTAAAGGAGAAAAATTGAACTTTACGGGTTTTGGAGGTAAAGGAGGCGTAACTTATAAAATTTCAGGGAAACATTTATTAAGTGTTAATGGAGGTTATCTTACTAGAGCTCCTTCGTTGCGAAACACTTTTTCCAATTCTAGAGAAAACCACAATGTAGTGCCGAATATCACCGAAGAAAAAATATTAACTGCCGATGCCAGTTATGTGTTTCGCTCGCCTATTGTAAAGGCAAAATTAGCGGGATATTATACCAAAATTCAAGATGCCAATGAAATCTCCTTTTTCTTTGCAGATGGTATTGGTGGCGATAATGTGGCCTTTATTCAAGAGATTTTACAGGGTATTGATAAACAGCATATTGGTGCTGAATTAGGAGTTGAGGCACAAGTAACGCAGACTATTAAGTTGAAAGGTGTAGCCTCAATTGGGCAGTTTACCTATGCTAATAATCCTAATTTGTTTTTAACAACAGAGGCCGATGACGAATCCATAGCTGCAGGTTTTGTAGATGGATTTAAAGATTTTGGACAAGCCAATTTAAAAGACTATAAAATTGCTGCTGGCCCACATCGTGCCTATTCTGTTGGGTTTGAGTATCGCGATCCAGATTTTTGGTGGTTTGGGGCAACGGCTAACTTTTTTACCAATACGTATATTGATATTAGTCCGTTAACACGTTCTTCGAACTTTACCACAGATTTCGATGGAAATATTTTTAATGATTACGATGCGGAATTAGCAAGAGAATTATTAAGACAAGAACGGTTTGATGATTATATGGTAGTGAATTTGGTTGGTGGAAAATCATGGAAAATTGGAGGCAAATACATTAGTGTTTTTGCAAGCGTTAATAACCTGTTGGATGAAGTATTTAAAACTGGGGGTTTTGAGCAAGGGCGTAATGCCAATTTTAGGGAATTACGAGATGATAAGGCTTTAGATACGCCTGTGTTCGGACCTAAATATTGGTATGGTAGAGGCACGACTTATTTTTTGAATGTGAATTATAGATTTTGACAATCCGCAGAGTTGTCATCCTGAACTTGTTTCAGGATCTCAAAATATATTAATTATGAAAAAATTTAATAACCTTTTAATTTGGATATTGGTATTGTTTGCGATGTCATGCGTTCAAGATGACGATTTTGGAGTTCCAAATATTTCGAGTGAAAATCCAATGATTCCAATGGAAAAGATAACGACCTTTAAGGCTATAAAATCGCTTTATGAACAAGCTGTAAATGGAGGAAACACCACCGTAAAAATTGAAGATGACATCTACGTTGAAGGTTATGTGGTGTCTTCTGACAAAGGCGGCAACTTTTTTGAAGAGCTCATTATTCAGAATAAAACCGACGCTAGTAATCCAGATAATGATCCGAGGCTTGGTTTTAAAATTGATATCAATCAAAGTAGTTTATCAGATACCTATCAGTTTGGGCAAAAAGTATTTGTGAAAATGCAAGGCTTAACCATTGGTGAAAGTAGTGGTGTGGTGACTATTGGAAAAGGTAATGGGGTTGACGTACAGCAAATTCAACCGTCAAAATATCGTGATATTGTGCTAAGAACAAATACGATTGCCGATATTCAGCCTAAAGTTGCTGAACCTCAAGAGTTGACTGTGGCTGATGAAAACACGCTGATTCAACTCAACAATATGCAGTTAAACCGCTTTGAATTAGGTGCAACATTTGCAAGCGAATCCTTTGATGAGTTTGATGGTTTCCGACTGATGGAAAGTTGCGATTCTGGTGTGCAGATTATCATGCAAACCAGTACATTTTCAGATTTTAAATCTTTAATTGTACCACAGGGCAACGGGAGTTTGGTTGGTGTTTACAGTCGCGATTTTAGAGATGATTTTAATGTGATGCTACTGAACAGTTCTTCAGATTTAAGTTTTGAAAGTACCAGTCGTTGTGATCCATTGGAGTTCTCTTGTGGAATAGCGCCAACTTTCGGAACAGAAAACTTATTTTTTGAAGACTTCGAATCGCAACGTAACAACCGCCCGATTGAAGGTAATGGGTGGACAAATTACATCGAGGCGGGCTCTGAAGCATGGGAAGCTTGGTCTTCCACGTCTACAAACGCCTCTTTGGGGCGTTCCTGTAGGTTTCAATCGGCCAGCTCTGGAGATATTAGCAACATAGGTTGGTTAATTACTCCAGAGATTAATTTAGATACTCAAGATGGTGAAACATTACGTTTTAAAACCTCCAGTAGTCGTGCAGATAGTAGCTATATGGAAGTGTTTTATGCTGATGATTGGGATGGTACTGAGGCCGGTGTTGCAACCGCCACATGGCAAATTTTAACGGATGCTTATGTGGTAAAAGATAGTGATTCCTTTGTGGAATGGTTACCTTCGGGGAGTGTTGATTTGTCCTGTCTTTCAGGGGCTATTCATATTGCTTTTAAATATACCGGTGGTGGGCAAGACAGTTTTGATGGAGTATATGAATTGGATGATGTGAGTGTGGATTTTGTCCCTTAAAAGATTGACAAGGTTGTTTTTGAATAAAAGTTTTTGTCATTCTGTCTCATTTACTTTTAATTATCAGGGAGATTCTGAATCAAGTTCAGAATGACAAAATTTTTTAATTAAATCATCACCTCTTCAAAATAGCGTAAACTGGAAAATGATCGCTATACCCGCCTTTATATTTCTTGCCAACATAAGTTCTAAACGGTGCACCTTTAAATGGGCCTCTAAACTGTTTTAAAAAATCGGCATCAAAGATATTCGCTTTAAAAAATTCAAATTGATCTTTTGTACTTTTAAAAAAGTTAGTAGTTATCAAAACCTGATCAAACATATACCATTGACGTTTGTGTTTTACTGTACCCCGTGTAAATGAACGTAACGTTTTAAAAGGATTAAACAAGCTATGATCCTCAACCAACCGTTTTAAACTTTCATTTTGTGGATTATCATTAAAATCACCTAGAATCAAGATTCTAGCATTTTCATCTTCTTGTGTAATGGATGAGATAATTTCACTCACTTTTTCAGAAGCTGCCAAACGTTTAAACTCTGTTTCTTTTTGACCTTCACGTCTAGAGGACCAATGATTTACAATGATATGAATGGGTTCACCATCTAAATTTCCTCCAACAAGAAGAATATCTCTTGTGTAATCTGGCGAACCATCGTCATCAGTCAAACTTATTGAAAATGTCTCCGTATGCATTGGATTAAAAACATTGGTGTCATAAATCATGGCAACATCAATACCGCGTTCATCCAAAGAATCAAAATGCACATAGTCATAATTTAAATCATCCAAATGTTTAGAGTCCAATAAATCTTCAAGAACTTTTGTGTTTTCAACTTCTGCTAAACCTACAATAGCAGGATGCTTTCCAGTTTCAAGCCGCCCAATATTAGAAATGGCAAAACCTATTTTCCGCAGTTTATTTTTATATCGCTTAGGCGTCCATCGTTTTGCCGATTCTGGTAAAAAATCACCGTCATTAGTAAATCTGCTGTCACGAAGATCGAATAAGTTTTCAATATTGTAGAATGCCACTGTTTGCATATCGTGGCGCACAGGAATGTTCTCGAAGTCTTCGCTCATGCCTCAAAAATATAAAAATTAAAATGACTGCAATTATGTACCTTTGTGTCGTATTATTTTAAGGGTTTAAAAGCTTATATGGGATTAGAAAAGGCTGTTTTAATAGGAGTTGTTACAAAGGAGCAAGATGAAATTAAATCTAAGGAATATTTAGATGAACTAGAATTTTTAACCTTTACTGCTGGTGGTTTTGCAGTAAAACGTTTTACACAAAAAATGGATATGCCCAATCCTAAAACGTTTATTGGGACTGGGAAGATGGATGAAGTGTATCAATTTATTAAAGAAAATGATATTGATACGGCTATTTTTGATGATGAATTATCAGCAGCTCAAGAACGAAATATTAGTAAAATATTAAACGTAAAAGTTATAGACAGAACTAATTTGATACTAGATATTTTTGCGCAACGCGCACAAACCAGTTATGCAAGAACGCAAGTTGAGTTGGCGCAATGCGAATATTTATTACCACGATTAAAAGGGATGTGGACACACCTGGAACGTCAAAAAGGGGGTATTGGAATGCGCGGTCCTGGAGAAACAGAAATTGAAACGGATAGACGTATTGTTCGTGATAAAATTGCCTTATTAAAAGCCAAAATCAAAACCATTGATAAGCAAATGGCGGTACAACGTGGTAACCGTGGCAAAATGGTAAGAGTTGCACTTGTAGGCTACACCAATGTTGGGAAATCTACCTTGATGAATACCATTAGCAAAAGTGAAGTATTCGCAGAAAACAAGCTCTTTGCAACATTGGATACTACGGTTAGAAAAGTGGTGATTCAAAATTTACCATTTCTGCTAAGTGATACCGTTGGATTTATTAGAAAGTTGCCTACACAATTAGTAGACAGTTTTAAAAGTACACTGGATGAGGTTCGGGAAGCAGATTTATTATTGCATGTAGTTGATATATCACATCCTAATTTTGAAGAACATATAGCATCCGTGAACAAAATTTTAGGCGAAATTAAAAGTAGTGATAAACCTACAATTATGGTTTTTAATAAGATAGATGCTTACCAACCAGAACCTATTGATGAAGATGAATTAGAACCTGAAAAAACAAAAAAACACTACACGCTAGAAGAGTGGAAAAGCACTTGGATGAGTAAGATTGGGAATAACGCCTTATTTATTTCTGCTATAAACAAAAGCAACTTAGAGGAATTCAAAAAGCGTGTTTATGATGAGGTTCGTGAGATTCATATCACACGTTTTCCATATAATCACTTTTTGTATCCTGACTACAATTACGAGGATATGAATTAATTTGAAACTGCCTCTTGGGCGATTTCGATATCCTTTAAGACTTGTGATTTAAATAGTTTCCAAGAAAATTTTGTGGTTTTAATATGAAGTAACGACACTTCTTGATACTGTTTGTTGGTTGTTTCGATAACGGCATCCCAATGTTTAACTGCCTTTTCAAGATGATCAATTGATTTTTGTTGTAAAGCTTTATTTTTAGTCTTTATAGCTTCATCTAAATAGATACCTCCTTTCAGTTTTTCAGAAAAATAATGGCTTAAATACGCCCAGGTTTTAATATCATTTAGTTCAATTTCAAAATTGATATTACTTTTTGATGCGTTTCCTGAAATAGCATTGCATAATGAAAGAATCTTGTTCCCATTTTGTTGTATTTCTTCAGCAAGTTTTAAGGGTGTTATAATGCCTTTAGGAATGGAATCGTTAGCCAATTTTTTATTGATATAAGCATCAATATTTAAATAGTTTTTATCCAAAGTAGGATGCGTTATCATCTCCTTTACATTGATAAATGCTTTGGTAGCTTCTTTGTAATTACGATAGATTTGTTTTCCGTTTAGAAACCCTTCACAGTAAAGTGTAAAATCCCAAGTGCCTTGATAAAATGAGGCTAAAGCTAAAGGCATTCTGCTCCCTAATTTAAGCGCCTCAAACATATCTTTACCAACGTTATCGCCATATTTTAAATTGAACTGATTGATGAAAAATGAATCATTCATTTCTGGATTGTACAAGAGTCTGCCCCACATTTGATAGAATTCCCATTGCTTTTCAAAAGCATATTTCCAATTATAATCAACGCTTTGCTTTATTCTAAATTCTTTTGCAGGAATATAGGTTTCAGACCCCACAAAATAGCCAGCAACAAAATCTTGTCCGTTGGCTTTAATATGTGATTTGATAAAATCTGGATGGCCCCAATTCAACATGATAAAATCTTCATTACGCATCATCCACGCCATTTCGTAGTTGGTAGGTTTAGGATTCCAATATTGGTCTTTTATTTTACCGCCATGGGTAATCGAAAGGTTCGGGGAAGAATGCCCATGCGACCAATTGTACTTGAATTCCATAATAATCGGACTTTCAAAATCAGTATATGATTCAATGTATTTTCTGGCTTCAATAGGATTTATGGAAAAAGGGGCACGATGAATGAATTTTGCAGGTCGATTGGCATTTTTGATGCCTTCCACAAAGGTTTGTTTTACCCAGTTCATTGCATCACCAATAGGCATTTTCATTCGTTCGCCAATACTTACCCCAACACCGGTAAGGTTAGGGTATTCATTGATGACTTGTGTGATGCATTCTCGCATGTAATCTACAATAATTGGTGAAGTATCAGCAGGAGTAAACCCATAATGCCATTCTAAATCGTCTTTATAATTGGCCACATTGTGAGCTTCTGTCATCTGTGGCGAAGTAATAATATTCCAGTTAATGATATAGGTTTCGATACCTCTGTCTTTCGCCATTTTAAAAAGCGAGCGCCAAAAGTTTTGCCAATCTTTAAATTCTTGTCCAGTGAATTGTGTTGCCTCTGGATAAGCTTTAGGTTGAATCATAAAGGTGAAAGGGTGCAGATTCCATAGTGTCAATGCATTGAATCGATTATCAGCCATCATATCCAAAAAGTCTTCCCAAAACGCCAAATCTTTTGCTGTTTCCATATGAAGTTGGATTGATTCTCCCAATCTGTAGGAAGACCATGGTAAATTTAATTTTATAGCTCTAAAATGAAATCTTGGATTCTCTGTTTTCTCTTCTACGGAAGTAATGTTCTTATGATAATTAAGTTGATCTTTAAGATCTAGAATACCGTACATAAGTCCTCTATCATCGCCACCAATTACATATATTGAACTTTCAGATTTAGCGATTTTATACCCTTCAGATTTTAAAGAACTTACATCAATATTTAACTTTTGCAGTGTCTTAAGTTCCTTTTCTGAATTTATAAAAAAGATCTCTGTTGGGTTATTGTCAAAATTAATTTCACTTAAAGTGAGATTGAGTTTATTTATGGCAATTTCGACCATATCACTTTTACTAGCTTCATCCAATTGAATGTTTAATGATGGATTATTAGCAAAAACCGAAACATTAAAAAACAGTATAATTAGATAAAGTATAGATTTCATTTTACTTGAAGTTTTTAGCAATTTCAATATCTTTTTTAACATCTTCTAAAATTAAAGACCAATCTAACATTTTGGTGCGCGCCAGCATTTGAGGGTAATAGTTTCGTTCACAAACACCCTTATAGTTTGTCCAATGCTCTACAGCATTTTCAAGAAGCATTATAGCTTGTGTTTTATGAATTTGTTTACCGTTTTGTTTGAAGAATGCTAATTCTGCAGCCGCTTCAATCTTCGCTGCATAATATAATCCTAGATAAGACATGGAATTGATGTCATCAAGAAGCGCAGATAATTCCGCAGAATTTGAAGCTGACTTTAGTTTTTTTGTTGCTTGTAAAGATGCATTAGCGAATTTTTCTAGGTCTTCCGAAACATTATAAGGAGATGTCTTTTTGCTGTCTTCGTTTTTGCTTTTCGCTATAGCAAAGTCAATAGGATTCAAATAATTGCCGTTTGGTATAGTACGATTGGTCATGAAGCGTTCTACGTCGTGAAAACCAACTCTTGCATCAATACATGCCTCAACAGACCACTGATAGTCCCAATCATTCCAATGGAAAACATTTACTAAAGGAATGATTTTTGACGCCGATTGCCATCCTTCATATAATAATTTGGCGTCAACATTAGGAAAGTGATGTTGTAGCTTTCTCTGAAAGAAATCAGTGTCCAAATTGTTATTGTATCCCAATCTTCCCCAAAGCATAAAGTTGAACCAATGCTTTTTAATTTCGAGTTCTCCAGATAGCTCAGGGTGTTTACTCACAAATTCCTTACCCCAAACATAACCGTCAGACCCCATATAATACCCAGCGGTATGTTCCTTTTGAAAATGACCTATAAACGCTTTTACATAATCTGCATCACCCCAACGATGTACAAAAATATCATCGTTTCGCAGATTCCACCAAGATTTTAAATTATAACTTTTCATAGCTTCAATATGCTTATCTGCAAAATTGAGATATGGCGAAGAATACAATCTGGCTTTGGCATATTTAAAACTCGCCTCAAACGACCCGGGATAATCTTTCCAGTAATTCATAATTTTAGTCATATCCGTGTTCCAAACACGATGAATAAAATTAATTTCCCGATTGGGTTGAGATTCTAAAACATCAACCATTGCTTTACCATAACTTTCCCAAATCCATTGTTCTCTGCTAAAATTGCCACCTTCATCTTGCATATGTTCACCTGCAGTAACTCCAATACCTTTTACATCGGGGTAAGTTTTTAAGAAGGTTTTTACAGATTCGTTATAATAATTCACATTAATGGGGTTGTCCATTTGATTATTAATGCCATATTTTCCAGGAGCTTCATCCCACATGGGTTGATTGTAAGTGCGATACATTGGTGGTAAAGGTTTTGCAGCACCGTTAGCACATAAATTCCAGTTGAAAAAGTAAATATCAATACCTCTATTTTTAGCATAACGCATTACTTTTTGCCAGAATTCTATTTTTTCATCAATAGTCATCTTCTTAACCATTTGCATGTTTTCAACAACGTTGCTCGATACCATTTGAGGTTCAGCCCATTCATTTTCTATACCAGTTGGTTTTAGGGTAGTAATATAAACATCATCTAAAGCCACATCTGGATAATTGGGTAATTTCACCATAGAAGGAAAAGGGTGAGGATTCCAAAGTGTTAGCACATTATAGCGATGAATGGCTAAATCATCTAAGTACTCCTGCCAAAAATCCCAGTTCCACATTTCGGCATAATTTTTTAAAGCTGCATCACCTGTATCATCATAACTTGGTGTTCGGGAATCTAAAGGAATATTGAATTTAATACCTCTTTGTTTAATATAGGGTTTGTCTGATGTATTTTTAACTTTTCCATGAAGTTGAAGCTGTTCTGCAACTTCAAGTCCGCCATACATTAAACCCGTCTCATCGCCTCCTTTTACAATAATATCTTTTGAAACTTCAATATTATAAGCTTGCTCTTCTAAATTTAGGGTGTCCAATTCGAACCAAATAGCTTTAATTTCTAAAGTTTTAATCTCTGCTTTGGATTTTTCAATTTCTTGAAGTGCGAACTGCACTTGAGGTAAATGATGAAGACTATTTTCTTTTTGACATGAAAAAAGAATTAAAATAAAAAATAAAGATAGGTAACATGTGGATTTCACGTCTGTAAAGTTTAGTTAAATTGATTTTGGTTTGCCTCTAAAGTTAGTTTAATTTTAAATTAAAGACATAAAAAAACCTGAGAACTAATATTCTCAGGTTTTCAAACAAAGTATATAACTTTAAATATTTTAGAACTTATAGCTTAGACCAAGCGTCCAATACGTTTGTAAATCGTTATCCACAGTTTCAAATGTCGCGTTAGGATCACCACCTTGAGCCACATCCAACATCTGAATATAATTAAGAGCTTCTTGTTTATTGCTACGTAAACCAAAATCAAAACCGACACCAATCATTTTCCAAAGGGTGTAGCTAAATGAGTTTGTCCATGTCCAGTTTGATAAGTCTCCTGATTTATAACTTTGGAAAGCTGATAAGTTGGTTTTAAAGGCAATTGCTCCAATTTGTCTGGTATAATCAGCAACTATTTTAGCACCTAAAGAAGACTCAAAAACAGTGTCATTATCTGCAAACACAAAGTTGTAGTTTAAAGGGTGTATAACTACTACTAAGTTTTCAACCGGCGTCCAAGTGGCACCGATACCTAAATCTAAATATCCAGGATCGTTAAAGTTATTTAATATTGTTGTTCTGTATTCCATTAAGGCAGAAGCAGCTATATTCTTAGCAATATTTCTACCATAAAGCGATGATAAATTAAATACATCAGTTGTTGGCTCAAAGCTATCATCGGCATCTGTACCATTGTCCTTATCATCAAGCTTTACCCAGTTTAAATTGGTAGTTAAAGCATTTCTCCAGAAGAAATCTTCTTGAATTAAGTTGGCAAATGCGTTTAAGGTAAAGCCAATGTTACCTGAAGAGTTGTTTGGCGTACCTTGAGCATACCAATTGTTGAAGTTTGATAAGCTACCCCCAATAACACCAAAAGCGCCAGTTCTCCAACCAGGAAGCGCATCAATTTTTGCCTGTAAAGCGTTTGCTTCTGCCTGGGCAGCATCAGCCTCTGCCTGCTTTTCAGCTTTTTGTTTTTCTAGTTCTTCTTTTGTTTGAGCCTGTGCAATACTACAACTCAATAATAAAATAGCTAAGAATAATAATTTTTTCATAATAATTAGTTTTTAGTCTGGGCAAAGATATGCCAATTTTTAACAAATGTTAATTTTTATATGAAATTGAAATCTTTAATAGTTGACTACGCTTAAGACACCAAGTTATTGAACAGGTCACTATTTTTTCCTCTTATATAGAGGAACGGAAGAACAGGCCTCTCCATACATAATGGAACGAGCGAAAGGTTTTAACTTGTTACTTAACATGATGTACGCATTTTGAGGCACAGGTTTATTGGAACATCCTTTTACGATAATCGGTTTGTTTTCGTATTCGGAGAAATCTAAAGCAGTAATGATATCTTGGTAGATTGAAGTCTCTAATTGTTCTAGATTACCAAGAATTACTTTTTTAGCGTAAGTCTCTAAGTTAATACTCAATAGCATATATGCCCAACCTGGGATAATGGCATCCGTACTGCAAGTTAAAGCAACATATTGATCTTGATATTGACTCCAGTCAAATTCAGATACTTGTTGACGAAAGTCTTTTTCACGAAGCACAAAACCTTCAAACAACCAATCTTTAATATCAAAAAGCACACGCTTACCTTCAGGATAGTAATCCTCAAGATCTAGTGTGATTAATTTGCTATTCGCTACGCGATTTATGATTTCGTCTGCCATGATGAAAGTTTAAAGTTCTAGGTAGAAAGTTACTCTATACTGTGTTTGGAAACTGTATACTAGAATTAAAGCATTCCCAACTCTAGCTTAGCCTCTTCACTCATTAAATCCTGAGACCAAGGTGGATCAAAGGTAATTTCAACTTCAGCATCGTTTACATCGTTTAATGACTTTACTTTTTCCTCAACTTCCAGTGGCAAAGTTTCTGCAACCGGACAGTTTGGAGTCGTTAATGTCATTAGGATTTTTACATCGTAATCCTCATTCACAAATACGTCGTAAATTAATCCCAATTCGTAAATATCTACTGGTATTTCTGGGTCGTAAATCGTTTTTAAAACGTTTACTATTTTTTCGCCTAATTCGGCAGTATCTATTGTGGTTTCACTCATTTCTTAAATGTTTAATCGTTTATTTGTTTAACTGTTTAATCGATTCAACGATTACACGATTCAACACATCAACTAATTTAGTTGTGTTTGGTATGCAATGGCATACATTTTTAATTGCTTCACCATACTCACCAAACCATTGGCTCTAGTAGGTGATAAGTGCTCTTTTAAACCTATTTTATCAATAAAACTGGTGTCGGCATCAATGATATCTTTTGGATGCTGATCAGAAAATACTCTGATTAAAATGGCTATAATACCTTTTGTGATAATGGCATCACTATCTGCGGTAAAAGCCACTTTGTCGTCATTCATTTCGGCATGCACCCAAACTTTGCTTTGGCAACCTTTTATGATGTTGTTATCGGTTTTGTATTGGTCGTCAATTAAGGGTAAATCTTTCCCTAAATCAATCATATATTGGTAACGCTCTTCCCAATCATCAAACATGGAAAATTCGTCAATAATTTCGTTTTGAATTTCTTCAATACTCATGTGCTCAATTTTATGCAAAAATACAACAACAAAAGTTGCTATTCAATGTTTTCGGTGGATGATAGGATTTCTTTAACTAAAGCTTCAATCTCTTTTGGAGGATTACCATGATCAAAAGGAGCCGATTCATAAGTTTCTCCGTTTAGAGTAATCTTTAATCGCGCTAATGAAGCACCATCAAACTGAAATGATTTACTCGGGGCTTCAAGATCCCCAATATTCTTAATGTCTAAACTATCGCAAAGTTTAGTAAGGTTTTTCCAAAACCTTTCAGCACAAGGCAATTGCAATGTTTTTCCTCCTCTTTTCTTAGAAAATGAGATGGAATCTTTTTCTATTGTAATTTTTTTATATGTTCCTCTTGAAGTAGCATAATATTCAAAACTTATGTTTTTTTCAATAGCAAGTTTGATAGCTGAAAGCAAGGGTTTCCTATTATTAAATAGGACGAATCCATTTTTATGAAAGAATACGGTATCAGCTTTATCAAGTGCTTTAAATAGTTTTGTTTCAATAGCATTTTTATCTTCAGAGCATAACATTTTTGTTGCTCCTAGAGCACCAAATTTCAAGCTGTTTTCATTTAAAGTATAAGAACCAAAAAAGCGATTACATCCTGAAAAACCCGAAACTTTATTGGTGCTATCGTTAAAAGAGACTTCAAGATTAAAGGCAGAAACGTCTTCCTGATTCAAGGTGTTAATATGATATGTGCCGTTAAAAGTCTTCAAAATGGTTTCATCGTTTTTTAATTGTTGCATCACCTGATAGTCTGTTGGTCCCCAGCAACAGCGTAATACTATAACGCTACAACATAATAACATCATTTTCATACTATTCTAATTTAAGATTGAATCTACAAAAAAGAAGCCAAAAATTTAGGACAACATCATTTTAGCCTTCTTAACACCTTCTACTAATGCATCAATTTCGGCTTTGGTATTGTAGAATGCGAACGACGCACGAATGGTTCCTGGAATTTTGTAGAAATCCATAATAGGTTGTGCACAGTGATGCCCTGTTCTTACAGCAATTCCAAGTTTATCTAGAATAGTGCCAACATCATAAGGGTGAATACCTTCTAAATTAAAGGAAATTACAGAAGTTTTATTTTCAGAAGTTCCATAGATTTTTAAACCATCAATAGCCAGTAATTTTTCTGTGGCGTACTCTAAAAGTTCATTTTCATATGCTGCTATATTTTCAAAACCAACATTTTGCATATAATCTATAGCAGCGCCAAATGTAATACCTCCACAAATATTTGGTGTGCCAGCTTCAAATTTATGTGGTAAATCTGCATAGGTAGTTTTTTCGAAAGTGACTTCTGCAATCATTTCACCACCACCTTGGTATGGCGGCAGTTTTTTAAGCCATTCTTCTTTACCATATAGCATGCCCATTCCTGTAGGGCCACACATTTTATGTGCTGAAGTAACGTAGAAGTCGACATCCAAAGCCTGTACATCAGGTACTAAATGCGGTGCAGATTGAGCACCATCTATCAATACGGCAGCACCAACTTCATGAGACTTCTCAATTATATATTCTATTGGGTTTATAGTGCCCAAAGCATTTGAAATATGATTTACAAATACCAACTTCGTATTTTGAGAGAGTAAGTCGTCAAACTTAGACATTATGAGTTCTCCTTCCAAGTTCATGGGAATGACTTTCAGCGTTGCTCCAGTACGTTCGCATAACATTTGCCATGGTACGATGTTACTGTGATGCTCCAATGTAGACACTATAATTTCATCTCCACTTTTTAAGAAATGCGAGAACCCATTAGCCACTAGGTTGATGCCGTGGGTTGTTCCGGAAGTGAAAATAATTTCATGAGAATGTTTCGCATTGAAATGCTTTTGAATTTTTTGACGCGCTTCTTCGTATAAGTCTGTGGCCTCTTGACTAAGCTTATGCACACCGCGATGTATGTTGGCATTGTAGTTAGAATAATAATCTACAATTACATCAATGACCTGTTGGGGTGTCTGTGAAGTTGCAGCATTATCAAAATACACCAAAGGTTTCCCATTTACTTGTCTGTGAAGTATCGGGAAGTCTTTTCGTATGTCTTCTACATTGAACATGGCAGATAGGTTAGCCCCGATAGAAGCGGCATCCTTTTTTGAGGCACGAGAAAAAGATACAGCGGATAGCGGGAAATAGCTTCAAATAAAAATTTTATAAATCAAATCCAATATTTACCCCTAACTTGTTGGCAATAATTTTAGTGATGCGTTGTTTTAACTCAGGAATTTTGACGGATTCTAGAACGTTGTTGCTAAAGGCGAACATTAACAAAGCGCGTGCCTCTTTCTCTGGGATACCACGCGAACGCATGTAAAACATGGCACTTTCATCTAACTGCCCAATAGTACAACCATGAGAACATTTTACATCATCGGCAAAAATTTCTAGTTGGGGTTTGGTGTTAATAGCGGCTTTGTCACTTACCAAAATATTATTGTTGGCTTGAAACGCATTTGTTTTTTGTGCTTCTTTTTCAACAACTACTTTTCCGTTGAACACACCTGTAGCACGATCGCCAAAAATACCTTTGTAGTCTTGGTGACTTTCGCAATTTGGTTCAATATGATGTACCAAAGTATTGTGGTCTACATGCTGTTTGTTGCCAATGATTGTGATGCCTTTCAAAGTAGAATCGATGCGTTCTCCGTTTTGATAGAAGTTAAGGTTATTGCGTGTTAACTTACCACCAAAAGCAAAGGTGTGTACCGACGCTAAACCCTCTCTCTTTTGTTTGATAAACGTATTATCGATGAGAGAAGCCGTTTCTTTATCGTTTTGAATCTTGTAATAATCTACAATTGCGCGTTTATTTGCGAAAACTTCAGTAACGCTATTGGTTAAAACGGGATTATCTGTTAAACTCTGATGACGTTCAATGATTTGAACATGTGAATTCTCATCTACCACAATTAAGTTACGTGGTTGCAACATAATAGCGGATTCATCTCCTGTGGAAAAATGAATGATTTGAATCGGCTTTTCTACAATTTTATTCTTTGGAATATGAATGTAGGCGCCTTCTTGAGCAAATGCAGTATTTAAAGCTGAAAGACTATCTTTTTCTGCTGCTTTATTGAAATAATTCTCAATAATTAATTGATATTTTGGTTTGCTTAATGCCGCAGACATCAAGCATACATCAATACCATCATGCGTAGTTTCAGATAAGTGAGAGGAATATTTGCCGTCTATAAAAATGATTTTATAGGTGTCAATATCATGAATAAAATACTTTTTCACTTGGTGATAATCCAATGCATTTTCTTGCTTTGGGAATACGCTATAATCTTCTTTAAGAATGTTATTTAAAGAGGTGTATTTCCAAGCCTCTTCTCTTTTGGAAGGGAAGCCCTTTTCCTCAAATATTTTGATTGCATCAGATCTTACATCGTGTGCATAAGCGTCAATGTCCACTTTGTTTTCAAATGCAAGGAATGATGAAACTAATTTTTCTTTTAAATCCATTATCTTCAGTTTTCAGTCGCAGTCTCAGTTTTCAGCAAAAAATAACTAACAACTGTATACTAACTTTTAAATTTCTAGTAATCAGGAAAGAGCAAGCAACTGCCATTTGTGACTGATTACTGTGACTATTTAAGCGCCAACTTCTTCTTTAATCCAATCGTAACCTTTTTCCTCAAGCTCGTGTGCTAATTCTTTAGAGCCAGATTTTACAATTTTACCGTTGTGCAATACGTGTACAAAATCTGGAACAATATAATCTAGTAAACGTTGATAATGGGTTATCACTACAACCGCATTATCTTTACTTTTTAATTTGTTTACACCATTTGCAACAATGCGAAGCGCATCGATATCTAAGCCAGAATCAGTTTCATCTAATATTGCCAATTTAGGTTCTAACATTGCCATCTGGAAAATTTCATTACGCTTCTTTTCCCCTCCAGAAAAGCCTTCGTTAAGGGAACGGGATAAAAACTTTCTATCGATTTCTAACATCTCCGATTTTTCGCGAATTAACTTCAACATATCCTTAGCAGGCATTTCTTCTAACCCTCTTGCCTTACGAGATTCGTTAATTGCTGTTTTCATAAAATTAGTTACCGATACTCCAGGAATTTCAACGGGGTACTGAAACGATAAAAACACACCTTTGTGAGCGCGTTCTTCGGCAGCCAATTCTTCAATGTCTTCACCTTCAAAAACGATATTCCCTTCCGTTACTTCATAATCTTCTCTACCAGCAATAACCGATGCTAATGTGCTTTTTCCGGAACCGTTTGGTCCCATAATTGCATGCACTTCACCGGGTTTTACTTCTAGGTTAATGCCTCTTAAGATACCTTTGTCTTCAACACTTGCGTGTAAATTATTTATTTTTAACATAGCTTTTAGCTTCCTAATTTTATGATGTTATTATCTTCTTTCGGAATGGGTTGAACGTTTAGTATTTCCATAACTTCAACTTTGTTTTCCCAAAGAATGGTTTCATGTTTTTCTTGAGTTATTTTGCCTCTAATTTCAACCTTAACCATGTCTGTTGGTTCTGATTTAAATACTTCAGCTTTAATATTAAGTTCATCAAATTTATGCTTTGGCAGCACACCATAAATTTCTGCATGTGTTTGCAAGACAGCTGCTCCACCATGGTACACATAATCACCTTTTAAAAGTGTTAAACCATCACTTTGTTTTGCTGTTCTTTCTTCACTTTCAATAGCAGTTGTGCCTTCAGAAGTTTCAGTTTTAACTTCCTTTTTACAACCTAAAAAGGTCGAAAAACAAAAAACCAAAATGATTACTTTCTTCATTTGAAAAGATTTATCCAACACTACCTTCTAAACTAATTTCTAATAGTTTTTGAGCTTCAACAGCAAATTCCATTGGTAATTTGTTTAATACCTCTTTACTAAAACCGTTTACTATTAATGCAATCGCTTTTTCTGTATCTATTCCTCTTTGGTTACAATAAAAAATTTGGTCTTCACCAATTTTACTCGTTGTGGCTTCGTGCTCAATTTTAGCTGATTTATTTTTCGCCTCTATGTAGGGGAATGTGTGTGCACCGCACTCGTTGCCCATTAATAAACTGTCACACTGTGAAAAGTTACGCGCATTTTCAGCTCTAGAATTTATTTGTACCAATCCGCGGTAACTATTTTGTGATTTTCCTGCTGAAATTCCTTTCGAAATTATAGTAGACTTTGTATTGTTTCCCAAATGAATCATTTTTGTTCCAGTATCTGCTTGCTGATAATTGTTGGTAACTGCAATAGAATAGAACTCACCTACAGAGTTATCACCTTTCAATACGCAACTTGGGTATTTCCATGTTACTGCAGATCCTGTTTCTACCTGTGTCCAAGATATTTTGGCATTGTCTTCACACAAACCACGCTTAGTCACAAAATTGTATACACCACCTTTGCCTTCAGCATTTCCTGGGAACCAGTTTTGTACGGTGGAGTATTTTATTTCGGCATCTTCCAAAGCAATCAACTCAACAACCGCAGCATGCAATTGATTTTCATCGCGACTTGGAGCCGTACATCCTTCTAAATAACTTACATAACTACCTTCATCAGCAATTACCAAAGTTCTTTCAAATTGTCCTGTACCTGCCTGATTAATCCTGAAGTATGTAGACAATTCCATCGGGCATTTTACGCCTTTTGGAATGTAACAAAACGACCCATCACTAAAAACTGCGGAATTCAACGCCGCATAGAAATTATCTTTTTGTGGAACCACAGTACCAATATATTTCTTTACCAATTCAGGATGTTCTTTGATGGCTTCAGAAATACTCATAAATATGATCCCTTGTTCGGCTAATGTCTTTTTAAAAGTTGTAGCTACAGAAACAGAATCTACAACTACGTCCATCGCAACACCAGCCAATTTTTTTTGTTCATCCAAAGAAATACCAAGTTTGTCAAAAGTTGCCAATAATTCTGGGTCAACTTCATCTAAACTGTCATATTTAGGTTTGCTATTTGGTGCCGAGTAGTAAGAAATCCCTTGAAAATCAGGCTTCTCATAATTTACATTAGCCCACTCAGGTTCTTCCATATCTTGCCACACACGAAACGCTTCTAAGCGCCATTCGGTCATCCATTCTGGCTCTTCTTTTTTTTCAGAAATGGCACGAACAATGTCTTCGTTTAAACCATTTGGAAAGGTGTCTGATTCTATATCAGTATAAAAACCGTATTCGTATTCTTTGGTTTTTAACTCTTCGCGAAGATCATCTTCTGTATACTTCGACATATTTTCTTGATTATTTATAGTGAAAATGATTCGCCGCAACCACAAGTTCGGTTAGCGTTGGGGTTATTAAAAACAAAACCAGTGCCATTTAAACCACCAGAATATTCTAAAGTGGTTCCTATAAGGTATAAGAAGCTTTTTTTATCAACTATGATTTTTACACCATTGTCCTCAAAAACTTTATCACCATCTTGTTGTTCTTTATCAAATTTTAAGTCATAAGATAAACCCGAACAACCACCACTTTTAACACCTACACGTATATAGTCTGTACTAGCATTATAGCCGTCATCTGCCATAAGCTCAACCACTTTCTTTTTAGCCGTTTCAGAGACTTTTATCATATTATTTTTCTATTAAATTTAGTATTGTCTAAGTGTATTATTAAGACAGTTTCTAAATAATGCACAAAGATACAATATAAGTCTATGAATAATTAATATCCTAACATTATATTAGCATATAGGTTTATAGGTTTTTGTTATAATAATTTTTTAGATAATTAAACAAAAAGTAGACGCTTCAAAATCAGTTAAATAAACTGATGATTTTGGTGTTAATTTTTTTTTGGCGTTACCCACAAGGGGTCGGGCTTTTCGTTAAAAGTTTTGCCTCGATGCGAGCCTCGGCAAAAGCTACCACTGCAATCCCTAACGCGCACTCATCAGCCAACATATTTTAAATACCGAGGCAGTTCTTGTTCTAAAAAGGTTCTAGGAAAACTTTTTTTATCATTTACTTAAGGTCTATTAAGCTTCGAAGTGCATTAGATTTTCTACGTTTAAAATAATTGGACAGCGATTTCAACTCACCAAAAACAGATATATTCATAATATCTCCGCTTTTTACAGAAATAAAATAATTTTTGCAGGTTTTACAGACTAGCTCAGACGTTTCGTTATCAATATCCGCTACATGTTTTAGATTGTGACCAAAGACTTCGCAAAAGTGAGGTGTAGGTTTTTTGGGCATCATAGTTCATCAGAAAATTTGGGAGTCTAAATATGTTCAAAATCATTCAAATAAGCGCTAAAAAGTATATTTATTCGACGAAATACGTTATTTTCATTGAAATTATCAATGATTCGTAGGGTTTAATCAATATTAAAATCAGGATTATTGATAAAATCAAAATCTGATAGTGTTAGCAGAAAAGCCTTTAAGTCGGCTTTATCATTATCAGAAAGACCAACACCGCCCTGTGATACCTTCTTCATTAAAGGATCAATAGTGAGTGAGTTTTTTAAACCTTCGCTATAATGATTAATAACTTCCTCTAAAGTTGTAAACCTTCCGTCGTGCATATAAGGCGAAGTAAATACTAAGTTTCTTAAAGAAGGAGATCTAAATTTTCCATTATCAGCAGGGTCACCAGTTACACCTCCAAGCCCTAAATCAGAAAAAGTTTCATCCAATCCGTTGTTGTGAAAATCATTATCTGTCCAAAGCGGATTTTTATCACTACCATGGCAATGGAAACAATCGCCTCTTGCTTCATCCATAAAAACATCAAAACCATTTTGTTCCTCTGGAGTCAATTCAACTTCACCTAAAAGAAATTTATCAAATTTAGAGTTAGCCGAAATTAATGTGCGTTCGAATTGAGCAATGGCCTTTGTAACAAGGGTAGAATCAATTTCTGATGTTCCAAAAGCTTTTTCAAATAAAGCGGGATAATCCTTATGCTTCTGTAATTTTTGCTGAACGTTCATCCAGGTATCTTTCATTTCTTTAGGATCAACAACAGGCAAAAATGCTTGATGTTCCAAGCTAAAAGATTTTCCGTCCCAGAAGAATTTTTCATCATAGTTCCATGCCAGATTAAATAAAGGCATAGAGTTTCTGTTGCCCAAGCTGCCATCTATACCATCACTAAACCTTGAGGCATCTGTAAATGCATTATCAGGTGTATGACAATCGGCACAGGCCTGAGTGCTATTTCCCGATAAAATAGGATCAAAAAATAGTTTCTTTCCTAAAGCGACGCCTTCAATAGTTTGTGGGTTATCAACCGGAATTATTGGTGCAATTATAGTTTCAGAAAACAATTCAGGAATCTGTAAAGGACTTGGAGTTGGTGCATAATTATCCACGCTTTCATCAGTACAAGAACTGGAAATAATTACATTAAAAAGAAGCCAATATTTAATCCAATTATTCAAAAATTCACGCTTTTTTTATTTCAAATTAAATACACTTTGTCCGTTTTCAAACATATCAATTTGGGCCTCAAAATTTGGCATTAACGTGGTGTTTAAAACGTTTAAATCCCAAGTGTTAGGGTTTTTAAACCACTCAGCTACATCCATTTCAACATTAATTATGGTGTTGTTAGTAATTTCTACCGCACCTAAATTCACCTTAAAAAAAGTATCTTGAAATTGAAGTTCTGCCCCAGAATTATCAACAGCTCTTATGGCGTGGTAGGCGTATCCGGTTTCGGTTGAGGTATTGTCAATAAACCTTCCTTCTAACTGCATATAATGGTAGCCACCTCCGAGTTGAGCAGGCACACTCCAGGAAGCAGAATTTAAATCTGGATAGTTATTATAATTATCTTCATTATTAAAACCAAAAGTGAACGATACATTTGAATAATTTCCTGATGGAATTGTTCCAGATGGAATAAAAATTAGATTTTCTTCATTCACAAAATCTACTAAATTGTATCCACTAAGAACCAATATTTCATTGTTGGAAGTGGTGAAGGTTATATTTGAGATAAGATAGCGCAAACGTTCTATACTCAGCAACTCTCCATTTTCATTCCTGAATTTTATAGTATTTAAGTCATTTTTTGTTATCATTTCGCCATGCCATGAATGTGAAAAATTAAAAGAAACGTTTGCTCGAGAAGCGGCAACTTCGGATTCGCTTTCGCAAGCAGCGCACAAAATAATAAGTGTTGCGTATATAAATATTTTCCTCATCTTATTTTTGAGTTAATTGATAAATTAATGCGTCATTGAAACCTTTGTTTTCACTTATATCAATATCTGAGCTACTAGATTCTCCAACAACAATTATATTGCCATTTTCTAATTGAATGGCGTCAAATGCTTGATCAATGTTATTGCCTCCTAAGGTATGTTGCCATTGCAAATCACCTTCACTGTTAAGTTTTATAACTAGGGCATCATTTTGTCCATTGTTTGATGTTATATTACCATCTGCACTTCTAGAACTTCCGGCAATTATAAAACCGCCATCCGATGCTTTTGCAATAGAACGAGCAGTATCAAAGCTTGAGCCGCCAAAAGATTTTCGCCAAATTATATTTCCATCTGGGTCGATTTTCACAACAAAAATATCCGCAGCGCCATTATTAAAGAGTACATCCTTGTCGTTGCTTCTTGTATCACCAACAATAATATAATTACCATCATTTGATGATACTATGCCCCAAGCTTCATCAATTTCTGAACCACCATATGATTTTTCCCAAAGTTTGGTGCCGCTTTCAGAAATTTTTACCACCCAAAAATCATAAGTTCCTTTATTTTCCGAAATATCAACGTCATTGCTATCCGAAGAACCTACTACTAAATAGCCGTTATCATTTGTTTGTATAACGTCATATGCCGTATCAGTAAAAGAACCTCCAAAAAACTTAGTCCATTCGGCAGTTCCAGAGGCGCTTATTTTAATAGCCCAATAATCACCACCAGCATGCCGTTTAGTACTTGCAGTTTTGGTGTTGCCCTGTCCGTTGGAAGCTGTAACATCTAAAACACCTACAAGAAGCAAACCATTATCATTCGTTTGGATAAGTTTAGTGCCGTTATCGATGCCCGAAAACCCAAATGATGTTTCCCATAAAATTTCACCTAGAGCGCTTAATTTCAATACCCAAAAATCGCTATTGCCAAAATTTTCGGTAACATCGCCATCCGCGCTATTGCTAGAACCAAGAATGGTAAATCCGCCATCTTCTGCGACAACTATACTTTTACCTCTATCATCTCCAGTGCCACCATAATTTTTTTGCCATTGTAGGTTATGATTGCTATCGTATTTTATCACCCAATAATCAAATGAGGTGTTGGTTTTTGATGCAAAGTCTCCATCATTACTTTGCACATGACCCAAAACAGCGTAGCCGCCATCGGCGGTCTTGATTATTGAATTAAAACTTTCATTCAAGCTTCCTCCAAGTGCAGTAACTAAAGAAACCTCTATATTATCAGTGCTTTTAGTTTCAGAGAATTCGTTTTTGGAACAGCTAGAGAAAATTAAAGGCCATGTACCACAAGCAAATATGTAGAACCATATTTTCATACAATGCGGATGTAAAATTATTGGCTCTTGCGAACAATAAACAAGCCTCTATTAATGTCGCTAATCACAATATTTCCACTTTCAAAAAATGGGTAAACGTTCCAAGCACCATCAAATCCTGTGGTATTGTTTTCAGGGTAAGTGTCAAAGAATGCAACCTCTGTAAAAGATCTGCCAGCAATATTAGAAATATCTAAAACACGTAATCCTGCGCGATAACTTGCTTGGTAAAACAAGTTGCCCTTAACATAACCGTTATGATCTATTGCAGGATGTAGGCCTAAATATTCAAAATGGAGTAACGGATTATCTAAATCTGTAAAATCAAAAGTAATAGTACGTGTATTATTACCCACTCTAATTTCATCCACTTCGTCTCCTAAAATAAAGTAGCGCATATCGTCTGTAAACCATCCTTGGTGGGCATATTGCACATTGGGATAAGAAATGGTTGATATAATGGTTGGATTACTTTTATCTGTTACATCAGCAATTACCACCTCATTTTCATTGCTGCCAATTAAAATTTCCTTTCCAGTATAATCAGTATCAGGCCCACTATATGTTACTACTTGCGCATCGTGAGAATAATCACCTTCAGAAAAACTACCCTCAACAACTGGGTTTTTTGGGTCTTGAATATTAATAAACACAGGTCCGCCATTTGCAGTTGTTCCGCCAACCGTATACGCATATCCAGTATCTTCATTAATTACAATATTATGTGCTCTTCCAATGTCTGTTAAACGTGTGTCCTCTCGAAGTGTTTGTGGTGGATTTACCACATTTCTTAGTCTGGTAAGATCAAAAACCTGCATGCCATGACTATCTTCGTTTACAACATTATCTGCAACAATAAAGGCATGATTTTGATATACTTTTACATCGCGCCAGGGACTCGAAATTGTTGCTGTAGGTACGCTGCCAACATAAATAGGTGTTTCGGTATCTGAAATATCCACGAAGGCAGTCAAGCGATCTGTAGCGATAATAGCATATTCTTTACCTGTATCAGGATCTGTCCAACCCCAAGAATCATTTGCCTCTGCAACTCCAAAAGTGCTTAACGGCATGTGCGCCATTAAATCCTAGCCGTTACAAGGATAAATATCAGCAAACCCATTTTCACAAGTTTCTAGGGGTAAAGTTTCAGTCATGTCGTCGGGATCATCTTCATCTTGAATATCTGTACTCGGCATGTTTTTATTACAAGATGTAAGAAGAAAACTTAAAATAAAAATGTATCCTAAGGTGTATTTTCTAGGTAGCATAAGCGGTATTTTTCTATTTCAAAAGCAATTATATAACGTTACAAAATATAAAGTATTGTAGCAGCTAATTTATGCCTTTAACAAATGTAAAGGATTAAAATTAAATGAGTGAGTTCCAGTTCTAAATTAAATTCCTTGGTTATTTTTGCAGTATGATAGAAGATAAGAACCAACAGCGAACAGATTTAAATAGTTTAGGTGAATTTGGACTGATAAAACATTTAACCAAAAACTTCAAAGTCCAACATGAGTCCACAGTTAAGGGAATAGGCGATGATGCGGCAGTTTTAGATTTTGAAGATGAACAAATTGTAGTAACGACAGATTTATTGGTGGAGGGCGTTCATTTTGATTTAAGTTATATGCCTCTTAAACATTTAGGTTATAAAGCTGTAATTGTAAACTTGTCTGATGTATATGCTATGAATGCGAAGGCTACTCAAATAACCGTATCTCTTGCTGTTTCTAATCGCTTTCCATTGGAAGCGTTAGAAGAGTTATATGCTGGAATTGAAACAGCCGCAAAACTGTATAACATTGATGTTGTTGGAGGAGACACAACATCGTCAACAACAGGATTACTGATTTCTATTACTGCTCTCGGGGCAGTTGCTGGTGAAGATGTGGTCTATAGAAACGGGGCAAAACCAAATGATTTACTAGTGGTTTCAGGTGATTTAGGAGGCGCGTATATGGGGTTGCAGGTGCTTGAGCGTGAAAAAGAAGTGTATAAAGTCAATCCTAACAACCAACCAGATTTAGAACCATACACCTATATTGTTGAACGCCAACTAAAACCAGAAGCAAGAAAAGATATTGTAAAACTTTTGAAGGATTTGAAGGTGAAGCCAACTTCAATGATTGATATAAGTGATGGTTTATCTTCTGAAGTGCTGCACTTATGTGAAAATAGTAATGTAGGTTGCGATGTGTATGAAAGCAAAATACCTTTAGATCCTCAAGTAATATCTACTTGCGAAGAGTTTAATTTAGATAGTACCACTGTTGCCTTAAATGGTGGTGAGGATTATGAGTTGCTATTTACAGTAGATCAAAAAGACTATCCCAAAATTAAAGCAAATCCTAATTTAACGGTTGTTGGTTTTATTAAAGATAAAAACGCAGGAAGGCATTTAATTACAAGAGCCGAAACTCAAATAGAACTAAAAGCACAAGGTTGGAAGAATTTTAATGCTTAAAAAGTAAAAGTTCTTCGTCTATTTTTTCTGTAATAATTCGTATTCTTTGATGGCGCTTTTGGTGTATACGTTCTAAAACGTTGTTTATTTCTTTAAACTTAGGGGTGAGTTCTGTCAAAGAGCCATTGCTGTTGGTGGTTAGTTGTTTTCCACAATTTTTACAAGTATATTCTTTTACGTGGTAGGTTACGTGTCTGGACACTTCGTAGTTGTGACCAAATAGTTTACACTGTAACTGTTTCATTCTGATTGCATATTAATAGGTTTTAATTAGGATGTGATGAATTTATTAAAAAGAACCAGAATATGTTAACAAGAGGTTAGTAAATCGACGAAGTGATTGTTTTTTTCTTCAAACGTTTGATTTTTGCGTTGTATATGCGCTCGAGTAAAAGGTTAATCTCTCTAAACTTCGGAGTGAGTTCAACTAGGCTACCATCACTGGTGGTGGTGAGTTGCTTGCTACAATGCCTACAAGTGTATTCTTTTACATGTTTTGTTACTTTTTTAGTCACATGATAATCATGTCCGAAAATACTACAATATACTTTTGGTATAAGTGTAGTTCTAATAAATTGATTTTCCATAGGTTAAGTTTTGGATAAAGGAGAAATATCTGTTCTAAATATAGAAATTGTTTATAATATATTGGCTGAAATACTAAATTATTCGATGAAACGCACAATTTCATGCAATAATTCTTGACTATTTTCGATGAAACTCATATGTCCGTCCTCAAACTCTACTATTTCAACATCCGTATTTTTTGTTTGTGCTATTAGATCTTTGTAGTTTAGAACGGGATCATTTCTTCCAATGATGAGCTTCTTTTTGTACTCACCTGCGGTGAAGGTTATTACCTTGTCTTTCCTTAATTTCATCCCTTCAAGAGCAGCAGTAATACCGGAAATAGGTGTTTTTAAAGCATCTTCCTTAAGCACAACGATTTCGTTTTTGAACTTTTCTCGGTTTATTGGTCTAAAAAGATTTGAAATAGCCAAGCTAATAAATGTTTCATGATTTTCGATTACCGCCTTTATGGCTCTATCCCTGTTTAATTTCTTTTCAATACTATCTGCCTTAGCAGTTGAATTTATGAGACATATACCTCTAACACTTTTAGGATATTTTTCAGCAAAGGCAAGAGCAACATAGCCACCCATGGAATGCCCAAAAAAGAGAGACCGTTTAATTTGCAAATGGTCTAAAACAAACTTGACCGCTTCTGCCATGGTTTCCATGGTATGAATTTTACCCAAGCAACCTGTTTGTCCATGACCCAATAAATCAATACAAATTATCCGATTGTGTTTTGAAAGCTCCTGAACAAATGGACTCCAAATAGTACTGTTTTCTAAAAATCCGTGTAAAAAAACCAGGGCTTGTCCTTTCCCAGAATCAGAATAAAAAATAGGAATGCCTTTGAATTCTAAAATCATATTGTTCTATATTTAGACAAAGATAAAATCTGGGTATGAAAAACACTAAAGAAACACTGGTATTTGGTTTCGCTCTATTTGCAGGTTTTTTTGGTGCTGGCAACTTAATTCTTCCGCCTTTTTTAGGATTTAATGCTGGACCAGATTGGTGGTTGGTGTCTCTTGGTTTTCTGGCTACGGCTACCGTAATCCCATTATTGGCTATTGCAGCTCATGCGAGGTTGCAGGGTACTATGTTTGATTTTGGAAAAAAAGTATCTTCCTTATTTAGTGCTGTTTTTTGCTTCATTTTACTAGCCATTGCCATCACGCTACCCTGTCCTAGAACGGCGGCAGTAACGCATGAAATTGCAATAGCTCCGTTTTTCGGGTCGAAATCCGTATACACCAGCATAGTCTATTTTTCTTTAGTTTTCTTATTTGTCATTAATAGAACAAAGGTCTTAGACATCATAGGAAAATTTTTAACACCAATAATTCTAACTATCCTTTTTGCTATCATTCTTATTGCGCTAACATCGCCAGTAATACAAATGAATAATGCATCCATAAATACGCCAATTATTAATGGCCTTTTAGAAGGGTATCAAACTTATGATGCTATAGCCGGTGTCATTATGGGAGGCGTCGTCTTAATGTCATTAAATAAAGTATTACCCAATTTAAACACAAGTGAAAAAAGAACCATTATTTGGCACTCTGGTATAATTGCAATGTTTGGGTTGTTTATTGTTTACATTGGGCTGGTTTTTGTTGGAGCTAAGTATAATATGCAGTTCCATAAAGATATTTCAAGAACTGATCTTCTTCTTGGTGTAGCGAATATAACTTTAGGGAAATATGGAGCTACAGCTTTGGGAGTACTAGTAGCTCTTGCTTGTTTTACAACAGCAGTAGCTATTATTATAAGTGTTGCCGATTTTTTTAAAGTCTATTTTTCTAAAAGTAAAAATACTTATACGTTAACTGCAATAGTGTGCTGTGTGTTAGGCATTTTTATTGGAGTAATGGATGTGAAATATATTATTGATGTCGCACTGCCTATTTTGATGCTGGTTTATCCAATATGCATTGTGCTGATTTTACTAAATATTTTACCAGAAAAATGGAATTCGCAATTAGTATTTAGATGGGTTGTTTTGGTGACCTTATTGTTTAGTATTCCTGACTGTTTAGGTTTTATTATTAATGCTGATTGGATTACTGAAATACAGCATATAATTCCCTTTGGGACGAAGAATTTGGGCTGGATACTCCCTGCTATTTTAAGCTTTACCTCAGTAAATTTGTATGAAAGACTATCTTAAGATTTTACTTTTTTGATGGCCGAAAAAGCTTTGTCTACAAATTCATCTTCTACCAAAATGGTAAATTCGTTAGTGGTGGAGAGCACTTCATAAAGTACGACACCTTCCCAAGCTAAACGTTTAAAAAAGTGATAGTAAAGTCCCGCAATTTTGGAGTTGTCTTGAGGTAAATTCACGCTTATGGCAGATAAGTTTTCTTGAATTGCAATAAAGTGTTCATTCTTCAAATGGCTGTTTACAAAATCGTTGAGACTACTTGAAACTACAATATTACTTTCATGGATACCACGTGTAAACGCATAAAACAATTTATCTTCTTTATTAATGCGTTCAAGAATTTTAGCGTGATTATCAATTAAGGTAGAGGAATTTCTAACCGTAAAATCAGTAAGATTAGAGCGCACCGTAATGTCCCCAAGATTTTGGATAACACGCTTCATTTTTATAGTGTTCCCCAAAGTTGGTGGTGGATTATAGCGACGTAAAGCCATCATTATAGCCCCTGGTTTTACATCCTTTTTTAACATTTTACTTATAGGTTCAGTAAGCTCAATCGCCAAGGCACTAAAGTTTATTATGTTTCTTGCCAGAGCCTCTTCAAGATAAGGTTGCGTTATCAAAATGTCTTCTACGCAATTAGAAACTGTTTTCATGTTAAATATTTAACAATTTGTGCAAAAATAAACATTTTTTTATAAAAATACGATGCATTCACATTTGAATTCTACTTTTGTGCTGCAAATTATATGAAGATGAAAGTTTTAAAGTTTGGTGGTACTTCGGTGGGTTCTGTAAAGAACATGGCCAATGTTAAAAATATAATTAACGATGGCGAGCAGAAAATAGTAGTGCTTTCCGCCATGTCTGGTACAACGAATAGTTTGGTAGAAATTACCGATTACATAAAAACCGAGAATCCTGATGAGGCTTTAGCGGTGATTAATGCCTTGCATGAGAAGTATGTTAGGGTTATAGATGAGCTTTTGGTTGACACTGGTTTAAATACATTGACTAAAGGTTACATATCAGAACGATTTAATTTTTTAGTTGAAAGTACTTATAAAACATACTCCCAGATATTAGATAATCAAATTTTAGCACAAGGTGAATTGATGTCTACCTTTATGTTTAATAGTTATCTAAAACAAGAAGGAATTAGTGCAACATTATTACCTGCTTTGGATTTTATGAGTAGTGATACGCTTAATGAACCTGCTTTTGGCACTATCGAGGATAAATTGGCTAAGGTTTTGGATAGTGCTGAAAATGCAGGCATATATATCACTCAAGGCTTTATTTGTTTAGACAGTGAAGGAGAAATTTCAAATTTACAAAGAGGGGGAAGTGATTATACAGCTACTATTATTGGGGCAGCAATTAGAGCAGAAGAGGTGCAGATTTGGACGGATATAGATGGTATGCATAATAACGATCCAAGATTTGTTGAGGGAACAAAACCGATTTCTGATTTATCTTTTGATGAAGCTGCGGAGTTGGCCTATTTTGGTGCGAAAATTTTACACCCACAAACTGTATTACCAGTTAGAGGCTATGGTATTCCCGTACGTTTGAAAAATACTATGGAGCCATCTGCTAAAGGTACTTCCATTACTAGTAGTCATACAGAAACTGGAATTAAGGCAATTGCTGCTAAAGATGGTATTACAGCTATTAAAATTAAGTCAGGAAGAATGCTTCAGGCACATGGGTTTTTGAAGAAGGTATTTGAGATTTTTGAAGCCTATGAGACGTCTATAGATATGATTACAACATCGGAGGTAGCAGTTTCTTTGACTATTGATAATGATAAAAATTTAGAACAAATTGTAAGGGAACTTAAAGAATTTGCGTCTATAGATATAGATACCAATCAAAGTATTATATGCTTAGTGGGACACTCAATTGTAAATCATGAAGGTACCTACAAGCTTTTCAAAATTTTAAAAGATGTTAAGGTAAGAATGATTTCTTACGGTGGAAGCAAAAACAATATTTCGTTACTTGTGGATACCAATAACAAAATAAAAACACTTCAAAAGCTCAATAGTTATTTATTTGAATTAGTCACTCTGTAAAAAATAATATTAGTGTTTTGAACGAAGGGTCGCTCTATGTTTTCGGGCGGCCTTTTTTTATGCATTCATCAAGTCTTCAATCTCCTCAATTTCAATAGGAATATTTTTCATCAAATTGAAAGGCTCACCTTTTTCTTGAATAATCACATCATCCTCAATACGAATACCAAAACCTTCCTCTGGAATATAAATTCCAGGTTCAACAGTAAACACCATATTCGTCTGCATGGGTTCAGTTAAAATCCCATAATCATGAGTATCTAATCCCATATGGTGACTCGTACCATGCATCAAATATTTTTTATAGGCCGGCCATTCTGGGTTTTCATTTTGGATATCTGCCTTATCCAACAACCCCAAACTTAATAATTCAGAAGTCATTATCTTGCCTATTTCTACGTGATATTCACCCCAGTCTGTTCCTGGAACCAACATTTTTGTGGCTTCGTTTTTTACGTGTAAAACACTTTCGTACACCGCTTTTTGTCTTTCAGAAAAACGACCTGAAACAGGAATTGTTCTGGTCATGTCACTAGAATAATTGGCGTACTCCGCGCCAACATCCATCAATATTAAATCACCTGCTTTACATTCTTGATTGTTTTCAATGTAGTGTAGTACATTAGCATTATTACCTGAGGCCACAATGGGCGTATACGCAAAACCTTTTGAGCGATTGCGAATAAATTCATGAATATATTCAGCTTCAATTTCATATTCCATAACACCTGGTTTTACAAAGCCTAAAACGCGTCGAAAACCTTTTTCGGTAATGTTGCACGCCGTTTGAATCAAGTTAATTTCAGTAGATTCCTTAACAGATCTTAAACGCTGCAAAATAGGATTGCTTTTTGCAACACTATGGGCTGGATATTTTTCTTTTAACCATTTGGTAAAGCGGTCTTCGCGTGTTTCGGTTTCTACATTAGAGCGATAATGTTCATTGGTATTGATGTAAATCGTGTCGCATTGCGTCATAATTTCAAACATAATTTTCTCCATGTCTTGCAACCAATACACTGTTTTTACGCCGCTAACTTCAAAGGCTTTGTCTTTGGTTAGTTTTTCGCCTTCCCATACGGCAATATTTTCGTTGGTTTCTCTTAGGAAAAGTATTTCGCGATGCTTTTTTTTGGGACAATCAGGAAACAAGACTAATATACTTTCCTCTTGATCTACCCCGCTTAAATAAAATATATCACGATGCTGTTGAAATGGTAAGGTGCTGTCTGCACTAACAGGATAAATATCATTTGAATTAAAAACTGCCAAACTACTAGGTTGCATTTTAGCCGTAAACTTTTTTCGGTTTTTAATAAAAAGTTCGCTGCCAATAGGAGAGTATTTCATGATGTTTTGAAATTATTTTTAGTGTCGCTATAAAAGTAAAAATAAAAAGACGATTCTGTTTTAAGTTGTAGATATTTTATGAAGTCACACAATGCTTTGTTTCATAAGTAATTAGGGTTTTTTATTCCGATGGTGCTGTTTTAAATTAGTCATAAATACGTAGAGCAGCAATCTTCTAAGTATTATTACTTATAATCATTCTAAATAATAAAACATGATATTTGTTAGTTGTCTATAAAAGTGTCCGTTATTATCTTTGTATAACTTAAAAAAGAACTAAATAATGAGTGGATTTTTTAAATCTTCGATTGGTAGAAAAGTAGCGATGGCATTGTCTGCTTTTTTCTTAATGTTTTTCTTGCTTCAGCATTTAGCAATAAACATTACATCCGTTTTCAGTGCCGATTTATTTAATGAAATATCGCACTTCATGGGAACCAATCCATTGGTTCAATTTGCGTTACAGCCTGTTTTAATATTTGCAGTGGTTTTTCACTTTGTAATGGGATTCATTTTGGAAATTAAAAACAAAAAGGCGAATGGCGTGTCTTACGCCAAAAATAATGGTGGCGCTAATTCTTCTTGGGTTAGTAGAAACATGATTTACAGCGGATTGGTAGTTTTAGCATTCTTAATTCTACATTTTATCGATTTTTGGATTCCTGAAATTAATACAAAGTATATTGTTGGAGATATGTCTGGTATGCATGATGGGCAATATCGCTACTTTCACGAGTTGGTTGAGAAATTCCATAGCCCTTTACGCGTAGGAGCATACGTTGTTTCTTTTGTGTTGTTAGGTTTACATTTGGCTCATGGTTTTACATCTGCTTTTCAATCAGTGGGATCTTCAGCAGGTCGCAAAAAAACATTACAAAATATAGGTAAGGCGTATTCAATTTTAGTACCACTTGGTTTCGTTATTGTAGCACTTTACCACCATTTAAATCCTCACCATTAATCTTATATTATTATGGCTTTAGACTCAAAAGTACCAGAAGGTTCATTAAAAGATAAATGGACAGATTATAAAAATAAAATTAACCTTGTTAATCCTGCTAACAAACGTCATATAGATGTAATTGTTGTTGGTACTGGTTTAGCAGGTGGTTCTGCAGCTGCCACATTAGCAGAACTTGGATATAACGTAAAGGCATTTGCTTATCAAGATTCTCCGCGTCGTGCACATTCCATAGCGGCACAAGGAGGAATTAATGCGGCTAAAAACTACCAAGGTGATGGTGATTCTACATACAGGTTGTTTTATGATACTGTAAAAGGTGGCGATTACCGTTCTCGTGAAGCTAATGTTTATCGTTTGGCCGAGGTGTCTACAAACATTATTGACCAGTGTGTGGCACAAGGTGTTCCTTTTGCAAGAGATTATGGTGGGTTGTTAGACAACCGTTCGTTTGGTGGGGTATTAGTGTCTAGAACTTTTTATGCTAAGGGGCAAACAGGGCAACAATTATTACTTGGCGCCTATTCTGCAATGAATCGTCAAATTGCTCGTGGTAAGATTGAAATGTTCAATCGCCACGAAATGTTGGATGTTGTAATCGTGGACGGAAAAGCAAGAGGTATTATTGCTAGAAACTTAGTTACGGGTGAAATTGAGCGTCATTCTGCGCATGCAGTTGTTGTAGGGTCTGGAGGTTACGGAAATGTATATTTCTTGTCAACCAATGCTATGGGAAGTAACGTAACTGCTGCTTGGAAAATTCACAAAAAAGGAGCGTATTTCGCGAATCCATGTTATACCCAAATTCACCCAACGTGTATTCCACGTTCAGGTGATTATCAATCTAAATTAACATTGATGTCTGAATCGTTACGTAACGACGGACGTATATGGGTACCTAAGCATTTAGATGATGTAAAAGCCATAAGAGAAGGTAAAAAGAAACCCACTGATTTATCCGAAGACGAAAGAGATTACTACTTAGAACGTCGTTATCCAGCATTTGGTAATTTAGTGCCTCGAGATGTGGCTTCTAGAGCAGCCAAAGAGCGTTGTGATGCGGGTTATGGTGTTAATGCAACAGGTGAAGCAGTGTATCTGGACTTTGCCGCAGCTATTGAACGCTATGGAAAAGAGGAAGCTAAAGTTAAAGGTATTGATAATCCTTCAAAAGGGAAAATTACAGAATTAGGTGAGAAAATAGTTGAAGCTAAGTACGGGAACCTGTTCCAAATGTATGAGAAGATTGTAGATCAAAATCCATATAAAACACCTATGATGATTTACCCTGCGGTGCACTATACCATGGGAGGTGTTTGGGTAGATTATAACTTAATGACTACAGTTCCTGGATTATATTGTATAGGTGAAGCAAACTTCTCCGATCATGGAGCCAACAGACTTGGAGCTTCAGCTCTAATGCAAGGTTTAGCAGACGGATATTTTGTATTACCCTATACTATCGGAGACTATTTGGCCGATGATATTCGTACAGGTAAAATTTCAACAGAAACCAAAGAGTTTGATGAAGCAGAGAAAGATGTTAAGGAAAGAATTGAATTCTTTATTAATAATAAAGGATCGAAATCTGTAGACTATTTCCACAAGAAATTAGGTAAGATTATGTGGGATAAATGTGGAATGTCTAGAAATGAAGAAGGTTTAAAAGAAGCAATTAAAGATATCTCTGAATTAAGAGCAGAATTTTGGAAGGAAGTTTCGGTTCCCGGTGGTGCAGAAGAATATAACGAAGAACTTGCAAAAGCAGGACGTGTTGCAGATTTCTTAGAATTAGGTGAATTGTTTGCTAAAGACGCTTTAGTAAGAGAAGAATCGGCAGGAGGTCACTTTAGAGAGGAATATCAAACACCTGAAGGAGAAGCCAAAAGAATGAAAGAATTCCAATTTGTTTCTGCTTGGGAATATAAAGGAGAACCAAAAGATGCTGTTTTGCATAAGGAAGCATTGGTTTACGAAAATATTGAAGTAAAAGAAAGAAGTTATAAATAAAAAAGACGCTATGAATTTAACACTTAAAATTTGGAGACAAAAAGACTCTAGTGCAAGGGGTCAGATGGTAGATTATAAGGTAAGTGACATCTCGGAACACATGTCTTTTTTAGAAATGATGGATGTACTTAATGAACAATTAGTTGCCGAAGGAGAAGAGCCCGTGGCTTTTGATCATGATTGTCGCGAAGGTATTTGCGGTATGTGTTCCATGTATATCAACGGAGAAGCTCATGGTCCAGATCGTGGTATCACAACCTGTCAATTGCACATGAGAATGTTTAATGATGGAGATACTATTACCATTGAACCATTTAGAGCAGCGGCATTCCCAGTAATTAAGGATTTAGTAGTAGACAGATCTGCTTTTGATAGAATACAACATGCAGGTGGATATATTTCAGTAAACACTTCTGGTAATACACAAGACGCGAATGCAATTCCTGTCTCTAAGCACGCAGCTGATGAAGCTATGGATGCAGCAACGTGTATTGGCTGTGGAGCTTGTGTGGCTACCTGTAAAAACTCCTCTGCTATGTTATTTGTGGGAGCAAAAGTATCGCAATATGCACTGTTACCTCAAGGACAGGTTGAAGCCGCAGATCGCGTGAAGAACATGGTAGCACAAATGGATTTAGAAGGTTTTGGAAACTGTACAAATACGGGTGCATGTGAAGTTGAGTGTCCAAAAGGCATTTCTTTAGATAATATTGCTAGAATGAATCGTGAATTGATGAAAGCGGCGATTTCATAGGAATATAATAAATATTATATGAAAAGCTCGAACGGATTAGTTTGAGCTTTTTTGTTTTTAAAAATAAGCTTTCAGTTGAATATTCCCTGTATGAATGGTTTTACTAGTTTCTGTTTTTCTGCTGAAATAGCTCAAATTTAAATCTAAGAATTTCGTGAGTTTTCAGCCTATTTTAGTTCTCTAATTGATAAATATAATTGCTGAATAACTGCACACATTTTATCAATGTCTAGCGTTTCAACAGTGTCATTTTTTGTATGATAGTTTTTATTTCGATAAAACGCAGTATCAGTTATCATGACTGCTGGAAAACCAAAATACAAATAATTACGGTGGTCAGAGAAGTTAATTCCAGTTGTTAAACCAGTACCTTCAAAATCAACTGTTTTTATTAGTTTTTGTTCCTGCATTAATTTTGAAATTTCTGCGCCAAAAGTTTTACTCTTCTTATTCCGAACGACTACTATAAAATTTGCAGAATCTCCATACAACAATTTCATTTCTGGTATTGGGTATTGTTGTGAACCCTTAGCATCATCATAATACCCTATCATTTCTAAACAAACCATACCTTTAACAGGAATAGTATTGGTATGCAAGTATTTAGCATGCACATAACTTCCCATATATTCAGTTCCGAAAAACGGAGGTTCTTCTAAGGTATAAGCAACAAAATCAATGCGATACTTTAAGTTTTCTTTAGAAAGCAAACGCGCTAGCTCCAAAACGCCTGCGACACCACTAGCATTATCATCAGCGCCTTGTTGGTTACCACATACATCATAATGTGCTCCGACAATAATACGTTCTTTGTGTTGTAAACCTATTGAACCAATAACGTTTTTATAGATATTGTTCTTTAACTTATATGGTTGAAATGCAGTAGAGTCACAAACTTTTACAAACTCAGATTTTATGTAATTAGCTATGGAATCCAGCGTTTTTATATTTTGATAATTTCTGCTGTGTTGGGTTTTGGTTATTTTTAATAAATCATTTTTTACTCTTATTTGTTTTGATTCATGGATAATCTCTTTAGTTGATGACTGTGAGTGGGTATTAAGAACGTAAAGGAAAAATAAACTCACTGAAACTATTGTTTCAATGAGTTTGAATTTTTTGGAGATTAACGACATGAGAAACTTATGTTGAATAACGTCATTTTACACTAAATGTAATTTCACTTATATTTTGTTCATGTCTAAATGTAGCTCTTATATTGTAGCTGTCTTTTTCCCAAATTATGTACAAGGGTTGCTCGTTGAAACTGCCTTCCCTTGTTTGAATAAAGTTCTTTTTTAAGTCTTGGGTAAAATCACCTACTACCTTTTTTTCTTGACTTATTGTTTCAATTGTATCAATCACTTGTATGGACGAAGGTTTCCCATAATCTTTATTAAAAGAACTATAGAAATTTTTATCAATCAATCCATTAAAGTACAAGGTTATCGAATTTATGATACCATTATCATCACTACTTATATGTATAAAGTAAGACGGCATGTTGTAATAATACTTAAAAGTATCATTATTAAAAAAGCATATACTTTTATCCTCCTCGTCGTAATTAAAGTCACGATCTAATATTTTATAGGTTTTAGTAATATCTTTTCTTAACAATTTTTCTAAATTACTTAACTCCACGGTGAATAAAATTAGGATAAAAGGTATTAATATTTTCATGCTTTAGAGACAATTTCCTGTACCAGATAGACTTGGTACGTACGGAGCAGGACTTCTTATGCCAAAAGGAGGAATTTGAGTCATACTACCACCAAATTTAGCCATTTCTTTGAGAATATAACTACTTAATTTATTGCCAACTTGCTCTTTAGTGGCATATGGGTTAGCAGCGAACCAGATATCTGTTTTTCTAAATGCGACGATTACAGCTGTTGCGGTTTTATTAGAAGCTAAGCCATTTGTCATCCATGTTGGTGCTGTAAAAAAGACCAGAGGATATACTACAAAAGCCTCAAAAGTACCGTGTTTACCATTTTGTATTCCATATGAATAAAATCTATTCCATAACCCTGTAACTGCACATGCCTTTACAAGTTCACCAGCAGGTTGTGCATACTCAAAAGCACTGCAGGGAGCACTATAAACAGGGTTTAATACACATACGTCATTTTCATCTTTGTGATATCCTTCGTCGCACCCTGGATCAAAATTCTCTGCAACACAGTTTCCATTATCATCTTTAACATAACCAGGATCACAAGCGTTATCATTTGGATTACTATCAGGGCCACCACCAGCACTACCAGAATTCCAACTTTCTCCATTATAGCCACCGCTACTCCCATCGCCATCACTACCACCATCTTCAAACATCCATTTGAACTCAAATTGTTTTGTGTTTTTAGCTACAATTACTACTTCCTCGCCACGCATACCACAGGTAATACCCCAACAATCGTCGTCTCCTTTTGCAAAATTACTCTTAGAACTCCCTGTAACTGTTGGCTTTTTAAACCTTGATACAATTATACCATCTTCTACCTTAAAGGTATTTACGTATTCCTTTTGCAGTGTGTGGATGTAAACCATACCTGAGAATTCATCAGTATTTGCGGCCACGTCAGGAACCATACTAAATACAACACTTTTAATTTCATCATTGATTTTTATGACTAAAATACGGCTATATACCCCTTGATAGGTAGTTGCAGGTATTACGGTGAGTAGCTCATTACTATTTATTATTTCTTCTTGTGTAATTGCGTCTAAATTTGGTACAGCAAATTGGTTGGTGGTGGTTTTTGAAAATTGATTAGATACTGAGGTTTTTGGAAATACACTAAGCGCTTCGTTTATGCTTACAGTTTCAATCTTATTTAGTTGTTCGGCAACAATTTCCTCTTTATCACATTTAAAGAGAGTTACAGAGCATACTAGAATAAATAAAGTTTTAATAAATGTTTGTTTCATTATTTTGATCTTTTTGTTAATAGATGAAACAATAATACTATGGTTTTAGATTATTAATGTTCGGAATTAATAGAAAGTTAAGAATTCTGGACACTTTTTTTATATTCAGTAGGTGTTATTTGAGTGTGTTTCTTAAATGCAGTATAAAAACTAGATTTTGAATTAAAGCCAGTCTCTAGGGCGATTGCATGAATAGTGTAATTTTTAAAATTATTATCGGCAAGAAATTTTTTTGCTTCTTCAACTCTAAGCGTATTCACATAATCATTAAAATTTAGTTTTGAATGTTTATTTATTAATTGAGAGATATAACCAGTACTTAAATTAACTTCTTTAGCAATTTTAGGAATACTTAAATGGGGATTCAAAAAGAGTTTATTGGTTTTTATTACATTTTCTATTTTGTTAAATGAGTCTAAAGGAAGTTCTTTATTTAGTTTAACATTAGTTGTATTGTCTCCCGATACATTAGTTGATTTACTCCTTATTTCAAGTCGTTGAATATACAGGTGATTTTGTAAAACAGCTGTATAACCAATCCAGTATATCAATATTGATAAGCCAATCCATAAGGGGTAATACTTATAATACCCACTTCCACTTTTAAAAAGATTTTCGAATACATTAAAGGATAATGCCCAAAAGATGCATAGCATGATGCCTATAATTAAACTATTTTTTAACCATCTCGTTTTTACAGAAACTTTAATACTCTTTTTTGATTGTTTTTCATGCTTTTGTAGAAGTATAAAGATTAAGATTATCAATATTAAAGAAAAAATAATTGAAACATATTCAACAACAATATTCAACCATTTAATAAATAGTCTTTCATTACTTATCCAATGTCTAAATAGTAAATAAATGATAGATAAGATAAAAGGTAAGAGGACATAAAAGGTATATTTTTTGCTAATTTTTTGTTTTAGAAAACTCTTTATAAAAAAGTAGAAAAAGGGTACTATTAAGAATTCAAAAGGGATATAAAGTATCTCATTTTGTTCATAATAGCGTCTTGGTATAATTCCAGTATCTATAAACCAATACTGTAAATTACTTAAAGCTAGTGAAAGTATTGTTATGGCTAAAAATATATTTGTTTTTGACTTAAGGTTTTTATTAAGTGTAATAATCAAGCTAAAAATGAAACCATGAATAATACTTGCAACTATTATGATATTGAAAATATTAAAGTTCAATTCCTTCATACATCAAATATAAAGAAAAAGACTACGAAACAAGTCGCTTAAATATTATATTTCGTGCTTTTTAAAAATAAGCCTTCAATTGAATATTCCCTGTATGAATGGTTTTACTGGTTTCGGTTTTTCTCCCGAAGTAGCTCAAGTTCAAATCTAAAAATTTAGTGAGTTTCTTTTGAGCTAGAAGTGTCCAAGTAAAGTTGTTTCCAGGTTGCAAGCCTTCTAGCATTTGAAATGCTACAGGCGTATTGGGGTTACCATTAAAGTTGTTTGAGAAATAATTGACTTCACCGTTTACCGCACCTTTTTCGTTTTTAGATAAATTGAAACCCAAACCAAATTTTTGTTGAGATAGGGTTTCTAATCCACCAATGGTATTGTCCTTAGTGGTGTATTGATAAAAGACATCAAAACGGCTATTTTCATTAAATAAATAGGAGAGTTTAGGATTTAATAAAGCTTCATCAAACTTAAAATTTTTACTGGTGAAGTTTTCACTGGAACTCTCATTGGAACCAATTGCAGATTGAAAGGTAATCAACCAATTCTCTTTTATTTTATGGTTGAAATTCAATTGATGACTTTTTAAGTTATTCTCCAAAAGCCCAACTGAAAGTGTATTACTTGACTTGTTTGATAGATAGGTGTAAGATGTGGTATACTTTTGCTTACCTCGGTTAAAGAACAACACATTCCTGAAATTAAGTTGTAACCCCAATTGATTATCAGCATCACTTTCAAACGGGTTTAAATTGAAATTGCTCCCGTTTCTCCTAATTTTTCTATCGATGAGATAACTGGTTTGGTTATAAAAGTGTGACCAAAATTTCTTCGATTTGTTTTCTGAAACCCGCCACTGAGAGGGATTAATTGTTAGAGTTTGACTAAATCGATTCTGATGTGTTCTTATAAAAACCCGATTCGGTAATAATACACGAATATAAGTGCCCTGATCTGTAAACTGTGCAATTTCAAACTCTTCAAGTTCTTGAATGCCATTTTCGTTATAATCGATCCACGTGTACGTGCCTTGTCCGGGTTCTACTTCAACATAGGTGAAATCTTGCTGAGGTAAAAACCCTGAATTGGTTTCGAAAACCGTATTGCTTTGTACTATGTTTTTAAACAACTTTTGGTTGTATTGTAACCTGGAGTTTAAAGAGTTTTCATCTTCAATCGTATCGCTTATATGATTTAAAGTTCTATAATTGGCATACAATGAAAGGTTTGTGTTTTTGTTTTGAATCAGTCTGGAGTTGACATAAAACGTATTGGATGTATTTACCTTTTGAAGTTGGTTGTTACGAATACTGTCATTTACCCGATGTTTGTAGCCAAATTGCGCAAATACTTTAGTGCTATCGCCTACACCAACGAACGCTTCATACGATGTGAATTTCTGACTTAAAGGAGTTAAGGTTTCTGTGGCTATTTCGGTTTGCTCATTATCTTCAATAGATAGTTTTCCACCAACCCAACTTTTTTTCATGTTATAAATGACACTATTATGAGACCTCAAAAATGTAGAACGATTTATGGTCGATTCAGCATTTAAATAACTTGTATTTGAAAGAATACTTAGGCGATTCAACAATAAATTGGCATTCGCAATGTGCCGGCTGCCATTAAAACCAGATGCAAAATTCAAATACTCAAATTGATAGTTGATGCGTCCTTTTTTAAAGTGCGACAGGTTAAGTCCTGAATTTACAAAGGTTTGCGTTCCTAAATCTCCAACACGTTGGTTCCCTCGTGGTTGCTCTAAATTCCAATCTCTATTGAATTCCGCATTATATAAAATCTCAATACTTCTAAAATTATCCTGAATATAATCTGTTTTCACATAAGCGTCCAGATTCCATAGACTGTCTTTTTTGATTATGTTTTGATTAACGCGTAATGTTCCCGCAAAACCATCATTATCATCATCATCAATGGAAGAGAAGAGGTTCAAATCGTTTTTGCTTCCCGCCAATTCAAAATTAATTTGAGTGTTTTCTGAGGGCGCGTAATTTCCATTTACAACTGCCATCTGCAGTTTCACTGGCGCCACTAATTGCACGATGGGCGCATAATTACCTTGTAGTTTGCCAGCATATTCATAAATATTGTTGATGGCGCTGGTACTGCTCAACACGTAATCCCCTTGATTTGGACCAACCAAGGTGAACGACACCCTAAATAATTCATCATTTGGGTCGTTGGAGAATACAAATATTTCCTCGCCACCCACAATATCTTTTCGGTATAAAATGCGGTTTTCACTAAAAGCTTCCTCAACTTCGGAGGGTGCAATCATTTGGGTTCTGTCATCACCTGCATTAGAGAGGATATTGACTTGCGCTTCAGACAAATTTTGTTGTAAGGGTTGATTTTTAGCATCATTTTCAGAATATACCGAAACGCCTATTTTTAACTTTTCGCTGTTATAATTTCCACCGCCGTAAGCCACCAAACGGGAGTAGTTGCGATCGGAAAATTGATAATCTACAGTAATCCGCATTTCGGAGGTGATTGGAAAAGTAGTGTTGAAAATAATTTCACCTGCATTATAATCGATGATATAATCCTTGTCCTCCCCACGTTCTAAAGGAATGCCGTTAACATAAACGGTTTCACTTCCTGAAACGATTAATACAAAGAGTTCGCCGTTTTGTCCTTGCAATTTATAGGGGCCTTGGTTACCCTCTTGAGCAATAAATTGACTTGTGGTGAATTGTCCGCGTACCAAAGCACTGGCTGCAAAAACATTAGTTGTTGAGGTGTCGCCTGCCAAATTTGCATTTACCGATAGTCCTTGTACACGTTTTGAAAATACACCAAAAAAGGAATTGGTGTTTTGTAAATCGATATCCCCTGCGCGAATGTTCCAATTGTCACTAAAAAGCTCAATAAATATCTGGTCGAACTCATCCAAACGTTGGCTATAACCGCTTTCTTGCAGAGGAATATTAGCGTCTTGAATAGAGGCGCGAAGCGACACTTTATCATTTAGTTTTCCTGTAATTTGTAAATCGAGTTCGCTATTTAAAACCGAGTTTTGGTTGTTGCCTACGGTGACGCCACGGGAGATACTTCCCGAAGTGGTCAGTCCATCAAATGGTACGAAGTTTCTCGAGGTATTGGGCTGCGATAGTTGGTAGAGTCGGTTGGCAGCATCGTTGTTTTTTACAATAATACTTTCATCCAATTGCTTGTAGGTTTTGGTCAGAAACTCAGGAAATTTTAAGTAGTTGATAACGATGGAATCAGTGTCGACGGGTTTTTTAAACGTGAGTTTCGCCTTTGGGAAATTAATGTTATAAAATGTAGAATCGAGCAGTTTTCCATCCTTAGTTTTTACCGAAAACCAACTGGAATTGATGCTTACACTATCCACGAAAATAGTATCTCTTACCGCTACTGTTTTGGTTTTGTATTTGCTGTTTTGGTTCTGGGAAAAGCCACCAAAACTTGCTAAGACACATACAAATAGTAGGAAATACTTCATCAGGTATTTAAACTGTGATTAGTTGAAATTATTTTGTTAATAGTTTTTGTTAAAACTCCCCTTTTCAACTGTAGCGTAAAAGTAAGGTATTATTTATTTTAGCTGAAATGTTAATGGTTTTGATAGGGCATTTGAAATGATGCTAGCAAATAAGCACTTGCTTTTGAGTAAAGGGTTTAGCTGGCGGATAAGTCCGCGTTAGGGATTGCAGAGGAAAGCCCACAGCGCCCCTGAAAGAGGGTGCGAGGACTTGGAACGGAAAGCACGACCCCTTGTGGGTAACGCCCAAAAAAGTATTAAAAAGACACACGTATGAAGATTATATCCTATAACGTTAATGGCATAAGAGCTGCCGTAAATAAGGGGTTTGTGGATTGGTTGAAAAGCGCGAATCCGGATGTGATTTGTTTGCAGGAAATTAAGGCCATGAAAGAGCAGTTGGATTTGAGTTTGTTTGAGGAAGCTGGATACACTTACCACTATTGGTTTAGTGCCGAAAAGAAGGGGTATAGTGGTGTGGCAATTTTAAGCAAAATAGAACCTAATCATGTGGAGTATGGCACGGGAATTGCATCAATGGACGCTGAAGGTCGCAACCTTAGGGCAGATTTTGATGGGGTTTCGGTAATGAGTTTGTATTTGCCATCGGGGACGAACGATGCGCGTTTGCAGCATAAGTTGGATTACATGGATATGTTTCAGACGTATATTGATGGCTTGAAACAGGAGATTCCTAATTTGATTATTTGTGGCGATTATAATATTTGTCATGAAGAAATTGATATTCATAATCCGAAAATGAAAGGTGTTTCAGGGTTTTTGCCAGAAGAACGTCAATGGATTGGAGAATTTATTGATAACGGATTTGTGGATTCGTTTAGATATATAAATCCTGAGCGACAAGAATTTAGTTGGTGGAGCTATCGTGCGAATGCGCGCGCCAATAACAAGGGTTGGCGATTGGATTATGCTATGGTTGCGAAACCCTTACAAGAAAATATTAAAAGAGCCGTTATACTAACCGAAGCAGTACATAGTGACCATTGCCCGATACTAGTAGAAATTGAATATTAAAATAAATCAACAAAAAACAACCCAAATGAAGATTAAAACTAATCTATTAATCGTAGTAGCAGTTACAGTAATTACCTCTTGTGTGTCGCCAAAAGTGTATAAAGATTTAGAGAGTAAATACGCTACCTTAAAACAGGAAAATCGAAAATTGACGAAGGACAACGAAGATTTATTGAAAGGAAAAACTACTGCTGAAAATGAATTAGCTAAACTAAAAGCAGCCTATAACGAAGCCGTTGCAGAACGCGACCAATTGAGAGCAGATTATGCGGCAACAAAATCTAATTTAGATGCGCTAAAGGATTCTTATGCCGCATTGGAGAAAAATAGTTCTGCGGCAATTGCTAAAAATTCTCAGAAAAACAGAGAATTGTTGGCGCAATTGGAAGCTAAGGAGCAAGCTTTAGCAGCAGAAAATGAGCGTTTAGAAAAGTTGAAGAAGGCCTTGGAAGAGCGTTCTAGTCGAATTGCGGAATTGGAAAATGTTATTGCCACTAAAGATGCTGCGATGACACAGCTAAAAAATGCCATTTCTCGCGCACTTACCGATTTTGAAGGCAAAGGATTGACCGTTGAGCAACGTGGTGGGAAAGTATATGTTTCTATGGAAAATAAGCTGTTGTTCCAGTCTGGAAGTTGGGCGGTAAATACCGATGGAAAAACGGCGGTGAGAAGCTTAGGCAATGTACTTGCCGAAAACCCAGATATTGCCGTATTGATTGAAGGTCATACTGATAATGTACCGTATTCTGGTAATGGTGCGCTTACTAGCAACTGGGATTTATCTACCAAACGCGCAACGGCAATCGTAAATATTTTAAGAGAAAACGCTGCCATAAACCCTGAAAATTTAACCGCGGCGGGTCGTGGTGAATATGCACCAATTGCCACAAATACCACAGAAGAAGGAAAAGCAAAAAACAGACGTATCGAGGTGATTCTAACACCCAAGTTGGATGAGTTGTCTCGTTTGTTGAATGAGCAGTAATGTCACTTCGAGTGATTCCGAAGTATGAGAAATTGTATCGAGAAGTTGGGCGTTCCCCTCGAAGATACTTTAGAAAGTTTCATTTAAAATTTGTGCTCGGGTCGGGCTTTCGGCAGTCGCTCTCTCCTACGTCGAGGAGCTTCAACAAATGCCTCAATCCCTAGCATAAAAAACCGTTAAAAGCCTTAATAGGCTCTTAACGGTTTTTTATCTTTGGTTAATTTCTGCGAAAGCAGGAATCTAAAGTAAATGTAGAATTATAATTAAAAAGATTCCCGCCTTCGCGGGAATGACAAATATGAAATACACAACAATACCAGGAACAGATATAAAAGTTAGTAAAATATGCCTTGGCACGATGACTTGGGGAAACCAAAACACGCAAGACGAAGGTTTTGAGCAAATGGATTATGCTTTAGACCAAGGTGTAAATTTCTTTGATACTGCCGAATTATATCCTGTGCCTGCCAATGCCGAAACCTATGCCGAAACCGAAAGAATTATAGGTAATTGGTTTGAAGCAAGAGGCAACAGAGATAAAGTAATATTAGCTACAAAAATTTGCGGACCTGGCGCTTATACGGCACATGTTCGTACCACTGGATTTAGTACAGATGCACTCGAAGAGGCGTTACACAATAGCTTAAAGCGTTTAAAGACCGATTACATTGATGTATATCAATTGCACTGGCCAGAGCGACAAACCAATTTTTTTGGTCAGCGTGATTATAAGCACAATCCTAACGACCCTTGGGAAGATAATTTTAATGAAGTTTTACAAACATTAGATGGTTTTGTAAAAGAAGGTAAAATTAGAGAGGTTGGGATTTCCAATGAAACTTCATGGGGCGTCATGCGTTATTTGGAAGAATCAAAAACTAATAATTTACCACGGGTAAGAACTATACAAAATCCATACTCCCTATTAAACCGAACCTTTGAAGGTGATTTAGCAGAACTATCTTTAAGAGAAGGTATCGGGCTTTTAGCGTATTCACCATTGGCTTCAGGCTCCCTTTCTGGAAAGTATATTGGTGGCAAACTGCCAAAAAACTCAAGGTTTGATTTGTTTCCTAGGTTTGCAGGACGTTATAATAGTCCACAAGCTTTAGAAGCTACAGAAAAATATAGTGAGATTGCCAAAGCACATGGTTTAACCTTAACGCAAATGGCATTGGCATTTATCAATCAACAGCCATTTTTAACGGGTAACATTATTGGAGCTACTACTATGGAACAGCTTAAGGAAAATATTGGTAGTATAGATATTGATTTAAGCGAGGAGATTATTTCTCGGATTAATGAGGTTCATGGTGCTATTCCTAATCCGGCGCCGTAAATTCCGTTTAACAACTAAAACCTTCCGTAAAGGTAATCTGTAAATTACTAATTAAAAACTAACAGTGTATTCCCATTTTGCTCAACACGATAACGGATTAATGGACATCTTAAATCAGGGTTGTTAGCTGTTGGCGTACCATTAATCAATTCAAACTCATTACCATCTTGACATCCACATGTACCTATAAATCCGCTTACAGTTAAAATTGAACACCCTTCAAATACATGATTCGGATCTGCTGCATCAAAAGCAGTAAACCCCGTACCGGTATTAACCACAATCAACCCTCTGTTCTGAGCACTTGGCACATATAATGCACCTGGTGACGTGAGCACCCCAAACTGGGGGAAACTTAAATTAATAGGCTCATTTATAGCAACATCCAATAAAAATTGACATTCGTTATTGTTCATCGAATCGTCATTACAAGTAGTCAAAATAAAAAAACAAAACAGGGCAACAAATACTCTCATAAGTCTATTAAAATGAGTGAGCAATTTACGATAAAAAGGTAACCAACTTAAATATTTTGTATATTTGTGGTACAATCTCGTGTATGCGAGATTTTTTTTATGCTATCCCGACCTTCGGGATTTTGTTAATTTAAACGATGAAGTTATGAGTAAAGTATCTTATTACACAGCAGAAGGGTTAAAAAAATTAAGAGACGAATTAAATCAGTTAAAAGATATAGAACGCCCTAAAGCTTCACAAGCTATTGCCGATGCGAGAGATAAAGGTGATTTAAGTGAAAATGCAGAATATGACGCTGCGAAAGAAGCTCAAGGGCTTTTAGAAATGAAAATTTCTAAAATGGAGGAAACTTTAGCAAATGCTAGAGTTATAGATGAATCTCAGTTAGATACTTCTAAAGTATTGGCACTATCCATTGTTAAAATTAAGAATCAGGCTAACGGTATGGAAATGACTTATACTTTAGTGGCGGAAAGCGAAGCAGATTTGGCTTCAGGAAAAATTTCGGTAAATTCTCCTATAGGAAAGGGGCTTCTTGGAAAATCTGTGGGTGATGTTGCAGAAATTAAAGTACCTAATGGCATCATGAAGTTTGATATAATAGAAATTTCAAGGTAAGTGCCATGGCTTCTATCTTTACTAAAATAATTAATGGTGAAATTCCGTGCTATAAAATTGCGGAAACAGAGACATTTTTTGCTTTTTTAGATATCAATCCAAATAGTGAGGGACACACACTTTGTGTGCCAAAAATAGAAGTAGACAAACTTTTTGATTTAGATGAAGCTACTTATAATGATTTAATGCAATTTTCTAGAAAAGTGGCCTTAGCTATTGAAAAGGCTATCCCCTGCAATCGCGTGGGATTAACGGTGATTGGACTGGAGGTGCCTCATGCACATGTACATTTAATTCCGTTGCATTCTATGGAAGACGCACGTTTTATTAATAAGACAAAAATGACTCCAGAAGCTTTTAAAGCTACTACTGAAAAGATAAAATCTTATCTTTAGTTTAGACTTCAGATTTTAAGCTTATTTGAATAGTAGTTCCTTTTCCAAGATTAGATTCTAATACCTTGATTTTACCTTTATGGAAATCTTCAACAATGCGTTTGGTAAGAGACAAGCCTAAACCCCAACCTCTTTTTTTGGTGGTGTAACCAGGTTCAAAAATTTTGCTAAATTTTTGTTTAGAAATGCCTTTACCTGTATCGGTCACATTTATTTTAACGTTGTCTTCTAACTGCTCTATTTGGATGGTAATTTTACCACGACCTTTCATAGCATCAATGCCATTTTTTACTAAATTTTCAATGGTCCAAGCGTATAGTTGCCTATTAATTTTTACGGGGATTTCGGTATCGGGCGTTTCAAGTTCAAAATCAATCAAATCAGAGGAACGGCGTTTTAAATAATCATACGCCTCCTTTGTTTCGGCTACAATATTAGCGGTTTTAAGTTCTGGAAGCGAACCTATCTTACTAAAACGTTCGGTTATGGTTTTCAATCTATCAATATCCTTTTCAATTTCTTGAATATACTCGGGATCCACATTTTCAGTCTTTAATATTTCCGTCCAGCCAATTAAAGATGATAGCGGTGTTCCTATTTGGTGGGCAGTTTCCTTGGCCATACCAGACCAAAGTTTGTTTTGTTGTGCATTTTTGTTACTCTTATAAAAGAAGTAAATAACACTGGCAAAAAGAAAAATGATTAGCAAAAGTGCAAGCGGGTAATACTTTAACTTGTTTAAAAGAGGAGAATTACCATAGTAAATAGTTTGAAGGACCTTCTTTTCATAAGTTACCTTCATTGGTTTATTTTCCTTTTCAAATTTCGATATGAGGTCTCTAATTTTAGTAGAGTCTTTAACGATGTTCTCATCTATATTTCTAGTGTCATAGCTCCCATCTTTATATACAATAATCATTGGGGTAGTCTGGTTGCTTTGAATAACTTCAATAGGTAATTCTCCAATATTTGTGTTTAGATCGTCCGTCTTTGTCAATTCAGCTGAGGCTGATGACCATATTTTCATTTTCTCACGTTCTTCGGTTTTAAAATCTTGAAAAAACTCGTACGTTTTCCAGAGAATTAAGGATACAATCACGAAGGATAATACAATCATTACCCACCGAAATGTATTGGAATATTTAGTAAAAATCATTTAGCCAGTGATTGGATTGTAATATAATGTAAATCTGTTAATATTATTGTTCAAGTTGTTAGTAAATCGGTTTTTACATGAGTTTCATAATGGTTACATTTGTTAAAATTGAAAACATTCAATGCCAACATTTGTTCCCAAAGATTTATCTTCCAGTAAATTACATAGTCTTTTGCTAAGTACCGTTGCGCCTAGGCCAATTGCCCTAGCTAGTACAATGGATGCTCAAGGTACGCCCAATTTATCGCCTTTTAGTTATTTTAACGTGTTTAGCTCTAACCCGCCAATTTTAATTTTTTCACCAGCGCGACGTGTTAGAGACAATAGCGTAAAACATACATTACAGAATGTTGAAGCGACTAAGGAAGTGGTTATAAATATTGTGAATTACGATATGGTGCATCAAATGTCATTGACAAGTACGGAGTACCCTGAAGGTGTAAATGAGTTTGAAAAGGCTGGTTTTGGCATGATAGATTCGGATATCGTTAAGCCTTATCGGGTGGCTGCATCACCTGTACAATTTGAGTGTAAAGTAAATGATATTGTAAAGTTGGGAACTGAAGGAGGTGCGGGCAATTTGGTAATATGCGAGGTTGTTAAATTTCACATTGATGATGAGTTTTTAAATGACGACGACACTGTTGATCAAAAAAAATTGGATTTAGTAGCGAGAGCAGGCGGTAGTTTTTACAGTAGAGCGAACAAAGGTTTTTTTGAAATACCAAAACCGCTTTCTACCTTGGGCATTGGTGTAGATAACTTTCCTGAGCATGTTAAAAATAGCATGATATTAACAGGAAACAATTTGGGGATGTTGGGTAATGTTGAAGCCTTACCAACCAAAGAAGATGTGGACAATTTTATAAGTGATATTGGTGAACGCTATCCAAAAATTAAGGAAGCAAGCCACAGAGAAAAGCATAAATTAGCGCAGAAATATTTAAGTTACGGCGATGTACAAAGTGCTTGGAAAATTTTGTTATCGTAATAAATAAAAGTGCTGACTGACGAGATTTATATGGTTATGAAATGACGTTAGCAAATATGCCCGCGTTAGGGATTGCAGAGGAAAGCCTACAGTTACGCCCTAAAGTGTAACGAGGACTTGGAACGTAAAGCTCGACCGAAGCCTAAGCGGAGGGAACGCCCAAAAAAAATGAAAAAAATTAAATAAACATCAAATTAAATAATTAGAGTAAATGGAAGTTCAAGGAAGAATTAAGATGATTGGAGATACCCAAACTTTTGGGGCAAACGGATTTAGAAAAAGAGAAGTTGTTGTAACTACGGAGGAACAGTATCCGCAGCATATTTTAGTGGAGTTTGTGCAGGACAAAACAGATTTATTAAATAATTACCAAGTTGGGCAACAGGTAAAAATTAACATTAACTTACGCGGAAGAGAATGGGTGAATCCTCAGGGGGAAACGAAGTATTTTAATTCTGTACAAGGGTGGAGAATTGAGTCGTTACAACAGGCTTCTGGGGCAGAAAATATGCCTCCTGTGCCACCTGCCGATGCCTTTGAGCCTGCAGGAGATTTGAATGAGGACAATCATGATGATTTGCCATTCTAAATTTCACTTTTTTAAGGTTGAATTTATCTACTGAACATATTTTAAGTATGTTTCGGCGTGCTATAAAACAAACCTCAAGATTTTTAAAAAATCTTGAGGTTTTGTATTTTTATAATATTGCGGTAAAAGATTAAGAAAAATTAATAATGTGAAATTCCTAACGGAAGATTTGTGGTTTCCTGATGTTTCTGAAGCATCGGAGGAAGGTATTGTTGCTATTGGTGGTGATCTATCGGTAGCCAGATTGCTTTTGGCGTATCGCTCTGGTATTTTTCCATGGTTTGAAAGTGACGAACCCATTTTGTGGTGGAGTCCAGATCCGCGTTTTGTCTTGTTTCCAGATAAATTAAAAGTCTCTAAAAGTATGAAACAAGTCTTGAGAAACAAGGATTATACAGTTACTATAAATAAAGCATTTAACGATGTAATTGTTGCTTGTGCCCAGGCAAAAAGAATAGGGCAACAAGGTACTTGGATTACAGACAAGATGGTTACGGCTTATATAGAATTGCATCAATTGGGTTATGCAAAATCTGTTGAAGTTTGGGATAAAGAAGTGCTTATTGGAGGTCTTTATGGTATAGATTTAGGAAATGGCGTTTTTACTGGAGAAAGTATGTTTTCTAAAAAGAGTAACGCCAGTAAAGTGGCGTTTATCACCTTTATACAAAATACAAATTATAACTTAATAGATTGTCAGGTATACACAAATCACCTCAAAAGTTTGGGAGCGGAAGATATTTCTAGAGATGAGTTTTTGAAAGTTTTCAAGAATTAGAACGCTACATAGCAAATAATTATCACTACTTTTAGTCTAGTTTTTAACGCAACTAATACAACAACAACTAAACATTGCCACATCATGTCTTATTTAAAAAAAATTGGACTGCTAGTACTACTCGTGCTTGTTCCAAATTACCTAATATCTCAAAGTATTACCGTTTTTTTTAGTTCTGATATTCCTCAAATGGCCTTTGCCGCTTCCGATATTAAAGAAGCGTTAGAAACTAAGGGGTACACTGTAACGCTTAATTCTATTAAGGAATTTAGTAGCAATCAACAAAGCGCAAGTATAGTTATGGCGCTCAACTCAAACTCCAAAGTGTTAGAAGTGTTATCGAACAAAGGGAGCGATATATCAAAACTTAAAAATCTTGGAGACCAAGCTTATGGGTTAAGAACCACCAAATCAAAAAATTCAACATACTGGGTGATAGGAGGCGATATTGCTGGAGCTATGTATGGCGGACTTCAAATTGCAGAAAACATCAGATTTAATGATCTTAATGGTATTTATAATGAAGAAGCATCACCATATCTAAAAAATAGAGGTATAAAATTCAATATTGCGCTTGATGTAAAAGCCCCTAGTTTTGACAGTGATGGCGATCAAGATAAAAGCAATATTAAAGATGTTTGGGATATTACATTTTGGAAATCTTATCTAGATGATTTAGCCCGCTATCGTTACAATACACTTTCTTTTTGGTCCTTACACCCGTTTTCCTCAATGGTGAAATTAGAGGCGTATCCAGATGTTGCGATTGAAAATGTTACTGATGGCTACGGAAATTTAGTTAGAAAAATGACCATTGAAGAGAAAATTGCATTTTGGCAAGAAGTAATGCAGTATGCTCATGACAGAAGTATTGCTGTTTTTTATTTCACATGGAATATATTTTTAAGTAATGCCGAAGGGAAATACGGGATCACGCATCATGGCGATAATGAAACCTCAAAAGATTATTTAAGGAAAAGTGTAGAACAATTTTTATTGACTTACCCTTATGTTTCGGGAATTGGAGTAACAGCTGGAGAACGCATGCGAGACTTAACGTTTAATGAACGTGAAGAATGGTTGTGGGACACTTATGTTATGGGTATAAATGATGCCAAAAAGCAACAACCCAATAGAGAAATAAGATTTATCCACAGACACTGGAATACGGCGGTAAGTGATATTATGAGTCATTTTAAGGATTATGACGGTCCATTCGAATTCAGTTTTAAATATGCCAGAGCACATATGTATTCTAGTCCGAATATCACCTTTGAAGATTTTTTATTGGATGAAATGCCTGCGGGCACAAAAAGCTGGTGGAACGTTCGTAATGATGATATGTTTTATTTACGTTGGGGCGATCCAGAGTACACAAGAGATTTTATTTTAGGGTTCGATAAAGAAAAAACAGCTGGTTTCTTAATGGGCTCTGATGGTTATACTTGGGGAAGAGTTTACTCTAGTAAAAATTCCTTGTTTCAAGGCAAGCCCGAAATAAAAAAGCATTGGTATAATTTCATGCTTTGGGGACGCTTAAGTTATAACCCTGATTTGTCAACAGACGTTTTCAAAAATCAAATGTATCAACATTTCCCTGATGCTTCCATAGATCATTTATATGAAGCATGGAAAACAGCATCTATGATTATCCCGCAAACCACTCGTTTTGCATGGCGCGACTGGGATTCTAACTGGTATCCCGAAGGTTGTAAAAGCGGTAAGTTTTTAAATGTGAAAGATTTTATGGTGGGTTACACCATGCATGGTAGTGGTATTTTGAATATTTCCGACTATTGCGAAAAAATCATCAATAAGGAAGAGTTCAAAGAAATGACACCTTTTGATGTTGCCAACAATTTAGAGGCATTCGCTAAAAAAACAATGGATTTAATTTCTAAAGTAGAGGTTGGTAATAATACAGAGCTTCAACTTGTTAAAAATGATATACTAGCTTTTGCACATTTAGGCAATTATTACAGTCAAAAAATAAGAGGGGCAACCCAGTTGGCTTTATATGAAAAAACTAAAGAAAAAATGTACCAAAATAAGGCTATTTTAAGTTTAGAAGCAGCACTTCCACATTGGAAAAACTATGCTCATATTATGGATGAACAGTATTTGCCTAAATCTTTAGCAAGAACTGGAAAAGTAAACTGGAAAGCGCTTACCAAAGATGTTGAAAAGGATATTGAAATTGCACAAACCTTTGAAGGTTTTGATGTTGAAATTTCTTTTGAAGGTGTTGAAGATGGAGGAGTGTACCCAATTGGAACAGACCTAAAGGTAAATTTGGTAGTAAAATCTACTTTTGATGTTGAAAGAGTTGGTTTAGTGCTAAGTGGCGAATATATGGGTTTTAAAACAAAACCTCCATATTTATGGGATGCTAAAGATGAAGGTGCATTAAAAAACATGAATGTGGGCACATACGAACTAAAAGCCTACGTAAGAGATAGTGAAGGTTTCAGGATTGATAAGATAATTAATATAACTATTGAATGATATATCCCTTTCAAACTTATGCTGAAGGAAGAAACTACATTTCGTACGTATTAAATCTTTACGACAGCACTAGTCAGCAAAAACAGAAAATTTTTAGCTTCCAAATTGAATGCCTCTAATCTGTGTTCCAATCCTGCTTGTAACTTCAGTTTTTCAGAAATTTGCCAGCCAATTTGAGAGGAAAGTCTAATATCTGTTTCAGGTCTGTCGGGTTCACTTACACTCAAAAGTCCTTCAACAGCGTTAACCATGTAAGGCTCACCAATATCTAATTTTTCACCATTCAGAGGGAAATCTACGGCGAATCGATAACGTTGTCTAAAGATAGTTTTAGTGTCCAAAATGCGCTGCTCAGCTCTAAATCTGTGGCCATAACGCACACCTAGAGTTTGTTTGGTGTAGTTGTATTGTTGTGTAATTCTCGTTTCGTCACTACCTGTATCAAACCAATCTCTATGGCGATAATAAATCCCGAAACTTAGTTTGTGGTAATAATCTAGCTTAAAGGTGGAAAAGTGAAAGACATCAAACTGTTGTTGTTGGTATTGCAATCCGTCATCAGTGTAGAGCACATATCTGCTTCTTAAAGCAAAATTGATACTATACAAGTTGGACACGTTATGATTGAATGAAATTGCAGACTCACCCAGAGAAGAAAAGTTGTTTTGCGCTTTAAGGGAAACACAAACTGAGCAGATTATAAAAAGTAATAGAAATCTAATATAATGCATGCTCATAGGAAGAAGAGGTTACTTTTCTAGATTTTTCAAAAGCTCCTAATCGGTTGAAAGTAAATTCTCTTAGTTCATGTTTTTCTTCAGTTTTAACTTCAGCTATAATTTCAAAATGTGTATGCTTATTAATAGGTTTTTCCAAGACATTTTGAATAAACTGCTTATCGGGTTTTTTGGTGGTATTTACATATTGCTTCTGTACCTTTACTAGGGTGAATTTTTTAAAATTTTGATTAAAATGATCAGAAATAGTGCGATAAATGTCTTTTGGAATATGCTTTTTCTTGATAACGATTTCAATGTCTTCTAAATTACCCAATGTGTCAAATTCCACACTATAATGCTCTTTATTGTACTTGAATTTCACCTCAAAACTTTTCTTATCGCCATCTGTTTCTTTATAGTATTTTAGATACTTCACATCCTGAGATATAATATTAAAATAGTTAATAGCTTTGGCGGGGAATTCGGTATCAGGAATGCGTTCTTCCTTTTCATCTTTACTTTGAGCAAAAGAGAAGGAAACATATAAAAGTAGTATTAAAAAACTATACCTCGTCATATCTAAAGCAATTCACTTCATGATCATTTACCATTCCAGTAGCCTGCATATGTGCATAAACAACCGTAGAGCCAACAAACTTGAACCCTCGTTTTTTCAAATCTTTGCTTATGGTGTCGCTCAAAGCGGTGTTTCCAGGAGCATCTCTATAATCCTTAAAGGTGTTCTTAATTGGTTTTCCATCAACAAAACCCCAAATGTACTTACTGAAACTGCCAAATTCTTCTTGAATTTTTATAAACGACTGAGCATTCGTCACAGTAGCCTTTACCTTTAATTTATTGCGAATAATACCCACATTTTCTAATAGCTTATCGATTTTCTCTTGATTGTAGCTTGCTATTTTTTTATAATCGAAGTTATCAAAAGCACTTCTAAAATTTTCACGTTTTCGTAAAACGGTAATCCAACTCAATCCAGCTTGAAACGTTTCTAAAATCAAGAATTCAAAAAGTGTATCGTCATCATATACGGGTACACCCCACTCTTCATCATGGTAAGCTTCATAAAGCGTATCTCCTTCGCACCAGCCGCATCTATGTTTTTTAGACATAAATTTTAAATTAAAGGTTAAAGTTACTGTTTTTTCAATGTTTTAATCTATAAAATTCCGAAGAAATTATATTCCTAAGCGCTATATGCAATGCAACTAAAGTTACATTTTGAAAGTAAAAAATGCTGTTATTTTGTAACCTATTTGGTAAGGAAACTAACATAAATTAGACAAACCCCAAATAAAATATATTTAAAATGATGCACCCCACAATTAAAAGTAGTTTAGATAATAGCATCGACTACGAAACGTATAAAAGTTTAATGAATCGTTTAGTTGAAACCTGTAGCACAACAGGTTTACAGCAAACGGAAGCTTTAGTTAACTATACGAAGCTTAATGCTAGACGTATGAAACGGTGGGATAAAACTTTGAAGGTTTCTGAAGAAACTAAAACTGCCGTTACATCTTTTAGCCAACCAGTTACTTGGTTGGTAATTACAGAAAGTTGGTGTGGGGATGCGGCTCATGTTATTCCTGTATTAAATAAGCTAGCGGAATTAAATAACAATATTAAATTAAGATTGGTGTTGCGCGATGAGAATTTAGAGTTAATGGATATGTTTTTAACTAATGGTGGGCGCGCTATTGCCAAATTAATTATGATTGATGATAGCACTGGTGAAGTGGTAGATACATTTGGCCCAAGACCAAGTGAAGCAACAGTTTTAGTGAATAACTACAAGAAGGAACATGGTAAATTAACCCAAGAGTTTAAAGAGGATTTACAGGTTTGGTACAACAAAAATAAAGGAGAGAATATTATGGACGATGTTGTAAATATGTTGTGCAAACTTGAGTCTGCAGTGTGTATTTAACACTTTGATCAATTAATAGTCGGGAAAAAGTAGTTCAATATAGAGCTACTTTTTTTGTTAAACTTCCTGTATTTTTTATCAAACATGATAAAAGTCAGCCGATTACGAAACACGACCAGCTAAATTTGTTTTCAGACTTTAAAAGCAGCTGTCATGAAACGTATTATAGAATCTGGTATTAAGCGAAGTATGTCTTACAAGGCATATCGTGCTTTGGTAAGAGAACTTGCGCTAAAAAGCGCAACTACTGGTCTAAATCAGTCGCAGGCACTCATTAACTATACAAAATTGAATGACAAGCGCATGAAACGATGGGATAAAACCTTGAAGGTTTCCGCTGCAGCTCGAAAAAAACTGTTAGCATTTAATTCTAAAATAACGTGGTTGGTAATAGCGGAAAGTTGGTGTGGTGATGCCGCCCATATTTTACCCGTACTAAATAAAATTGCCGAAATCAATCCTAATATCACCTATCGCGTTGTGCTAAGAGATAGTAACCCTGAATTAATGGATGCGTTTTTAACGTTTGGAAATAGAGCTATACCAAAACTTATTATTATAGATAGTGCTTCCAATGAAGTTTTAGGCACTTACGGACCAAGACCAAGTGAAGCGGCTAGTTATGTAAACCGATTTATAGCAACAAATGGTACACTTACACAAAGCTTTAAAGAAGATTTACAATATTGGTATAATGAGAACAAAGGACAGAATATTATTGATGATATTACCGAATTACTCAATCAGTTACAATCATCTAACGTTTACCAATAAAATTAAACGTTATAGATCCTATTTGGGTTTTCTTTGAGGCATCACTTGTAAAACGTGCATCTTTTGCATATTGTAATGCATGTTCTATTAAACATTCATTAGAAGATGTACTGGAGGTATTGGTATAAGCATCAATAACATCACCTGCTGAATTAACAGTAATATTTACAACTATTTTACCACTATTTTCGCAAAGATAAACAGGAATGGGCAAGTAAATATCGCTGCGGTCTTTTAAAGAATAACTTACGGTGCTTTTTGTGTTCGCTCCTTCACTATGTTGTTTTTTTAACAAATCGTTTACTTTATCAAAAGAGGACAGATCTTCATTTTTAAGTTTCGCCTGATGTTCATTTCTATACTTAGATTTGAAACTCTCTAAAGCACTTTCACTATTAATATCTCTAGTTTGCGGCGTGTAATCCTCTGGAGGCTCAATGGTTTTATAAGCTTGTGCAAAATGGGTATTATCTTTAGTTTCATTAAAGGCTTTGTTTGTTTCTGCTTTGGTAATATTTTGATTCTCTAAAGCTTCGAGTACTTTTAGCTCTTCTTCAGTAATTTCTTTCTCTGGCTCGATTTCATAGAAGCTTTCAGCAATTCGTTCTTGCTGTTTTTTTAAACTAAAATTAAACACGCAAAGCACCACCGTACCAGATAGAAGCACAGTCAACAATAAGGCTTTATGTTGATTGGACAAGTTCAAAATTGAGGCTTTTTGTACTTTATTATATGGAAATATACGTAAAAACTAATAAAAAAGTTTAGAATAGCATGAATTCTAAATAAATGCTAATACTGGAAAGAGATTCTATAAGATCATTTTTAAGTTTTTTATTGGTGTAGTCTATTCCAGCTAAAAAGGAATTTTTGCCCTTGTTATAATAAATTTGATAACCAGCACCAATTTTATAGATACGGCCATTTCTGAAATTTCTTCCCATATCCAATAAGCTTCCGTATCCACCTCTAAGATAAAAGTCATTTGTACTTCTTATGATATTTCTTTGAAAGCTTAAATAGAGCGGAACAAAGTTATATTGAGACTGCGGGTATTTATTGTATTCTAGATTAAGACCAATTAGTGTAATACGATTGAATTGCATTCCCAATGCACTATGTATAAAAAAAGCTGGGGACTCCGTTCTTTGATTGGGAACACCTGAAGCATTATTGTAGTTTTCAAGTAAACTAAATGTCGTAGCCACTCCAACTTTGTAAAATATATTATTAGAATTTTATCATTGGAGTTTTTTTGTGAATAAATGAAACAGTTTGAAACAGCCGATATGATGGCAAAGAGGTATAATTTCTTCATTTTAGACTAGTTTAAGAATCTAAAAAACTTCAAAAATTATTCCGAAGTGAGATTTTTCATAAAATCATCAATGGAAATGGCTTGGTTAATTGAAAAATCACCTATTCGAGTGCGTCTCAAGGCAGATAAATGTGCTCCAGAATCTAGAGCTTTTCCAAAATCATTGGCCAAAGAACGAATATAAGTGCCTTTGCTACAAACCACCCTGAAATTTACATTCAAACCTTCAATTTTAGTGATTTGAAATTCAGAAATGGTGATTTGCCTTGATTTAACTTCCACGTTCTCACCAGCTCTGGCAAACTCATATAGTCGCTTTCCATCTTTTTTAATAGCTGAAAATACTGGTGGAGCTTGTTCTATTTCGCCAATAAATTGTTGTGTGGTTTGATGAATAAGTTCTTCAGAGATATGCTGGGTTGGAAATGTTTTATCAATTGCTGTTTCTAAATCAAAAGAAGGTGTAGTGCTTCCCAAAACAAAAGTGCCTGTGTATTCTTTAACAGCAGCTTGATAAGTGCTAATTTCCTTAGTTTTTTTTCCTGTACAAATTATGAGTAACCCAGTAGCTAGTGGGTCTAAAGTGCCCGCATGCCCTACTTTAATTTTTTTAATATTGAAGGCTTGCCGTATCTCCCAACGCAGTTTATTTACCACTTGAAAGGACGTCCAGTTCAAAGGTTTATCTATTAATAAAACCTGTCCCGAAAGGTAATCTTCACCTTTCATCTTAACTGAATAAAGCAAAAGCTATGGCTATTAGGCCAACAATAACGCAATAAATAGCAAAATAAGAAAGCTTACTTTTCTTAACTAAAGCTATCATCCATGTGCATGCAAAAAGTCCAGCAACAAACGCCGCAATAAAACCTATACCTAAAGCAGTGAAATTTTGACTTTCAGTAGAAATGTCTCCACTTAAAATATCTTTTGCAATCTTTCCAAAAATTAGAGGCACTACCATTAAGAATGAAAACCGCGCTGCCTTTGTTTTATCGTTACCTAATAAAACCGATGTGGAAATAGTTGCTCCAGAACGCGAGATTCCCGGAAGCATGGCAATGGCTTGCGATATACCAATTACAAAAGCATTCGAGAAACTTACTTTTTTATTAGTATCCTTCGCCTTATCAGCTAAAAACAAAAGTAAAGCTGTAATCACTAGCATACAACCAACTAATAGGATATTGCCACCAAAAAGGGATTCCAATTGCTCTTCAAAAAACAAACCAACAACCACAGCAGGAATCATGGAAACCACAATTTTTATCAAAAACTGCATGTCCTCATTCCACCGAAATTTCAAAATTCCTCTAATAATATCTAAGATATCTTTTCTAAAAACAACTATAGTACTTAATGCGGTAGCAAAATGCAGTACCACAGTAAAAAGCAGGCTCTCTTCGGGTACAGAATTATCACCCAAAATAACTTTACCTAATTCTAAATGACCACTAGAAGACACAGGTAAGAACTCCGTTAGACCTTGTATAATTCCTAAAATAATTGCATCTATTACATCCATGGAGCAAAAATATCAAAATAGGGAAAGTACACCCATTTTAGAAGGATTAATTTACACTTTTAAATGTAGAATCTCTTATGATCAGCGTTCCTTTAATTTCCACATGTTTAGTTTGATACGTTTCACTCTCGTTATTTATTTCTTCAATCAAGTATTTTACCGCCGTAGCTCCAATATGTTCCCCAGGTTGGTCTGTGGTGGTAAGATTAGGTTCTATGATAGTGGATAGTCTGGAATTGCTAAAACCAACAACTGCAATTTCTTCAGGTATTTTAATATTGAATTTTTTTAAGGTTTGAATCACACCAACTGCTGCGCTATCTGTAATGGCAAAAATGGCATCCGGCTTATTTTTAATACTTAGAAGTAAATTAGCCATTCGTCTTCCTTGGCGCAAGGAAATATCTTCTACAGTAATTATTATTTTTTCATCAATGGGTATATTATGCTCTTTTAAGGCTCGTAAGTAACCGGCATAACGTCTTTCAGAATTATATGAATATTCACTTTCTTTAATTATGGCTATTCTTCGTTTTCCAATATTAATGAGATGCTCCACGGCGTTAAAAGCTGATTCTTCTTCATCAATAACTACTTGAGAACACGGTATTTTATTGGATGCCTTATCAAATAGAATTAAAGGCACATTATTAACAACTTTTAGAATATCCTCTACATCTCTCGTGACCTTAGACATAGACATTAGTATGCCATCAACATCAAATTGAAGCATGGTTTGTAACATTTCAGCTTGCTTGGTGGCATCATTATTAGATTCTGAAATAATTACCCGATACCCTTTCAAAGAGGCTTCTTCAAGAATTCCTCGAATCATGGTTGTTGTAAAGTAATGTGTAATATTAGGAACAACCACACCTATAATATTGGTTTTATGTTTTCTAAACCCTTTAGCAAAAATATTTGGCACATAATTTAATTGAGTAGCCAACTGCTTTACTTGCTCTTTGGTTTCTAAACTTATATCTGGATGATCATTTAACGCTCTTGACACCGTTGAAATAGATAAATTAAGCGCTTGTGCTAATTTTTTTAAAGTCGTTGTTTCTTTTTTCATATCATCAGTTTTTTACACCGCAAACGTTTGCGGTAACGTTTGCGTACAAATATTGCAATTTTTTAGAACTTTTTTTACGTATTTGCTTATAAATTAGCTTTCAAATTAACTAAATCACAAAAAAGATGAAAAAAATTATTTTTGCACTTGCTTGCTTTTTAAGTGTTTCGATGGGTTTCTCGCAAACAGAGATCTCAGGAACGGTAAAAGACAATGCAGGCGTTCCAGTTACGGGAGCCAATGTTTTAATTGTAGGTAGTACCTCGGGAGCTACTTCAGATTTCGATGGTAACTTCAGCTTTACTTCAGACCTAAGTGGTGCTCAAACGTTACGTATTTCATATTTAGGTTATGAAACGCAGGAAAAGGCCTTAAACTTAGATGGAGCATCTATTACGTTACAAATTGTTCTAATAGAAGGGGGTAACTCCTTAGATGAAGTGGTGTTAACTGCATCTGCAACCTTCAGATCGCAAAAAGAAACACCAATGTCTATTAGTTCTTTAAAACAGAAGGAAATAACCAAGCTTTCTGTTAACTCACAAGCGGACGTTTTAAGAAGTATACCAGGGATTACTGCTGAAGGTGGTGGTGGTGAAACTGCGTCCAACGTATTTGTAAGAGGTTTGCCTTCAGGCGGGCAGTATGTATTCAACCCATTACAATATGATGGAATGCCTTTAATGAGTACATTCGGTTTAAACTCTTCTGCGCATGATGTTTATGCAAGACCAGATATAGGTTTTAAGGGTGTAGAATTTGTTCGTGGTGGTGCCGCAGTTTTGTATGGTGCAGGTTCTGTTGCTGGTATTATAAACTATACGAGTAAAACAGGAGATTCAAACGATGAAAATATCATCAATGTAGAATTGGCAGATAGAGGTCGTGTTAAAACCGACTTTTATACTGGTGGTAAATTAGGTGGTGAAGATTCCAATACGTATTATGCCTTCACAGGATTTGTTAGAAAAGATAACGGACCTATAGAAACTGGTTTGCCAACTAAAGGTGTACAGTTTCGAGCGAATATTAAACAAAAATTTGAAAATGGATCATTAACCGTTCATGGGCAATTTATTAATGACAATGCTCAATTCTTCTTACCGCTTCCTTTAAGCGGAAACAGAGAACGATTACCTGGAAATGATGGAGAAGATGTATTCCAATTATTATCAGGTGAGTTAGCACATACATCGTTCCTTACTCCTGGCGGCGTTTATAAGAGTCCAATTGAAGATGGTGTACATACCAAAGGGGGATATTTAATGGCAGACTTTAATTACAATTTTGCAGATGATTTAAAGTTTCGTTCTAAAGTAAGATACGCTAACTATAAGCATAACTTTGCATTATATGTTGGTGGTAATGGCGCTAATAACAATCCAATTACCTTAAACCAATATGTTGCCAATGTTGCTCCAGGAAATCAAGGGTTTTCTGCAATGTATCAAGGAACTTCGGGTCAGATTAGTGGATCAGATTTAGTTGTTGACAACCTGCATATCGATCGTTTAAGACCAATGACGGATTATTCTGGAGAAGCTTCTTTAACCAAAACATTAGAGGTTACAAATGGCACACACAATATAACTGGAGGTTTCTTCTTAGCACGAACTGAAGCTGAGGATGTAAACTATCAATATAGAGTACTATCAGAATTCAACAATAATCCTAAGTTAGTAAACTTAAGTTATACAGACGCTAGTGGCAACAATGTTATCTTTTCTGAAGGCGGTTTATACAATAGAATTGGTATGACTACTAATAGATTTTTATCTCAAAGTAGAAGCGCATTCTATCTAACTGATGAAATGGTTTTTGATAAATGGCGTTTTGATGTTGGTTTTAGAATTGAAAATACTCAAGGTACATTTAATGATGGTAATATTGTAGAAACTCAAGTTTATGATAATCCAGAATTAACCCCAGAATTAGCAAATGTGCGTTTTGCAGATGGAAGTTTTACACGTGCTAATGTTGACGTAACAGATTGGGCAGTGTCATTGGCAGGTTTATACAATTTAAGTGAAAAAGTTAATTTATATGCTAACTTCTCTAAAGGATATTTCTTCCCGCAATTAAGAGGGTTTGCACCAATCGCAACTGGTGTTACAGGAAGCAAATACGATTCAGAAAGAATTATTCAATTTGAAGCAGGTGCTAAAATTGGTACTCCAAAATTGCAAGGGTCTTTAGCTGCGTATTACGTAGGATTGAGTGATAGAATCAAAATAGATCAAGGTTTTAGCAACGGTGTTTTGGTGGATTTATTTAGATCAGATCAAAGTACAAGAACTATTGGTTTAGAAGCGACTTACGATTGGAGTTTTGCCGAAAACTTTAGTTTAAGAGGTTCGGCTACTTATCAAGCTCATGAAATTACTAAAAATGAAAGAACAGATTTAGTGGCTAACACTACTACAACCGCAGATGAAGGTAATGAGCTAGCAAGACAGCCTAATTTTATTGGAGCTTTAGGTGTATATTTTGATAATAGCAAATGGGATGCCTTGTTCTCATTAAACCATACAGGAAGCAAGTTTGCAGCAGATAATAATAATGTAGAATTAGATGCTATTACAATCGGTCGTTTAGGTGCTGGATATCAATTCCCTATGGGTGGTGAAGATAGCGACGATTCCATGAGAATAGGTTTTTCAATCTTTAACTTATTCAATAGTGATGGCGTAACTGAAGGTGACCCTAGAAACATTAATCAACAAGGAGATGCGGAATTTTTCTTTGGAAGACCAATCTTACCTAGACGTTTCTTCCTAACTGCAACCCTAAACTTTTAAAGTTTATAATTATTCAGTGTTTAGTTTGGTTGACTCATCACTTGTACTTTAAGTGTAGGTGATGAGTTTATTTAACAATAAAGAAATCAAAAGTTATGGATAAGCTAAAACAAAAAGCTATCGGTGTACTTAATGGTAATTGGAAGGATGAAGTGGGTTTTAGTATTCCTTGTGCTAATTTATATCCTTTTCAGTGGTTTTGGGATTCGGGATTAATCGCCATTGGCTTTGCGCACTTTGATATGAAAAAAGCTGAACGTGAGATTGAAACGTTACTGGACGCGCAATGGGGTAACGGATTTATTCCCCATATTATTTTTCATACTGAAACAGACACCTATTTTCCCGGAGCAGATTTCCATCGTTCTGATTTACATCCAAACGCATCAAAAAAATACAGATCTACAGGAATGACGCAACCTCCTGTTACAGGATTTGTGCTTGAGGAAATTTATCATATTGCGAAAAATAAAAAAGCAGCATTACAATTCATTGGCTCTGTTATTGACAAGGTTTATTTCAACCATCATTACTTTTATGAGAACAGAGACCCTCAAAATGAAGGCTTGGTTTACATCTATCATAACTGGGAGTCTGGAACCGATAACTCCCCTATCTGGGATGATATTTGGGAGACTATGAATCCGCCAGAGTATACCTTTGAAAGACGGGATACAACCCATGTTAATCCTGAAGAAAGACCATCAAAACGAGAGTACGATCACTATTTACATATTATTGATATAGCAAAAACTCATAACTATAGTGATGAAAAAATAGCAGAATTATCACCGTTTTTAGTGCAAGACCCTTTGTTTAACGCCATGTTAATCAAATCCAACGAAAGTTTGATGAAGCTATACGTTTTGCTGGGACAAGATGAAGCTAAAATACAGCAACTAAAACAGTGGCAAGAAAAAGCCGTTACTTCATTCAATACTAAGTTGTATGATGACGAATTGGGGGCTTATGTGCACTACGATTTAAGAAACGAAAAACCTATAAGGTTCTTATCATCATCATCTTTTTCGCCTCTTTTTGCTGGAATTCCAACTACTGAAAGAGCGAAAGCTATGGTTGATATCATGATGGAAAAATTTGGTGGAGACCATCAATATTTATGTGCTTCTTTTGATCCTGATAACGAGCGTTTCAACCCAAAAAAATATTGGCGTGGACCAGTTTGGGTAAACCTCAACTGGATGCTTTATAACGGTTTGAAAGCCTATGGTTACAATAACATCGCAGAACGAGTTAAGAAAGACACCATAAATATTATAGAAAACAACGGTTTTTATGAGTACTTCGATTCTAGAAAAGAAATGCATAAAGAAAGTAAAGCGGGTTATGGCGGAAACAACTTTTCATGGAGTGCTGCTTTATTAATTGATCTACTAGAACGGTAACAAGTGGCTATCCTAGAGTTTTCAAAAGATTATATTTTAGAAGACAAAAGAGTAAGGTTAAGCCCTCTAAAGTTTGAACACTTTAAAGATTTAGTTAAAATTACTAATGACTCCGATCTTTGGAAATACTTCTTAGAGAAGGGCGATGGGGAAGAAAACCTAAAAAAGTATATAACTGAGACCGTAGGCAATAGAAAACAAGCTAAAGAGTATCCGTTTGTGATTTTTGATAAATTGAAGAATCGATTTGCTGGAACAACACGATTTTACGACTATTCAGCAGACTTAAAAATTATTAAAATAGGACACACATGGATAGGGAAAGAATTTCAAGGCACAGGATTAAATAAGCATTGTAAGTATGTATTATTTCAATTTGCTTTTGAAACTTTAAATTTAGAGCGTATTGGTTTTGGCGCACATTCTGAAAATACCAGAAGTATTAAAGCTATGGAAAGTGTGGGATGTAAAAAAGAAGGTGTTTTACGAAGTTTTCTTCCTGCCATAAATACAAAAGGAAGAGCAGATATTGTGTTATTGAGTATTTTAAAAGATGAATGGCTAGAAAGTACAAACTTTAAGTTACAACAAAAACTAACTAACTAATATATTGACCATGAATTACATAGATTATATTATAATAATTGTCTATTTGCTAGGTTTCCTGGGCATTGGGTATTTCTTTAAAGAGAATAACGATTCTAAAGACTATTTCCTTGGCGGACAATCTATGGGCTGGTTCCCATTAAGTTTATCTACAATGGCAACCCAATTATCTGCCATAAGTTTTATATCAGCACCAGCATTTGTTGGTTTAAAAGAAGGTGGTGGCTTACAATGGTTAACTTATGAATTTGGTGTGCCACTTGCCATGGCATTTTTGTTAATTGCATTAATTCCAACGCTCTATAATTCGGGAATTGTTAGTGTTTACGAGTTCTTAGAAAAACGTTTTGATGCATCTTCGCGTCTTTTAATCAGTTTTGTATTTCAGATAAGCAGGTCGGTTGCCACAGGTGTAATGGTGTATACCATGGCGCTAATTTTACAAGCCACTGTAGGCATTGATTTTCTTTGGTCAATACTAATTATTGGAGTAATTACTATGATTTACTCCTTCCAAGGAGGGATGAAAGCAGTGATTTGGGGAGATGTTATTCAAATGTTGATTTTATTCTTCGGAATTGTGATTTGCTTGATTTATGGTTTAAGTGAATTAGGTGGTTTTGATAACTTTTTGACACATGTAGATAAAGATAGATTAACCGCAGTAGATTTTTCGAAATGGGGATTCAACAATGCAGATAAAAATGATGAATTTGGGTTTTGGCCAATGGTAATTGGAGGCTTCTTTTTATATGCATCTTATTATGGGACAGATCAAACACAATCGCAACGTTTGTTATCTGCTAAAGGCATGCCAACGATTAAAAAATTATTGTTAGCCAATGGCTTACTGCGTTTCCCAATTACATTAACGTACTGTATTATGGGATTGGTATTAGGTACGTTATTACTACAAGATGTAGATTTTCAAAGTATGATGGACAGTGTTTATCAAGCAAACATTGGGAGTTTAGAAGGCAAAAAAGCAGATTTGATGGTGCCTGTTTTTATTATAAAATATTTACCTAACGGCATTATTGGTATTTTAATTGTGGCCATCATGTCGGCAGCAATGTCATCTTTAAGCTCAACTGTAAACTCGTTATCTGCAGTATCTTTAGAAGATTTCATTAAGCGGTATAAACCAAATATGAGCGATAAACAATATGTCATGAACTCAAGATTATTATCTGTTTTTTGGGGGATTGTTTGTTTGTTATTTGCTTTGTTTGCTGGTAGCATAGAAGGTACGGTAATTGAAGTGATTAATAAAATAAGTTCGGTGTTTTACGGTCCTATTCTCGCTGCATTTGTCTTAGCCATTATGACTAAAAAAACCCATGCTTTAGGAGCTAATATAGGTATCATAGCGGGTGTACTATTCAATATGTATTTGTGGTTATATGTGCCCGATGTGTTTTGGTTTTGGTGGAATGCTATAGGTTGTTTGGTAACCATTGTGGTAGCCTACACAATAAGTTTTGTAATTAAAGCCGAAGCCAAAGAAGGCCTTGAAGTTGTGGTGTATAAAGCTGGAAAACGAGAAGTAATTATCCTGTTAGGATACTTTATAGTTATAGCATTAGTAGCCATGTCACTCTCAAATATATTAAGTTAGAGCATAATGATTAATAGCTTAACTTTTTAAGCCTACAAGGTTTTCAATCTTGTGGGTTTTTTAATTAACTTTAGTTGAATGAAAATTGTCTTAGCACCAGATAAGTTTAAAAATTCTTTAACCGGGATGGAATTTTGCGATGCCGTTGAAAAAGGATTTCAAAAGGTGTTGTCAAACTATGATATTGTAAAATTACCTTTGGCAGATGGTGGTGATGGCACTATTGAGGTGGCCAATTATTACCTAAAAGGCCATACCATTAGTTTAACGGTTAATAATCCTTTTTTTCAGCCTATTCAGGCATCTTATCTATATGCCGAAACTTCTAAAACTGCATTTATTGAAATGGCTGAAGCCTCTGGAGTGAAGTTGTTAAAATTAGAACAATTTGATTGTAAAAACGCTACTACTTTAGGTACAGGAGAGCTTATTTTAGACGCCGTAGAAAGAGGTGCAAAAACAATTATTTTGGGTATAGGCGGAAGCGCTACTAACGATTGTGGCATAGGTATGGCTTCTGCTTTAGGATATCGTTTTTTAGATAAAGACGCTAACGAAGTTATACCTATTGGCGCAAATTTAAAAAGTATTACAACGATTGATACTTCAAAAGTACATCCAAAGCTAAGCGACGACGTAAATTTCAATATCGCTTGCGATGTTACTAATCCACTGTATGGAAAAAATGGTGCAGCGTACGTATATGCTGCTCAAAAAGGTGCAACTTCAGAAGATATCAAAATGTTAGATAGTGGATTGAAACATTTTGCATCATTAATTGAAGGTGTTTTTGGAATTAACCCACAACTGATTAGTGGTGCTGGTGCAGCGGGTGGTATGGGTATTGCTTCAAAAGTATTTTTAAAAGGACATTTAAAACCAGGAATAGAACTTGTTAAGGTCTTGGCTAATTTTGATTCAAGTATAGAAGATGCAGATTGGATTATAACTGGTGAAGGAAAGCTAGATACCCAAACCTTATCAGGAAAAACTATAAAAGGAGTTTTAGATTCCGCGAAAGCTAAACAAATAAAAGTAGCTGCGTTTTGCGGAGGCATTGATTTAGAAGGAAAATCATCCAAAGAATTTGGATTGGAATATACTGATGCCGTTATGAATTACGCAAAAAACCTTGATGATGCTATGGCAAATAGTTACAAATACGTGGAAAAAATGGCTGTAAAATTTGCGCAATCAATGTTATAGAAAGAAGTGAGTTCGAAGTATGGAGAACTGTATCGAGAACTATTTCTTATCTGGATTCAATAAAATAGCATAAATCTGAATACCAAAACCAATAAGCACTAAAGTTGGTGCTAATCTTATACGTCTCCAAGAAAAGATTTCAGGATTAAAAACATTAGGGTCATCACTACCGCCACCTGCCATCAAAATAAAACCAAGGGCAATACATGCTAAACCAATAAACATAAATTTGTAGTTCTTCTTTCCAAATACAAAAGTTGGTTTTGCAGCCTCTTTACGTTTCTTTTCTCCCATGTTTATTCAAATTCTGTATAAATAATAGCGTCGTTAACCGACAATTGCGAAATATGTTCAGAGGCAGCCAAACCACCCAATACTTTTGGCAAGTGCAAAGTAACAGTTTTATTTAAAACTTTTGCGTTAAGAGAATCTAAATTTAATCCTTGTTCTATACCGCGATTAATGTAGTAACGATCACCACCTTCATCTTTAAATACAATATCGTAAGATGTTCCTTCTTCAATATGAATAATCTTTTCATTTTGAACCACACAATCTTCAGGTTTAGTATTTTGAATAATGCAAGAATTAAAAAGCAAAATAGGTAGCAAAACAGCTGGATTAAAATTGACAGGTTTATTGAGATATTTCCAAAGAATTGCACCGCCCATAACTAAATTCAGTCCAAGAAATAAAGCACCAACAACCAATAATTTCCAATAATTGCCAGTGGGTTCTTCAAATTCTGAAAGTTCAGATAACAATGCGAGTACCATATATAAATTCAGAAGAATAAATATTGAAGAAATGATTAATCCGGGAATCCTTTTTTTACTTAATAATTGAAAAACGAGTACAAGTAAAAGGCCAATAGCAATAGGATTTAATGGAGTTCCTGTTAATATCCAATAATAGACAGTAGCACAAATAAGATAAATTTCAGGAATTATCGAAAGAATAGCTTTTTTCTTCATGAAAAGATATTTTGATTGGTTTAGTTATTCAGATAAACGAAAAACCAATCAATTTAGTATCTAATAATACAACTCGTCTGTCTTCAAATTTAAGAAACGTTGCGTAGCAAAATGTGTGCTTATCCAAGTAATAATAATTCCTAGGCCAAAGACAACTATAAAAAGCATCACCATTAAAACTGGGTTGGCGAGCAACTCCAATTCTGGGAAAGTTTTGTTTAAATAATACAAAACAATAGCCATTCCAATCATGGCTAAAATAGCGCCAATAACACCAAGGCGAATACTTTTCCAAACAAAAGGGCGACGAATAAAGCGTTTTGTCGCACCTACCATTTGCATGGTTTTAATAGTAAAGCGCTTAGAATATACAGCTAATCGCAATGAACTATTAATAAGTAATACGGCTATTAAGGTGAAAAGCCCGCTAATGACCAATACCCAGAAACTAATTTTTTTAACGTTATCGTTCATTAAATTCACCAAGTCATTATCATAGGTAACTTCATCCACAAACTTTTTGTTTAATGCCTCAACTGAAATTTTTTCCAAATGTTCAGAAGTTACAAAATCGGCTTTCAAATGCACGTCTATAGAGTTTTGCAACGGATTATATCCTACAAAATCCATAAAATCTTCACCGGTTTCAGTTTTCATAAATTCGGCAGCTTGTTCTTTAGAAACATACTCGGTAGATTTTACATAATCGGCCATTGCTAAACTCTTTTCAAGCTGTTTGCGTTCTACTTCTTTAGCTGTATCTTTCAGATAAATAGTAACAACAACCTGTTCTTTAAAATGGTCTGAAACCTTTTTTGCGTTTAGCACCAACATTCCCAATAAACCTAATAAAAACAGCACCAAAGCAATACTAACAACTACCGAAACATAAGAAGAAACTAATCGGCGTTTTTGGTGTTTTTCAAAGGATGAACTCATTGAGGAATTGGATTAATGGTGTAAAAATACTAAAGTAATACAAATCGTTTCCAATTAGAACGCGCAAACTTTTAATAGTGGTATAATAAGTTTAAATTTGCCGCAAATTCGTCATTACGAGGAGCAAAGCATCTAGCTTGCATTGAGCGTAGTCGAAATATGGTAATCTGTTTTATGATTAAGATTCCTTCACCTTGTTCGCAATGACGTAAATATTGAAAAATAGAATGAAATACAATTTCAACGAGATTGAAAAGAAGTGGCAAAACTATTGGGCAAAACATCAAACGTTTAAAGCCGAAAACAATAGTGATAAACCGAAGTATTACGTATTAGATATGTTCCCATACCCAAGTGGTGCGGGACTTCATGTTGGGCATCCATTAGGGTATATAGCTTCGGATATTTATGCGAGATACAAGCGTCACCAAGGGTTTAATGTATTGCATCCACAGGGTTATGATTCTTTTGGATTGCCAGCAGAACAATATGCCATCCAAACAGGACAACATCCGGCAATTACTACTAAAGAAAATATTGCTACCTATCGTCGTCAGTTGGATCAAATAGGATTTTCATTTGATTGGTCTAGAGAAGTGCGTACTTCAGATCCGAGTTATTATAAGTGGACGCAATGGATTTTCATTCAACTCTTCAATTCTTGGTATAACAATGAAAGTGATAAGGCTGAAGATATTTCAGAATTAGTCAAAATTTTTGAAGCTGAAGGTAATGCAACTGTAAATGCCGTTTGCGATGATGCTACGGAATCCTTTTCTGCTGAAGATTGGAATTCGTTTTCCTCTGAAAAACAACAACAAATATTATTACAATATAGATTAACATATTTAGCGGAAACAGAAGTGAATTGGTGTCCTGCTTTAGGAACTGTTTTAGCTAATGATGAAATAGTTAATGGTGTTTCAGAACGTGGTGGTCATCCAGTGATTCGTAAAAAAATGACCCAATGGAGTATGCGTATTTCTGCTTATGCTGAACGCTTACTTCAAGGTTTAGATAAAATTGATTGGACAGATTCCTTAAAGGAAAGTCAGCGCAATTGGATTGGAAAATCGGTTGGCGCACAAGTGGAATTCAGAATTCAGAATTCAGAATTCAGAATTAGTGTATTCACCACAAGACCAGATACCATTTTTGGTGTAAGTTTTATGACACTTGCACCAGAGCATGATTTGGTACCACAAATCACAACGCCTGAACAAAAAGCCGAGGTTGAAGCCTATATTGAAGCTACTGCAAAACGAAGTGAGCGAGATCGAATGGCAGATGTAAAAACCATTACGGGAGCATTTACTGGAGCGTATGCAGAACATCCGTTCACCAAAGAGCCTATCCCAATTTGGATTGGAGATTATGTTTTAGCTGGTTATGGAACAGGAGCTGTAATGTCAGTGCCATGTGGCGATCAGCGTGATTATGATTTTGCGAAGCATTTTAATATTTCGATTCCGAATATTTTTGAAGGCGTTGATATTTCAGAAGAAGCATTTGCTGATAAAGATAAAACCATTATTGCTAATAGTGATTTCCTTGACGGATTGAATTATAAAAAAGCAACAAAACGAGCCATTTACGAATTGGAGCAAATTGAACAAGGTAAAGGCAAAACCAATTACCGATTAAGAGATGCAGTGTTTAGTCGTCAGCGCTATTGGGGAGAGCCATTTCCCGTGTATTATGATGAGAGCGGAATGCCACAAATGATTGATGACAAGTTTTTACCATTAGAATTACCTGAAGTTGATAAATATCTACCGACTGAAACGGGAGAACCTCCTTTAGGAAACGCCAAAAAATGGCACTGGTTGCAATATGGAGACAAGGCGGAAATCGTGTCTAAAGAAGAGTTTGAAAATTCCTCCCCCGCGGGGAGGCTAGGTGGTGCTATTGAATTGAACACCATGCCTGGGTGGGCAGGAAGTTCGTGGTACTTTAACCGCTATATGGATGCCAACAATCCAGATGAATTTGCAAGTAAAGAAGCCCTTGACTATTGGCAAGATGTAGATTTATATATTGGCGGCAGTGAGCATGCTACAGGTCACTTATTGTATTCACGTTTTTGGCAAAAGTTTTTATTTGATAAAGGTCTTGTGCCAACAGATGAATATGCTAAAAAGTTGATTAACCAAGGTATGATTTTGGGAACTAGTGCTTTTCTAAATTATGTAATTGTAAACTCACCTGACTCAAAAACAAAATTTCATATTGCAATATCATATGACAACACGAACAATTTTGAAGAGATTATCAAATTGCACTTGAAAAACACTAATCGTGATGGATATAAATTCCACGATTTGTATAAAGTCCATGTAGATGTTTCACTAGTGAATTCTTCAAATGAATTGGATATTGAAAAGTTTAAGAAATGGCAGCCGCATTTTGCTAAGACTGAATTCCTAGACAATGAAAATAATACATTTACTGTCGAAAGGGACGTGGAAAAAATGTCCAAATCCAAATACAATGTGGTCAATCCAGATGATATTGTTGCAGATTATGGCGCAGACAGTTTACGTCTCTATGAAATGTTCCTTGGCCCATTAGAACAATACAAACCTTGGAATACAGCGGGTATTACAGGCGTACACTCTTTCTTGAAGAAATTATGGAAGTTATATGTTGACGATAATGGATTAAAAGTTAAAGATGCAGCACCAACAAAGGACAATTTAAAAACGCTTCATAAAACCATCAAAAAGGTTCAGGAAGATATTGAGAACTTCTCGTTCAATACATCGGTGTCTACCTTTATGATTGCGGTAAATGAATTAACGTCTCAAAAGTGTACTTCAAAAGACATATTAGAACCGCTTTTAGTTTTAATTTCACCTTATGCACCACATATTGCAGAGGAACTTTGGGAAAAACTAGGGAACAGCGAGTCGATTTCTACTGCACCATTTCCAGAATTTGATGAAAGTCATTTAGTAGAAAGCAGTAAAAACTACCCAATTTCTTTCAATGGTAAAATGCGTTTCACGATGGAATTACCGTTAGATATGAGTAAAGATGAGATTGAAAAAGCGGTATTAGAAAATGAAAAAACCCAAGATCAGCTTCAAGGTAGAACACCTAAAAAAGTGATTGTGGTGCCAGGGAAAATTGTAAATATTGTTGGGTAATGAAGTACATTTATAACGTTACAGCAAACATAGATGAATCCATTCACGAGGAGTGGTTGGCATGGATAAAGGAGCATATTCCACAAGTGTTGGGAACCAGGAAGTTTGAAAAAGCGACTTTAACTAAAGTGTTGGTGGAAGAAGATATGGGAGGCTTAACGTATTCCATTCAATATCAAAGTTATTCAAGAGCAGCTTTGGATAAATTTTATGAGGAAGATGCTCCTAAATTTAGAGCTGAGGCTTTGAAATTATTCGCAGATAAAATGTTAGCATTTAGAACTGAACTTCAAATTATTGATGAGTATACAGTGAGTTTTAAATAAGGCTAACCGCTAAAGGCCAATACCCAAAATCTAATGAGCGTAAAAGCAAAAAAACACTTAGGGCAACATTTTTTAAGAGATGAAAACATAGCCGAAAAAATAGCTGATACATTATCTCTAAACGGATACAAAAACGTGTTGGAGATTGGTCCGGGTATGGCTGTGCTTACTAAGTATTTGCTTAAAAAAGACATCACCACTTATGTTATTGAAATCGATTCGGAATCTGTAGAATATTTACAAGCTAATTATTTGAATCTTGCACCTAGAATCATAGAAAAAGACTTCTTGAAATATGATTTGAATGAAGTATTCAAAGGAGACCCTTTAGCCATTATTGGTAACTTTCCATACAACATTTCATCACAAATTGTCTTTAAAACTATAGAAATGCACAACCAAATTCCTGAGTTTTCCGGAATGTTTCAAAAAGAAGTTGCCCAACGTATATGTGCCAAAGAAGGGAATAAAACATATGGTATATTATCGGTTTTAGCACAAGCATTTTATAAGGCGGAGTATTTATTCACGGTGCCACCTTTAGTATTTGATCCGCCACCAAAGGTTGATTCTGGCGTACTAAGACTCACCAGAAAAGAGAATTATAAATTACCTTGCGATGAAAAACTATTCTTCAAAGTTGTAAAAGCAGGGTTCCAACAACGCCGAAAAACACTTCGTAACAGTTTAAAAACATTTGATTTGAGTGATAATTTAAAAGCAAATGTTATATTTGGCAAGCGTCCTGAACAACTTCCAGTTGAGGAGTTTATTCAACTCACGAAATTGATAGAAGAAGATCGCAAATAAGCATCAAGTTTTTTAGTTCAAATGTACTTTTAGGTACATTTTAGAAGTCAAGTTGATGGAAGAAGATAAAGAAAACATACAATTTGAGCTAACCGATGAATTATTGTCGCAGGTTGAAGTGCTTGTTGAGGAGCAAGAAGACCTAGAACTTCAAAAGCTGCTAATAGACTTTCATTACGCCGATATTGCGGAAATTCTGGATGAATTGAATCTAGAACAGGCTATCTATGTGATTAAATTATTGGATTCTGAGACCACGTCAGACATCTTAATGGAGCTTGATGAAGATAATCGAGAGAAAGTCCTAAAGAACCTTACTGCTAAAGAAATTGCTGAAGAAGTTGAGGAATTAGATACCGATGACGCAGCCGATATAATTGCAGAACTTCCTGAGGAACGCCAACAAGCTGTAATAGACAGAATTGAAGACGAGGAGCATAAAGAAGAAATTCAAGAGCTTCTTGCTTATGAAGAGGATACAGCTGGTGGTTTAATGGCGAAGGAATTAGTGAAAGTTTATGAAACTTGGACGGTAGCCGGTTGTATGCGTCGCATTAGAGGGCAAGCTAAGGAAGTTACACGAGTGCATTCCATATATGTAGTAAATAAGGAAGAGAGACTTATCGGTAGATTATCTTTAAAGGACTTAATTGTTGCCAAAAGCGAGCAAAAAATTTCAGATTTAGTAAAAGTAAATGTAGATTATGTTTACGATCATGAAGATGCTGAAGAGGTTGCTAAAGTTATGGCTAAGTACGATTTGGAAGCTATTCCAGTAGTAGATCAGAATAAGACACTTCTAGGTAGAATTACCATCGATGACATTGTAGATGTATTAAAAGAAGAAGCTGATAAAGATTACCAAATGGCAGCAGGTATTACTGGTGATGTTGATTCTGATGATAGTATTTTACAGCTGACTCGTGCTCGTCTGCCTTGGTTGTTTTTGGGATTAATTGGTGGTATTGGAGCTTTCGTGATTATGGAAGGTTTTAAAGGTTTGTTCACAGGCGAAGCCATAATTCTATTCTTTTTTACACCATTAATTGCGGCTATGGCGGGTAATGTAGGAGTACAATCTAGTGCAATTATTGTGCAAGGTTTAGCGAATGATGATGTAAAAGGAAGCATTAATAGTCGCCTTTTAAAAGAAATGCTACTTGCCGCATTAAACGGTATTATTTTGGCGATTTTCTTGTTTATTTTTGTCTGGATATTTGAAGGTGAAATCAATACTGCATTGGCTATTTCGGTATCTCTAGTTGTAGTTATAATTGTTGCAGGCCTTATTGGTACGTTTGTACCTCTATTTCTTAATAAGAGAGGTATCGATCCCGCAATAGCAACGGGTCCTTTTATTACCACCAGTAACGATATTTTAGGAATTTTACTCTATTTCTGGATTGCTAAATTAATTCTTGGTATTTAGTATTTGGGCGTTACCCTCGATGATACTCCAGAAAGTTTTAAGAAATTTTTGTGCTCGGGTCGGGCTTTCCACTAATAGTTTTGGCTCGATGCGCGCCTCACCAAAAGCTGCCGCTACAATCCCTAACGTGTCACTCATATACAAAAAAGCGCAACTAGCAAATTGCCAACTACGCTTTGTAATCAATATCCCTTGATTAAAAATTTTAAAATTTTAAAGTAGCTCCTAGTAAAAAGTTTGTTGTAGCCTGCGGGTAATATCCAGCACCTTCAATAGTGGTAGTTACATTAGGTTCAGACCATGTGTCATCAAAGGTGAAAAAATAACCGTTTGATACGTATTCTACATTAAAAATATTATTCACCAATCCAGAAAGTATAATCGACTTAAAGATTGATTTTGGTTTGATTTCATAATTAATATTAAAATCGTTGATGAAATAGCTATCCAATTTTGAAGCCTCAGAATCAATATTACCCATATACTGCTCACTTACATACTTGCTTAAAAGTGATAGTTGCAATCCTTCAGCAGGAAAAAAATTAAGAGCATTTCCAATCACTAAATTTGGAGAAAAAGAAATGTTAGTATCACCTAAATTTTCAAGAACACCATCTCGTTGAAAATTAAAATCTCTGTTTTTATTGGTGCTTAATGCAACATTTGTTGATGTGCTAAAGAAATCAGAAACCTGAATATTGGCATCAACTTCCAAACCAAGTCTGTAACTTTTACCACTTGTAGCGCGTAACGGACTTCCAACATCATCCAAAGCACCGGTTAACACTAACTGATTTTGGTAAAACATATAGTATAAGTTGGTGCTAATTGCCATTTTTTGACTATTGTAACGCCAACCTAATTCAATGTCGTTGAGGGTTTCATTTTCAGTAACACCATTTTCAAAATCATCTCTATTAGGTTCCCTATTTGCTCTAGCATAAGATCCGTATAAGCTATTGTAATCGTTTAACTTAAAGGTTAAACCTGCTTTAGGGTTAAAAAAGTTAAACGTAGCATTTGTAACAAATATATCTCTATCAGAGTTTAAGCCATTTGTTTTATAGCGTACAAAACGTCCTTGTAAATCTACATATCCTGTTAGTTGTTCCGTTATGTTAAAAGTAGCTTTTGAGAAAACACTAAAATCGTTCTTGGTTGCATCACCATCATAGTAACGGTCTCTTATGTTTGTATTTGGCGTCAAATCACTTCCCCAAATTACCTCTCCAAAATGATCCCCGGTATAGCTACTTAAGGACAAGCCAGTAATTATTTCAACTCCTAAATCTTTATAAGTAACGTTGGCATTCAATACATGAAAATCGTTATCTAACCAACGTCTCACTATAACATCAGATCCATCAGTGATTAAATTGGCAAAGTCTTCGGCAGATTCTTCAGGTTTATATTGTTCAAAATAGCCTTTACCTTTAGTATAGTTTAAACCTAGGTTTGTGGACCAACGATTATCAAATCTTTGGTTCCAATGGAATTGGTAATGATCTTGCCAATAATTATCTGTTTCATTTTCATAAGTGTATGGGTTTTGTCTTCTGTTTTCTTGCAGTTGTTCTGCAGTTAAACCAAACCAAGATTGATATGTGCGTTCTTCATTACCAAAAGTTAACACCTTAATCAAAGTGTTATCATCTTTAAAAATCCCTTGAAGGAAGTACGATTTTAAATCGGTAAATGCACGATCTACATAACCATCTGAATCAATTTTTGAAAAACGACCAGATACTTCAAAGTGATCATTGATTAACCCTGTACTTAATTTTACCGTGTGTTTTCTTGTGTTGAAACTGCCAAAACTATTGGAAATTTCGCCATTAGCTTCTTTAGAAAACGCATCGGTTAATAGGTTTAAACTTGCTCCAAAAGCACCAGACCCATTTGTTGAGGTTCCTACACCACGCTGTAGCTGCAAGCTTTCTGTAGATGACGCGAAATCTCCTAAGTTTACCCAAAATGTGCCTTGACTTTCAGGGTCGTTATAAGGAATTCCGTTAATAGTTACATTTACTCTGGTTGCATCTGTACCACGCACACGAATTCCTGTGTATCCAATTCCTGCACCAGCATCACTAGTGGTGACTACAGAAGGCAAATAATTAAGTAAAATAGGAATGTCTTGCCCTAAATTACGCTTTGCTAATTCTTCTTTAGAAACGTTGGAGTGGGTGATTGGAGCATCAGCCTCTACACGAACTGCTTTTACTAAAACTTCGTCAAGCTTTTCAGTTTTTGTAGAATCTTGAGTTTTTTGATTTTGTTGTGCCTGTGCACTGACCGATAGCACAAAAAGTGCTAAAAAAAGAAATAAATTTTTCATGTCGATTACATAAATAATAATCGAATAAAAAGAGGTAATTATTCTTTGTTAATTAATAAAATAGTTTTCGAATTTAATTCTGAGATTGCCACGACGTTTTTCAAACACCTCGCAATGACGTCTTAAATTCACATTCCTAAACAGCATTACCTGTTCTAGGTTCAATGGGTATGATCTCAGCCACTATTAGGCACCCCTTTTTGAGAACGGTGCAAATGTACGGACGAATTACGAATTTGTAATAATTATAATTGAAATTTTTTAATCAATATCAGGTTTCTTCCTATTGGTTTTTTTCTCAGATTGGTAGCGTTTGTTTTTCAAGCGCTTTCTGATTACAGATTTTGGTGTTTTTGTAGGAATACGTTCCTTTTCTTCTTCAAAAGCTAATCGTATTAAATCTAAAAAACGTCTAATAACTAAGTTTTTATTTCTGTGCTGACTTCTTGAATCGCTACATTGCAAAACCAGAATATTCTCTTTAGTTAATCTGTTTTGAAAAAAATCACGAAGCTTTGATTTTTCATCTTCATTAAAAACAGTAGATAGCTCTAAATTAAAATAAAGGTCAACTTTTGACGAAACTTTATTTACATGTTGCCCACCGCTACCTGAACTTCTAACAGCTTTAAAAGTCAACTCTTTAATTAAAGCGGCTTCATCAAACATTATTTTACTTGATGCGCCGGTTTTAGAAGATCGTTTACTGTTTTTACGGGGTTGAATGTTTCCACAGGAACTTCAACACAAATAGAATTCCAAAAAGCCATACTACCATTCCATAAACCAGGAAGTTCCAAAACTTTTATATCAATACCATTTTGAGTTTTCATGGTAATGAAAGCTGCCGAAGGATCAACAAAATCAAGTAAGTTGAATTTTTCACCTCTATAGTTTTTAATTCCGCAAACAAAATCTGTTGGGTTAAAATGTGTAGCGTTATCTGCAATATCTTTTTGTGAATCGTTGTCAAAATCTATTTGCGCAAACTCAGCTATTTGCAGCGAAACTGTACCATTTTTATCCTTTACCCAGAATGGGCCACCACCAGGATCTCCTTCATTTTTTACGATGCTACATGCTCTTATTGGTCGGTTTAATTTTTCCTTTAAGTATTTCACTTTTTCAGCGTGAGACCAGTTTTCAAAATCATCTCTTACTACAACGTTAATAGTGTCTTTAATGAAAGCGGTAATTTCTTCTATTTTTTCATCCGAAATTGTATCAGCATCCAAATCATGTAAAAAAGAAAACACTTGTTCTTGCGCTTTTAAAAGTACCCCGCCCAAGAGTTTTTTATATTCTGAGATTTCGATATTTTTTTCGGCAGTTACAATGTTATCTATATTCTTAATAAACACGACATCGTTATCTAAATCATTTAAATTTTGAAGTAGTGCGCCATGGCCACCCGGTCTAAATAAAATAGAGCCATCCTCTAAACGAAAAACCTCATTATCAAAGGTAAGAGCTAAAGTTTCTGTAGCTTCTTTCTGGTAAGAATAAGATATATTGAATGTAGTATTTGTTTTTTCTTCTAATTCGGCCTTAAAACTGTCTAGAGTTTTGATGAAATAGTCGTGATGCTTTTCTGAAACTGTAAAATGAAGATTGGCGTTACCTTGAGAAGAAGCATATAGTGTAGATTCAAACAAATGCTCTTGAAAAGCGGTTACAGCACCATCATCATATTTATGAAATGGTAATAAACCTTTTGGAAAGAAACTATAGTTTAAAGCATTTGCCTCTAGCATTGTTTTTACGAATGCAAAACACAATTCATCTTTTGACAAACTTTCTAAATCTGAATTTTCAGATTTCAATTTTGCTATTACCTCCTCATAAAACGGAAGGTGCTCCATGTTTTCGGCAAATACCGAAATCAGCTTGTCGCCTTTACTTTGAGCATAGGAACTGACTGTTTCTTTAGATGGGTCAAAACTATTTAAAAATTGAAATAGAAATTTAAACATTCGTGATGCTGCGCCCGAAGCAGGTACAAATTTCACTATGTCTACCCTCTCCTTCGCTGTTTCGTAATACGAAATTAAATCTTGTGTTTCTTTAGCATTATATTGATTGATACCTTCTCCTATGGTGGCAGCTGCCACTAAATTAGAGAAAGACATACCATTTTTTAGTAAGGATACTTGTCCGTTTGCTTGATCTTCAGTAATTCCCTTGGTTGTAATTTGATTGAGGTCTTTTTGCGTAAACATTAACTTGTGGTTTTTAGTAGATTATCGATATAGCTAATAGCTGTTTTAAGGCGTTTATTTTTATTTCCTTTTAATAAAGCATAAGGTCTTTTTTGTTTTATTAATTCATCTTGAAAAGCTCTAAACATTTCTTCACGATTGTTAGGTTTATCCCTTAAATCGTCGGCTTTCCAAGGAATGTCAATATAAGTTAAAAAATACAAATCGTAGGTGTTTTTTAAGGCGTATTTTTCAAGAATGGGGTCACATTCACCCACATAATACGCTTCAGAATATACTTTGGTTTCTAGCAGATCAGTATCACAAATTAAAACGGTATCTGTTTTTTGTGCTAACTCGTTTTCTAATTGCATTTGGCCAATGGCAATTGGTAGTAAATCTTCGGGTTCGCAGGCTTTTTGCTCATTATTCCATTTATCTTGAAGATACTCGCGTGCATATTCAGGCACCCAAACCGTGTTATAATGTTGCGCTAATTGACGCGATAGCGTAGTTTTACCAGTAGATTCAGGACCAAATAACACTACTTTTATGCAGGTTGCAGGTTGTTGTTTAAGCTTTTCTTCCATGCAATATATCCTTGAAAGGCTAATATAGTAAAGATTAAATACTGAAGTGATAACATACCCCAACCTCTGTATGCATAAAGAGGTACAGTTATGATATCAGCAAAAATCCATAATGTCCAGTTTTCTAATTTCTTATTTGCCATAAACCACATGGCAGTAAAAAAAACACCTGAAGTAAAAATATCTATGTAATTAGAGGAGGTTATTTCTGTTCCATAAGCTTTGTAGACTACATAAGTGACCAACATGGTCATTAAAAACATGCCAAAACCAATGAATTTTTCTTTTGAATTTGTTCTTGAAATTGGGACAATGAATTTGTCCTCCTTTTTTCGAGACCAATTCCACCAACCATAAATACTCATTACGGAATAATAAAAATTCATCATCATATCACCCATTAATTCGTCATGTAAAAAGATGTAAACTGTGATAATTGTAGCTACTAAACCCGTAGGATAAACTAAAATATTTTCACGTTTAGCATAAACTACACTTGCAATACCAAAAACAAATGCAATTGCTTCGAGAATGATTAAATATGTTTCACTATTTCGATATGTTTCAAAGAAAAAATCAAAAATGGGGCTCATAATCGTGTCTGTCAGATTTAACGATTTTCATGTACAGTAAGCCTTTATCTATGAGTTCAAAAGCTTCCTTTATTTCTGTTTGAAGTAATGCCATGACGTCATCATAATCACCATAAATTTGAGTGCTTAAAGGATTTTCAAGCACTTGTAAATTTGAAGCTCTTAGTTTTTTTATAAAATTAATGATTGCAGGTTCAAAATCGTCCTGCAGTGGTGTTAATGTTAATTCGACTGATATTTTCATATGGCCGCTCTTAATCTCTCCAAAGGAGAGAAACTGTTAATTTATAATGAGGTGCTGAAATAAATTCAGCATGACACTTTTCTTCTTAATTCTTTAAAAAAATTCTCATCCTCTTCAAAAGCAGTCCCAACAACTACCATATCTGCTCCTGAATGATATGCTTTTTCAAGTTGCGATAGAGATTTTATGCCACCACCTACAATTAAAGGAATGTTCAATTCATTTTTAACTTTTTGAATAACCTCTGCGGAAACTGCATGTTTTGCACCACTTCCTGCTTCTAAATACATTAATTTCATTCCTAACAATTCTCCAGCTTTGGTAGTATCTATTATGGTTTGAACACTTTCATTCAAAATAGCATCTGTTTTGGTAACTTTTGAAACTGCTGTTTTTATACCGCCGTCAATCAAAACATAACCTGTTGGAATAACTTCCAAATTAGAACCCCTCAATTTTGAGACGGCCTCTACATGTTTTCCAATTAAATACTCTGGATTTCTTCCAGACAGCAAGGATAAAAAGAGTAAGCCATCTGCGGCATTAGTAATTTGAGATACATTACCTGGAAACAAAATAACTGGCAATATGGTATGTTTTTTAATTTCCAATACTAAACGCTCGGTAGAACTTTCATCTACCGTACTGCCACCAACAAAAATATGGGTGGTAATAGATGTATTTACCTTTTGTATAAAAGCAGCTGTATTGGCAATGGTGAATTTATCAGGATCAATTAAAACCGCAAATAGCTTTTCACCATTAAACCTCGCTTTCTGTATGTCTTGATAAATAGTCATTAGGCTATGGCATAAGCACAGGTAAATCCTTCAAATTCTAAAAATTCAATATTATAGCGCTTTTTTTGACCCTCATAGTCAATCCAAGCTACGGTTTTTTCATCTTCAAAAGTAAACGGAATTACCAAACAATGATTTTTAAAACTTAAACCAGGTGTGCAAAACAATTTATAAAGCGATTCTTTAATACACCAAATCACAGTAAGTTTTCTAATGTAGTCTTCAGCATTTTTTAATAAATAATCAAACTCATAATCAACAAACTTATGTGCAATAACCTGAATTTTAGTACGTTGCTTTTCAATGTCAATTCCCACAATCAAATCACTGATAACTACTGCTGAAAAATTAAAAGAGTGCGTTATGGAAATCTGCTTCCCATCTTTTAAATGTGGCTTTCCAAAATCGTCATAAAACAAATCATGATCCGAGTAGCCAAAAGTCTGCAATAACCACCGAACACTTAAAAAACCACGCTGATGCAGCTCACTTTTCATATCTAAAACACGCTCAAGAGAGTTGGGTTTTAAATTAACTGCCTGTATCAATTCGTCGAAAGACTCTGTAATCTTCCAGATTTTAACAGTAGTTTGTGAATTTGGACTAATAGTTTTATAAAGCGGCATTTAATATTCTAAGACTTAATAGTTATCTTTGCAGCGCCTAAGATAGTATAAACAATTGGGTAGGCGAATTTAACCAAATTCTGAGCTAATCCCAATCATCTTTAGGTTTTTAAACAAAAGAAAAAAGTTACTATGAGTACAAAAACAATTCCTTACGTTGCAAGCAAAGTAAAAGATATCACTTTAGCAGATTGGGGTAGAAAAGAAATTGAATTAGCAGAAGCAGAAATGCCTGGGTTAATGAGTTTGAGAGAAGAATACAAAGACACTCAACCATTAAAAGGTGCAAGAATTGCTGGGTGTTTACACATGACGATTCAAACTGCAGTTTTAATTGAAACACTTCAAGCTTTAGGAGCTGAAGTTACTTGGAGTTCTTGTAATATTTTCTCAACGCAAGACCAAGCTGCTGCTGCTATTGCTGCCGCAGGAACTTCGGTTTATGCTTGGAAAGACATGACTGAAGAAGAGTTTGATTGGTGTATAGAACAAACACTTTTCTTTGGTGAAGACAGACAACCATTGAACATGATTTTAGATGATGGCGGGGATTTAACCAATATGGTTCTTGATAAATATCCTGAATTAGTTTCAGGTATTAAAGGTTTAAGTGAAGAAACTACAACTGGAGTGCACAGGTTATATGAGCGTGTAAAGAATGGTACATTGCCATTACCTGCAATAAATGTAAACGATTCTGTAACAAAATCTAAATTCGATAATAAATACGGCTGTAAAGAAAGTGCAGTAGATGCTATACGTCGTGCTACTGATGTGATGCTAGCAGGAAAACGCGTAATTGTTTGTGGTTATGGTGATGTTGGAAAAGGTACTGCAGCGTCCTTTAGAGGGGCAGGAAGTATTGTAACGGTGACGGAAATAGATCCTATTTGCGCATTACAAGCCGCTATGGATGGTTTTGAGGTTAAAAAACTTGAAACTGTTGCACCAGTGGCAGATATCGTAATTACTACAACTGGAAACAAAGACATCGTTCAAGCAAAGCATTTCGAGGCTTTGAAGGACAAAGCTATCGTATGTAACATTGGGCATTTTGATAATGAAATTGATATGGCTTGGTTAAACGAAAACCATGGTCACACTAAAAATACTATCAAGCCACAGGTTGATAAATACACCGTAAACGGGAAAGATATTATTATACTTGCTGAAGGGCGTTTAGTAAACCTTGGTTGTGCAACTGGTCACCCAAGTTTTGTAATGAGTAACTCCTTTACCAACCAAACCTTAGCACAAATTGAACTTTGGAATAATAGCGACAACTATGAAAATGACGTGTATATGTTACCTAAACATTTAGATGAAAAAGTGGCAAAATTACATTTGGCTAAGATTGGTGTAGAATTGACTGAATTGCGAAATGACCAAGCAGATTATATTGGTGTAAAAGTAGAAGGGCCATTTAAGCCAGAGTATTACAGATACTAATTCTAGATTATTAGAATCTGAGACTTCTTAGAAATATTAGAGAAATCCCAAGCAGTAATGTTTGGGATTTTTTAGTTTAAAAACCTTCCAAACTATTGAAATTCACTAGTGATACTTCAAAATATAATTACAAATTTTAATCAAAAAATAATTTACACCCCTTATTTTTAAATAATTACAATCAAAATTTAGAAATAAGTTGCGTATTTTTAGATATTCAATTTAAAAGTGTAAGGTATGAAATCGACAAGTTTTTCCAGAAGAGAATGGCTTAAAATAGGCGGAACATCATTGGGAGCTCTAGCCTTAATTCCCTCGGATATTTGGGCAGAAAATGTAGTAAAGGCGCAACAGTCAAATAGTCCATTTTTATACCCTAACAAACACGTTTTTAATGAATTTACGCCGCCTATTGTTAAGGAAAATCAACCTATGGTAATTTTAAGAGCCAATGAAAACCCATATGGACCACCGCCAGAGGCAGCAAAAGCATTTCAGGATGAGGTTTTTACTGGCAATAGGTATGCGTGGAAAACGCTGCATGAATTGATTGATAAAATTGCTGAGAAAGAAGGTATTCAACCAGATCAAATATTAATGGGGCCTGGGTCTTCAGATTTATTGGAAAAAGTGGCCATGGTACTCTTTAGGAATGGAGGCAATGTAGTAAGTGCAGATCCTAGTTACATGTCGCTTATTGTGGTAGCCAAATCAGTAGGAGGTGCTTGGAAATCTTATAAATTATTGGAAGATTCTCAACATGATTTAGACGCTATGGAAGCAGGTATTGACGAGGATACAAAGCTTGTATACATCTGTAACCCCAATAACCCAACAGGTTCCATAACTGATGCTAAAAAATTGAAGGAGTTTTGTAGACGTGTGTCTAAAAAAGTACCTGTATTTGTTGATGAAGCTTACATAGAACTTTCTGAAAATGGTATCAAAGACTCTATGAATACTTTAGTTGCTGAGGGCGAAAATGTAATTGTAGCGCGAACGTTTTCCAAAATACATGGAATGGCAGGTCTAAGAATAGGATATATTATTGGTAAAGCCGAAACCTTGGAGACCATAAGCGAGATTACGCGCGGAGGTATGGGTATTACAGGGCCTTCAATAGCTGCAGCCACTACAAGTTTAGATCATAAAGACTTTTTAGATAGTACCAAAACTAAAATTACTGAAGCTAGAACATATACGCTGAACTATCTTAAAGAGAATAATTACGAATATTTACCATCCCAAACCAATTTTGTCATCTTTAAGATTCCAATGGAAGGTAAAACGTTTCTAAATAAAATTTACGCCAAAAATGTAGCGGTTCGTGCATTTAAGTTTTGGGATGAAAATTGGTGCAGAGTAAGCATTGGAACGCTTGATGAAATGAAAGTTTTTACTAAAACTATTAGTGAAATATTTGCCTAAAAACGATGGGAGAGGCACTGGACAAACCCATCTCTTTTATACTTTTTATTCTGATTGGTTATTTGCTGAAAAGGAAGATTTCAGCGGGTGATGAAACTAACGGACTAAAAAGCTTGATACTCTCTATAGTATTACCGGTTACTATTTTTATTGCCCTTCTAAAAATAAAAGTAGGAGGTAACCTTATTTTATTTCCAGCTTTTGCTTTGGGGCTAAATCTCACGCTATTTAGTTTGGCGCCACTGTTGCTTTACATTGTTGGTATAGAAAAAGATTCACCTTCAGGACGAAGTGCCAGACTTTTAATACCTTCATTAGCACCTGGTTTATCATGTTTTGCGTTTATCTTAGAGTTTTTAGGAGAAGAAGCTTTGGCTAAAGCGGCAATGTCAGATTTGGGAAATAAATTCTTTGTGCTTTTTCTGTTATATCTAGTGGCTATTAAATGGCACTACAAACAAGAGGATTTCAAAGAAGAGTCATTTAAAACAAAACTAAAATCCTTAGGTTTAACTTTACTATACGAACCGGTAAATATTTTTATAATTCTCGCATTAATTCTGGTAGGTTTTGGAGTTACTTTAGAGACGCTACCAAATTTTTTAAGTCTTACACTAACGCGCCTAAGCGCCATAATGACGCCATTAGTACTAATATTTATTGGTCTTGCGGTAAAGTTTAAAAAGAAGCAGTTTTTCCAAATATTCTCTATGCTTATGCTTCGTGCCTCGTTTGTGTTATTAATTATTTCGGCAGTATTAATAATTGCAGGCGTGCCAGCTAGCACTAATATATTAATTGTAACTGCATTCTCTTTAAGTGCCTGCAGTTTTTGGCCTTTTGCACATATTTCGGCAGTGGAGTTTAAAGAAAAATCAAGAATTCAAAGCAATAAAACCTTTAACAGTAACTTTGCGCTTTCCATTTTAGCCCTATCACTTCCTATATCTGTATTGTTAATTTTAGGTGTTTTATCAGCTCATACCACGTTTCAATCGCCAGTAAATCTTATGTTTTTGGGTTGTGTACTTTTTGGTTTGGGTATTATAAACCCTATAATTTCAAAACTGAAGATGAATGCGCTAAAAAGAAAAATGGAAACTTCAATCAGTAAAGAACGGTCGTTTTAAAAAGAGTATAGAATCTTTTATTTTTTTTGGGCGTTACCACAAGGGTCGGGCTTTCGGCAGTCGCTCTCTCCTACGTCGAGGAGCTTCAACAAATGCCTCAATCCCTAACGCGGAAATCACCAACCAGTTACTAAAAGTCTTTTAGCACCTTTAATTCCACACTTTTGATAATGATTATAGGCTTTTGCGGCTCTCTCCCGAATTTCTTCATCGGACTCATTTAAAATCCAACCATCAAGCGCCCATTTTAATGTATAGGCTTCAGGAGACATTAACCCAGTAGACCATACCAAAGGATTCGCTTTTGTCTTTTCCAAATAAGGTTTAAAATAATTTTTGCTTACACATGCTAAAATAATAGCATCCCTTTTGTTGGTATTTATTGGATTGAATTGGCCTTTTACATCAAACTCCATCAATCCATCATGACCGATATAAGCTAATAGATTTGAGCTTCCACCAAACTTCAAATTTTTACTTTCATGCTGTACTATAACTTCATGTCTTCCTGCTGTTGCTTCCAAAAAACCTATGGTGGTATTCTTTATATATTTATCGTCGTAGGCATCTGCCAATAAATACGTGTTTTTTGTTGCATGTTTAAATAAAACACGCTCTAAAACATGTGTCTTTGGGTTTTTGGTAACAGACAACAACACCCAATCTTTGCTGCGTTTAAAATAGCTTTTCATACCTTACATGGCGCCCCAATACAAATTGTTTTTAGGATCTTGTCCATTCCCTAGTTTTGCTGGTACAGGAACAATACCTTGATTTATATTATCGCACAAGGCCACATAAACATGAATAGTTTTGACTTCAGGTTTTGATTGACTAAAACCAAAATTAAAAATTATCAAAAACCCTGTCACTATAATTTGCTTCATTCAGAATTCGGTATTGCTAAGCCTTCGTTTAAAATCCATTTCCTTATTAAATCCTTATTGGTATTTATTCTGGCAAAAACATAATAGTTTGATCCAAAACATGGAGAAGTTTTAGCCAATTCTATCATCACTTTGTCATCATAATAACTGGAATGTAAAAAATAAAGTTCTTTGTCCTTTATTAAAAGATAACCAACGTGATTATCCAATCCTACAAAATAAATGCCATCGTCGTATACCTTGTTCAATTTTTGCTTTAAATCCTCGAAAGAAAGATTTGAAAACTGTTGTAATTCATTTTTGGGTTCTAAAACCTGTGCTTCAATTAAACCAGCTTGTTGTGCCATTTTATAACGATTTAAGTTAAAACCTAAGTGTTTTAAAGTGGTAGAGACAAAATAGCCACAAGCGATATCTCCCTCATTAGGAATATTGGTATACCCATTAAAATCCCAAGTTGTGCCATACCAATGCGGTACGATATGATTTACTAGTTGATCGTAAATAAAATGAGAAGCACTATCCAGCGCTTTTTTAGGATGGGAATTATATAAAGACTTAAATATAGTCCTTTTAGAAAGTAGGTTGTTCTTCAAAAATGAGTAGTCCCCTGTTTTTTTAAAATTAATACCAAGTTTAACACTGTCAATACCGGGAATTAAGGCTGGTTTTTTTTCCGAAGAAACTAATTCTAGGGTGTTTTTGACATGAGCCTCCTTTTTAGCTTCAATGCAACTAAAAAACAAACTAAAAACTGTTATGGTTAGGATTGTTTTAATAAAAAAGAGTTTGAATCATAACTCAAACTCTTTTTCAATATTGCTTTCGTGAGTGTATTTTTAATCGTCCACCAAATCTTCTTCAAAATACCACCACAAACTAGAATCTATAGACTTTTTCATCTTATCCACATCCACATCATCTTTAAAGAAAACGGTAAGATGCTCACCAACTCGATTACGTTCTACACTCTTTCTAATTTCAACGGTTTCTACTTCTTCAAAATGTTCTAAGTGTTTCTTTATCCTAGAATCTAAAGACTCATCTCCAAGAAATATTTTAACTGTAGGTTGTGTTGGGGAGTTTCTAATTTCTGATCTAAAGGGAAGCATAAGCGTTAATTTTAAGGGTAAAACAGTAATTAATTCGGCGATGCGATATTTTAAAGTTACTAAATTATTTTCAAATTATATGACTACATTTAGACATGCCTAATGCGAATATTGAAAAGTTACAGTTACAACTAACAGAAATTGAGAGTTTCATTCCTAAGTTTGAAATAACTAATTCTAAAGTGTCAAAAGTATCAGTAGGCTGGCAACTAGACCATGCTTTAAAGGTATTAAATGGCGTGATGAAAACCTTGATGAATTCAAATCCTGATAATTACAACGCAACTTTAATTTTTCAAGAATGGTGCTTTTTGGATTGAATTATATTCCAAGGGGTAAAGCGAAGTCTCCAAAAATTGTATTGCCTCCAGAAATTATTCTAAAAGAGAGCCTTGTTGCACAATTTAATGATGCTAAAGGTTATTTAGAAAAAATGGATGCCGTTAATGAAAAACAATACTTTAAGCACTTTATTTTTGGCACACTTTCAAAGAAACAAACACTTCGTTTTCTCTTATTGCACACGCATCATCATTTGAAAATTGTTAAGGATATTTTGAAACAATAAAAAAACCCTTCCCAATTAGGAGAAAGGGTCAAGTAACATACGTAAAAATTGTATTTACTCTCTTAGTCCAAGTTTTGCTAAATCATGAAAATAAAAGTTCTTTTCATCATTCATACTTACAAATAGTCCGTTTGGAAAGATATCTCCCAAAGGAATTGTGGTAACATCACAACCATCAGTTTCAATAGTGCCTAAATTAATTTCCTTAACAAACGCATTGGTGCTTGCATCAAAAATATTGAAGGTGTGCGCCTGCTGGTTTGAAACTATCAAATAGGATGCATCACCATAATCTGCAATGGCAATACCTTCAATATCTTCTTTAAAATATTCGCTTCCAAAGCAATAAATTTCATCTACAGTTTTTGAAGGTTCTGCATAGTACTTTCTAATACAATGGCCTTCATCAGAATAGTATACAATGCCATTTTTATCATCTACAGCAATAGCTTCAATTTCTTTTTTACCGCTGAATTCTCCAAATTGTTTAACAAGTTCAGCCGAAATACCTAGACTATCAGATTTTAGTTCGTATTGATATAAATATCCATACTGTGGTCCTGATTTTCTTCCAACAATAGCATATACTTTTTCGGTTTCAGGCGATTTGTAAAGTGCAATACCCATAGGTAATTTATGTTCTGGAAGTTTAGCATCTTCAAAAACCTTAAAACCACCATTGTCTAAAGGTTTCATGTCTGGAACAGAAAATAAGCGAATTTGTTGGCGTTCTCTTTCGGTAAAAGCAATCACATCAACTTTGGTGGAATCATTCAATTTAAAACCATATTCTAAATCTATATTATTGGGGCGTTGTAAACCGCGAATGGTTTTGTCCTCTAAAACTTCACCCTTTAGATTAAAGGCATAAATAGCGCCTTCGGTATTTTTATCTGTACCAAAAACGATGCTCTGGGAAGCATCGTTTGGGTTTATCCATATAGCAGGATCATCAGTATCATGCAATGTCTTTTCCGTTATTACATCTGGGGCAATAACGGGCAACCTTTTCCCGCATGATACTAGCAGTAATCCAACTATAATTATAACATACTTTTGCATGTTTTACTGATTCTTTCTTTTGAACAAATCATACTTTAAACCAACAGATAACCTTTGGCTGTAGTATTCCATTTGCATAGTTCTACTTTTTACACCTTGGAAATAACGTAATGGTTGATCTGTAATATTATTCAAATCTACATATAAACGCAAATTGTCACTAAAGGCATATGATGCATTGAAATCAAGGAATAATTGCTCGTCGTAATAGCGATCTTCAAAAGCGTTTCCGCCAATTTCATCAATGTATGAATCAGAGAAGTTTAAAGATAAGCGTAGATTTAATTTTTTACCACCATAGGAAATAGAACCGTTGAACATATTTGGAGCTGTTCCTGGTAAATCTAAATCGGTACGCTCATCGCCATCCTCATTTCTAATACCATCTGCACTAGATGTTAAATAGGTGTAGTTTAAGAAAACGCTGAAATTTTTAGCAAAACCAGGTAAAAAATCTAACTGACGCTGGAAAGACACCTCTGCGCCTGTAATAGAAGCATCATCACCATTTTGAGGTTGAAAGGCATCAAAACCAGTAGCACTATCAGTAAACTGGGATGTATAGATAAAATCCTCAATACTTTTATGGAATACACCACCCGAAATCAAACCGACACTCTTAAAGTAATGCTCTGCCATCAAGTCGAAATTCATAGATTTGGTGGCGCTCAACTCTGGGTTACCGATGCTTACTTCTTCATCTTCTCTTACCACATTTCTAAAGGGTACTAAATCAATGTAGTTAGGTCTTGCTAAAGTATTTGTCCATGCAAAACGTAATACCGTATTATCAGTTACATTATACTTAAAATGAACACCAGGAAGAATGTTGACATATGAGTTGTCATCTTTAATTTGACCTGAAGCCGCGGGGTCAAAATCTCCATCATCATCAAAAACTACTAGATTTCCAGTGGTTTCAATTTCTGTATTTTCTACACGAACACCAGCTAGAATTGATAACTTATCAGAAACTTGTTGATTAATCATTGCATAAGCCGCGTATACATCTTCTTGAACCAAATAGTTTCCTGATAAAAATTCATCAACAATAGATTCGCTCTCAAATAAATCAGAATTTTGAAAGTCCAAAGTTCCTAAATATTCTGGATTTACGTAAGGTCCTGCCACATATTGAGTTCCAGCAAGAAAATCAGGATCAGTTTGATCTACCAATGGTAATTGTGACATATTATCGAAGATGCTTGATTCTGGTGAAAATTCGAAGAAGTTATTATCTCTATCCTTCTCTTTGAACCTTAGACGACCTCCAACTTTAATAAATCCTTCTTGTTCCTTTACTAAGCTTAAAGGCATTTGTAAATTGGCAAAAAAGTTCCAGTCTTTTTCTTCAGTAAATTGATTTTCTTCAGTGATTTCTCTTAAAGCATATCTGCTCAAAATAGCATCACTAGGGTTTGCTGGTACAATAACTGGAAATTCAGGGTTAGAAAAATCAGCATTAAATGGTATTGGGTCACCGTCTGCAGTTTCTTCTAATTCATATTCAATATAACGCTCGTTTAAACGTTCCTCAGAAGCACTGGCGTAAGATCCCATCCAATCGAATTTGATTTTTCCAATTAAATGCTCACCACCAAATGTGTAATTTTGCATACGTTGGTCCTCTAAACGTGTATTCTGATTTCTATCGTTATCAAGACCACCTTTAGTTTGTCTTCTAATTTCTCCTTGAAAACCAGTGATATCTTCAGTACCATCTTCAAAAATTGGTTCAATAGAGCGGTAGCGTAATCTGTAACGGTTCTCTCTATCATCTCTCCAATTGTACATAGTTTTTAAATACAACTTATTGTTTGGGTTAAAGGCGTAATCAAAATTAGCTGAGAAACTTCTTCTAACACGTTGTACTAAGTAAGTTCTAATGTCAGATTCTTCAACAAAAGGATTTACTTCAATATCCTCTCCAGATAAAGGACTTTCAGCTTCATTTACCCATTCAGCCTCAACATTGTCTGAACCAAAATCGGTATCATTGATTGAGGCGGATAACATATAACCAAATTTACCATTATTTGTTCTGTCACCAATTAAGAAAGATCCGTTAACAATGCGTCTATTTGTGATAAAGTTTACACCAGAACCCGCTGTAGCTGCTACTCTAAATCCGTTAGGAGATGTTCTAGTTACTAAATTTACCGAACCACCAAGGGCATCACCGTCCATATCTGGAGTTACCGCTTTATTCACTTCTATTAACTGAATCATATCAGAAGGAATAAGGTCCATTTGAATGTTTCTGTTATCGCCTTCAGCAGATGGAATTCTACTACCGTTTAAAGTTACCGAATTCAATTGTGGTGCCAAACCACGAATAATAATATTACGAGCTTCACCTTGGTCTACCTGCATCGTAATACCAGGGATACGTTTCATAGCATCTCCAATATTAGCATCAGGAAATTTACCGATCTGGTCGGTGGATACTACATTGGTAATGTTTTGTTTGTTTTTCTGAGCGTTTAAAGCTTTAACCTGTCCGCTATTGTAACCATTAATGACTACATCTTGAAGTTCGACAGATTTAGATTCTAAAGTAATAATTACAGATACAGTTGCACTGTCTTCAACAGTTACCTCTTCTTCTTTATCAGCATAGCCTAAATACATGACTTTAACAGTTTGATTGCCTACCGGAACATCAACCATTAAAAATTTACCATCTGCATCTGATACAGCACCTTTATTTAAAGATTCTATTACCACATTGGCAAATGGAACAGCAAGACCTTCTTGGTCTATAATAGTACCTTGAATGTTACCACTTTGGGCAAATCCAAGAACTGAGAAAAATAATGATAGGGATAAAAATACGTAGTACTTTTTCATAATTAAATAGTCGATTAGTTATGCATACGAAATAACAAAAGACCATTATGAAGCACTTTAATTGATTTTTAAGCTTACGTTATGTATGAGTCAGAAAATTAATAGATTTTAAATTGAGTTAACAATTAGTAAAAGTTGAATAAACATTTGCTGTTTATTGAATAAAAAAAAGTCCTTTCTGTAGCAGAAAGGACTTTTATATTTTTAAAGAAACTATGTCTTAAGCTTCAAAAGGAACTATAGAAACATAAGATTTGTTATCTTTTTTCTTTGTAAATTTTACGATACCATCAATTTTGGCATGTAATGTATGATCTTTAGAAGAATACACATTTTCACCTGGGTGATGCGTGTTTCCTCTTTGTCTAACGATAATATTTCCAGCAATAGCTGCTTGACCACCAAAAATCTTTACACCTAAGCGTTTCGATTCTGATTCTCTACCGTTTTTCGAACTTCCGACTCCTTTTTTATGTGCCATTTTATTTCGATTTTATATTTTTCAACTTGATGAAAAGCTTATGCTTTACCACCGTCTAATTCGTCTTGCCATTTTTTAAGTTCATCCCACTTACCTTCAGCAGCTAATTTAGCTTGTGCTGGCCAAGTATCAGTAACATGATTACCACGAACATTTGCAATGATTTCTGAAATTGCTTCTGGCTTAGCTTTTGCTAAATCTGCGAAAGTAACAATACCAGCTTCTGCTAAAGTTGAAGCAATTTTTGGACCAATACCCTCAATCTTCTTTAAGTCATCTGCCTTTACAGTAGCTTTTTTTGCAGCTGCTTTTGTTTCAACTTTTTTAGCTTCCTTCTTTGGCTCAGCTTTCTTAGCTGGTTTAGCACCTGAAGCTACAATACTTTCAATTACGATTTCAGTTAAAGATTGACGGTGACCATTTTTTACACGGTAACCTTTTCTTCTCTTCTTTTTGAAAACTATCACCTTATCTCCTTTAAGGTGTTTAACGACTTTTGCTCCTACTTGAGCGCCGTTTATAGCTGGGGCGCCTACAGTTACTTTGTCACCATCTCCAATTAAAAGAACGTTATCGAAAGCTACTTTCTTCCCTTCTTCTGTTTGTAAACGATTAACAAAAACTTTTTGGTCTTTTTCAACTTTAAATTGATGCCCTGCTATCTCTACAACTGCGTACATAGCGTAACGTTTTTATTAATTAATTTGAATTTTAACACCTAAGATTATTCTTAAGCGGGTGCAAATATAGTTCTAATTAATTAATCTACAAACGTTTTGGAAGATAATTGAATCAAAAATAAATGGCTAAAAATCACTAGTTTTTTACGTAATTATTACTGGTTTTAAATAATTGCATTACAGTTAATGAGGACACCAATGTAGTAGACAATCCCATTATGGCAACAATAAAAACAATTAAACCGATATGAGATTTAAACCCCCAATGCATATTTTCTAATAAAACAGGCAGAAAATTTGAATTTATTTCTGTGGCGTAAATAAGAAAGAATATGGTAAAAACTAAAGTGGCAATAGAACCGGTAACAACACCTATTTTAAAGCCTTCACCATAAGAAAACGTATCAGGATATTGCAGTTTACTAATTTTAATGGCTTCATAAATACCAAGTAGAGTGATAGCGGCATTCACCAAACTAAAAGCGGGGTTGGTGTGTTTTTCAAAAAGGGCAAGCACTAAAAAATAAGCGATTAAAACGGCACTGGTAACAAGACCAAAACGGATAGGAAGGACTAAATTTTTCATTTGTTTGAGTTTAAAGAGCTTTAGGTATGTCGAGGCACTATGCCTCAAAAAGCACATACAAAAAGCAGTTAGGTTAGTCCGTTTGTAGAGATTTTGTTTCTTAAATTTCGTGAAAAAATTCGAATTTTAATAATTTAAAAGAAAGAATCTTTATTTAGTTAGCCTTTCTTTTATTGGCTAAATACACGCCAACGAAGATAATTACGGTAGCAACAGCTTGAAAAAGGCCAAAATGCTCGCCGTCCAAAATACCCCAAAAAACTGCAACCACAGTCATCAAATAAGTTACAGAAGATGCAAAAACTGGTGTTGCTATTTGAACTAATTTATTAAACAACACTTTTGCAAAAGCAGTTCCTACAAGCGATAGAATTATCATATATAATATTGCAGGTTTTAAAGTTGGTGCTTGTAAAACTTCGGCTTTAAAGAAACCAGAAAAGATTAAGATAAATAGTGCAGGAATTACTATTGCTGCAAAATTACCAATAGCAATGGTTAAAGCAGGCATATGTTGCAAGTGACGTTTCAATATATTAACACTAGCGGCATACATAAATGTAGCAATGATTACAAATGCAACATACAAGTAATTCTGGTCTGGATTAATGGATGCCCCGTGGAGAATTAAAAGTAACGTACCCAATAACCCAATAAAAACGCCTAAAACTTGTCGTCTTGTAGATTTTAATTTAAAGACAAAGAAACCTAAGACAATTGTATTTAATGGTACCAGAGAATTTAAAATTGAAGCCACTGCACTATCTATTTCGGTTTCAGCAAAAGCAAACAGAAATGACGGAAAGAAAGTACCCAATAGTCCAGTTAAGATCACCCACTTCCAGTCTCTTAAGGCAATAGATTTTACGCGTTTAAATGCAACAATAAACAAGAAAACTGCTGTGAATATTATACGAATTGCTCCAAGTTGCACCGGTGTTAAGCCAACTAAACCTTTTTTTATGAGTATAAAGGAACTGCCCCAAATTAATGATAGAACTACAAGACACAACCATTTTAAAGAGTTTGCAGGCATTTTAAAGCAATGTTATTTTTATCACAAAAGTGTCACTTTTAAAGCAATAAATAGCAAGAATTAGTAATTTTGTGTACTAAGTTTTAAACAAGAATTATGAAAGCAATAAAATATATTTTAGGCATCTGTTTGGTTACTTTAATTGTGAGTTGTAAAAACGAAAAACAACCAGAAGTTAAAACCGTAGATGTAGAAGTTTCTACTGCCAAAAAGGAGTTAGATCCAAATGCTACCTATGCTAAAGCAGAATTTACTGTGAAAGGAATGACTTGTGCTATGGGTTGTGCTGCAACGATTGAAAAGAAAATTGCCAAAATGGAGGGTGTGAAATTTGCTAAAGTTGATTTTGAAAAAGAATTAGCTATGGTAGAATATGATGAAGCCAAAGTAAACGCAAATGCTTTAGAAAACACCGTAACTAGTGTGGCAGATATTTATAAGGTGGTTGATATGAAAACCGTTGAAGTTTTTTCCAAATAATAGTTAAAACGTTAAGTCCCCGGATAGCAATAATTAAGTGTTGATAATTTTCAAAGCTTCTCAGAAATGGGAAGCTTTTTTATTGCCCAAGGCTGTCATGCTGAAATTGTCTGTGCTGAACTGGTTTCAGCATTTCACATAAAGAAAAACACAAATTCAGACCCTGAAACAATTTCAGGGTGACAAAAGAGAAGATTTATTGCCACTCAACAGTCTCCATAATTCGCTGAATATCCTTCTGTAAATAGTTAGCAGCGGGCAAGATAGAATCGTAATTAGGTTTTGCCTTAAAGTATAGAGAACCTGTTAAAAAATGATTCACACTATCGGTAACATAAAACTGTGCTGGTGATGCTGCATTTCCCTTCACTTCGGATAAAACGCCATAAACTTTGCGGTTTGCATTTTGATAAGGATAAACAGGAATTTCATCAGCTTTTTTAGTATGCTCTAAAGTCAATTTTTGTGCATCCCTTAAAAAGGCGTTTAAGTTTTTTCCATCTCCTTCAATCGCTTTGTAGGTCAAGAAAATTGTAGCTTTTAAAGGCTTGTAGTCTAAATTTGCACCATAACTTTCTGTGGTGCTTTTAAGTGGTTTCAGTTTAACATTTTCTACTAAATTGCTAAGATCAAAAGTCAAAGGCATATTAGGTAAATCTTGCTTGCTATAGGTGGCCTTTGGATATTCCAATCGCAAATACGCTTTGGGTTTAGGTACATAATCTTCTTCACCGCAAGAAATCAAAAAACCCGCCAAAACTACTAAAAAGATAAACTTAAAATTCATGTTAGTTAATAGTGATTTTTACGCGTTTAATTCTCTTTTTATCCATAGCTTCTATAGTGAAAACGTAATCTCTAAAAAATATTTTAGACTGCAATTTCGGAAAGCTACCAGAAATCTCTAAAACAAAACCTGCAATAGTTTCAGCTTCGCCCTTTTCATCTTCAAAAATAGAATCATCTTCCAACTTAATAACCTTGTAAAAATCTTTCAAAGCCGTTTTACCCTCAAACACATAGTTCTTGTCATCGAGTTTGGAGTAGTTGAGATCTTCATCATCAAATTCATCACTAATATCTCCCACAATTTCTTCAATAATATCTTCCAAAGAAATCAATCCAGACGTACCGCCATATTCATCTACAACAACTGCCAAATGTACTTTTTTCTCCTGGAATTCGGCCATTAAATCATCCAGCTTTTTGTTCTCAGGCACAAAAAAAGGTTCGCGTAACAAGCTTGTCCAATCAAATTGTTTTCTATCAATGTATGGTAATAAATCTTTTACGTATAGAATTCCTTTAATCTGATCGACACTTTCTTCATAAACAGGAATACGCGAATAGCCATTTTCAATAATTTCAGGAATAATCTCCGTATATTTTTGCTCAATATTTAAAGCAAAAATATCGATACGTGGACGCATCACCTGCTTTGTATCCGTATTGCCGAAAGACACGATGCCTTCTAAAATTTTTTGTTCTTCCTTAGATGTGTCACCTTGGTCGGTCAACTCTAAAGCTTGGGATAATTGATCCACACTCAAATTAGATTTCTGTTTCCCTAATTTTCTATGAATTACCAATGTTGTACTTCTCATGGGCAAGCTAATAGGCGACAACAATACATCAAGCACGCGCAACGGATACGCCATAACACCCGCAAATTTCAAGTTATTTCGGCTAGCGTAAATTTTAGGTAAAATTTCACCAAACAGTAAAATTAAAAAGGTAACCACAATAACTTCTACTATAAATTTCACAGTAGGATTTTCAACGTTGCCAAACATAAAATCACCTAAATATGCAAACAATAGCACTACGGCTATATTTATAAAGTTATTGGCCACAAGAATAGTAGCTAGAAGTTTTTTTGGACGATCCAGTAATTGTAATATAATTTGAAATGGTTTACTATCAATCTCAGGATGGTTATCTAAATCTGTTCTCGTTAAAGAAAATAGAGCAACTTCAGCCCCAGAAATCAAAGCAGAACAACACAACAATACAAAGAGTAGTACAAAACCGGAAACAACTGAAATATCAATTGCCAAAATTAAAAAATGCAAACTCGGGGGTTCAGGATCCAATTACTTTGGTTTTAATTACACTTAGGTTAAAATGGAAGATCGTCATCCTCCTCAGGAATGGTTGGTCCAGAAGAAGGTTCACCAACCGAAGGCGTTACAGGCGCAGCATTATTTGCAGCATTGGCCTCACTTTCCTTTTTAGTACTCAAAAACGTAAAATCCGTACATTGTATCTCTGTAGAATATCTGTCATTCCCTCTATCATCGGTCCATTTTCTAGTCTTTAAACGGCCTTCAATATATACCTTATCGCCTTTACTTAGGTACTTCTCACAAATTTCGGCACCCTTGTTTCTTACCACAATATTGTGCCATTCCGTATTGGTTATGCGCTCGTTAGTTTGCTTATTGGTATAAGTTTCACTAGTTGCAATAGGGAAACGCCCCACACAACCACCACCTTCAAAATAGTGCATCTTCACCGCATCACCTAAATTACCAATTAGCATTACTTTATTTAATGTACCAGCCATAACTTTAATATATAAGAGCGCAAAAATACGCAATCCAACTTCATAGTTCTAAAATTAATAAAAAAATAAGAATTCTTGATGTGATATTTACGTTTTGGGCGTTCCCCTGTCGGGTCGGGCTTTCGGCAGTCGCTCTTTCCTGCGTCAAGGAGCTTCAACAAATGCCTCAATCCCTAACGCGGACTTGCCTGCCAGCTATCAGACTTAACCAAAACATCATTGATATTCTGGAAACGCTCGTAAGCAAAAGCAATTACGAAAGGTAGATTTGATTATATTTGATAAGAGACAAACCAAGTAGAAACATAATTTTTAATTCATTATATTATGAAAAGACGTTAAATGACAAAAAAACAACGAAAGAGGTTTTATTCAGCAATATTTTTTGCAGGTTTAATTTTGATAATTTGGGAGATCAAGATTTTCAGAAAAACTGTAATAAATTTAATTATCCCATTAAGTATTATTTTGATTGTTGGAATTATTGCATTTATATTGGATTTCAAAAATTATAAGAAAACCTATGACTATGGTAAGTTTGGTCTTTACCTTTATTCCTCTATGCATTATATAGTTGGATTTGGTTTTATAGCTTGCTCTGTGTTTATGCTTACTAATTATTATCTAGCAGATAAAGATTCAATAAAAGAAACTTATGATATTGTTGATAAATCTTCAATGTCAGGGAGTAGATACCATCGTACTGAATATCAACCACTAATAAGAATTAATTACAAAAGAGAAATAAAAGAATTAGTTTTTTCGCATAAATACTATGACAAAATGGAATTTTATGAGACAGTTGAGTTAGAAGTCCGAAAAGGTTATTTCGGATTTGATATTCTAGAAAGCCAAAAAATTAATTGAGATGAATTCTTAAAGTTACTGCTGGATTGCAAAAGTCTCAAACCCCTCAATAAACTTCCCAATCAAAATAGGTACAGGATAGTCTGTAATAGTTTTAACAGGAATTCCATTTTCAATAGAATCAACATAAACAATCCAAAACGTAGTATTCAAATGTTGATGCGATAGTTTATGCACTTTAGGTGAATCATTATATTGTAGCAACTCAAACACTTTACCCTTTAAAAGTGGATGTGCTTTTGCTACCTCCAAAAAATCATCATACCCCAAATTCTGTTCTGTTTCCACCAAAGGAAATTGATGCAAGTTTTGCCAAATGCCTTTGCCTTCTCGTTTTTCTAAAAGTGTTTGTTTGTCTTCTGATAGGAATACCAAAAAATTAAAGTAGCGTTGTTTTACTTTAAGCTTTTTAAGTTTTACAGGTAGTTCGTCAATTGTACCTTTATTATAAGCCACACAAGTTTCCCGAAACTGACAAAACATACAATCAGGATTTTTCGGTCTACATTGAGTAGCACCAAATTCCATAATCGCTTGATTAAACGTTGCAGGGTCTTTAGTATCAATCAATTCTTGAGCTAAAGCTTTAAATTCTTTAATTCCATTAGTAGAGTTAATAGGTGTATCAATCCCAAAATAGCGGGACAATACGCGGTACACATTACCGTCAACCACAGCAGCAGCTTCATTAAAACAAATGGACGCTATGGCGCTCGCGGTATAATCTCCAACACCTTTTAACTGTAATAATCCTTGGTAGGTGTTTGGGAACTCACCTTTCAACGCATTCACAACATATTTAGCTGTAAAATGGAGGTTCCTTGCACGAGAATAATACCCAAGTCCTTGCCATAGTTTTAATACCTTGCTTTCGTCTGCTTTTGCTAGATCAAAAACCGTTGGAAAATTGGTAACAAATGCTTCATAATAAGGTAACCCCTGTTTTACTTGGGTTTGTTGTAAAATAATTTCTGATAACCAGATAAAATAAGGATTCGTAGTTTCGCGCCACGGCAAATTTCGCTTATTAACTGAATACCAGTGAATTAAATTTTTTGAAAAGGACATGGATTTATTTTCTACGAAGCGCTAAATTAAACGTTTATAATCTTAAATTTTAGTGTTTTAGGTTTGATTTATTGAAATTTAAATGCATATATTTGCATCCCTTTATAAAATTTATAAACCCAAATAATAAAAAGACTGAAAAATGACAAAGGCTGATTTAGTAGCAAAGATTTCTGAGAAATTAGGAATTGAAAAAGGAGATGTTCAAGCAACTGTTGAATCTTTTATGGAAGAAGTAAAAACATCTTTAGAAAGTGGTGATAATGTGTACTTAAGAGGTTTTGGAAGCTTCATCATCAAAACAAGAGCTGAAAAAACAGGAAGAAACATTTCTAAGAATACTACTATAAAAATTCCAGCGCATAACATTCCTGCATTTAAGCCTGCAAAAGTTTTTGTTGAGGGTGTTAAAACTAACGTAGAAGTTAAATAACAAGACATTCAAAATAAAATATTAATTTAATAAAAGACACTATTTATGCCAAGTGGTAAAAAACGCAAGAGACATAAGGTAGCGACGCACAAGCGTAAAAAACGTAGACGCGCTAACCGTCACAAAAAGAAAAAATAGGTGGAAAAAGTAGTTAGATAGCTACTTTTTTTATTTAAAACTGTCCCCTTTATGGGACGTTAAAAAAATTACAAGTTCTTTGAAATGAGTTCAACATTTTTTCAGCATCCTAACAAATGTTTTTTGAACTCCACGGATTAAAATCCTGTGAAAAAATAAAGTTTAATCCATTTCGCCTTTGGCGGAATTAAAATTAACAGAATGGATAAAGAATTAATTATTCGATCTAATTCAGAAGCTGTTGATTTTGCCTTATTAAAAGATGGAAAACTTATTGAATTACAAAAGGATGAAGATGATAACAATTTTGCGGTTGGCGACGTGTTTATCGCCAAAATTCGCAAAACTGTACCAGGTCTAAATGCTGCATTTGTTAATGTAGGTTATGAGAAAGATGCATTTTTGCATTATCATGATTTAGGTCCAAAACTCCCTTCCCTTTTAAAATTCACCAAACGTGTAAGCACAGGTAAACTAAAAGATTTTTCTTTAAAAAACTTCCCCTTTGAAAAGGATATTGAGAAAGATGGCAAAATTGCCGACGTCTTAAAATCCAATCAATCGCTACTGGTACAAGTAGTTAAAGAACCAATTTCTACAAAAGGCCCAAGAATAACATCAGAGTTATCTATAGCCGGTAGATATATTGTTTTAATGCCGTTTTCTAATCGCATTTCTATTTCTCAAAAAATAGAATCTCGCGAAGAGAAAGATCGCTTAAAACGATTGGTGAAAAGTATCACCCCGCAAGGGTTTGGTATTATTGTTCGTACCGTAGCACAAGGCAAAAAAGTAGCCGAATTAGATAAAGATTTACAGAATTTGCTCCAACGTTGGAATGCAATGTGTAAAAAACTGTACAAAGCACATCACCCCAGTAAAGTATTAGGAGAAATGAATAAAGCCTCGTCTATTTTACGAGACATATTTAATGACACCTTTACTGGAATTACAGTAGATGATGAAACTTTGCACTACCAAATTAAAGATTACTTGCAAGAAATTGCACCAAAGAAAGAATCAATAGTAAAATTGTATCAGAATCGTGTTCCGATTTTTGAAAAATTCGGAATCGAAAGACAGATTAAAACCTCTTTTGGTAAAACCGTATCTATGACAAAAGGTGCCTATTTGGTAATTGAACATACCGAAGCACTTCATGTTATTGATGTAAATAGCGGTAACCGTTCAAACAAATCCAACAACCAAGAGGAAACGGCTTTAGAAGTCAATTTAATTGCTGCTACAGAAATTGCGCGCCAATTGCGTTTACGTGATATGGGCGGCATCATTGTAGTTGATTTTATTGACATGACTAAAACCGAAAACAGGCAGAAACTCTTTAATCACCTTCGTGATGAAATGAAAGATGATAGAGCAAAACACAAAATACTGCCACCAAGTAAATTTGGTTTGATACAAATTACAAGACAACGTACACGCCCAGAAATGAATATAAAAACCCGCGAGGAAAACCCCAACGGTTTAAATGGTGCAGAGGTAGAAGCACCTATAAGTTTGGTGCAGAAAATAAACCACGATCTTGAAATACTATTTAAAAAAGACTATAAAAAGGTGACTTTAAACACACATCCTTTTATAGCAGCCTTTTTAACTAAAGGCTTTCCATCTATACGTTCTAAATGGTTTTTAGAACATAAAAAATGGGTGAAGATTTTACCCCGCGATGCTTACACATATTTAGAGTACCACTTTTTTGATAAAGAAGGTAATCAAATTAAATAATTAAAGAACCCGCTACTTTTTAAGTTTGTGGGTTTTTTTATGTCGAAATTTTATCTTAGAATCGTTTTTCGTTAACTTTAAGAATATTAGATGATTACAAACTAAAATTACGATAAGAATGAAACTACAACTACTAATATTACTTTTCGTTTTGGGAAGTATTAATATTTCAAGAGCACAAGTAGTACCAGATGAAGAGAACAGTTCCCCACAAGAATTATATGATTTCCATATTCAAAAAAAGAAAGCAAATAATTTGGCTGGATGGCTTACGCTTACAGGAGGTGTGGCTATGATTGTTGGCGGCCTTGGTATAAACCTCAGTGGAGGTATAGTTGATAACGATTCTACAAATAATAATAAAGGGCTTTGGTTATCTTATCTAGGTGGAGCCACTACTTTAGCAAGTATACCATTATTTATTGCTTCTGGAAAACATAAACGCAAAGCGAAAATTCAGATAGAAAATGGGGCGGTTGGTTATACAAGTAATCCATATAATTATTCGGCCATTTCTTTTACAATATCATTTTAAACTTTATTGGATTACTTGAAATAGTGCTTCTCTATCTTTTTGTTTAAAACTTGGATCTATATTTGTTAAAGTCTCTAAATCCTTTTTTGCGGAAATAAAATTATTTTGTTTTATAGCTACTAACGCAGAATACCAATAGGTTTCTGCTAAGAAATCTTGTTGTTTCGATTTTAAATTATAGAGAATTGCTTTTGCCTGATCAAATTTATTTTGATTTAATAATGTCATGGCGTAGTAGAATTCTAAGTTGACATCTTTGTTCGTTTTCAAAAGGTTTTGAAATGCGACCTCAGCGTCGTTATAATTTTTATTTTCATAAGCTCTAAAAGCGTCGGAACTAGTTGCAGTTTCACCCCGTACTATGGGTTGCAAAACATTTGGGTAAACTTCAAAATGGGAAGCATACATTTCATCCGGAGAAGGTGTTCTGTCTAAAAAGAAAAACGCTCCAATAATTAAACAAGCAGCTGTAAGAAAAGCTATAAGTTTTCCGTATTTATTAGTTTTAGGTGGTTTTTCCGTTTCGTCTATACTCTTTAAATACCCTTTTAAATCTTCACTTTCCTTTATTTTAAATGCTTGATGTATATCACGATACTCTTCAACCTCTAGTTTAAAATCGGGGTTGGTGTTAATAAGGTTATCAAACTCCTTTTGTTCTTCAGAAGTTAATTCACCTTTAACGTATTTTGCTATTAATTTCTCACTCTTCATCCTACCGTTTTAAACAAAGTTTTTAAACGTTTTATGCATCTAGATTTATGGCTTCTTATAGTATTTGAATCTTTATAATCTGTTTGTTCAATTATTTCTTCAATAGTTAATCCTCGGTAATAAAATAACCTGAGTAGTTGGTTACAGCTATCCGATATTTGCTTTAAATTTTTAGCAAGTTGTAGTTGTAATTCTGTTGGGGCATCATCATCAAAATTTATTTCAGTTATAGTATCTTCTTTAATTTCAGAATATTGTAATGGTTTGTTTTTAGTCTTTAAAAATTTAAAAATTTTGTTTTTACCAATACCAAATAAATACGTTTTAATAGAGCTTTTACTTAGCACTAATTGTTTGGTTACAAAGTTTTGATAAAGAGCAACAGCTGCATCCTGATAAATATCTAAAGCATCATCTTCGCTTAAACTATAGGTCTTAGCGTAGTTTAAAAATGCAGGTTTATACGTGCTGTAGATTGTTTCAAGTGCATTTCTATCATCACGTCTTAAACGCTCTTGCAATTCTACATCAATAGTCTCTTTACTCATTAGTTAGGTTAAGTACTAAAAGGTTAACACCCATACACAAATATAATTTTTTTTTAGCCGCTGTTAACATTTTGAAATATTAAGGAACAAAGGGGTGTAACTTAATATAAAAGGCAAAATGAAAACACAAGTATTTAGAAGCATGGTGATAATTATTATGCTAATAATTTCTTCAAATGCAGAAGCACAATTTTTAAAGAAGCTTAAGGATAAGGTCAACCGAAAGATAGAGCAAAAGGTTGATCAAACTGTTGATCAAACCTTAGATGATTTAACTACTAAAACGCCTAAAGAAGAAACTGAAAGAGGTGTTAAAATTGAAGATAACACAACAGTAAATAGTGCATCTGGTTCTGCAATAATAAAGCATAGCGCTAAGTATGGAAGTTATTCTATTAAAGAGTTTGGTAAAGCTAATTTAAATAGGAGTAATGATGAGGTTAGGATTTATGGGTCGTGGGTAACACATGCTGCCGATATATATGATGGATATATACTGGTAGTCCCGAAAGGTAATGCCTTACTATTTGATAAGAACGGACCAAAACAAAAACAAATAAAGTTGCGTATTCCTGACGAGGCGTCATTAAAGTTATCCTACGATCCTATTTGGACTCCAGAATCTGGAAACGGACAAGGACTTTATACAGCAGTTACAGAAGATTATCAGTCTTTTAACTTAGAATCAGGTGAGGTTGTAATTGATGTTTTAAGTGAAACAAATATACAATTGTCATTTTCCGGTAACGCTCAATTAGTCACATTAACTAAAAATCCAGACAAAAATAGTGAGAACGAATATTTAGAGTCTTACACATCAAGTAGTGTAGATGGTGCTATTGATGTAAGCCCAGTTACATTTATCGATTCTCGTACGGTAACTAAAACAAAAAAGAGTAATACTGCCACTCCAAAGTTATCCGATATCTCAAGTAATGCATCAACTCCTGGCGTGTATAACTTCACTTTCGAAACACAAGTGAAGCTTACAAATCTTAAAGAAAACGAATCTTACAATATGTCTTATTTATTTAATCCGAATACAGAATATTTTGCTATGAAAGCAGATATGGCTGAATATTCGGATGCCGAAATGGACGGTGAGTCTTTAATCGTTATGGATGGAAGCGATGTTCACATTTTTGTAGAAACACAGGGTATGAAAATGCGTATGTCTCAGGGCATGATGGGAGGTAAGCAAATGCAAAATCCTTCGGAAGAAATGGCAAATTATGATTATACCAATTTACAAAAAACGGGCAAAACCAAAACTATTTTGGGAGCCACATGCTATGAGCATGTTATGTCTGACAACAATGTAAAGATAAATCTTTGGGTTGCACCTAGTGTAAATCTGCCAAATTGGTTTATTCAAAATACAACGGTTCTTGATGGTCATATTATGGAGTATACATTAACGTCAAAGGACGGAAGTATGAAAAGTGAAACCATAGCTATTAACGATAACATAAGTAAAACCATAAACCCAAAGGATTATCGCAAGATGTTTTAATCTATAAAAACTTAATACAATGAAACTAAAAATACTAATTATTGCCTTTTTGTTCCCAATAGCCTTATTAAATGCACAAACGTTTTTTACGGTGGATGGATTTGATTATAGAACCGATGTAAATTCTACTGTGATGATTGTTGGTGGAGATTGTTCTCAATCAGAACTGAATATACCTGCTAATGTATTCTATTCAGGCACCAATTTTACAGTTACAAGTATTGGTGACAGTGCTTTTGCAGGATGTACAGCCTTAACACAAGTAAATTTTCCTGATACAATTACATTTATTAGAGAAGCAGCTTTTTTGGGATGCACAAGTTTAGAAACTATAAATATACCAAGTACAGTTATTGGCATTTTTGATAGAGCTTTTAGCGGCTGTACCGGTCTTACATCCGCAACATTAAACAATACCTCTAGTATATTAAATAGAAGCACTTTTGAAAACTGTTCTAGTTTGGAGACTGTTAATATTCAACCAACAGTAGAAATTATTGAAGCAAATGTCTTTAAAAATTGTACTAGTTTAACAAGTATTACCTTTCCCAGTGCCTTAGAGATTTTAGGAAGTTCTGCTTTTGAAAATACAGGAATTACCAGTGTAGATTTACCGTCGGTTCAAAGCTTTGGCAGTCAAGTTTTTGCAAGAACGCCAATTACAAGTATAGACTTTCCAGCAAGCTATATAGATGTACCAAGTGCCATTTTCTCTGGATGCGATCAACTGGCTACGGTAAATCTTCCAAGTTCTATTCAGACTATTGGAGATGCGGCTTTTGGAGGTTGTGATGCGTTGAATTCAATTGATTTGCCTAATAATTTAATAGAAATAGGCGATGGTGCTTTTGGAGGAACAGGCTTAGTCAATTTGGTTTTACCTAATTCGGTAATCAGTTTAGGCGATGGTGCTTTTTCAACGTGCCGAAGTTTAGAAACAATAACATTCTCCTCAGCATTAAAAACCATAGGTCCACGTGCTTTTAGAAGATGCGATAAATTGACAACTTTTGTGTTGCCAAATACTTTAGAAGAAATTGGTGTTCAGGCATTCGAGCAATGTTTTGATATTACAGAAGTAGTAATTCCAGACTCAGTAACCGAAATTGGTAGTTCCGCTTTCAATAGGTGTTTCGATTTGGTAAACGTTACACTTTCTAACAAGTTAACCGCTTTAAATTCTAATGTGTTTAACGAATGTAGAAAGTTAGCCGCTATAGAAATACCAAGCTCTGTAACTTCAATTGCAGACTTCGCATTTGCTAAAACAGCGTTAAGAGATGTAACTGTAAATTGGCAAACGCCTGTTACCATAAATGCAAATGTTTTTGATGATATAACCTTAGCTTTTGCAGACTTATTTGTGCCACAAGGTACTGTGGCAACCTATGAAACTGCTGATGTTTGGATGGATTTTGGAAATATTATAGAAAGTGTCCCAGTTATCATAAATATACCTGATACTAATTTTGAGCAAGCTTTGGTAGATAAAGGTATAGATTCCGATGGTGTGGTTAACGGGCAGGTTTTAGAATCTGATATTATAGATATTGAAACTTTGGATGTGTCGTCAAGATCAATTTCAGATTTAACAGGTATTGAAGGCTTTAAAAATGTAGAAACTCTTTTTGTTCAGGATAATGATTTAACAACTGTAGATTTAAGTGCAAATACAGCATTATCAGGATTATTAATTGCCTTAAATAATCTTTCAAGTCTAGATATTTCGACTAATGTGAATTTGATTTCTCTTAATGCCAATTTCAATAATTTAAGCACCATCGATTTGTCTAATAATTTAGGTTTAGAACAGATTTATGTTAACAACAATGAACTTACCAGTATTGATGTAAGTATGCTTTCTAATTTGAAAGAACTGGATGTTGCAGCAAATAACTTGGTAGAGTTAAATTTAGAAAACAATGGCTTCCTTAATATACTATTTTGTCAGGACAACAATCTCGCAAATCTAAATTTACAGAATGGGAATAATACGAATATAGCCGATACCAATTTTAATGCTGCTTTAAACGAAAATCTATTTTGTATTCAGGTAGATGATGCTAACTTTAGCACCAATACTTGGAATACTATTGATGCCCAATCCTTCTTTGGGTTGGATTGTGCGCCAAGTAATGATGGTTGTGCCGATGCAACACCATTAACCTTGGGGTCAATTTTTAACGGCACTAATATAAGCGCAACGTCTAGCAATGCAACTCCTGGTTGCCAACAAGGAGACTTAGTTATTCTTGATGTGTGGTTTGAGTTTGATGCTCCAGACTCCGCTAGTGTATTTATAGGGGCTTCATCGCTTGAAGGTATTGTTAAGTTTGCCATTTATGAGGACTGTAACAGTGTAACACCAATAGCATGTTCTGCCAACGATTTACTGCTAGATAATTTAACCATAGGTCAAAAATATTATATCCAGGTTTGGATAGAAGCAGATACTTCTGATGACAAATCATCTCGAACTAAAACTAGTGCATTTACTAATCAGCAACCTGGTAATTTTACTTTAAATGTTCAAGATGCTTCAGTGTTATCTACTTCAGAAGTTGAACTTTCGAAAATAAAATTGTATCCAAATCCTGCATCCAATGAAGTTACTATCGCTTCGACTTCGCAGATAGAAAATATTAGTATTTACAATGTTCTTGGGGAACAGGTGTACTTTGAGAACAACGCCAACAGTACGACTTCAAAAATTAATATAAATCATTTAAGTAAAGGTTTATATATCGTGAGTGTAAAAACGCTTCATCACATGCAAACGAAAAGACTAATCATTAAATAATTTAATTATGAAATTTAAACTCTGTTTTACAATACTAACATTGGCAACATTAATGACCTCTTGTTTGGGCGATAAAAAAGCGGTTAATGTATCAGAACTTGAAGATACCAGCTTTGTTAATGAAAATTTCAAAGGAAATCTTATTAATTATAATAAAGACAGTGCCTGCGAGCAAATGTCCTTGAGTACTTTGGCCACATTGTATAATGTGTCAGAAGATAAAATTCGTGTATTAGATAATAAAAATTCAGATCGGTTTCGTAAAGAAGTAGAGCCACAATGCGGTTTTTATATAGAAACAAGTAAAAACGATTACGAATGGTTGCGCGGTTCCATCTCATTATTCAGAGAGATTAAGAAAAATGAAATGATGGGTGAAATTGCTGAAGCTGCTGGTGGTGGCGAAAAATGGCAAGAGGCTTGGGCGCTTCAGAAATCAATATCTAAATCTGCTGAGTGGGTTGATAACCTAGGGATGGCTGCCCTTTGGAATGAAAGTAAACATGAATTAAAGATAAAATTTGATGGTTACACGCTTATGGTTTACCCACCAAAAAATAGTCTTAATAAAGAGGAGGTAGCTAAAAATAGAGACTATAAAAAAATTGCGTTAGCTATGGCTAAGGCTGCGGGATATACAAATTAAACACTACTAAAAAATGAAAAACATTAATCTTATTCTCATTTTTTTTGCCTTAATCTGTACGTCATGTTTGGGAGAAAAAGAAAATGATAAGGTCAAAGAGGCTAATAACGCAACTAAAGAAACTGTTAAAAAAACTATTGGTATCGATGCTATCAAAGAACAGCTGTGTTCTAATTTCCCAAAGGAGTTGGTGCTTGGTTATCATCCAGATGCTAATCGTATTGAAATTGAACCTGTAGACAATGGTTCGGGAGGCACACTACATTGTGATATCAAACTATTTTACGGTAAAAAAGAATATGAGTTTTGGAAAGGGCACGTGTATGCGCATATCAATCAGCAAGAAGATCCGTTTTGGCAGTATAATCCAGAAAGAAACGCGATGCTATATCACAGAGTAGAGATGGGAGATAAAGCAGTTTTTATTTCCAATATGTACCAATTGCAAATACTAAAAGAAGGTGTTTTATATGGTATTACGCCACCAAACAATGGTAATACAACATCTTCGGGAAAGTTAACCAAAGAAATTGCTTTAGAAATAGCACAACACTACAAACTATAAATTAAAACCAATAACATGAAAACAACGTTTATAACCCTAATATTAATTTTTACTATATCCTTAACGTTCGCCCAAGAAGTTAAAGGCGCATTAACCCTAAACGGAAAATCTAAAAGCGAACTTAAGTTAGAAACGAATTCGGCAGTTCAGCTTTTTAAAGATTTTAAAACTGGTAAATACAAGTTGAAATTTAGTTTTGATGGTGATAAGTTACCAACCAATGTTTACAAAGAAGACATTGTATTTTTTGAATTTATGACATCGGTTAAAAAAGATGGGAAATTGGTAAAAAACGTAATTCGTAAACAGCCTATACCTTATTTTCCTGGAGATATGGGTATTCCTGCAGAGGCCTTTGATTTTGTTGGACTATTAGCTTCAAATCCAATGGAAGACGAAGATCCTGCTGATCAAATGATTGGAACAATACCAGAGGGTAGTTACGAAGTGCAATTATCTGTTAAACCAGTTGGGTTTAAAGGGAACGTTAATCCAGTATCGTTTTATTTTAAATTAAGAACACGCCCAGGTAGATAAGAATAATAGAGATTTATTTCTATCTTGTTATTTAAAAACTACTTCATATGTCTCAGTTTATAAAAACTGGTTTTTATCTTTTATTTGTTGGTTTTACATTTATAATGAATGCTCAGGATTATGAATATCCCAGTGATAAAGCGGCAGCACTCTTGGGAGCTAATAAGTTATTGGAAGCAGTTACTTTTTGTGAAACTTCTATTGCCCAAGAATTACAAAAAACCTCGATAGATAGTATAGAAATAGCATTTTTAAATGCTTATTTGTCTAGAGCCTATTCCTATCAAATGGGAGATGCTAATTACTTGGCATCTATAAAAGCTTGCGAAGATGGAATATTGTATTGCCCAAATACGGAAGAAGGTGTTTTACAGAAAGCACGTATGTATAATGATAAATCTCTGTCGGAGTTTAGTACCAATTTTCAATACAGAGCTTTTAAATCTAATTTAAAAGCATTAGAATTATTTTCTTCTGCCAAGAAACCAGATTATAATTATATGATCAATATTTATATAGATATGTCTCGTACCTCAGTATACAATGGTAATGCAGAAGAGGCAAAACGGTTACTACGGCAAGGTGAAAGGCTTTATGCGGAGCATAAGAAATCAGTTGATGATCAAAGAAATAATTCATCCATAGGACGAATTGCTAGTTACGAATTTCTATTACCGTACAACAAAATATATCAATTGACGGAGTTAGGAACTTCTACTGAGGACAGTCTAGAAATTACTAAAACACTCCATAAATTAGAAAACCTTATCAAGTCTCCAAACTTTTTAAAAGGAGGAGAAGGTCTTTTTTACACTGCATCATTAAATGAAGTAGCAGATTGGTATATCTCTCGGCAACCAGAAAAGTATATTTCCAAAAAGGTTTTAAACCATGCCTTAGATTTGGTTACTAAAGCAATTACCTTGGTAGAAAAGGAACAGTATGGTGGTGAAGGGTTGCTTTATGTTTACAAGTATAATCGCAGTAAAATGTTAATGATGCTTAACAGGTTTGAAGAAGCCCAACTAGTTATTGATGATGTTATAAATACAACAGATTTTACAAGTGTAAATACACCAACTTTTTTCGCGCAAAAAGGTCGTATTAAGGCGCGGCAATTGGATAAAGATGGTGCGCTTAATAATTTTAAGATGGCTATTCAGAAGATACATCAAGATAAAGATACTTTAAAAGACGACCTCAGTAATTTTAAACCAAGTAATATCTTTAAGCATAATGAAGTACTTCATACAATTGCTTCAGAACTTATTGAGCATTTTCCAAATAATGCAACTGTAAAAAAGATGGTAGCTCGCATTTATAAAATTGGGCTATTGCAATTTGAGGCTTCTTATGATAGAAGGAAGTATAATAAAAGACAAGATTTATATTTAAAAAGAGTTATACAAGGTCAAATTAAGACAAAAGGTTGGGGCTACAATAAAGACATTTTATATCCCAATCTCTTGAATCATTTTGAAAATATTAAGAACGAATTGGTTTGGTTAGAGTTTTATCAAAAAAGAAAAACTGATAATCTGGAAGGTTTAGAAACGTTATTAGCAGAAAAGAAATTATTAATTATTGCTGTTGCTGAGGCTCAGGAAAAAAGTAATTTAAAGCAACAAGACTCATTACAAACGGCATTAGAACTTACTCAATATCAAATAGATAAAAATTATCCTAATATTGACTTACTTCGCGAGCATAATTTTGATGTAGAAGAGCTCCAGCAAAATTTGACCAATACGCAATGCATTTTGAAGTATATTCTCTTAGATGAGCAGCTAGCTATAATTAAAATTACCAATAATGAAATAGACGTACAACTTTTAGATTGGGAGTATGATAAACAAATTGAAGCATTGCGTTTAGCAGCTATTTCTGGTAATACACAAAAACTAAAAGAACTTTCAACATTATTAGCCAAGGTATTGCTCTTTAATATCGATTCAAAATATACCTCATTGATTGTTAATCCAGATGGTGTTTTAAACACATTACCTTTTGAAATACTTATAAAAAATGGCCGCTATTTGATTGAAGATTATAGTATTCATTACACTTCAAACCTTGGTTTTATTTTTCCTAAAATTGAAACAGATATCACTAAAAATTTGTTGGCTATTTATACGCCTTTTTATCCAAATACAAATCAAGTGTTAGCAACGCGTAGTGCGCCGGTATATTTAGAAGGTGCTCAAAACGAGGCGACTTCTATTAGTAACTATTTTCCATCTGAAGTATATAAAGAGAATCTTTCAAAGTCTCTTTTTAAAGAAACGGCACCAAACGCCAGCCTCTTACATTTGGCTATGCATGCTCAGATTAACCCAAGTAATTCTGGATTAAACCAACTTTTATTTGATAATAAATCAGATTCTGATAAGAACTTAAGTTTAGAAGAGATATATGGTATGAAACTCAATGCGAATTTGGCTGTTTTAAGTGCATGTAACACCGGTTTTGGAAATGATAATGACGGTAGAGGAATGGAATCATTTCAACGGGCTTTTACATTTGCTAGTGTGCCATCAACGGTAGCTAGTCTTTGGGAGGTGCCAGATATGAGTACTAAAACTATAATGGTTGATTTTTATAAAAATCTTAAAAAAGGAAACACCAAATCAGAGGCTTTGCAACAAGCAAAAATCAACTATTTAAAGGGTACAGATAATCCTAAATTAAGACATCCTTATTACTGGGCAGGTTTTGTGCTTTATGGCGATGATGCACCAGTAACACATCCAAGTAAATCTTATCTTATTTTTATCTTTGGGGGTATTGCAATTGCCGGTTTAGCATATCAGTATTATCAGAAGAAAAGGAAAAAAGTAGCCTAATATGCCTTAGCCTTTTCAAAGCTCACTTTAGCTTTAGTAGGCTTTTTGTTATCAAAAAAAAGCTGATAAGATTCTAATACCGTAACCTTTTTGGTTTCGTTGCGTTTAATGGTAATTTCCTTTACAACAGTGCTGTTTTCTTCAACACGAATAGAGAAGGTGTTGGTGCCAATATTTTCTACAATATCAAAACTAACAGCATTAGGAAACGGATTGATAACAGCATCTTGCCCTTTACCTTAACCGTGATGCACATAGATTCGCTATTGCCTAATTCAATAATATCTTGCGCTAAAATAAAACTTGGAAATGCTGTAAATAGCATGCAGCTTAGAAGTAATTTTTTCATAAACAGTAGATTAAGGTTACTTCAAAGGTGTGAAAATTATAAAAATGCGTACTCAAACAAATAATGAAGTAGGCGTTACTCATTTTTGATGATGACATTTTATAAAAAAAGCGATGTGTAATAAACACATAAATTATTTTAAATGAAAACTACCAGAATTTTTACTGCACTGCTATTATTTATAGTTACATTATCATGTTCCAACGCATCCGATGGAGAAGAAATGCAAAACGAAGAGGTGTCTTTTGAGGGTACTTGGTTGTTAAGGGATATAACTGGAATTAATTTAGATGGAAGCGCTATTCCGTTAGAGCTTTCACAGGAAATACGAGCTTTTGTTGAACTGATAGTTGATGAAGGTTGTGAATACATGACTTTTGAGTTTAAAACTGATCAATCGTTTATATTAGAGCAATATGATCCAAACGATTTCAATCCTACACAAGAGGAAGTAGAGTATGTAGTTAACTGTGAAAATATAGACACTTTCATTGGTACTTGGGAGTTGCAGAATGATCAATTGATTCTTAGTGGGGACGAGGATGAGTCCAGTACTTTTTCTGTAAGATTTGAATCTGGTAAAATGATTTTAGAAGATGTCCCGCTTGCAGCAATTTTACCTATTAATGGAGAAGGCGATTTTGTTTTTGTAAAATTGGGTAATGGATAAATAGAAATATTAGGACTGAATCTATTTTTTTAATTAAACCTTGAAAAAGTAGATTTAATAAAATTAATGTGCTTCTAGCCAATTATCACCAATATCTAAATCTACATCAAGCGGTACTTCTAATTTATAGGCGTTTTCCATTTCGGTTTTTACTAAAGTTTTGATGGTTTCCAATTCAGGTTTATAAACATCAAACACTAATTCATCGTGCACTTGTAGTAGCATTTTAGTTTTAAAATTGCCTTCCGATAGTTTTTGATGAATGTTAATCATGGCAATTTTTATAATGTCGGCAGCACTTCCTTGTATAGGCGCGTTTACAGCATTTCGTTCTGCAGCACCGCGAACCACAGCATTTCTAGAATTAATGTCTTTTAAATAGCGACGTCTGCCCAAAACCGTTTGCACATAACCGTTATCTCTTGCAAAATCTACTTGATCTTGAATGTAGTTTCTCAATTTAGGATAAGTGGCATAATAGGTGTCGATTAGCTCTTTTGATTCTGCTCGGGATAAGTTGGTTTGATTGCTTAAACCAAAAGCCGAAACACCATAAATAATTCCGAAATTTACCGTTTTCGCATTACTACGTTGTTCGCGAGTTACATCGTTAATAGCAACATTAAATACTTTTGAAGCAGTAGAGGCATGAATATCTTCACCATTTTGGAATGCCGAAATCATGGTTTCTTCTTTACTTAAAGCAGCAATAATTCTTAGTTCTATTTGCGAGTAATCGGCAGCTAACAAAGTGAAGTCTTCACTTCTTGGAATAAACGCTTTCCTAAGTTTTCTTCCTTCTTCAGTCCTAATAGTAATATTTTGTAAGTTCGGGTTTATACTACTTAAGCGTCCTGTAGCTGCGGTAATTTGACTGAATTCAGTATGTATTTTATGAGTTCTGGGGTCTATCTGATTTGGAAGAGGATTTAAGTAAGAGGTCTGTAGTTTGTTCAAGCTTCTCCATCTAATTAAATCATCAATAATTGGATGTTTTCCTTTTAAATTATTCAAGACTTCGATCCCAGTTGCATACTGACCTGTTTTAGTTTTTTTTGGTTTATCTACGATTTTTAGCTCTTCAAAGAGAACAATACCCAATTGCCTTGGTGAAGCAATATTGAATTCTGTTTCAGAATATGATCTGATTTTGTCTTCAAGAGATTTTATTTCTTCTTTATTTTCAATAGAAAGATCTTCAATAATTTTTGGATTCATTTTGATTCCTTCAAGCTCCATAGATGTAAGTGCTCTGAGTAAAGGAATTTCAATATCATCAAAGAGTCTTTGAGTATTGGCTTCACCTAATTCATTTTGAAAATGTTCTTTCAACTGCAACGTTATATCTGCATCTTCTACCGCATACTCCGTTTGTTTTTCTAACGGAACATCACGCATTGATAATTGGTTTTTGCCCTTTTTACCAATTAAAGTTTCAATAGAAATAGGTGTATAGTTGAGATATGTTTCAGCCAATACATCCATATTATGGCGCATATCTGGATTAATAAGGTAATGCGCCAACATGGTATCAAAAAGTTTGCCCTTAACAGTAATATTGTATTTGGCTAAAACTTTAATATCGTATTTTAAGTTCTGACCAATTTTTTCAATAGTTTCAGCTTCAAAAAATGGGCGTAATTGTTCAATCAATTCTTGCGCTTCATTTTTATCCTCCGGAAACGGCAAATAGAAACCTTTACCCACTTCCCAAGAAAAAGCAATTCCAACTAATTCCGCTGTTAAAGGATCTAACCCTGTGGTTTCAGTGTCAAAACATACAGAAGTCTGTTTCATCAAACTCTGTATAAACAAGGTTTTAGAAAGTGGCGTATTTACGCTTTGGTAAAAGTGAGAAGACGTTGTGTTTGTTTTTCTTGTGTATTCTGAAACCGTTTCCGTTTCACTGGATGGGTCTGCACCAAATAATGAAAACTGTCCAGCTCCAGCAGCTTTAGTCTCTTTTGGAGTAGGTGTAACGTCTTCCGTTTGAGTTTTAGCGGACTCGGGAGCGGTTGCACTTGAGGTGTCTGTAGCAAAGGTTTTTAGGAAATTTTCAGTAAGTCTTCTAAACTCCAAATCTTGAAAAATTTGTTTTACCTTTTCAATATCTGGTTGCTCCAGTTCAAAATCTTTAGCATCAAATTCTACAGGAACATCCAGCATAATGGTTGCTAGCTTTTTAGAAAGCAGTCCCAACTCACCATTAGCTTCAACCTTCTCTTTCATTTTACCTTTTAGCTGATCGGTATTTGCCAAAAGCCCTTCCATACTTCCAAATTCTGCAAGAAATTTTTTAGCCGTTTTTTCACCAACCCCAGGTAATCCAGGGATGTTATCACTACTATCACCCATCATACCTAAAAAGTCAATCACTTGCAATGGGTCTTCCACTTCAAACTTTTTCTGTACTTCTGGTATGCCCCAAGTTTCGTAGCCACCACCAAAAACTGGACGGTACATAAACACATTTTCGGTGACTAATTGGGCAAAATCTTTATCTGGAGTCACCATAAAGGTTTTAAAACCTTCTTTTTCCGCTTGTCTCGAAAGTGTCCCAATCACATCATCTGCCTCATAACCTTCTTTAACCATAATGGGAATGTGCATCGCTTCGAGAATGTTACAAATATGAGGAATTGCGGTACGAATACCTTCGGGCGTTTCATCACGATTAGCTTTGTACTCCTCGTACATTTCAACTCTATCTACACTACCGCCTTTATCAAAACACACTGCTAAATGATCTGGACGTTCGCGCTTAATTACATCTAAAAGTGAATTCATAAAGCCCATAATAGCGGAAGTGTCTTCTCCTTTAGAATTTATTCTTGGGTTTTTTATAAAGGCATAATAGCCTCTAAATATTAAGGCATAAGCATCTACTAAAAAAAGGCGTTTTTGGTCTGACATTTTGATGGTTTTGCAAGAAAACCAAATCTACAAAAAGTAAATTGGAAAGTGGATAGTAAGGATACACCTTTTGCTTCGTCATAAATTCAAATCTTAACTATACGTTAAATAAATAACACTTTTAAAGTGGTGTTTTTGAATACCGCTATCTTTGATAAAAAAACAAATGATACGTTGGCTTATATTTATATTAATTTTTATTGTAATTGATATTTATGCTTTTCAAGCCTTTCGCACCATCTCAAAGCATATTTGGCTTAGTGTATTATATTGGGTAATAACCTTAGCTGTTATTGGTAATTTTATAATTAAGTTTTATGGTTTAAGCCGTGGTGATTTTGGAAATACTCAGGCATTTGCCTTTGGATATTTATTGGCTTTAATTGTTCCAAAATTGATTATTCTGGGTATTCTATTTGCTGAAGACATTTTTAGAGTACCTCAAGCTATTTTTAGATATTTTACAGAAGGCCCAAATTCAAGTGTAAAATATATGCCTTCACGCAGAGCATTTATTTCTAAAATTGCATTAGGAATTGCGGCTATTCCTTTTGGTGCTATTTTATATGGCATCTACAAGGGCAAATACAACTTTAAAGTATTAAACTATACATTAACTTTTGAAGATCTGCCTGAGGCTTTTGATGGTTATAAACTTACTCAGATTAGCGATGTGCATTCTGGAAGTTTTGATGATATAGAGAAGGTAAAGTATGCCATAGATCTTATAAATCAACAGCAAAGTGATGTGATATTATTCACAGGCGATATGGTAAATAACGAAGCCAAAGAGATGAAACCTTACATTGAAGTTTTCAATAAACTGAAAGCTAAAGATGGGTTGTACTCAGTTTTGGGTAATCATGATTATGGTGATTATATTCGTTGGGAATCTGATGAGGCTAAAGCACAAAATTTAGAGGATTTGAAACAAATTCAAAAAGAGATTGGTTTCGATTTACTCTTAAATGAAAGTAAATATTTAGAAAAAGACGGACAAAAAATAGCACTCATTGGTGTTGAAAATTGGGGTGCTGGTGGTTTTAAGAAAGTTGGTGATTTAAAGAAAGCTGTTTCCAATATTAGTAAAGATGATTTTAAAATATTAATGAGTCATGATCCATCGCATTGGGAGAAGCAAGTCATTGATGATGATTACCATTATCATTTAACCTTAAGCGGTCATACCCATGGGATGCAATTTGGGATTGAAATTCCCGGTTGGTTTAAATGGAGCCCCGTAAAATGGAGGTATAAATATTGGGCTGGTATTTATGAGCAGTTAGGGCAATATATAAATGTGAATAGAGGTTTTGGGTATTTAGGATTTCCAGGGCGCGTTGGTATTTGGCCAGAAATTACAGTTATTGAACTTAAAAAAGGTTCAAAAACTGTTTAATCCCATGTAAACGTTATACTTACAAGGAAATTGCTTATTTTTATAAGAAGTAATTAATTATCATTTGTAAATTCTACCCTATTAATAGATTAAAATATGTCAAAATTTGGTGAACTTATCGATGTAAATGTCCCTGTGCTTTTTGACTTTTACGCAGATGGAGATGAAACATCTATCGTGATGCATCCTGTGCTTCGTGATGTTGCCGCGGCGCTAGGTGATAAAGCTAAAGTTATCAAAATAGATGTGGATAAAAACCAAGAGTTAGCCGAAGCACTCCGTGTAAAAGGTCTTCCTACCTTAATTATTTATAAGGATGGCGAGATGAAATGGCGTCAAAGTGGCGAGCAAGATGCTGATACACTTATTGATATTATAGAGGAGTACGTTTAAAATTCTAAAGATTTAAATTGATATCCTTTTTGGCCGAAATGCTCTAAAACCCTAGGTAAAGCATATTGCATATTATCAGCCGATTTCACACTGTCGTGAAATACAATAATACTTCCTTTTTTTGCTTTTGAAATTACATTAGTAGTGCACGCTTCTTTAGTGGTATTTTTATCCCAATCAAAAGATAAAACGTCCCACATTACGATGTTATATCCAAGTTCTAGTAGAGATTTTCCCTGAGTGCGTGTGATTTTACCATAGGGTGGTCTAAACAACTTCTGAATATTAAATTCTGAATTAAGAAGATGATGGTTTAATGTGTTTTGTGCTTTTTCTACGTCTTTTAGATAGGAGTCTTTTGAAGTTTTCCAACCTTTTGTATGATGCTGTGTATGATTGCCAACACTATGACCGTTTTTTAAAATTTTTTTGAAAACGTCTGGTTGTTTTTCAACGTTGGCGCCTATGCAAAAGAAAGTTGCTTTTGCCTTGTACTGTTCAAGAATATCCAGTGTCCAGTCTGTGATTTTAGGTGTGGGGCCATCATCAAATGTTAAGTAAATAATTTTATCGGTAGTATCAATATTCCAAATATAATTGGGGAATAAAGCTTTAACTACTTTTGGTGTCTTAATTGGCACTAAAGCCATGTTATATTTATTTACTCGTTACTATCACTAGAGGAATCAATAGGGTTTTCTACAGGTATATCCAAATCTGTTCTTTCTTCAGGAACTACTTCATCCTCTTCGTCACCATAAAAGTACTTGAATAATCTTAGGTAATTATTAAACGTGTCACCTTCCTTTTCAGCTAGCTCTTCATCCAATTCTATAAGCACATCAACTAAACCTTTGTAACGTTGAATGTCGGTATAAATATCTTCAAACAAACGTTCTTGATTGTCTCTGGTTAAGCTACTGTAATACGTTAGATTTTCTTGGTATTTCTTACTGACTTTAAAGAACAAATCTTGAGCTTTCTCTTTCGCTCCAACTTGATAATAAGCACTAATATATGGTTCCAAAAGTGTGTAATATCCATAATGCTCCACTGGCATATTAGTCATGGCGATATCAGCGATTTCCTCTGCTTTTTCTAATTTGTCCTCATTAATTAATTGCTCTACCAAACGTGCTAAATTGCCACGATAGGTAATGGAGTTTTTACGCGTTTCAGGATCGTGATAAATGTCTGGGCTACCGCTATTACCCCAATTCCAGCTTTTTACTTTTTCATACATTAAATCTGAATCTACACGACCCATATCAAAAGGATTAGCACGATCTACAGGTGTTTTTATAGGTACTAATTTGTAACACATACCATCCAACTGAAGGTAGTCTTTCATCCAAATATAATCATCATCGCCAAAGCTACCACCTGTAAAGTAAATTGGTCGTTGCCATTCATTGTTGGCAATAACATCTAACATTAAAAGACGATTTTTATAAATAGCACCTTCATTGATATTAATTACAATATTAGGCGCAATTTTATCGGCATCTTTTGGTTTTACGATACCGCTTTTTAAAGCATTTTCTTTATTTACGGGGATTTGAATATGTCTTGTGTATAAAAAGTTTGCATCCAAATCTTGATTTCTCATGCTACTGGTATCATAACCCTGTTGTTCCATAAGATACCTGTACTTTGTTTTTGGACTATCACTTTGAATAAAATCAAGGGCTCTTTTCAAATTAATAGTGTCCTTAGTTAAAGCTTCAATTCTCACATAGTCGTTGGTACCATATTGATAATCTTTATGCTGAAGTTGAGATGGAATAGGGTCACTCTCGTAAGCCTTACGTTTCATTTGATCGATATACCAATCTGTTTGGAATAGGCTGGTGTTAACCACCCTTACATCGGTTCTATAGCTCTCAATTTCTTGGGCATACCAAAGCGCGAAGGTATCGTTATCGCCAATAGTGAATAAGATGGCGTTTTCAGCACATGAGTCTAAGTATTTTCTAGCCATCGCCTGTGCGGTATATTTACCAGATCGATCGTGGTCGTCCCAGTTATTAGCTGCCAAAATTCCAGGAACTAAAATTAAGCAAGCAATGGAGATAAGAGGCGCAGCCAAGGCTTTTGGTAACTTGTCTTTCAAAGTATGGTAGATGGCGTAAACACCAATACCAATCCATATGGCGTACACATAGAAGGAACCTACAACAGAATAATCACGCTCTCTAGGTTCAAAAGGACGTACGTTGGTGTACACTTGTATCGCAATTCCAGTAAATAAAAAGAAAACGACCATTACCCAAAAACGCTTTCTATCTGTATTTAGGAGAAAGAATAACCCAATTAACCCGATAATAAACGGCAAAAAGTAGTACGTGTTACGTCCCTTATTATTTTTCACATCTGAAGGTAAATTGTCTTGAGAATATCCTAAATGTAATTCATCCACAGGTGTAATTCCGCTTATCCAATTTCCATGATTATCTAATCGCCCTTGAATATCATCTTGTCTACCCACAAAATTCCACATAAAATAGCGCCAGTACATATAACCTAATTGATATTCAAAAAGATATTTTACATTGCTAATTAAATCTGGTTTTTCAATATCTAGATTACTTTGCTCTCTTCTTAAGAAATTATGATAATCTTCGTAATCTACATTGCCCTGAACCACTTCATTTCGAAATGCAGCTATTTTCTTCTTGTATTCCGTAACTTGATTTAAAGCATAGTTATTTGCCTGATCTTCTGTTGCGCCAGCCGCTTCTGCCTCTCGATAGAATGATCTGTATAAATTGGGTTTAACACTAAAATTTAAAAATCCAGTAAACCTCATGTAATTTTCGGCATGCTCGCCACTCCACATTCTTGGTAGAATTGAGGCATGCTTAGAATTATAGTTTTGTTTAGCGTCCTTGTAATCGTTAACAATTACATATTCACCTTTCTTTTCGTTCTTTTCATATTTGGGTTTGTCGTCAATGTAGGGGTTGTTTTCGTCCAAATAGGCGTACATATCTGTAAACTGAGGACCAAAAAACAAATGTGTCTCAGGATATTGCTCTAAATTATAATAGGCCAAAAGCTCTCTAGCACTTGATGGGTTATTTTCATTAATTACCACATTAGCATTAGCGCGAATAGGTAACATCAACCACGTAGAAAAACCAATAATTACAAAAGTTAAACAAAGAATTCCTGTGTTTAAATGCACATAGTTTTTTTGTCTGGTGTAGCGCAAGGCGTAAAAAATAATACCCACTAAAAGCAACACTGCAATTATAGATCCGGAGTTGAAGGGTAGCCCTATACTATTCACAAAAAAGATTTCAAATACACTAAAAATCTTTAAGATATTAGGTGCCAATAATTTAAACACGAATAATAAAATTGCTACAGAAACTACATTGGCAATAATAAAATTTTTGACGGTTACTGTTTTATAATTTTTGAAGTAGTAAATAAGTCCAATAACAGGAATTGTCAGCAGCCCCATAAAATGAACTCCAAAAGATAGCCCGATAATAAAAGCAATTAGGATTAACCAACGGTTAGCACGTGGCTTATCCATATCCTGTTCCCAACGTAATGCTAACCAAAAAAGCGAAGACATAATTAAGGTTGCCATGGCATAAACCTCTGTTTCCACAGCATTAAACCAAAACGAATCTGTAAAAGTGAAGGCTAAACTACCCACTAGTGCGCTACCTAAAATGGCTTGATTTTGGGATTTAGAAATAGCATTGTTTTTTGAATTACTTTCAGAATTTAAATGCTCCACTAATTTTTTAAGCAAAAGACTGATGGTCCAGAACATAAATAAAATGGTGAATGCACTGGCTACAGCACTCATCATGTTCATCATTAACCCGATAAGTTCATTATTTCCAAAGGTAAAGGTTGAGAAAAATGCACCTAGCATTTGAAATAAAGGTGCTCCAGGAGGGTGCCCTACTTGTAATTTAGATGATGTTAAAATATACTCCCCAGCATCCCAAAAACTTACGGTGGGTTCAACCGTTAAACTATATGTAATTAAGGCAATTAAAAAAGAGAACCAACCTAAAATGGTGTTCCATTTTTTAAAATTAAAATCCATCATCTATATGCGTGTTAGTTTGTTGTGGCGAATTTAACAATAAATATCAAACAGCTATAAATATTATATAACCCTTAACATAAACGCTATGTGGATCAAAACATTACCTTTTTTAGATGAATTTTTACCATAGAAAGACAAGAGTGTGTTTTTTTGAAAAAAATTCTTGTTCAAACAAAACTTTGTGCTAAATTTGCACCCGCATTGGCCCATGGTGTAACTGGCAACACGTCTGGTTTTGGTCCAGAAGAGTCTAGGTTCGAGCCCTAGTGGGCCAACTGTAATTACAAACCCTAACTATTTATAGTTGGGGTTTTGTTTTTTTAATCCTTCTTAAATTTGTTACATGAAAATTCTACACCTAGATACAAATCACCAATTGTTGCTCAATCAATTAAACGCTTTGGGTTTTGAAAATCATGAAGATTATACCTCTACCAAAGAAGAAATAGAAGCCAAAATTTCAAATTATGATGGCATCATTATAAGAAGTAGGTTTACTATTGACACCCAATTTTTAGATGCAGCGGCCAATTTAAAATTTATTGGAAGAGTAGGTGCAGGTCTTGAAAATATTGATTGCGATTATGCTGAAACTAAGAGTGTGTATTTAATTTCAGCACCAGAAGGGAACAGAAATGCTGTTGGAGAACATACTTTGGGAATGCTATTATCACTGTTCAATAAATTAAATAAAGCCGATAGAGAAGTAAGAGCAGGTAAGTGGCTGCGAGAAGAAAATCGTGGTATTGAGTTGGACGGACTTACAGTTGGGTTGATTGGTTATGGTAATATGGGAAAAGCCTTTGCGAAAAAGCTTAGAGGTTTTGATATTGAGGTGTTGTGTTATGACATTAAAGCTGATGTAGGTGATGAAAATGCAACTCAAATAACGCTTGAAGAATTTCAAGAACGGGTTGATGTGGTTAGTTTGCATACGCCTCAAACACCATTAACCTTAAATATGATGAATTCAGTATTCATCAAGGAATTTAAAAAACCATTTTGGTTGTTAAATACGGCTCGTGGAAAAAGTGTGGTAACAGTAGATTTAGTTGAAGCTTTAAAATCTGGCAAAGTATTAGGAGCTGGATTAGATGTTTTAGAATATGAGAAAAAGTCGTTTGAAAGTTTGTTTTCTCGAGATATGCCAGAGGCATTTCAGTATCTAATTCAAGCTGAAAATGTAATTCTATCGCCACATGTTGCAGGTTGGACGGTTGAAAGTAAGCGCAAATTGGCACAGACTATTGTTGATAAGATTAAAGCTAAATTTTGTTAATTTTAATTCGTGAAAAAAACCATTCTTGTTTTTTCAGGTTTAATTTTAGCTTTGGTGCTTTTGTTCCAATTAAGTACCTATTCCATTCATTCGGGTAACTTAAAAATAGAATTTGCCGTAGCCATAATTGCAATTGTGTTTTTAGTGGTTGGTATTTATATCAATAAGAAGAGTCTAAATAAGCAACAACAAGAAACAGCAGAGATAAACCATCATAAAATTAAAGAGCTAGAAATTAGTTCTCGAGAGTATGAAGTGCTCCAAGCGATTTCTGAAGGACTATCAAATAAGGAAATTGCGGATAAATTATTTCTTTCTGAAAGCACTATAAAAACTCATGTTTCTAACTTGTTAGTAAAACTTAATGCGAAGCGAAGGACTCAAGCGCTTCAAATTGCGAAGGATTATCGAATTATTTAATTTTTTACACACCCCTTATTCCCCTCTTTTTAGAGGGGAAACTCATACGTGTTACTTTTCCTCCTAAAAAGGTGGGAGTAAGGGAGGCGTTATTATAGTTCAATTCATTTTAATTTTCATACATTTAAACTAAAGTACTAGTGGTTTGGTACTTTAGTATGAGTGCCATTTCTACCCCTATTCCTAGTTTTGTTTCAGAATTATTAATCAAATCAAATTAAAAATTAATCACATGAAATTAGGTGCATTTTCAATTAGTCTTAGCGTAAAGGATATCAATAAATCTAAGGCGTTTTATGAGCATTTAGGTTTCAGCGTTTTTGCTGGAAGTTTAGAACAAAATTATCTTATTATGAAAAATGGTAACGCTCTGGTTGGGCTATTTCAAGGTATGTTTGAGCAGAATATTTTAACCTTTAATCCTGGATGGGATGAAAACGCAAATGCCCTTGATGAATATGATGACGTTAGAGCTATTCAAAAGCACTTAAAGAACGAAAATATTGCATTAGTTCAAGAGGCTGATGAAAATACTACTGGTCCAGCAAGTGTTGTGCTGACTGATCCTGATGGCAATACTATTTTAATAGATCAACATATTTAATAAAGAGGATATGAAAAATACAGTTTTGAAATATGGTTTATTTGGATGCGTTACTGGGTTTTTGATTTTTGTACTTCATCTTGCTTTTAGTAAATATTTTGATTTTGGCACCCTTGAAGTTTTAGGATATATATCAATTTTTCTATCTCTTTCTTTTATTTTCTTTGGTATAAAACATTATCGAGATAAAGTTAATGATGGTAAAATTTCTCTAGGAAAAGCAATTATTATTGGTTTATTAATTTCAGTCTTGGTAGGCATAGGTATTGGAATAGCCGATTTTATCTATACAAAATTTATCAATCCTAATTTTTTTGATGAGTATGCGCAAATGTTAATTAATGAAGGGCGCGAAGATGAATTGATGGAAATGACAAGTTTTGTGGCAGCATTATTTATGATAGCTATAGTTACGGTAATTGGATTTATTATATCTTTAATTTCAGGGTTAATTCTTCAACGTAAATAAACAGCATATGCAATCAAAAGCAACCACACCAGAACAGTATTTAGAGGAACTGCCAGAAGACAGAAAAGAAGTAATACTAAAGCTACGCGAGCAAATTTTAAATAATTTACCTGAGGGTTTTGTTGAGTGCATGAATTATGGGATGCTGGGATATGTTATTCCGCATGAAGTCTATCCAAACGGTTACCACTGCGACCCTAAACAGCCTTTACCGTTTATGAATTTGGCTTCGCAAAAAAACTTTATAGCGGTTTACAGTATGACTATTTATGCTAAAGAGGGCCTGTACGATTGGTTTGTAGCTGAATATGCAAAACGATGCAAGTACAAACTGGATATGGGGAAAAGCTGTATTCGGTTTAAAAGAATGAATGACATTCCCTTTGAATTAATTGGTGAGTTAACTGCTAAAATTGATGTTAAGGAATGGATAGATATTTACGAAAAGTCAATTAAGAAATCTTAATAATTGCGTTTGAGTAAGCGCGTTAGGGATTGTAGCGGCATCCTTTTTTGTGATTGCAAATACGCCGTCATTATGAGGAGGTACGACGAAGTAATCTCTTTGTTTTAGGAGATTGCCACAGGTAATTAGAAATTACCTTCGCAATGACACTCAAAAAAGATATAGCGTAAAGCCCGACCCGAGCATCTATGTTTATTAAGACTTTAGAATGTGACATCGAGGGTAACGCCCAAATAAAAATAATAATCTTTCTGATGTTGAACGCTTCTGCCAAACTAAGTTGAAGTATGATTCGGCATCTAAATAAAAACTACAACAATGGAAAAACGAGTTACGGGAATAGGCGGATTGTTTTTTAAAACGACAGACCCAAAAGATTCTAAGGCATGGTATAAAAAACACCTTGGGTTTAATACAGATGATTACGGTTGTACGTTTTGGTGGAAGGATGCGGATGGGAATGAGTGCACGACACAATGGAGTCCGTTTCCTGAAGATACCACATATTATGAGCCTTCTAAGAAGGATTTTATGTTTAACTATCGCGTTGAGAATTTGGTAGAATTATTGGAGGTTTTAAAAGCTGAAGGTGTAACCGTAGTTGGGGAGATGGAAGAATATGAGTATGGAAAATTTGGTTGGATACTTGATAATGATGGTAATAAAATTGAACTTTGGGAGCCAATTGATGCTGCTTTTAAATAACCGAATTGCAAATAACCGAGACATTTCAGGCCTATAACTTATCTTCTGCGCAATGGATTGCCATAGCTTTTGCGGGTTTTATTTTAGGGTTTTCAAAATCTGGAATTAAGGGCATTGGCATCATTATCATATTAATTTTAGCTTTTGTTTTTGGCGAAAAAGCATCTACAGGTGTTCTGTTACCTATGCTTATTGCGGCAGATATACTTGCGGTAATTTATTATAACCGGCATGCGCAATGGCGATTTATTAAGAAACTGATACCTGCCATGGTTTTGGGTGTTTTGGTTGGCGTTTGGGTTGGAGATATTATTTCTGAAGTGGTATTTAAGAAGGTAATGGCCATTATCATCATAGGTTCAATAGGGGTGATGTGGTATTTTGAACGTCGGAAAGCCAATAATATTCCGCGAAATAAAGTGTTTTCGAATTCGGTTGGATTTTTAGCGGGCTTTTCAACTATGATCGGTAATCTTGCGGGACCAATTTCTAACATATACTTTCTAGCAGTACGCCTGCCAAAGAATGAGTTTATTGGTACGGGCGCATGGTTATTCTTTATCATTAACGTGTTTAAGTTGCCCTTTCATTTTTTTGTTTGGAAAACCGTTACAAAGGAAAGCTTGGTGTTAAACATAGTGCTAATTCCAACTATTGTCATCGGATTCATGCTTGGTGCGACTATAGTAAAACGTATTTCAAATCTTAGTTATCGAAAGTTTATCATCTTTATTACGGCGGTGGGAGGATTACTTCTCCTTTTTAGATAAGTTAAAAAAATGTAACCTTTTTAAACTTTGGAAGACATATAGTTAGTAGTAAATTCAATTTTTTACTACATTTAAAAACTAATCAAAAAAAAAACTAATATCATGTCAGACGAAAAAAACTTAAGTGACGATTTAAACGATATGTTAGATGATGCTAAAGATGGTGCAAAAAAGGCAGCAGATAAAGCAGGAGAAATAGCAGGAGAGGCCAAAGAAAAAGCCAAGGAATTTGCTAGTGAGGCTAAGGAAACGGCATCTGAGTTTGCCGAAAGCGCCAAAGAAACTTTTACATCTGGAGATAATAAAAAGATTTTAGCTGGTATATTAGGCATTCTGTTTGGTGCGTTTGGTATTCATAAATTCGTGTTGGGTTATCAAAAAGAGGGTATTATTTTATTGGTAGTATCTATAATTGGAATTGTTTTATCCTGTGTTGGTATTGGAGTTCTTGTGGTGTGGGTTACTGGATTGATAGGGTTGATAGAAGGTATTATCTACCTTACAAAATCGGACGAGGAATTTTACAACACCTATCAAGCAGGTAAAAAAGCTTGGTTTTAGAATAGAATTTTAAAGTCTGGAGTTATGCGCTCTGGGCTTTTTTTACGATTTATATATCGTAATATTGCAATATTACATTTAATTACTATATTTGTCTCGATAAAAATAACTATGGGAGCTTCAAAACTGCATATTTATTCTGAAGAAATAAATCGAATGGCTACAATAGCTAAGGTGTTTGCGCATCCGGCTCGTATTTCGATTTTGCAATATATAAGTAAGCAAGATTCTTGCATTTGCAATGATATAGTAGATGAGATAGGTTTGTCTCAACCTACAATTTCACAACATTTAAAAGTAATTAACGAAGCAGGATTGTTAAAAGGTAGTTTTGAAGGCAGAAGCATTTGTTATTGTTTGAATGTTGAACGATTTCAAGAGTTTCAGTGCCAATTAAATACATTTTTTAATGCGACGGCATCTAATTGCTGTTAATGATAACCTAAATTACAAGAGTATGAAAACACAAGAATTACTATCCATTTTAGAATCGAACAAAGATAAGACCCTACTTTTTGAATATTCTGAAGGCGTATTTGTAGGAGCAAATTATCATATTACCGAAGTAAAGCATGTTGCTATAGATTCTGTTGATTGTGGTGCGGGAATTGATAGTTGGAATGAAACCATTATTCAGCTTTGGGAAAGTCCTAAAGAAAAGGAAAGAACAGAATTTATAACAGTACTTAAGGCTCTAGGGATTTTGAATAAAGTGGGAAACATGAAGCCTTACTCTATTGATGCTGAAGTTAAGTTTGAATATGGCAATGAGACGTTCCATACCGCCCAACTATTTATTAACGATTTTGAAATACGCGGACATAACTTAATTTTTAAATTAGCGGTGGAAAAAACGGATTGTAAGGCAAAAGAAGCTTGTGGAGTTACTGAAATTGTTGAAACAACTGAGACTTCAGAGATGTGCTGCTCACCAAACAGCGGGTGTTGCTGATCATTCTGTAATTGTAAAGCGCGTAAGGACGTGATAATCTTTTCATTAAACTATTAAACATAGAATGACAATATTCAAAGACATTTCTAATGTAATAGAAACATTAGGTATAGATATAATTTCTGAGGAAAGAAAAGGAGTTTTGAATCAATTATCAGATTACATAAAGGATAAAATCAAATCAAATGATACAATTCTTCTAAATTTTATTTGCACGCATAATTCAAGACGTAGCCATTTATCTCAGATTTGGGCGCAAACGATGGCGGCATATTTTAATATTAAAAATGTGTTTTGTTACTCTGGTGGTACCGAAGCTACTGCTATGTTTCCTAAAGTTGGGGAAACTTTATCTAACCAAGGATTTGCTATTGGTAAGCTTTCAGAAGAAGAAAACCCTGTTTATGCGATAAAGTTTTCTGAAAATGCTCACCCCATAATTGCATTTTCAAAAAAGTATGATGCTGATTTTAACCCAACCTCAGAATTTGCTGCAATTATGACCTGTTCTTCGGCAGATGAGGGCTGCCCAATGGTATTTGGTTGTGATAAACGTATTGCCATTACTTATGAAGACCCTAAGAAGTCTGATGGCACACCGCAACAAACAGAAACGTATTTAGAACGTAGTTTGCAGATTGCCACAGAGATGAAGTTTGTTTTTAGCAAGCTTTAATACTAAAACATTTAATTAAAGGCCATAATCAAAAGGTAATAAATCGCCAAAGCGCCTACTACCAATATACCCTGAGAAAATAATCTTGCTGACTTTGTTGTAATTCCCATAGATATCCACTAAGAAATAAGGTGATCGTACTTGAGTTTGAGAAAACTGTTTGTTTCTATAGGAAATAGAGAAGTCGTTTTTTTTCAGATTTATCTTTTTAATACCATTATCAAAAAGTTCAATTTCAAAAACTTGATGTATTGGCACACTAGTACGATTTACATGTATTTTAAATTTCTCCTCTTCCAAGTTGCCAGCGTATAAGGCGCGCATAAATTGTAAGGTAGAACCTCTATAAGCCCTGGCTCTGTTTCTGATGGCTTTTTGTCTATTAAAAACGGGCATGTCTTGGTAATAGGGATTGCCCTGAAAACCAGCTTCATTTACCTCAAAATTATTTGTCTTTGGATTGGCATGGGCAAATTTTGCCGAAAACGAACTGAGATCGTAAGTTATTAAATATTGAAGCGCCACATTCTCAATTTTCAAAGGTTCATAAGAGTAAGCGATAAGTCGATTTTCCTTTTTCAAATATTTGAGTATTACAGCTTCTTCATTAAGTATTGTGCAAGATGTGCCAAATCCCGATGTACCTAAAAATTCGCGTCTAAATACTTTAAGTTTTTCTTTTCGTGTAAGACCATCATTAGCATTTATGACAACTTCATCTAAAGATTCGTGAGATTCTTCTAGTTGGATATTGAGGAATTTTGGATTGCGGTAATCAGTTATTAACTGTTTTTTATAACCTAAATAGGTGATGACTAGCGGTGATTGTATCGCGTTAGTATAACTAAAGGAAAATTCTCCTTTATTGTTTGTAGTAGTACCCTTAGTTGTATTATCAAAATAAATAGCAACAGCTTCAAGAGGTTGTTTTGTGGTTGCATCAATAATTTTACCCGAAATAGTTTGACCGCACACCAAGTTGGTAATACAAACAAAAACTATTAGAGATAAGATTTTAAGGTTCATTATTTTCGGTAAATTTCCGTTCTAGTTCTGCTTGAAACTCTTCCATTACTGGTCTTACGGTGCTTTCAGGTAAATCGGCAATTTTAATGTACATTAATCCATCAACAGAATTATTGAATAGTGGATCGACATTAAAGGCTACCAATTTTGCATTTTGTTTGATGTATTTTTTAAGCAGAACGGGTAATCGTAAAGCACCTGGTTCAATTTCATCAATAAACTTATCAAATTTGTTTAAGTCTGCCTCAGTTTCATCAAAAACAAAATCTTTATCCGCATCTTTAAGTTTCACTTTAAACTCTTTTTTAGGCCTCACATATTGTGCCAAATACGGATCGTAATAATGTGATTTCATAAATTCGATCATCAGTGATTTAGAAAAGTTTGAAAACTGATTGCTAATGCTTACTCCACCAATTAAATAATTATGTTCTGGATGCCTTAGTGTAGTATGTACAATGCCTTTCCAGAGCAAAAACAATGGCATGGGTTTTTGCTGATATTCCTTTATGATGAAGGCGCGCCCCATTTCTATGGATTCGCTCATCATTTTATAAAGTTCAGGTTCAAAACGAAACAAATCTTGAAGATAGAACCCATCAATACCATAGCGGGCAAATATTTTAGATCCCAAGCCCATTCTGTATGCGCCTGCTATAATTTGTTTATCGTTATCCCACAAAAACATGTGGTGGTAGTAATTGTCAAACTCATCTAAATCAATAGCTTCGTTAGTGCCTTCTCCAACTTCTCTAAAGGTAATTTCACGTAGGCGACCAATTTCTCTTAAAATATTTGGGATGGCTTTGGCATCGGCTAAAAAGACTTCGTAATTTTTACTTTCAAGTAATCTTGATTTGTCTTTTCTCAGGTTGTCAACTTCTTGAATCATTAGCTTGTTGTCAACCGCAGTAACAATATTTTTAGGTGTTTTCGGTATTTTTAAGTTAGAAGAGATATTATCCAGAATTTTTGGCTTTTGTTCAAAAGCGTTGGACAACATATATGTTTTTTTTCTAATAAATTCTGAGAATTCATCTAAAGCAACATGCTCTTTTTGATCGTTCACCGAAATAGGTTTACCAATACGAACCTTTATGGTTCTTCGTTTTTGCGTTAATAATTCTGAAGGTAATTTTGCCGTTCTAAAGGTGTCGCTGATTTTTGAAAGTTGATAAAATAGCTTACTGTTTTTGGCATGAAAGTAAATAGGCACCACAGGCACTTCAGCCTTTTTAACTAATTTCATAGCGGCTTCTTCCCACGGTTTATCAACTACAAGTTTTCCATCCTTATAAGTGGACACCTCACCCGCTGGAAAAATACCAAGAGGATGACCGTCTCGTAAATGCAAAATGGCATTTTTAAAACCTACAATACTAGATTTCACATCCTTTCTATCTTCAAAAGGATTTACAGGCATAATATAAGGTTCCAATGGTTTGATTCGATTGAGAAGAAAATTGGCAATTATCTTAAAATCAGTACGTTGTTCTAACATTAATTTTAAAAGTAAAATACCGTCAATACCTCCAAGAGGGTGGTTGGAAATTGTAATATACGCACCATCTTTTGGTAAGCGTTTTAAGTCTTCTTCAGGAATCTCAAATTTAATTTGAAAATCTGCGAGAATTGCATTTAAGAATTCTAAATCGCATAAATGCTTATTGCGCTTATATATTCTGTTAAGCGTGGAAATTTTAAGAACTTTCATCAATAACCATCCAATAAAAGTTCCTATAAAACCATAGTTATCAAGTTGTATAGCTTTGGCAACTTCTTTGGCGGTTACTAAACCAGTATCTTGGTATTTCCTCATTAGCGTAAATGTAATAAATAAAACTATTTAGTTACTAGTTGAACGGTCTCTTGTGTTAATTGTTTTAATAGCACAGTTTTTCCTTCCTCTAATGCCTTATGAGTAGCGGTGGTATAATGTCTTATAGTGTAAAGGGAGACATCTCGATAACACGTTACTTTGAATTTAGCCTTAAGCTGTTGCAATAACTTTTCTATAGTATTGAATACATCTTCTACGCATACGGAAAAACTGATTGCTGAATTTTGGATTACATCAACTTTCATTTTGTGCTTATGCAAAAGTTTGAATATATCGCTGATATTTTCTTCAACTATGTATGAAAAATCCAAGGACGATAATGATATTAAAATCTGATGCTTTTTAAGGATAAAACAAGGTACGTAAGGTTCAATTCCAATGCCTTTTCCAACTCTTGTGCCATTTTCTTTCGGGTTGATAAATGATTTTACAAAAAGAGGAATTTCTTTACGCTGCAGTGGTTGAAGGGTTTTAGGATGAATTACTGAAGCCCCGTAAAATGCCAATTCAATAGCTTCCTCATATGAAATTTGATCTAAGAGTTGGGTATTATTAAAATATCTTGGGTCTGCATTTAGCACACCAGGAACATCCTTCCATATGGTAACCGAATTAGCATTTAAGCAATACGCAAAAATAGCCGCAGTGTAATCACTACCTTCTCTTCCTAAGGTAGTTGTGAAATTATTGGTGTCACTTCCCAAAAAACCTTGGGTAATGTGCAACCTATCCTTTTTAAAACTAGCACTTATATTTTTTTGGGTAGTTTCCCAATTAACATTTGCTCTTCTGTAATAACTATCAGTTTTAATATAACCCCTTGCATCTAACCATTGGTTTTTAAGTCCCGTGGAATTCAAGTATTCACTTATTATGGTAGTAGAGACTAACTCACCATAACATACAACTTGATCGTAAACATAGTTGTAATTTGGTGATTTATTAGAATTTAAATAACCATCCAATTCCCTAAATAAACCATTAATTTTTTTAAATACCTGATGCGATTCATTGTCAAATAAGTCCAAAAGGATACTAGTATGATATTTAATAACCTCCTGCAAGGCACTTTTAAGTTCGGGTTTATTATTAAAATAGTTATTTACTACAACTTCTAAGGCGTTAGTGGTCTTACCCATTGCCGAAACAACAACAAGTGTATTGTTATAGCCAATAGCATTCAAAACTTTGGCTAAATTTTTAACACCTTCAGCATCTTTCGCCGATGCACCACCAAACTTAAAAACGTGCATTTTATAATTTGGAAATATAGTTTCTTATACCTTCTTCATTTAGTTGCACTACGTTCCAATCACGCATAACATTGGCGCCATTTTTTTCGTAAAACGCAATAGCGGGTTCATTCCAGTCTAAAACTTCCCAGTTAATGCGTCTTACACCTTTTTCATGGCCATATTTAATCACTTCATCTAAGAGTTTAGAACCAATACCCTGCCCCCGCATTTTTTCGCTCACAATTAAATCTTCAAGATGAATAGCTCTACCTTTCCAAGTAGAGTAACGGTTATATATAAGGGCAATACCTTCAATTTTAGAGTCTACTTCGGCTACAAAACAATGAAATTGAGGTTGCTTGCCAAATCCATCATTTTCTAAATCGGTTATTGTTACTTCAACTGCATCTGGCTCTTTTTCAAAAATGGCCAATTCTTTAATTAAACTATGTACTTGTGGCATATCTGCCTTCTTAGCATTTCTTATGTTTAGCTGCATATTTTATAGATTACATCCAAATATAGTTTAAAGTTGACTATTATTTTGAAGTTTTCAAGGCTAGAAAAATAGAGTTCATTATATTTATCTCAGATCTAAACTCAAACTTTTCAAACAATGGCAGGAAAAAAGCAAACGCTTGGTGAATTTATCATTGGCAATCAAGCATCTTTTAAATATTCTTCTGGTGAATTATCAAGTCTTTTAAATTCAATCCGGCTTGCTGCAAAGGTGGTAAATCATGAAGTTAATAAGGCAGGTTTGGTGGATATTATTGGTGCTGCGGGAGATACGAATATTCAAGGTGAAGATCAGCAAAAACTGGATGTGTATGCTAATGAAAAGTTTATTCAAACACTTACAAGAAGAAATATTATTTGTGGATTAGCAAGTGAAGAGGAAGATGATTATATAGCCATTAATAGTCAAGATGAAAACCATCAAAATAAATATGTAGTTTTGATTGATCCATTGGATGGTTCCTCTAATATTGATGTAAATGTATCCGTTGGAACTATTTTTTCAATTTACAGGAGGGTAACACCCATTGGAACTCCAGTACAATTAAAAGACTTTTTACAAAAAGGTAGTGCACAAGTAGCTGCAGGATATGTGGTTTACGGAACATCTACAATGCTGGTCTATACCACGGGTGATGGGGTAAATGGTTTTACCTTAAACCCCGCAATTGGGTCTTTTTACTTATCGCATCCTGATATGGAATTTCCTGATGATGGTACTATTTATTCCGTAAATGAAGGTAATTATATCCATTTTCCGCAAGGCATAAAAAACTACATTAAGTACTGTCAACAAGAGGAAGAGGACAGACCATACACCTCTAGATATATTGGCTCGCTAGTTTCTGATTTCCATAGAAATATGATTAAGGGTGGGATTTATCTATATCCACAAAGTTCTAAAAACCCAAATGGGAAACTACGATTACTTTACGAATGCAACCCCATGGCGTTTTTAGCAGAACAGGCAAAAGCCAAAGCAAGCGATGGTTTTACTAGAATCATGGATATTGAACCTACGGAATTACACCAACGCGTACCATTTATCTGTGGAAGTAAAAATATGGTGGATAAGGCTGAGGAGTTTATGAGGAATGCTCAATAAAACAATATTGATTTAGATTTTAGGTTCAAATATTTGTGTAATAAACAAAAATGAAGAAATTCATAGATGAACAGCCTTTACTCGTTGCTTGTTTAAGCATTCTTATCTCTATTATACTATTGATTTACCGATTGCGTAAGAATGATACTTTTAGAATGAAAGATTATGGTCTCACGGAATGGAGACTTATGATTAGGATGTGGGGATTAATCGTGCTTTTGTTTATGTTGGGAGTATATTTAATAACTTGTAATATTTGTCTTGTGGTATTGAAATAAAAAATGCGAACTTTCATGGTTCGCATTTTTTTAAAGTATTATTTATGAGTTTCTTAATGCAATGCCACCAAATCGCCACTCATATCTTTAGATGGTAAATCTGATTTACCCATTAAGTATAAATCAACTTGTCTTGCCGCTTCTCTACCTTCAGAAATGGCCCAAACGATTAAGGATTGTCCGCGACGCATATCACCGGCAGTGAAAATATTTGGAATATTGGTTTGGTATTTTCCATACTCTGCTTTGTAGTTAGAACGCGCATCTGTATCTATACCTAATTTATCAGCTAGCGTAGCTTCTGGCCCCGTAAAACCAAGAGCTAATAGTGCTAAATCGCAGGGCCATATCTTTTCGGTACCTTCAATTTCTACTAGTTGAGGACGTTGACTTGGAACCATTTTCCACTCAACATTTACTGTTTTTAAGGCAGTCAACTTATTGTTTTCATCGGTTACAAACTCTTTGGTGTTGATTAACCAATTACGTTCAACACCTTCTTGGTGAGAAGAAGATGTTTTTAACTGTAATGGCCAAAAAGGCCATGGTGTAGTTGGTGAACGATGCCCTGGAGGTTTTGGCATAATCTCAAAATTCACCACAGACTTTGCGCCATGACGGTTAGACGTACCAATACAGTCAGATCCGGTATCACCACCACCAATAACAATAACATTTTTATCGGTTGCCATTATTTGATTTTCAACTTTCTTTCCAAATAATACTTTAGTTTGTTGTGTTAGGAAATCCATGGCTTGTACAACGCCATCGGCGTCAATACCAGGAGTTGGTAAGCTACGTCTTTCAGTAGCGCCACCACAAAGTACAACAGCATCAAATGCTTTTAGCTCTTCTGTATCATAATTTACGCCAACGTTTACATTTGTTTTAAACGTAATACCTTCAGCTTCTAAAATGGCTAAACGGCGATCAATAATTTCTTTCTCCATTTTGAAGTTAGGAATGCCGTAGCGCAGTAAACCACCAATCTCATCATCACGCTCAAAAACAGTCACGGTGTGTCCAGCTCTATTTAGTTGCTGTGCGGCCGCTAAACCAGCAGGTCCAGAACCAACAACGGCAATGGTTTTGCCAGTTCTAGTTTTTGGTGGTTGGGGTTTAATCCATCCTTCTTTAAAGGCGCGCTCCACGATATTCTTTTCAATATTTTCTATGGAAACAGGATCTTCTATAATACCTAACACACATGATTTTTCACATGGTGCAGGACATAATCTTCCCGTAAATTCCGGGAAGTTATTAGTTGAGTGCAGGATCCAAGAGGCTTTTTGCCATTCGCCTTGGTGTACCATATGATTGAAATCTGGTATTAGATTACCAAGCGGACAACCACTATGGCAAAACGGAATACCACAATCCATACAACGCGACCCCTGTTTTGTAATTTCTTCTTCAGAAAGAGGCACTGTAAACTCTTTATAATGTTGTACACGATCTTTTACAGGTGTGTACGTTTCGTCTTGTCTATCAAATTCTTTAAAACCTGTTACTTTTCCCATCTCATTAAGCTGTTAATTCTTCTACCATTTGCTCTTCAGTCTCTAAACGTTTTAATGCACGTTTGTATTCAATTGGCATTACTTTTACAAAATTACCAAGACTAGTATCCCAATCAGAAAGCAATTCAGTAGCAATTGCACTATCCGTATAAAGTTTATGATTTTCTATAGATGCTTTTAATTCGTTAGCATCTTCACTTGTAATAGCTTCAAATTCTATAGTTTCTGTATTACATAATCCATTTACGAACTTGTTTTCGGGATCATAAACATATGCAATACCACCACTCATACCTGCTGCAAAATTTCGTCCTGTTTTGCCAAGAACAATAACGCGTCCACCAGTCATATACTCACAACAGTGATCTCCAACACCTTCTACAACTGCAGTGGCTCCAGAATTACGAACCGCAAAACGTTCGCCCGCTATACCATTAATGTATGCTTGACCGTTTACAGCACCAAACAAACATACGTTACCAACAATAATATTCTCATTGGCCTTAAAATCGGCTTCTTTAGGTTTCTTAACGATAAGTTTAGCACCTGATAAACCTTTGCCTAAATAATCGTTGGTGTTTCCTTCTAAAGTAAAGGTTAATCCGAACGCCCCGAATGCACCAAAACTTTGTCCTGCAGAACCAGTGAAATTAATGTTTAAGGTGTCCTCTGGAAGCCCTAAGTGACCGTAGATTTTGGAAATTTCGTTACTTACAATAGCACCAACAGTTCTATCAATATTACTAATATGATAGTTAAGTGTCATTTGTTCTTTTCGGTACAATGCGCGATGCGAATCGTGTAGGATTGAAAAATCTAAAACATTCTCCAAGTTATGGTCTTGTTGTTCTGTATTTCTAACCGTTAATTCGTTATATGCCGCTGGCCTATGTAAAATACTCGATAAGTCAAGTCCTTTAGCTTTATAATGCTTAATTGCTTTATTGGCGTTAATTTTATGAGTTTGACCAACCATTTCAGCCATGGTTCTAAACCCTAATTGCGCCATTATACCTCTTAACTCTTCTGCCACATAGTAGAAGAAGTTAATAACATGTTCAGGCGTACCTTTAAAGTTTTTACGTAACTCTTTATCTTGAGTTGCAATACCTACAGGGCAAGTGTTTAAGTGGCATTTGCGCATCATAATACATCCCGAAGCTACTAATGGTGCAGTAGCGAATCCAAATTCTTCAGCGCCAAGTAAAGCCGCAATAGCAACATCTCGTCCGGTTTTTAGCTGTCCGTCACATTCTACAACAATTCTACTTCTTAAATTGTTTAAAACTAGTGTTTGTTGCGCCTCTGATAAACCAAGTTCCCAAGGTAAACCAGCGTGTTTTAACGAAGTTAAAGGCGATGCTCCAGTACCACCATCATACCCAGATATCAATACTACATCAGCTTTTGCTTTTGCAACACCAGCCGCAATGGTGCCTACACCAACTTCAGAAACTAGTTTTACATTAATTCTAGCATCGCGATTTGCATTTTTTAAATCGAAAATTAACTGTGCTAAATCTTCAATGGAGTAAATATCATGATGTGGTGGTGGCGAAATTAAACCTACAAATGGTGTAGAGTTACGCGCATTCGCAATCCATGGTAATACTTTTTCACCAGGTAATTGTCCACCTTCACCAGGTTTAGCACCTTGAGCCATTTTTATTTGAATCTCTCTAGCATTTGTTAAATAGTGCGATGTTACACCAAAACGACCAGAAGCCACTTGTTTGATGGCAGAGTTTCTACTATCACCATTTACATCAGGATGAAAACGATTTCTATCTTCTCCACCTTCACCAGAATTAGATTTTCCTCCAATTCGGTTCATGGCAATGGCTAGATTTTCATGTGCCTCACGAGAAATAGATCCGTAAGACATTGCGCCCGTTTTAAAGCGCTTCACAATTTCTGTCCATGGTTCTACTTCATCCAACGGAATCGGATCTAAATTATCAAACTCGAATAATCCGCGAATAGTCATTAAGTTTTCAGATTGCTCGTTGATGGTTTTAGCATATACATCATAACTGGCTTGATCACTTAATCTAACTGCTTGTTGTAGTTTAGAAACCGTAGTTGGATTGAACATATGGCGTTCTCCATTACGTCTCCAACGGTAGTCGCCACCAATATTCAATCCTAAATTTTTATCAATGGGCTTATTTGGGTATGCTTGAAGATAGCGCTGATTAATTTCTTTTTCAATTTCATATAAACCAATACCTTCAATACGAGATGCAGTGTAAGGGAAATATTTTTCTACAAATTCTGAATTGAAACCAACAATTTCAAAAATTTGAGACCCTCTATATGAATGTAGCGTAGAAATACCAATCTTATTCATAATCTTCAATAGTCCTTTTCCAATGGCCTTATTGAAGTTTTCTACGGCTTGATCTTCATTTAAATCATCAATAAACCCTTCTTTCACTTGCATTCTGATGATTTCATTTACCATGTATGGGTTGATGGCACTTGCACCATAACCGAATAAAGTAGCAAAATGATGCGGTTCACGAGGTTCGGCAGATTCAATAATAATATCAAAATAGGAACGCTTACGTAAACGATTCAACTGATGATTTACAAAAGAACAAGCTAATAAAGCTGGTATTGGTGCAAACTCTTGGTTTACGCCTCTATCAGATAAGATAATAATATTCGTTTTACGCTCAATAGCTTTTTCTATCTGAATAATGATATCTTCTAAGGCATCTTCCAAACCATTCATTCCTTGTGCTTTAGGGTAAAGCATTTGAATAGTTTCAGCCTTAAAGCTTTCTATTTGAATGGTTCTTATTTTTTCTAAATCGGCATTAGAAATTACAGGGTTTTGAATGCGCAATTTTCTACATTGTCTTTCCGTAATGCTAAAAATGTTGCGGTCTTTACCTAAATTCAAACTGATATCGGTTACAATCTCTTCGCGAATACCATCCAATGGTGGATTTGTAACTTGAGCAAATAATTGTTTAAAGTAATTTGAAATGAGTTGAGGTCTATCTGAAAGTACCGCAAGAGGTGTATCAATACCCATAGAACCTAAGGCTTCCTTGCCTTTTTGAGCCATTGGTGTAATAACCTCCTGAATATCCTCAAATGTATAGTTAAATAAACGTTGTCTCGTTTTAATATCTATAGTTTCAATTGGGCAAGTTTCATTAGTGTAAGGCACGTCTCTTAAATGCAAACGCGTTTTATCTAACCATTCTTTGTAAGGGCGTTCTGAAACAATTTTAGACTTAATTTCCTCGTCATCAATGATGCGTCCCTCGTTCATGTCTACCAAAAACATTTTTCCTGGTTCCAATCTACCGTGAGATTCAATATCTTCTGGCTCAACATCAACAACACCAACTTCTGAAGCCATGATTAACTTCCCGCTTTTGGTAACCGTATATCTTGATGGTCTTAATCCGTTTCTATCCAAAAGCGCACCGATATAATCACCATCAGTAAATGGTACAGATGCAGGGCCATCCCAAGGCTCCATAATACATCCGTTATACTCGTAAAATGCCTTTTTGTCTTCGCTCATAGTGGCGTGCTTTTCCCAGGCTTCAGGAATCATCATCATCATAATTTCTGGAAGAGAACGATCTGTATGCGTCAATAATTCTACTACCATATCCATGGAAGCAGAATCTGATTTTTCAGGAAGTACGATTGGGAATAACTTATCTATTTGAGGTCCGAAGACATCACTTTTCATAATCTCTTCGCGAATACGCATACGACTTACATTACCACGAAGTGTATTAATTTCTCCGTTCTGACACATAAACCTAAAGGGTTGTGCCAATTCCCATGTAGGCATGGTATTGGTGGAAAATCTCTGGTGTACTAACGCTAATCTTGTAACAAGATCTTTTTGCTGTAAATCGGTGTAATATGGACCAATATCTTCTGGCATTATAATACCTTTATATATTATGGTAGTATTTGATAAACTAGGCACATAGAAATAAGAACTTTCAGAAATTTTTGAAGCTCTGATTTCGTGCTCGGTTATTTTTCTAGCAGCGTATAATTTTGCTTTAAATGCAGCCTCATCAATTGAGGCATCACTTTTACCAACAAATAATTGTTCAATATTTGGTTCTGAAGCTAAGGCAATTTGTCCTAGTTGTGTTGAATCTACAGGAACTTTTCGCCATCCTAAAACGGTTAATCCTTGTGCAATAATTTCCTTTTCGAAAATTGACTTACAATATTTATATTGGTTTTCAACTTTAGGTAAGAACACCATGCCTACAGCATATTCCCTTTGCTCTGGAATATCAAAATCGCAAACGCGTTTAAAGTAATCATGGGGGATATCTATTAATAAACCAGCACCATCACCAGTTCTTCCATCGGCACTAACGCCACCACGGTGTTCTAGTTTAACTAGAATTTCAAGCGCATCATGAATAATCTGATTTGTTTTCTCTCCTTTAAGGTTACAAATAAAACCCGCACCACAGTTTTCATGTTCAAAATCGGGGGAATAAAGTCCTTGTTTCTTCAGCATAATCAACGTTGTAATTAGATTTAAAAAAGCGTCGAACTACAAAGATAGGTATTGGATAGAAATTTATGATAGAGGCAATTTCATTATTTCGATTTTTTAATTGAAGTTGAGATAAAAATATTTTTCTATCAATAATAGAAGCATATTTTATTAAATATTCAATACATATAATATAAGGATTACTACGAATATGTGAATTAAATGAATACATACGTCGATTTAACAAAAAAATATGTACAAAAACGCGCTAAATCGTGATAATTTTTTAAAAAAATACGTTGTGAATATTTCACAAAATAATGTTAAAATAAAAATACCTCTAATAAAAAGGGGTAAAAATTTAAATAATCGTAAAATTGGCTTAATTACCCCTCTTTTTTTAGGGGGGTAATTCTTTTTTAAATAGATTAGCCCCGTCTTAAGGAATAAATTTTAAAAATTAATAACCAAAATTTAAACAATTATGAAAAAATTATTTACCCTTACAATGCTCCTTTTTGCAACCGTTGTTTTTGCTCAAGAGGAAGAGGCACCATCGTTCTCAGTTAGTGGTAGTGTTGATGCTTATTACAGAGCTAATTTTACTGCGCCAAATGATGAAAACGCAATTGCCCCTGGATCTTCTTTTGCTAACTTACCTGGTTTTGCTCTAGGTATGGCAAATGTTGTTTTATCTTATGAAGGTGAAAAGGCTGGTTTCGTTGCAGATTTAGTATTTGGTCCAAGAGGTACAGATGCTGTTTTTGCTTCTCCAATGTATTCTGCTACTGGTGATATTGTTAACCAGTTGTATGCTTATTGGAACGTAAGTGAAAGTGTAACTTTAACATTAGGTAACTTCAATACATTTCTTGGGTATGAGGTAATTTCTCCTACTGCAAACTTTAACTACAGTACTTCTTACTTGTTCTCTTATGGACCTTTTAGTCATACTGGGCTTAAAGCAGATTTTGCATTATCTGATGATTTTAGTTTAATGTTAGCTGTTATGAATGATACTGATTTAACTGAATTTAACCCAACTGGAGATTATGCTCTAGGTGCTCAATTAGGTTACGCGGGTCAGTACTTAAACTTTTTGTTAGACCCTTCTTTTACTGAGATTGATTTTACTGGTGGATTTGATCTTTCGGATGATTTCTTCTTAGGGTTGAACGCTGCTTATTTAGATGTTGAAGATGCTGGTTCTTTTGCTGGTGTTGCTTTATACCCTCAGTTAGCTACTTCTGATAGTTTCACTATTGGTTTAAGAGGTGAATATTTCACTGAAACTGAAGGTGGTGTTGGTGCAATCGGTGGTTATGATGCTGATGGAGACGGATCTGTTTTCGCTGTTACTTTAACTGGTAGCTTAGAAGTTGATAACTTAACTATCAAGCCTGAAATTAGATTAGACAGCGCAAGCGAAGATGGAACATTTATCGATAATGACTTAATGCCATCTAAAAGCTTAGGTTCTTTTGTGTTAGCCGCAATCTACTCATTCTAATTACAGAGTGAACTACATTATATAAATAGAATAAAGAATAGAGCGAGTTCTTTATGAAAAAGGAACTCGCTTTGTTCTCCTTAATTACTAACCATTAAAAATAAATAATTATGTCATTATTAAACATGCCCCTTATAATGCAAGACACCGCCGCTATTGAAGGCGACATGGGAATGTTATGGATGCTTATTTCAGGTATTCTAGTATTCTTAATGCAAGCAGGATTCACATTAGTTGAGTCTGGTATGACACGTTCTAAAAACGTGGTAAACATTGCAATGAAAAACTTATTGGATATTGCAGTAGGATCAATTGTGTTCTGGTTTGTAGGTTATTCTTTAATGTACGGATCTACAGGTGGATGGATTGGATGGGACGGATTCATGTGGTATGGTGGAGATGATTCTTCTCCTGCAGATTTATTCTTCCAAACTGTATTTTGTGCAACGGCAGCAACTATTGTTTCTGGTGCAGTAGCGGGAAGAACAAAGTATACTACATACATTATTTTCTCTATAGTTATGACAGCATTAATTTATCCAATTGCAGGTGGATGGCAATGGAACGGCGATGGTTGGTTGGCTCAAATGGGCTTTATTGATTTTGCTGGTTCTTCAATTGTACATGCTGTAGGTGGATGGGCTGCTTTAGTGGCTGCCGCATTGGTTGGTCCTAGATTAGGAAAATATATAGATGGTAAAGCTGTAAGTATTCCAGGTCATAACAAACTAATGGGAACTTTAGGTGTATTTATCCTTTGGTTCGGATGGTTCGGATTCAATGGTGGTTCTCAATTAGCTTGGGGTGGTGATGACGCTACTGGTGCCTCAATGGTTGTTTTAGTAACTAACCTAGCTGCTTCTGCTGGTGCTTTAGGTGCGTTATTCTTATCTTGGATTAAATATAAAAAGCCAAACATCGATATGACATTAAACGGAGCACTAGCTGGATTGGTTGCTATTACGGCTGGTTGTGGTAACATGACAGAAGTAGGTGCTTTAGGAGCGGGTTTTGTTGGAGGTATACTTGTGGTATTCTCTATGGAAATAGTTGAGCAAAAATTAAAAATTGACGATGCTGTTGGTGCGTTTTCTGTACACGGATTAGTTGGTTTTTGGGGAACTATTGTTATTGGTCTTTGGGGTGTTGACGGTGATGGACCTATCGGTTTGATAAATGGTGGTACAGCTGATCAGTTTACAACTCAATTAATTGGTGCATTAGCTTATGCTGTATGGGCAGCTGTCACAGCTTTTATATTCTTATTTATACTTAAGAAAACACTTGGTTTAAGAGTTTCTGAAAAAGTAGAAGTAGAAGGTCTAGATTTATCTGAGCACGGTGCATTAGCTTACCCAGGTAAGAGACAAAGAGAAATGGAAGACTAATTCTATTCATAAATAAATAATTGAGAATGTAAGTTTAAAATTATTTAGTTTGATTAAAAAGGATGCTTTTTATTAATAAAAAGCATCCTTTTTTCGTTTTTTTTAAAAAAAATACAATAGTTTTTCAATATATCTGTATTATTCTAAGTAACCTCAATATTTTTCTATTTTTGAAGCCTTACTAATCAAAACTGAGTCATATTATGAAGAAAATTGAAGCAATTATTAGAAAATCTAAATATAGCACTGTGCGTGATGCGTTACATGAGGTGGGTGTAAATTTCTTTTCTTATTGGGACGTTACTGGTTTAGGTAATGAAAAAGAAGGGCATGTATACCGTGGCGTGTCTTACAGTACCAGCGATATACAACGCAGATATTTATCTATTGTAGTAAATGATGATTTTGAAGAAGTTGCTATTAATACTATTTTAAAATCTGCCGCCACAGGAGAAGTTGGAGATGGTAAGATTTTCGTTTCAGATGTAAGCGAGTGCTACCGTATAAGAACAGGAGAAAAAGGAGGAGAAACATTGAAATAACAACCAAACAATTATAATTTATTATGGAAGGAGTATTTACTGCAAATAATGTATGGATGATGATCTGTACAGCGCTTGTTTTCTTTATGCATACAGGATTTGCATTTTTGGAAATAGGACTAACACGACAAAAAAACACAATCAATATTTTATTTAAAAACATTTTTATTATAACCGTTGGTTTGTTGCTTTATTACATTTTAGGGTTCAATTTAATGTATCCTGGTTTTGAAGAAGGCTCATCTGGGGTTTTCAATTTTGCTGGCTTTGGAATTGCACCACCAGAAAATGGAATGACACCCGAATATGCAGATGGTGGATACACTTGGTGGACTGATTTTTTATTCCAAGGTATGTTTGCGGCTACAGCAGCAACAATTGTTTCGGGTGCGGTTGCAGAGCGTATGAAAATAGGCCCTTTTATGATATTTACAATACTGTATGTTGGTATTGTTTATCCACTTGCTGGTTCTTGGAAGTGGGGCAGAGGTTTCTTAGATATGAGAGAAACTCCATTTTATGATTTCGCAGGTTCTACTTTAGTGCATTCCGTTGGTGGTTGGGCTGCTTTGGTGGCAGTTTGGTTATTAGGTGCCCGTATCGGGAAGTTTAAAGATGGTAAACCACAAGCTATTCCTGGTCATAGTATTCCTTTAGCTACCGCTGGTGTATTAATTCTTTGGTTAGGATGGTTTGGATTTAATGGAGGTTCTGTGTTATCTGCAGATCCTGAATTAACATCTTTAACGTTAGTGACTACTTGTTTAGCTGCAGCAGCCGGAGGTGTAGTGGCTGCTTTTGTATCATTCTTAAAATATAAGAATTTGGATTTAACCATGTTTTTAAATGGTATTTTAGGAGGATTAGTTGGTATTACCGCTGGAGCAGACCAAATGAGTCCAGAAAACGCCATTGCCATAGGAGCTATAGCGGGTGCGCTTATTGTTTTTGCAGTGGCATTTATTGATGCTATTAAATTAGACGATCCGGTTGGAGCTATTGCTGTACATTTAATTTGTGGTATATGGGGAACTTTAGCTGTAGGAATCTTTGGAAAATTGGCAGGTGTTGATCAATTTATAAGTCAATTGGTTGGTGTTACATCTTATGCGGCAATTTGTGTACCATCCGCTTTTATTATCTTTTTCTTAATGAAGAAAACAGTTGGAATACGAGTTTCTGAACGAGAAGAATTGGAAGGTTTGGATGCTCACGAACATGGTATGGATGCGTATCCGGATTTTAGATTGAATGAACATTAATTCAATTTTAATATAAATGAAAAGCCTCGCAATGCGAGGCTTTTTTATGAAATAGATTTTTATCTAGTTATGCAGAGTTTCTACTCGCGTTAATATTTCCAAATAAAGATCGGGTTACTATCTTTTCGAAGATTAATTTTTCCGGATCATCTTTTTCCACACCCGCTCTTTCAAGATCTTGAACCTTTTTAAGGGCATATTGCTGAATCGTTAATAAAGGTAGCACAATAGATTCTCTCACTTGAATAGATGCTTTTCCCGCTGGCTCGTTTTCCATTAATTCAGAATATCCAGTTAGTTTTAAAAGTAAACTTTTAGTTTGTAGATATTCATTATATATAATAGTCCAAAATTCACCAAATTCTTCATCTTTGGCCATATATTTGGTAAGGTCAAAGAAAGACTTGGTTAAAGACATCATACTATTTTCTATGAGTGTCTTAAAGAATTTAGAATTGTTGTACAGTTGTTGAACTTTTTCAAACTCACCTGCATCTTCGTACTTTTTTAAAGCAGTACCTACGCCATAAAAACCAGGAACATTTTGCTTTAATTGACTCCAAGAGCCCACAAAAGGAATAGCCCTTAAATCTGAGAACACCAATTTATCTGATTTTCCACGTTTAGAAGGTCTACTTCCAATGTTTGTTTTAGCATAGTATTTAAGCGTGCTCATACGCTCTAGATAAGGAATAAACATAGGATGACTCTTGAATTCTTTATAAGTTTGGTAACTTGTTTCTGCCAAATCATCCATAACAATTCTGTCTTCATCAGAAAGTCTATTTCTATCACCATCCATCCTATTTTTAATCCCAGAACTTATCAATTGTTCTAAGTTAAATTGAGAAGAATCATGAGTCCCAAAATTAGAACTTACCGTTTGTCCTTGAATGGTTATTTGTACTTCTTTATCTTCTATAGTTGGGCCTAATGAAGAGTAAAAGTTATGTGTTTTACCACCACCGCGTGCTGGTGGTCCTCCACGTCCATCAAAGAATATGGCGGTAATATCATATTTTCTAGACATAGCGGTTAATGCTTCTTTGGCGCGATAAATACCCCAATTGGCCATTAAGTATCCACCATCTTTTGTGCCATCAGAGAAACCTAACATAATATGTTGTTTACTACCTCTAGCTCTTAAATGCCCCATATATTCTGGGTTTTGGTATAACTGTTCCATTACCCCAGGAGCATTTTCTAAATCTGGAATAGTTTCAAAAAGTGGCGCAACATCTACCGTTAAATTATCTTTAAAAGACACAATTCTCAACATTGCAAATAATTGCATCACGTTTAGTGCTGTCTGGTTATTACTTATGATATAGCGATTTGCGCCTTTTTCACCATTATTCTTTTGAATATCCTTTATAATAGAAATAGTTTTTAAAGTATTCCGAACCATTTCATCCTCAAAAACTTCCAAATCTTTAATATCGTCAGTGGCTTTAGAAAGAATTTCAATTTGCTTAGCTTCTGATAAATCATGATAATTATCTGGAAAAGATGAAGTTCCAGTGGAAATTAAATGATCTATTACTGTAGTAAATACAGCATGATGAATGCGACTGTCTTGTCTAATGTCTAGAGACGCAAAATGATAGCCAAATAGATGCACACGATTAATTAAATGATTAATTTCATTAACATAGAGTGACTGATGCTGTTCAACTATAATGTTTCTTATATCCAGTAATTCTTGTCGTAATTCTTTTTCAGTAATAGCGTCTTCAGACTTTAAATCTATACTATAATCGTACATTATAGTTTCCAATCTAATAATACGCTCTTCAACACCTCTAAAAGTTAGCTTCTTTCTAAGATCCCTTAAGTCTTCATAGTATTTTTTAAGTATGGTTTTCTTAAGTTTTCTGGCTACTTTCAAAGTGGTTTTTGGCTTCACAAATGGGTTTCCATCTCGGTCTCCACCAGGCCAGAATCCAATGTTGATGATGTCGTTATGCTTTTTATCATCAGCATAAATATTATCTTGAATATAGTTATAAATAACCCCAAATGTTTTGTAAAATACATTTTCCAAATACCACATTAAGCTCTTCGCTTCCATGTATGGTGTTGGTTTTTTGTGTTTGAAAAAGGGTGTTTTACCTAACTGACCAAAAAGGTTGTTAATAGACGATAAATCGTTCTCTTTAATAGCTTTAGAAAGTGCTGTTATAATTCCTAAAACAGACCCTGGATAAAACTGTGTTGGGTGCGCTGTTAATACTATCCGAACCTTGAACTCTTCTAAAAATTCTTTTAGTTCTTCCATCTTACCTTCAGATCTTGCGGAACCTTTTAAATTTCTTAAAGTACCAACGCCATCCATATTATTTACGGTTGAAAACGCAGCATCTTCAATTGCATCAAACAAAACTACTTGTCTCTCTATATATTGAATAAAGCGAAATAGTAAATTTATTTGGCTTTGTTTATTCCGTCTTGCTTGGTATTTTTCAAAGAAGGTCTCCACAATTTTTGTGGGGTCATCACCATTTTTAAATCCCTTTTCACAGGTTTCATGAAATAAGGGTAACAATACTCCAGCTTTTTTTACCTCGTTAAAAGGTAATGTCATAAAAATACTGTTGTATATATTGTAGTTTGATAATACGTTTTGGTTGAATCTAATTAGTTTTGGTTCTACAGACATAATTCAGCGTTAAGAAAAATTGAACTATAAAAATACTAAAGGTTAATGGAAACACCGAGGCGTTTCAAACTTTTATTGAAATTAATATGTTGTTCAATTTTCATTATGAATAATTAAAAAAAATGACAGCTTGTACGATATCTTATCAATTTTTGTAGAAACTTTATTTTGAATAATGAATTACTCAAAAAAAGCATTAAATGATAAATATCATGTTCTGTAGGTTATTCTACAAATACCTTTGGTGGCTTACAAAAATAAAGATGCAAAAAGTACATTCATTTCATATACCTGTAATGGGTATTGGTTTTACCATAGATACACCTTTAAAAGTAGCGCATTACGGCATAGATTCCGTGATTTCTTTAGTTGATGATATTTTGCTAGAGAAGTTAAGGAAAATGTATAGTAAAAACTTAGGATTGCCCTACCAAGAAATTACCGATAAGATTGACGATTTTAGAGCCAAAAGAATTACGTCTTATTTAAATTTAATCAGTGATTTATCTGAGAAAAAATTCAAGTCTTTAAAAGATATGGCTTTAAAAAACGGCGATGCTTTATTGTCATATATTCACATGTTGCCCGAGCATTCAAAATTAAAGGCAGATTTTAAAAAACTAACTGCCGACGGGTTTAGTTTTTCAAAAATAAAAACGTGGGCTTCAGAGAATTTTCAAATGGGAGCTATTGATGTCAACATTATGACCAAGGTAGATAAAGGCAATTATAAAAACAATGAAAAACTACCCACTAGTTATAATGATGCCCATGCTGCTTTAAGAGGGTTTGCCAATAGTAAACTAAAATCTTCGGTAGTTCTTTCAGCAGGAATGAATCCTAGGTTGTATAGTTATATGTCTCAGTTTAACGATTTTTATCCAGATGAAAACGGGGTAATAAAAAAACGCATTATTTTAAAGGTAAGTGATTATAGATCGGCTTTAATTCAAGGGAGATTTTTAGCTAAAAAAGGACTTTGGGTATCTGAATATAGAATTGAGTCTGGATTGAATTGCGGCGGTCACGCTTTTGCTACGGATGGGTTTTTAATGGGGCCCGTTTTAGCAGAATTTAAGGAAAAGCGAAAAGAGCTCCATGAGTTGGTGCACGGAGTAGTTAAAAGCACACTAAAAAGTTTAAATAAAACCATTCCAAATCAACCATTAACTTTTACAATTACAGCCCAAGGGGGTGTTGGTACTCAAGAGGAACATGATTTTTTGTTAGAAGAATATAATCTAGATTCTGTGGGATGGGGAAGTCCATTTTTACTCGTACCAGAAGCTACAACAGTGGACGAAAAAACGATAAAACAATTAGCGAAATCCAAAGAAGGGGATTTATATTTGAGTGATATTTCGCCCTTAGGGATTCCATTTAATAATTTGAAAAACAATACAAAAGATATCGAAAAACAGCAACTTATTGAGAAGAAAAGGCCAGGGAGTTCATGTCCTAAAAAGTATGTAGCGCTTAATACAGAGTTTAAAGAAAAAGGTATGTGTACCGCTTCACGAGAATATCAGTACCTTAAACTAAAGGCTTTAGATCAAAATGAATTAGATCCAATTTCATATAAGAAAGAGGTTGAAAAAATAACACAAAAGTCCTGTACCTGTGTTGGCTTGGGTACTTCCGTACTTTTAAAATATAACTTAGAAACCAAAGTAGAAGGTAAAGGGGTCTCTATTTGCCCTGGGCCTAATATGGCATATTTTTCTAAAGTAATGAGCCTTGTAAATATTACAGATCATATATACGGAAGGGTAAATATGGTTACTCGAACAGACAGACCAAATGTATTTATTAAAGAGCTTCGTATTTACATAAATTATCTTCAGAATAAAATGGAAAAGGCTAAATTCAGCTTTACTACGAAAGAGAAAAAATACCTTAACACTTTTGTAAGGAATATGAATGAGGGTGTGAGTTACTATCAAAACTTATTTAAATCTTTAAAAGATGACTTTCTCGATATTAAAGAATCTATATTAAGTGAATTAGAAGAAAGTAAGGTTGTTTTAGCGCAAATACAGGTTGAGCTTCAAGGTTTAGCCATTGGTGAAGCATGTAGTGTAAATTAACTTTTCTATTTTAGAAGGTATTGAATGATTTGTTTATCAAAAATTTAATATTTCCTTTAAATGTTTGAGAGTATTTAAACAAGTCCGTTTTTTAGAATTCATTCTCTATTTTTGATTATTAAATTTAGGATATTTGTATTCTGAAGGGAAAATAGTTGTTCTAAAATGTGTTTTCCATAATATTTGAAGTGTTTGTAATGGACTTAGTTAAAGAAATAAACCGTCTAAAGAAGGAAAAAAATGCTGTTATTTTAGCGCATTATTATCAAGTTGCTGAAATACAGGATATAGCAGATTATGTAGGTGATAGTTTAGGTTTATCTCAAAAGGCTGCCGAGACCGATGCGGATATGATTGTGTTTGCAGGAGTGCATTTTATGGCTGAAACAGCAAAAATATTAAACCCTAAAAAAACTGTTGTTTTACCAGATTTAAATGCGGGTTGTTCTTTGGCTGATTCTTGTCCCCCTGATGCTTTTGAGAAATTCACCAAAGCGCATCCAAACCATGTGGTGATAACTTATGTGAATTGCTCTGCAGAAATAAAAGCATTGAGCGATATTGTTTGCACCTCGTCAAACGCTTTAAAAATAGTACAATCTATCCCTAAAGAAACACCAATAATTTTCGCGCCAGATAAAAACTTGGGGCGCTACATTATTAACGAAACAGGTAGAGATATGTTATTATGGGACGGAAGCTGCGTGGTGCATGAAGCGTTCTCTATGGATAAGTTAATTGAGCTTCATAAAAAGCATCCTGATTATAAAATTATTGCACATCCAGAATCTGAAACACATATTTTAAACACAGCTACCTATATTGGCTCTACATCTGGAATGATTAACTACGTTAAAGAGCACCAAGATCAAAAATTTATTGTGGCTACCGAGGCGGGAATTTTGCATAAAATGCAACAAGAAATGCCCAATACAGAGCTAATACCTGCTCCAGCAAAAGAGGATAATACATGTGCCTGTAGCGAATGTCATTTCATGAAAATGAATACTATGCAAAAATTGTATGATTGCATGCTGAATGAGTCTCCTCAAATAGATGTTAATCCAGATATTATTGAACGCGCTTTACTGCCAATTGAACGTATGTTAGAACTTTCAAAGTAAAGTATGATTATTACTAATTATTTGGTAATTGGTTCTGGTATTGCAGGCTTAACCTTCGCGGTTAAAATAGCTGAAGAATTCCCCGAAAGGAAAGTGGTTATCGTTACCAAGGACAGTGAAGATGAATCTAACACTAAATACGCGCAAGGCGGTGTTGCCATTGTTTTAGATAAAGATCAAGACTCTTTCAAAAAGCATATTAAAGATACCTTAAGAGCAGGCGACGGTCTTTGTAAGGAAGATGTTGTTGAAATGGTGGTTAAAGAAGGTCCTAAACGCTTGGAAGAATTATTGCTATGGGGAGCAAATTTTGATAAAGACTCTAGCGGAGCTTTTAATCTCGGGAAAGAAGGTGGGCATTCAGAATACAGAATTATTCATCACAAAGATGTTACAGGATACGAAATTGAACGCGCACTTTTAACTCGGGTACATCAGCTAGAAAATATAGAGATACTGCCTTATCATTTTGCAATAGATTTAATTACAGATCATCATATTAAGGATGAAAATGTAGAGCCAGAAACCTGTTATGGCGCTTATGTACTCAACCAAAAAACGGGTTATATTTTTACAGTTAAAGCAGATAGTACTTTGTTGGCAACAGGTGGAATAGGGAAGGTTTATGGACATACTACTAACCCTGTAATAGCTACTGGTGACGGAATAGCAATGGCTTACAGAGCCAAGGCGCGTATTAAAGATATGGAGTTTGTACAGTTTCATCCCACGGCCTTATACGATATTGAAGGCGGTTCATCTTTTTTAATTTCTGAAGCAGTTAGAGGTTTTGGAGCTTATCTTCGAAATAAAGAAGGCTATCGCTTTATGCCCGATTATGATGATCGTGGTGAATTGGCTTCGCGTGATATTGTTTCCCAAAGTATTGATAGTGAGTTAAAAAAATCAGGTGCTCCGCATGTGTATTTAGACTGTACGCATCTAGATATGGAAGACTTCAAAAAGCACTTTCCTAACATTTATAGTGAATGTTTAAAACGGCATATTGATATTGAAACAGATTGGATTCCTGTAGTTCCAGCTTCGCATTACTTATGTGGAGGCATTAAAGTGAATAAAAAAGGGAAAACAACTATCAAAAATTTATTCGCATGTGGAGAGTGTTCAAGAACAGGATTGCACGGTGCCAATAGGCTTGCATCAAACTCTTTATTGGAGGCTTTGGTTTACGCGCACAATGTGTACAAGTATCACTGTAAAAATGAATTACCAAGTGTGAATGTTGAAATTCCTAAGTGGAATGATGATGGTACAATAATAACAGAGGAGCATATTCTGATTCAACATAATTTAAGAGAACTTCAAGCATTGATGCGAGATTATGTGGGTATTGTGAGAAATAATAAACGTTTAAAGAAAGCAATACGAAGATTGGATGTGATTTACAACGAAGTGGAAGATTTATACAAAGAGTCTAAAGTAACCACTGCACTTTGCGAATTACGAAATATGGTGAATGTAGCACATCTTATTATTCAGCAATCTCTGGAAAGAAAGGAAAATAGAGGAGGCTATTATAATAGCGATAACATTGAAGTGGTTGTGGGGTAATCTAAAACGGTACCACTTGTATTTTTTTTAGGCTTGTATTTGTTCGGTCTTGTCCTTGAACCTCAAATATGGCTGTAAAATTGGAGTTGTCCTTTAAATATCTTCTACTAAAACTTCTAAGGCTATCAATATTTGTAAAATATTCTACAGTAGCAGTAACCCCAATATCATGTTGAGAAAAGAAAACAAAATGTTCGTCATCACCACTTTTGTATTTTGAAACAATGGCGAGTTCTTTGTTGAAATCGAAAGTGTTAAGACTATAACTACTATCTCTAATCGTAGGATGATTAGACAGTTGTAATGAAGTACTGGATATTTCAAAATAGGGGTTTGCTTGATTAAAGAAACTTAAAAATTGATTATTGTTCTTACTTGGTCCTACATAAATAGCATTACCTTCCTTAATTTCGGAAGTTGAAGTCTGGGTAGAAAAGCGTAACTTAAAAGATGTATTGAAGTTCTGAAAGAAACTTTGAATTTTTTGAGTAGTTAAAGCGCCCATTCTTGTGGAGTACGAGTATTGAGAGGGTTTTAAGCTATCTTTAAACTTAGGGTTCTCTTCGAGAAAATCATAAAAATCCTCAAAACTATTAATGGAAAAATCGCGGGTCCATCCAGTGTTTTTTGTAATAGTTTTTCCAGTAATCCCAAAATGATCGCCTATGTATAAGTTAGTCTGTTTTGTTTTGGAAAGAAAAGGTTGCCACAAATCTGGTTTAGATTCTGGTAAACTCAATGCTACAATACATCCCATTGATACTATCAATAATATATATGGTATTAGTTGCGACCAATTAAATTTTTTAAAGAAAGGTTGATCTATGTCTCTTTTGTAGAAACTAACTTTATACTGACCTTTTTCTATTTTCAGTCGCCACAAATCATCTTTACCTTCAGTTTCATAAAACTTAGTTATTTTTTTTCTAAGATTATGAACATTTACCCGTACTCTAGGGTTCGTCTTTTCCTGAATATTTTCATTTTTAAAAAATTCAATATCAATAATACTTTCTTTAAGTCGAACGCCTTGAGAAGTAGCATCAAATACATATTGAAGTAAAGCGATACTGGTTGGAGCATTCTTAAAAGTATTGCTGTTTTTTAGCTTTGAAACAATGTCTTTTTGTTCAAACTCTGAAATCTTCATTTAGTATAACTTATTGACAAAGAATTTATTAAAATTTAACGTTAACCGTTATAGATACCGTTAAGAATCCGTTAAAGTTAATAAAATGAAACGTAAATAATAAATTTCAGGTCTATTCAATTATTAAAGCAGAACTTTCATTCTGCCTACAAAAACCAAACTAAACTAAATGAAAACTTTTTTGGATACTGATTTTATTCTTGAAACAGATACAGCAAGCACTTTATATCATAATAAAGCGGCAAAAATGCCAATTATAGATTATCACTGTCATTTAGACCCAAAGCAAATTGCCGAAAACAAGAACTTCAATAACCTAACGGAAATTTGGTTGTATGGGGATCATTATAAATGGCGAGCCATGAGAACCAATGGTGTTGATGAAAAATATATTACTGGCGCCGCTAGCGACTGGGAGAAATTTTATGAATGGGCCAAAACAGTACCTTATACTATAAGAAACCCATTATACCATTGGACACACATGGAGCTAAAATCTTTTTTTGGCTACAACGGCATTTTGAATGAAAAAACAGCGAAGGAAGTTTGGGATTTGGCTAATGAAAAATTGCAAACCAAAGCTTATACACCACAAGGTTTAATGGAAATGATGAAGGTGGAATTAGTATGCACCACGGACGACCCTATAGATAGTTTAGGATACCATAGACAAATAGCTGAAAGTGATTGCAAAATATCCGTATTGCCTACGTGGAGACCAGACAATACAATGGCTGTAGAAAACCCTCAAAGTTACAATTTGTATATAGATAAACTAGGCGAGGTTTCCGGAGTTAGTATCCATACTTTAGACGAGCTATTCGAAGTTTTAAATAAGCGTCATGATTTTTTCCATGAAAATGGTTGTAGGTTGTCAGACCATGGTATAGAGGAGTTTTACGCCGAAGATTTTTCTAAGGAAGAGGTTAAAACCATTTTTTTGAAAATACGTTCTGGACATAAATTAATAGCTTCTGAAATTAGAAAATTTAAATCTGCAATGCTCTATGAATTTGGTGTAATGGATCATAAAAAAGGGTGGACGCAGCAATTTCACTATGGTGCAATAAGAAATAATAATAAAAGATTACTATCGCAATTAGGCCCTGATACAGGTTTTGATTCTATTCACGATTTGAATAGTGCTGGCGCACTGTCTAAATTTTTAAATCGATTAGATTCTGCAGATAAATTGGCAAAGACCATAATTTATAACTTAAATCCAGCCCAAAATGATGTTGTAGCCACAATGATTGGGAATTTCCAAGATGGAAGCGTTGCTGGGAAAATGCAATTTGGTTCTGGTTGGTGGTTTTTAGATCAAAAAACTGGCATGGAAGCACAACTAAATTCGCTTTCAAACATGGGGCTTTTAAGTCGATTTGTTGGAATGTTAACTGATTCTAGAAGCTTCTTATCGTATCCTAGACATGAGTATTTCAGAAGAATTCTTTGTAATTTGCTAGGAAATGACGTAGAAAACGGCTTAATCAATTATGACATGAACTTACTTGGCGATATGGTAGAAAACATTTGCTATTACAATGCTAAAAACTATTTCAATTTCAATTAAAAAAGCGAGATGAATAAGATGTTAAGATTAATTGGAATAATTTGTATTGTTTTTGCGGTAAAATTAAGTTCAGCTCAAGGAGATGTAAAAACAGAACTTCATTATTTATCAGGAACGGACAAAGACAATTTAGTAGAATGGGATTTCTTTTGTTCTGATGGAAGACAAAGTGGAAAATGGATCAAAATTGGTGTGCCTTCTTGTTGGGAACAGCAAGGGTTTGGTACGTATGATTATGGCTCTGGCACAGGAAAATTAGAGCTGTCTTCAGAATACGGCCTATACAAATACAAATTTAATGTCCCTAAAGATTGGAAAAATAAAAACATCAAAATAGTCTTTGAGGGTGTGATGACTGATGCTGAGGTTAAAATTAACGGTAAGTTGGCAGGTCCTATTCACCAAGGTGCATTTTACGAATTCAAATACGATATTTCAAAGTTGCTTAAATACGGGGCAGATAATTTGCTGGAAGTAAAAGTAAATAAAATGTCCGCCAATGAATCCATTAATCATGCAGAAAGAGGTGCGGATTTTTGGGTGTTTGGCGGTATTTATCGTCCGGTGTATTTAAGTGTTTCCCCTAAAGATAATATCAATAGAGTGGCTATTGATGCTAAAGTTGATGGCCAAATTACAGCAGATGTATTTGTAGATTCTAAAAAAGCAAATGCTGTTGCCTTAGACCTTTTTGATTTAAAAGGAAATAAAGTTCAAAATATAAATGTTTCTGTAGCTAAAGAAAGTGGTAAATGGCAAGTAAAAGGAAAAGCTGAGAATGTAAAAACATGGAATCCAGAGTTTCCAAACCTATACAAGCTTCAAATTTCCTTATTGGGCAAAAACAATAAAGTATTACACCAAATAGAAGAGCGTATCGGTTTCCGTACAGTAGAGGTACTTGAGGGAGATGGCATTTATGTTAACGGAGAGCGTATAAAATTTAAAGGTGTTAATAGGCATGCTTTCCATCCGGCATCAGGCAGAACCACTTCAAAAGCGATTAGTATAGAGCATGTTGAATTGATGAAAGACATGAATATGAATGCTGTACGCATGTCGCATTACCCACCAGATGTTCATTTTTTAGAGGTTTGTGATTCCCTTGGGCTTTTTGTGCTCGATGAGATTTGTACTTGGCACAACCCAATGCTGGATACCAAAGTAGCACGTAAAATAGTTGAAGAAACGGTGGTTCGCGATGTTAATCATCCATCAATTATTTTGTGGGGTAATGGTAATGAGCAAGGTTGGAACCCAGAAGTAGATATAGACTTTGCAAAATGGGATATCCAGAAACGCGAGGTGGTTCATCCGTGGAGTATATATAAAAAGACGAATACCATTCATTATAGTCATTACCATTCCTTGATTAATGATTCCTATACAAAAGATAAAATTTTATTCCCAACAGAATTCCTTCATGGTGTATATGATGGAGGCCATGGTGCAGGATTAGAGGATTATTGGTTAAGAATGTGGAACTTACCGTTAAGTGCTGGCGGTTTCCTTTGGGATTTTGCAGATGAAGGTGTTGAACGTACCGACAGAAATAATGAAATAGATTTACAAGGCAATAAAGCTAATGACGGTATAGTTGGGCCGTATTTAGAAAAAGAGGCAAGCTATTTTACTATCAAAGAAATTTGGTCGCCAATTTATATTGAAGATAGATTCATTAAGGACGATTTTAACGGCATTTTCAGAATAGAAAACCGTTACCATTACACCAATTTGAATAAAATCTCAATGACGGCTAAATGGTTGAAGTTTGCTGGCCCAGAGGGAGGAATGAGCAAAGTGATTTCAGAAGCTAAGGTTAAACTACCAGGATTGTTACCAAGTGGAAAAGGTAAATTTACTGTTGAAAAACCAGCCGACTGGAAATCTGCAGACGCTTTACACCTTACTGCCGTAGATGTCTACGGGAAGGAAATTTTCACATGGTCTTATCCAGTAGCAACTCCTAAGGCAGTTAGCCTACCGTTAGTATCCTATTCAGGAGATGGCGCTATAAAAACAGAAACTAAGGACCAAAAAGTAACGGTCGGGGCAAATGGTATGGCTTATGTGTTTTCAAAAGAAACGGGTACGTTGTTGGAAGTGCAGAAGGGAAATAAAATTATTCCGCTTAAAGATGGTCCAATTATTTTCAATCAGAAAGCAAAAATAGAGGCTATTTCAGTGAACACTTTAGATGATAAAGTTGAAATACTAACAGTGTTTGAAAAGACGGATAAATCGCCAGGGTGGTCCACAGTAAAAGAATACGCTTCAGATATCATTAAATGGACTGTTCACCCTAACGGATTATTAGATTTAAGAGTTGAATTTAAAGGCTATAGAAACCTGAAAGGGTACAGGGGAATTACCTTTTCTTTTCCTGAAGAGGAAGTGGCTGGTATGAAATGGTTAGGAGATGGCCCTTATCGCGTATGGAGAAATAGAATGAAAGGAACACGTTTTCAAGTTTGGGAAAATGATTATAACAATACAGTAACAGGAGAAACGGGAGAATATCAATTTGTGTATCCTGAATTTAAAGGTTTCTTTTCAAGTTTATATTGGTCAAAAGTTAAGGGGAACAACAATAACGGATTTACGGTATACTGCAGAACACCACATACCTATTTTAGAATGTTAACACCTCAAGAACCCAAAAAAAACAGAAAAGGAAAAACCCATGTGATATTTCCAGAAGGAGATATATCATTTGTGATGAATATTCCAGGTATTGGTACTAAATTCCAAAAACCAGACAGCATGGGGCCACAAGGAAATCCAGAACATTATTTTGGAAATGATGACGAGCCTATTGTAATGGATTTAACCTTTGAATTTTAATTATATCCCCTTGAGGGGATTATAGGGGTGTTTTTACAACACCTTCAACTAAACTAAATTATTTATGAAACTCTTCAAGTTAGCACTTTGCGTTTTACTATTATTTTTTGGAATTAACACCAAAGCGTGTGCGCAAAAATCAGTAGAAAAAACAGAAACATATATTACATATTTGTCTGGAACAGGAAAGGATGATACCGTAGATTGGGATTTTTACTGTTCCGATGGTATGAATAGTAAAAAATGGACTAAAATACCAGTGCCTTCTTGTTGGGAATTACAAGGTTTTGGTGATTATAACTACGGTCGCGATTATAAAGACAACAAGCATTATTATGATGAACATGGGCTTTATAAGCACAAGTTTCAAGTGCCTTCAGAATGGAAAAACAAAGCAATAAACATTGTTTTTGAAGGTGTTATGACGGATGCCGAAGTGAAAATTAACGGTAAATCGGCCGGAGTAAAACACCAAGGCGCCTTTTACGAATTTAAATATGATATTTCAAAACTTTTAAAGTATGGTGGTGAAAACTTGCTAGAAGTAAAAGTTAATAAAATGTCTAGCAATGCCTCTATTAATGCGGCCGAAAGACAAACAGATTTCTGGATTTTTGGAGGCATATACCGTCCCGTTTATTTAGAAGTATTACCTAAAAAACATATTGAGCGTGTTGCTATTGATGCTCAAGCCGATGGCAGTATTAATGCTGAAATGCATTTGAGTACTACTAAAGCCAGTTCGGTTAGTTTGATTTTAACCGATGTTAATGGGGAGAAAGTTCAAGATTTAGACATAAAAAATCTATCCAAGGAAAATAGTAAGTGGGCGTTTTCTGCTATGGCTTCCAACGTTAAAACTTGGAATCCTGAAAAACCAAATTTGTATCAACTTCAATTTGAATTAAAAGATAAAAAAGGAAACACATTACATAAAATTTCTAAGCGTATCGGATTCCGAACTGTAGAAGTGAGAGAAAGTGATGGTATCTATGTAAATGATGTAAAAATTAAGTTTAAAGGCGTGAACCGTCATAGCTTTTACCCAAGTTCAGGGCGTACCACTTCAAAAGCATTGAGTATCGAGCATATCAAAATGATGAAGGATATGAACATGAATGCGGTGCGTATGTCACATTACCCACCAGATGTACATTTTTTAGATGCATGTGATTCACTGGGATTATTCGTAATAGACGAAGTTTGTACATGGCACGTACCCTATTTAGATACTAAGGTTGGGAAGAAAATCATAAAAGAAGCTCTAGTTAGAGATGTAAACCATCCATCTATATTGATTTGGGCCAATGGTAACGAATCGGGTTGGAATCAAGCTTTAGATGGTGAATATGCAAAACATGATATCCAAAAAAGAAAAGTTATTCATCCATGGGCTATTCACGGAAAGACCAATACCATGCACTATCCCGAGTATCATATTTTTGCTTATGATGCGCCTACTAAAGACAAAATTTATTTCCCAACAGAGTTTTTACACGGATTGTATGATGGTGGGCACGGTGCTGGTTTAGATGCCTATTGGAAACAAATGTGGAATATGCCACTATCAGCAGGTGGTTTTTTATGGGATTTTGCAGATGAAGGTGTTGTGCGTACAGATAAAAATGGCATTATAGATTTAGATGGAAACCATGCGGCAGATGGTATTGTAGGGCCCTATGGTGAAAAAGAAGGAAGTTATTTTACAATTAAAGAAGTTTGGTCGCCAATTTATATCGAAGACCGATATATTAAAGCTGATTTCACTGGAATATTTCGGGTTGAAAACAGATACCATTATACCAATTTAGATGAATGTACTTTAACCGCTAAATGGGTGAATTTTGAAGGGCCTAAAGGTTCTAAAGACTATAAGGTGATGTCTGAAAGCAAGGTGGAATTGCCAAAACTATCACCAGGAATAAAAGGAACTTTTAAAGTTGAAAAGCCTGAAAATTGGAAATCTGCAGATGCCTTGTACTTAACAGCTACAGACCCTCAAGGCATGGAAATTTTCACATGGTCGTATCCAATAAAAACCCCTGAGCAAATTAACAGTGGCAACCTGAAAAAGAGCAGTGCTGGAAGTGTTACCGCCGAAACTGAAGGAGAATTAATTAGAGTGAATGCCAATGGTATAAGCTTTGTGTTTTCAAAAAAAATAGGATTATTAAAAGAGGTTAAAAAAGGAGGAAAGGTAATTCCTTTAAAAGATGGACCTATTCTCTTAGGCTCTAAATCTAAATTAGATACGGTTTATGTGGTTGAGTCCAATAATAAAGTTGAAATTTTTGCTCTAGATGAGAAAAAGCATAAATATCACGATTGGAAAGAAAATCATGAGACCACCCAAGATTTCTTTAAATGGACTATTAATTCTAATGGACTATTAGATTTACATGTTGAAATCAGAAATATTAAAATGCTCAAGGAATATATGGGTATTACCTTTTCTTTTCCAGAGGAAGAAGTTAAAGGTATGAAATGGTTAGGCGATGGCCCTTACCGTGTATGGCGAAATAGAATGAAAGGAACACAATTTAAAGTTTGGGAAAATGATTACAACAATAGTGTTACAGGAGAGTCTGGTTTTGTATACCCAGAATTTAAAGGGTTTTTCTCAAGTTTAAACTGGGTAAATGTAAAAGGAAATCACGATAATGGGTTTACGGTATATTGTAATTCCAACGACACCTATTTACGTATGCTAACACCTAAACAACCTCAAGCGCCTAAAAAAGGAGCTACAGTAAAAGAGTTTCCTAAAGGTGATATTTCATTTGTAAAAAACATACCAGGCATTGGTACTAAATTTAAAGAGCCTTTTAAACTTGGGCCTACAGGTAACGAAGTACATTATTTTGGTAATGATGATAATCCTGTGGTTGTGGACATATCATTCGAATTTTAGGTATTATGATATGCTTTGGCGTATCCTAAAGCTTTACTTTTCAGAGATTAAAATTTAAGATGAACCTTTGGTGATAATTCAAATAATTATCAAAGGTTATATGTGATAGCTAAAACATTAAAAATATGCACATAAAAACAAAATATTCACTATTATCAATACTTGCTGTAGTAGTATTATGCAATATTGCATTTATCAACCCAAAAGAGAAAAAACAACCCAAAGAAGAAAAACAAAAAACGTCTTTACAAAACGAAACAAAACCTAATATTTTATGGATTGTCACGGACGACCATCGTTATGATGCAGTTAGGGCATTTAATAAGATGTTGCACAATAGAGAAATGAGTGAATTGGGGTATGTAGAATCACCCAATATTGACCGTTTAACCGAAATGGGAACTACATTTATTAATTCCTATTGTCACTCTGCAGTGTGTGCTCCTTCAAGAACAGCAATGCATTTGGGTAGGTATCCGTTCCGTTCGGGGATTTACAGTTTTGAATATTATAATAATACCCCAGAGCATTTTAAACCTACATTACCTGAACAAATGGCTAGCGAAGGCTATCAAACCTTTCATGTGGGTAAATTAGGAGTACGTATTAAAACACTAAAAAACGGTAAAACAAAAGCGCACCCAATTTATCAGAATGACATTAACTTTAAAAAAATGCATAAAGATGGTTTAACAGACTGGGGTAAAGATTGGATTCCTGAAGTAGATGGCGAAAAGCTAAAAGAACCATTAAAAAGTACCGAATATTTTGTAGAACCAGATGGCACATTCACCTATGCATCTTTAGAATTAGAAAAGGAAAGACCAGAGCATAAAGGGAAAATAGAGGCATTTAATAAAAAGTATGACATCTTACGCCATTATAAAGCATCTCAAGAAGAGCATCCAACAAAAGGAATGATTATTTCTGGGGTGAGCCCGCAACCAGCGGGTAAGAATAGAGATGGCTATTACAACATTGTCTTAAAAGATTATTTAAAAAATACAGAATCAAAATTTAAGGTGGGGTCACAAACGGTAAATGGTATAGACCCTTCTACGCCTCTGTTTGTGCATTTAGGTTACAACTTCCCACATACTCCTGTATTACCGCCCGCAGATTACCGTGAACGTTTTCAAAAGCACGACTATAAAATTCCTGTGTTAACAAGTGAAGAGTTTAAAGATATCCCAAAACAGATTAAAGGTTTTATTAAAAGTAAAGGTTCAGACCATTTTACAAAAGAACAAAAGTTGAAAATGGTTCAAGATTACTATGCCTTTTGTGCCTATGGTGATGCTCTAATTGGAGATGCAGTAGATGCTTTTATTGAATATAGCGAATCTAGAAATCAACCCTGGACTATTGTTTATGTTCACGGAGACCATGGTTGGAAATTGAATGACCATGGTGCTGTTTCTAAGTGTACACCTTGGGATGTTGATAGCCATAATCCAATTGTAATCGTATCATCAGACAAAAAGAAATTTCCAGCAGGAAAAGTAGTTGAGAAATATACCGAATTTGTAGACATAGCTCCTACAATTCTTGCAGATGGTGGTGCAAATTTAGATTCTGAAAAGTACGATTATCTAGATGGTATGGATATGGCAAAAATTGTTGATGGAACAGCTCCGGTACGTGATTATATTATAGGAGAAAGTCATGCTGCTACAGGTCCCCGTGCCTTTATACGAACTAAAGATTATGTGTTTTCAATGCAAATACGCCCGTATAAAACTAAAGTAGGGGAAAATATAACATGGGCTAAAAATGCTAGTTATGAAAACATAGACCCAAGCCTATACCACACTAAAAAAGATCCTAAAGAAATAAAAAACTTGGCGTTTGATAAGAAGTACAAGAAAATTGCAATGAAAATGAGAGAAAAGCTTACTAATATTGTGCTTGGTGATAACAGGGTAGAAGTAGATTGGCAAAAATGGGGGACAGGAACACAGATATTCAGAAGTAATTTTGCACCAGGGGCACATGATTATAAACTAAACTTAAAATAATTTAAATGAAACAAAGAATTGTATGGGTATTATTATTGGTATGTTCATTTAGTAGTTTTGCCAAAGAATACCATGTAGATTGTAATAACAAATCGCAAGGAGACGGTTCGCTTAACAATCCATTTAGAACCATTGCTCAAGCGACTCAAGTCATGAAAAAAGGGGATGTCTGCTATATTCATGCTGGAGTTTATCGCGAAAGTATTACAACTTTAAGGTCTGGAACAGCATCAAAACCCATTACGTTTACACGATATAAAAATGATAAAGTAATCATATCGGCTACAGAGCTTGTGTCTGGATGGGCCAAATATGAAGGTAATGTTTATAAAGCATCCAATGTAAACATGAAACTTGGAAGTGCGAATAATGTATATTTCAATGATGAAAAAATGCAAATTGCACGCTGGCCAAATGATTCCGATAATGATGAATATTCTTTGGATGCTAAATTTATTGATACAAAAGAAGGTACTTGGTCTATGTCCTTTATTAGCAATAACGAGATTCCAAAATTCGATTGGACCGGTGGCATCATTCATTATTTGGGAGCGCATAGTGGTTGCAGTTGGGAACGTACCATTACAGGTTATAATGGGGATTTAAATAGAATTCATTTCGAAACTTTACCAGACCGATGGCCTTTTGGCACGACTCATAGTCCTCAAAGATTAGAAAATGGTCATCGAGGTATTTTTTATTTAATGAACAAATTAGAAGCTCTAGATGCTCCACGAGAGTGGTTTTACAATAAAGAAACCAAAACTCTTTATTTATATGCTCCAGATGGCGAAAAACCACAAAATGGAGCTGTAGAAATAGCCGTTAGAACCCATACGGTTAAAATCAATACAAATCATATTCATATAAAAGGACTTAATTTCTTTGGGGGCATGGTAGCCATAAACGGTAATAATAATCAGGTTACCAATTGCATGGTAAAACATGGTGCCGAAAGACTTGTTACCGATATAAATGGTGCTGCGGTAAGTGATGCCGCCATTCAAGTAAGCGGGCAACAAAACCTAATAAAAAAATGTGTACTTGAAAACGGAACCGTAAATGGTATTAATATTAGTAGAGATGCTGATGATAATCGTATTGAAAACAATATTGTTCAATATTTCAATACTATTGGTATTCATGCACACTTAATTAATAGTCAAGGGGCAAATAATAAAATCCTTAAAAACTCACTCTATGGTTCTGCAAGAGATGGAGTTAAAGTCACAGGAGAAAATAGCGAATTCGGCTATAACCACGTGCAAAAATGTTTGATTTCAGGAGCCGATGGCGGTTTGTTCTATGTAACAGGTAGAAGTATTCCTCGAAATATTGAACTGCATCATAATTGGTTTCATGATGCCTATTCTGATAAACATGCCGGAAAAAAAGCAACAGGAATTTATTTAGACAATAACTCCGCAGGATATATAGTACACCACAATGTGGTTTGGGATGTAGAATGGGGAGGATTACATTTTAACTGGAATGCACTTAAAAATGAAATATACAACAATACATTTTGGAATACAGGTATACCAGGGCAGTCGCTTATTGACTGTTGGGTACCTAAAAGAGATGGCGTGCAAACCAATGTTAGAGATAACATACTTTACAATAATATTTCTGATGTGCGTCCTTGGTGGCATTCAGGTGATGGTAAAAAGTATAGAGTAGATGAAAAAGAATTTCTAGGTAAAGAAGCAGATAACGATTTTAAGAACAATGAGCAATTTGCTACAATGCCTTTTGAATCATTGACCAATAAAAACTTTATGCCAACTAGTGATTCGCCTGTAATAGATAAAGGCATAGTTATTAAAGGTATTACTGATGGTTTCAAAGGTAAATCGCCAGATTTAGGAGCTTACGAATTTGGAGGCGAAAATTGGGTCCCAGGAGTAGATTGGACACCCGAAGGTTTTGCTTGGGTTCCAGGAACAGATTATCTATCAACAGGAAGTCTTTTTGCGCAAAATACAGTTGCCTTTCCAGAGGTAAGTAGCCCTATTCAAATAACTCAGAATGATAAAGAACATCTTTTTGCCAGTTATTATGGCATCAATTCATTCAGTAAAAATCAAAAATATGTTACCGTTTTAGAAACCGATGTTAAAGACAGAATTCCAAATGAAAATGATGTTGCTGTTTTAGGATTGGTAAACCTTGAAAACAATAAGTTTGAACCCATTGCCAAAACTAAAGCATGGAACTTTCAACAAGGATGTATGGCACATTGGTTGGGAACATCACCAGACTCTCTAATTATTTATAACGATTTAAGAGATAAGAAACCAGTATCGGTCATTTTAAACGTGCATACTAAAGAAGAAGTTCGAGTTATTGATAGACCAATAAGTGCTGTGTCTCCAGACGGAAAACAAGCCATTAGTATTAATTTTTCAAGATTAAGCATTACAAGAAAAGCCTATGGGTATGCAGGCGATGGACAAGACCCACAAAAAGACGTGCAATTGCCTGATAACGACGGTTTATTTCTTGTAGATTTAACTACAGGTGAGTCTAAACTTATAGTTACCATAGAACAAGTAAAAGACATCATCCATGATTTTACTCCAGAAGATTTGGTCTATTTTAACCATACGCTCATAAGTAGAGAAGGCGGTAAAGTGTTTTGGTTAGCAAGAACATTGCCTAGGTGGAAAACAACAGCCTTAACAGCCAATATAGATGGGTCGGAGATTAAACGATGCTTTCCAGACGATTGGGGCGGTTCTCATTTTGATTGGTTGAATGATGAACAGTTAATGATTACAGCAAAGTACGATACAAAACAACATGCTCATATTTTCTTTACCACTGGACAAAATGATTATAAAAGATTAGGCAAAGGATTGTTAGATTATGATGGACATGGTACATTTTCTCCCAATGGCAAATGGATGGTAACAGATACCTATCCATCAAAAAACAGAGAACAAAAAATTTATTTGATGGATATGCAAACAGAATCAGTATTACCAATAGGAAGGTTTAAACAGCCTAAAACGTATTCAGGAGGTTGGCGTTGCGATATCCATTGCAGATGGAGTCCTAAAGGTAATGTGATTGGATTCAACTCTACTCACAATGGCAGTAGGCAAGTGTATATTTTGAAACTCGAGGAATAATAAAAAGTATTGAATATCAACTAAACTAAAATAAATAATGAGGCAGATTATTTTAATGGCTTTAATAGGAATAGTGCTTTCCTCTTGCCAAGAACAAGTGAAAACGCAAACAAAGGAAGTAAAAAATGAAGCACAAAATTCGAATGGGGAGTTTCCTTTTTTTATACCTTCTGAAAAACCAAACCGTCCACTAAGTAAAGCAGTAGAACGAAATTATGATGCTTATGAAGCCATTCGTCCTGAACAAACAGAATTGTACAGCCAATTTAGGTACACAAAATTAAAAGGCTTTGACTACAATGGTGGAGATGGAACGGTTACACGTAGAGACCCTTCAAAAGTCATTTTTGAAAACGGGAAATATTACGTTTGGTATACTGGGCGTAAAACAAAATATAAAGCCGTAGGCATGTCTCGAGCTAAAGAAGCAACAGATAAAATACCTTCTGCAGATTGGGATTTGGCAGATATTTGGTATGCCACTTCAGAAGATGGGTTTACTTGGGAAGAGCAAGGTATTGCTGTACCTCGACCACCAAAACCACAACCAGGTTGGCGCTCTGTAACCACAACAGATATCTTGAAATTTAAGGGGAAGTACTATTTGTACTTTCAGGCATTTATGGAAGCTAGTGGTTTACGAGGTGATTTCTGTCCGGTTTCAGTAGCTTACGCTGATTCGCCAGATGGCCCATGGACGCACACAGGAAAAATTGTAATTCCAAACGGACCAGAAGGCTCTTGGGACCAATACTCAATCCACGACCCTTATCCTTTAGTCCACGATGGTAAAATCTACTTGTATTACAAAGGAGACTTTGATAAACGCCCCGAACTAAAACCTTCAAAAATAAGAATGCAAGGTCTAGCTATAGCCGAAGACCCTTTAGGGCCTTTTGTAAAACACCCTTTAAATCCAGTAATTAACTCTGGTCATGAAACTACGTTATTTCCATTTAAAGAAGGTGTAGCTGCAATTGTGCAACGTGATGGTCAAGAGCATAATACTATTCAATATGCAAAGGATTGGGTGAATTTTGATATTGCTGCGATTACAGAATTGCTGCCTGTGGCTGCAGGACCTTATGTTCCTGATGCTTTTTCTGACACTAAGGATGGACGAGGAATAACATGGGGTATTTCACATATTATTAATGCTGGTGGTGATTGGAAAAGCAATCACACCATTCTATTACGTTTTGATTGCGATTTAAGTCAAGATATCCATGATGATGACATGAAACATCATCATTATAACTATTCTCCAGAATTTCATTACACACATAGTTTAACTGCGAAACAAAAAGAACGTATTCAGGAGGAGAATAAAGTACTAAAACAAGAAAAAGAATAGTGTTGAATTACAGAATTAAGTATTTAGTAATGCACAAGTATTATTCAAAATAAGACGTCAGGAAATGTTATTTAATACAATGAAATCCGCAAGAGCAATGTGCGTAAAAATAATTGCAATGCTATTTGCGGTTCTTGTTACCCAAGCCCAAGAATTAAATCCTGTTTTACCTGATGGATGGCATGTTCATGATATCAACAGGCCTGAACCAAAAAAGGTAATACCAGGAAAAATAAACACCCAAGCACCATCAGATGCCATTATACTATTTGATGGAAAGGATTTTAACCAGTGGCAAGGCGATAATGCCTCACCAGTTGAGTGGAATCTTTTGGATGATTACATGGAAGTGGTTCCTAAAACAGGCAATATTCAAACAAAACAGGCATTTGGAGATATTCAATTGCATTTGGAATTTTTAATTCCAGAATCGGCAATTAAGGATGGGCAAACTAGAGTCATTGGAGGTGTGTTTTTAATGGGAATCTACAAGTTGCAAATTATCTACAGTAAAGAGAAATCTTATTCAGATGGACTGGAAGGGGCAATATTTGGACAAATACCACCTTTAGTAAATGCTTCAAAAGAGATTGGCAATTGGCAATCATACGATATTGTGTTTAAAACACCCGTGTTTCAAAACGAAACGCTTATTTCCCCAGCATATATTACTGTTTTTCAAAACGGTGTGCTTATTCAAAATCATGCAGAAATAATAGGGCCAGCGGCATACAAAACCATCAAGCCTTACACATCTCATGCCAAAAAGTTGCCTTTAATGTTACAAGACCATTGGAGCCCTGTGCGTTACCGTAATATTTGGGTTCGAGAACTTTGAGAAGATGATGGATTTAGAGCAATGTTTAATGGTAAAAATTTTAACGGCTGGTACTCAGCAAGAAACTCAAAAGTTAATTCTTATGGGGTGTTTTCTGTAAATGAAGATTTAAATGCCATCAACGCATACGTTAAAGAAGAGGAGGGTTCAAAACAAAATACAGACTTGCTTTATACAGATGTAGCTTACAGTAGTTATATTTTGAAAACCCAATATAAATGGGGTAAAAAACGATTTGCTCCAAGGGCAAATTTTGACAGAGATGCTGGTTTGTTATTTCATATTGGCGAAGCTATTGTTAAAGGTTGGAATGGTTGGCCAGATTCTTTTGAAATGCAGATTGGAGAAACAGAAGGTTCTGCAACTAAAAAGGATAGGTGTCATACAGGTGATGCTTGGATTATTGGATTGAATAATACAGCAGAGATACAAAGTACAACTAATTTTTATAGTCCAAATGCTGCGGTGCAATTGTTTGGAAAAGATAAACGGTTTCATGGATGCTGGACGTCTTTTGGTAAAGAAAAGCCTGTTGGAGAATGGAATGACATATTAATTAAAGTTGAAGGTGGAAAAAAGGCATACTTTTTCTTGAATGGTGAAAAAGTAATGGAGTTATCTAACATGCAAACCAAGTTAAACGGCTCTGATGTGGTTGTAAATTCTGGAAGAATAGGACTTCAAGCAGAATGGGCAGAAGTATATTATCGCAATATTTTAATAAAGGAAATTCCTGCGCCATAAATCGAAAAAAAAGTGTTTCGGATCATTTGAGGTATGAATTGAAATATCAGAACAACGATCCGCTAATCAAGACAATTAACTTTGTCATTGATTCTGAATTATTTCAATATATTATGAAAAAAACGATCATTTTAGTTGTAGCTATTTTTCTGACGAATGTGAACATAATGGTAGCTCAGGTGTCACTACCCAATTTCTTTAGTGACCACATGGTATTGCAACGAAATCATAAAAATCCAATTTGGGGTACGGCTTCAAAAAAAGAAAACATCACTATTCAAATTGCTGGTCAAACACATACAGCTAAAGCAGATGAAAATGGCAAATGGAAAATCTATTTGAATCCTTTAGAAGCAGGTGGTCCACATCAATTAGAAGTTACTGGAAAAAACAAAATCATAATTAACGATGTTTTAATTGGTGAAGTTTGGATCTGTTCGGGGCAATCCAATATGCAAATGACGGTTAAGGCTTCCAATCATTCAGAGGTTGAAATTGCTTCAGCAAACTATTCACAAATCAGATTGATGAATACCATGAAAATTGGGGGTCAGATTCCAAAGAATAATATTGATGTTGAATGGCAAATCTGTTCACCAAAAACTGTGGGTGAATTCTCTGCAACAGCCTATTTTTTTGGAAGAAGGTTGCACAATACACTTGGTGTTCCAATTGGTTTGATTAGTAATGCTTGGGGCGGTTCGCCTATTGATGGTTGGATTCCTAAAGAAGTACTTAGAAATGATGGACATATAGAATTAATAGAAGGATTTGAAAAGCAAATTGCTGGGTATTCGGATGCAATTTTTGAGCAGAAGAAACAAGAATACAAGCAATGGTTAGATAATGGAAAACCAGGTAAAAAGAAGTGGCCACCAGAAGATTTAAGAACTGGTAGAAATAGACCTGGAAATATTTACAATGAATTGGTACACCCTTTTATAGGCTATGGTATTAAAGGGATAATTTGGTGTCAAGGAGAAAGTAATGCCGCTAGAGCATATCAATATCGTGAGTTATTTCCTTTAATGATTAATACTTACAGAGAAAAATGGAATCAAGGAGACTTCCCTTTTTACTGGGTACAAATGGCCGATTTTCATGATGAAGTAAATCAGCCAAAAGGGGGTTCTTGGGCAGAATTACGCGAAGCACAAACTATGACGTTAGCTTTACCAAATACAGGAGAAGTGATTGTAACAGATATTGGCGAATCTAGAGATATTCATCCAAAAGATAAACAGACTGCGGCAAACAGATTGGTGAGACACGCTTTGGCTAAAGATTATGGTTTTGATATGGCATGTGATAGTCCACGTTTCTCAAAAATGGAAATCAAAAACGGAAAAGCAATCATCACTTTTACTAAAATTGATAAAGGTTTGTATGCTTTTGATGTTCCAAAAATAAGTGGATTTGCTATTGCAGAAGCAGATCAAAAATTTGTTTGGGCGCAAGCCAAAATCATCTCAAAAAATCAAGTTGAAGTTTGGGCCGATTCATTAGAAAACCCAGTCGCTGTGCGATTTGGATTTGAGCAAAATCCAGTCGTAAATCTTTATGATAAAAATGGATTGCCAGTAACGCCTTTTAGAACAGATGATTGGGTTGGAGTTACTGAAGGTCAAAAAAAAGCATTTAAGAAGTATTAATTTTCAAATAGTCAAGAATTGAGAAGTCTTTTAATATTCATTTTAGTGCTCCTTTTAGGTCAAATTTCGTTAATTCAAGCTCAAGTAAAAAAAGCCTCTGAAAAATACCCTATTCTTATGAATATGGTACACCATAACCCTGGAGAACCAAGATTTAACACCAAGTATAACAGCGCTGAATATGTAAAAAGTGTAGGGTACAATGCGCAAGCTCCAAAATTCGAAATACAGTGTGCTGTAACTTACGATGATTATGAAGAAAACTTAGTACCTCAACGTACTGAAGAACGCTTGTGGATCGATCGTAAAGCGGCTGATATCAGAATACAACTAGATAAAGCTAGAGAAGCAGGAATGCCTATTTATCCTTTTACCGATGTATTGGTTGTTCCTAAATCCGTGATGGAAAAATACGGTTATGAAATGAAGATCGATGGAAAACTTTCCATCCAACAACCACGAACTCAAGAAATCTTAAAGGCACAGGTTGCCGAAATATTTAAAAAGTTCCCTGAATTAGGTGGGTTGACGATTCGTTTTGGAGAAACGTACTTACACGATACGCCTTTTCATGTGGGGAATCGACCAGTATATTCTCCTGAAGACCACACTAAAATCCTGAACATTCTGCGAGAAGAAGTTTGTGTAAAACGTAATAAAAAACTGTTTTACAGAACTTGGGATTGGGGAAAAATCAAAAGAAAATTTCATTTAGTACCTGAGGTTTATTTAAAAATCACCGATGCTGTTGAACCTCATCCAAATCTTTATTTTTCTACGAAACATGTCAATGGAGATTTCTTACGTGGATTGCCTTTCAATAAGACATTAGGTATTGGTAAGCATCAACAAATTGTAGAGGTATCAATCAACCAAGCAGGAATGTATGGAAGAAATGCACACCCTTACTACATAGGTACAGGTGTTATCGAAGGCTGGCCAGAAATGGAACAGAAAAAAGGGCTTCAAGACTTATACAACAAGCCTCAGATAAAAGGAATTTATACATGGACTTGGGGAGATGGTTGGTATGGCCCTTACTTCGGAAATGAATTTTGGATGGACCTAAATGCCCATATAATACAGCAATTCGCTCAGAATCCATTAAAACCTGAAGCTAAAATTTTTAACGACTATGCTACCAATGTCTTAAAAATGACTCCAGAAAATATTAAAAAGCTTAGGGAACTATGTATGCTATCGATAGATGCTGTTTTTAAGGGGCAAGCAACGAGCCTACAGAGAACCTCTCCTTGGTGGATTAGAGATCATTTTTTCACCGCATTAAACATGTCCATTTTTGTAAAAAAGGGAGTTGCTAAAGCTGTTTTAGAAGAGAAAAAAGAAAACATAAAAGTGTGGCGCAAAATGGAAAAAATTGCGCGCAGCATTTCGCTCCCAAATAAAGAAGACGAAGACTTTATAAAAGTGTCTACTACCTATGGTCGTATCAAATATGAGTTAATTGAATTGATTTTCCGCACTCAAATTATGTTCGCCGATATGGAACTTAACAACACAGCTTTCGCCCCAAAAGAAGCGCAATTAATAGTAGACACTTATAAAGCGAAATGGGATGAATGGTTCAAATTGAAAAAGGAAAATGCCAATTGCCCTACCCTTTATGTGGACTATGATTCTATCCACTGTCAAGGAAATGATCCTTTTATAAAATCCATTGAAAAATTGGAGCAAATGATTAAAAAAACTAAAGTTTAAATTTAAAGTGTCCATTATTCGACCATTGAATTAAACAACCTGAATTAAAATAACTCTATATCTTTTGAAATATCTTCTAATCAAAGCTTAATGAACCTAAAACATTTTATCCGTTACCTGTTTTTAGTACTGAGCATGACTTCTTGTTCTCATAAAACAGACCATGTTAATATATTTTTGGAATTCGAATCTCCTCAAACGGAGTTTGCAATTTCGAATGCCTCGACTTTGTTCGATACGGATAAACTGATTCGTGTTCAAAGTAAAGAAAACTCAGACTTCATTGTATCTATTGATGAAAACAATGAATTTTCGAGTTTAAAACCTGAGGGGTTTATACTGCAAAAAAGCAATCACGGAAAATGGAATCTTATTGCTAAAGATCCTATTGGAGCCATGTATGGTATATTCGAGGTTGCAGAGCAATTATCTTTTGGCAAGCCCCTTGAAGACTTCAAAGAAACACAGATAAACCCTACCTTAAAGAACCGCTTTGTAAAGTTCAATTTACCTTGGAGCCCATATCGAGAAAAGAAAGCCATTACACTACACGAAGAAACCTGTAGAGATTTAGAATTCTGGCAATCCTTTCTAGATATGATGGCTAAAAATAGGCTGAATGTTTTATCTCTTTGGAACCTGCACCCTTTTATGGATATGATTCAACTAGAAAAGTATCCTGAAGCTTCGACATTGAGTGACGCCGAATTTCTAGAACGCAAAAAATTCTGGACGTCTGTATTAGCCATGGCTAAAGAAAGAGGGATTCAAACCTATATTGTCAATTGGAATATTTTTTTACCCGAAGCATTTGTTAAAGCAAATAATCTAGACGACTATCAACTCGTAGGAAAACATTGGGGTAAAGGCTATAATTCTGAACTGATCGAAGATTACACTCGAGAATGCGTCAAACAAGTGATCAACGAATATCCGGATTTAACAGGAATTGGACTTACGCTTGGAGAAGGTATGGGAGGTATGACTTCTATTGAACGTAAAAATTGGGTAAACCGCACTATTCTTAAAGGAATGAGTATGGCTGATCGTAAAGTAAAATTGCTATATCGAGCTCCACTATCGGCAGGTAAATCGAGTGTAGGTACTACCGACAAACTTACAGAAGTAATCACAAGAGAAGTCTTAGATACCCTATCTATTCCGAAAGAAACGATTATTAGCTTTAAATTCAACTGGTCACATGGGCATTCGGCAGATCAACTTTTTATGGTGCATGGGGGAAAACTAACCGACACCTATTGGAACCCTGCTCCTAAAAATTATTCTGTTTTATGGACTGTACGAAATGAAGATTTCTTTACACACCGTTGGGCTCAACCTGATTTTGTAAGAAACTTTCTAAAAAACAACTTGTCTCAATCGTATATGTCCGGCTGTATTATCGGTTCTGAATGTTACATTCCTGCAAAAGACTATTTCTCTAATGAAAAAGGAAGTAAACATTTCAATTACGCTTTCGAACGCCAATGGTTATGGTATTCGATATGGGGTAGGTTATTATACGATAACCGAACAAAAGATGAGGTATTTGCAAATCAGCTGAACCACAAATTCAATATTGATTATGGGGATCAACTACTAAATACTTGGAAAACCGCAAGCAGTTACTATCATCATTTCGCATCTTTATATAGAGGCTCTTGGGATGCTGCGTTATATTCTGAGGCGTTCACCTCAATTATGCGTGGCCCTAATGTGGACCGAAATAAAAATAAAGTTGACATTATCACTATGAAAGCACTTGGAAATAGGCGTGTTTTAGATAGTATTAATTATATCAATATTAATGATTATGTGTTGAAAAAAGATGCTTTAGCAAACCAAAAGATAACTCCAGTAAAGTTGGTTGATATTTTAAATAAAAATGCAAACAGTATTTTAAAAGATCTTGGTGATTACAGAAAGAAGAGCCCAAATGAAGCACTGGAAATTGAATTATGTGATATAGAACTATTAGCAAACATGCAATTATTTTTTGCTGAACGTATAGAAGCAACCTTGCTTTTGGCAAACCATCTTTTATTAGATAAAGAATTAAATGAACCAGAAATAGAAAAACACTTGGATGCCTCCATCAAATACTGGGAACAAATTATAGAGTTAAAAGAGCGATTTAACAAAAGGGATATTCCATACGTTTTCAATGAAAAATTAGATTATCATAATTACCTAAATACCTTAATAGAAGAAAGAGAAAATTATCAGGATATTAAAGAGTTCTGGATTCATAACGTTAGATAAATTAGTAAATCAGATAAATAATGATATATAAATTAAAGTTAATTAACCTCGTACTCTTAGTTTTCATGAGTACGCTTTTAGTTCAAAAAAGTTCTGCCCAAGAGTTTTGGAAAGATAAACAGGTATATACCGTTGGTACAGAACCCCATGCCAGTACACATTATGTGTTTCCAGATGTAGCATCTGCCATAGAAGGAAATTACAAGAACTCGCCATATTATAAAAGTTTAGCGGGCGATTGGAAATTCAATTGGGTTGAAAAAGTAGCAGACAAACCAAAAGATTTTCACTTACCAAGCTATGATGTGGCAGATTGGAAAACCATTCCAGTGCCGGCTTGTTGGGAGCGCCAAGGCTATGGCGTGCCTTCCCATCGTGGACTAGGTATGTTGGTGCGAGCAGAAAAAATAAAAATTCCAACGGTTCCGGAAGAAAATGCTGTTGGAAGCTATAGAACCACTTTCGAGATTCCAGAGAACTGGAAAGCCCGTGAAACCTTGTTACATTTTAATGGGGTTTCAAGTGCCTTTTACTTATGGATTAATGGGGAATTGGTTGGTTATGATGAAGATTCCATGACCAGTTCGGTATTCAACATAACCCCATATTTGAAAGATGGTGAGAATACTATGGCGGTGCAAGTCTATAGGTGGACTACAGGGAGTTATTTTGAATCTGGAGATACTTGGACATTCAGTGGAATTTTTAGAGATGTGTATTTGCAAAGTCGCCCGAGAGTGAGAATAAGAGATTTTTTCTTCACTTCAGATTTAGATGACAATTATAAGAATGCAGAATTAAATGGAAAGATTAAAGTATTTAACAATAGTGATTCCGTTCCTAAGAATTATCAGGTTAATATTGACCTTTATGATGATGCAGACAATTTGATTTCAGAATCTGGAAAAAATAGTCCGAAGATTGGATGGCGCATGGGAAATTTAGGTGCGGAAAGTATTTTGGAATACACCGCTAAAATTGAAAACCCAAAACTTTGGTCTGCTGAATTTCCGCATCTTTATACTATTGTTATGACCCTTAAAGATGCCAAGGGTAGTGTAGTTGATATAACGCGAACTCCATTTGGATTCCGAGAAGTGGAGATGAAGAATTTACAAGTTCATATCAACGGAAAACCTATAAAAATAAAAGGAGCTAACCGAGGTGAATCGCATCCTGAAACAGGGAAAACCTTATCTGAAGCATCCATGATTCAGGATATTTTATTGATGAAGCAAAACAACTTTAATGCGGTACGTTCTAGCCACCATCCTAATGACCCAAGGTGGTATGCTTTATGCGATAAATATGGATTGTATGTGATGGATGAAGCCTTAGAATCACCTGATTATTTTATTCGCAATGACGGATTACCAGGAAGTGATATTAGTTGGATGGCTACGGCCATGGATAGAGCAGTGGCCATGGTAGAACGTGCAAAAAACCATCCATCCATTATTTTTTGGTCGCTAGGAAATGAATCTGGTTTCGGGCAAAACTTCGCTTTAATGAGTGATTATATCCGTCGTTTTGACCCATCGCGTTTGATTTCTTATGACGGCAGGGAAACCGATTGTTGGGCACAAAAGGATTATTTTGACATGAATAGTTCTATGTATCCATTCATTGAAGATGATGAAAGTCAGAAACATTGGAAATTGTTGAGCTTTTGGGCGGATCCGAAATATGACAAGCCTTACATCATGATTGAATACGCCCATGCACAGGGGAATTCATTGGGGAATTTTGCTGAATATTGGCGTGTGGTTGAGGATAATCCATCCTTCATTGGTGGTTACATTTGGGATTGGGTAAATCAAACCTATAATACGAAAATGCCCGATGGACGTGTACGTCAAAGTCAACGTTTAGATTACCACCCAATTGATAGTCTTACTGTAGGTGGCGATTTTTCAGAAGTCCCAGAATTGAAAAACGAGTGTGCCAAAGGTGCGGTATTTGCAGACCGAACGCCAAAACCAGCCATGGTTGAAATGAAAAAGGCGCAACAGTATATTGGCATTAGTGCGGTAGAAAATAAGAAGCATGTATTTCAGATTAAAAACAAACACTATTTCACCAATTTAAACACGTTTAATGGCAGTTGGACACTGCTTAAAAATGGTAAAATTATAAAAGAAGGCAGTATTCCCGAATTGGATTTAGCTCCTACGAAATCAACAGAAATAGCACTTAAACTTCCAAAGTTAGATGGCGAATCAGAATACACACTAAACTTTAGCTATCGTTTGAAAGCACCTAAAATTTGGGCAGATGCTGGTTTTGAAGTGGCAAAAGAAGAAATCATCCTTCAAAAGTATATGCCAAAATTAGAAGAAGCCAAAGGGGTAGTGTCGCTATCAGAAACTGATAATCAAATCATTGCTTCAGGAAAAAACTTTAAAGTGAGTTTTGATAAATCAGAAGGAAAAATCACTTCCATAGTTTCCAATAAAAAAGAATTGATTGCGCAAACTGGCGATATTAGCGGACCGACTTTGAATGTGTATCGCGCACGAACTGAAAATGATAGACCTTATAAAAAGCCTTGGCAGAAAGCAAAACTAAAAGATTTGGAACAAAAAGTACTTTCTGTAAGCTCCAAAAAAGTTAATAATGCTTTGTCTTCCATCACCATTGTTAGAGAATTCAAATCGGACTCCGGAAGTATCAAACACGAATGTGTCTATGATATTAGCGGACAGGGCAATATCACATTAAAAAATAAAGTAACACCAACTGGTTTCAAAAGTTTAGAAACTTTTCCAAAAGTTGGCCTAAAATTAGGATTGGTCGCTGGTTTGGAACAGGTGAATTGGTATGGTCGTGGCCCCCAGGAAAACTATCCAGACAGAAATGAATCTGCCTTTTTAGGGAATTTTGAATCTACGGTGACGGATTTATTTGTGCCCTATGTCGTACCTCAGGAAAACGGTGCGCGTTCGGATGTGGGTTCATTGGAACTCTCTTTCAAAAATCAAAAGAAATCAGCTATCATGGTCACTTCAGACAAACCATTCGTGTTTTCGGCATTGCATTATGATGCACTCGATTTAATTAAAGCAAGCCGTCCCGCATTTTTAAAAGAGAGAAAGGAAACAATTTTGTGTATTGATGCTGAAATGCTTGGTTTAGGAAATGCCAGTTGCGGACCGCCACCATTACAACAATATTTGGTACCAGTGAAACCCTACGAATTTAACTTTACACTGCATTTAAATAATTAAAAACTAATGAAAAAAATATTTATACTACTAGTTTTAGCTGTTTCTATTTCGGTTAATGCACAACAAACCGTTGAGGTTGAAGTTTGGTCAGCAAAATTAGAAGAAGGAAAAGCGAATCCAGTTTTTAAAGTAGATAACAGTGATACCAGTAAAAAAATAGGCTGGAAAAATCGCATTTTTATTCAACCAGAAATCACCTTTCAAACTATTGAGGGGATTGGTGGTGCGTTTAATGAAATAGGAGGAGAAGCCTTATTGTCTTTGCCCAAAAAGAAACAAAAGGAGCTAATGAATCATTTGTTTTCAAAGGAAGGTGCAGGATTTAGCTTTTGTAGAACCGCTATTGGAGCCAGTGATTTTGGAATAGATGCCTACAGTTATGCTGAAGTGCCGAATGATTACGATATGGAACACTTTTCCATTGAACGGGATAAAAAATATGTGTTGCCTTACTTGAAACAAGCTTTTGCTATCAATCCAAATTTAACCTTGTTTGCTTCACCTTGGAGTCCTCCTGGATGGATGAAAGAAAGTGGTAAAATGGTAGGTTTACAACCAGAAGGAAATCGCATAAAGACCGATGTAAAAACTTGGGACGCTTACGCAAAATACTTTGTAAAGTATGTGCAAGCCTATGCAAATGAAGGGGTAAGGGTTGATCGTATTTGTATTCAAAATGAGAACGATGCGGACACCAAATACCCAAGTTGTATTTTTCCAGCTAAAGAAATGGTGTCTTTCGCAAATGTTCATATGGCTCCAGAATTTGCAAAAAGCAATATAGACACTAAAATTTTTGCAGGAACGTTTAGAGCGTCAAACAAGTCTGATTTAATGGATTTCACCCAGTTGAAAGACACATACCGCGTAGAGGGTGTTGGCATTCAATACACCGAAGGAAGAATTCTTGCCGATGCCAGGGAAATGATCCCAAACCTTAAAATTTTTCATACCGAAGGACATTGTTATAACGGTAAGAATTCATCAGAGCAAGCAAAACATCGTTTAGCGGAAGTAGCGCAGTACATCAATAACGGCAGTACTACGTTTTCGTATTGGAACATGATTTTAAATGAAACCACCAAAAGTGGTTGGAATTGGACTCAGAATTCTTTGGTGAATATCGATCGTAAAAATGGTTTGATACAATACAATCCGGATTACAACGCTATGTTTATCATCAGTAAATTTATTCAACCTGGTGATGTTAGAATTGTTGCTTTTAATAGGGGCAATCATCATCCTATAATTTCGGTAAAATCCCCTGATGGCATTATAAAGATGCTATTTCAAAATGAGGCAGAAGAAGATGGTGTTTTTGAAATTGTAGTTGGTGCGGAAAGTATAAAAATCAATGCACTTGCTCAGGCGATTACGGCTGTAACTCTTAAGCATCGGTAGTTATTTATGAAATGCTAATAACTGATTATGAAATTATCTAGTTTACGAATTATTTGCAGTTTTGAATATATAAAAAGTATATCTTTTAGGGTACTATGGATTTTTCTGGTCTTGGCTTTCATATCAAAATCATTATGGGCACAATCTGCCCAAAAGCATACCGTTGAGGCCATTACTAATCATGGGACGTTCAAATATCAGATAGATAATAGCGGGGAGGTAGATGTTGCTAATGAATTTCAGAAAATATTTGATGAACTTTCAGCATTAAAAGATGGATCTGCTACAATCGTTTTTTCGCCTGGTATTTATTATATAAATGCCCCAGTTTCAATTAAAATGGCAGGTGTAAAAATAGTCGGTCATGGTCATGGAGGTATTGATATTCATGGTGCCAATTTGGCAACGGGCACTATTTTCCGTTTTGGGAAAGATGTGGGGCCATATTGTCTTACATTCGATTATGCGGGCAGAAGCAAATCCTTTCCGGCAGGAGAATCACCTTGGCCTAATCAAAATTTAAAAGTAGAAATTGAGAACATTGCTTTTGTGGGTTATAATAACACTGGGGTAGATACAGCTAACGGTTATAGCAGATTTAGAAAAGATACTCCAAATTTTAGAGGTTTAAATTGGTACCCTGCTAAGGGTAGATATAAAAATGTTGAAAAGGAAGGCCAACGAGCAATTTACCTTCCATCAAAACCAAAAATACAAGGTTGGGGTTGGGGAAAGTGCGAATTACTTAGAATAACGGGGTGTTATTTTACCGAGTTCTACGTTGGAATAGATGCATCTTGGACAGATGTAAGCTACATCAACAATAATTGGTTTGGTCAATTAACTTATGGAATAAGAATTGATGGCCCAGGGATGATGATTCATAATAATCTTTTTGCTGATTTAGAGACCGCATTAAAAATTAAGAAAACCAACTTTTCCACTTATAGTCATAATACCTTTGCTTATGTAGGTAAGTGTTTTGAATTTAAAGAGATTTCAAATTCAACTATAACTAGTAATACGCTTTTAAATAAAAAGAATAATACAGGAGCTGCATCTGCTGGGTCGTTTTTATTTGTTGAGAAATCCTTGGGGTTAAATGTGATGGGGAACTCTATCAATCATGAACAAGACAGTCGCAAAAAGACAATAGTAACAGACAATGAACCTAACGGCCAAAGTTTTATTCAATTTAATAATTCAAACCACCTAAACTTTTCTAATAACATTGTTTTAACGCCATTAACACAAACTGTGGTTCGTTTACATAATTGTACAAATAGTACGGTTTTAGATAATAAAATAACATTTGGAGATAAAGGAAATGCAGTTGCCGAAACAGGGAAGTCGAGCAGTAATTTTTTTAGAAAAATAAAGGTTGAGAACTCGGATATTTTTGATGAGTTCAAGTATTAGAATTATAGGTTTGAAATGGATAATTCTGTTTGAAATCAATGAAGTCGTGATTAGAATTTAATAATCTTTTACAATTTATAGATATGAAATATTTTAAAATTTTGGTGTTGTTTTTTTTAGTTTGCTTTTCATGTAAAGAAGAACAAAAAGAAACAAAAGTTGTTGAAACCAAATACGAACCCAATTTAGAATCTTTATCAAAACATAAAAAAGTACCAGAATGGTTTAAAGATGCTAAACTGGGAATCTATTTTCACTGGGGACCGTATACCGTTCCTGCTTATGGAGGAGAATGGTATCCACGTTGGATGTACACTGCTAAAGAAAGTGGTTGGGGATCCGGTTGGAAAGAGTATCACCAAAAAACTTACGGAAAGGACTTTAACTACCATGAATTTTTTCCTGATTTCACTGGTGAACATTTTGATGCCACAGAGTGGGCCAAACTATTTAAAGCAACAGGAGCAAAATTCGCAGGTCCTGTCGCACAACATCATGATGGATTTGCCATGTGGGATAGTGATGTAAACCCATGGAATGCAAAAGATATTGGTCCAAAGCAAGATATTGTTGGTAAAATCCTAGAAGCATTGCGTAACGAAGGTATGAAAACGATTACTACGCTTCATCATTCTGTCACTGTTAGACATGAGACAAGAAGAAATTATTTTAATATCAGTCCAGAGTTTGAAACCTCGATTACTAACTCTGAACTTAGAAAGTTATACGGAAGACTTCCTATAATAGAAGGGCGTCAATATTGGTTAGATATTGCCAATGAACTAGTAGATAAATACGATCCTGATTTACTTTGGTTTGATTCAGGTTTGGATAGATTGCCATTGGAATACCGATATAAAATGACTGCTCATTTCTTTAATGCAGCAGAAAAAAGTGGAAAAGAAACTGCAATCATAGTTAAACAAAAAGACCTTCCGCCCAATATTCGTATTCTTGATGTAGAACGTGGAGGCTTGAAAGAAATGCCGAAAGACTATTGGATGACCGACATTACCATTAGCAACAAAGGAAAAGGCTGGGGGTATATTGATGGACAAACCTATAAAAAAACCGATGTAATTCTAAAAAACATGATTGATACTTGGAGTAAAAAAGGAGTGGTATTGTTAAATATATCTCCAGATAAAACAGGAATCATCAATCAAGAGCAAAGAACTATTTTAGCAGAAATTGGTGATTGGATAAAAACTCATGAAGAAGCTATTTACAATACTCGCAGTCATAGGATTTACGGCTACGGAACCGCGACAATTGAGGACGGAAGTCATGGAGGTCAATCTTCTACCATTGAATATACTTCAGAAGATGTACGCTTTACAAAATCAAAAGATGGTAAATACTTATATGTTTTTCTTTTAGGGCAACCAACAGCTGGAAGCAAATTAAAAATTAAATATGCAATTACAGAAGGTACTCCGGTTAAAGATATTTCCTTATTAAATAGTTCCACAAAAATCAAATGGACTCAAAAAGGGAATATGTTGTATATCACAGCACCATCTAAAAAAGAGACCAACAAAATCACTAACGTTTTTAAAGTACAGCTGTAATGAAATACCCAAATCAACTCTCATTTACTAAAATCACCCTATTGATTTTGTACTTATTCACTAATGTAAATGCTCAAAACCCAAACATTGTTGTTGTATTTGCTGATGATTTGGGTTACGGGGATGTAAGTTGTTTGAATAAAGATTCTAAAATTCAAACGCCATATATGGATCAAGTAGCCAAAAATGGGATTACATTTACGGATGCACACACTTCTTCTGCTGTTTGTACCCCAAGCCGCTACGGATTGTTAACAGGAAGATATGCTTGGAGAACACGACTAAAAGGGAGTGTATTATGGGGATACAGCAAACCTCTAATTGATCAGAATAGATTGACTTTGGCTTCTATGCTAAAGCAAAAAGGCTATCAAACTGCTTGTATCGGAAAATGGCATTTAGGTTTAGATTGGAAATTAAAAAAAGGAGAAACACCTATCGTTACCAAGAAGGAAGAAACTTTTGGTGGTGATAAAATTGATTTCACAAAGCCTGTTGGTGCTGGACCAATAACACTTGGATTTGACTATTTCTTTGGACACTCTGCTTCTTTAGACATGCCTCCATATGTTTTTATTGAAAACGATCAACTTACCACAATACCCACTGTTAAAAGAGGAAGAAAAGAAGGTTTCGGAAGAACGGGTATGTCCGATGCTAACACCAAAGCAGAGGATTACCTAACCAAAATAGCAGGGAAAGCTGACGAAGTAATTACTAAATTTTCCAAGAAAGAGGAACCTTTCTTTTTGTATCTACCTCTCCCCTCACCTCATACTCCTCTAGCTGTAGCTGACCGTTTTAAAAAATCTACCAAAATAGGAGCTTACGGAGATTATGTAGTAGAAACGGACTGGGTGGTTGGTGAAGTTGTAAAAGCTTTAGAAAAGAACGGAGTTACAGAAAACACCTTGCTCATCGTAACCAGTGATAATGGCCCTGAAACCTTAATGATCAAACGAAAAGAGCAATTTGACCATTATAGTGCAGGAAAACTGAGAGGATGTAAACGTGATAATTGGGAAGGTGGTCACCGTGTTCCATTTTTTGCACAATGGCCTAAGAAGATTAAAGCTGGTAGCACTTCTAACCAAGTATTTTGCATGACCGATTTCATGAAAACTTTTGCGGCTATTACTGAACAAACTGTACCCGATAATGCTGGAGAAGACAGTTATAATATGTTAGCTGCTTTTACCAAAGGAAGCAATAAAAACCAAATTAGAGAAGCGACTATTCACCATTCTAGTAGCGGAAAATTTGCCATTCGAAAAGGAGATTGGGTACTATTGTTGCATCCAGGTTCTGGAGGTAATGATCGAAAATATGAGGCTACTGTTCCTGACCTAAAAAAGGATCCTATTTCCCTTTATAACCTTAAAATAGATATTGAGCAAAAGCATAATATTTACAGGAAGTATCCAGAAGTGGTTCGTGAATTAAGAGAACTTACTATTAACTATATAAAAGCAGGAAGGTCTACGCTTGGCGTTAAACAACAAAATGATCCAATTTATAAAAGTTGGATACAGGTTGATGATATTTTGGATATGAAGATTTAGTAGCTTAACTTTTTGAAAACCAATTTGTTATTTTTCGAATTTTTAACATATAAAAATAAACTAAAATGAAATCACTCAAATATTGGATTCCCATAATCTTAATCTGTTTTTCTTGTAAACAGAATGAAACCTTAACGGTAAAGGAAAAATCAAAGCAATACGAGCCCACTTTCGAATCTCTCTCAAAACATAATGCTGCGCCCGAGTGGTTTCAAGATGCTAAATTAGGGATGTATTTTCATTGGGGACCATACAGCGTTCCCGCTTTTGGTAGCGCTTGGTATCCTTCAAATATGTATATAAAAGGCCATAGTGTGAATAAATTTCACGAGGAAAATTTTGGGCCGATTGAGGAGTTTGGTTATGAAGATTTTATCCCCATGTTTACCGCAGAACATTTCGATCCAGAGGATTGGGCAGATTTATTTAAAGCAACAGGAGCAAAGTTTGCAGGTCCTGTGGCGCAACATCATGATGGCTTTGCTATGTGGGAAAGCGAGGTTAATCCTTGGAATGCAAAAGATATGGGGCCAAAAAGAGATATTGTGGGAGATTTGTTTGAGTCCCTTAAAAAACGCAATATAAAAACACTGGCTACATTTCATCATGCACGCAACGGGCAGCGTAATGCCAATGTTCCAGAGCACTGGGGGCGTAAAGGTTTTAATAGTCATTATCCTTATCATCCAGATTTGCCAACGGCAACAACAGAGCCAAAGCTTAGAAAGTTATTTGGTAATTGGGAGAATATTGAAGATTTTAATCAATATTGGTTAGATCAGGTTGTTGAGGTTATAGATAAGTATAACCCAGATATGTTGTGGTATGATTCCTGGTTGAATATGATTCCTAAAGAAAAAATTAATGAAATGATAGCGTATCATTTTAATAATGGGATAGAGCACAATAAGGAAGTAGTAGTTTGTAGCAAGCACCAAGATATACCATTGGAATATGGTATTGATGACTTAGAGCAAGGTGGCCGTAGAGACATATACCCGCTACCATGGATGACAGATATTACATTAAGTGAGCACAGATGGATGTATGTTGAAGGGGAAAAATACAAGGAGGCCTCTTTAGTAGTAAGAAATATGATTGATGTTTGGAGCAAAAACGGGACTGTGCTGTTAAACATATCACCCCGAGCAGATGGCGTGATTAATCAAGAACAAAGAGATATATTAAAGGATATAGGCGATTGGATGAAAGTACACGGTGAAGCTGTTTACGGCACCAGGCCATTTAAGATTTTTGGATATGGTACAGCTAATGCTTCAGACGCATCTCATGATGGGCAATCTGCAAAGGTGAAATACACTGCGAATGATGTGCGCTATACGGTGGCCAAGGATAAAAAATCTATGTACGTATTCTTTTTAGGTGTTCCCGAAGGCGGAAAACAGATACGCATGCGAGCTATTGGAGGATATCATAGAAACCTTCCTCCATCACCAATTCAAGATATCAAGTTAATCGGGTCAGATGCACCTGTTGAATGGGAATTAACCACCCAAACTTTATTGATTAAATTTCCGGAAGTGGAGTACAATCCCATTGCAACGGTTTTAAAGTTGGAATTAGAATAAGATTATTGCAGTATATGCTAAATAAAAAGGCGCTTTCTTACCGAAGCGCCTTTATCCTTTTTGGGAGCAAAAAAAGGTTTATTTACTAAGCATCAGCAGTTCATTGCAAACCACCTCTGTTATATAGCGTTGGTTACCATTTTTATCTTCATAACTTCTGTTGGTTAATTTACCTTCAATAGCGATTTCTTTACCTTTAGAAATGTAATTTTCAACCACATTTACTAGGCCGCCACGAACAATCACGTTGTGCCAGTAAGCGCGTTCTACTTTGTTACCACTTTTATCCTTATAGCTATCGTCTGTAGCTAAAGAAAATTTAGCAATTTTATTGCCATTACTAAAGTTAATAATTTCAGGATCTTGCCCTAATCTTCCAATCAACTGTACTTTGTTTTTAAGTGCGTTCATAATTTTAATTTTTAATGTTAAACAGTTAATACTATTGAATCTCCAATGATTCAACACTGCAAATATGTATAGGTTTCAAAAGTTTATTCGGTAGTTACGCGTTTAAATTCGTTTGTAAATGTTTGTAGTCGTTTGTAAACGGATGTTATTTTTGTACCTTGCAGGCATGTCTAAAGCAAGGTTTAATATATCAGGAATTATTGAAGAACTTAAAAGCAACCAAAGCGTTTTCAAAAGTCTTTTGGAAAATGTAGATGCCCTTCAATTACAATGGAGACCAAGTGCTGACAAATGGAATCTTTTAGAGATTGTGTCTCACCTTTTAGATGAGGAAACCCAAGATTTTAGGGCTAGAGTAGAGCATGCGTTATATTATCCAGAGAAAAAATTGGTGCCAATCGACCCTGAAGGTTGGGTACAATCTCACAATTATGCCAGTAACGATTACCAAGCTACACTTAATTTATTTTTAGAAGAACGTAAAACATCTGTGAAGTGGTTAATGCAATTAGAAGATGTTAATTGGAAAAGTGCATTGCATCACCCAGAACTGGGAAAACTATCGGCAGAAGTATTATTACTTAATTGGTTGACTCATGATTATTTGCATATCCGGCAAATACTTAGATATAAATTTGAACTCTTGAAATTGGATTCAAATATTGATTTAAATTATGCGGGAGCATGGTAGAAAACCTTATTTTTAGTCATTCAATAAAACAAACATAAATCTTCATAACAAACAATGAAAACACTAAAATTTAGAAATAACGATGAAATGCCAGCGTTTGGCTTAGGAACATGGAAATCTGGCGAAGGCGAAGTCTATAACGCGGTAAAAACTGCTATAAAAATTGGTTACAGACACATTGACTGCGCAGCAGCATACGGTAACGAAAAGGAAGTTGGAAAGGCATTAGCAGAGGTTATTGAAGAGGGTATTGTAACCAGAGAAGACTTATGGATTACATCTAAATTGTGGAGCAATATGCATGCAAAAGAGGATGTTGGCATTGCTTTAAAACAAAGTTTAAGCGATTTACAGTTGGAGTATTTGGATTTATACCTTATTCACTGGCCAATAGCGCAAAAAAAGGAAGTTCCTTTTGTAAGTGATGTGTCGCATTTCATTTCTTTGGAAGAGTTGCCAAATGAAGAAACTTGGGCAGCAATGGAAGATGCTGTAGACCAAGGTTTAATCAAACATATTGGAGTATCTAATTTTGGCCCAAAAGCATTACAGCAGCTTATGGATAACTCCAGAATTAAACCAGAGATGAATCAAATTGAGGCGCATCCTTATTTTCAGCAAGGTGAAATGTTAGCATTTTGTAAAGCCAATGGCATTCATGTAACGGCATACGCGCCTTTAGGTTCGGGTGATAGAGCTGCTAAGTTTAAGGCTGAAAACGAACCTGTATTATTAAAAGACCCTGTAATACTTGAGATTGCAGCAGCCAAAAATGCAAGTCCGGGGCAGGTGTTAATTAGTTGGGCAATAACTAGAGGTACATCGGTTATTCCAAAATCGGTAAACCCAAAACGGATTTTAGAGAATTTTGAAGCGCAGTCTGTTGAACTTTCCGAAAGTGATATGGCGAAAATTGAAGCGATGGATAAAGACTATAGATTTTTAACAGGAGAACATTGGGTGTATGAAGGTAGTCCGTACACGTTGGAAAGTATTTGGGCTTAAGCACGGAAATTTTGAGATATGACCAGAAAAGAATTGATAAGTCTAGTAGAAAATATTAAGGATTCCGAAGATAAGACAGAACAGGAACTAGATAACTTAATAAATATCTTAAAAAGAAATGTGTTGCATCCTGAAGTGACAGATTTAATTTACTATAACGAGTTGACTCCAGAAGAAATTGTGGATAAGGCTTTAAGTTATATGTCGATAAGGTTGTAAAATGACTTTTCATATTGAAACAGAACGACTGATTTTAAGAGAACTTAGATTGACGGATTTAGACGGCATGTTTGAATTGGATTCCAATGCCGAAGTGCACAGGTATTTAGGCAACAAACCTGTAAAAACAAAAACAGAGTCTCTAGAAATATTAAAGAGCGTTATACATCAATATGAAAACAGAGGTATTGGGCGTTGGGCAGCTATAGAAAAGGCTTCAGGAGATTTTATTGGTTGGTCGGGTATTCGTTTAAATACTGAGTTTAATATGAACGGTTTTACTAAATATTATGATGTTGGTTACCGGCTTATACCAAGATATTGGGGCAAAGGTTACGCTACTGAGTCTGGAAAAGCAGCTGTAGATTATGTATTTAATACCCTAAAACTCCCAAGAATTTATGCAACAACCGAAATTGGAAATCAAGCATCTCATAACGCACTTTTAAAAATTGGCTTAACCTATTTAAATGATTTTTATTTTGAACCAGAACAACTGCAACTGCGGTGGTATAAAATGACAAACAATAGGGTATAGGCACCTTTAATTTTTAGAAGATATGGAAAAGCAATGTTTAGAGTGTGGCGATAAAATTGTTGGAAGAATTGATAAAAAATTCTGTAGTGATGGCTGCAGAAATGCGTATAATAATCGTATTAATAAGGACAGTAAAAACCTTATTAGAAACACCAATAATCGACTGCGTAAAAACCATAGAATTCTAGAACGGTTAAACCCTGATGGTAAAGTAACCCGCTCTAAAGCAACACTCATTGAAATGGGTTTTGATTTTAACTATTTTACTAGCATTTATACCACAAAAGCTGGTAGTGTTTACTATTTTGTGTATGACCAAGGGTATTTGCCAATCGAAGGAGGCTATTATGCTTTGGTGAAGCGGAAAAGGTAGTTGTAACATAGTAAAGATTTGTGATACTAATTGAGTAGAAGTTTCCATTTAACTTTTATATAACGGATAAAAATGAGGTTTACGCTTGTTGTGTTGAGTTTTTCATTATTGATTTCCTGTAGACAATCGGAAAAGTCGAATGAAGTATTGAAACAAGCAATTAACGTTTATTTGTATTCAGAACTTAAAGATGATATTAAAATTGACAGTTCTCTTTTTTTAATTGACAAGGCATTGGAACTTGATGACCAAAACATTGGCGCACTAAATCACAAAACGACTCTTTTATTCATAAAAAAAGATTCCAAGGGTCTAATTCAATTGGTAGATAAATTAATTGAATTAACAGATAGACCATTTTACTTAGCACAAAAAGCCATGTATCTTGAGCTTGATGGTAATCTACAAGAATCAAAAATGTATTATTCAAAGGCAATTGAAAAATATAAAAATTTTATGAATTCGAAGGTGCCTAATTTTGATTTAATGATTGAATATGTAGGAGTTTTGGAATCTTCGGGTGATTCCTTGAAGGCCAATAAAATTATCTTGGATATGAAGGAAATGAATTTTGAAGAATATCAAAAGGAAATGCTCGATTTGTATCAAGACCAAAGGGTATCCAAGAAAAGTATATTTGAATTTTGGGATGGAGAGATTGATTACGATCAAATTGGAGAATAAAAACACCATCAACAATAAATTCAATAGAAATCGAAGTAGACTTTTGCATGACTGATTACACAATAGAATAACAAAATAGACGATTCTAAAAGCATTTAATGCTTAGTTGTAAGTCATAACCTCTTAACCATAATGAACCAATGAGCGCAATATTCCCAATTATTATAATCATCGCCATAATCGGTATTGGTTTTTCAGCCTACTACTTCGGAAAAAAGCAAAGTATTCTTAGAAAATTATCTAAACTTAAGCGCAAAGACATCCTTCAATTTAGAACTAATGAACCTTCAAAAGTAACTGGTAAAGTATTGCATGTGCATGAGCCATTTGTTGCACCTTTTAGCAGGCGAAAATGTGTGGCTTATGAGTTTAAAATTCAACAGAAAAAAAAGCGAGGCAAGAATAGTTATTGGAAAACCTTAATAGACGAAAAAAATATTCAGGACTTTTTTATTGAGCAACGCGGTGAGGTGGCCATGATAAAACCACAGACCAATCCGCTAAATTTTGATATTTATTTGGTTGAAGACAAGCGCGTGACTTCAGGATTTTTAAAAGACCCATCACCAGAATTTCAAGATCTATTAGGCGCATACAAGATTGAAAGCACCAATATTTTAGGCTTTAATAAAACTTTAAAATACACCGAACGTATTTTGGAAGTTGGGGAAACTGTTACGGTTGGTGGTATTGCAAAATGGAAAGCCGTAGATACAACTATAGAAGGTTACAACTACTCTAAAATTGCAACTTTAGAAAGTTCAACTGAACAAAAAATAATAATTACAGATTTGCCTGATGCTCGGGATGAGAGACGCAGAGCTTTATAGAATAATTCAATATTCTATTACTTCCAAGTCTGCCCCTTCAGTTTCATAGCCGCTTTTAAAATATCTTTCTGACTTATTTGTCCCACCAATTTGCCATTTTCCACAATAGGGAAACGTCTGCGTTTAGCATTTAAAAACTTTTTGGCAGCATCGAAAATATTCATGTTGCCATCTATAGTTTCCACATTTTGTGCCATGTGTTTTTCAATGGTTTGGTCTTGCATTGGCATATTGTAGTAGCGGCTTTCACTAATTTGCTTAATACAATCTCCTTCTGAAATGATACCAATAAGTTCTCGCTTATCATTTACCACCGGTCCTCCAGAAATTCTATTCTTAATTAACGCTTGCATCACAGTTTCTATACTCTGGTCAGGAGTAAATGTAATCAGTTTTGTTGTCATGTAATCGCTTACCTTTAAAGGTACCTCTGTCGTGGTAGATTGCTGTCTTCTAGACCCTTGAAAGCTTTTAATTCCCATAATATTTAGTTTTTAGTCTTTTAAATGTAAATAAAAAAAAGCAGTTATCCTAAAAGTAAATATCGCAACTATAATTTATGTACTTTTAAAAATAAGAACCTGCATTTTAAAATTATGAGAAAAAAAACCATAGCCATTATCTTAATGATCATAACTGTTTACTGGAGTTTTTCAACTATAATTCCCAATAAAATTTCATCTATTGATGCGCCAGAAACACAATTCTCAACGCAGCGAGCGCTTTTACATTTAAACGAAATATCAAAATCACCACATTATCTGGGTAGCGATAACCATAAAAATGTACGAGATTATATTTTGAAAGAACTCAAAAATCTTGGTATAACTACAGAATTACAAACGGATTACGCTATTGGCGAATGGGGTAATTTTTCTAAGCCTACAAACATTTTAGGACGAATAAAAGGTAGCGAAAACGGGAAGGCGTTGTTGTTAATGTCGCATTATGATAGTCATCCGCACTCCTCATTAGGCGCTAGTGATGCAGGCTCGGGTGTGGTCACTATTTTAGAAGGGTTGCGGGCATTCTTGAAATCTAATACAGTGCCTAAGAATGATATTATAGTACTAATAACAGATGGAGAAGAATTAGGCTTAAATGGCGCAGATATTTTTGTAAACAAACATCCTTGGGCAAAGGATGTGGGTTTAGCGGTAAATTTTGAAGCTCGTGGGAGTGGAGGCTCCAGTATTATGTTGGTTGAAACCAATAAGGGTAATGCCAACTTAATTAAAGCTTTTGTAGACGCGAACCCAGAGTTTCCGTTAGGTAATTCACTTTTTTATAGTATTTACAAAATGTTGCCCAACGATACCGATTTAACACGATTTAGAGAAGATGCCGATATTGATGGCTTCAATTTTGCATTTGTTGATGATCATTTTGATTATCATACGGCTTTGGATACTTATGAAAGATTGGACAGAAACACCCTAGAGCATCAGGGCACGTATCTTACAGCAATGCTAAATTATTTTGGTGATGCAGATTTAGAGCACCTAAAAAGCGTTGATGATGTGGTGTATTTTAATATGCCTTTTTTTAAGATGGTAACATATCCGTATTCCTGGATTATGCCACTTTTCATTTTAGCCGTTCTCTGTTTTGCGGGTTTATTGTATTACGGATTTAAAACACAAAAATTAAAACTAAAGCCAATAGGTAAGGGATTTGCAGTGTTTACCGTTACGCTTGTGGCTTGTATTTTAGTTGGTGTCTATCTATGGAAACTGCTACTGCTAATGTATCCAGAATATCAAGAGATGCTCCATGGTTTTACGTACAACGGTCACGCTTATATTAAAGCCTTTACCTGTTTAGCAATTGCCATTTGCTTGATAGCTTATAACAAAGTATATGAACCTGAAAATGCCTCTAGTCTACTAGTAGCACCATTGTTTTTTTGGCTATTAATTTGTGGAGGTATTACCTTCGGATTGAAAGGCGCTAGCTTTTTTATCATTCCCGTTTATTTTGGGTTAATCAGCCTTTTTATGGTTTTAAGGCGAAAGCGACCCAACCTAATAGGGCTTACTGTATTCGGTTTTCCTGCACTTATGTTTTTTTCGCCGATGGTGCAAATGTTTCCGGTAGGACTCGGTTTAAAAATGCTGGTAGCATCAACCATTTTGGTGACCTTGTTATTTGGGTTGTTAGTTGGGGTATTTGCTTATTTTAAACATAAAAAACGATGGGGTTATTTGTTCTTGGTCTTGGTTTGTTACTTTTTGATAAGTGCGCATATGCAATCTAAATTTACCGAAGAAACCCCTAAACCAAATAGCTTGTTCTATGTTTTGGATGCTGATGCAAATAAAGCAAATTGGATGACTTATGATAAAGTTTTAGACGACTGGACAGCACATTTTTTTAATAAAGATTCGGACAATGCGGATGACATTACATTTAGTAGTAAGTACAACACTAGAGTACAATTTGTAAAAGAAACAGAAGTAATTCCATTATCGAAGCCCTTGATTGAGGTGACGTACGATACTATTATTGGCGAAATGAAACATATTGAAGTGTGTATTACTCCGCAGAGAGACATTCAGCGGATGGAGTTTTTTGCTAATAAGAGCTATGTATTTGATGAATTTAAAATTAACGGATTGGAAGTCGATAAAGGCAAAAACAAAGTATTTGCCAATAGAAATACGAACCGTCTTTTTACTTATTATGTCTCTGAAAATGAACCTTTGGAGCTACAATTAGTAATTCCGAAAACTCAAAATACCTCACTCACGCTATACGAATCATCTCATACTATTTTTGATAACACGTTGCTTGATGTACCATCGAGACATAATAATATGATACCGAAGCCCTTTGTGTTAAACGATGCGGTTATGGTGAAGAAAATAATAGCAATTAATTAAAAATCAACAATTAATAAACTTTTAAGAGATTAAGTCCCAAATTTTTATAGTTTTGGGCATCAAAATTTAAACTAAAACGGACGATGAAAAGATTTTTAATGGTATTGGCGATGGTTTGGGTATCAGGTATTGGAGCGCAAACGAATGACGCATTGATAAAACATTTTGAAGCTTACGGTAAGCAAATGAGAACCCAAGGCGATGTGCAAGGTATTATTAATGCAATGACACACTTAAATGTGCTTGCGCCTTCTGAAGCTAGAAAGGATACCCTAGCTTATATTTATATGAGCGAGGGGCAATATATGCAGGCGTTAAATACTATTGGTATTGATAGAAAAATAGACGACTCTGATATTGCGGTTGAGGTTAAAGCGATGTCTTTAAAAGCAGTAAAGCAACCAGAACGTGCTTTAGCACATTTTGATGAAATGTTTAAAAGAAACCCAAGTCCAGAATTGGCATATGAGTTGGCAGAATTAAACATGCAACTTCAAAAATTGGATGCTGCCCTAACCCATATTAATTATGGTATAGCAAATGCGAAGCCAGATATGAAACGTGCGTATTACGAACAACAACAACCTTATCAAGTAGATTTAAAAAGTGCCTTTATGTATTTAAAAGCATTGCATTTGTTTCAGCAGGATAGAGAAAAAAATATAGATGCGGCTGTTGATATTTTAGACGACACTTTAAAAGCTTCACCTAATTTTAATTTGGTAAATCTTAGTAAAACGGAATTGCTTAGACAAAAACAAATGCTTCAAGCGCAGGCCGCAAAACCAAAAGAGTAAATCATTCAGATGTAAAATCTAAAAGCCAATACAACTCAGGTAATTGTTTTGGCTTTTTTTATGGGCGATCAATACGCTGCGAGTCTTTCTCTAATTTTTTATTGAGTTGAAAGTTTAAATTAGAGTAAGAAACAAATAATTCTTTTAAGGTTTCGCCTACTTCTTCTTTTGTGGCATTGGGTACATTATAAGATTCCTTTAGTTTGTACAACATGCTTTCTACTATTGTAATTCTTGAAAGTATACCTTGTGTATCTAAAGTATCAGGAATTGTTTTGCGCATGTTTTTTATTAATTCAGAAACTGCTTTTTCGTCCTTTTCATAAAACGAAAAATCAGCCTTTTTAAAATTACCAATAGCGGTGCTTAACTCAAAATAGGGTTCCCATACTTCAACAATGGCTTCAACTTTACTGTCTAAATCAAACTCAATATAGTTTAATTTGGCAATATCGGTCTCTGATATAACGGTTGTTGTTTCGGTTTCAATTGTCTCTACCTCAGTCGTTTCTGCATTATCTTGAGGCTCGGTTTTACAAGCTGAAAGAACAAGGAATAGTAACAAAAGGTTTAGGGGTTTTAACATTGGTTTTGAGCTTAAAATTCAACCTAAAGGGCAAATATAGAGTAATAGTTTTATGTTTTGATTAATTGTATATTTGATAAACCCTAAAATCTATTTAAAATGCTTGATGACTTTCTTTTTAACGTTCAATACGGTATCAATCATGTACTGGATATAAACGGCTACGATCATGTTTTATTTTTAATGGTGCTTACTGTTTCCTATGTTTTTAAGGATTGGAAACGTGTGTTGTTACTCGTGTCAATGTTTACACTTGGGCATACATTGTCTTTAGTTTTAGCGGCTTATAATATTGTTTCTGTTGATGGCACGCTGGTAGAGTTTCTAATACCTGTTACCATTTTGGTAGCTGCCGTTTATAACGTTTTTACTGCGGGTAAAGGCGCTCAGAAAGAAAAAGTAGGCGTTTTGTTTATCACAACGCTGGCTTTTGGTTTAATTCATGGATTGGGTTTTGCAAGAGAGTTTAAAATGTTTTTAGGCGAATCTGACAGCAAGTTGTTGTTGCTTATTGAATTTGCTTTAGGTATAGAAATAGCGCAAGTCATCATTGTATTTATTGTGCTGTTTTTGGGGTATTTAGTACAAACCATATTTAGGTTTTCAAAGCGCGATTGGATAATGGTGATATCATCCATAGTCATTGGTTTGGTAATACCAATGTTAATGGAAAGCGATTTTTTAAACTAGAAGCTTGTAATAACGATCTTTTTGTAAAAACTTTAACGGTAAATAGATTGTAATTGCAACACGAACCCGTTATTTTCGTTACAAGGTATTCGCGTTAGGGATTGCAGTGATAGCTTTTGGCGAGGCGTGCATCGAGCCTAAACTACAAACGGAAAGCCCGACCCGAGCGCTAAAACTGAAACGAAACTGTAAAAAGTACCATCGAGGGTAACGCCCAAATAAAAATGAATGCAAGAGGACAAACAATTAAAATACGATAAGGCCTATTTAAGAATTGCTCAAGAATGGGGAAAGTTGTCGTATTGCCAGCGGAAGCAAGTTGGAGCGATTATTGTTAAAGATAGAATGATCATATCAGATGGCTACAACGGTACGCCAGCGGGTTTTGAGAATTTTTGTGAGGATGAGGAAGGGTATACCAAGTGGTATGTATTACATGCTGAGGCTAATGCCATTTTAAAAGTAGCGGCATCTACTCAATCGTGTAAAGGTGCTACGTTGTATATTACTTTGTCGCCTTGTAAAGAGTGTAGTAAGCTAATTCACCAAGCAGGAATAGTGCGTGTGGTGTACTTTAAGGCTTATAAGGACGATTCTGGATTGAAATTTTTGGAACGTGCTGGGATAGAATTACAATTAATAGAAGATTTAACCACTTAATGCATTTAGATAAAAAATATTTACCATTAATTTTAGGAATTGCCATTGCAGCAGGTATTCTTATTGGGGGCAAGTTAAATTTTGCCGATGCTCCAGACCGCCTATTTACCAAAAACAGTAAAAAGGATAAGCTAAACCGATTGATTGATTACATTGATTACGATTATGTGGATGATATTAACACGGATAGTATTGTTGATGTTACGGTAAATGGTATTTTAGATAATCTCGATCCGCATTCGGTGTATATTCCAAGTGAAGATATGGAGCGCGTTACTGAAGAGATGCGCGGTAATTTTGTGGGTATTGGTGTGAGTTTTTATACATATAGAGATACTATTGCCGTGATTCGTCCTATAGAAAATGGCCCCAGTGCAAAAGCTGGCATTAAAGGTGGAGACCGTATTGTGATGGCAGATGGAGACACACTTTATGGTGATAATCTTATAGATGGTGATTTGGTGGATAAATTAAAGGGGCCTTTAAATTCTAAAGTAGAATTGAAAGTTGCTAGAAAAGGCGAACCAGAGTTGCTGACGTTTAAAGTGAAACGCAGTAAAATACCTATAAAAAGTGTGGACGCCGCTTACATGCTTACAGAAGATCTGGGGTATATTAAAATCAACAAGTTTGCAGAGTCTACCTATAGGGAATTTAAAAAAGGATTGGATAAGTTGATGGATAACGGTGCTACTCAAATTGCCTTAGATTTAAGAGATAACCCTGGCGGAAGATTAGATATTACCGAAATGATTCTAGATGAATTTTTAGAGGACGATAAACTCATATTGTTTACAAAAAATAAACGCGGGGATATTGAGAAAAGTTTTGCTACCAAAAAAGGCGATTTTGAAGAAGGCGAAGTATTTGTTATGATTGACGAAAATTCAGCTTCTGCAAGTGAAATTGTGGCTGGGGCACTTCAAGATAATGATAAAGGTACAATTGTGGGCAGACGTTCTTACGGGAAGGGTTTGGTGCAACGTGAAATGGATTTGGGCGATGGTAGTGCGGTAAGATTAACGGTGTCCAGGTACTACACACCAACGGGTCGTTCTATTCAACGCCCTTATGACAAGGGTAACCGTGAGTATTATGACGATTATTATAAGCGTATTGAAAACGGGGAGCTATCAGACGGGGCTAAGATTGAAGTAGCCGATTCTTTAAAATTTACCACACCTAAAGGAAAGGTGGTGTATGGCGGCGGTGGGATCATTCCAGATGTTTTTGTACCGATTGATAAATCCATGAACAATGAAACTTTAAACTATCTGGAGCGCAAGGGTGTTATTGGTTATTTTGTGTTTGAGACACTAGAGAAAGATAGAGCTATTTATAAAGACTACCGGCGTCAAGATTTTATAGATAACTTTAAAATAACGGATGATTTAGTGGTAGAATTTCAGGATTATCTTAACGTGCGTACAGGAGCAAATATTACGTTTGTGGCCTATCATGAGGAAGTAAAACAATATATTAAAGCAACGTTGGCAGATCAATTATTTGGTGATGGTGCCTATGAAGAAGTCATCAATCAACGTGATATCATGATTGATGAGGTGATTAGTTTGAGTAAGGGGGAATAATTTTTAGGTCTTTCAGCTTCTTTTTAGTGTTCCCAAAACAAATTTTAGTTCTTTTTCCTGCGAAAAAACATATTTTCGGCTGTTGCTATCCATTTTTAATTTGTGCTTTACCAGTTAGTTTTGTAATCTCTTGATAATTGCAAAACAAACCCTATGGAAGCTAAAACAATCGAACTTGTACAAGGTACATTTAAAAAAGTAGTGCCTATTGCTGATAAAGCGGCAGAGATATTTTATGCTAAACTTTTTGACCTAGATCCCGCCTTAAAACCTTTATTTAAGGGTGATATGAAAGAACAAGGTGCAAAATTGATGAGTATGATTGGAACTGCAGTAAATGGATTAAACAATTTAGACGCTATTGTGCCTGCAGTACAAAACCTGGGTAGAAATCATGTTGGCTACGGTGTTAAAGACAGTCATTACGATACGGTTGGTAGTGCTTTAATATATACTTTAGAAACTGGATTAGGCGATGCTTTTACCCCTGACGTGAAAGACGCTTGGGTTGAAGTATATACTGTTTTGGCAACTACAATGAAAGATGCTGCAAGCGAGGTAGAGCCTGTTACAGCAGAGGCATCAAAGCCATGGTGGAAGTTCTGGTAAAATCCGATATAACTTTTAACTTTTAGAAAATTTATTGAGCAGACTTTAGTGGTCTGCTTTTTTTTTGAACTAGACTTCTATTTTATCATGCACCTTAGCATGTTTACCACCATTCCAAAGTGTTAAAATATCCGTGGCTACATGAGCACCGCTGCCCGATGCTATTGAAAACTGACTGCGCCAACCTGCTAAGGTACCCGCAACATAGAGCCCTTCCTCAATAAGATGATCTGTGTTTTTAAGCCAAATACGATCCTTTTCAAGTTGCGCTCTCGGGTGCGGTTCAATGAAATGCTCTAAACCTTTTATGCGCATAAGATTGGTGTATCCCACAGTTACTACAACAATTTTTGAAGCGTATTTGTTTTTGTTGGTGCGTACTTCAAAACTTTCATTCGCTTTAGAAATTTCTAGGACTTTCTCTTTTTCAATTTGCTGAACGTGCGGATATAATTGGGAAAGTTGTTGCTTACCACTTTCTAAAATTGAAGCTCCAGTAGTACCTGGAGTTAATCCCAAAACATTATTAAACAAAGCCGTTTGTAAATGCGATGATTTTTGGTGTGTTATGATACCGATATTTTTGTCTTTCGCAAAAGCTTTTGGTTTTGCAGAGCCTAAAACCAAAGCGCAAGACAGTCCTGCGGCACCTCCACCAATTATTAATGCATCAAACATATTACTTACTGTTTTTTATCTTTTCTTCAATCCGTTTTGATGTTAATAAAATCAACATCAAAATAATAGCACAAAGAGAAGCTAGAACTGTTATCAAACCTACAATACTTTGGCCTTCAAAAGGTGTGCTAAAATCAATTTTTGTAGCGTTATAAACGCCAAGAGCAAAAGCTAAAACTATAATGATATAGGCTACATATTTCATAATTAAACGAATAAAGCTTTAATGTTATGAGCAAATAATTTAACAGCAATAGCTAATAAAATTACGCCAAATACTTTTCGAATAATGTTAATGCCATTCGCTCCTAAAAAACGCTCAATTCTTGATGAGGTTTTTAGAACAATAAAGATAAAGATAACATTTGCAATTATGGCTATAATTATATTTTCAACTCTAAATTCCGCACGAAGCGAAAGTAAGGTGGTTAAACTGCCTGGTCCAGCCATCAGAGGAAATGCTAATGGGAAGATAGAAGCTGTCATTGGGTTAGTTTCTTCCTGTTTGTAAAGTGTTATCCCTAAAATCATTTCTAAGGCTATAAAAAATAAGATGAACGCACCTGCTACGGCAAAGGAGTTTACATCTATTCCTATAAGGTTTAAAATGCTTTTTCCTAGAAATAAAAACAGAACCATAATACATCCAGCAATAATGGAGGCTTTTCCACTTTGAATATGTCCAACCTTTTTTCGCAAATCAATCACAATAGGAATGTTGCCGACAATATCGATAACAGCAAATAAAACCATGAAAGCTGTAAATATTTCTTTAAAATTGAGTTGCATCATCTTAGTCGATTAAAATTTTTGCAAATGTCTGTATTTAAGGTGAATTCGCAATACTAAAAGAATTTAAAGTTTATTTATTTTTGCCATTCAATTTTGCGCCATCATGTTTCAACTGGGAAAGACTATTGTTTCGGAAGATATTATAAAAAAAGACTTTTTGTGCAATTTAAGCGCTTGCAAAGGGGCTTGCTGTATTGATGGAGATGCCGGTGCACCATTGGACAAAGAAGAAGTTGGTATTTTAGAAGACATATACCCAAAGGTAAAACCTTTTTTAAGGCCTGAAGGAATTGATGCTATTGAAACACAAGGCACATCCATTACAACTGAAGATGGCGATCTTGAAACCCCTTTAATAAACGGAGCCGATTGCGCCTACGTTATTTTTGATGAGAATGCCGTGGCACTTTGCGGCATTGAGGAAGCGTATAATCAAGGAGAAATTTCTTGGAAGAAACCAATTTCATGTCATTTATACCCTGTAAGAGTTAGGGAGTATACCGAGTTTTCTGGTGTTAATTATCACAAATGGCAAATCTGTGATGACGCTTGCCAATTAGGGAAAGAATTACAAGTTCCTATATACAAATTTGTAAAAGAAGCGCTAATAAGAAAATTTGGTGAAGACTGGTACGCTGAATTAGAAAAAGTTGCTGAGACTTTTTAACATCTTTCAAAAACCCACCTAAAAATCCATTAAAAAACCCTTAATTTTCAAGGAGTTGCGTATTAAATAATGGTAAATTTTTTGTAAACTTTTTGTAATTCAAAAAAAGTTAAATCACTTAAAATCAGTTATTTAATTAATTTTTTTTGTAAACTTTTGTGTTGTGCTTCAATTAATTCTTTGTTAAAAACTTGTTGAAAATGTTTTTTAAAGAGTTTAAAAACATATAAATCAATTTGCAATCTTTGTGACTCTCTTTTGGGGTTTTCAGCTTGTTAATAAACTTGTTGAAAAGGTATTCTAAGATTACCACAAACACATTTATCTATTTATAATCTTTGTTGAAGCCGATTCTATCTGTAAGGCATTATCAACAAGTTTTTTGGAGAATATACCATCATATTTGGTGTATTATAAAGGGTGCCCTAAGGAGTTTTGTATGTCAACATTTAACCTATATAAGCGCATGGAAATAACACATATCATTAAAAGAGATTACGAAACCGCACCTTTCGAATTAGACAAAATAACCAATGCTATAGAGAAGGCAATGGTTTCTGTTAGTCACGGGACAAGAGAAGATGCAAAGGATATTTCGGACAGAGTTTTTGAATCTTTATTGGCTCGAAAGGCTGTAGACGCGAGATATGTGCCAAATGTTGAACAGGTACAGGATATTGTTGAAGAGAAATTGATGGGAAGTGCTTTTCAAGATGCAGCTAAAGCTTACATTCTATATAGAGATGAGCAAGCTAGAAAAAGACAAACCAACATTTTTGAAAAGCGTATCAATCTAAAACCTTATGAGTATCCAGATTTATATGAGTATGTAAATGCGATAAGACATTCTTACTGGATTCATACTGAGTTTAACTTTACAAGTGATATTCAAGATTTTAAGGCGCAACTTACACCGGTAGAAAAGTCTGCAATCAAAAATACCATGTTGGCTATTTCTCAAATAGAAGTGGCGGTAAAAACGTTTTGGGGAGACATTTATCAAAAAATGCCTAAGCCAGAAATAGGGTCTGTGGGTGCGACATTTGCAGAAAGTGAAGTGCGCCATCACGATGCGTATTCTCATTTACTTGAAATATTGGGGTTAAACGCAGAGTTTAAAGCGCTTAAAAAGAAGCCGGTAATAATGAGGCGTGTACATTATTTAGAAACGGCTTTAAAAAATGCCAAAAGCGATAATATTCAAGAGTATGCAGAGTCTATTTTGTTATTCTCGCTATTTATTGAACATGTATCGCTGTTTTCACAGTTTTTAATCATCATGGCTTTCAATAAGCATAAAAATATGTTGAAAGGTATCTCTAATGTGGTGGAAGCAACTTCAAAAGAAGAACAGATACATGGTGATTTTGGTATAGATGTGATTAAAATTATTAAGAAAGAAAATCCAACTTGGTTTGGAGACGAGTATAACGAAAAAATTCAATCCATCTGTAAAGAAGCTTATATAGCCGAAAGCGATATAGTAGATTGGATTTTTGAAGCAGGAGAATTAGATTTCTTACCTAAAGATGTTGTAAATGAATTTGTTAAGAAAAGATTTAATAATTCCCTCGAAAGCATCGGTATTGAAAAGGTATTTGATGTAAACGAAGACCTGTTAACACAAACCGAATGGTTTGATGACGAAATTATCGGCACCAAACACGGAGATTTCTTTGTAAAACGATCCATTAACTATAGCAAAAGAACAAAAAGTATAACTAGTGACGACCTTTTTTAAACTATGAAAATCAAAGACCACCTACAAGACACCAAAACAACACAGGAACAATCCAACTACGACCAACTACTTAATGCTAGAAAAGAGCAAATTAAAAATGCCAACGAAAGCCAACAAACTAATGAGCTAGAGTTTAAATGGTTAACCGAAAATAGCCGTAAGTTTTTAGCATCGGGCTATTTAACCGAAGGTGCAACTCCAGAAACTAGAATTCGTGAAATAGCGGAAAGAGCCCAAGAGATTCTAAAAATTGATGGGTATGCCGATAAATTCTACAAATACATGAGCGAAGGGTTTTTTTCTTTGGCGTCTCCTGTATGGTCTAACTTCGGAAAAAAGCGTGGTTTACCAATAAGTTGTTTTGGTTCTAATATAGCTGATGACATGGGTAATATTTTATACACCCAATCAGAGGTAGGTATGATGTCTAAACTTGGTGGAGGAACGTCTGGATATTTTGGAAACTTAAGACACAGGGGCGCTCCAGTAAAAAATAATGGTTCTTCTTCGGGAGCGGTGCATATTATGCAGCTTTTTGAAAAGATGGTAGATGTAGTGAGTCAAGGCTCAGTAAGAAGAGGACGTTTCTCCCCATACTTACCTGTGGAGCACCCAGATATTAATGAGTTTTTAGAGATTGGTACAGAAGGTAACTCTATCCAGGAGTTAACGCATGGTGTGTCTGTGACTGATAAGTGGATGGAAGAAATGATTGAAGGTGATGTTGAAAAGCGTTCTATTTGGGCAAAAGTGATCCAACGTCGTGGTGAAATAGGATATCCGTATATTTTCTTCAAGGATCATGCAAATAACCAAGCAGCAGATGTGTACAAAGACAAAAAGCATCCAATTGTAGCAAGTAACTTGTGTACGGAAATTATGTTGCCTTCAAACGAAGAGTGGTCGTTTGTTTGTGTATTGTCTTCTATCAACTTGTTACATTATGATAAATGGAAGGATACCGATGCAGTGGAAACCATGGTATATTTCTTAGATGCTGTAATCACTGAGTTTACAGATAAGTTAGAAGAATATAGAGATTCTGAAGATTTAGATGACAGACAAACATTTATGTTTATGGAGCGTGCCTATAATTTTGCTAAGTCTAATCGTGCATTAGGTTTAGGTGCTTTAGGATGGCATTCCTTATTACAATCTAAAATGTTGCCTTTTGATAGTCAAGAAGCCTTTAACTTAAATAGTGAAATATTTAAATTGATTGAGGAGAAGTCTTATAAAGCTTCTGAAGAATTAGCAACATTATTTGGTGAGCCAGAAGTGTTGAAGGGTTATGGTAGACGAAATGCGACGCTGAATGCTATTGCGCCAACAACGTCTTCAGCATTTATTTTAGGGCAAGTATCTCAGGGTATTGAGCCAATTTGGTCTAACATTTATGTGAAAGATATTGCCAAAATAAAGACCACGATTAAAAATCCATATTTGTTGAATTTACTAGAAGAAAAAGGGTTGAACACGCCAGAAATATGGAGAAGTATTCGTGATCATGATGGGTCTGTACAACATTTGGAAGAAGAGCTTACAGAGTTAGAACGTGATGTGTTTAAAACCTATTCTGAAATTGATCAACTTACTATTGTGTATCAAGCTGCCAATAGACAAAATCATATAGATCAAGGACAGTCGGTTAACATCATTGTGCATCCTGATATGCCAGTAAAGGATATCAATAAAATATACGTAACTGCTTGGAAATTAGGCTTAAAATCTTTATATTATCAGCATAGTATGAATGCAGCTCAAAAATTCAAACAGAAAAAAGAGTGCGCAAGCTGCGAAGCTTAGAAATTAAAATAATTTGTATGGAGTTCCCTCGTAAAGGGGGAACCCCAAATTTATAGAACGGTGTCTTTAGTAATGAAGGCACCGTTTTAGTTTAAAATTATTGTAATAAAAAAGCATCACATTGAGGGATGTGATGCTTATCATCTATTAGATAAATGGATTAATTAATCTAATATGCTGTTGTCGGCAACAGTATTTTCAGTTTCAGACATTAACGCAAAAAACTTATCAATATTGGGTAGTATAATAATTTTTGTACGTCTGTTTTTGGCTCTATTTTCTCTAGAGTTATTTTCTGCAATAGGCTGGTAACTACTTCTGCCTGCTGCAATTAGTTTTTCTGGAGCAACATTATAAGTTTTTTGTAGCTTACGAACTACTGAAGTGGCACGCATTACACTCAAATCCCAGTTATCTGAAAGGAATTCGGTGTTTATGGTTCTAGCGTCTGTATGTCCTTCAACCATAACATCCAAGCTTGGTTCAGAGTTTATAACATCGGCCAATTTTTTAAGAACAGTGTCTGCTTTAGAGCTTAATCTATAGCTTCCAGTATTAAATAGCATGTTATCTGCAATGGAAATCATCACTACTGTACCATCAATATTTACCTCAAAATCCTCGTCTTCTTCAGTAGTACTATTTATGGCTTTTTCCAGGTTATAAGCAACCGCTAAATTCATAGAATCCTTGAGTGTTTTTGCTTGTGCTAATTTGTTTTGATCAACCTTTTCCAGGGTTTCAAGCATTTTTTCTTTCGCATTGTTAGAAATAATACCACCGTCTTTTAAAGTTTCAAATTTCGCATTACTTTCCTCAGTTATACCACCTAAATTCTCTTGTAACGCTGTTATTTTACTATTGTAAGCTTCAACTCTAGCTTCAATTTTCGCAAACTTAGTCTCTAAATCTTCTTTGGCAACTCTAGTTTTTAATAATTCACTTTTTATTTGACCATTTTCTTCTTGTAATGCCAAATATTTTTTCTTAGATACACATGAAAAGCTTATGATAGCAATAGCAAGTGCAACAAATAGTTTTTTCATAATTAATTATTATTAGTTTACTTGATTTACGATGAAAAGATTGATTTGGACGTTGAAATGTAATTTTTTATCTAATTGTCTTGTATGGATAGCATTTAAAATCTTTTATCTATTTATCGGAATCATTTGATGTGTTAATTTTTAAAATAAAGAAAGTGAGACGTCTTGTGTTTCCTTAGATTTGCAGAGGTTAATAAGTTTTAAAATCTGAATAAAAGATGTCTCAAAGTCTTCGTTTAAATGTCTCTACTATCTGTTTTTTACTGTGTGTTTCTGGTGCAGTAGCTCAAATTCAAGGCACACTTGTGGATGAACAATATCAACCATTGGAATATGCAACTGCTGCCTTGTTTAGAACCGATAATAACACTTTAATTACTGGTGTTATTTCAAATGAAGAAGGTGTCTTTAAAATAGACGATATTAAAAAAGGAAACTATTATTTAGAAGCATCATTTTTAGGATATGAAAAAAGTAGAGTAAATAATATTGTTATCTCTAAAAAAGGACAGAATTTGGATTTGGGTATCATCCAACTGGTTTTAGGAACGCAGTTAAATGAAGTTGTTGTGCAGGCGGAACGCAATACAGTTGTAAATAAAATTGATCGTCAAGTATTTGAAGCTTCAAAGTTTAAAAATGCGCAAGGTGGTTCTGGGGTAGATGTGATTAGAAATTTACCGTCGGTAAGTGTTGATAGTCAAGGAGAGATTAGTGTTCGAGGCAGTAAAGGGTTTGTAGCACTTTTAAATGGAAAACCAATTCAAGGTGATGCCTCAAATTTATTAGCACAGTTACCAGCGAATGTTATTCAAAAAGTGGAGGTAATCACCGCGCCCTCTGCAAAATATGACCCTGAGGGAAAAGCAGGCATCATAAATATATTAACAACACAAGGTGCTGCCAATGGTGCTTTCGGACAGATAAATATTAAGGCAGGTTTACCTTCAATAGAAACTTATGGAAATGAAGCCTCTCATAAACGTCACGGTATTGATGCCACTTATAACGTAAAAACTGATAAATGGAATATCTCTTTAGGTGCAAATTATCAAAGGAATGATTTAGGTGGTAGGCGAGAAGGGGATGTATTTACCATTATTAATGATACCAAAACGCAATTTCCGTCTACTGGCGAAAGAAGTTTTGATGAAACCAACTATAGTGGACGTTTTACGTTAGATTTTACACCTAGTGAAAGAGATACCTATTCTTTAGGCTTTTTTGCAGGAAAGCGGAGTAAGGCGCGACTAGCCGATATTGTATATTTCGATAATCATGCAGTAACACCAGCCGATAGTGATAATAGAGATTATACCTTTCAATATTTTAATCATAACTTAAGAGAGCGCAGAGGCGATTTTGTTTTAGGTAGTTTAGATTGGACGCATAGTTTTGCTAATACTTCAGAACTATCCGCTTCTTTTTTATATGAATATACGCTTTTAGGAGGGCCAACGGTGAATCAAAATTTAGGTGAACCAGATCGTTCTATTTTATTTCAAGACGAATTTAATACGAATGATAATCCACTAAACGGAGTACGATTTCAATTAGATTATAAATTTAAGTCTTTCAATTTCGGAGTTTTAGAAACTGGCTATCAATACCGCGATTTAACCCATACAGGTGATTTTGTATATGAAAGACGCACCGATTTTGATGATGATTTTGAATTAGTTCCTGAATTTTCCAGTGAAGTAGATTTAGATAGAACTATTCATTCTGGGTATATACAATTGTCTGGCAAAAAGGGTAAGTGGGAATATGCTGCGGGATCGCGATTAGAGGTTATGGATAGAAAGTTCCGTTTGAAAGATAAAACAAACACTATAGACGAAACACTGATTTACGACTTTGTAAAATTATACCCATCCGCATCTATTCAGTATGAAGTGAATGAAACTACAAAGGTAAAAGCTGCGTATAGCAGGCGTGTAGAGCGAAATTCAACATTTAAAATGAATCCTTTTGCCGAAAGAGAACATTCTGAAACTTTAGAACAAGGCGATAAGAATTTGAGGCCAGAGTTTATCGATTTGGTGGAGTTAGGATTTACCAAAGATTTAAAAGGGGGGAACTCCATTTTTGCGACAGGTTATTTTAGGCATGTAGATAATTTGGTGAATAGGGTGAATACCATCTTTAACGATACTATTTTAAATAGAATATACTCCAACGTAGGTGATGCCAAAGCTATAGGTTTAGAAGTTGGAGCAGAAATAAAGCCCACTAAAAACTGGAGTAATTTTGTGGGTGCCAATATTTACAATTATGCTATTGATGGCAGTTTTGATAATAGACCTGTTAGGTCTGATGCGACTATTTATTCGGTTAACCTAAATTCTACATGGCGTTTTTGGGAGAATGCATCTTTACAATTTACATTTAATTATCTATCAGATAGAAATACCGCTCAAGGCGAAGATTCAAGGTTTTATTCACCCAATCTTACGTTTCAAAAATCATTTATGGAGGATAGGTTAACGGCAACATTGCAATGGCAAAATATGGATTTGGGGTTGTTGGATACCAACGAACAACGCATTACAACATTTAGACCAGGCGAGTTTTTCACTACTACCAATTACATCTACGAGGTGGATATGATTATTCTAAACCTATCTTACACCTTCAAACAAGGTAAAAACAAATCTAAGTTTATTGATAGTGAATTTGGTAAAAAAGAGTTTTAATAGCCTTACTCTTCCTCGGTACCGCTAACAGTAGCGGGTTTTACAGAATCATCATGAGAATTATGATATTCTTCAAGTAAACCCCAAATGGCGTTTAATAAATCTTTGGTTTCAAGTAAAAAACTAAAATATAAGGTGGTGTTCTTCGGACTAGATTCTTCAGATCTTGTGCGTTCAACTTGCTTTTGAATTTTACTAGTGACTAAATTGGTGAACTGAGGTTTTTTCGCTAAAATAATTCCAATCTCATCAAAATGCTCTGTCTCAAATACATTTCTTGTATGCTCTAATAGGCCTTCCATATGAGAATCAACATCCTTTAATTCTTTAATCTGGCTAAACTTCAGTTTTTTATGATTGTTATTTACATGTTTATAGCTAGCGTTTGAAATATAAGTTAAAGACTGCGCCATATCTTGAAGGTAGTCTAAAATACTTATGTAAAAATTACTAGCGTTAACACTTGGGTCTTCTAAATTTTTAATAAAGTAGTATATATTACCTTTTAAATCATCTATCTCTTGGGATAATTTATCTATTTGATTTTTGTTCTTTTTTAATACCTTTAAGTTGTGCGTAGCTAGACCATTTACAGCACTGGTGTAAATTTTATTTCCTCTTCTCACTACATTAGCAATATTGCTTGCGCTTTCAACAATGACGCCTTGGGTAGAGCTGCTCTCCGCTTTTCGTAATGAAAACTCTTCTTTTAATTCTTTAGATTGCTTACTATGCGTTACATAGTTTTTAATAAGCAAAACGGTTGCAAGAATTAATAAAGCGGTTAAAGCATAGCCTTTGCCATAGTACAGTAATAATGCCATAATAGCTGCGGCCACAAAAGCACTTAATGCTGTAAAAAACCATCCACCTATAACATTTAGTACACCTGCAACGCGGTAAACTGCACTTTCAGCACCCCACGCACGATCTGCTAAGGACGTACCCATGGCAACCATAAACGTAACATAGGTTGTTGAAAGAGGTAGCTTTAATGAGGTAGCAATTGAGATAAGAACGCTGGCTACCATTAAATTAACCGATGCTCTAACCAAATCAAAAGCAGGCTTGTCTTTAGCCCTCACAACTGCCAAATTAGAAGGTTGAGCAAATTGCTTTTCTATAAATGCTTTTGCAGAATCTGGAAAAATAGTACTGAATTGCTCAGAAGCATTAATACTAAGTCTTACAATATTTCTTGATAAAAAGTTGGGTTCAAAACGCTCATTAACTTGGTCTTGTCGTGATAAATCAACCGATGTTTTTACAACAGCCTTGGCTTTACTCGAGAACCATAATGTTAACACCATTACTAAACCAGCAATAAGTAAAAGATAGGGTTCTGTAGCGACAGGCTCGCTTAACGCGATCATTGGAAAGTTTGTTGGTAAAACTGAACTTAAAGACCAAGCTTCATAAGAGTTGTAAGCAGCAATAGGTACACCAATAAAGTTTACAAGATCATTGCCGGCAAAAGCTACCGCTAGAGCAAAAGTTCCGACTACAATTATTATTTTATAAATATTCAATTTAAAGAATTGAATAAGCCCCATAGATATAATGGTGAACAATACAAAGCTAATCCCAATTAAGGCTAAATTATTGTCTGAGATTAATGCTTTTAATTCAGAACTCATAAAGGAGGCATTTTTTATCCCCTTAATTAAAATGAAATACAGTATGGAGGTGATGGCGAAACCACTAAAAATAGCACCATAATACTTTGGTTTACTAAAGAAGTTGAACGACAGCAGTAGTCTAGACACATATTGAATAATAGCACCGATGGAAAACGCTACCACAACTGACAGCAGGATGCCGAGGATGATTTCAATAGCTTTTTCATTATTAATATAGTTACCAAGATCTAAAATGGTTTGTCCACTATCATCAGTCATTATTTTTATAATAGCGATACAAACTGATGCACCCAAAAGTTCAAATACTATGGAAACTGTTGTAGATGTGGGTAGTCCTAGGGTGTTGAAAAAATCAAGCAATAAAATATCAGTAATCATTACAGCCATAAAAATGACCATAATCTCGTCGAACATAAATTCACCAGGATTAAAAATGCCTTTTCTTGCCACTTCCATCATACCACTAGAGCTTAAGGCACCCATGGCAACGCCCAAACTAGCAACTATCATAATGGTTCTAAAAGAAACGGCTTTTGAGCCTATGGCGGAATTCAAAAAGTTTACGGCATCGTTACTAACACCTACTATCAAATCTGCAATTGCCAAAAAAGCCAAGGCAACCAGCATGTAGATATATATGTTCTCCATGAATTAAAGTAGAAATAATTTCAGTAAACAAATGTCATATTTTAAAACGAACTCTATGTTAACGCAATGTTATGTTCTATGGTGTTATTTTGAAATTGGTATAACGGGAAACCTTGTAAATAGCTTATGTTAACTTTCTAATGTTAAATTTTATTTTTTTTAAATTATTAAATAACTGATAAAGAGTATATTACGAGTTAAATGTTAATTTAATGTTATGTAAATGTTGCGTAAAAGTAAAATTAAGGTTACATTTGTAAAGTAATTATTAATTAATACCCCACACAGACATGAAAAAACATATTATAGTATTAGTAATTGTATTTATAAGTTCAGCTTTAACAGCTCAAGAAAATACTAAAAAAGTAAAACAAGTTCAAAAAGGTGATTTAATTGAGGCCACATATTTTTACGCCGATGGTAGCATAGAACAACAAGGTACTTTCAATAAAGAAGGTAAACTACATGGTTTATGGATTAGCTACGATGTAAAAGGTAAAAAAATTGCATCTGGTAATTATGAAAATGGTCATAAAGTTGGTACATGGACTTTCTGGTCAGGAGAATCAATTAAAGAAGTAGACTTTGATAAGTCTCGAATTGCTAAGGTCGTAGAAAAAAACAACCAACCACTTTAAATAGGACATTTAATAAAGTAAAAAAACCTCCAGAATTCTTGGAGGTTTTTTGTATTCTATTTCTATAGGTTTGTGTTTTACCTAAAATTTATAACTATAACCTAATGAGAATTCTCTAAAAGGTTGTCTTAGTGTAAAAATTTGGTCTTGCGCTTGGAAAGATTCAAAAACACTTTCCTTTTCTGCATTTAATATATTGGTTACTTTAAAGTCAATCGAAGATTTTTTCTTCTCTCCAAAAGCATAGTTTAGAGTGAAGTTTAAACTCTCAAAAGGCACAGTAAAAACGTCAGGTACATTTCCAATACCTACAACTTCTAAAGTTCTCCCTTGCATATTAAAGAATAAACCAGTCTGTAAGCCAATATCATTATTGACGTAATTTAAACTTGTATTGATTAGGAAAGGTGCTTGACCTTGTAGATTACGCTTTCTGTCGATAGTTTCACCATCTCTAGCATTCGCAACTCTAGATTGAAATTCACCATCAGACATGGTTAATTCAGACTCTGTTACTGATGCATTAAAAGTGAATTTTAAATTCTCTAATCCTTCAGAAATAAACCCTAAATTCTGTCGAAATTCAACTTCTGCACCATATACATCAGCCTCACCTAGGTTAGCTACCGATAATTGAGTTGGTGCCTGTAAGAAGAACGATTGTTCTATAGGATCTTTAAACTTCTTATAAAACGCACTAATAGCAAACATTTGGGCTCCTTCACCAAAACGTTCAAACCTTAAATCAAAGTTGTTTACGTAAGTTGGCTGAATATCTATATTACCAATAAATAATCTATCCGTAATAGGGTCAAAAATTTGCGAAAACGATGCTTCTTTAAATGAAGGACGTGCCGTGGTTCTGTAGTATGAAGCTCTTATGTTAGAATTGTCTTTAACAGCATATATCAAATTCGCAGATGGAAATAAATCGTGCTTGTTTAAAATCTTTTCTCTTACAAGAGTATCTCTAGTAGTGTTATTGATACCACTATTATAGTATTCAAACTTCTCAGCTCTTATCCCAACAACAGACTTTAATTTCTCACTGATATTGAACTCATTCGAAATATAAGTCGCGGCAACATTTTGCTCACCTTCGTAAGCATCACCACCATTAAATTTATCCGAAGAAATTAAGAAAGTTCCTGTAACCTGATTATCTCTACTCCATAGATTTTCTGGAGCTAAAAAATTGTTAGGGTTACCATCGGCAATTTCTGCACCATTGTTATTAAAAGTCCAATCATCAATGCTAAAATCTCTAAACTTATACGTGTATGCAGCTCCAAACTTAACTTTAGCAGGTCTTCCACCAAGTTCATACTTTTTACTGAAATCAAACTTAGTTGCCCAGTTTTCTTCTTGAAGAAAACGCCAAATGCGAATTGGAAATGTAGCAGCAGAGGGACTCACAAAGAATTGACCTTGATCTGATTCTTGTAAGGGAGTTACTCTATGGTCTCTATCATAAACTTTAGAAAAAGTTGGTGATAATTTCCAATCAAACTTCCAATCGTTGTTTGCACCAAATGTGTGGTTACCGTTGATTAATAAGTTTGTAACCGATCGTTCAGTGTATGTAATCGCATCTTTTGTTAACGGCTCTATACCTCCACCAACGCCATCTTGAGATAGCCTCTGATCAAAAAATCCACCAGCAGACTCTCCGTTTTGTATGTGTAAAAAGTTGACTTTGTACTTAGATCTATCAGTTTTATAAGTTAAACCTACCAATCCATTTAACAATACATTATTGATACCTTCACGTCCTATAGAGAACCTGTCTGTCAATAACTCGTTATTAGATTGATTTTGTGTATCTAGAATATAAGCCCCATCAATTCTTTGCTCATAAAAGGTTGTTGAATTCTTATATGAAAAAGAGGCTAAGTAACCAAACTTGTCATCTCCAATTTCAAATTGATCTCCAATAGTGAAACCAAAATCAAAATTAGGACTACTTGTTTCTTCTTGAGCTCTTAATTCACTATCAAATCTACCTGTTAGAGAATTCAATAACCCAGCTCTTAATACACCATTTTCATCAGGGAAATTTCCTGGTATTTCCTGATATCTGTGAATTGGTACATTTCTAGAACCATCATCGTAACCAAAAATATCTGTATCACTTCCAGAGCCTATTAAAAAGTTATCTTTACCATGCATATCTGGGTTAAAACCACCACCAACTGAAACAGAAGCTTCAAATTTTGTTGGGAAATCCTTAGTAACAATATCAACAACCCCACCTGTAAAATCCGCAGGATACTCAGCAGCAGCCGATTTAATTACAATAATATTGTCTAAGATATTGGTAGGAAATATGTCCATTTGTATCGTATTTCGATCTGGATCTAAACCTGGGATATCTACGCCATTTAATGTGGATTTAGTGTAGCGATCTCCGAGACCCCGAACATAAACATATTTACCGCCTTCAACAGAAACACCTGGAACACTTTTCACAGCACTTGCTAAATCTCCGGCACCACTAGATTTTATACTTTGAGAAGATAAACCATCTAATAATGTAACAGATTTTTTCTGGATATTTAGTACTGCACTTTCAGTGTTTTTCTTAACGTTTGTGGTAATAACCACTTCGTCAAGAGAATTTGTTGAGAGAATTACATCCAATTCTACAACCTTTCCAGCTTCAATTATAACGCCGCTTATCTCTTTGGTCTCATAACCTACATAAGAGAAGACGAGGGTATAAGTGCCTTCATTTAAATCTATCTGGTATTTTCCATCAAAATCTGATGTGGTACCAGTAGTAGTTCCTTTCACTAATATATTGGCAAATGCCATAGGTTCGTTGTTGTAGCCTCCGTCAAAAACATTACCAGCTACAGTTCCCGTTTGGGCAAAAACTCCTAATGTTATACCAAAGAAAAGTAAAAGAAATATATAAGTATTTTTCATATATATTATTTGTATACTACTACCCACCTCGTGGGCAGTAGTACTTTGGTTGTTAAAAAGAATTTTTTATTAGAAGCCTAAACCTCCAACAACATTTGAGTACGTCCACGCAAGTAAAGACGTATTAGCACCTACTGTATTAGCGTCTTGCGCAACAGTAGATGTCCATGCCGCAGCATCAGCAGTAAAAGTTGTAATGGTGTTTTCATCAATATCATTGCTGTCGTCATCGTCATCACAATTTTGTGCACAACCTACTTTTTCTACAAAAACACTGTTATCAGCTCCAGTAAATTGCCAGTTGCTAAAAGATAATAAACCATCTAAGTAGTTTTGAGAAACGCCGTTGTTATCCAATTCAACATCAGAACTTTCTTTGAATCCGAAAGCATAAACATTGCTTGTTGTTCCTCTTGCTCTAGATCTGTAGTCTGCATACTCACCGTTAGCAGTATCTAAGTTTCCTATTATTGTTGCGTTTGTTAAAGTGAAAGATCCTTCAGAACCTGCAGGAGTACTACCTTCTGGCCCATCAATTTCGAAAGCGTGATCAGAAGCAGCACCTAAAACAACTACAACATTGTCAACTGTTCCTGAATATGCTTGATCGATGTCTATAGCATCATCACCTTGAGCCCAAACCAATAAGTTCGAAGCATCTACAGTTCCTCCAAAGAATTCGATACCATCGTCTACATTAGCAACAACTTCTATATTGCTTATAGTAGTACCTGTACCTACACCACCAAGAGTTAAACCGTTAATTTCGTTACCTTCACCAATTAAGGCACCACCATGACGGATAGAAATATATTGCATGTCACCAGAGTCATCAGCAGGATCATCGCCACCGTATAAACCAAAAGTGTCATCCGCAGGAATACCTTCTATTTGAGCTTCTTCTAAATCTCCTCTTAATGAACAAGGTGCGTTGCCTAAAACAATTAAACCTCCCCAAAGACCTCTAATGTCTTGAGTTAAATTTGTGCCTCTAGTTTCACCAGCATCAATATTATCACTAGTAGAAGTGAAAATGATAGGAGCACCTGGTGTTCCAACAGCATTAAGTTTACCTCCTCTAGCTACAATTAATGCAGAAGCTAAAGAACCTGTACCGGCTCTACCTTTAATGATAGTTCCAGCTTCGATAGTAAGTGTTACACCATCTTGAACAACAACTCTTCTATCTAATTCATAGATGTTGTCTGCAGTCCAAGTTTCATCTAAAGCTATACCACCTGCTTTTACGATAACAGGGGTACCACTGTTGCCACTTCCGTTACCTTGATTTATTATTGTTATTTCTTCAACAATAATTGGTGTATCATCATCTTTAAAACATCCAGTGAAAACTAAAGTAGATGCAACTAAAAGAGTTAAAAATAATTTTTTCATGAGTTTGTTTTTTATTGTATTTTTTGTCATAAAATTTATGAGGCAAAGAAACCACTACATTGTGAATATCACGTTACCCACTTATTAAAGAACTGTAATAAAAGCGTTATAATAATGTTATGAGATTTGACTAGATTACAATTTAGACACAACAATTTCTTAACATTAAAAAGTTTAATAAATTGCAGAAGTCGTGAAGTGAATCACCAACAATTTTGAAAGCAATTGGTTTAGCAATCACAATCAATCAAGATAAAATTTTAGGCTAAAAAATGTTACAACAAATAAACTATTGATCTGTTGTAGAGGAAGTAGAGGAAGCTGCAGCCAAAGTTAGTTTTCTAGCATTTAGCGCAATTTCAATTTCAGTAGGTTGTCCAGATTTTATTTCAACGTCTACTTTTTTACTTTCATACCCTGGATAACTGCAAATAACAGTGTGCTTACCATCTGCTAGATTTTGGATAAGGAAAGCACCAGTTTTATCTGAAGACGACTTAAAGTCTTCCTTTTCAAGGGATATGTTAGCAAATATTAAGGGCTGATTGTTCAATTCCTTGTCCAATACCTTACCTATAATTGCACCAGTATCTTGGCTAAAAATGAAACCAGAGGTTAATGCAAAAACTAAAACAATAAAGTGCTTCATAGGTGAATGAAATTCAGCTATGCAAAAATCGATTGTTTTTGTCGAGGTAATGTTACCAAATCATTAATCATAAATGAATAAAATGTTACCCTAATGTTAAGAAGTTTTGTTACCGTTTTTTATTGAAATCGTTTATCTTGCTCAGGCTTTAATTTACTATCATGAACTGGGAACAACTCCTTTCCTTAAAACGCTTTGGCGATACCAATAAACGACTACGAAAAGAACAAGACGAAACCCGTTTAGGCTTCGAGGTAGACTACGATCGTATCATATTTTCGCAGGAGTTTAGAAGTCTTCAAGATAAAACACAAGTTATCCCATTATCGGAAACTGATTTTGTGCATACACGTTTAACACATAGTTTAGAGGTAAGTGTCGTAGGGCGTTCTTTGGGGCGGAAAGTGGGGCAAAAAGTTCTAGAAAAGCATCCGCATTTGCAAAACGTACATGGGTTTCAAGCGAACGATTTTGGAGCTATAGTCGCTACAGCTGCATTGGCGCACGATATTGGAAATCCGCCGTTTGGACATTCAGGTGAAAAATCTATAGGAGAATTTTTTAAAACAGGATTAGGTAAGCAGTATAAAAGTAAACTTACAGCCAAAGAGTATCAAGACTTATGTGATTTTGAAGGAAATGCTAACGGATTTAAAATCTTAACCCAAAGCAGGGCGGGACGTGAAGGCGGGCTCCGATTAAGCTACGCCACTTTAGGCGCATTTACTAAATACCCAAAAGAGTCGTTGCCTAAAAAGCCAACACAACATATTGCTGATAAAAAGTACGGCTTTTTTCAAGCCGAGAAAGAAGCGTTTCAAGATGTTGCTAAGGAGCTCGGTCTACTAAAACGTAGTAAAACAGATGTGAGCTATATGCGCCATCCTTTAGCCTATTTGGTTGAAGCCGCCGATGATATTTGTTACACTATTATTGATTTTGAAGATGGGATTAACCTTGGTTTAATTCAAGAAGAATTTGCTTTAGAATATCTCTCCAAAGTTATTCGAGACAATATTATTCCCCAAAACTACTATGCGCTTAGTAATAAGGAGGATAGAGTTGGTTATTTAAGGGCTCTTGCAATTGGAGCACTTATTAACGATGCTGTAGATATCTTTATGAAACATGAAGACACAATTTTAAGCGGAGAATTTGATTGTGCACTACTAGATAAAAGCAAGTTTGAAGCACAAATTAAGGATATCATCAAAATAAGTGTCGAAAAGATTTACCATTCCGAAGAGGTTATCGATAAAGAAATTGCTGGCTACCAAATCATAAATAAATTGCTTATCGTTTATGCCACGGCGGTTAACAATAATTTTAATGGGACGACCTCCAATTATGATAAACTCATCTTGCAACGCCTACCCGAAACTATCAATTTTAATGCGCCTAGTTTATACGAAAGGCTTCTTGCGGTTTGCCATTACGTGTCTTTGTTAAGCGATAGTAAAGCCATCCAGAATTTCAAAAAGATTGAAGGGTTTTCATTCTAAAAAAATTAGTAGTTGGGCGTTACCCTAAAGGGTCGGGCTTTCCGTTATATCTTTTGTTTTAAGACGTTTCAGTTTGGCTAAGTGTCTGAATATTAAATATTAAATCTGTTTAAGGTAGATGGTTTTTTAATACTAAACAAAAGGATGTCACTGCAATCCCTAACGCGGAAATCCTTTATTTATAAGAGAATTTTGAACTTTCAAAGGCAATAATTGCATTCCTATTGATATACCCTAACATAATCTACAACCATAGCACTTTCAGTAAAAGTAGAGTCAATTTTTGATTGTATGGCAACGTTTAATAACAAATATTGGTCGGTATCATATGGCCATGTAGCTTCATTTTTTATTTCGGGATGGTAGGTGTAATGTACTATACCATCTATACTAAAGGTTATTTTATTTTTAGTCCACTCTGCAGCATATACATGAAACGCGTTGGAAACGTCCTCTAAAGTTCTACCGCCTAGGTTTTTAGTATTACCATGACTGGAAGTGTTGTGTAGTGCACTTTGAATAAAATTTTGTCGGTGTCCCCAATGTTCCATAATATCAATTTCACCACATTCAGGCCAACTGGTCGTTCCAAAACCTTGGGTTTCCCAATATGCGCCTTTTTCATTTATGCTTTTACTCAACATCCAAATAGCGGGCCATGTACCAATGCCAAAAGGCAATTTTGCGCGCACTTCAACACGACCGTAAGTAAATGCAAATTTGGAATTTAAACGTGCCGAGGTATAACCTTTAGCTACACCTTGATCTTTAAAGTCTTCTTTTTTAGCAACTATGTGTAAATAACCGTCTTTCAAAAATGTATTTTCAGCTCTGTTGGTATAGTGTTGAACTTCATTATTGTACCAACTACCCTGTGCAGGTAATTTAGTTTGGTGAAACCATCTAGTAGAGTCAATGTTACCCGTTCCATCAAATTCATCAGACCATACAAGTATTTTAAATCCCTTGCTATTTTCATTGCAAGATATAAAGGTAGTAGTGCCTATTATTACCACCATAAGAATTAAAAGAATAAAACTCCGTTTCATTTTAATTATTGGCCTTAATTAAAAGTTCGTTGATAGTTTGTTTTAAGCCTTCAGCATCTAAACTTATTTGCTTTTGTAATTCATCCACACTGCCATGTTCAATAAAAGCATCTGGAATACCTATGGTTTTTATTGTATTGTTATAACCATGTTCCGAGGCAAACTCTAAAATGGCTGAACCGAATCCGCCTTTAATAACATTGTCTTCAATAGTAATTACGATATCATGTTTCTCAAAAATGGTATGCAATGCTTCTTCATCCAAAGGTTTTACAAAACGCATATCATAATGCGAAACATCTAAATCTTTTATAGCTATAGAAACTTGGTTAGCCGTAGTTCCAACGCTTAAAACTGCAAGATTTCTCCCTTTTTTAAGTTGAACATTTTTACCTATTTTAATTTTAGAAAAGGGCTGTTTCCAATTGATAGTTACGCCTCTTCCACGAGGATAACGTATGGCTATTGGTTGTTCAAGTTGTAGTTGTGCAGTGTACAAAATGTTGCGCAATTCTACTTCATTTCTGGGTGCAAAAATGATGAGGTTGGGAATGCTACGTAAATAACTTAAATCAAAAACACCGTGATGCGTAGCACCATCTTCTCCTACCAAACCTGCGCGGTCTAAGCAAAATACAACTGGCAATTTTTGTAATGCCACATCATGAATAATCTGATCATATGCCCTTTGTAAAAACGTAGAATAGATATTACAAAACGGAATTAACCCTTGACTTGCCATACCTGCGGCAAGTGTTACTGCATGTTGTTCAGCGATGCCTACATCAAATGCCCGCTCTGGAATCTCTTCCATCATATACTTTAGAGAACTCCCAGTTGGCATTGCAGGTGTAATGCCAACAATTCTTTCATTTTGTTTAGCCAGTTCTACAATAGTATGTCCAAATACATTTTGATATTTTGGGGGTTCTTCAGAAGGAGATTTAACTATTAATTCTCCAGTTTTAGAATTGAATTTCCCAGGGGCGTGATATTTTACTTGATCGGTCTCAGCTTGTTTCAAACCTTTGCCTTTAGTTGTTATTACATGTAATAACTTTGGGCCTTTTACGGTTTTTAAGCGTTCCAATTCTGAAATTATGGTATCCAAATTATGACCATCAATAGGGCCAGAATAATCAAAATTTAAAGCTTCAATTATGTTGTTTCGTTTTTGCGTACCTTTTTTAACGTTGGTTAAATACTGTTTCAGAGCACCAACACTAGGGTCGATCCCAATAGCGTTGTCATTCAAAATTACAAGAAGATCTACATCTGTAACCCCAGCGTGATTTAAGCCTTCAAAAGCCATACCGCTAGCAATTGATGCATCACCAATTACTGCAATATGATGTCTGTATTCACCCTTTAGTTTAGATGCAATCGCCATTCCTAAAGCAGCCGAAATGGAAGTTGATGAGTGCCCAACCCCAAAGGCGTCATAAATACTTTCACTTCGTTTTGGGAAACCACTGATGCCTCCTAATTGTCGATTGGTGTGAAAATTATCCCTTCTGCCTGTTAGTATTTTATGACCATAGGCTTGATGACCTACATCCCATAACAATAAATCCTCTGGCGTATTAAATACATAATGTAGTGCAATGGTAAGTTCAACAACGCCCAAACTAGCTCCTAAATGCCCTTCTTTGGTGGCGATAATGTTGATGATAAATTCACGTAATTCTTTGGCAAGTTGAGGCAAGTCTCTTTGCTCTAAAAGACGTAATTCCTTTGGCGAGTTTATGTTGGTTAAAATAGAATTTTGCACTAAGCAAAAGTACGAGATTGAATTTGTATTTTAGCATATATGATTGAACCTTTTGACGACACCTATTTCATGAAAAAAGCCCTTCAAGAGGCAGAAATGGCCTTTGAAAAAGGTGAAATTCCAGTAGGTGCTGTCATTGTAATTGATAACAAAGTTATTGCCCGCGGACATAACCTCACGGAATTGTTAAATGATGTTACTGCCCATGCCGAAATGCAAGCCATTACAGCGGCAGCTAATTTTTTAGGAGGTAAATATTTAAAGGGTTGCACACTTTATGTAACGCTTGAACCTTGCCAAATGTGTGCAGGAGCTCTGTATTGGAGTCAAATTTCTAGAATTGTTTATGGCGCAAGAGACTTAGAACGCGGTTGTATCAATTTGAACACCAAACTACACCCTAAAACAAAATTTGAAGGTGGTATTCTTGCAGAAGAAGCAGGGGCTTTGTTAAAACGTTTCTTTATTATGAGACGTAATTTAAATTGAGTTGAATATTAAAATAACCAAAGTATGAAGTTTTGTTTTGTAATATTTTTTTGCTCGTTGGCATTATTATCGTGCTCAAGTGATGACACAGTTACGCCTTTAAATCAGTTTACCGATCTACGGGATGGACAAGTTTATAAAACGGTTACTTTAGGAAGTCAAACATGGTTCGCCGAAAATTTAAATTTTGACACTGGTGATGACGAAAGTACTTGCTATGAAGATGAAGCCGAAAATTGTTTTATTTATGGTAAATTATATACGGGTAATGCTGCGCAAACTGCTTGTCCTGATGGTTGGCACTTGCCTTCTCAAGAGGAGTGGAATACACTCATAGACTATCTTGGTGGTATAAATGCAGCCCATGTATTTTTAAAACCTCTTGCTATGCAACAAGGTGAGCTTGTTGGTTTTGATTTGCTTTCTGGAGGTTGGTTTTTTGGAGGATATAATGATATAGGAGAAAAAGGATATTATTATACATCTACTCCAGGTGGTTTTACAAATTCATTTTTGCAAGTTCGTATAGAGCCTAACGTATTGGTAACAACATCAGGTACAGTAAGTTCAGGGATAATGCAAAGTTGTAGGTGTGTGAAAGATTAATCCATAAGTTTAAAGTTTACTTTCTTTCTGACTTTCACGCATTTTATCTAAGTTTTCTTTGGTTAGCATGTATTCCTTTATATCTCGGTCTTTCCATCGGTAGTAAGAAAATATCGGGAAGACAACTAAAAATAACAGCGCTACGCCCGAACCAATTAGCTTTTGTGATATTTCAGATTCAATAAAAAAACCAGAAGCAACCAATCCTATACATATCAGTGTTAAAAGAATAATGACGTATTTCATTTAAATTAGTGTGTTACATTTATTAATTGTCTGCGGTAGGCTGTTAGTAATTTAGATTTAGAAATATACCCATAGTATTTACCGTTTTTAATTACTGGTAAATTCCAAGCACCACTGGTCTTAAATTTATCCATAATGGTATTCATGGTGTCTTTTTCATAATTGATAATACCAGCATCGGCGTGCATTAAACTTTGTACATCGACTTTATCATAAAGTTCAGTGTTAAACATCATATGCCTAATATCATCTAAACGAATAACACCTAAAAATTCATGATTTTTATTAACGACAGGAAAGTGATTTCTTGAAGATTTAGCCACTGCATTTTCAAGCACCTCACGAAGTTTCATTTCGGGTTTTAGTATGATAAAATTGGTTTCAATAACCTTATCAATCTCTAGCATCATCAAGACGTTTTTGTCTTTATCATGGGTAATCAATTCGCCTCTTTTTGCCAGTTTTAATGTGTATATTGAATGTGAAATATAATATTTTGTGATAGAGAAAGATATAGCGGCAACCAACATCAACGGCACAAATAACTCATAACCTCCAGTAATTTCGGCTATTAAGAAGATTGCAGTTAAAGGGGCGTGTAAAACACCGGCCATTAACCCCGTCATCCCTATTAAAGTGAAGTTAGACTCTGAAACGTGAAAATCTAATCCTAGATTATTAATAATTTTTGCAAAGGCATTTCCTAAGGCACTCCCCATAACTAAGGTTGGAATAAAAACACCTCCAACACCACCGGCACCAAAAGTTGTGGTCATAGCAATGGCTTTAAAAATGGTGATACCCAATAGTAAACCAACAACAATCCAGATATTTTCCAAATCTAAATTAAAAGGTGTTGTGCCTATGGCGGCAATGTGATCGCCTTTTAAAAGGTTATTCATTACGCCATAACCTTCACCGTAAAGTGGAGGAATAACATAGAGCATCGTTCCGATAGCTAATCCGCCAATTATTAGGCGCTTTGCGCGACTTTCAAACCGTTTGAAAAAATTGGTGATGCCAAAAAACACTTTTGAATAGTAAACCGACATCAAGCCTGTAACCACGCCCAAAATAGCATAGAAACCAATGTCGTTAATCTGAAATTTATCGGTCAATTCAAAACGCAGCAATACGTCGGTTCCGAGGAAAAAATAAGAGGTTACAACAGCTGAAACTGATGCCAATAAAAGAGGCACGAGCGAAGCAAATGCAATATCTAAACTAAAAATTTCAATAGCGAAAATTATAGCGGCAATTGGTGCTTTGAACATGGATGCCATGGCGCCTGCAGCAGCACAAGCAATAAGCAATAATCTTGTTTTTGTGTTCATATGAAACAAGCGGGCAGCGTTAGAACCCAAAGCTGAACCTACACTTACGGCTGGTCCTTGCAATCCCACAGATCCACCAAACCCAACAGTTAATGGTGCTGTTATTAATGCAGCATAAATGTTATATCTGGGAATGATACCGTTAAGCTTGGAAATGGCATGCAACGTTGTTGATATACCATGCCCAATATGCTTTTTTAACCAAGTTTGTTTTATGATGTAAACTAACAGCAACCCGACAATTGGCAAGATAAAATAGAGCGAACTTTGATAATCTTGAAACACATTGGAGATGAAAAATGCTCGAATAGCATGCGTTAAGTTTTTTAAAGTTACTGTGCCCAAACCAGCCAGAAACCCTACTAAAATACTTAGTATGTAAATAAATTGGCGTTCAGAAATATGCTTGTATTTCCAGATTAAAAATTTACGAAGTATACTTCTAAAACTCATTCCTTTTTTAAGGATTTAAAATATCGGTACCTAAAAGTTTATCGTCTTTATTAACGTACCATGCTCTAACTTTTGGCATTTTTATGCCATTAATTATTTCTTCTTCTGAAAGTAAAATGTACTCGCCATCGTTTTTGGATTCATCATGGTAAAATTGATATACCTCCATGGCATACGTTTTTGGGTCGAAGTAAAAGTACCAAGTGTCCTTTCCAATTTCTTTATCGTATGTAGCTTTTAAAACTAGATATGTTTTGCCTTTAAATTTCTTGATTTCAACTTTATTGTGAATTATGGTTCCTGGGTCTTTTAATTTCATGGGAAGACCATAGAGATAAGTATAATAATTTTGATAAAGTTTTGCTCTTTGTTTGCTTAGGCGTTGTTTTTTTAACAGGTCTTTTGAAGGGTTATTGTCACCCATAAAAACTATGGTAATACTGTCTTTATCAATTATGTATTCTGAAATAGTATCGTTAACCTTCGATTTGACGGAAAAGAATTCTTTAGGTAAATCAATTTGAATTTTACTATCTCTATTTTCTTTTTCTGGTATTTCCATGGTGATATTTAATTCACCTTTAAAAGAAGCCCAGTTTCCATTAGGATCATGATATGCAATGGCTTTTTCGAGAAGTTCTTTACCAGTTAATTTTTGAGACAATCCAATAGCTGAAATGAGTAAAAAAAACAAAAAAGTAAGGCCTTTGTTTTGCATAATTAAAATTAATAAAAAATCCCGCGTTAGCGGGACTTTGTGGTTATGATTTTAAATTCAGTTTTAAACTTAATTCTTCTAATTGTTCATCATCAATTGGAGCAGGAGCATCAATCATTACATCGCGTCCGGAATTATTTTTAGGGAACGCAATAAAATCGCGAATGGTTTCTTGTCCGCCCAAAATGGCCACCAATCTATCTAATCCAAAAGCTAATCCGCCATGTGGTGGAGCGCCGTATTGAAAGGCGTCCATCAAGAATCCAAATTGCGCTTTTGCTTCTTCAGGCGTAAATCCTAAATAATCAAACATTAAGGATTGGGTTGCTGCATCATGAATTCTTATAGAACCTCCTCCAATTTCATTACCATTCAAAACCAAATCGTAAGCATTGGCTTTTACAGCTCCAGGATCAGTTTTTAATAATTCCAATTGTCCAGGTTTTGGAGAAGTAAATGGGTGATGCATTGCATGGTAGCGCTCTGTGTCTTCATCCCATTCCAATAAAGGAAAATCCATTACCCAAAGTGGTGCAAATTCATCTGGGTTACGTAAACCTAACCGTTCTGCTAATTCCATTCTTAAAGCACTTAATTGTGCTCGTACTTTATTTGTGTCTCCTGAAAGCACACAAATTAAATCTCCAGCTTTTGCGCCAGTAACTTCAGCCCATTTTGCTAAATCGTCTTGATCGTAAAATTTATCTACTGAAGATTTAAAAGAACCATCTTCATTACAACGACAATACACCATACCAAGTGCGCCCACTTGTGGACGTTTCACCCAATCAATCAGCTTATCTATTTCCTTTCTTGTGTAACTATTTCCTCCAGGAATTGCAATTCCAACCACTAATTCCGCTTTATTAAAAACATTGAATTCTTTGTGCTGCGCAACGTCGTTTAGTTCGCCAAATTCCATCCCAAAACGAATGTCTGGTTTGTCGTTTCCATACAAACGCATCGCATCATCATACTGCATTCTTGGGAATTTTTCAATATCTACACCTTTAATTTCTTTTAGTAAATGGCGAGTCAATCCTTCAAAAGCATTCAGAATATCTTCTTGTTCAATAAATGCCATTTCACAGTCAATCTGTGTGAATTCTGGTTGTCTATCGGCACGTAAATCTTCATCCCTAAAACATTTTACAATCTGAAAGTATTTATCCATGCCGCCTACCATCAACAACTGCTTAAAGGTTTGTGGGGATTGTGGTAATGCGTAAAACTGACCTTCATTCATGCGTGAAGGCACCACAAAATCGCGTGCACCTTCAGGTGTAGATTTAATCAAATAAGGGGTTTCAACTTCGATAAATCCTTCCGCAGATAAATAATTACGTACTTCTTGAGTTACTTGGTGTCTAAAAATAAGACTGTCTTTAACAGGGTTTCTGCGAATATCCAAGTAACGGTACTTCATTCTTAAATCCTCACCACCATCTGTATCATCTTCAATAGTAAAAGGAGGTAATTTGGCTTTATTTAAAACGGAAAGTTGGGAAACCAAAACTTCAATATCGCCAGTAGGGATATTAGGATTTTTAGAAGCGCGTTCTTGCACCTTTCCAGTAATTTGGATAACAAATTCACGCCCTAATTTCTGTGCGCTTTTTAAAATAGAAGCCTCGGTTTGTTCCTCATCAAAGTACAATTGAGTTATACCGTAGCGGTCTCTCAAATCTACATAAACCATAAACCCTTTATCTCTTACACCTTGTACCCAACCAGATAAGGTAACCTCATTATTTATATGCGACGCTCTTAATTCGCCACAGGTATGACTTCTATACATTACTGCAAAAATTAAGATGCAAATTTACATAAGATATGTGATTGTTGTATCATTTATGGTGGCTAATTAAGTTTAAAAATAAACTTTAGATAAATACTCGATATAATGATATTTTTAAAGCTTAACAGATATTTTGTATTTTGTATACAGTTTTAAATTTTGGTGTCTTTTGGAACCAAAAAAATAAGCTATGTGTTCCATAAGAATCTCTAAGGTTATATTAGGTTTTAGTTATTGTATTAGTCTTTTAGGTTTTTACAATATATCTGCTCAAAACCAACATTATCTAGCCATGGAACTTAAGAATTTGGGCTATTCTACGGCTATGATTGGGAAGTGGCATTTAAAGCAAGAACCTAATTTTGATTTTTATAAAGTCCTTCCTGGGCAAGGAAAATATTTCAACCCTACATTTAGAGAGAAAGGTAGGGGTAATTGGCCTAATAACACTATTACGCACGGTGGACATTCTTCAGATGTTATTACTAATTTATCTTTAAGTTATTTAACAGGTCGTGATAAGACCAAACCCTTCTTTTTAATGCACCATTACAAGGCACCTCATGATTTTTTTGAATATGCTACACGTTATGCAAGCTATTTAGCCTCAACTGATATACCCGAGCCCACAAGTATGTACAGTCAGCCGAATTTTGGATCGGAAGCTAATCGAGGTAAAAACGATAGCCTTATTCATAAAATAGGCACTTCTATTTCTAAAAGACATATAGTTAGGAACTATTCAGATCATTATTACTCCAATTCTTCCTTACAAGGTGATGCTTTAACCAGGCAGCATATCAACGTTATTTAAAAGATTATTTGCGTTGTGTAAAAGGAATTGACGACAACCTTAAAATTTTATTTGATTATTTAAAAGCCGAAGACCTTTGGGATAACACCATTATTATTTACACAGGTGATCAAGGGATGATGTTGGGTGAACATGATTACCAAGATAAGAGGTGGATGTACGAAGAATCTATGCGGATGCCATTTATCATGCATTACCCTGAGTTAATTTCTGAAGGAAGAAGATCTGACCTTCTAATTAATAATACTGATTTTGCACCAACTTTAATTGAGCTTGCTGGTGGTACGGTACCGTCTTATATGCAAGGTAAAAGCTTTATGAAAACTGTAAAAGGTGAGGAGCAGGGGCAATGGCGAAAAGGCACATATTATAGGTATTGGATGCATTTGGTACATCATGATATACCTGCGCATTTTGGTATTAGAACCAAAGAGTATAAACTAATTTTTTACTATGGTAGGCACTACAAAACTTGGAAGTATGGTACCAAATCGCTACCATGGCTTAATAATTCTAACCTTATTGAAAGAACGCCTGTGGCATGGGAGTTTTATGATTTAAGAACCGATCCTCAAGAATTGAATAATCAATATGAGAATCCTGCTTATGCCAATATTATTCTTGAACTTAAAGATGAAATTTTAGCACAACGCGCCGAACATGGTGAGACTGATGGTACGAAATATCCTGAAATTCAACAGGTAATTGATGACTATTGGAATGTAGGCAATTTAAGTACTGAAACGCTTGAAACATCAAATATCTTAGAGTTATTTCCTAATCCTGTGGAAAATACAGTAAGCCTTAAACTTACAAATAATACTTTACTAGAAAATATATCTGTGAAACTATATAATGCTTTGGGGCAGAAATTTAATGTAATGCTTCTTAACCATAATACTTTAAGTAATACAGCTGAGTTTGATATGAGCCCGTATAAAACAGGGATTTATTTTGTTTCTATTTCTGATGGCAATAGTAAGCAATTGGAAAGAATTGTAAAGTTGTAATGTTTTTCTAAAATTGAAAAGAGCCACAAATGTATTGCGGCTCTTTCCTGCTATTAATCGACCTAATTTAATCGACAGTTTATGCTTTCTCCAAACGCGGATCAACATTAAAAACTTTTTGTTGTTTCTGAACTAAACTTACTTCAGCATTTCTATTTTTATATAACCACATTTTGAATTTGGTCACTAAAAAGAATAAAATTGGTACAACAATTAGCGTTAAGAAGGTGGCTACGAATAAACCATAAATTACAGTCCATGCTAATGGTCCCCAGAAAATTACGTTATCACCACCCATATATATGTTAGGATTGAACTCGCTAAAAAGCGTAAAGAAATTGATATTAAATCCTGTAGCTAAAGGAATCAGTCCTAAAATGGTTGTAATAGCAGTAAGGAGTACTGGTCTTAAACGCGCTTTTCCACCTTTAACAATAGCTTCAATTAAATCCTCCTGTTGCAAATACTGTTCATCCTCTAAGTCTAATAATACCTTTTTTCTATCAATCAAAAGTTGTGTGTAATCTAGGAGCACCACACCATTGTTTACCACAATACCAGCCAATGAGATAATTCCCATCATGGTCATCATAATAACAAATGCGCTACCTGTAATTACAATACCACCAAATACACCAATTAAACTTAAAAAGATGGCTAGCATAATAATTCCTGGTTTTGAAACTGAGTTGAATTGGAAAATCAGGATAAAGAAAATTAAACCTAACCCAGTAAAAAATGCGCCCATTAAAAATGCCATTTGCTTGTTTTGTTCTTCTATCTGACCCGTGTAATCTACTTTTACGCCGTCAGGTTTCTCAGTGAACCCTTTCATTTCATTCTGAATTTTTGAAACAATCGCTCCGGCATCGGTAAAGCCAGGGGCTAATGCCGAATATAGGGTTACCACACGACGCACATCTCGATGTTTAATAGCACTAAATCCTGAGTTGTTTTTTTGACTGGCTACCGTTGATACAGGTATTTCTTTGATTTGACCAGAAGCCATATCTCTAAAGGTAATTTTCTGATTGAAAATAGCACTTGTATTATATCGGTTCTCTTCATTAAAGCGCACATAAATATCATAATCTTCACCATCTTTCTTGTAGATACCTGCTTTTGCTCCAAAAATCGAATTACGTAATTGTTGCCCAACTTGTCCTGCGGTAACACCTAATTCTCCTGCTTTTTTTCTATCTACAACAACTTGCATTGAGGGTTTAGATTTATTTACATCAATCTTCAACTCGTCAATACCTTGTATGTTTTTAGAGTTGATAAAGTCACGCATTTTTTCAGCAGTAGTAATTAATTCTGCATAGTCGTCACCTTCTAATTCTAGATTAATGGGATATCCTGCTGGCGGCCCCACAGCATCTTTTTCAACCGAAATAGCAACACCTGGGTAAATACCTTGTAAATCTTCCTGTACTTTTTTCAACAGAATATTGCTGTCTGCACCATCTCTAAATTTGTACTCACGCATGGTAGCTGTAATTTTACCACGATGTGGCATTTCAGCAGCAGAACCACCATCAGTCTGTGGGTTTCCTGCACCTTCGCCAACCTGAGAAACTGCACTTTCGGTTAAGAAATTAAAGTCGCCTTTCATGTAGGCCTCTTCGTTTATAATTTTATAAACGCGTTTTTCAATATCTTTAGTAATGGCATTGGTTTTTTCAATATCAGTACCTTCGGGATATTCTATATATACTATGATTTGATTTGGTGTATTATCTGGGAAAAACTCCACTTTTGTGCGCTGACTACCAACTGAAGCACCAAAGCCCATAAATGCAATAAATAACAGCACCACTGTTCCAATGGCAATAAAAGCTGGTTTTCTTCCTTTTAAAGCGCTTCTTAAAACGCGTTCGTAAAAACGTTCCCATTTTGGTAGTACTTTATTTTGAAATCCATTTGCCCAAGAGCGTAGAAATAGACGATAAATCCATAGTAATAATATGGCCACAACCATTATAGATCCAAAGGCTCTGTTTTCTCCACCAAAGATTAAGATTAGTAAGCCAATACCACCAACTATTGCAGATATTTTAATAATATTTTGAAGTGGCATTTCTTTGTCTTCGGTTGTCATGTATTGAGACACCAGAACTGAATTAAAGAAAATAGCAACAAATAGAGAAGAACCTAATACGACAGATAGCGTAATAGGGAAATATATCATAAATTGTCCCATAACACCTGGCCAAAGTCCTAATGGCACAAATGCTGCTACAGTTGTTAATGTTGAAATGATTATTGGAAATGCAATTTCACCAATTCCTTTTTTGGCAGCTTCAACGCGACTCATGCCTTCTTCAGTCATCAAACGGTACACGTTTTCAACTACTACAATTCCATTATCCACAAGCATACCAAGCCCCATGATTAAACCGAAAAGAATCATAGTGTTCATGGTATATCCAAATAAATTCAGAATCATTAGAGACATAAACATAGACATTGGTATGGCGAAACCAACAAATAATGCGTTTTTAAATCCTAAGAAGAACATTAAAACTGTAACAACAAGTATGATTCCGAAGATGATGTTATTTACCAAATCATCAACCTGACCAATTGTTTTTGAAGATTGGTCGTTAGCAACCGTAACCGTTAAATCTGGAGGAAATACATTTTCAATAGCGTCATCAACAATCACTTGAATCTGTTCCGCAGCTGCTACCATGTTTTTTCCAGCCCGCTTTTTAACATCAAGCATTACTACAGCATGTCCAAACTCCCGTGCATAAGTAGTTTTATCTTCGTCTTTAAAGGTGACTTTAGCTACATCTCGAAGGTAAATTGGATTACCACGTTCCGACTTTACGACAAAATTATCAAGTTCATTTGGGTCTTCAATTTCGCCTATAATCCTAATGGTACGTCGTTGTCCGCTGGTAATTAAGTTGCCGGCAGACATCGTCATGTTTTCACGACTAATCGTATTGATAATATCATCAAAACTCACTTGAGCCGCCATCATTTTATAAATATCTACAGCAACTTCAACTTCTTTTTCTTGAGCCCCACGAATATCAACTTGCTTAATTTCTTGTAGACTTTCAATTTCATCTTCTAAGTACTCCCCAAATTCTTTTAATTTATCTACTGGATAGTCTCCGGATATATTAATGTTTAAAATTGGAATTTCTTCAGACATACTTAAGTCGAAGATATTTGGCTCTACCTTAGCACCATTAAATGTGGGCCAATCTTCACCTGCAGTTTCAGAATCTACTTCATCTTTAACCTTTTGTTTTGCAGCTTCAACGGATATATCTTCATCAAACTCCACAATTACAATAGAGTAATCTTCCTGCGAAGTGGAGGTGATTTCAACAACATTACTAACTGTTTTTAGCTTATCTTCAATAGGGTCTGTGATGAGTTTTTCAATATCCTCTGCAGTGTTACCGGGATATACAGAGCTAATGTAGATTTTGGTTTCTTTAATTTCTGGGAAATTTTCTCTTGGCATACTAAAGTAAGCTCCTGCGCCCATAATCAGGATTACAGTAATCAAAACATACATAGTTGTTTTGTTATTGATGGCCCAAGATGATAACGGAAACTCCTTATCTACTTTTTTATTTTTATTATTTTTAGTCATTAGTTCGTCCTCTTTAGTTGTTAGCAACTTTTAGTTCAAGAATTTTAACTTCTTGCCCTTCTTTTACACTACGTGCACCTTCATTAATAATCTCCTCTCCATTTTCAATTCCTGAAAGTACTTCAATGTTATCTCCTTGTGTTTTTCCAGTAGAAATAATGGCACGTTTTGCCATTGCTTTTTCGCCTTGTTTATCAGTAATTGTGTAAACATATTGATCGCCTTCAGCATTTTCTGAGATAATACTTTGAGGGATTAAAATGGCTTTGTCGTTAGTATAATCGTTAATCTTCAATTTAGCTGTAAGATTTGGTTTGATACTTTTATCTTTATTAGGGAAAGCTACTTCAACTTTAAATGTTCGGTTTGCAGGATTTATAAAATTTCCAGCTTGTCGTACTTTAGCGTCAACATCTTTTCCAAGAACTGGAAAGTTTACTTTTACTTCTTTACCGGGAATAATACTTGGAATGTACCGTTCAGGCACATCTGTTTCAATATACATATCATCCAAGTTTACAATTCTAAACAACTGTGATTGTCCTGGAGCAACAACACTTCCAGGATCTGTGATAACATCATCAATGGTTCCGGTGAAAGGAGCGCGAACTATTGTTTTACCCACTTGTTGCTGTAATTGATTTACCATTTGCTCTTGAGCTTCGTAACTGGATTTAGCTTGCAAATATTGAATTTCGCTACCAATTTTTTGTTTCCATAGGCGTTGTTGACGCTCGAAAGTGGTTTTAGCCAAATCCGCTTGAATTTTCGCTTGTGCTAGTTGTTGGCTTAAACCACCATCATCAATTTTGGCCAACGTTTGACCTTTGCTTACTTTTTGCCCTTCTTTTACATAAACTTTGGTAAGTACACCACTATATTCGGCCATAATAACTACGTTTTGTTTGGTGCTAACATTGCCTTGAACTTCCACAAAGTGATTAAATTCAGATTCCGTTGCTTTAAACGTTGTGATTAAAGGAATTTTCTCTTGAGGATCTAACGCCTTAATCTCTTTTTCCAGAAGCTTTAATTTTTCTGCTATTTCTTGGGCAGAGGCATCTAGTTCCGCTTTCTTATTTCGTATTTGTTCTAAATCTTTTGAAGCGATAATATCTTCAACAGATGCATTTTTATCTCCACTACAAGAGCTCAGTAAAATGGCGGTAAAAAGGGTTAAAACTGTATATTTCATGATGGGATTAATTTAGATTTAATAGATTTTTAAGGTTAGCTTTTTTGTTGATGACATCTATGATAGATTGTAAATATTCTTGCTGACTTGTATAAAGTTGTGTTTGTGCTTGTCTTAAATCAAAACTACTAGCAATACCTTCTTTGTATTTAATAGTATTTTTTCTTTCGATTTTTTCAGCAAGCTCCAAGTTTTTTTGTTTGTTATCGTATGTGTCGATGGCCAATTGATATTCGTTTTTAGCATTTTTAAACTCAATTGTTAATTGGTTCTCAGTGTCAATTAAGTTGTTTTTTGCCTTGTCCCATTCAATTCTAGCACGTTCTCTTTTAGCTTTTCCACCAAAAGATGTAAAAATGGGGAAAGTAATACTCAAGCCCGTGGCAGTAGTAAAAAACCACTCTTGATCAGATTTAAAATAATTACCAAAAGACTCTGAAATACCCAGGTAGTTGGAGTTTAGAAAAGCATTCACTTTTGGTAATTGATCAGATTTCTCTAATTTATACTCTAGTCTCTTACTTTCTGCGTCATTAGCAGCAATTTTAAAATCTATATTGTTACTAACACTATGAGTATCATTAATTAAATTCAATGAAATATTGTCCATGATTAAAGACTCCAAGGAATCTGTTAACTCAATAGACTCATTTTGATTCAACCCAAGAACTATTTTTAAATAGCCCTTGGAAATGTCATAAAGTGTTTCTAGACTTCTTAAATTATTCTGAAGGCTGGATAATGTTAATTCTAACTGCTCAACATCTTCTTCTTCTGTCAAGCCATTTTCAAATATTTTTCGTGTTTCTTCTAAATTATCTGATAGCACCTTCATGTTATTTTTAGTAATTATGATGCTCTCTTTAGTTAGAAGTACATTATTATAGGCACTGACAACATTGGTTTCAATCATGTTATCCGTTTTGTCTTTGGCATTTTTAGAAATTTCTAAGAATACTTTATTAGATTGCAGCCCAACAATATATCCACCATCAAAAATTAATTGATTTAGAGCGACAGTTGGCGTTAATTGATGTTTAGGAAAAATAAACCCAAATATGTCTCCTGGCTCTGGATCAAATGGTCGTACAACATTCCATGTATAATCAATTTTACCGCTAATTTGAGGTAAACCTCTTGCAGTTGTTTCCCAAACTTGTTTTTCTGCGGCGAGTATATCTAAATCCGCATTATTTGCGGTTTTATTATTCTCTAAAGCATAGTTTATGGCTTCTTGCATTGAAAACCTTTTGGGTGTTTCTTGAGCAAAAACGCTGAAACCAATAAGCAGATTAAACAATAAAATTAAGTGCTGTTTCATTTTTTATGATTGATTAGAATTAATGTGTTTATTTAAAATTTCTAGTCCTTTTGGGGTGCAGATACCGCGTAAATGATACTCTAAGTAATTGGACATTAACATGGGCATTGAGAATTTATTTCTTGGAAACAAATCGTCGTCTTTAATAACCATCATTGCATTAAAATATATTCTCGAAATAAAATCAACGTCTATATCATTACGATACAAACCTTGAGCTACGCCATTATTTAGGTTGTCTATTACGCATTCTTGCATTACGCAAAATTGCTTGTCTTTTAAACTTTTAAAAATTGCGGGATAGTACTTTTGAAGTTGATACTGAGGCGAAGATTTTTCATCCTTAAGGTGTTCCATTATAAACTGCTTAATACTATAAACTTCTTCAATGGGGTTTTTATCTAAAGAGCAAATATGATTGATGCCTTCCGCAATTACCTTAAATAAATTTAGTGTAGAGGCTTCAACTAACTTGGTTTTGTTATCAAAGTGTTGATAAATGGTTTTCTTAGACATGCCTAATTTGTTGGCAATGTCATCCATAGTAACGCTTTTAAACCCGTAGTTTAAAAACAAATCTGTCGCTCCTAATAAAATCTTTTCTCTCATAATCGAGGGCAAATATACATAAGGAAACTTTAGAAACATTTAAAGTTTCCTAAGTTTTAATGATTTTTTAACATTCATTTTAATTAAAGAACGTTTGTCTTTTGCTTTAGGGGACATTCTTTTTAAGTTTTTTAAATTGGTTTCACTAGTAATTTCAATTGCACTATTTTTGTGTGATGCTATCTATTGAAAAATATCAAGAGGGTTTTATTGCTTATTTACAAGCGTATTCCACAGAAAAAGAGCCAAAAAATTTATATGAACCCATAACTTATATCTTAAGTTTGGGCGGCAAACGTTTAAGACCTATACTTACCTTAATGACCACCGATATTTTTGGCGGTAATTATAAAGAGGCCTTGAATGCCGCGTTAAGCGTGGAGGTGTTTCATAATTTTTCTTTGGTGCATGATGATATTATGGACGATGCTCCTTTAAGACGTGGCCAACAAACAGTACATGAAAAGTGGGATGTAAATACAGGTATACTTTCTGGGGATGCTATGTTAATTATGGCGTACCAATTATTTGAGAATTATGAGGCTACAAAGTTTCAGAATTTGGCTCAACTATTTAGTAAAACAGCTTTAGAAGTATGTGAAGGACAACAATATGATGTGGATTTTGAAACACGAAGTGATGTTACCATTCCTGAGTATTTAAAAATGATTGAATACAAAACAGCTGTTCTTGTTGGTGCCGCAATGAAAATGGGCGCTATTGTAGCCGGTGCTACTTCTGAAGATCAGCATAGTATATACGAGTTCGGTAAAAATCTGGGTATTGCCTTTCAATTAAAAGACGATTATTTGGATGCTTTTGGGGATCCTAAAACGTTTGGAAAGCAAGTAGGTGGTGATATTATTGAAAATAAAAAAACCTATTTATACCTAAAAGCTTTAGAATTTTCTTCTGAAGAAGATAAAACTAGACTCGAAAAATTGTTTTCATCTTATCCCGAGAATACTGATGAAAAAGTTGAGACCGTAAAAGCACTTTTTGAAACTTCAGGCTCTGCCAAGGCTACCAAGGATGCTATTGAAGATTATACGCGTAAAGCTTTTTCTGTATTGGAATCATTATCAGTTTCAGAAGATAAGAAGGCATTGTTGAAGTTGTTTGGCAATAATTTAATGAACCGAACTGTGTAATGACATTACCATCGTCTTTTGAAGGTTTAGTTGAGGAAGCTAACGATCTTCACCTTTATCAAAAATTGATTTATCAGCTAAATAAAGACTTTCTTTTGGCGAATATTGGTTTAGATTTTCATGAAGAGATTTTACCTTCAAGCTTAAAACTAGTACTTCATGAAACGGTGTATCACCTTATTCAAGAAAAGTTTGCTGAATATTTGAACTTGCTTTATATCATTGACGTTTCTGAAGCTGAAATTAAGGCTTTAGATGGGGATGATGTAATAAAACTGTCCGAAGATGTAAGTTTTCTTATTTTGAAACGCGAGTGGCAAAAAGTGTGGTTTAGGCATACATATTCCTAGCAAATAATATTGATTTTAGTTTTAATATTGAATGTTGGCGGATAAGTGCGTTAGGGATTGCAGTGGTAGCTTTTGCCGAGGCGCGCATCGAGGCAAAACTTTTAACGGAAAGCCCGACCACGCCCTAGCGTGGGAACGCCCAAAAACTAAAAGAAAAATCTAACGAAAGGCACCCATGGGTCAATATAGATGCTTCTTTCATTATCATGCAATACGTTGTATCTCATGCCAAAAATTATGTTGCCGTTTCTGAAACCTGCACCCAGAAATAGTGCTGGAGACCAATAGTTGTCGTCGGGCGCATCTACTTTTATATCATAACGCCTACTTACATTAAGCTGCTCGAATTCTCCTGAAAGTTGAATTTCTGGAATGACGTTATACAGACCAATTATGCTGCCGCCCAAAACCGTTGTTTTGTAAACATCTTTTTGGTTGTTAAAAGTGGCATTTAAGCCTAAACCTAAAGCAGCGTTATTGTTAAACTGATAAATGGCACTCGGCGCAATGGTGGCTGTAAAAAATCCGTTACCAAAGTTTAAACCAAGACCACCGCCATATCTTACATTTTTCCAGAATTCGTTTTGGGTATTTTGAGCTTCACTTTTACTAAGTCCAATAACTAGAACTATGAGAGCGACATTTAGAATTTTATAACGAGACATGTTTTTTTCTTAAAGATATAGATTTTATGCATAAAAAAACCACGCCTTTAACGCGTGGTATACTTTTAAATGGATACTAATTAATATATAAAGTTTTTCTAGTGTTTTTTGATTTACAAACCAAAAATAGAACTACTGGTAGTTAGCGACAAACCGAACGGGTTACTTTTAGACGATTAGACGAATAACTCGTTAAAACTCTAAAAGTGTTTGCACTTTATCTATTCACCGATGTTCTTAGAGTTTTTGTTAGTCTATAATGATGAATTCAACACGTCTGTTTGCCTGTAATTCGTCTGCAGTACATTTGCTTTTACAGTCTATTTTAGGTTTACGCTCCCCAAAACCTTTAAACTCTAATCTGCTTTTGGCGATACCATTTTTAATCAAAAAGTCTACTGCTGAGGCTGCACGCTTATTTGATAAATTCATATTGTAAGCGTCTCTACCTACATTATCTGTATGTGCATTTATAGACAGTCTCATTTCAGGATTGGCAGTTAGTACTTTTACTATTTTTCCCATGGAAATGGTAGACTCTTCTTTAAGACTCCATTTTGCAGAATCAAAATAAATGTTTTCAATAACTATGGCTAAATTATCATCAACTTCCTCAATAACAGGTTCCGTAGTTTCTAACTGTAAGTTTTTAGTATAGATTGTTTCTATGCCTTCATCTGCCCTAAAATCAAAAGTTTTATTAATGTAACCATCTTTTTCTGTGCTAATGGTATATTCTTCAAACGGTATTACTCCAAAACTGAAATTACCATTATCGTCAGTAAGTTGTTTTGCAACCTCATTTCCATCTTCATCTTTAAGCACTACAACAGTGTTTGGAAGGTGAATATTACTTTCATTATGAAATACAAATCCTTCTAACTCCTGTTTTACTTCCTTGTTTTTTGCAACATACAAATCAAAGCTTCCCGCACCGCTAGGTCTGTTAGAAGATAAATACCCTTTATTTCTTGAGGCCAAAAAGAACGGCACTTCATCATATTCTGTATTAATGGTATTCCCCATATTCCTTGGTGCTTTTACACCTTTTTGAAGAATTCTACTCACAAAAATATCATGACCACCAATATTCTCATGTCCATTTGAAGAAAAATACAAGTACACGCCATCAAGGGACAAAGACGGATATTTTTCATCTGAAGGCGTATTTACATTTGGCCCTAAATTTTTTGGAGTGCCTAAGGAACCATCTTCTTTAATGTCTGAAACGTATAAATCATAGCCACCATAAGAATCCTTCATATTTGAAGAAAAATAAAGTTTATCTCCGTTAGGGCTTACAAAAGGATTTTCTATTGAAACGTTTTCTTTGTTTAAGGATAGAAACTTTTGGTTGATGAAATTACCATGCGAATCCTGTTCTAAATCCGCTTTATAAATTTTGTATTCCAAAGAATTCTCTTTGCTACTTCTTGTAAAGTATACCGTATTTTGATCTGGTGTGAATGCTAACTGGTCTTCACTATTACCTGTGTTTAATATTCTGGAGAATAATAATGGCGTACTTAGGCTTCCATCTTCTTCAATATCTAAACAAAAAAGGTCTTTGTAGGCTTCATTGGTATTAGGATCTAATTTCGCCAATCCCCCAATTTTCTTTGAGGACACCATGATGAGTTTATCCTTAAAGAAACCAGAACCAAATTCTGAAAACTTGGAATTTATAGTTGTTGGAATGACATCAAATCTAAAACCGTTATTGCCGATTTTAGAGGCAACATTTAGTGGTGTATCTGTATCTAAATCATTTTCAGCAATAAAATCAGAGCCATTTTGACCAAATGTCAAATTAACTGCTATACAAAATAGGGCTAGTAAACTAATTCTCATAATATGAGGCTTTGGAGGTTATTCTGAATAAAAGTATTACGGCGTTAAGTATCTGCGAAATATCTTGGATAAATCGTAATTAAAAATCGATAACAGCTTATTTTAGAGACGATTCCCTATGTTAGTGGTTTAGTTTCAGAAGCTTTTCAAGATAATCGCGCGTATTTGAAAGGCGTTGAATTTTATGTTGTCCACCTAATTTATTATTTTCCTTTAACCAATCATGAAACAACAAAGGTCGCGCAACATTAATCTTAGGTTTATTAAGTGTGATATTATTGTAGCGTTTTGCCTCATAATCAGAATTAAGGGATTTTAGGGCGTTATCGAACAATTCACTAAAGTAGTCAATGTCCTTTGGAGGTGTTTTAAATTCTATTAACCATTCGTGCGCTCCTTTTTCTTTGCCTTCCATAAAAATTGGCGCTCCTGTGAAATCAACAATTTCAGCTTTGGTGCGTTTACACACTTTTTTTAGTGCACTTTCTGCGTTTTCAATTATTAATTCCTCCCCAAAAACGTTTATATGGTGTTTTGTTCTTCCAGAAATCTTGATGCGGTAAGGATTTAAAGAAGTAAAGCGTATAGTATCGCCAACCTTGTAACGCCACAACCCCGCGTTAGTAGTTATAATTACAGCATAGTTTTTATTGAGACGAACTTCGCTCAACGGAATAGCATACTCATCTTCAGTATCATAAACATCCATGGGTATAAACTCATAAAAAATACCATAGTCTAGCATTAACAATAACTCACTGGAGTTATTTTGATCTTGAATAGCAAAGAATCCTTCTGAGGCATTATAAATCTCATAATAATTGAATGTCTTGCTGGGTAAGATTTTTTTGTATTGATCTACATAGGGTACAAAACTAACACCGCCATGAAAATAAACTTCTAAGTTGGGCCATACTTCAAATAAGTTGCCTTTGCCTGTAGTTTCTAACACATTGTTTAAAAGTACAAGCATCCAAGAAGGCACCCCTGCTAGACTCGTTACATTTTCTTTAATGGTTTCGTCAACAATAGCTTGCATTTTGTGTTCCCAGTCACTCATTAGTGATACCTTATTACTAGGGGTGCTGCTGAACTCTGCCCAAAACGGCATATTATCAATTAGTATAGCTGAAAGGTCACCGAAAATAGTGCCGTTTTCTTTATACATTTCTTTGCTGCCACCTAACCGCAAGCTTTTACCATTAAAGAGTTGCGAATTTTCATTATTGTTAAGATACATGCATAATAAATCTTTACTGGCAGCGTAATGACAATCTTCTAAAGATTCTTCACTTACAGGAATAAATTTGCTTTTTGCTCTTGTTGTACCACTAGATTTTGCAAACCATTTTATGGGTGTAGGCCAAAAGATATTGGTTTCTCCTTGTCTAGAACGCTGGATAACATCTTGCCATCCGTCATAATTTTTAATGGGAATCCGTTCAGCAAAAGTTTTGTAGTTCTTTATGGATTTAAAGTCGTATTGTCTTCCAATTTCTGTGTCTTTGGCAATATCTAGTAGGTCTAAAAGTAATTCGTTTTGTACTTCATTTGGGTATTTTAAGAATAATTCTATTTGGTGAAAACGCTTCTTCAATAACCAAGCTGCAATAGAATTTACAAAGGGAATTGGCATTTTTGTACTATCTTTAGGTTTCTAAAATAATACTTTTTTTTATATGACCTATCAAGGCGTTTTAAAGAAAATGCAGACTGAATTTTCAAGTCCAATTCAATACTATTTGGTATATGATGATGATTTTATCAATGTAAATCAGTTACTAAACAAACGGATTAAAATGGAGTTTGTGAAGTACCAATGTTTGAATTGTGGATTGGATAAACCCATTTATCGTCAAGGTTTTGACAAGCAATGTTTTTATGAAACTGCTAGAGCAGGCGAATGGATTATGCGTCCAGAATTGAGTACTGCACATTTGGGTATTGAAGATCGTGATTTGGAGTATGAAAGACAAGCACAATTGCAACCACATATTGTGTATTTGGCGAATTCTAGCAATGTAAAGGTTGGTGTTACTAGAAAGAGTCAAGTGCCAACACGATGGATAGATCAAGGTGCACATGAGGCTATTGAAATTGTTGAGGTGCCTAATAGGTATCTGGCAGGAATAACAGAGGTTGCTTTAAAAGATCATGTGGCGGACAAGACCAATTGGCGTACTATGTTGAAGAATGATATAAAAGATGAAAATTTAGTAGAATGGCGGGAACGTTTAAAGTCTTTTATACCAGAAGAGGTTGCAGAATATTTTATCGAAAGTAATTCTGAAACAGATTTGGAGTTCCCTGTGCACAAATATCCTGAAAAACCAAAAAGTTTAAATATCCAAAAGGCTGCTGTTTATGAAGGTAAACTAGTTGGTGTTAAAGGCCAGTATTTAATTTTTGATGACGAAACCGTGTTTAATGTGCGTGCTAATGAGGGGCTAGTTGTTAAAATATCGATCGTGTTTTAAAGTTATTCAAAAGAAAAACTACTTTCAACACAAAGGTTCAAAGTAGTTTTTATAGTTGAAAAAAATTATTCAATTATTCTGAATAAATATTGTCACCGTCTCTATAACCTTCTTCATCTTTATACCAATTTCTAAAACTTTGACCACCACTTAGTGCCCACTGCACAAAATTTAAGTGGCTATTTTCTATACTTGTCAGTTCAATAGGGTAATTAAATTTACTTGGGAAATTAAGCGCCCAAGGCAAATTGTTTTGAGATTTATAATACTTCCCAATTGAAGTTTGAGTATCGTCACTACTTTGTCCAAAATACGAAGTATCTGCTAAATCTGATGGTGGATAGTCACCTAAATGGACCTCTTTTCCTCTTTCTTTATTAATAATCATAAAAGCATTGAAAGGAGCAGCACCAAAGTTATTCTCGTCAATAGGTGTTACCAAATTTATGGTGACACTTAACGTGTCTGGTTGAATAAAAGGTTGTTCAACTCTAGTGTTACCGTATCCATGTTCCCAAGCGTTGTCAAATACAATAATAGTTGCATTACTTTGTCCAGCCTCGGTTCCATTGGCATTTGTTTGTATATAGCTTTCAGTAAGTTGAGAGCCGGTAACGGATTGGATAGATGAAGACGCAATACCTTCTAATGTAAATCCGAAACCATTGTCAAAACTTGCACCATTGGCGCGAACTATAAATTTTCCTTCTAGAGATACCACTTCGTTGTTTGCATTTGTTATCCGGTTAAAATTGTAGTCAACAACCAAGTCGTTAAAATCAAAATCACCTCTAGAAGGCCAATTATCTTCAAAAGCTAAAGAGCCAAATAAATTTTTACCAGGGTAAAAATTGTTAAATGCTAAACTTGGATCATCAGGATAATCGTCAAAACTATCACTTACACCATCAAAATCCGAGTCTGTAGGATCCGGGTTTGCAATCACTATATTCTCTATTTGAATATTTTCAATAGGGTTGGCTGATGCATAAAAAATAGCATCATTAAAATCATTATCACCTCCTGGGCGAATTAAATCTTCAAAAGCAATCAAAAATACATCTTCATCTTCTTCGTATAATAGTACACAATGCTGACGATGTTCTATATTGGGTTCTGGGTTTAATTCTAGATTTGAATATAACAAACCGGCACCTTCCGTTGGAGTTCTAGAAGATGTGTCCCAACCGTTTCTCATTAATATCCAGCCTATTACAGTGTTTTCTTGAAAAATACCAAGAGATACTTTATCTCCAGAATATAAACCTCCGCCAGAACCAGCAAACGAAGTATTTGGAAAAATAACATAACAGTCTGTAATATCTGCGGGAGTTTCGGGGGGAAAGTCTCTATCATAAGTATAGTAAGCTAGTACATTTCTATAGCCTGCACCTTCTGCAACAAAGGTAACCCATACCTCGGCCTCGTCAGTAACAACTAAGTTATGAACATTACCTGTTTCCAAGTATTCTGGATGGTATGTTGGAACGGGACGTTGTTCAGGTAGAGCAGCATTTACTCCATTTAAAAAATCTGCACTTATAAAATCTCTATCGGGCTCCAAATAATCTGGTACACCTTGATTATTAAAAGTTCCGAGATAATTAATGTTAATATTGGAGCTAAATGTACTCTTAAGAGTATTACTTATTTGATTATGCAAAGATTTTGAGTTCACACTTTTACCAGAGTGACTTTCCTTAATTCCTCCAAACGTATGGTTTATTTGACCATTAACTATAGGAACTTTATATTCTGAAACAAAACCAATATAATTAGTTTTAAGAACAACCTCTTTTGTGTCTGCTTCAAATTTATGGCTAGTAACGAATTGTCCGTTTTGATTGGTTGCGCCATTGATTATTTCAATACCACCGTCTTCTTCATAATCTGACCATACACTTACTCTAACATTGGCAATTGCATTGTCTTTATTGTCCTTTGTGCTTAATGTAACTTGTGTTTCTTGAGTATTATTCCATTTAAAGGAAGGGTTGAACTGCATTTCGTTCATTGGTAACTCACTATTGTCTACTTTGTCTGCATAATCTTGTACATCGCCTAATTCACAGGAGAGAAACATTGATAAACAGCATACTGTAGTTGCTATTTTTACTGTGTTCATTTGGGGAAAATTAAAGTATTTTAGGACCGCAATGTATGAAAAAAGAGTTCTATTGCTAAATAAATTCATATAAATCGTATAAAAAACAACGTTGAAATGATTAAAAATATCGATGAAATGCATTTTCTCATGATATTTTAGACATTTGATAAATTATTTTACTAAGAAATTACAAAATGTATTTATTGTAAAAGTGTTTCGTTTCATTTTAAATAATTACTTCAATTTCTAGCATCGTTTCGTTTGATTCAATTATGGGATAGTAACAGGAGAACTATACCAATAACTACATTATCTAAGTTTTAAACTCTTTTTAACATAAAAAGCAGCTTTTTTCAAGTATCTTGTAAATAAAAACTATGAAAATTCCCATGATGTTTTATGTGGCATTAACAACATGCCTTTTAGTACTTTTAACAATAATGGTATCTATGGATATGGCCTTTACTTGGGTGTTTTATACCATGTGTTTAGGTCAAGTTATGGTGGGAGTAATGGTATACAAAGTTTTACGCGATACATACACTACCGATAAAACGTTCGATAACTTTTACGAGGATAAACCTATAAATTACCGCAAATAAATACTGCTAAAAATAAAGTTGGAGACTTTGAATTATGCCTATTACCACAAGTAATACACCCGTAACTTTATTTACAATCAAGTTAATGTTTTGAATTCTTTTTTTAACGAGCATACTCATTTTACTGTATCCGAATAGTGTAAGCAGTTTTCCTAGGTACACTCCAAAAAAGAAAAGAAATAGAACAGAAAAGGATGATTGTACTGATAACATTATATCATGACTGTTTAAAACCCTAAAGGCAATTACCCAAAAAATTAAAACAGGAGGATTTAAAATGCCCAAAAGGAATCCTATGGTGTATTTAGATTGCGTTAATTTTAGTGTTTTAAGTTGTTTTTCAGATTGCTTTTTAAAAAACAAATAACCTCCAATCAGGAATAAAACAACAACTATTGTAGTTTGAAGCCACAAATTAGTAATAAAGAAATTTGTAATGACTTGGTTACAATCCAAAGCGTAATAAGACAAGAGTACTTCAGCTAAACCTGCGGTAATCGCTATTTTAAATGCTTGAGAAACATTTTCTTTTAAAGTGGTGTTAATTACGGCTATGTTAGAAGCGCCTAAGGGTAAGGCACTAAGTATCGCTACTAACAACCCAACAAGTAAGTAAACCACAATCATGTTTACTTTGTGGAGAAATACCTTAAAAGCTTACATAAAAAAAGGAATCTATTTAAAATTGATTCCTTTTTAATAATATCGTTAAATATCTTCAGCGTCTCGCAGTTGTTGAATATAAGCCGCTTTTTGAATTTCACGTCTTCGCTTTACAGAGGGTTTTGTGAAATATTGATTCTCTCTAAGGTTTTGCATCACCTGAATATTACGGTGCTTTCGTTTGTAGCGTTTTAAGGCGCGCTCAATATTTTCGCCATCTTTTACAATTATTTTTAACATATATAATTTGTGTTTATATTTTAATGCGCTATAGTTTTATAAGCAACTAAGTTGAGGCTTTTAATTGCCAAAACCTAATTAATTCCAGTAATGTTTTAAATTATCCCAAATACATTTTTAATGTTTTGTTTCGCGAAGAATGTCGCAGCCTGCGCAAACCCTTCTCTCTAATCTGTCTCACGCGTTCCCGTGTTAATCCAATGTTATCCCCAATTTCCTGTAAACTTTTTGGGCGTTTTACACTTATGCCGTAAAAATGTTTGATAACATGAGCCTCATTTTCAGAAAGAGTGTCTAAAACACGATTCATTTCTGTGTTTAAAGACGACTGCATCAAATCTGCATCTGGACGAGGCGATTCTTCAGATTTTACCACATCATATAAATTGGAACTTTCTCCCTCTTGAAAAGGCGCATCCATAGATAATTGTCTACCCGAAACTTTTAAAGACTGTTTTACATCACCAACGGTCATATTTAAGTTTTTCGCAATTTCATGGGCGCTCGGTTCACGCTCATGTGTTTGCTCCAAATGCGAATACGCTTTTCGAATTTTATTAATGGAGCCAATTTTATTTAAAGGCAACCGTATTACACGTGCTTGTTCTGCAATGGCTTGTAAAATAGCTTGTCTTATCCACCAAACAGCGTAGGAAATAAACTTAAATCCTCTAGTCTCATCAAAACGTTTGGCTGCTTTTACCAAACCAGCATTACCTTCGTTTATCAAATCAGGAAGTGATAAACCTTGATTTTGATATTGTTTCGCAACCGAAACCACAAATCTCAAATTAGCCGTAACCAGTTTGTCTAATGCCCGTTGATCTCCTTTTTTTATCCGTTCTGCCAATTCTACTTCCTCCTCCGCGGTAATCATGTCTAATTTACTAATGTCTTGTAAATACTTTTCTAATGATTTAGTTGATCTGTTGGTAATTTGTTTCGTGATTTTTAATTGCCTCATAAATGTTATAAAAGTGTTTTAAAATTATACATCTATATATCCTAGTATAAAAATCGGGAAATCCAAAAAATTAACTGTTTTTATTAAAAAATGAGCCAAAATCGCTTAAAATTAACTCGTTTTTGCTGTTTTTGAGTTTTGAGTAATGCAGTAAGGCAAGTCATTTTAAGAAGTTGGGCGTTCCCCTAAAGGGTCGGGCTTTCCGCTAAAAGTTTTGCCTCGATGCGCGCCTCGGCAAAAGCTACCACTGCAATCCCTAACGCGGGCGTACTTGCCAGCAAAAAGCTTCAACCAAAAATTTTTGTTTACTTAACAGTATCTTTCTCTTTTTTCTTGTTACCCAATAAACCACCAAGTACATTTTTAACGGTTTCTTTAGTGGAGTTTGTTTGTGTAGAGTCGGCTGTTTTTTTGTTACCAATTATATCTTTAAGTACAGTTTCAACCGTATTATTTTGCTGTTTTTTTATGGAATCGCTTTTGGTTTTATTGCCGCCAATAACATCACCAATTAAATCTTTCACCTTATTCTTACCCTGGTTCAATAGCTTTTGTTTTTGAATTTCAATGAGCTGATTTGTCAAGTTTTTAACACCGCTTGTCAAATCAGTTTTTATACTTGGATTTGTAAACATTCCAGTAATATTTGCAGTAACAGGAATGGTAATGTTATTCACTTCGGCATCATTTATTTGCCCAATTAAACGATTCACTTCGCTACCCAGGTATTTCGCAGGTACATTAAATACTGCATTATAGTTTAGGGTTTTGTCAAAACCATGCGCACCAGAAACCTCAATATTAATATTTTGGTATTTTAATTTAAAAGGTTTTACGGCTACTTTCCCATCTGCGAATTCTAGTTTTGTTTTTACATCCTTTAAATCTAATTTTTCAAAATCTATAAAGTTTAGAGAGCCTTCTAGCTTACTTAATAACTTATCTTTGGTATTGATTTTGGTAGTCAATAATTCAGCTAAAGCATCACCAGAAAGCGAACTTAACACTGGTGAAAACTCTTCATCCAATGACCCCGAAAGATTCAAAGAAGTATTCAGCTTACCTTGAAACAATTTGGCAATAGGTGCCAGATTTTGCAACAAGTCCATGCCCTTAAAAGATTGGGAAATATCAAAGTCCGAAGCTCCTAACTTTAAGTTGAAAACTGGTGTTTTATCTTTTGTAGAAACATCTCCGTTTATAGCTAATTTCCCATCAAAAATAGAAGAGGTCATATTTTGAAGTGACGCTTTTTGGTCTTTAATATAAAGAGTTCCGGTTACGTTTTTCAAATTCAAATTATCGTACACCACAGTTTCGGCGTTGGCATTGATTGAGCATTCCAAAAAGTCTGGAATTTTTAGGGACTCTTCATCGCTTGTAGTTTTATTGTCCTCGGATATTGTTTGGTCTTCAGACATAAAATCACTAACCTTAAATACCGTGGAATTCACATTAAATCTGCCTTTCAAAGTATTATCACTCAACAGAAAACCAAGTAAGTTTTTGATGGTTCCAGTCGCATTCAAATCACTGTCTCCTGTTTTGGCCTTAAAATTGTTAAGCGAAACCGATCCAGGATTAAACGTCATGTTCGCTTCTGAAATATGAATAGGATTCACAATATCTTCCGAAGAAAATACAAAGTCGGTAATACTAGCAGAACCATTATTTTTAATGCGTTCGTAAGTATTGGTTTCAATCGCTTTCATATCGAAAGCTGTATTGATTTTGCCTTTTAAAATTCCGGTTAACGTATTTTCCAATTCTATGGGATACACTTTGGTGATGTTCGCCAAATTTAAAACCCCATCAACATTGGCATTTACCAACATGTTTTTGGTGAGGTTTTTTAAAGTTGCTGAAGATTTAAACACATCTTCGTCAATTTTAAAATTAAGCGTTTTGATGTTTACATAAGTGTCGTCAACGTTTCCGGTCTCGTTCTTTATATGAGTGTCTATCGAAATATTGCTAACCCGTTTTGGTAAATCAGGATATTTAAATGAAGCGTTATTTGAAGTAATGCTAATATCTAAATTAGGAATGGTTTCTTCAGAGCTTAAACCCTTTACAATACCTTTCACCTTAAAATCTCCAGTAGTTTGAACACCTTCAATGTTTTTTGAATAGGCCTTCGGAATCACCGCAAGGAAATTCTTGAAATCAGATTCTGGGTTTTCAAAAGAAATGTCAATTTGCTGTTCGTTTTCAACTTGCTGTATAAAGCCTTGAAATTCAATAGGGAGATCATTGATATATCCTTTGTTGTCTTTAAAAGTGTATTTTGAATTTTCTAAATCTAAATCGATCAGCGCATCCAATTTCATAGGATTACTACTCAAATAATTAGTACTGTCCAAAGTAATACTAACATTGGCTTCACTATTGGTGTTCAATTCTGAAGTTTCAGCAGAAAATGTGCCGTGACCTTCATGGTTCAATTCCGTAACTTGAATCAATATATCAGAGCTTTCATCGATATAAGAAAATGCACTATTGTTTATTTTATAGTCTTCAATATCAAAACCAAATCCACTATTGCTTTCTGTTGAAGATTGACCTTCACTTTCCTTAGTAATGTCATAATTATTGTTACCAAATTTATCTGTTTTCAAGGTTATCAAAGCCTCATCAATGGCGATAGAATTCACAACAATAGGACCATCGTTCGCACTTTTAAACAATTCTTTAACCGACATGGTAAACGATATATCCTTGGCAGAGGCTAAAGTTTCATCCTTAAAAGGTTCAAAATTAGTTATCACCAAATCGCTCACGTCGACGTATGCCTGAGGAAAGCTTTTCATGAAACTCAGACTCACATCGCTAAATTCTACTTTAGCATTAACATTTTCATTAATAAAGCGTTTTACCATGTCCTTAATTTGTCCTTGAAAAGCAAAGGGTAGGGCGATAAGTAGTAAAATAATGATGAGCAAAGTGATGCCAATAATTTTGAAAGCCTTTTTCAAAGTGAAGAATTTTAAAATTGTACGTACACAAAGATATACGCAAAAACAATGCTAAAAGGTTGACAACCGTGAATTTATTGTTAAATACTACACAAGCTCTATCTCTTCATTTACCTGTAGTTTGAAACGTTTTCTGAATAAATACACACCTAGGTAGAGTAATGGCGTATCTAAAATGGCAACAAAAACTTTAAATAGAAAACCACTAACCAACAAGCCTTTAAAATTCGCCCAATCAATAATTCCGAAAGAACACAGTAGGAAAACAATTGTAAACGTATCTACAAATTGCGAGAACCACGTTGAGAAATTGTTCCGAAGCCAAAGATGTTTTCCTTTGGTAAGGCGTTTCCAAAAATGATAGATTTGGATGTCTACAAATTGTGCAAACAAATAGGTGAGCATACTTGCAAAAACGGCAATTGTAGAGTTTCCAAAAACTGTTTTAAACATTTCGTTATCAACCGGAGCCCATGGTGTGGCAGGAACAATATCGGCAACGTAAATAATTGATAATGAAAAAAGCGAAGCAAAAATTCCAACTACTACAATATCATTTGCCCTTTTTTTACCATAAATCTCACTAATTAAATCTGTAATTAAGAATGTGATAGGATAAGGTAAAATGCCCACTGAAATTTCAAAAAGCTTGCTGCCAAAAATTTCCAAATCAAACGGATACCAATAGAAAAATTTTTGAAAAATTAAGTTTGAAACGACTAATGATGTTATGAATAAACCACCCAATAACAAGTAAATACGTTGGGCTAAGAGTTTGTCTTTTAGTGTCATTTTTTAACGTTATGTCAGTTCGAGTGATGCGACGGTAGGAGCATTGTATCGAGAACCATTTTACATCCCTTCCTTAAAGTGCTTCTCAATACAACTATTCTAATTGCATTTGAAAAACCACTCGAAGTGAAGGAACTTATGTTCTATCATGATTGTCAGTTCGAGTGATTTCAAGGCACAAGAAATCGTATCGAGAACCTTATTCTTTCTTGAACTTCTTTTTAGCTAAGTTAGGAAGTTTATCAAATTCGCCATTAATAAGAGCTTCTTTTTTAGCTCTAGACCATTTTTTGATTTGTTTTTCGGTTGAGATGGCAACTTCTGGATTGGTGAATTCTGCATAAAACGCTAAATGGACAGGTCTTCTATTGAAAGTGTAACTATCAATATGTTTACCAGTTTGATGCTCAATTATTCTTTTTTCTAATGTTGAAGTAATGCCAGTATAATATGTGTTGTCTGAGCATTTTAAAATATATACGTAATAGATTTTCATGTAGTTAAAGATAAGCTTCTCGATACAATTCCGACGAAAAAGTCGGAATTACTCGAAGTGACGGTTGTTAATGATTTGCACTGTTTTCAGTTCGAGTGATGCGACAATAGGAGCATCCTATCGATAACTTTTGACTAAAAAATCTAAACTTAAAAGATGTCAGAATTCAATTTACTTTTTATTATTTTGCTTTCTTCATGATAAAACCAACAACATATCATATTTCTCTAGGAAGCAATAAGGGTGATAAATTTAAAAACCTACAATTGGCAGTAGATGCCATTCATCAACGTATCGGTCATATTAAGCTGATCTCCAAAGTATATCAATCTCCTGCCTTTGGTTTTGATGGTGAGGATTTTTTTAATTGCTGTTTGGTAATGGAAAGCGATTTAGAGCCTCAAGAGGTTTTAGAGCATTTACTAAATATTGAAACAGAATTAGGTAGAACCCGAACCAAAACCAAAGGTTATGAAGCCCGAATTATAGATTTGGATATTGTATTTGCAGAAGATGCGATTGTAGAAACGAAAACACTACAAGTACCACATCCTGAAATGCAAAAGCGCAAGTTTGTGTTGTTGCCGTTAAATGATATTGGTTCAAAGGTGATGCACCCTGAGTTGGATAAGTCCGTTTTGGAATTGTTGAAAGCATGCGAAGATACATCTGTTTTAGAGCCGATAAATATCTGGCTGAAAAACCCAAGTAAGCAGTTCAATTTTTCAAGTTACAACTACATAGCTATTGAAGGGAACATAGGCGCAGGAAAAACAAGTTTAGCCACTAAAATTGCTCAAGATTTTAATGCGAAATTGATATTAGAACGGTTTGCCGATAATCCGTTTTTGCCCAAATTTTATGAAGATGCAAACCGGTATGCGTTTCCATTAGAAATGTCATTTCTGGCGGACCGCTATCAACAAATTTCAGATGATTTATCGCAGCTCGATTTGTTTAAGGACTTTATCGTAAGCGATTATTATGTAATTAAATCATTGATTTTTTCAAAGGTGACGTTAAGGGGAGATGAGTTCAATCTATACCGAAAGCTATTCAATTTAATGTATAAAGACATTAAAAAACCTGAACTTTATGTCTATCTGTATCAAAATACAGAGCGCTTACAAGAAAACATTAAAAAGCGTGGTCGCGAGTATGAGCAAAACATTGAGGATGATTATTTAGAAAATATCAACACAGGATACTTAGAATTTTTAAAAACCCAAACCGATTTGAATGTAAAGATTATTGATATTTCGGACAGGGATTTTGTTGGGAAACGCGAGGACTATTTGTGGGTTTTGGAAGAGGTATTGAAGGGTTGATTTCTGGTATTGCGCTTATCGGTTAGATATGGTTGCGTTTTAATGAATTATATCGTTTGATAACCGAATTTAGAACTTTAAATGCTTAAAATCAAACTAAAAAGGTTCAATTAGCGTTGTCACGATTCTACTTTTATCTGCTAAAACATACTCATTTAAAACAGTTGAGCTTGCAACTTTAAAATGAAAAGGAGCTTTCAAAATATCTACACCACTTCCATGTTTTACATGATTACCTTGGCTTGCAATGATGTCTTTATTTGGTTCAAAGTCACCCGTTGGAATATGCTCCGTAAGAATAATGAATTTATATTCAGCTAACTTTTCTAAAATCCTCAGAATTTCATTATTCGATAAATGTTGCAGTACTTGCCGAAGTATCACACAATCTGCTTTCGGGAGCTCGTCTTTTGAAATATCTAAACAATGAAACTCTAAATTTTCTGCCTTAAATAATGTCTTGTTTCTTTCAATGAGGGCTTCTACAATATCAATACCAATGTAATTTTTTGAATATTTAATAAAATGTTTCCCCACATTAAAATCGCCACAGCCTAAATCTAAAACTGCTAAAGGAGTTTCAAAAGAGTTTAAGAAATTGGTCACTGCTTTTAAATAGGGTTCTATTATTTCTGGTTTATGTGAACCGGTTCCAGAATAAAAGTCAACATCGGTGCCACCCCAAAGTTTCATCTCATAAATTTGCTCCATAACTGCCTTTGTAGGCCAAGGTATTTTCGCTTTTTTTACCATATGTTCTTTTTTAGGAAAATCATGAACCAATTTGTTATGTAACGTTTTCGAAATCAAGTTTAATTAATATATTTAGAACTTACAACTAAACAATAATTATGAAATTCTATTCCATTCTAGCATTTGCTTTCTGCGTCTTAATAGTGTGTTCTTGTAAATCTAAAGAAACTGAAGTAGCAGAAGTTACACAACCAAATATTATATACATAATGGCAGACGACCATACCACGCAGGGTATTGGAGCGTATGGAAGTAGATTAGCTAGTTTAAATCCAACGCCTACGATAGATCGCATTGCAAAGGAAGGCGTTTTGATGGAAAATGTATTTTGTACCAACTCCATTTGTACGCCATCCCGCGCAAGCATTTTAACGGGGCAGTATGGACAAGTAAATGGAGTTGTTGATTTAAGTGGAAGATTATCAAAAGAAGATCAGCATTTACCAAGAGAAATAGGAAAGTTAGGGTACCAAACTGCTATGATTGGAAAGTGGCATTTAAAACATGCACCAGAAGCTTTTGATTATTACAATGTTTTGCCTGGTCAGGGTGATTATTTTAATCCTACTTTATATTCACGAGAAGGCGGTACACCTACAGAATTTCGATTTGAAGAAGATTTGGTGCGAACTGTAAATGCTACTAAGTATGAAGGACATTCTACAGACGTGATTACAAATATTGCTCTAGCTTGGTTAAAAAATAAAAGAGATAAAAATAAGCCATTTTTCTTGATGCAACATTATAAAGCACCACATGACTTTTTTGAATTCGCACCTCGCTATAAGGATTATTTAGAGGACATTAATATACCCGAACCAGAAAGTTTATGGGATAACAAAAATAATGGGTCTGTTGGTACTCGTGGTTATAATGATAGTTTATTAGATACTATCGGTTCTTCTATTGGACACAGAAATGTGATTAGAAATATGGGTATGCATATGGAAATTGATCCTTCAATTCCAGATCCAGAATATAAGAGGTTAGCATATCAAGAATATTTGAAACGGTATTTAAGATGCGTAAAAGGTGTAGATGATAATGTAAAGCGATTATTTGATTATTTGGAGTCTGAAGGATTGATGGATAATACTATTATAATTTATACAGGCGATCAAGGTTTTATGTTGGGTGAGCATGATTATATTGACAAGCGTTGGATGTATGAAGAATCCATGCGTATGCCATTTTTAGTACGTTATCCAAAAACCATTAAGGCAGGAAGTAAAGCTGATGCTATTGTTAATAACACCGATTTTGCACCTACAATGATTGCAATGGCTGGTGGTAAAACACCTGAATATATGCAGGGAAGTAGTTTTAAAGATATTATTGAAACTGGGGAAGAACCAGAAGGTTGGAAACAAGAAACCTACTACCGCTATTGGATGCACATGGCGCATAAGCATAATAATCCTGGGCATTTTGGTATCCGCACAAAAGACTACAAATTAATCTTCTTCTATGGAAGAGATTATAACACTGAAAGAAATACCGAAGCGCAAGAATGGGCGCATAACCCTGAATCTATGTCGGATTTTGAAACACCACCGGCTTGGGAATTCTATGATTTGAGAAATGATCCTAAAGAAATGGACAATAGATATGGCGATGAAAATTATGCTGATGTTATCGCTGATTTAAAAGTCCGTTTAAAGAACTTAAGAGCAGAGGTTAAGGAGGACGATTCTAAATATCCTCAAATTGCCGAAGTTGTAGAAGAATATTGGGATAAATAGTTTAGGTTAATCAAAATAGAACCAATCAATTTCTAATTCGGAAGTTTCAGTATTTTTGAAAATTAAATAAAGTGCATGATCTCCTTCTACTACATCAATACTAATAGATGTTATTTGATAAAGGTTATTACTTTTCATTGGTAATTGGTCTTCTCCAATTTTGATTCCATTTGGCGAGTCCAACCGTATTTCTAGAATTTCCCCATTAGAATTAGTCGTTTTTATATTGAAATTTTTAAGACCTTTTTTAAACTTCAAATATTTATAAGCGACGTAATTGTTTGATGTAATGTTGGATAGAACTCCAGAATTGGTGTCTTCTGATTTTAGATCTTTAATGAAAACAGTTCCGGAAAGCAAACAAGCACGTTCCGCTTGCATTATTTTTGAGGCATCTATGGGAGCACCTAAAGCGCCTTGGGTGGTCATTTCAACTTCATCGATAGAACCGTCTTCATTAATCTTTATGGGTTCAATACAGGCTTTTCTATATTTTCTGGAGTTGTTTGTAGGTCGATGATAAAATACATACCATTGGTCTCTAAACTTTTCAATAGAACCATGATTGTTCCATACCTCGGGGTCGCTACCAATATTGTCAATGATAACACCTTTGTAGGTGTATGGCCCCATAGGCATTTTACTAGTGGCATAACCAATGCAGGTGGGACGATTATTTCGGCTATCATCTGCAAAAACCAAATAATAAGTATCTCCAATTTTTCGCATAGAGGAACCTTCATGAAAGGCTACGTTGCCAGCTTTGTCTAACGGAAAAACTATGTTCGTAGTGTCAATTTCAACCATATTCGGTTGTAATCTTGCCATCTTGGGCTTTCCTTGTCCCCATATGTAATAGCCTTTTTCATCATCATCAATAAAAACCGCAGGATCAATTTGGTATGCCCCTTTTATTCTAGTACCATTTTTAAAAGGTCCGTATGGAGAATCACTCGTAGCAACGCCTTCAGAAAATGTTTTTCCAGGAGAACAATAATACAGATAGTAAGTGCCATTTTTGTAAGCGCAATCGGGAGCAAATAGCAATTTATCATGATATTGCACTTGGTCATTAACCCCTTTTGAGGCAAATGCATCTTCAATCAAAGTCCATTCAATTAAATTATCGCTCATCAAAACGTGATGCTTATACGAACACCAATAATAGTCACTTTCATCGCGAGAGCCATAAATATATATTTTTCCATCTTGCCATACGTGTGCTTCAGGATCTGCTATAAAAACACCATTATCAATAATTGGATTTTGCGCTTTAACTTGAATAAAGGATACAAGGCCTAATAAAATTAAGTTAGAAAAAATAGTTCGCATACCTAGTTCTTATTCATCTTAGAAAACATATCCCAGACTACAACACCACAACTTACAGAAATGTTTAAGGAATGTTTGGTGCCAAATTGAGGGATTTCAATCACGGCATCACTAGCAGAAACAACGTCTTGGGACACGCCTTTTACCTCGTTGCCAAAAATTAAGGCATATTTGGTGTTGTTTTCAACTTTAAAATCTTTAAGCATAGTAGCGTTTTCAGCTTGTTCAATAGCACAAACTTTTATGCCATTAGATTTTAATTTATGTAAAAGTTCTAGTGTGTTTTCGGCATATTCCCAATCTACAGTTTCTGTGCTTCCTAAGGCAGTTTTATGAATATCTTTGTGTGGTGGTCTCGCAGTGATGCCGCAGAGGTAAATTTTTTCAATCAAAAACGCATCGCAGGTTCTAAAAACAGAACCTATATTATTCAAACTTCTAATATTATCAAGGATAACAATAATTGGCGTTTTCTTAATTTTTTTAAATTCAGAAACGCTTAATCTGTCAAGCTCACTGTTTTTTAATTTTCTCATTGGTCTTTCAGCAAATATAGTGCTTTGGCAATATAAATTATTAGTGCTCAGATGTTCAATTTTTAGTTTAACTATAAAAAGCTTCTATTCATCTATACTTTTTCAATGAATCGTTGGGTTTTATGGGGAATTTGCTGCATTAATTTGTTTTTTTGTAGGACTATTAATATAGTTTATGTTAGAAATTATGATACCGAGTAAATTGATAAAAATTGTTTTACGCAGCACAATTGCTTTTGCTTTCTTATTTATTAGTTGTGATGTGACAGAAGATATTAAAGATTATAAAATAGATGTTGAAGATTTAGAATTAAATGAATTAACTATTCCAGATGGTTTTGACTTTAGCACGCACAAAGAAGTTACTGTAAATATTACAGATAGCGAAGACTTTATTAAGTATGATGTCTTTGCTTATTCTGACGAGAAATACTTTGCAGGAATGGAAACTTATGAGAATGAATATGGAGAAGCGGTTACCGACTCTGTTTTTAAGTCAGGTGTTTTTGATAATCTTTTGTTTACGGGAGTTTCAAGAAATGGAAGACTAAGTCAAAAAATAAGTCTACCAAATCATTTTAGTAAGCTTTATATAAGAAGAAAAGATGGTTTTCAATATAGTGCATTAGTACAAGACGTAACAGGTGATGAGGTTAACTTTAGTAGCACTTCATTAACCAGTAAATCAGCATCTGCTAAGAGTAGCACGCCAGGGGTAATCGACTATTTATATTGTGTAAATGGTTCTGGTGAATTGTTTCAAGTAGATCCACTAAACGGAGATTACGTATATATTTCTGATATGCCAATGGGAAGCTATACTTGTGCTATAGATCAAGAAAATAAAGTATTGTATTCTATTGGTAGAAGTAATCCAAATCCTTTAATGAAATATTCTATAGAGAATGATACTTGGGAAACTGTTGCAAATTATGGTAAAGGTGGTCCTAGACTAGATTATAATACCAACGATAATTTATTATATTTTTCAACTGGGGATAAACTATATACTATAAACCCGGCCACTGGTACTGATGTAGATTCATGGGACATTGAAGGCTTACATAACAAAGGAGGAGGAGATTTATCTTTTGCTGAGGATGGTACCTTCTATTTGTGTTCTTTTTCGGGGCTTTATAGTATGGAGCTGGACAACAACAATGTATACCAAGCCTCAAGAATTAGTGCTGAAAATTTACCTTTTCAACCAACTTCTATGACTATAGATTCTGAACAAGAATTATGGCTCGCTAGCAATGGTAGTAATTCCGATTTAATAGTAATGGAGACAAATACTGGTGGTTGGCAGATAAATTGGGGTGCAGGTGCTAATAACAATACTAGTTTTGATAGAACAATAAATGATTTAACGACGTATAGGGTTTATCCTGATGTTATAGATATGACAGATACAGACAATGATGGGATTATAGATTTAGAAGATGAGTTTCCAGAAGACGCAGAAAAAGCTTTCGAAACATTTACACCAAGTAAATATGGTTGGGGTACTTTAGCATATGAAGATCTGTGGCCTTTTACTGGAGATTATGATTTTAATGATGTAGCAATGAATTACCGTTGTATAGCTATTTTAAATGCTCAGAATTTGGCGGTTCAATTAGACTTCATTTTTACAGTAAAAGCCAACGGTGCAGGATTTAAAAACGGTTTTGGTATAGAATTAGAAAACATACTGCCTTCAGATGTTGAAAGTGTAACGGGTACTGTTTTAACAGAAGGTTATATAAATAATAATGCAAATGGTACAGAAAGCAATCAGGATAATGCAGTGATTATGGTGTTTGATAATGCTCGCATAATGTTAGGAAACGAAACTACTGTTTCTATTAAGTTTACACAACCAATAAGCACAAGTGCTTTGGGTGTTGCCCCGTTCAATCCATTTATAGTTGTTGATGGAGATAGAGATAAGGAAGTTCATTTGCCAATGAAAAGTCCGACCTCATTAGGGACTAACGTCGGAATAGATACAGGAGACAGCATAAATAAAGATCCTGATGGTGATTATCTAACCAGTAATGGTTTGCCTTGGGCTATTAATGTGGTTCATGATTTTAAAGTACCTAAAGAAAACATTAGTGTGAATGAGGCTTACAACTTCTTTAGTCAATGGGCTACCTCAGGAGGCGCACAATATTCAGATTGGTATAAAGATGATCCAGGATTTAGAAATACCGATAAAATAGATAATTAATTTTCATAGAGTTTTAGATTTTAATAATTTTATTGAGATCGTTTAAAAAGCAATTTTTAGACGATCTTTTTTTGTTGAAATCTCGTTGTAATTGTAGATAACTTGTGGTCTTTAAGGTGAAAAAAACATGAAATTAGTAGTACATTGCATGCTACAATTTGGTTAAAATTAATATTTAAAAACCACTTTCACCTTGGCTAAAAAAGCAAAAAAAAAAGAAACCCCGTTAATGAAGCAATACAATGCTATTAAAGCAAAGTATCCTGATGCTTTATTGTTGTTTCGTGTAGGCGATTTTTATGAAACTTTTGGTGAGGACGCTGTAAAGGCTGCCGGTATTCTAGGTATTATTTTAACAAAGCGAGGTGCAGGTAGTGAAAGTGAAACCGAACTTGCGGGATTTCCGCATCATTCTTTAAACACTTATTTGCCCAAGTTGGTAAAAGCGGGGGAACGTGTTGCTATTTGTGATCAGTTAGAAGACCCAAAACAGACCAAGAAAATTGTAAAGAGAGGCGTAACCGAGTTGGTAACCCCGGGAGTTGCTTTGAATGATGAGGTGCTGGTATCTAAATCAAACAACTTTTTATGTTCTGTTTATTTCGATAAGAAATATATCGGAGTGTCTTTTTTAGATATTTCTACAGGAGAGTTTTTAACGTCTCAAGGTAATGCAGAGTATATCGATAAACTGCTCCAAAATTTTAGTCCAAGTGAAGTTCTCGTTTCAAAGCAAAAAAGAACATTCTTTAATGAAACTTTTGGGGACGATTTCCATACCTTTTATTTAGAAGATTGGGTATATCAAACTGATTATGCTTACGAGACATTAACAAAGCATTTTGATACAAAAACACTTAAAGGTTTTGGAATTGAAGACTTATATGAAGGTATTATTGCTTCTAGTTCAATTTTACATTATTTAGGGGAAACGCAGCATCATAAATTGCAGCATATCACATCTATTGGTCGAATTGCAGAGGATGATTATGTGTGGATGGATAAGTTCACCATTCGAAATTTGGAGTTATATAATTCAACCAATAATAATGCGGTTACCTTACTTAATGTTATTGATAAAACCATCTCACCAATGGGTGGAAGACTTTTAAAACGTTGGTTAGCACTACCGCTTAAGTCTATCGAAAAAATCAAACAGCGTCATGAAGTTGTTGATTTTCTCACCAAAAATGATGCTGTACTTCAAAAGATTCAAAATAATATCAAACACATTGGCGATTTAGAACGTCTCATTTCTAAAATAGCAACTGGTAAAGTGAACCCGCGTGAGGTGATTCAGCTTAAAAATTCCTTGGAGGCAATTGTGCCAATAAAAAGTTTAGCATCAAATGCTGAAAACGAATCACTAAGAATTATTGGAGATAATCTACAAAGTTGCGAGGTGCTAAGAGAGAAAATTAAGGAAACTCTAAATGAAGACGCACCAGTAAATATTCTAAAAGGCAATACTATAGCCACTGGTTTTTCTTCAGAATTAGATGAATTGAGGAACTTGTCAAAATCTGGTAAGGATTATCTCGATAATATGCTAAAGCGTGAAAGTGAACGTACTGGAATTACTTCTCTTAAAATAGCTTCTAACAACGTTTTTGGGTATTACATTGAAGTAAGAAATACGCATAAGGATAAAGTCCCAGAAGAATGGATTAGAAAGCAAACTTTAGTAAGTGCTGAACGCTATATTACAGAAGAGCTCAAAGAGTATGAAGCCAAAATTTTAGGAGCTGAGGAGCGTATTTTGTCTATTGAGCAACAACTGTTTTCCGAGTTGGTAATGTGGATGAATCAATATATCAAATCAGTACAACAAAATGCATATTTGATAGGGCAGTTAGATTGTTTATGTGGTTTCGCGCAATTGGCCAAAGACAATCATTATGTGTACCCAACAATTGATGACTCTTTGGATTTGGATATTAAAGATGGCAGGCATCCAGTAATTGAAAAACAGCTGCCAATTGGTGAAGCGTATATTACTAATGATGTATATTTGGATAGAACATCGCAACAAATCATCATGATTACCGGTCCTAATATGTCTGGTAAATCTGCCATATTAAGGCAAACAGCATTAATTGTATTGCTGGCTCAAATAGGAAGTTTTGTACCTGCCAAAGAGGCAAAAATAGGATTGGTCGATAAAATATTTACGCGCGTTGGGGCAAGTGACAATATTTCTATGGGAGAATCTACTTTTATGGTAGAAATGAATGAGACCGCTTCTATTTTAAATAATATTTCTAAGAGAAGTTTGGTGTTGTTAGATGAAATTGGTAGAGGTACCAGTACTTATGACGGGATTTCTATTGCTTGGGCTATTAGCGAATATTTACATGAACATCCTGCAAAACCTAAGACGCTTTTCGCAACACATTACCACGAACTTAATGAAATGTGCGAAACTTTTAAACGCATAAAGAACTTCAATGTTTCCGTGAAAGAGTTGAAAGACAATGTACTGTTTTTAAGAAAATTAGTAGAAGGTGGTAGTGCGCATAGTTTTGGAATTCACGTAGCTAAAATGGCAGGAATGCCGCAACAGGTATTGCGTAGAGCCAATAAAATTCTAGAGAAGTTAGAAAAATCTCATTCTAGTGAAGAACTTACAGATAAGGTAAAGACTTTGCATGATGATATGCAATTGAGTTTTTTCAATTTAGACGATCCGTTGCTAGAAAATATTAAAGATGAAATTTTGCATACAGATATTGACACACTAACTCCGGTTGAAGCCCTAATGAAACTTAATGAGATTAAGCGTATGCTGGTTAAGAAAAAACAGGCTTAAAAAAAGTTCCATTTATTTTTCTAAAAGACTTTGGATTTCCTAGAAATAGTTTAAATTTGCATCCGCAATCGAGAGATTGTATGTTCTTAATAATACTGCGAAAGTAGCTCAGGGGTAGAGCATCACCTTGCCAAGGTGAGGGTCGCGGGTTCAAATCCCGTCTTTCGCTCTGAAACTTTCTTAAAATATACCAATTAAGTTGCTGAAGTGGTGGAATTGGTAGACACGTTGGACTTAAAATCCAATGGACATTTAGTCCGTGCGGGTTCAAGTCCCGCCTTCAGTACAAAGCCTTATCAATTTCGATAAGGCTTTTTTATTATAAAAAAAACCACCTAAAATAAGGTGGTTATAGATCTTTATGAAAATTGGCTTAGTTGCCAGTTTTCAATTTATCGGCTTCTTTCTTAACAGCACTTGCAGCATCATCTGCAGCTTTTCCAGCAGCGTCTACAGCTTTATCAACAGTTTCTCCGGCTTTTTTTGCAGCACTATCAACCGCTTCACCAGCAGCATCAACTGCGCTATCTACAGCATCTCCTGCTTTTTCAGCTGCATTTTCAATGGCGTCGCCTGCTTCTTCCACAGCGTCTTCTGCGGCCTTTACAGCATCATCAGCAGCTTCTTTTGTTGCGTCTGCGGCATTTTCTACTGCTTCTTCTACCGATTCGGCTTTTTTAGTGTCTCTACAAGAAGTAAATGATACTCCTAATGCCAATAATAATGCAGTTCCTAAAATTACTTTTTTCATTGTTTTTGTTTTTAGTGTTAATTATTTAGATGTAAAAATTACTACTTAAAATTCATTTTCACACAATTCATATTTATTTTCTTTAAGAAAACATTGTTATTATTTACGTAAATAATCTAGTACTTGGATTACAGCTCCTTTTTTATCACTCACGTATTTTTGATTTTTAGACCCATAAATTTTGCGATAGTCACTATTAGTCAATAGCATACGCAATATGTTGTCAAATTCCTCTTGATTAGAAACAGCAAACATACCACCGTTATCTATTAAAGCTTTGGCCTCTGGGAATTTGGAATGGTTATGACCTATTATTACCGGAATGCCAAAAACAGCAGCTTCTAAAGTATTATGTAACCCTGTGGTGCCCATGGCTCCCCCAACATAGGCAATGTCGCCATAACTATATATTTTCGATAAGAGACCTATCGAATCAATAATCAGTATATCGAAGTTGCTAAAGTGCTTTGTGTCTCTTTCTGAATATAAAACCGAAGGTTTGTTTAGTTTGGTTTGAAAACTCTTAATTTGTGATGACTTAATCGTGTGTGGCGCAATAATAAACTTCAAACCTGATATATCATTGGAGTTTATGAACTCAATGAATAACGCTTCGTCTTCCGGCCAAGAACTACCAACAACAATGCATAGGTTGTTGCCTTTGAACTTTTCAATAACACGAAGTGTATTATCTAAATGAAGCTGATTACTTACCCTGTCAAAACGCGTATCTCCAGAAACAGATGTATTGTTATACTTAATTGAACTTAAAAGCGCCTTTGAAGGTTCGTTTTGGGTAAAAATATGTTCAAATGTAAAGAGAGCCTTTTTAAACAGATTCCCGTAGGATTTAAAATAAATTTGATTTTTTCTGAATGATGCCGAAATAAGAATTGCTTGTAAGTCCTTTTTTTTCAACTCTAAAAGCAAATTTGGCCAAATATCATATTTTACAAAAACTGTTAATTCTGGTTTGATGAGATTAACAAATCGTTTTGCATTGTTTGGCGTATCCAAAGGCAAATAGACTACAATGTCTGCAATTTTAGAATTTTTTCGAATTTCATAACCCGAAGGTGAAAAAAAGCTGAGAACAACTTTATGATTAGGATATAGTGCCCTTAATCTTTCAAAAACTGGCAGCCCTTGCTCGTATTCCCCTAGTGAGGCACAATGAAACCAAAGGTTTTTTGAATTTTCATTTAAGCCTTGAGTTAGTATTTTAAAGGTTTGCGATCTCCCTTTTACTCCAAGACTTATTTTATAATTGAAGAATCCAATAATTTTTAGTGCAAATTCAACACAATAAATACCAAAATTATAAATAAGTCTCAAGCCTATATCTTTTGATGCTAAAATACATTTCTTTAACATAAAACTGTGGGTGGCGTGTTTGAATTTTGTAATTTTGTTTAATGAAATGCTCTCTTCTAGAGTATATTTAAATCTGGATTTTGTTTGTACCGCAAACACTTTCTTTAAATTTGGAAAATGAAGAAAATTCAAATGGTAGACCTTAGGGGTCAATACGCTGAGATTAAAGATACAATAAATACTTCCTTCCAAACCGTCATTGAAAATACTGCTTTTATAAATGGACCAATGGTTCATGAATTTCAAAAAAATCTTGAGAATTACTTGGGAGTAAAGCATGTAATTCCTTGTGCTAACGGAACAGATGCTTTACAAATAGCAATGATGGGATTGGGTTTAAAACCAGGTGACGAGGTTATTACCGCGGATTTTACGTTTGCAGCAACGGTGGAGGTGATTGCACTATTAAATTTAACGCCAGTATTGGTAGATGTGAATGAAGATGATTTCAACATTAATATTGAAGCTATTAAGAAAGCAATAACTCCAAAAACAAAAGCCATAGTTCCGGTACATTTATTTGGACAATGTGCAAATATGGAGGCTGTTTTAGAAATTGCAAGGGCGCATCATCTTTTTGTTATTGAAGATAATGCACAAGCCATTGGAGCTAATTACAGATTTAAAGACGGAGCTAAAGCCAAGGCAGGAACCATTGGTCATGTAGGAGCTACATCCTTTTTCCCTTCAAAAAACTTAGGTGCTTACGGGGATGGTGGTGCTATATTTACAAATGATGATGATTTGGCACATACGCTAAGAGGAATTGTAAATCATGGCATGTACAAACGTTACCATCATGATGTTGTGGGGGTAAACTCTAGATTAGATAGTTTACAAGCTGCGGTCTTAGATGCTAAATTGCCAAATTTAGATCGCTATAATAAAGCACGACAACAAACCGCAAGAAAATATAATAAGGCTTTTGAAGGTATTGACAATATTGTTACACCAAAATTATCAAATGGATGTGGTGAAAATATTTGTGATACCTGCGATTGTCACGTATTTCATCAATATACTTTACGTTTAAAAAATATTGATAGAGACGCGTTAGTACAACATTTAAACACTAATGGTATCCCTTGTGGGGTTTATTATCCAATACCATTGCACAGTCAGAAGGCTTATGAGGACGACGGATATGATGAAGATGATTTTCTGATAACCAATCAGTTAGTAAAGGAGGTAATTTCTTTACCAATGCATACGGAGTTGGATGACGAACAAATTGAATGTATTACATCAACCATAATAAAATTTATAAATGAGTAAAATACTAGTAACCGGAGGATTAGGGTTTATAGGTTCTCACACTGTTGTTGAACTTCAAAATGAGGGCTACGAAGTAGTGATTATAGACGATTTGTCTAATTCATCTGAAAATGTACTTGATGGTATAACTGCTATTACTGGAAAAACACCAATTTTTGAAAAGTTAGACTTAAAAGAAAAATATGATGTTGAAGCTTTTTTTGCAAAACATAATGATGTAGTTGGTGTTATTCATTTTGCGGCTAGTAAAGCTGTAGGTGAAAGCGTTCAAGAACCTTTGTTGTATTATGAGAATAATATTTCTACACTTGTTTATATTTTGAAAGAATTACAAAAATTACCATCTGCTAGTTTTATATTTAGTTCATCTTGTACTGTTTATGGGCAAGCAGATGAATTACCAATTACCGAAAACGCTCCAGTAAAACCTGCGGAATCTCCATATGGAAATACAAAACAAATAGGCGAAGAAATAATAAGAGATACTTGTAAAATTACGCCTAGTTTAAAGGCTATAGCCCTTCGTTATTTCAACCCTATCGGAGCCCACGAATCTGTTGAAATTGGAGAATTACCATTGGGTGTGCCACTTAATCTAGTGCCGTTTATCACACAAACAGCAGCGGGAGTGAGAGAACAGTTGTCTGTTTTTGGAGACGATTACCCAACACCTGACGGTACCTGTATACGTGATTATATTCATGTGGTAGATTTGGCCAAAGCACACGTCATTGCTTTACAAAGACTACTGGAAGGAAAAAATAAGGAAAACTATGAGACATTTAACTTGGGAACTGGTAAAGGGAGTTCGGTGTTAGAAGTTGTGCAATCTTTTGAAAAAGTTTCAGGAGAAAAACTGAATTATAAAATTGTTGGTAGAAGAGAAGGTGATGTGATTTCAGCTTATGCAGATACAACAAAAGCGGCAGAAGAATTGGGTTGGAAAACTAAATTGAGTTTAGATGATGCTGTTCTTTCTGCTTGGAAATGGGAGCAGAAGGTGCGGAGCTAATTTTTTATTTTAGAAATATTTTGGAAATGATGCTTAATTAAGCATCATTTTTTATTGCAGTTGTTTTCTTTTTCTTAAACATCATTACCACTAAAATAATCATCCCAGTAGTTACTGAGAGGTCTGCCAAATTGAAAATACCAGTTCTAATAAGATCGGTTATTTTTATATAAAGGAAGTCTGTTACACTTCCGTAGGCAAATCTATCGTAAACGTTGGCAACTCCACCTCCAATAATACTTGCAAAAGCAAATAAAGACCAATTATCTAAACTTTTATCTTTTATAATATGTCGCAATACAAATGCAAGAACAATAATAGGAAGAATTAATAATAGAATTAATTTTAAGGTGTCATTTAGCTCACTGCCCATACCTAAAAACGCACCTTCGTTTTCAACATTCATTAATTGAAAATAGTCTCCTATAATAGGACTGACTGATCCTTTTTCTACGTATGCTCTCACTAACACTTTTGATACTTGATCAATAGCAATAGTTATAATTACTGTAATGAAAATAAAAGTATTTCTTTTGGTAAGTTTCATTTAAGCAGTGGCTTCAAAAGTTGCAGATTCGGTTTGAGCGTCTCTGTTGATTTTCTTAACTAAACCTTGCAGTACTTTGCCAGGACCAACTTCTGTAAACAATGTAGCGCCATCGGCTATCATTTGCTGTACAGACTGCGTCCATCGCACTGGAGCGGTCAATTGAGAAATCAAGTTCGTTTTAATCTCATTTTCATCGCTAATAGCAGAAGCTGTTACATTTTGATAAATATGACAACTAGGTGTATTAAATGTAGTATTTTCAATAGCAGCAGCAAGTTCTTCTCTCGCAGGCTCCATTAAGGGAGAGTGAAATGCGCCACCAACTGGTAAAACCAAGGCCCTACGTGCACCTTCTTCTTTTAATGTTTCACAGGCTTTATTTATTGCATCAATTTCTCCAGAAATCACTAATTGTCCAGGGCAATTATAATTAGCTGCAACAACAACACCCTCAGTAGTAGCACAAACTTTTTCAACCACATCATCGTCCAAACCTAAAACTGCAGCCATAGTACTTGGCTGTAACTCACAAGCTTTTTGCATTGCTAAAGCACGCTGAGACACCAATTTTAGTCCATCTTCAAAATTTAATGTACTGTTTGCGGTTAATGCCGAAAATTCTCCTAATGAGTGTCCTGCAACCATATCAGGTTGAAATTTGTCTCCTAGAGTTTTTGCTAAAATTACAGAATGCAAAAATATTGCAGGTTGCGTAACCTTAGTTTCCTTTAAGTCTTCGGCAGAACCCTCAAACATAATATCGGTTATTGAAAACCCAAGTATTTCATTGGCTTGTTCAAAAAGTTCTTGCGCTAAAGGTGAATTTTCATAAAGGTCTAAGCCCATTCCTGAGAATTGTGCCCCTTGTCCAGGAAAAATATATGCTTTCATAATTAGTTAGTTTTGGATGCCAAAAATACTAATTTAATTGCTTTAAATACGCTCATAGGTTATAAACGAAAACTCATAATCATGCTCTGCGTCTCTCTTATTAAAAATATTACTAGTTTCCTTCCAAACTGAAGCATCAATTTCTGGAAAAAAAGCATCAGCTTCAAAGGTTTCATGAACGCGCGTCAGTTCAATTTTATCGACCAGGGTCATAGCCTGCTTGTATATCTGACCGCCACCAATAATAAATGGTTGGGTATCATTTTTGGCCGCGTCTATGGCATCATCTATAGAATGTGCCACAATTACCCCACTAGGAACTTTGTAATCTTTTTGGCGGGTTATAACAATATGCGTTCTATTTGGCAAAGGCTTAGGGAAACTTTCAAACGTTTTTCTCCCCATAATGATATGGTGTCCGCTAGTTAAGGCTTTAAAACGTTTCAAATCATCACTAAGATGCCAAATAAGCTTATTCCCCAGTCCAATAGCATTATTCTCAGCAGCTGCAACTATAATAGTAAGTTCAGATTTTTTTTTTGAAGAAATTTCTGTTCTCGCCCAAGCTTCATTAAATACCTCGCTCTTTGCTTTTAGCATCTCTTCCTTTCTGAATCCTTCTTTTAGTTTTTCAATGCGCTCTTGCTGCTTCGCAACTAATAGTTCCATTTGATGGTCTTCCCAAGCTTTACCCATAAACTTATGGGTAACAAAAACATTAAATACATGGTAAAGAAATAAGAATAGCCATATTAAAATAGCATAAACAAACCAATTAATACCAGCAATAGTAAAATCCTTGCCAATTCCTAAAACTGTATTCGCAACAATTAAAAAGACACAACCTAATAAGAAAAGGATAAAATGTGCATATAAACGCTTTTTTTGCTTTACTCTTTTTTGAGCATTTTTTATGAGTTCTAGCTGCTCTTTATCTATTTGCGGTGTTGTTTTTTTCTTGCCGAACATATGTCAATTTAAAGTGGTAAAGTTAAAGTTTTTTAGTGAAATGGGCGGGTAAAGGTTCACTTGCAAAAGCGAAATCGTTTTAGTTTGGAAACACTTGAAAATCAGTTAAAAAAGATGATTTTTGTATTATCAATACTTCAATATTGGTATTAAAAATTTTACATACTTTGAAATAAAGGGAAGGCATATTAACAAATTAATAATTCTTTGTACATAAGTGCTTTAAATGCATGGTGTATAATTTTGTTTTATAATTTTGTGCTTAATTAAACACTTATATTATGGCTATCAAAAAGCAATTTTTAAAAAGTAAACCTATATGCAAAGTAACATTTTCTATTGAGGCAGAAGATGCTAAAAAAGTTTCTGTTGTAGGTAGTTTTAACGATTGGAACGCTAAAAAAGCGCCTTTAAAAAAATTAAAAAATGGTACATTCAAAGGTACTATAGATTTAGAAACAGAAAGCTCTTACGAGTTTAAATACATTGTAGATGGCGAGTATCTAAACGACGCTGCTGCAGATTCATATGTATGGAACGACTTCGCAGGTGCTGAAAACAGTGTTGTTACTGTATAAGTTACCACTAAAAACATTAATTAAAAGTACTTTCTTCTTGAAGGTACTTTTTTTGTTTTGGGCGTTACCCACAAGGGGTCGGGCGTTCCGTTATAGTTTTGCCTCGATGCTCTCCTCGGCAAAAGCTGCCACTGCAATCCCTAACGCGGGGCAGTCCTGCCGATTTTTGGATTTCCCCAGTTATTTTAGAGAATCAAAAAACTCAAGTATTAATTAAGGAAATTATGATTTTTATTGATGTTCCCTAATAAAGTTTTCTGCTAATTAAAAAATTGGATTAGGAACATTGAGTCCTCTATTTTTAATTATTTCGAATGAATTACTTTAAAGCAATAACAACACTTTAAATATGCTATCCATAGATAATTAACTCAATTAAACCGCCACAACACCCTTAATATGCGGATATGGATTATAATCTACCAATGTAAAGTCTTCAAAATCAAACTCAAAAATATCCTTAATATCCGGATTTAATATCATTTTTGGAAGTGGTCTTGGTTCACGAGATAATTGTAATTCCAACTGCTCAAAATGGTTGCTATATATGTGCGCATCGCCAAACGTGTGAATAAAGTCTCCCGCTTCGTATCCACAAACTTGAGCCATCATCATGGTAAATAAAGCATAAGATGCAATGTTAAATGGTACACCTAAAAAGATATCGGCACTACGCTGATACAACTGGCAGGATAACTTGCCATTAGCTACGTAGAATTGGAAAAAGGCATGACATGGTGGTAAGGCTGCTTTACCATTGGTTACGTTTTCGCTAAAACTTTTTGAAGTATCTGGTAATACAGATGGATTCCAAGCAGAAACCAACATGCGTCTGCTATTTGGGTTGTGTTTTAAGGTTTCAATTACCTCTTTTATCTGATCGATTTCATCACTATTCCAATTGCGCCATTGATGCCCGTAGACTGGACCTAAATCTCCATTTTCATCTGCCCATTCATTCCAAATGCGTACCCCGTTTTCCGTTAGGTAATTAATATTGGTATCGCCTTTTAAAAACCACAACAATTCATAAATAATAGATTTCAAGTGCAACTTTTTAGTAGTTATCATGGGGAACCCCTCGCTTAAATCAAAACGCATTTGGTAGCCAAAAACACTTTTAGTACCTGTGCCTGTGCGGTCTCCTTTTTCGTTGCCGTGGTCTAAAACATGCTTTACTAAATCGTGGTATTGCTTCATAATATATTTTTGCCTTTCTACGCCATCTAAGATAAACTCTGGGAGTAGGCGCTTTGGGATTAAACTAAATACTAGTTATAAAAAATAGCAATGACGAATTTAAGGAAAAAGGCAGGTTTATTTTTGAGCGAAACATTAGATAATATTAAAAAGTTATTAACTAAGAACACTTTATGATTAAATGTAATGACCTTAAACGGAAGTCTTAAAAAAACGCCTGAAACATAGTGCAAGCGCTTAGATTTATTTGGTTGGTTATCCAGTTTGTTGTTGGGGAGGCTCGTGCAAGGTGTTCTTCATAAATTCTACCTTTACGCCATTGGTTAGTTTTTGTGTTAATAAAACTCTGTCACGTTCAAGTTCTTTGATACGCTCTCTAATTTCTTGACTTCTTTTTTGCAACTTTAGAAGTTTTTCATCACGCTGTCGTTGTTTTCTTAGTTTCAATCTGCGCACAGCTTCCTCATGCTCTTTTAATCTTCTTTTTTGTCGTTTTTGTTTTAAAGTTTCAACATATACGGAGCCATAAGCGTAGGCATACATAGCTAAAAATAGCAATGCTATGATCCCTAAAATAATGTAACCATTCATATCTTTAGTATTAGAAAGGGTTTGTTGGTGTTCTTTTTTTTTAGTTTGAACCTTTTCTTAAATTACAAAGAAATCTGATTAAGTGTAAAAAATAATAGATAAAAAGTGTTAAAAAATAGATGTATTCGTATTATTTTACAAATAATATTATGAAATACGTATTTTTTATGTTAAAAAATTGTGTTAACAGAAATGGAGAGCTTTTTAGTAATTATGAAAATTAATATTGGTAAAATACCTTGTAAAACAAGCTTTAACCTATAATCATTCCAGCAATAGTAGCTGAGATTAATGAGGCTATGGTGCCACCAATTAAGGCCTTCATGCCGAATTTAGAAAGTGTTTTACGTTGCCCTGGAGCCAATGAGCCAATACCACCAATTTGAATACCAATAGAGGCGAAGTTTGCAAAACCACAAAGCATATAGGTGGCCATTATAACAGATTTCTCATATTTTAAATGCGTTGCACTGGCTACATTTTTTAAATCAGCTAATTGAATATAACCTATAAACTCGCTAGCGGCTAATTTGATGCCTAAAAGTTGTCCCATTAACGCCATATCCTCCTTGGCAACACCTATAAGCCACATTAACGGTGCAAATACATAACCAAGAATAAACTCTAAGGATAAACTTGTATATCGTGTGTTTTCTGAAATCCAAGTATTAATGCCGGAGTAGTGCCCAATTTTGTCAAAACCATAATTAAACATGGCGATGAACGCTACAAAAACTAAAAGCATTGCGCCAACATTAACAGCTAGTTTTAAGCCTTCCGTGGTTCCATTGGCAATAGCATCTAAAAAATTAGAACCTATTTTATCTTGAGATACTTTTACATCCGTATTAATAGATTCCGTTTGTGGATATAAAATTTTAGAGATGACAATTGCGCCAGGTGCTGCCATTACTGAAGCAGCTAATAGGTGTTTTGCATAGAATAGGCGTAATTCAGGATCGTCTCCACCCAGAAAACCTATGTAAGCGGCTAACACAGCTCCAGCAACTGTGGCCATACCACCAATCATTACCAAAAGCATTTCAGATTTGTTCATCTTTTCTAAATATGCTTTTATAAGCAATGGTGCCTCCGTCTGCCCTAAAAAAATATTCCCAGCAACACTTAAACTTTCAGCACCAGAAATTTTCAAAAGCTTTGATAATAACCAACCAAATCCCTTAACCACAATTTGAATAACACCTAAGTAATACAACACTGATGTAAGCGCCGAAAAGAAAATGATAGTGGGTAATACCTGAAACGCAAAAATGAAACCGAAGGTATCCATATCTACGACCAAACCTTCAAACAAGAACTTGCTGCCTGCTTTGGTGAATTCAAGAATTTGAACGAATAATCCGCCTATAAATTCAAACACACTTTTAATAAACCCTACCTTCAATACACCAATGGCAATCACCAGTTGAAATGCCAACCCAATACCTACAACGCGCCAATTGATTGCTTTACGGTTACTACTAAATAAAAATGCCAGAAACACCAAAGAAACCATTCCTAAAATACCTCGCCACAAACTGTTTATTGAAAAACCGGAACTAGGTATTATTTTAGTATCAGCAGTCGCTATAGCAGGAGTTTCCTTTGTTTTAGTAACTGTTAAATTCGTATCTCCAACTAGTATGGTCTCAGTGGGCGAATCATCAGCAACGTCATTTATAGTCGCCTCAATAGTGTTTGAAGTGTTTTGGGTGTTTTGCGAAAGTACTGTTGGGCTACCTATAACAAGAAAGAAAATAATAGACCAAAAGAACTGTTTCATAAACCAATAATGAATTTAGCGTTTGGAAATTTCGTCTCTAATGTGTGCCGCTTTTTCGTAATCTTCATTAGCTACGGCCTCTTCCAATAATTTCCGTAGCTCTTCAATCGATTTTGAAGAATAATCTGTTTTTGAAACAGCGGGTTCCAGCTCTCCAGCCAAAACATCATCCACCAAAACACTATCCTCCGTATTTTCGTTGTCGCTATTTTTGGAATCTACTTTTAAGAAAATACCAGCTTTATCTAAAATATTCTTGTAGGTGAATATAGGGGCGTCAAAACGAAGTGCCAAAGCAATGGCATCACTTGTTCTGGCATCAATAATCTCCTCAATTTTATCACGTTCACAAATCAAACTAGAGTAAAACACGCCATCCACAAGCTTATGTATAATCACTTGTTTTACTACAATATCAAAACGTTCAGCAAAATTTTTAAATAAATCGTGTGTTAACGGGCGCGGAGGTCTAATTTCTTTTTCCAAAGCAATAGCTATAGATTGTGCTTCAAAAGCACCAATTACAATAGGTAGTTTGCGGTCTCCCTCAACCTCATTCAATATTAAAGCATAAGCGCCATTTTGGGTTTGGCTGTACGATATGCCTTTTATATTCAGTCTTACTAAACTCATATGCTATTTAAAACGCAAAGAACTGCTTAAATTAGAACTTTACCAACTACCTAGTAGGTTTTTAGTATAAAACGCTAATTTAAGCAGTTCTATAGTACTTTACAATTTTCAGAAAAATAAAATACAATTGTTTGGGTTGGTTGGCATTTAATCGGTTGCCAGTGTCGCTATTTTGGGCCTTACCCCGACTGTAAACGTCGGGGTCGGGCTTTCCGTTAAAAGTTTTGCCTCGATGTGCGCCTCGGCAAAAGCTACCACTGCAATCCCTAACGCAGTCCCATCCGCTAGAGCCATTTCAAATACGCCACATTCAAACCTCTTTGCGACTTTGCGTCTTTGCGAGAAATGAATCAAGCGACTTTGCTTGAAAACAAAAAATCCCCAAGGAAACCAAGGGGATTATCTCTATAATGTTTTATAAAACCTATGAAGCCTTAAAAGCCTTTAACTTTTCAATTAATTGTGGAACAACTTCAAAAGCATCGCCAACAACACCATAATCAGCAGCCTTAAAGAAGGGTGCTTCAGGATCTGTGTTAATAACCACCTTTACTTTAGAGGCGTTAATACCTGCCAAATGCTGAATAGCTCCCGAAATACCAATGGCAATATAAAGGTTAGATGCTACAGGTTTTCCTGTTTGCCCTACGTGCTCACCGTGAGGTCGCCATCCTAAATCCGAAACTGGTTTAGAACATGCTGTAGCTGCCCCTAACACGTCTGCCAATTCTTCAATCATACCCCAATTTTCAGGGCCTTTTAATCCGCGTCCAGCCGAAACTACAATTTCCGCATCAGCTATCGTTACTTTATCGGTAGCTTTATCCACAGAGGTTACGCTAACACCTGCTTCAGGTAGAGAAGGTGCAAATGCCTCGGCCGCCGCAGCTCCCGAATTTTCAACCAATCCAAAACTGTTGTTAGATACACCAACAACTTTTACAGCGGTATTAATTTCGGTAGTTTCAAAAGCTTTATTGGTAAATGCGGTGCGCTTTACGGTAAACGGACTAGTGCTTGTAGGCGCAGCAACAACATTTGAAGCATAGCCTGCTTGCAATCCTACAGCTAAAAGCGGCGCCAAGTATTTACTATCTGCGCTAGAACTTAAAATTACAACTTGTGCATTTTCCACCTCAGCAGCCTGTTGTACCACGCTTGCATAAGTTTTGGCGTTAAAACTATCCAATGCTGCGTTTGTAACTTGCAGTACTTTATCAACACCATAAGTGCCAAGAGTTGAAACATCATCTGCATTAATAGCGACAGCTGTTAAAGTTGTTCCTAACTGATCAGCCACTGCTTTTGCATAAGATGCTACTTCAAAAGCTGCTTTCTTAAACTTATTTTTTTCTGATTCTGTATATACTAATACTGACATAGTAATTTATTTTTTTTCATCCTGAACTTGTTTCAGGATCTTTTAATTCATTATTGTTAAGATCAGATTCCGAAATTAATTCGGAATAATTTAGCAAGCTAAATCACCTTCGCTTCATTATGTAATAAATCCACCAGAGCATCTAAATTATCAGTGTCAACTAATTTTACGGCACCTTTGGGCGCAGGTTTTTCAAATTTCACCGATCCTGCAGCGGCATCTGCTCCATTAGGTTCTAAAACGGTTAATGGCTTTTTACGTGCCATCATAATACCTCGCATGTTAGGTATTTTTAAATCGCTTTCTTCAACCAGACCTTTTTGTCCACCAATTACTAGTGGTAGTGCGGTCGTTACAGTTTCTTTACCACCATCAATCTCACGAACAGCCGTTGCCGATGTGCCATCTACTTCTAAGCCAATACAATTATTAACAAAATTAGCATCAATTAATCCTGCCAACATTCCAGGTACCATACCACCATTGTAATCTATAGACTCACGACCCGCAATCACCAAATCATAACCACCATCTTCTACAACTTTAGCCAACTCCTTAGCAACAGAAAGGCCGTCTGCAGCAGGTGTGTTCACTCTAATTGCAGCATCGGCGCCAATAGCTAAGGCTTTACGAAGTGTAGGCTCCGTTTCAGCACCGCCAACATTTACTACGGTAACATTTGCACCTTGTTTTTCTTTAAACCACATAGCTCGTGTCAACCCAAACTCGTCATTCGGATTAATAACAAACTGTACCCCAGTGGTGTCAAATTTTGTATCGCCGTCCGTAAAGTTTATCTTTGACGTGGTGTCTGGGACATGACTTATACAAACCAATATTTTCATAATTTATAGGTATTTAAGTGTCTTATTTTTTGCGGATACGAAGTTATATAATTTATTTGAAAAATACTATGCATGCATAGTAAATTTTTAAAAATTTCTCTTACTCAAATAAGCCTTAATTACTATTTTTGCATCTCGATTTAAAAGCAGGTAAATGAAGATAATTCAATTCAGAGAAGCGATTTGCGAAGCGATGAGCGAAGAAATGCGCAGAGACGAAAGCGTATACTTAATGGGTGAGGAAGTAGCAGAATATAACGGTGCGTACAAAGCATCAAAAGGTATGTTGGACGAGTTTGGACCAAAACGTGTTATTGATACACCTATTGCAGAACTTGGTTTTGCAGGTATCGCGGTAGGTTCTACAATGACAGGAAATCGCCCAATTGTGGAATACATGACCTTTAACTTCTCTTTAGTTGGTATTGATCAAATTATTAACAACGCTGCTAAAATCAGACAAATGTCTGGTGGACAATTTAAATGTCCAATCGTGTTTCGCGGGCCAACAGCTTCTGCAGGTCAGTTAGGAGCAACACACTCTCAGGCTTTTGAGAATTGGTTTGCTAATACACCCGGTTTAAAAGTGGTAGTGCCATCAAATCCATATGATGCGAAAGGCTTATTGAAAGCAGCCATTCGTGATGATGATCCTGTAATTTTTATGGAAAGTGAGCAAATGTATGGCGATAAAGGTGAAGTGCCAGAAGGCGAGTACATTTTACCAATTGGTGTTGCAGACATTAAAAGAAAAGGAGACGATGTTACAATAGTGTCTTTCGGAAAAATCATAAAAGAAGCGTACAAAGCAGCTGATGAATTAGAAAAGGAAGGAATTTCTTGTGAAATCATTGATTTACGCACGGTAAGACCTATGGACAGAAAAGCTATTGTTGAATCTGTTAAGAAAACCAATAGGCTAGTAGTTTTAGAAGAAGCATGGCCTTTTGGAAATGTAGCTACTGAAATTACCTATTTGGTGCAAAGTGAAGCCTTTGATTATTTGGATGCGCCTGTTGTAAAAATTAATACAGCAGATACGCCAGCACCATATTCTCCTGTACTGTTAAAGGAGTGGTTACCTAATCACGAAGATGTGATTAAAGCAGTAAAAAAGGTGCTTTATAAATAAAAATATATTTTTTACGTTATACAAACTTCATTAGCACTTGTGTTGATGAAGTTTTTTTATTGAAATAATCCGGCTTTAGCGGTATGTTTTGTTTTAAATTTTTAAAATTTGTCAATCCAAATGCAACCAATTAAAAGAATTTTGTATCTATAAAAAAGAACGATCCTACTTAAATGAAAATAAAGTTACTTTTCGCCCTTTTTCTGCTTAATGTTCTAGTTGCTTTTGCTCAAACCAAAGTTAGCGGTTATGTATTTGATGAATCAGATCAACCTGTGTCGTTTGCCAATGTTATTTTTACCAATTCTTCAGAAGGTACAATTACGGACGAAAACGGTAAGTTTTATTTAGAATCGGATGAGACATGGGAATCCCTCACAGTCTCATTTATTGGCTACAATACGTTAGAGATTCCCTTAGATAAAAAAGTAAACTACAATCTACGCTTTGTGCTTAAAGAGGAAACAGCTCAATTAAATGAGGTAGTTATCGTTTCCGGAAAGCAACCTAAAAAGAACAATCCTGCCATTGATATTTTGCGTAAAATTTGGGAGAATAAACGCAGTAACGGACTCAAAAGATTCAATCAATACCAGTACGATAAGTATGAAAAGGTAGAGTTTGATATTAATACTATTGATAGTGCATTGATAAAAAGTAAGTTGTTTAGGGGTATGGAGTTTGTTTTTAACCAAGTAGATACTTCTAGTGTAACAGGTAAAACATATTTGCCGATGTTTATTAACGAAGCTGTTTCAACTGTATATGGCGATAACACCATTAATAAAGAAAAAGAGGAGTTAAGAGGCAACAAAAATTCAGGGTTTAGTGATAACCAAATCATCATCGATTTTGTGGATGATTTGTATTCCGATTTCAATGTTTATGACAATTTTTTAAAGTTTTTTGATAAGAGCTTTGTTAGTCCGCTTTCTAGAACAGGCATTGGTACCTATAATTATGTGTTGTCTGATAGCGCTTATATTGATAACAAATGGTGTTTCAATATTATATATTACCCACGCCGCAAAAATGAACTAACCTTTAAGGGCGATTTTTGGGTGGCGGATACAACCTATGCGGTAAAGGAAATTAATATGCAAGCCTCTAAAAGTGCTAACATCAATTGGGTTAAGGATATTTACATAGAACAGGAATACGAGGTGCTAAATGATTCTCTGTTTTTAGTGAAACGCGATTATATGATGAGCGATTTTGCTTTTAATAAAAAAGAAAAGTCAAGAGGTGTTTATGGTAAGCGCACCACGCTTTATAATAACTACCAGTTTAACGTTACCAAGGATAAGAAATTTTACGAAAAAGAAGTATACAACTACGATAAGGATGTGTATGATAGAGGTGACGCATTTTGGGCTGAAAACCGATTAGAGGAATTAAATAAAGATGAAAAGGGTGTTTATAAAATGTTAGATACCCTTAAAACTGTAAAAAAGTTTAAGCGTCTCTATAATTTGGGGAGTATTCTAGCTTCAGGTTATATTGAGTTTAACTCACTGCCTCTAGATTATGGTCCTATTTTTTCAACTTTTGGATTTAACGATGTTGAAGGAATGCGATTGCGCACAGGCGGACGTACCTATTTTGGACGCAATGATTTATGGCGATTAGAAGGCTTTTTAGCCTACGGGTTTCGAGACAACAAGTTTAAATATGGTATTTCTGGAAAATGGTTGTTAGATAAAAAGAGCCGCTTAATTATTTCAGGAGGAAATAGGCGTGATGTAGAGCAAATGGGAGCAAGTTTAACAAACTCTACGGATGTTTTAGGCAGGAGTTTGGCGTCCTCAGCAGTTGTTACAGCTGGTGCTAATGATAAACTTACCACGATTAATCTAACAAGTTTTGCTGTTGAAGCAGAACCATTTAGAAACCTAGTGCTGCGTTTGGGTGCCAATTATCGTACTTTAGAATCGGCTTCTCCAACATTCAGTTTAGACTATAATTCGCCAACAGGCGTTCAATCTGAAATTAAACAGTATGAAACTACAGTTTCAGCTGCTTTTTTTCCTGGAAGAAAAATGACAGGTTTTGGTGTGGAGCGTAAAACAGCCAACGATGATTTTGCACGTTTATTTGCGCAAATTAGTTTAGGAGACCAAGGCATGTTCAACAGTGATTTTAATTATACAAAATTACAATTGTCTTACTTGCAACCTTGGCAAGTTGGTGGTTTTGGAAGATTGAATACCTCTATTGAAATTGGTAAAACCTTCGGTGAAGTGCCTTTAGGGCTTTTAAACGTTATTCCAGGTAACCAAACGTATTTTTCAATTTATAATACCTTTTCGCAACTTGATTTTTATGAGTTTGTGTCAGATCAATATGCCTCATTTCATTTTGAACATAATTTTAACGGACGTTTGTTTTCAAGAATTCCGTTATTGCGAAAGCTTAATTTAAGGGAAATTATCAGTGTTCGTGGTGTTTTAGCCAGTATTTCGGACGAAAATATTGCGCTTAACAATGTACCTAGTAATCCCGCAAATTTGGAATTGGTGGCGCCTAATAAAGAGCCATATTACGAATATAGTTTTGGTATAGGCAACATCTTCAAAGTATTCCGTATCGATTTCAACTTCAGAGGAAATTATAAGGATGACACATTATATCCAGAGGCAAGAAAATTTGGGGTTACAGGAAGTTTTGGGTTCTATTTCTAAAAAGAGTTTTTTGATTTTTATGGTTTAGTCTTTCTTGATAAGTAAGAGATCAGCCAACTACGAAAATATTTAGCTAAAAATTGATTTTCTATTGCTTCTTTTAGTATCAAAAACTTCTAAAGTTTATAATTTTAAGCCTCATTACTAAACTAAATATGATGCAAAAATTATCTTTTTCCAATATAGCTTTTATCCTTCTTGTAAATATTTCTTTTTTGAATGCGCAAGTATGGAAAGATTCTAATGCGAAAGTCGAGGACCGTGTTGAGGATTTATTGTCAAAAATGACTTTAGATGAAAAAATCAGCTACTGCGGTTCTGCGATAAAAGGGATTGAACGTTTGGGAATCCCAGATTTTGTTTGGTATGGAGAAGCACTTCATGGTTTAAAAGCCTGGAATTGTACTCAGTTTCCACAAAATAATGCTATGGGCTCAACTTGGAACCCAGATTTAATGTTTGATGTGGCAACGGCAATTTCTAACGAAGCAAGAGCGCTTAAAAATGCAGGTCAAAAAGAGGTTATGATGTTTGCGCCTACTGTGAATATGGCAAGAGATCCACGTTGGGGAAGAAACGAAGAATGTTATAGTGAAGATCCGCATTTAATGTCTGAAATGGCACGTATGTATATTCGTGGTATGCAGGGTAACGATCCAAAATATGTAAAAACGGTTACCACAGTTAAACACTATGTCGCTAATAATATTGATAAACGAAGAGAATACAGTCACTCTTTAGTAAGGCGTAAAGATTTATATGAATATTATTTCCCTGCATATAAAACCTGCATAATAGATGAGGAGGCTACTGGAATCATGACGGCATTAAATGGCTTAAATGGTGTGCCATGTTCTGCTAATGAATGGTTAGTGAATGGTGTACTAAGAGATGAATGGGGTTTTGAAGGTTATGTTATTGCAGATTGGGCGGCAATTCAAGGCGTTGAGAAACGCATGCGATTTGTACAAACCCAGGAGGAGGCAGCGGCAATGGCGATAAAAGCAGGTGTTGATCAAGAATGCTTTAGACATAAAACTAGAGAAGCACCTTTTGTGCAAGCTTTAAAACCTGCAATAGAACAAGGTTTACTCACTGAAGCGGAACTGGATGTTTCGGTAAGAAGATTATTGAGGTTACGATTTATGACGGGAGATTTTGATGATCCTGCTTTAATTCCTTATTCAAATATTCCAAGTAGTGTTTTAGAATGTGAGACGCATAAACAATTGGCACTTAAAGTTGCAGAACAATCTATTGTGCTTCTTAAAAATGAAAATAATATTTTACCACTTAAAAATGACGATAGTAAGTTGGCGGTTATTGGCCCATTTGCTAACCGTTGTTGGTTAGGGATTTACTCAGGAAATCCAAAGAGTAAAGTATCTCCACTTGATGGCATTAAAAATTATGCAAAAGGTGAAGTGAGTTTTGCCGAAGGCTGTTCGGTAACTGGTGATGCTGAAGATGAACAAAAAATTAAAGAAGCCGTTGCTTTGGCTAAAACATCAGATTACGTGGTCATAGTGGTTGGGAATGATGAATCTACCGCTACAGAAACTAAAGACCGTATGTCTTTAAGTTTACCTGGGAAACAACATCAGCTTATAAAGGCTGTACAAGCTGTAAACAAAAATGTAATTCTAGTTATTATCCCTAGTGGTTCTACATCTATTGGTTGGGAGCAAGAACATTTGCCTGGAATTATTTGTGCGTGGGCTAACGGCCAAGAGCAAGGTACAGCTTTGGCAAAAGTGCTATATGGTGAAGTGAATCCTGGAGGGAAATTAAATACCACTTGGGTGAAGTCTGAAAAGGATTTACCGCATATGACGGATTATAACATTGCCACTTGGAAAGATAATTACGGGCCAGAAGTATCACGAACCTACATGTACTCCAAGGTGAAGCCATTGTATCCTTTTGGTTTCGGATTAAGCTATGCCAACTTCGAAATTTCAGATATGAAATTAAGTGAAAAGCGCTTAAAAGAAATGCAAGATGTTACAGTTGAAGCAAAAGTTTCAAACACAGGTGAAATGGATGGCGATGAAATTGTACAAGTATATGTGCGCGATGTGGAAGCTGATGAAGTGGTTCCAATGAAGGCATTAAAAGGATTTAAACGTTTAAGTATCTCTAAAGGAGAAAGTAAAACGGTATCTATAAAACTACCTTATGAAGCTTTCTCGCATTATAATGTGAATACAAAACAATTTGAAGTTGCAGAAGGTGATTTTGAAATTATGATTGGACAGTCTAGTGATAAGATTGTAGCAACTGAAACCATAAATGTTGAGGGCGGTAAAATTCCGAATATTAAGGTTGGTGAGAAGAGTGGTTATTTTGATGCCGATGACGCAAATCGTAAAAAATCTTGGGCCTATTTATATGAAGATGGTGCTTTTGGGAAATCGGAGGCAAATGAAAGTGGAGACGGTTCTGAAACATGGATAGAATACGAAATTACGTTTATAGACCCAGGAATTTATGTGAATACCTGGGATGCCGAATTGTCTTTTAAATCAACTTCTAAAGAAGCGATTATTGAAGCTTCCATGCAAGGTATTAAAATCAATACTTACGATGTAGCTTGGAAAAAATCACAGGCCATTAAAATCCCTATTCCACCAGAATATGGAAAACCTGTAAGACTTCGCATTAAAACGCTTAATGGAGAAGTGGAGCATGAATCTATTAAGATTATACCTCCTGGAGATGTAAAACCTTTTGTGATTTCTGAGGTTGTGGAGAAGTCGGAGTAGAATTGTGTTATGTCAGGTAATTTTTAACATGATGGAAATCTATCAGGATATACTTTTTAATTTCAATTTAAGTCAAAGGGTAGTTTAATTATTTTTGCTTAAGATTGCAATGGTTATTTAGGAGTTATTTTATTAATTAAGCTCTATTTTTTAATGTATTGTCAATAGCTAATGGTAATACCTGGGCCATAATATTCCCAAATGTTAGAGTCGTTTTTTTTGAATAAATAAGTACGTTCATTAGATTCAACTATGGCTTTGTTCTGAGTATTATTAAATATTGGGATAGATAAAATTACTTTTTCATTACAATCGCATTCCGCATTATTTTCCATCTTTCTTCGTTCCGAAATTTTTAAATCATGAAGAACTTTTCTGTAATCAATTTTCAAGAAACTTTGATGGACACTTAAATTAGTTATAGAGTCTTCAATGGCAATAACATCATCAAAGTCATAGGACTTTAAGGAATCTAAATAAGAAAACGTTTTTTGCTTAAATTGATATTCAATTTCTTCGATCCAATAGTTGTTTTCAAATCTCTTCAGGCAACAATAAAAATTAGTGTTATTCAATAAGTTCTTGGTCTCTTCATAATAGTTCATGTTCTTGAGAGATGAGCATGATGATAAAATCATAACTATTAATGAAAAACAATTAGTTGCTTTAAATATAAATCTCAAATTGTTAATTATTACCTGGGTCAATGGTTTTCTTTAAAATATGAAGATCGCTATTTTTCTTCTGAAAATCAACTTTTAGTATTTTGAGGTTAGTTTTTTATAAAATTTATTTATGTTTTTAATAAAAAATATAAATAAAAATATATCAATACTTTGTTTTAGTTTTGTAATCAGCAATAAAAAACAAGACATGGAAGCAGAATTATTAAATGGTAGTTTTCAAAAGAACAACTCTTCAAAACAAATACAAGACACTCAAAAAAAAGTAAAAATTGCCGTTGCCCAAGGTGATGGTATTGGTCCCGAAATTATGGGAGCAACACTAAAAATCCTTGAGGCAGCTGGCGCCAATATTGAGCTTGATTTTATAGAATTAGGGCAACAAGTGTATTTATCAGGTAACACATCTGGTATAAAAACAGAAGCTTGGGAAACAATAGGTCAGAATAAAGTTATTTTAAAAGCGCCAGTTACCACACCACAAGGTAAAGGGTATAAAAGCTTGAATGTAACCTTGCGTAAATCTCTTGGTTTGTTTGCAAACGTTAGACCAGTAAGCGCCTTACATCCTTATGTGAAGACTAACTTCCCTAATATGGATGTGGTAATTATTAGAGAAAACGAAGAAGACTTATATGCAGGTATTGAGCATCAACAAACACAGGATGTGGTACAATGTTTAAAATTGATAACTAGACCAGGTTGCGAGCGCATCATTCGTTATGCTTTTGAATACGCCAAGGCTTTCGGTAGAAAGAAGGTGACTTGCATGATAAAGGATAATATTATGAAGTTGACGGACGGCTTATTTCATAAGGTATTTGTTGAGATTGCTGCGGAGTATCCAGATATCATAAACGATTCTCAAATTATTGATATAGGCGCAGCCCATTTAGCGGCGCATCCAGAACGTTATGATGTGATTGTGACTTCAAACCTCTATGGAGATATTATTTCAGATATCGCTGCAGAAATTGGCGGTTCCGTAGGAATGGCTGGTTCAGCAAATATTGGTAAGAATGTTGCGATGTTCGAGGCTATTCACGGTTCTGCTCCTGATATTGCAGGTCAAAATATTGCAAATCCTTCTGGATTAATTAATGCTGCGGTAAATATGTTGGCCTATATCGGTCAAACGGAGGTGGCAGATAAAGTGAAGAACGCTTGGTTAAGTGCCATTGAAGATGGGTATCATACGGCTGATATTTATGATCATAAATTCAGTATTAAAAAAGTATCTACATCTGAGTTTGCCGATGCAGTTATTTCAAGATTAGGTGAAACTCCTGAAAGATTACCAAAGAGTGGTATGCAAAATGGTACAGGCAAAATTACTATTCCAGAATATATAAGAAAAGATCAGAAAAAAGTATTGCTGGGTGTTGATGTATTTATTGATTGGCAAGGATCTGACCCTGAAGAAATAGGCGAAATACTTTCAGGTATAAGTGCTTTTAAGTTAAAGCTAAAAATGATTACCAATAGAGGTGTAAAAGTATATCCAAAAGGTTTGAAGGAAACGTTTTGTACCGACCATTGGAGATGCAGATTTGTGGCAATGGATGCTGATATTGATAAAAATGAACCTGTGTACAAACCAGTTGAGTTTGAACAAGTAATTGCGCTGTTATCTAAATTACATAACAAAGGCATGGATGTAATTAAAACGGAAAACCTGTACGAGTTTAATGGTAAAAGAGCATTTTCTCTCGGCCAAGGAGAATAAAATAGTATAGTTTGGTTGGTTAGTTTGATAATACTTCAATTATCATTTAAAGTCCATGCTTGTCATAGGCTTTTTTGTTTCTTTTAAGTATAATTTTTATTTATGATTCACATAAAAAATATAAATAAAAATATATAAAAATTGAGTTGTATCTTTGAATAACTGAGCAGGTCAAATATTACTTTAAGTAATTTTTTCATGTAAGGTTTAGTTAATTTGAGTTTGGTTAATAGTACTGTTTGGGTGAAGCCGGAAAAAAAATCCATGAGGTAGGATCATGGATTTTTTTATGGTCGAATATTTCCACCCACGCTTAAACCACTCGGCACACGCTCTGGAATAGTCTTATCAAAACTATCGTCATTTAAAGTATTTAGAAATGAAATGATAGGCTTCATTTCTTTCACACTTAGTTTTATGTTTTTAGCCAACGTGTCTATGGAATTAACTGGAATATTGTTGTTTCTTGTTTTTTTAAAACTTAGGTCTTCATAAAATTCCAAAACCTTTTCCAGTGAAGGCAAAGTGCCATTGTGCATATATGGAGCTGTAAATCTTAGATTTCTTAAGGTTGGGGTTCTAAAACTAAATTCATGATTAAATCCGGTATCAATAGAATCTAATTTATAATTTTCGGGAACACTCAGTGTATGCATTTTAAAGTCGGAAAACATAGGGCCATTATGGCAATTAATGCATCCAACTTTTTTAAAAAGTTTGAACCCTTCTTTTTCTGCAAGTGAAATGGCGGTAGAATCGCCTCGCATAAATTTATCAAAGTTAGAATTGTTAGAGACTAGTGTCCGTTCAAAGGCAGCAATTGCTTTACCTATGTTGGAAATGGTAATGGCATTTTTATTTTGGAAAGCTCGACTGAATAAATGTTGATATTCAGGAATATTTTTCATTCGTTCCACCACTTTTTGCAAAATTTCGGTATCATTAAAATGCAGACCGCGCATTTCTTCTAAAGCCTTAATAGGCTCTATGGCTTGTGTCTCTAGACTTTTAACTCTGGAGTCCCAAAACATGGGTGCATTATCAGGTTGATAATTATTTAAAGTATCTATACCATTAAAGGCCGTATTAACTATGGTGTGCGCATTACGTTTTACAAAAGGAATGGCATTTGGTGTTTTAAACTTTCGTTTGTTGGCAAACCCTTGGCCATTAACACCTATAGAAATATCTCTGAATTCAGCGTAACTATTGTTTGGATGATGACAGGTGGCACAGGCCACATCTTTATCTCCGGAAAGTATGGGGTCAAAAAAAAGTAATCTGCCTAATTCAATTTTTGATGGTTTAGAAAGATTATTCTCTGGATGCTTTACTTCTAAAGGAAGGGCATTGACTAGTTGATTTTCTGGTTTTTCGACAATCTCTGGGATATAGTTTGACGTTTTTTTGCATGATGTCAAAACAAAACAGGCAATTCCAATAAGTTTTATGATGTTTTTAAAACACATGTGTTAAAGCGTTTCCAAACATCAATATTAAATAAAATAAGTTAGTTTTTCTTTTTAAAGCTATCGAATTCAGACTCTGTTTCCTTTTTTGGGAATGCGTTATTACTCATATCAGTATCTGCAAATTCAAAATTAGGATCTAGATTTACCGACTTTACCTCTTTTTCTTTGATAAAGGTTTGTTTTACTTCATATTCGTTTCTACGCCATATTTGAGCAGGAAGTCTATCAATTTCTTTTGTGCCATCTGTAAATTCCCATTCAATAGTTACGGGCATCACCAAACCTCCAATATTTTTGATGGTAACTTCATAAAGATTTTTGCCCGATAGTTTTTTTCTAATGGCATCTTCATCAAGTCGAGACAAAAATTGTCCGTATGCTTTATCAGGAGTCGAAGTCATATTGATAACTTCAGGACCATCCGAAAAATCCTTTTTGTTTTCGGTAGTGTTATTCCCTTCAGCTTCCACTTTTGTGCTTTGGGTTTGGTCTTCAATATTTCTGTCTTCCTCATGTACCTTGAACCATTTCACACTTGATAATTCCATGTCAACATTATCGGTAGTAAAAAACCATCCTCTAAAAAACCAATCTAAATCGGTAGCGGTCGCATCTTCTAACGTCCTAAATAAATCAGAAGGATTTGGGTGTTTGTATTTCCAACGGTTGGCGTACTCCTTAAATGCTGCATCAAAAAGTTCTTTTCCAATAATAGAGTTGCGCAACATTTGAAGCCCCACTGTAGGCTTTAAATAGAAATTCGCTCCAAATTGGTTAAACAATTCATTATCTGAAGTCGTCATTATCGGGCGCAACACATTCTTATCACCACTCATAAAAGGAGCTATTGTTTTTGGCGTAACACTATTAAATTCTGGATAGCGTTCAGCAACCGTACGTTGGTGTAAAAAGGTATTTAAACCTTCATCCATCCACATCCATTTACGCTCATCAGAGCTTACAATCATAGGAAACCAGTTGTGTCCTACCTCATGGATAATGGTTCCAATCATACCTGCTTTTGCTCCTTTACTCATTTTACCATTTTTAGGTCTTCCACCATTGAAACTTATCATGGGGAATTCCATTCCAATATTAGAGGTGTTTACAGAAATACAAACGGGATAAGGGTAATCAAAAGTAGCTTCAGAGTATACTTCCAAAGCATGCATGATAGATTTTGTGGATTCTTCTTGCCATACGGGGAGTCCTTCTTTTGGATAGAAAGACATTGCCATTACCGTATTAGTAGGCAGTTTTACAGCTTGCGCATCCCACAAGAATTTTCGGGATGAAGCAAAGGCAAAGTCGCGCACATTTTTTGCAGAAAATTTCCATATTTTTTGTTTTGAAGATTTTTCTGCTTCATTTTCCATAGCTTCTTCTTTAGTAATAACCATAACTGGTTTGTCAAATGACAAAGAAGCTTCTTTTAAGCGCTTACGTTGTTTTTTAGTAAGCACATTTTCAGAGTTTTGAAGTGAGCCAGTAGATGCTACAATATGGTCGGCTGGTACCGTAATTTCAACTTCATAGTCTCCAAATTCTAAGGCAAACTCACCTAATTTTTGAAATTGCTGATTTTGCCACCCTTCAGTATCATTATAAACTGCCATTCTTGGGAACCAATGGGCAATCAGGTATACGGTATTGTCGTCTTCTGGAAAATACTCATAACCTTCACGAGAAAGTAAATACATGCTGCGATCGGTAATATGATAAGACCACCCTATGGAAAATGTTAAAGAAGTACCAGATTTCAACGGTTCATCTAAAAGCACTTTCATCATTGTATTGTTCACTAAAGATTTTATGGGCTTCCCATTACTATCTGTTATATATTTTATGCTGTAGCCAGCGGGAAAATCAATAGCTCTGGTTAAAAACTGCATCTGTCGGGTGTTTATGCCATCTTTCAATCCGTTGTTAATCGTTCCAAAATCTTCATTTCCCTTTTTGTTTACATTTTGCTCTAACTGAATCCACAAGTAACTCAAATCATCAGGAGAATTATTGTAATAGGTAATAGTTTCTTCTCCTGATAATATATTGTTTGCTTCGTCTATCGTGGCTTTAATCTTGTAATCTGCACGCTGTTGCCAATAGTCTCGACCAGGTGCACCACTTGCTGTTCTGTAGGTGTTTACAGGCTCTAATAAATTATCAATTGGCTCAAATTTACCTTTCCAAGGTTGTGTTTGTGCTGAAATTTGAAGGATAAAAAGTGTAAGGCAAAAAGTAAAAATATACTTCATATTGATTATAGATTGTTAGTTTTTTAAAAAAGTTTTACAATTTATAAATTACTTTGGTAAATATCTGTTAATTAAGCAATTGTTTTCATTTAGATTAATTTTATGTAAATTCTGTGTAATTCGTTGAGGTATAAGTTGTTTTCGCTACATAGCTTTTTTACCTTTACGGCCCAAATCAAAAACTATGACAGATAATAAAGACTTGACGTTTGACGTCTTAATAGAAATACCTAAAGGAAGCAGGAATAAATACGAATACGACTTCACGCTTCATAAAATACGTTTTGATAGAACCTTGTTTTCGTCCATGATGTATCCTGGAGATTACGGTTTTGTGCCAGAAACATTGGCTTTAGACCAGGATCCATTGGACATTTTAGTGTTATCAACAGAACCTTCCTATCCTATGGTAGTAATGGAGGTTAGACCTATTGGAGTGTTTCACATGACCGATGAAAAAGGACCGGATGAAAAGATAATTTGTGTACCAATTTCAGATCCTGTTTGGAGTCAAAGAAGTGATATTCATGATTTGAATCCGCACCGTCTTAAAGAGATTGAACACTTTTTCCAAGTTTACAAAGATTTGGAAGAGAAAAAAGTAGATGTTGGAGGATGGGGAAATGCTGAAGAAGCACGAAAAATATATTTAGAGTGTGTAGAACGTTACCAAGAAAGCGAACACAAGAAAAAACGCACGTTTACCATTTAAGCAAAAATTTTACCTTTTAGAATGTTTAGAAAATGCCCACAATTGTGGGCATTTTTTCTTTATAAACTTGAGATAACTGATTTTTATCATTGTTTTGTGAATAATATATTTTAAAGCCATTTTAAGTAAAATATCTTTACTCAAACATGTCTTTTTTTATCACTTTAATTTTTTTACTTTTGAAGCCGTTAAAAACTAAAGTAATAACTAACCGATTTAAAATATGGAATTACTAATTAAAGGATTGCCCGCTTTTGGGGTTTTAGCTTTACTATTTGTATTTATTAAAAGTGCTTGGGTAAGTAAGCAAGACGAAGGAAGCGATAAAATGAAAAGAATTGCGAAAAACATTGCAGATGGTGCGATGTCTTTCTTAAAAGCAGAGTACAAAATTTTAGCTGTTTTTGTTGTAGCTGTAGCAGTTTTGTTATTCTTCAAAGGAAATAATGAAGAAGGCTCTAATGGAATGGTAGCGGTATCATTTATTATTGGTGCCATATGTTCTGCACTTGCTGGATTTATTGGCATGAAGGTAGCTACCAAAGCTAATGTTAGAACTACTAGTGCAGCTCGTGCCTCATTAGGAAAAGCATTAGAAGTTGCATTTGCTGGCGGTGCTGTAATGGGCTTGGGCGTTGTAGGTCTAGGTGTTTTAGGACTAAGTGTACTATTCATGGTGTATAGTGGACAAGGTTGGAGTATTGGAGAAGTGCTTAATGTGCTATCTGGATTTTCACTTGGAGCCTCGTCGATTGCATTGTTTGCCCGCGTTGGTGGCGGAATTTATACGAAAGCTGCTGATGTTGGTGCCGATTTAGTAGGTAAAGTAGAGGCCGGTATTCCAGAGGATCACCCTCTTAACCCTGCAACAATTGCAGATAATGTTGGTGATAACGTTGGTGACGTTGCTGGTATGGGGGCTGATTTATTTGAGTCTTACGTAGGGTCTATTATAGGTACTATGGTTTTAGGGGCAGCATTTACTCAAATCCCAGCGTTTGCAGGTTCTTTTGATGGTTTAGGTGCGGTGTATTTACCGCTTGTCTTAGCCGCTATTGGTATCGTAATGTCTATTATAGGAACATTTTTTGTAAGAGTAAGGGATGGCGGTAATCCTCAAACAGCTTTAAATATTGGTGAGTTTGGATCAGCTGGATTAATGCTAGTAGTATCTTATTTTATAATTAACCAAATGTTACCAGAAGCTTGGACTTTTGAAGGTACTGAATTTTCGTCGATGGGTGTGTTTTGGGCAGTAGTTGCTGGTCTAGTAGCCGGTTTAGCTGTTGGAAAAGTAACAGAATATTATACTGGTACAGGTACAAAACCTGTAAATTCTATAGTAAAACAATCTGAAACTGGAAGTGCCACAAATATTATCGCTGGTTTAGGTGTGGGTATGATGTCTACTATGTTGCCAATCATTCTTATTGCAGCAGCAATTTTGGTGTCACACCATTTTGCAGGACTATATGGAATTGCAATTGCAGCTGTGGGAATGCTTGCTAATACGGGTATTCAATTGGCTGTAGATGCTTATGGACCAATTTCCGATAATGCTGGTGGTATTGCTGAAATGGCAGAACTAGATCCTGAAGTACGTGAGCGCACAGATAAACTGGATGCTGTTGGTAATACTACTGCTGCTATAGGTAAAGGATTTGCTATTGCCTCTGCAGCTTTAACGGCTTTGGCCTTATTCGCTGCCTTTATGCAAACGGCAAATGTAACCGCTATCGATGTTTCTAAACCTACGGTAATGGCAGGTTTGCTAGTTGGCGGTATGTTACCTTTTGTGTTTTCCGCGTTATCAATGAATGCGGTTGGGCGTGCTGCAATGGCTATGATTGAAGAAGTGCGTCGTCAATTTAGAGATATACCTAAATTAAAAGCTGCTCTAGAAGTAATGCGAGCTGTAGACTCTGATATGTCTAAAGCTACAGATGCACAACGAAAAGTATTTGATGCTGCTGATGGCGTAGCGGAATATGATAAATGTGTTGAGATTTCTACAACTGCATCCATTAAAGAAATGGTGTTACCGGGTTTATTGGCAATTGCTGTTCCTGTAGCTGTTGGTTTTATTGGCGGTGCTGAAATGTTAGGAGGCTTGTTAGCAGGTGTAACAACTTGTGGTGTACTCATGGCTATTTTTCAATCTAATGCTGGTGGTGCTTGGGATAACGCAAAAAAAATGATTGAAGAGCAGGGTAGAAAAGGAACCGATGCACATAAAGCTGCGGTTGTGGGAGATACTGTGGGAGATCCATTTAAAGATACCTCTGGACCTTCATTAAATATCCTATTAAAACTTATGAGTGTTGTTGCGCTAGTAATAGCACCGAGTATTGCTTTGTCATCAGATGTTGTAACGGCTTATGTCTCTGAGGATAATAAAATAGAGCAAGTTGAAATTCAAAAGGAAGTGAAGGTTAAATTAACTGAGACTGAGAAAGAGGGTATCGTAAAGGCTGTTGTTACAACTGTTACCACAGAAAACGGAGAAGCATCTACAACCTATGAAACTATAACTGGTACAGAGGAAGAAGTTGAAGCCAAGTTAAATAAAATTGAACCTAAAGATGCATCATAAATAATGCAACTATACTAAATAGACTATTTAATTAATTGTAAAGCCACGTTTATCGTGGCTTTTTTTATTCAGTTGTTTTAAACTCTTGAAGTCCGCATTCAAGAAAATCTGCATACTGACCAGCATCCGGCGTATAAGGTACAGGTGTAGTTAATTTTTTCTTTCCTTCTGAATCTAAAAGAACGTAATACGGTTGCGAATTGGATTGAAAAAATTCTGTTTGAAAATGAGCCCATTTGTGCCCGTAGTTTTTCAATCTTCTTGATCCGCCATCAACACGTTGTACAGTAATCTGTTCTTCTTTAGGAAGTTCTTTTTTGTCATCTACATATAAGGAGATTAAAACATAATCATCCCTAAGGTATCCGTCTATTCTAGAATCTGGCCATACATGCTCTTCCATTTTACGACAGTTTACACAAGCTAAACCTGTAAAATCAATCATTACAGGCTTGTTTACTTGTTTCGCATAAGCTAGTCCTTCTTTCAAATCTTTAAAACAATCCAAATTGTTCGGGCATTCATTAGGATATATAAAACTATAACCAACAGGGGGCGCTAAACCGCTCAATAAGGTTAAGGACGTAAATGTGTTGGTTTCTTTGTTTAAACGAAATCCAGAAGCTAAATAAATGGCAAATGAAGCTACAAGCACTCCACCGGCAATTCTCGAGAATGACAGTTTCTTTAAAGGGCTATCATGAGGGAATTTAATTTTGCCAAATAAATATAGCGCTAGACCTACAAAAACAAGTATCCAAATAATTAAAAACGGTTCAATTTTCAGGATGTTCCAGTGCGCGACTAAATCTGCATTGGATAAAAATTTAAAAGCGAGTGCTAATTCTAAAAAGCCTAAAATCACCTTAGTGGTATTTAGCCATCCACCAGATTTTGGCAATGCATTAAGCATATTTGGGAACATAGCAAATAGGGCAAATGGCAACCCTAAGGAAACTCCAAAACCAGCCATACCTGCTGTAAGTTGCCATGCGCCACCGTCCGCAGTTAAAGATCCTGCTAGTAAAGACCCAAGTATGGGACCTGTGCAAGAAAAAGATACTATGGCAAGGGTAAGTGCCATAAAAAATATACCTATTAAACCACCTGTATTTTCACCTTGGGTTGTTTTAGTCGTCCAACTAGAAGGTAGTGTTAGTTCATAATAACCGAAAAACGAAAAAGCGAAAAACAGGAATATCAGAAAGAAAATGACGTTAAGCCAAACGTTAGTGGAAATCTCATTCAAAATATCTGGGTTCACAGAATCTAATAAATGAAATGGGATACTTAAAAGAATGTAAACAGCCAAAATGAAAAAGCCATAAAGCATAGCTTTGGAAATACCTGAGCTATTGTTTTGAGTTCCTTTTTTTGTAAAAAAGCTAACTGTTAAAGGAATCATTGGGAAGACACAAGGTGTAAGTAGCGCAAGTAATCCGCCTAAAAACCCCAAACCAAAAATACGCCACAACGAACTGTTATTGGATTGTATATCTAAAACTCCATCATCGTTATTACAATTAGAATCTGGTTGAACTATTTCCGATGGCAACATGCCATATAGTAGTTGATTAGCTTTTTTGTTGTCAACTAAAATAGCTTCACTACTTTTTTTTTTAGCTGGGGATTGATCCGTAAGATTAAAAACTAATTCAAAATCTGTAGGAGGTGTACACTTTTCGTCGTCACAAGCCATAAATAACACTGAGGCATTTATTTGGTCGATTTTGTTAATTAGCTTAACTGTCTGTTCAAAAGTTGCTTCATTTTCAAAATATGTTATACGCATCTCGAATACTGGGTCATCAACAGTAATTCCTTTCTCCTCAACTGTCGATCCAACAAGTTCAAAATCATTATTACTATTTGAATATATGAAGTCTGTTGGTATTGGTCCACCATCTGGGATATTTTGTGCGTAGAGATGCGAGCCTGCATCTATAGAGGCAATTGAAATTAATTTGTATTCGGTATCCGAAATTTTTTCAACCTTAGTTTCCCATTTTACAGGATTATACATTTGGGAAAACCCTAATGCAGAGATACAAAAAAGGATTAAAAAGACTATTTTTTTCATTCTATGTTATATGAGTAGGACTTTATCAAAGTTAGTTAAAATGTCATTATTAATACTTTTAAACTCAAATATAACAAGTCAACTTTGCTTATCATTTAATTCGCTACATTCTTAAAAGAGTCGCTAAAAATACAATTTACTGTCTTTAGAAAGTGTTAAAAATTTATTAGAAAAACTCTTAATAAAAATTATGATCAAGGGATGTAATAAGATCAGTATTTTGAGAATTTAAGAAGAGTTTATATGTTAAAAAAAATATATATAGTAAAGTTTACATGTAAAACAACTACTTTTATTTTATGTTGCTCTGAAATTGAATGAAACAATTTAAAAGGCTGTTTATAGGGTTGCTTTTTTCTTCATCTACTTGCTTTTCTCAAAGTCAAGTAAAAGATTCTCTTTATTATAATTTATTTGATGCATATAGCAACAGTTTAAATAAAGGTTTCATAAACGGCTCAGAATATATAGACGTATACCCAGAATCTCCACTTGAAATAGAAAACAATAATAAGTTTTACCAATCGTATAATTATTTGAACGGAAGCATAGTGTATAATGGGCAACCTTATTTCAACGTGAAGATGAAATATGATCTATTAAATGATCTTTTAGTAATGGAGTTTGTGAATAACGGAGTAAATCGATTTAGTCTAAATCCCGAACTTGTCACTGAATTTAGATTACTGGATAGCAAATTTATTAGATTAAATGATGATAATATTGGTATTCACTATAAAAATGGATTTTTTAAAGAATCTCTAAAGGGAAAAAAACTTTCGTTTTTTGTGAAATACCATAAAGAAAAATTTGAGGATTTAACTGAAAAAAGAAAGTATTATAAGTTTAAAGAGCGCAGATTTTATTTTATGTATTATGATAATTCATTTTATAGAATAAGCTCTAAAAGGGATATTCTTAAAGCGCTTCCTGATTTTGAAAAACCTATTAAAGGTTATTTTAAGAACAACTCTAGATTATTTAAAAAGAATAAGGAACAATTTCTGCATCAGTTATTTAAATACCTTGATAATCTGAATACTAACGATCCAACAAAAGTGTGATAATTTGAAGTATAAAAAGTTTAAATATTTTACGTTTCTTTTTGTACAACTTTTGTTTGCTCAGAATTCAAGCGACAGAATTTCTATAACTTTTGAAAGGGTAAGTATTAAGGATGCCTTAATATCCTTAGAAGAAGCTAGCTCATATGATTTTTATTTTTACCAAGATTGGTTTGATACTAGTTTAATTTCAAAATCATTCCAGGAAGAAACAATTGATAATGTTTTAGAAGAAATACTCAAAGAAACCTCTATTAATTTCTTTATTTATGGCAATAGAGTAATTCTTTCTAACAACAATGCCATCATAGATAAGTTGCCAAATGGTTTTTTTAGATTAGATTCTTTAAAGGAAAACAAGGGAGAGTTTCTATATGATAAGATACCTCTATTACAAAAACAATATGGGGTGGCGAAAAACATAAAAGAGTCTGATGAGGTTTTCTATATTGGTAAGGAGGGCTATAATGTAAATAAAAATCTATTTATTCTTGAAGGCCTTGTATTAGATGGGAAAACTAAAAAGCCCCTAGATAATATAGATGTATATATAGAGGGTACTAATCTCAACACTTTAACTAATGCAAAAGGGGAATATAAACTAGAGGTTCCTAAAGGTTTTAATGTACTTCAATTAGCATCAATGATATATGGTAAGCATCAAAAACAAATTGTTGTTTATGGAGATGGCTCACTAAACATTAAATTAACTGAAAATGTAGAAGAACTCGGAGAAGTTTTAATTCGTGCGGATAAGGATGAAAACATAAAAAATGTTGAGGTTGGGGTTACAAAAATAGATGTCAAGAGTATTAAGAATATTCCTTTAATTCTAGGAGAAAGAGATATTCTTAAAGTTGCTACAACATTACCAGGTATTAAAACTATAGGTGAAGGTGCGTTGGGGTATAATGTAAGAGGAGGAAAGGTTGATCAAAATTTAATTTTATTTGATGGTGCGGCAATTTATAACCCTTCACATTTCTTTGGTATTTTTTCCGCTATTAATCCTTTTGCTACAGGAAGCGTCGATATTTACAAGGGTAGTATTCCCTCGGAGTTTGGGGGGAGGCTCTCATCGGTTATTGATATCGCTACTAAAAAAGTTAATACAAAAGAGTTTTCAGGAGAGGGTAATATTGGACCAGTAACTGGGAATTTAATGGTAGAAGTTCCTTTGGTTAAAGAAAAATCAGGCCTTTTAGTAGGTGCTAGAGCAACTTATTCAGATTGGGTGCTACGGTCAATTTCAGAGGAATCTATTAGTAATAGTGAGGCTTCTTTCTACGATATCGTTTTAAAATATGGCCATAAATTTAATGCAAAGAATGATTTTCAAGCCACGGCTTACGCGAGTAATGATCAATTTAGCATTACTTCAGATTCTATATTTAAGTACAGTAATAGATTAGCTTCAATTAGATGGAATCACACATTTGATGAAAAGAATTTGGCCACGGTGCAGCTTGCAACAAGTCAATATAAATTTAATATTTTATTCGATGGCATTTTTAATAGGAATTTTGATTTTGGTTATACCATAAATGAAACGCAGCTTAAATTAAGTGCTAAATATTTACATAGTAAAAAACATAAATTCACTTATGGTTTAAGTAACAAGTTGTATGGCACTAGTCCGGGAGAAATTAACCCACGCGATGAAGAATCTGTTATTCAAAGGGAGGTTGTAGATAGAGAAAAAGGGCTTGAATCTGCAGTATTTATTTCGGATCTGTTTGAGGTTAATAAAAACCTATTACTAGATTTGGGTTTAAGATATTCAGTTTATTCAGCTCTAGGTCCAGGAACTCAAAATCGATATGCGCCTAATGCTCCTGTGTCTTCTGAGTCTGTAATTGAGACTTTAAACTATAGTAATAATGAGGTTATAAAAACGTATGGCGGGCCTGAGTTTAGGTTTTCAGCGCGTTATTTTCTGTCCCCAACTACTTCTATAAAGGCAGGTTATAATAAAACAATTCAGTACTCTCATTTATTATCTTCCAATACAACTGCTTCACCTGTTGATTCTTGGAAATTGTCAGACTTAAATATAGAGCCTCAGAGGGCCGAACAATTATCCTTAGGGATATTTAAAAATTTCAATGATGCGCTTTACGAATTAAGTATTGAGGGATATTATAAAAAAATGCGAAATCTTTTGGATTATAAGGTTGGGGCGGAGCTACTTTTGAACCAAAACGTTGAAACCGAGTTATTACAAGGTAATGGTAAAGCTTATGGTTTAGAGTTTTTATTAAAAAAGAAACAGGGACGGTTTAATGGGTGGTTAGCCTACTCATACTCCAGAACCTTGGTTCAATTGGATAGTGAATTTTTAACTGAACGTGTGAATGATGGAAATTATTTTGCTGCAAATCAAGATAGGCCTCACGATTTGAGTTTAATTTCTAATTTCCGACTTACAAAGCGTTATAGTTTTTCTATGAACTTTAATTATCAGACGGGAAGACCTGTGACTTATCCCGTTGGGAAGTACATCTTTAATGGAGCAGAACAGGTATTATTTAGTGATAGGAATAGATTTAGAGTTCCTGATTATTATAGATTAGATTTAGGTATTAATATTGAGGGCAACCATAAAAATGTAAAGTTGGCTCATAGTTTTTGGAATATTTCAGTTTATAATGTTCTTGGGAGAAACAATCCATTCTCGGTGTTTTTTGTTAATGAACAAGGGGAAATCAAAGGGTATCAAACTTCAATTTTTGCTGTTCCTGTACCAACAATAACTTATAATTTTAAATTTTGAAATGAATTTAAAAAAAATATATAACTGTTTAATAGTTTTTATTATCGTTGTCAATCTTGGTTGTACGGAACAAATCAATTTAGTGACCCAATCGTTCGAAGACACCATAGTTGTTGAGGCTACAATTACTGATGAATTAAAAAGGCAACAGATTAAACTATCAAGAACATTTCCATTGGAAGGCGAAAGCATTTTTGAAAATAACGCTAATGTGAGAATAGAGGATAGTAATAACAATGTTTATAGTTTTACTAACGCAAATGAAGGGGTGTACTATTCGGATAATGAATTTAGAGCTGAAACTGGTATTAGCTATAAGTTAATTGTGGAGACTCAAGATGGACGACGATACATGTCTAATAACGAGATACTTCCCGGAAGTGCTCAAATTGAACGGGTTTATGCTGAGTTAGTTGTTTTAAATGGAAAAGAAGGTGTACAAGTTTTAGTAGATACCAACGATAATTTAGGTAACGCTAATTTTTTCAGGTACGAGTATGAAGAAACTTATCAAATAGTTGCTAAACATTTTTACCCCTTTGATTTAGTAATTTCTGATGTAACAGGAAGTGGAGATACTATTGAATATAGTTTAAGAACTGAATCAAGACCTGAGAACCAAAGGGTATGTTATTTGTCTAGTAATTCCAATGAAATTATAATCACAAGTAGTAATGGCTTAGCTGAGCAAAAAATATCACAATTTCCTGTTAGGTTCATTTCAGCTGATGATGATATTATACGCGATAGATACAGTATTCTGGTTAAACAGTACGTGCAGTCGGCTGATGCGAATAACTATTATAAAGTATTACGGAATCTAAGTTCTGATGAGAGTTTACTAGTTGATAAACAGCCAGGTTTTATTCAGGGGAATGTTTTTTCATTAAATGACGTGAATGAGAAAGTCATTGGATTTTTCGAGGTTTCCTCGGTTACCTCGAAACGTATATTTTTTAACTATGAAGATTTTGGACTCCTTATTCCACCTTATTTTGTGCCTTGTAATATTTCTGTTTGGAGATATGCCTCAGTTGGTCCTCCTGTTAATGAAAGATTAAGATTATATGAGGATATAGTGGAAAATGGATACAAATATTTTGGCATGGAGGAAGAAGGTGAATATTCAGTGGTCCGTCCAGAATGTGGGGATTGTACTTCTTTTGCCTCTAACGTAAAACCTGATTTTTGGGAAGATTAAATGAGTTTTTTTAAATATTTATACATCGCTTTATCATTAATTTTTTGTGATGAAGTCCTATGCCAAATTGAGAACAATATTGAATCTCAAATGAAAGCTAATATTCCCCAAGAGAAGCTGGTGCTAAATTTAAATGATGAACTATTTGTATCGGGAGAGACTCTATATTATAAGGTGTTTTGCCTAAATGAAGAAACAAATAGACTTAGTAATTTGAGCAAAGTTGCTTATGTAGAATTAATGGGGATAGATAAGAATGTACTATTTAAGCATAAACTTAAACTAGAAAATGGTATGAGTTATAGTCAATTTTTTATTCCTGCAAATACACCAACAGGTAATTATAAACTTTTGGCATACACTCAATGGATGAAGAATAATGAGGTAAAGCCATTTTTTATTAAAGATATATATGTTGTTAGTCCATATATTACTTTGCCAAAAGTGTCAGATGATATTGTAGGTGAAAAATACGATATTGAGATAGAGTACAAAGCGCATAAAGATTTGAATACAAATAAATCTAGATATTTTGATTTAAGAACTGATTCAAATCAATATACTCCAAGGAGTAAGGGTATTTTAAATATTGAGAACTTGATTGGAAATGCTGCCTATGGAAATTATTCTTTGTATATAAGAGAGGTTGATAGTGTATTTGTTAAGGGTAATTCTAAAATTGATCTCTCAAATAATTTTGTAAAAAGTGATACTAGATTTTTTCTTCCTGAAATAAGAGGTGAGATTATATCGGGAAAAGTAGTTTCTAAAGAAAATAAGAACTATTCAAAATCTAATGTGATAGTTTCGCTATCCATTCCAGAATCAAATCCTATTTTTAAAAATGTTTCAACGGATGAAAATGGCAGATTCTTTTTTAATCTTCATGAAACTTATACTTCACCTAATTTGATATTACGAATCTTACACATGGAACAAAAGGACTTAACTATTTTACTGGATAACAAGGATTTTGATTATTATGGCGCTCTAAAATTTAATACAATCCACTTAAATTCAAATATTGAAAATTGGCTAATCAATAGAAGTATAAAAAATCAATTGGAAAATGCATATAGTGAAGTTAAAAGAGATAGTACTATTCCAATAACCTTTTCAAATTCTTTTTATGGAAAACCTAGTATTAGCTATAAGCTAGACGATTATAAAAGATTTCCAACGGTAAGGGAAACATTTAAGGAAGTCATTGAGGGGGCAGGTGTTAGAAAAAACAAAGACAATTACGCCTTGAAAGTTTACTATGATGATGACTTGGAGCGTCCTGAATTTGACAATTATGAACCTCTAATTCTTGTTGATGGTATCGTAATTCAAGATAATAGTCATTTGATGCGTTTTAGTCCTTTTAAAATAGAAACAATAAACTTACTAAAAGGAGTTTACTTTAATGGCCCCAGTATTTTTAACGGTGTTATTGATGTAATTACCAAAGAGCGAGACTTTTTTAAAGCTTCAAATATTGAAGGCTTAAATTCATTTGATATTAGTCTTTTCCAAGAAAAAGAAATGTACTATACTCCAAACTATGATTTGGAAAGAATGAAATTAAAGAGAATACCAGACTACAGACATCAATTAATCTGGTATCCAGATATTACTCTAAAAGACGAAGCAAAAAGTATAGAATTTTATACTTCAGACGTCACTGGTTTTTTTGAAATAGTTTTAGAGGGCTTCGGTTTAGATGGTAATTATATAGGTGTTAAAACTTATATCGAAGTCAAAAATTAGATGTTTAAAACAACCCATTAATTTCAGCATCAATAGTATTAATTACGTGACCAAGATCTTCTGGTTTATCTACAAAGTTAAGATTGTCAACGTCCATGATTAGCAGTTTGCCTTTGTTGTAACCGTGTATCCAAGCCTCGTAACGCTCATTAAGTCTGCTTAAATAATCAATGCTTATAGAGTTCTCATAGTCCCGACCACGTTTGTGTATTTGAGACACAAGATTAGGTATAGAGCTTCTTAAGTAAATTAATAAATCTGGACCTTTCACTAATGATTCCATAAGGTCGAACAACGATTTGTAGTTTTCGAAATCTCTATTGGTCATTAAACCCATAGCATGAAGGTTGGGCGCAAAAATATGCGCATCTTCATAAATGGTTCTATCTTGAATGATGTCTTTACCACTTTCGCGAATTTGAAGTACCTGACGAAAGCGACTGTTCAAAAAATATACCTGCAAATTAAAACTCCAACGCGCCATCTGGTTGTAAAAATCGTCCAGATAAGGATTATCAACTACGTCTTCCAACTGCGCTTCCCATTTGTAATGTTTTGCGAGTAATTTGGTAAGTGTTGTTTTTCCAGCGCCAATGTTTCCAGCAACAGCAATATGCATAGTTAATTTAGTTTTATTTGGAATTCTTGGAGAGTTTCAAAGTTGTAAATATACAAGGTTTCATTGGTTACAAAAAACTGAGGTATTAAAATGTTATTTGTATTGATAGGAATTACCATTGAAGCATCAGTACCTAGATAAAACAAGGTATCATCTCTTTTAAGAAAAATAGCTTCATTGTTTTCTTGCAAACTTGTATACCCTTCATTTTTTATTTTACGAACTAAACTGCCAAAATAGTTGTAAATGAGCAGTTCGTCTTCTGTCAATAAATAGGCATAATTGTAATTGCTCTTTAAGTCTAAAACTGGGCTGTCAATGGGCTTTAAAGTTTGTGCTTTTGTGCTCCTTGTTTTATAGTCGAATACCTCTAAAAGTTGCGTGTCTTGATTAAATAACCAAATGGTATTATCATATCCAGTTGAAATGTGCGATACATTTCTGTAAGTATTGATATCATTAAAATCAATTTTGAATATTTCAGCTAATCTATTATCCAAAATGACTACCGAATTCAATTCTTGATAAAACAAATTGATTTTTAAAGGGTTGAAGCTATTTGCTGAAGTTAGCTTTCCTAATTGCAAATTATTGTAACTAATGGCTGTGTCTTTAGTTTTCTTGTAGATGGTACTTTCTTTAATGTAGAAAATATTGCCGAAATTATCGATGCCAATAACATTGTCAACTTTTAAACTGGAGGTTTTTACAGGAATAGTTTCAATAGATGCTTGCCCTATTGCTGAAACCGATATTAAAAAAAAGATGATTTTAATCCACTTCATACAGTTTGAAAAGTACAAAAATCAAACCATATTTAGCAAATTAACTTATAACCATAGCCTCGTACATTAATGATCTCAATATTGCTGTCTTTTTTGAGTTTCTTCCGCAGTTTTGTAATAAACACATCCATACTTCTGGCACTGAAAAAATCGTCATTTCCCCAAAGTTTATTCAAAATTAAGGAGCGATCTAGAACACTATTTTGATTTTTAATTAAATGAAACAATAAGTGTGCCTCACGATGGGTAAGTTGTTGTTTGTCTTCGGTTTTGTATTGCAATATTTGTTTAGGAAAATTAAATGAATACTCGCCTAGTTGAATGATTTCTGATTGTTTTTGGGCTTTAGTGCGATTTAATAAGTTGTTAATGCGAACAATCAACTCTTCCATACTAAATGGCTTCTTTAAATAATCGTTACCACCGATGCTAAAACCTTCAACAACATCTTGTGTTTGCGATTTCGCTGTTAAGAAAATGATGGGAATTGCGTCATCAATTGCTCTAATTTCTTTGGCTAAGGTAAATCCATCTTTTTTTGGCATCATTACATCCAGTACCAAAAGTTCAGGTTTTAAAACATGGTATTGTTTTAAGGCTTTGTCTCCGTCTTCACATAAAGTCACTTCAAACCCCCGTGTTTCTAGGCTCTCTTTTATAATTTGCCCTAGGGCAGGCTCATCTTCGGCCAATATTAGTTTAGTTGCATTAGCCATTTGGTAGAGAAATTTTAAATGTGGTTAAATTGTTATTCAAATCCAAAGCAATATCACCATCATGCTTATTTATAATGGTTTTAGTATAATACAAGCCTATGCCATAACCTTTAACATCATGCGTATTTCCTTTAGGTACGCGATAGAACTTTTCGAAAATACGTTGTTTGCTGTCCTGTTTTAAAGAAGTACCATTATCTGAAATACTGATTTCAATAGCGTTTTTTACTTTGTTGATTGCAATAGAAATTACGTCGCCCCCATATTTAACAGCATTATCCAGAATATTATTTAACGCATTTTCAAAATGAAAAGGGTCTGCCTGAATTATTAAGTTTTCATCCGAAATATAGGAATGAAATGTTTTTTCCTGATGTTGCGATTGGTACCTGTTAACTAAACTGTCCAACAATTGGGAAATATTTAAGTCTTCTTTATTAAAATTCAAAGATTCGCTATCTAAAGTTGCGGTCTCAAGTAGTTTCTCTACCATCAAATTCAATTTTGAAAGTTGATCTGCGGACATATCAACATACTTTTTAGTCTTGGCTTTGTCTTTAATAACATTAAAACTATTTATGCCTTCTAAAGCGACGCCAATAGTGGCAATTGGCGTCTTAAATTCGTGGGTGATGTTACTGATTAAGTCGTTTTTAACTTCGGCTAATTGCTTTTGCTCTTTAATAATTTTCAAAAGAAAAAATAAGCAACCTATAACTGCAAGCAAAAGTAAAATTGAAATTAAAACAGCATTAATGCCTCTTTTAAATGCTGCCCAATTGGCGTTTTGAAATTCTACTTTTAACTCACTGCCTTTTGGTAGAAATGTAGATTTTGAGACAACATTTAGTAAATTGGAATTTTGTAAACTGTCGATTTTATTAGTTTTAGGTTGTTCTTTTTCAGCAAAAAAACTTGGAAAACTTTTTATTGGCTTATTGTAGTTTAAACTGTATTTCAAGTCTATCTTTTTATCTTTCAAATCTATATGAAATAAGCTGTCTATCTTTTTTACATCTAGAGTGTCGTTGCTAATGGAAACAATAACTTTGGAGGTTAAAAATTCAAAAGGATCACTTTTTCTTATTCTTAAAGAATCTACTTTTAATTCAGGAAGCCCAGAAGTACGAGAAGAATCATTATTCCAAATAGGAAACCTGCTTTTAGATTTTTTTGTTCTTAACGAATCAACTTGTAATCCTCTTATTACCGTAATACCTTCAATCGTATCTAGGTTTAATGAGTCTAAACCTTTAAAACTACTGTCATTATTATCAATAGATTTCGAGATCCTTTCTAGGATTCCACCGTCTTTAAAAACATTTTTTTTGTTTTTACTATCAAATGTTAATCCAATAGTTGCATTATGTGCCAAATTAGCATAATAATCATCTACTACTTTGTCTAGGCTGGTTTGCACATCAGTAATTAACTGCTGTTTATTTAGCTGATAATTTTTAAAGTTCCAATAGCCTTGTAAGCCAACAGTAGCAATGATTACCACCACAATCAGGTACAATATATAGCGATATCTTTTATCGTTCATACTTCAAAAGTAAAGGGAAAAACCCTTAAAAACTAATCGGTTAACACTCGTTAACATTGGTTAACTTTAATATCGGTTTTTGGTTATGATATTTGCACTGCGTCAATCAAAAAACGACTTCGGTTGTGTTTTGAAAAACAATCAAAATCAAAAATTTATTAATCTTAAAAATCAAAAAAAATGAAAAACTTGGTTACACTTTTGGCTTTAGTATGTTTTACTTTCGCTTCGGCACAATCTAAAGATGAAAAACAAAACGTAAAACTTAAAGATCTTAACATCACTGTAGAAGTAGCTTCTGAAGATGATGTGAAATCGACATTTAAAGTCAGCGATTTTAAAGAACTTACAACTATGCTTGAAGCTAATAGCGAAATGAGTTTTAAGATAGTTTGTAATGGTAAATCTGAAAAAGGCCTTACCCATCTAATTTATAAGGTGAAGGGCAACACAAATGATATAGATAGCTTCTTAAAAGACATTAGAACCATACGTAAATCTGCAATTAAATATTATAAAAACAAAGCATAACATGAATATTCTAATAAAAATATTGGTATTGGCTACCTTTTTAATTATTTCTAAACTACCAGCTCAGGGCTTTCAAGGCGTAGCTACCTACAAATCGCACCGCAAAGTGGATATTAAAATGGGCGAGAAAATGAATTCTGAACAGCAAAAAATGATTCAAGCACAGCTTCAAAAGCAATTTCAACGCGAGTATACATTGAAGTTTAATAAATACGAATCTGTTTATAAGCAGGAGGAAAAATTGGATGCTCCTCAAGCTCCAAGTTCTGGCATTCAAATTAAAGTGGTGCAAGGTTCAGATATCATGTACAAGAATGTAAAAGAGCTACGCTACAGTAACAAAACTGAAGTTTATGGCAAGGTATTTTTAATTAAGGATTCTCTAACGAGCAGGAAATGGCAGTTGGCAAATGAAACCAAGAATATAGGAGAGTACACTTGCTATAAAGCGATTTTTGAAGAAGAATATACTACAAAGACTATTACTGATGAAGGAGGTTTTGAAACCGTTACTAAACCGAGAATAACCACTGTTTGGTATACCCCACAAATTCCGGTGAGTAATGGTCCTGACGATTACTTTGGGTTGCCTGGTTTAATTTTAGAGGTGAATGATGGACAAATGACATTGATTTGTTCAAAGATTGTGATTAACCCAGAAGAAGCCATTGAAATTGAAGAACCTAAAAAGGGAAAAGAATTATCTCAAGAGGAATTTGATGCCATTAGAGAAAAGAAAACAGAAGAAATGCTAGAGCAATTTAGATCTAGTAATAGGGGAGGTCGTAACGACGGAAACCGAGTAATGATACGTGTTGGGGGATAAGATTTAGGCTTTTTGTTAGTGAAAAGATGTTAGTATTTTGTTATAATCAGATTTTGTGTTTAATAATTACATATATTTGTTAAACAAAATAAATATAACACACTCATCATGAAAACATTCGCTATCACTATTCTTGTCTTTTGTTTAAGTTTACTCAATTCAATTTCCTTAAAAGCTCAGGAGTTTCAAGGTAAAGCGGAGTACGTTTATAAAGCCCAAATGAATTTAGGGACTTGGGGAGCTAAAATGAGTGAAGCTCAGAAAAAACAAATAGCAGCGCGATTGAAAAATAGGTTAGAAAAAACGTATTTCTTAAGGTTTAATAAAGAAGAATCCGTTTATAATGAGTATGAAAAGCTAGACGCTATGAGTGGTGCAACCGATTCTTGGGGTAAAAACTTTACGCCTGGGGAACAGTATAAAAATGTAAAGACGAATACATTCGCCCAGGATCAAGAGTTTTACGGTAAGAAGTTTTTAATTCAGGATAGTCTTTTGAAGATAGATTGGAAAATGGGATCGGAAACCAAACAAATTGGCAACTATAATTGCTTTAAAGCTACTGCTATAATACCAAGTTCTGAACTGGCATTTTGGGAGTTTTCGTGGAGTAAATTAAGGCAAGAAACTGGAGAGGGTAATAATGAAACGGCATATGCAAGTGATGAAGAAGAAGAACCTGAAATTCCTATGACTGAAGTTGTAGCATGGTATTCTCCTCAGATTCCTGTGAGCCAAGGGCCTTCGGAGTTTTGGGGTTTACCTGGTTTAATCTTAGAAGTTAATGTTGGTACAACGACCATCTTGTGCTCTAAAATTGTGATTAATCCTCAAGAAAAAATTAAGATTAAAGCTCCCGAAAGAGGCGATGAGGTTACCAAGCAAGAGTATAAGGGTATCATTTTCAAAAAGATGAAAGAGTTTCGAGATAATCGTGTAGGTAGACGTTATAGCAGATCTTAGTTTTAACAAATTTTTAATAATCGTTGGGTTAAACTAATGTAAGATTTCAAAGTCTAAGGTGTGTTCAAAGAAGTTGTGTACTTCCAAATAACTAATATTTTAAAATACACCAAACATGATAAACGCTCTTTCCAAAAGATTTGTATTCTTTCTATTTTTAGGTTTCTCGCTTTTCTCCAACGCACAAGATTTTCAAGGTAAAGCATACTATGTTTCAAAAACATCGGTAAACATTGATGATTTTGCACGTCCCAATATGAATGAAGAGCAAAAGAAGCGAATGAAAGAACGTTTGAAAACTATGTTTGAGAAAACATTTATACTGACGTTTAACAGAACTGAATCCATTTATAAACTTGATGAAAAATTGGAAGCGCCTAATCAAGGTCAAGGGGGGCGTTTCGGGGCAATAATGTCTGGCGCGATAGATGGTATTAAATACAAAAACATACAATCTAAAGCGCTGTTAAGCGAACATGAGTTATTTGGAAAATTATTTTTGATAAAGTCTGATTTGCCAGAATTGAATTGGAAAATGACAGGAGAGACCAAGCAAATTGGGGGTTATACCTGTTTTAAGGCAACAGCTATTAAAACATGGAAAGACTTTGATATGAGTAGCTTAAGAAGACCACCTAATCAAGATGAGGCGGTAAATGAAGACACATCTGATGAGGCAGAAACTGAGGAAGAGGACGTAGAAATAACAGCTTGGTATACTATGCAAATACCAGTAAATCAAGGCCCTGGAGATTATTGGGGGTTACCTGGATTAATCTTGGAAATTAATGCTGGCGAAACTGTAGTATTATGTTCAAAATTAATATTAAACCCAGAAGATAAGGCTACCATTAAGGCACCAAGTAAAGGTAAAGAAGTAACTAAAGAAGAATATGTAGAGATTGCAACGGCAAAATATCTTGAAATGCGAGAGAATTTTAGAAGACGAGGCGGTCAAAGAGGCGGAAGGGGATAAAAACAATTACAACCAAAACAAAACATGAAAATAAAACTAACCATAGTATTAGCCTTATTGGCTTCATTGGGATATTCCCAAATAAAACTACAAGGTGTTGTAAAAGATAGCATAGGTACACCACTGGAGCTAGCTAACGTAGTAGCAATTAATCAAGAAACAAGCGCTTTAGAGTCTTACGGTATTACAAATGATAAAGGCAAATTTGTTCTTTCTTTAAGTAAGAATTCTGAATATAAATTACAGGTAAGTTATATAGGTATGAAAACCTATGAGGAGCTCATAAAAACAACCGATGCTAACATTGAAAAAACAATTTCGATGACTACCGATAATGCTTTGGATGCGGTGGAGTTAACGTATGAAATGCCAGTAACCATCAGTGGGGATACTTTAATATACAATGCAGATTCTTTTAAAAATGGGACAGAGCGGAAACTTGAGGATATTTTAGAAAAGCTTCCTGGTGTTGAAGTAAATGATGAAGGGCAAATAGAAGTTGAAGGGCAACGGGTATCAAAAGTAATGGTTGATGGAAAAGATTTTTTTGATGGCGATTCTAAATTGGCCACTAAAAACATTCCGTCAAATGCGGTGGATAAAGTTCAGGTACTGAAAAATTATGCCGAAGTTGGCCAGTTAAGTAGTGTAACCAATAATCAAGACAACTACGCAATTAATATTAAGCTAAAAGAAGGTAAAAAGAACTTTTGGTTTGGTAATGTTACCGCTGGTGCAGGTGCTTCTGCAGATAACGGGCTTTATATTGTACAGCCAAAGTTGTTTTATTACAGCCCGAAATACAGTATTAATCTAATAGGTGATTTAAATAATACCGGAGAACCAGCCCTTACGCGTAGTGATTTAAGAGGCTTTGGTGGTGGTTTTCGTCCACCTAGTAGAGATAGTGGTACAAGTTTAAACCTTGGCAATAACGATTTAGGGTTTTTAGCTACCCAAAACAACCGTGCTCAAAATATTGAAAATAGATTGGCCTCAGGTAATTTTAGCTATTCACCAAACAAAGCTCTGGATATTAGTGGTTTTGGAATATTTAACAGTAGTACGATAGATATACGTCAAAAGCGGTCTATTCAATATACTAACCCAAACTTAGGTATACCAGATGAAGATACAGATCAATTAACCACGCAACAATCGGATATTGGTTTACTAAAACTTAGTGCATCTTATAAGCCTAATGTAAATAATCAATTAGATTATGATGTGTTAGGACGAGTTACGAAGGAATCTCAAGAACAGAATTTAGTTTCCTCCGTCATCGGAAATACAGATCAATTTGAAGACAATACACCTTATAGTATCAATCAAAATTTAAACTATTATTACACTTTAAACGAAAACAACATTTTCGCTTTTGAAGTGCAACATTTACTTCAAGACGAAGATCCGTTTTACAATGCAATTTTGGAGAATAAAGATAATTACGAAAGTATTGCTGATAATCTTGGATTAGATCCAAGCCAAATAGGTTATAATATCAATCAGAGCAGACGTGTAAAAACGAATCAGATAGATGCGAAGTTAGATTATTGGAATATTCTAAATGATAAAAGTAATATCAACTTTACATTTGGTGCTACCTCTAGCAGACAAGATTTCAACTCAGACCTATTTCAAATATTAGATGATGCCTCCAGTTTTGATCCAACGCCAACATTCAATGATGGGTTGGATATGAATGATGCGCAATACAACTTTAGCGATTATTACGTAGGAGCAAAATACACCCTTAAAGCCGGTATTTTCACATTTATGCCGGGGGTTTCTGCCCATGCGTATCGCTATGGAAATGATCAATTTGGAGTTGAAACACAAGATAATTTTGGCTTGGTATTGCCCAATTTTGAAACCCGAATTCAATTTAAAAAGAGTGAGAGTCTAACACTAAGGTATAACATGCGTAACCAGTTTACCGATGTTACTCGACTAGCAAGGGGTATTGTTTTAAACGGATTTAATAGTATCCAAGTTGGAAACCCAGATTTACAAAATGCGCTAACAAACAATATAAGTTTAATCTACCGAAGTTTCAATTTATTCAACTACACAAATGTATTTGCGGTGATTAATTATAGCAATGCAATAGACCAAATACGTTCTAGAGCGAATTTTGAAAGCGTGGTAAGAACCAATAACTTTTTCAACTCTGGTTTTACAGACGAAACGCTTACGGCATTTGGGCGTTTTCAGCGCACATTTGGGAAATTAAGAGCGAGTATAAGTACACGCTTTAATTACAGTAAATTTAATCAGTTTATTCAAAATGAGCGTTCTGTAAATGAGAGCTTTCAACAAACATACACGCCAGAATTAAGAACTAATTTTAGGGAAGCACCAAACTTTAGAGTGAGATATCGATATGCGGTTAACAACAACGAACAAGGTGGTAGAAGCACCAAGTTTACTACCAACGCACCTTCGGTAGAATTTGATGCCTATATCTGGAAGAAATTCACCTTTTTAACCGATTATTCCTATAACCGACAAAGTAATCCAAACGGAGCACCTCAAGAGTTTGAAATTTGGAATGCTGAATTGTCGTATAGAAAAGATAGAGACGCTAAATGGGAATATACATTGAAGGCAACAAACTTATTAAATGCATCTTCCCTAATTCAAAATGGAAACAATAATGTATCTGTTTTTGCTTCAGAATATTTTATACAGCCTAGGTTTATTACCTTAAGATTAAGGTATGAGATTTAAGAAAAGGTTTGTTATTATTGTACTTGAATATAATATGTGTTTTCAGGTTTAAGCGGACTTCTTATGATTTTTGAGTAAGGCGATTAATTTATCATCAGGAATAGGTTTTACAATATAATCAGCAATGAGGCTGTTTTTATTTGCCTTTTCGATATCTCTTGGAAAAATTGAAGAAGAAAGTATATAAATGGTAATGTTTTTATTAACACCATGAGCGAATTTCTCATAATTTTCAATAAACTGCCATCCATCCATTATAGGCATGTTTATATCTAGAAAGATGATGTCAGGTAGTTCGTTGGGTGTGTCTTTCTTTTGTTTAAGAAAATTCAAAATTTCGAGACCATTTTCAAAAACGGTGATTTTTTCTACCAATTCTGTGTCTTCTATGTTTTTTGAAATTAAAAAAGTAAAAAGCTGATCGTCATCAACTAGAAAAAGATTTTTTACAGTTTTCATTATTTTTTGTGCTTTAGTTTAATATAAAAGGTGCTTCCTTCATTTGGAGTGCTATCGATCCATATCTTTCCATTCATTGCCTCTATTTGTGTTTTTATCATAAATAAACCAAAACCTTTGGCTTCCGGATGATTATGAAATGTTTTTCGAATTTTAAATAGATGATCTTTGGCTAAATTCATATCAATACCCAAGCCATTGTCTTCAACGGTAATTAGTATACCTTCGGTATCTTGTTTTGATTCAATTTTAATAATTGGCTTTCTAGTAGGTGATTTATATTTTAATGCGTTACTAATTAAGTTTGAAAATATGCTATCAATATAGTTCGTTGGAAAATAAATTGTTGGTGCTGACTCAAAATTTATTTTAATATCAGCCTTATGTGTCTCTATTTGAGTTTGAAAACCTTTTAAGATTTTATTCAATTGCCTTTTAAGATTTATTTTTTGAATTTTAACATGCCCATCTTGTCGTATTTGTAAAGACTCTATTAATTCATTAAACACTTCATTTAAGTGCGTGATAACATTTTTTAATTTATCTACATACAGGTTTTGTTCGGCAATGTCTTTTGTATTTTTAAGAAGGTCTGCCAACATCTCAATATTTACCAAAGGAGCTCTTAAGTTATGTGCTACGATATTACTAAAATCTATAAGTTGCTTGTTTTTGTCTTCCAGCATAACTTGACGCACTTTAGTCTCAGTTATGTCATAATTAACACCAATCATTCTTGTAGGCTTCCCTTTTTTGTCCCTTAATACTATGGCGTCTGCTTTAATGTAAATAGTTTTGCCACTTTGATGCATTATCCTAAATGACGTATCAAATTCTTTTGACCCTTTAAGAGAACTATCCAGTTCCTCAAGCGCTTTTTCTTTATCATCAGGATGAATAGAACTAGACCATAGATTAAGGGTGTTATTCTTGTATCCTTTTTTTTGGTCAAATAATTCATACATTCTATCGTCCCAGATTAATTCATTTTTATTAATATCCCAATCCCAAATGCCTAATTGTGCAGCTTTAGATGCTAATAATAAACGGGCTTTAACTTCTTCGGTGTTTTCTTTGGATAATGTTAGCTCTATTTCTTTTTTCTTTTTTTCAGTAATTTCATATCTGATTGCCATGTACTGTTTTATGTTACCGGCGTTATTTTTAAATGGTACGATAAAAGTGTTTACCCAGTAAAAAGAACCATCTTTAGCTTTGTTTTTTATTTCGCCTTTCCAAACTTTACCCTTTGCTATGGTTTGCCACAGATCTATCCAAAATGCTCTAGTGTGATAACCCGAGTTTATTATATTATGATTACTACCTATTAATTCTTCTTTTGAATATTTTGATATTTTGCAAAAGTTCTTATTACAATATATTATTTCACCTTTAGTGTTAGTTGTAGAAATAATAGCAGCCTGATTAAGTGCATATTGATAATCTAGAACTTTTTTTGAATTCTCAGAGAGTTTTTCTACTCTACGTTTTGCAGTATTAACGTCTTGAAAAACACCATAGGCTCTAACACATTTTCCTTTTTTCATTTCGGCAATGCCAATAGCGCGTACCCAAATTTCTTTACCCCTATATGTTATAAATAGTAACTCCTCGTCAAAAGAAGTACCTTCTTTAATTAATTTTGTAAAAGCCACGGTGATCTTGTTTCTACAGTAACCTTCTTTATAAAATGAAATGCCTTTGCCAGGATCTGGAACATAATCCTTGGGTACCTCATGAATTTCATAAGTGGTTTTGCTCCATGTTAATTTATTTCCAGTAACATCATATTCCCAAGCCCCCACTTTAGCAATTTTACCCGCTTGCTCCAATATTCGTTCCTTAATATGTAACGCATCGTTTTTTATAGAAAGTATCTTTGTATTTAAAATGGCTTTGTCTTTTGCTTCCTGAAGTTCTAACTCAATTAATTTTCTTTTAGTAATATCTTGAGCAATTCCTCTCAGAGCAATTATATTATTGCCATCGTCATAAACAGCCTCTCCTTTAACCCAAAGCCACCCTTTAGTGTTATTTTTTATAGTTTGAAGTTCAAGGTCATACGGAATGCCTTCTTTACTTAAAGTATGCGCAGTAGCTAGCGATTCCCAACTGCTTGGAGCGAAAATTGTTTTGTATTCTGTATATGAAGGTGGGGTTTTACGAGAGCCAAATCCAAAAATTTGAAATAGTTCTTTAGACCATTTAACTTGTTTAGTTCTCATATCTGCATACCAGCTACCTAGTGAAACTGCTTGTTGAGAAGTTTCAAGTTCTTCATACACACTTGTTTTAGATCTCTCTATTAATTCATGCTCTGTAATATCAAAACAAGTTCCAAGAAATCCTTTAAAATCCCCATTCTTGGTATAGTTGGGAACACCTTTTTCTAAGATCCAGTGGTATTTGAGGTTTTGTTTCTTAAGACGATATTTTAATTGGTAAGATTTTTTAGTCTTAAAGCTTTTTATAAAGGTACTTTCTCGAAGTTCTAAATCTTCAGGATGAATATTTTGTGTCCAACTAATTGGGCTATTGGATTTTATTTTTTTTCCAATGAAATTGAAAAAAGCATCATTGAAAAAGGTGTAGGCTAGATTGGTATCTGTTTTCCATATAAGGATTAAGCATTGTTCTGAAATGGTTTTCAAATCATAGTAATCTAGCCCAGCTTTAGTGGTTGGTTTCATTTTTAGCCGGTTTTAACAGTCTTAGGGTCTGTTATCTGTAAGAGAATTACTTAAAGCAATATAAGTATTTTTGGCTGTAAATTGTATGATTTATGTCATTTTTTAAAAAAATATTCTTTTTAATAAGAAATTATTAAAATTACCGGTCTTAAATTATTGATACATTAATAATACTATTTTGTGAAATTAAAAAGGCCTCCTTTTAAGGAGGCCTTTTTTTTAACATTTTTATGTAGTAGCCTGATGTTTAAAGCTTAAATGCATTTTTAACAGCATCAATATAATCCAACTTCTCCCAAGTAAATAATTCAACATCTAAGGTTGTACTATTACCATCAGGTTGTGTGAAAGTTTTAGAAACTAGTTTGTTAGTTCTTCCCATATGTCCATAAGCCGCAGTTTCACTATACATTGGTGAACGCAATTTTAATCTGGTTTCAATAGCGTATGGGCGCATATCAAAAATTTCAGAAACTTTTTTAGCAATTTCCCCATCGGTTAGGTTCACTTTTGAAGTACCATAAGTGTCGATGAAAATACCCATTGGTTCTACAACGCCAATAGCATAACTTACCTGAACCAAAACTTCTGAAGCTACACCAGCAGCAACTAAATTTTTAGCAATGTGTCTTGTAGCATAGGCAGCACTTCGGTCTACTTTACTTGGGTCTTTTCCAGAAAACGCACCACCACCATGAGCACCTTTGCCACCGTAAGTGTCAACAATTATTTTTCTGCCAGTTAAACCAGTGTCCCCATGTGGACCACCAATAACGAACTTGCCTGTTGGATTAATGTGGTATTTGATGTCGCTATTGAATAACTTTTGAATACGCTCTGGTAATTTGGCAACTACACGGGGAATTAATATCTCAACAATATCTTTTCTAATTTTTGCCAACATTTTATCGTCATCAGCAAAATCATCGTGTTGGGTAGATACTACTATAGCGTCTATTCTTTGAGGTACATTATCATCACCATACTCAATAGTTACCTGACTTTTTGAATCTGGTCTTAAATAAGTAATGTCTTTATTTTCTCTTCTTAATGTAGCCAATTCTATTAAAATACGATGCGATAAATCTAATGCCAAAGGCATATAATTTTCGGTTTCGTTTGTGGCATAACCAAACATCATACCTTGGTCGCCCGCACCTTGCTCTTCTTTAGTAGCACGATCTACACCTTGATTAATATCTGGAGATTGTGGATGAATTGCAGAAAAAACACCGCATGAATTCCCATCAAACATATACTCGCCTTTGGTGTATCCAATTTTATTAATGGTTTCTCTAGCAATCTTTTGTACGTCTAAATAAGTTTTAGATTTTACTTCACCAGCTAGTACAACTTGTCCCGTAGTAACAAGAGTTTCGCAAGCTACTTTGGAATCTACATCAAACGCTAAAAAGTTGTCAATAAGTGCATCACTAATCTGATCTGCTACTTTATCAGGGTGTCCTTCAGAAACACTTTCCGAAGTAAATAAATATGGCATATTTTATTATTTATGAAGCAAGATTTGAAGAGAAACGTCTTAGGCGTTTGTCCTGCCTTTAGCATTTTTCGCTATATCTTTTAAAAAGACATAAGAGGTTGCAATCAGTCAAATCTTTCCTCTATGATTTATTAGTGAGCAAAAGTAAAAAAATAATAGATAATCAAAATACGTTTTTAAGTTTTTCATTTTAAAAGTTGTAGGTGTCAATTTATTTTCAAATATTTGAAGTGTTCAAATGAAAAAATTTATTTTAAATAACGTGAAAGTAAATGTCATTGTGATTCGTTCACAAGGGTAGGAAGCGTTATTTGAAATCTAATTATATTATAAATGACCTTCCTTATTTTTCAGGAAGGTTTTTTTATGTCTTTTTTTTCTTTTGAACATCATAAAAAAACAGTATTAAATAACTGAAAAACAATAAATTAAATAAGTTTTAAGTGTAGTGAATTTAACCGTTAAAATGGCTTAATTTCTTTTGAAAAGACATAAACAAGTATTTTCGTTCTCTGAAATTAAGAAATAGTGTTAATTTTCTTAAAATTATTGAGAAATTATCTAATAAACTAAACAAGACTTAAACATATATTGAAAAACCATGGGAGAACTTAATAAATACAGCAAAACAGTTACCCAAAATCCTTCTCAGCCAGCGTCTCAGGCGATGTTGTACGCAACTGGTATGACAGAAGAAGATTTAAAGAAACCGCAAATTGCAATTGGTAGTACGGGCTATGATGGAAACCCATGTAACATGCATTTAAATGGTATTGCTGCGGAAATTAAAAAGAACATCAACGAAACGGGGTTGGTTGGTTTAACCTTCGGTACTATTGGGGTTTCTGATGGGATTTCTATGGGAACACCAGGAATGAAATACTCTTTAGCTTCGAGAGATATTATTGCAGATTCGATGGAAACCGTTGTGAATGGAATGGCTTATGATGGTTTAATTGGCGTGGTTGGTTGTGATAAAAACATGCCTGGAGCAGTAATTGCAATGTTGCGATTAAATAGACCATCCATTATGGTATACGGTGGAAGTGTGGCTTCGGGAAAATATAAAGGACAAAAATTAAATATAGTTTCGGCATTTGAAGCTTTGGGTAAGAAGATTGCTGGTGAAATTGACGAAGCTGAATATAAGGAAATTATAAAAAGATCTATTCCTGGTGCGGGTGCTTGTGGTGGGATGTATACCGCCAACACTATGGCGTCATCTATTGAATGTATGGGGATGGCATTACCTTATAACTCATCTATTCCAGCGGTTAATCCTAATAAATTAACAGAAGCGGAGCGTACAGCACAAGCTATGAAGAACCTTTTAGAATTAGATTTAAAGCCAAAGGATATTGTAACCAAAAAATCAATTGAAAACGCGATTACTTTGGTAAATGCCTTAGGAGGTTCTACCAACGCCGTATTACATTATTTAGCAATAGCTTATGCGGCAGATATTGAATTTACTTTAGAAGATTTCCAGCGTATTAGCGATAGAACACCACTAATTGGAGATTTAAAGCCTTCGGGAAAATATTTAATGGAAGATGTTCATGGCATTGGAGGAACTCCTAAAATCATGAAATACCTTTTAGAACAAGGCTTTTTACATGGTGATTGTATGACGGTTACTGGTAAAACTCTAGCAGAAAATCTTGCTGATGTGGAGGCAATGGAGTTTGAAGAACAAGATGTGTTATACAGCTTAGATAAAGCCCTAAAATCTTCTGGAAACTTGCAAATTTTGAAAGGTAACCTAGCGGAAGAAGGTGCGGTTGCGAAAATTTCTGGAAAAGAAGGATTAAAATTTGAAGGTAAAGCGGTGGTTTATGATAGTGAGCCAGAAGCTAATGAAGGTATTTCGAATGGAGAGGTTGAAAAAGGTAATGTGGTAGTCATTAGATACGTAGGGCCAAAAGGTGGTCCTGGTATGCCAGAAATGTTAAAACCAACATCAATGATTATGGGGGCTGGTTTAGGAAAATCGGTAGCATTAATTACTGATGGTCGTTTTTCTGGAGGTACTCACGGATTTGTAGTGGGCCACGTAACACCTGAGGCTCAAGTTGGAGGTGCTATTGCGCTTGTTGAAACAGGAGATATCATTACGATTGATGCTGTTGATAATTCGATAACGCTTAATATTTCTGAAGAAGAAATGGCAAGTAGAAAAGCGAAATGGCAAGCACCTCCATTAAAATTCAAGAAAGGTATATTATTTAAATATGCTAAGTCTGTTGCGTCGGCTTCTGAAGGTTGTGTGACTGATAAATATTAAATCATTTTCGAGATTTTTTTGTGGACACTGAGCGGAGTCGAAGTGAAAGCGGGAATCTCAAACATATAAGTTGAGGTTATGAACACTGAAACAATAAAAAAAGAAGAAAATAAAACAACAAAAACAGAATGTATTACGGGTTGCGAAGCTATAATTCGTTGTTTAATTGCTGAGGGCGTTGATATACTTTATGGTTATCCTGGAGGAGCTATAATGCCAGTTTATGATGAATTATACAAGTATCAAGATCAAATTCATCATGTATTAACACGTCACGAACAAGGTGCAGCACATGCAGCACAAGGATACGCGAGAATATCTGGAAAAGTTGGAGTTGCAATGGCAACATCAGGTCCTGGAGCTACCAATTTAATCACAGGTATTGCTGATGCGCAAATCGATTCTACACCTGTAGTTTGTATTACAGGTCAAGTACCCTCACATCTATTGGGGACTGATGCATTTCAAGAAACGGATATAGTTGGTATTTCTACACCTGTTACAAAATGGAATGCTCAGGTTACCAAGGCTTCTGAGATTCCAGAGGTTATGGCTAAGGCATTTTATATTGCAAAAAGTGGCAGACCAGGGCCAGTACTTGTAGATATTACTAAGGATGCACAGTTTGAAGAGTTTCATTTTAAATACGAAAAATGTACTGCGGTTAGAAGCTATAACCCAATTCCAAAAACAGATATAAATATTGTCAAAGCAGCTGCAGATTTGATCAATAATGCCAAAAAACCAATGATTGTTTGGGGACAAGGTGTTATTTTAGGTAAGGCAGAAGAGGAATTAAAAGCTGTAGTTGAAAAATCTGGAGTACCAGCTGCTTGGACTATTTTAGGAGCGTCGGCTCTCCCAACATCTCACCCTTTAAATATAGGAATGGTAGGGATGCATGGTAATTATGCGCCTAATAAACTAACCAACGAATGTGATGTTTTAATTGCCATAGGAATGCGTTTTGATGATCGTGTTACAGGCGATTTGAATACTTACGCTAAACAGGCAAAAATCATACATTTTGATATAGACCCTGCAGAAATCAATAAAAACGTAAAAGTGGATATTGCAGTTTTAGGAGATTCTAAAGAAAGTTTAGGATTGTTGCTTTCTGAATTGAATAAGAATTCTCATGAGTCATGGTTACAGGAGTTTAAAGATTTGTATGCTATTGAATATGATGCAGTAATTAAAGATGATTTATTGCCGGATAAAGAAGGACTTACAATGGGTGAAGTTCTTAAAGAAATCAACACCTATAGTAATGGTGATGCAGCCATTGTTTCTGATGTTGGTCAGCATCAAATGATTGCATGTCGCTATGCTGAATTCAATAAAACCAAAAGCAATATTACTTCGGGTGGTTTAGGTACTATGGGATTTGCGCTTCCAGCAGCTATTGGAGCAAAAATGGCTGAACCACATCGTGAGGTTGTAGCTATTATTGGTGATGGTGGTTACCAAATGAACATTCAAGAATTAGGAACTATTTTTCAGCAGAAAGCGGCGGTTAAGATTGTGGTATTAAACAATGAGTTTTTAGGTATGGTACGTCAATGGCAACAGTTGTTTTTTGACAAGCGCTATGCATCAACAGAAATGACAAATCCAGATTTTGTAACAATAGCGAAAGGCTATCACATTGAAGCAAAACGTGTAACTAAACGCGAAGAATTAGCGGATGCTGTCAAGGAAATGATGGAATCTAAATCGTCATATTTCTTAGAAGTTTGTGTGGAAAAAGAGGATAATGTATTCCCAATGATTCCTTCTGGAGCATCTGTTTCAGATATCAGATTAAGCTAGTAGCACTTTAAAACCATTACTAATGAGTCAAGAAATTAAGACATTCACCATATCTGTTTATACTGAAAATAATATCGGTTTACTTAACCGTATTTCAGCTATTTTTCAACGTAGACATATTAATATAGAGAGTTTAACTACATCGCAATCTGAAATTAAAGATGTAAATCGTTTTGTGATTGTTGTTAAAATTACCGAAGATCAAGCCATTAAAGTAGTGCGTCAAATTGAAAAGCAAGTTGAGGCAATTCGCGCGTATTATCATACCAATGAAGAAACTATTTTTACAGAATCTTGCATGTTCAAAATAAAGAGCGAATTATTGTTTGAAGAACCGCAGATTCAAAATATAATAAAAGATAGTGATTCTAGAATTGTAACTGTAAACCGAGATTTCTTCGTTTTGGAAAAATCTGGAAGACGTTTCGAAATTGAAGAACTTCGAGAAAAATTAGATAAGTTTGGCATTATGCAATTTGTAAGATCTGGAAGAATTGCAGTTACCAAAGATGAAATGAAAGTTTCAGAAATATTAGAAGAATTTAAAAATCAATAATAAACCAAAATTAAACAAAGCATTCTGGTGATTTGGGATGCAACATACTATTAAATCAAAAACAAAAAATGGAAAATTATTTTAACACACTTACATTGGCTGGTAAACTAGACCAATTGTCTAAATGTAGATTCATGGATGCTTCGGAGTTTGCAGATGGTGTTGACGCCTTAAAAGGTAAGAAAGTAGTGATTGTAGGTTGTGGTGCCCAAGGGTTAAACCAAGGCTTGAATATGAGAGATTCTGGATTAGATATTTCTTATACGTTACGCGAGGCGGCTATCAAAGAAAAAAGAGCTTCTTATGTGAATGCGACGGAAAATGGATTTAATGTTGGAACGTATGAAGAGTTAATCCCAACTGCAGATTTAGTATGTAATCTTACTCCAGACAAACAGCATACTAATGTAGTTAACGCTGTTATGCCATTAATGAAAAAAGGAGCAACTTTAGCATATTCTCACGGATTCAACATTGTTGAAGAAGGCATGAAAATCCGTGAAGATTTAACAGTAATTATGTGTGCGCCTAAGTCTCCTGGTTCAGAGGTTCGTGAAGAGTACAAACGTGGTTTTGGCGTACCAACTCTTATTGCGGTTCACCCAGAGAATGATCCAGAAGGAAAAGGTTTAGCACAAGCAAAAGCCTATGCAGTGGCAACTGGTGGAGATAGAGCTGGTGTTTTAGAGTCGTCTTTCGTTGCTGAGGTAAAATCAGATTTAATGGGAGAACAAACCATCCTTTGTGGACTATTGCAAACTGGTTCTATCCTTTGTTTTGATAAAATGGTAGAGAAAGGGATTGACCCTGGATATGCATCTAAATTAATTCAATACGGTTGGGAAACTGTTACCGAAGGTTTAAAATATGGAGGTATTACCAATATGATGGACCGTTTGTCAAACCCAGCGAAAATTAAGGCTTTTGAATTATCTGAAGAATTAAAAGATATTATGCGTCCATTATTCCAAAAACATATGGACGATATTATGGAAGGCGTATTCTCAAGTACAATGATGGCCGATTGGGCAAATGGTGATGCGAACCTTTTAGGTTGGAGAGCTGCAACTGGAGAAACTGCTTTTGAAAAAACACCAGCTGGAGATGTTGAAATCAGTGAGCAAGAGTACTATGACAATGGTGTATTAATGGTAGCATTTGTAAGAGCAGGAGTGGAATTAGCGTTTGAGGCAATGACAGAATCTGGAATCATTGATGAGTCTGCGTATTACGAATCGTTACACGAAACACCACTTATAGCTAACACTATTGCTAGAAAGAAATTATTTGAAATGAACCGTGTTATTTCTGATACTGCGGAGTACGGTTGTTATTTATTTGATCATGCATGTAAGCCGTTGTTAACCGATTTTATGAAAACTATAGATACAGATGTTATCGGAAAAGCTTACGCCAAAGATAACGGCGAAGGTGTGGATAATGCAAAGTTAATTGAAGTTAATGCTGCCTTAAGAGCACATCCAGTTGAGAAAATTGGAACTTTCTTAAGAACATCTATGACGGCTATGAAGCCAATAGTATAATAATTCAACTAAACTGAGCTAAACTAAACATTGTTTTATGCTTATTAACCTCACTTCTTTTAAGATGTGGGGTTTTTTAATGTTTTTAGCTAAAATTTATCTGTTAGAAATTTAAGATGTTATTTACGTAAATTGCATTAATATTTTAATTTAATAAGATGAATAAGGAGCAAACCATATACTTTCCTAATCTTACTGATGTTAAAAGGGCTGCAGAAGTTATTAAGGATGTGGCAACTGTTACGCCTTTAACCAAGAATTTAAGGTATTCTAAATTATTTAATGCCAATATCTTATTCAAAAGGGAAGATCTTCAACAGGTACGTTCCTACAAAATACGAGGGGCGTACAATAAAATAAGTTCTCTTTCTAAGACTGAAGCTGAAAAAGGGGTGGTTTGTGCAAGTGCTGGAAATCATGCACAAGGCTTTGCGTTGTCTTGTAAGATGCTTCAAATTATGGGAACTATTTTTATGCCCACACCAACTCCAAACCAAAAGCTAGAGCAGGTTAAAATGTTCGGTGAAGATTTTATTGAAATAAAACTGGTGGGAGATACTTTTGATGATGCGTTTTATGCGGCTAAGGAAGAATGCGATCACTTAAATAAAACATTTATTCATCCGTTTAATGACGAAAAAATCATTGAAGGGCAAGCCACTGTAGGTCTCGAAATTTTAGAGCAAACAAAAGAGCCTGTAGACTATTTATTTATTCCTGTTGGTGGGGGCGGACTTTCAGCTGGGGTATCATCAGTTTTTAAATTACTGTCACCAAACACAAAAATTATTGGAGTTGAGCCTGAAGGGGCACCATCTATGACGGTCTCAATAAAAAATAATGAAAATACGACTATTACTCATATTGAAAAATTTGTTGATGGCGCTGCAGTAAAGCGTGTGGGTGATTTAACGTTCCCTATTTGCAAACAGAATTTAGAGGATATGATAACCGTTCCTGAGGGGAAAATTTGTCAGACTATTTTAGATTTGTATAATCGAGACGCTATAGTTGTAGAGCCTGCTGGAGCATTAAGCTTAGCAGCTTTAGATTTTTATGCAGAAGCTATTAAGGGTAAAACTGCGGTTTGCGTTGTTAGCGGTAGTAACAATGATATCACGAGAACTGCCGAAATTAAAGAACGTGCACTTTTATATAGGAATTTAAAGCACTACTTTATTGTGAAGTTTCCTCAGAGAGCGGGAGCTTTAAAAGAGTTTGTAGTTGATATTTTAGGGCCAAATGACGACATTACATATTTTGAATATACTAAGAAAACCAATCGGGAAAATGGAGCAGCTGTAGTGGGTATTGAACTAAAATCTGCCGAAGATTTAGAACCTCTTGTTAATAAAATGAAAGAGAGGAATTTCTTTGGTGAGTATCTCAATAACTCACCGGATTTATTCCAGTTTTTAGTCTAGTAAAAAAACGAATTAGCCCCTTAAAAAGACTATTTACTTCCATTCGCTTTTCAATAAAAGAAGCGTAATAATGAATATCTTAGCGCCACTAAAAACTAATTGAATTATGAGTACAACACTAACAAAAATTCCAGAAGTCTATCAAATTGATAGCTTACTGCACCAAAACACCTATTTAGTAGATGGAGAATTAAAACAATGGAATGGCGATACTGCCGAAATATATTCTACAATTTCTTCAACTAAAGATTATAAACCAACTTTATTGGGTTCTATTCCGCAATTGGGGGGCGGTGAAGCTATGGAAGCTTTAAATTCTGCAGTAAACGCTTATGACAATGGACAAGGGCTATGGCCAACTATGAAGGTGGAAGATCGTATTGCCTGCATGGAAACCTTTGTAGAACAAATGAAAACTAAGCGCGATGAGGTTGTTAAGTTACTTATGTGGGAAATAGGTAAAAACCTACTAGACTCTCAAAAGGAATTCGACAGAACCGTAGAATACATTTACGATACTATTGAAGCTTATAAAGAGGTGGACCGAGATTCAGCTCGATTTGAAAAACATTCTGGTGTACATGCGCATATTCGTCGCGGACCGTTAGGAGTTGTTTTGTGTTTGGGTCCCTATAATTACCCTTTAAATGAAACTTTCTGTTTATTGATTCCTGCACTAATTATGGGAAATACTACCATATTTAAACCAGCGAAGTTGGGTGTGCTTTTAATTTCTCCATTGTTGGAGGCTTTTCAGAATAGTTTCCCAAAGGGAGTTGTAAATATTGTATATGGTCGTGGTCGGGTATTGGCAACACCAATGATGGAATCAGGTAAAATTGATGTACTTGCTTTAATAGGAAACAGTAAATCGGCAAATGCATTGCAAGGTCAACACCCTAAAGGCAATAGATTGCGAATGGTTTTAGGTTTAGAGGCTAAAAATCCAGCAATTATACTTCCTGATGCGGATTTAGACTTGGCGGTTGATGAATGTATAGCGGGCACATTATCCTTTAACGGACAACGTTGTACGGCATTAAAGGTGTTGTACGTTCACGAATCTATTGTTGAAGAATTCAATAGACGTTTCGCCTATAAGGTAGATCAAATGAAGTTTGGCAATCCATGGGATGATGGTGCAAAATTAACACCTCTGCCAGAAGTAGATAAACCAGGATACATTCAAGGGTTGATTGATGATGCTATCGAAAAAGGAGCAAAGATCTTGAATAAGAAAGGAGGAGAAACATCAGAAAATTTCATATTTCCTGCAGTATTATTTCCTGTAACTAAGGAGATGCGGGTGTTTCAAGAAGAGCAATTCGGACCTGTAATTCCGGTTGTGTCATTTTCAGATATTGAAGAGCCTTTAGATGACATGGCGGAATCAGATTATGGACAGCAAGTAAGCTTGTTTGGTAAAAATGTAACAACACTTTCGCCGTTAATTGATACGTTGGTGAATCTAGTTTGTCGTGTAAATTTAAACAGCTCTTGTCAGCGTGGTCCAGACGTCTATCCGTTTACGGGAAGAAAAGATTCGGCTGTGGCAACATTGAGTGTTACAGATGCGTTACGTTCGTTTTCAATTAGAACTTTTGTAGCTTCAAAAGACAATGAACACAACAATGCTATTTTAAATGAGTTATTAGACAAAAAGACTTCCAATTTTATTAGTACGGATTATATTTTGTAAAAGTTCATTTCTTTTCAATGACTAAAATCATACAGAAAATCGATTAGTAATAATTATCTTTGTAAAACAGAGAAATCAATTAAAAAATAAAGAATGAAAAGCATTAAAGTACTATTTACAGGTGTGTTGGCAGCAACACTTTTATTCAATTGTGGAGGAGATAAAAAGAAAGAAGAGCCCAAAGAAAAAATAACCTTAGGAGGTTCTAAAACTGAAGAAAAGAAGGCAGATGCCAATGTAGCAGAATTAGTGCTTGTAGGTGATGATATGATGAAATTCAACACCAATGAACTTAAAGTAAAAGCTGGACAAAAAGTAAAATTAACATTACGCCACAAAGGTAAAATGGATGTTAATGTGATGGGGCATAATGTAGTTATTTTAAACCAAGGTGTAGACCTAATGGCTTTTGGAACCAAAGCGGCAACAGCCAGAGCAACAAAATATATTCCTGAAGGTTCTGAGGCTGATATTATAGCACATACTGAACTTATTGGGGGAGGACAAACAACATCCATAGAATTTGATGCACCACCAGCAGGAACCTATGATTTTTTATGTAGTTTCCCAGGGCATTATGCCTTGATGAAAGGTAAGTTTATTGTGGAATAATAAGTTGTAAAAACACAAAAAAAGAGGCACAGATTTTGTGCCTCTTTTTTTGTTTAAAATATTTTGGCGCGATATATTAAACATTTATATTTCAAGTATAGCTTAATTTTAAGGGTTATTCAACTATACGAAAAATGAAAAAGTTAAATAAGTTAATTTTTATTTTAACTCTAATTGTCTTAATGGTATCTTGTAAAAAAGAACCAGAAAACCAGCGGGTTTTTTCAGATTGGGAGAAAACTGTAATAAAGCACACAGATACTACGGTAAAAGTTTATGGACACTATGCACCAATTAGACTACCTATAAAAACAGGAGTAACGCTATGGAACCCAACAGCGATTATTGCAGGGCCTAATAACGTAATTTATGCCGCCAACTACACGGGTGAAATTTACTCTTTACAGGATAAGGATGGAGATGGGCTTGAAGATCATGCAAAACTATTTTGCGATGTAAAAAATGATAGTATTCGTTACCCGACAAGTTTGGCATTTAAGGACAATAAGATGTACGTGGCAACAACACAGGAAATAAGAGTATATGAAGATACTGATGGCGATTTAGTTGCAGATAATAGTTATACATTTTTTGACGATTTTCCGTGGACATTACATTACTGGGATTGGACCTTTGGTCTCGATTTTGATTCCGAAGGCCATTTGTTTGCCATTCTTTGTACCGATCAATTGAATAAAACCGCTGCTCCAGATCCACATAAACTAAGAGGTTCTATTCTTAGAATTGCTTCGGATGGAAAGTCTTATGAGCGGTTTGCTACGGGGCTTCGCTTTGCCTATGGATTAACTTTAAATGATGAAGATGAGGTGTTCTTTTCTGATAACCGAGGGAATCAAAACAAACACGAAGAGATTAATCATGGCATAAAAGGTAAATTCTACGGCAATAATCCAAACAAATATCCGAATGAGGAAGCTACAGAGCCTCTTGTAAAACTTAAGTATGGATTCTCACCAGTAGGTATTGTATTTAATCCGAAAGACAATGATTTTGATGGAACAGCGGGAGACTTGTTTATTTCTTATTGGGGGCCAGACGGACAATGGGCAGAGGGTTCCATTGCGCGCGTGCGCATGACAAAGAATGAAAATGGTGAGTATGAAGCGAAAGAATTTCCAATAGCAGACAATATTGAAAAACTCTCCGACCTTGACTTTGATGCTAATGGAGATTTATACCTATCACAATTTGGCATAGAGGGGCGAATGCATGTACCATACAAAACTCCAGAAGGTGCTATTTACAAAATGGTAGTTGCAGATTGGGTGGAGCCCGATGATCCTAAACAAATTACCGCTGTAATAAAAGGTAATGCTGCTAAGGGTAGGCAAATATTTAGGAGGAGAGCATGCAACACATGCCACTCCATTGATGGAAGTGAAGAGATGTTAGGGCCAGATCTTGCTGGTATTGGACGCTTGCTTTCCAGAGAACAAATTATAGAATCGATTAATAATCCGAATAAAAATATTAAGACGGGGTTCGATCAGATGCAAATCAACAAAAAAGATGGAAGTGTATTTAATGGAAGAATGTATACAAGTAATAAAGATGAGGTTGTACTTATAATTCCTGGGAATGAGAAGATAAGTATTAAAACTGAAGATATTGAATCCAGTAAAATTATTGATTTATCCTTAATGCCTCCTGGGTTATTGACAGGTTTAAAGGACGAAGAAGTGAGAGATTTAATTGGCTATATGCAAGGCTTGACAATAGATGAGGAATAGCGGTAGAGATTATGAGGATATTTTGTGCCGTATCTTTATTAATTCTGTTGTTTTTTGGTTGTGGTAATTCTAAAAGTATAGAAATTGTAGAAGATGAATTTTCTACCTCTTTAAACCGGGATGGTCAATTACTATGGACATTTAACCATGATCCAGCGAAAGGAAAACCTTTTTTTCATCCTTTGGGCGCAACAGATGGGACGGTTTTCACAGATTTACCAAAAACAGATCACCCTTGGCATCGAGGTTTGTGGTTTTCATGGAAAAAAATAAATGAGATAAATTACTGGGAGGAAAAAGGCTTTACTGGTATTCCAGTTGGGGGTTATACCAGGATATTGTCCTATAACCATAAAATATCTAAAGACAAATCCATAATTTTTATCCAAAAATTAGAATACGCTCCAAGTCAAAATGCGGATGCTATTTTAAAAGAAACTCGAACTATTATGGTTTCCGTTCCAGATAATAATGGTAACTATGTTATAGATTGGTTCAGCGAACAGACTCCCATACGAGCTGATATAGTATTGGACAGAACACCAATAGAAGGACAGACTAATGGCAAATCCTTTGGGGGTTATGCTGGATTGTCAGTCCGTATGAATAAGGATATGCTGAAAGGGTCTTTTCTTAACAGTGAAGGCTATGGGTTTCAAATTAATGAAGTCATTGAAAAAAAGGGTAAAAATGAATTGCATGGTCAGTCAGCCTTGTGGGTGCTCTATCAAAATGCAAATGGAGGAAGCCTTTTATTTATGGATAAGCCATCAAATTTTAATTACCCATCAAAATGGTATGTAAGTCATGATATGCCTTACTTTAGTCCTGCTGTAATCTTTGACGGCCCTCAGAGAATAAAACTTGGAGAAACCTTAAAGTTAAGTTATCGCATTTTGGTGTCTCCAAATAAAATTAATAAAAGTTTCGCCGATGAAGCTTGGGAAGAATGGATTTCTAAATAAAAATAATAATCACAAATTAAACTAAATACATTATGGCCATTAAAATAGGATGCTTTGCACTAATCAATCCCTTTCAGACTTTAGAACAACAAGCTGACCAAATACAGGCATGGGGCATAAAATATGCCGATGTTACAGATAATGCCGATGGAGCCTGTTTGGGGTCGCATTTCGGTTTTAACGCTGTGGCTAGTTTGGATGCCAATGCATTTGACATTAAACGACTTTTTGAATCCAGGGGCATTACGTTAACGAGTGTATGCGCTCATGCTACATTGTTAGACCCTGCTGCCCCATGGCGTTATGGAACGTCTCAAATTGTGAAAGCCATTAGGATGGCGGCATCAATAGGGATAAAACACGTTATCACAACTGAAGGTGATGCACATACCGAATTTGGAGAAAACCTAACGGATGATGAAGCAATCTTCACCATTAGAGAAAAACTCCATGAACCTTTACAAATGGCAAAAGATTATGGGGTGAAAATTTTACTAGAGCCACACGGAAAATACACAGATTCCGTTCAGCATATGGAGCATATCATAGATGCCTGTAATTCTGAAGCCTTGGGTGTCAACCTAGATACTGGTAACCTTTGGTTGGGTGGCGGAGACCCAATTGAAATGATTAATAAATTAGGAGATAGAATTGAGCATGTACACTGGAAGGACCTACCTGCGGAATACATAGAACAAAGAGGCAAGATTTTCGGTTGTGGTATGTCATTAATTCCTTTAGGATCGGGTGTTATTGGTATTCAGGAAATTCACCAAGCTCTTAAAAATATTGGTTTTGATGGTTATACAACACTAGAGGTTGCAGGAGAGGATGCTGTAAAAGCTAGTTATGATTACCTTAAGAATCTTGAATAATAACTACCTGTGAATTGGTTCTCAGAGCATTAGGAGAAAAACCTACCTTTTTTGTAAATTGAAGGATAAATTGAATTTACAACTAATAAGCAATGAAGCCTGCAAAAAAGAAAGATTTTCATATAATATACAAGCCAGATCGTTGCGAACCTCTTGAACAAGCTGCAATTTCGGGAGATTTAAAAATGAAGGCGTTAAAGAGAGCAGACTATCCTGGGATAGATTTACCAGAGGATGTTTTGTCTGAAGTTTTTAGTATTGGATATTGGGACGCTAAAATGGAACAGAACTGGGGTTTAGATTGGCATAGAAATGAAGGTATTGAATTTACATTTTTGGAGTCGGGAAGTTTAAGATTTTTTAGAGAGCAAAATGAAAAGTATGAACTGGAATCTGGAGATTTTACAATAACAAGGCCTTGGCAACTTCATAAATTAGGCAAGCCAAATGTAACTATCAGTAAACTATATTGGCTAATTATTGATGTAGGCGTGAGGCAGCCACATCAAGAATGGCAATGGCCTGATTGGATTATTCTTTCAAAAGAAGATTTATGCTTTCTCACAAAAGTGTTACGACAAAATGAAATGCCTGTATGGAAGACTAATACAAAAATAAAAAGTTGTTTTTCGGAACTTGGAAGATGCTTAGATAGTTGCGATAAGTCCATACCACATTCCAAGTTAAATATCCTTATCAACCAGCTATTATTAGAGTTAGTAGATTTGTTCAAAAGAGACGAAGTAATTTTAGATGAATCGCTCACAATCAATAAAAGAACTGTTGAAATTTTCTTGAATCATTTAGCTCAAAATTATAATAGAAATTGGTCTTTAGAAAGTATGGCAGAACATTGTGGGTTGGGCTTAACCAGTTTGTCTAAATATTGTAAGGCACTTACAAATATGACGCCTGTTAACTATTTGATTAAATTACGATTGGATGCTGCGGCTAAAATGTTGAAGCAGTCAGAACATAAAAGTATAACGGCAATATGCTTTGATTGTGGCTTTTCAAGTACGCAATATTTTGCCACCGTTTTTAAAAAACGATTCAAGTGTTCTCCGCGTGATTATAAATTGAAATTTACAGAACATATAACTTATTAAATTTCCATATAGCTTTGGTAAATCATGAATAATGTATTAAAATTTATAGGCTGTATTTTTCTGATATTGGGATGCGTAAGCAGTAAGCCCAAGAATTTAGAGAAAATGAGGTTGATTATCCTTACTGGTAGTAATAATCACGATTGGAAGGGTACTACCCAACAATTACAAAAGATGTACTTAGAAACCGGTCAGTTTGAGGTTGATGTTACAGAGTCTCCAGATACTCTTGGATATGAAGATTTTGAAAAGTATGATGCTGTATTGAGCAATTGGAATCCATTTCCAGAAAACAAGAAAGACTGGCCTAAATTAACGAAAGAGGGTTTGATGAAATATGTGGCGGAGGGAGGAGGCTTTGTGCTCTTTCATGCTTCAAGTGCTACATTTTACGATTGGCCTGAATTTCATGAATTAATTGGAGGTACTTGGGGAAAGAAAACCAGACATGGCAAAATCACGGAACATAAAATAGTATTTACGGACAAGACACATCCCATTACCAAAGGTATAGAGGATTTTTGGATTACAGATGAATTATGGGTGAATCTGGAAATACAAGAGAATCCTAATATTTTAGCAACATCATTTTCTAATTCTGAAAACAAAGGGCGCGATAAAATGGAACCGGTAATGCTATGGAACACCAAAGGGAAAGGTAGGTGTTTTTATAATGTCTTAGGGCACCACGTGGTAGCCTTGAAAAATGAAAGCTGGAAAAAGATTATGCTAAGAGGAACAGAATGGACTGCTACAGGAAAAGTGTCGAAGTTAGAATGATTCTTAGTTTGATAAAAATGAAAAAAGGCTCTGAAATGGAGCCTCTTTTTAGATCGTAATATGTTTGTTACTTCACAATTACTTTTGTCAACATCGTCAAATAATGTCCAGGGAATGTACAAACAATCCAATATTCTCCAGGTTCATTTGGAGAAGTGAAATAGATAGTCTCGTTATCTTCTGGACCAACCGTTCCTGTATGTGCCAATACTAAATCACTAAAAGGAACATAGTTTAAATCAGCACCATCAAGACCAAGACCTAAGGCGTCTTGTCCTACTTTTAGAGCTATCTCTTTTCCAGGTTTACTGGTGAGGACAACGTTGTGTATCATATCATCATTGTTGTTCAAGGTCAATTCAATTTTACTGTTTCTATTGATGGTGATTTCTTGAACATCAAACTTTAACCCAGGAACCGTCCCAATTACTACTTTTTCATCAGCACCTGCTTCTCCCCATTCATGTGGCATTGAGTTTACACGTTTTGGTTGCTCAACCTTTTTAGTTGAAGCCGTCATTTCCATTTGCATAGATTTTAACTCGCCTCCGGGTACTTCATTTAAAGTGTAATAGGCTTTTTTATGTAGAAGTTTTTCACCTGAAGTCGCTGTCAAAGATGGGATTTCTAGTTGATGTATGTACCCTAATCGCATACCATGAACAATCAATTTTACGGTTAATCCATCCTCTGAAACTTCTGCTTTGTGTATCATCGCATTTTGTTGATCGATAATTGGACTTCCGTAAGTTCTATGGTATTTATAGTTGAACGTTACCATTTTATAGTTTGAAATATCTTCCGCATGAGCTTTGTCTATGGGTTTTGTGAATTCTAATTCAAAACCATCATCTTTAGCTTTCATAGTTTTGATTTCAAAAGGGGTTTTTCCTGTCCAGACCAAGCGTTGTAATCCAAATTCTTTTTTTCCCGTTGATGCCCAACCTCTACTAGTCATCCCTACAAACATACTATTATCACTTCCCCAAATCATACGTAAAACTCCCGATGAAAACCCTTCAACAAAGGGAAATGCAGCACCTTGGTACACGCCGTTTACTTTTTCCATATAAACACGCATAATTTTACTATGGCCTTGGTCGCCAATAAACTGTTGCCCTTCAAAAGGGCCAAATTTTCCACCTGTTGTATCGTATAAGATGTCCGAAGTAGAAATACCTAAAATGGTATGCGGAAACCAAATAGCTGGCGCTTTTAGTTCTGGAACTTTTTCGGCATATTCATAAAGCGTTAACCCCGAATTGTCTTCAATATCTTCTACTTTTAAAGATAGCGGTGACTGAGGGTCGTCACTCCATTTTAAACCAGAAGGATGGCCAGCAAAACCACCAACTTCCAAATGTGTCATTCTTCCAGAGCCAACCCAATCACCTTGATTTTCGGTATAGAAATAATCGCCTTCAGTATTTATACTAAATCCGGCAGGCGAACGTAAGCCGGTTGCTATAGGTGTCATTTCTCCTTCAGGAGTTATTTTTAGCATCCACCCTCTCCATCTTACAGTACTTTGCCCGCCTTGGGTCCATGATAAATTTAGTGTGACAATCATGTCACCATCTTCGGTGAATTTTGGCCCATAAGAATAATCGTGATAGTTTCCAGATAGTGGCCATGAGTAAATTGTACTGTATACATCGGCTTCATTATCTCCATTTTTATCTTCCAATTTGGTCAATTCTCCGCGTTGCGATAAATAAAAACTACCATCTTTATATGCCAAACCAAGTGCTTCGTGTAGGCCATGAGCAAATAATTTATAATTAGGTGTGGAGCTGTATGGTTGATCGATCAGCCAAACTTCACCCCGTCTTGTGGAGACCCCTAATTTATCATCATCTGTTAGGGCTAAACCACCTACTTCCAAAATAACATCCTCTGGAATGGGGACATCAACTATTTTATAGAATTCAGCCTCTTTTTCTTTTATAGATTTCGATTGACCAAAAGCAATTTGACCAATACAGAAGCATAAGACTACATATGAAATTTTTAATACGTTTTGCATGATATATTGTTTTTGGTTACCAAATGATACTGTAGTTAAGTGAGCTATCTCCATCTGGAATTTTTACTAGTAATTCGTCTTTACCGTTGCTGTTTCTAATACTTGCCTCTAATTTATTTCCTGAAAAATCAATATAGTAACTTTCATTATTCACAACATAAATATTGTTAGGTAAGGCCTTAATACTTTCACCGTCAGCAATCTTATGCCATAAGTTTTTTCCGTTGGAAATAGTAGTGGCTTTATTTAGCTGACGCGATCCTTCTGGAACGGTAAATTTATTTGTAATGATAGTTGATCCGACTTCATAAGAGAACGTAGGTATCCTAGAATCATCCAACTCATATCCTAGTTGTTTGAAACCTTTATTTTCAGGTAATGGTTCAGGCCATAAAGTGTTTTCAGTCTCTAATGGTGCAAATTCTAAATCGCCATGCATTGTTAAGGCAAAACCTATAGGTTCTCCTAATTGTTTAAACCCTCTAGATAACCACATATGGGTGGTGTTTAAAAATGAGCCACTCCAAACTTTTAAAAGCGAGCCCGTTGCTAAATTATATGAGTAATGCACGCCTTGGGGAGTTCCTACCGAGATACTATGAGTATGTTTTTTATCTTTATGATTTACAAAACTACGTTGCATTACGGGTTTATCCTTTGGTTCAACAATAATGCCTTTTAATGGATCGAAATCTCCAGTGCCTTTAGCAACGCCTTCAAATAATGAATAACGTGGCATTTCCGGACCTTCAACAAATAAATTACACCCTCTAGACCATGGTGCATGCTGATTATAGACAACCGTAAAAGGAATATCACCTTTTTCTAAAAGTACTGTGCTATAGCCAAATTCATCTCTACTACTGTTAAAACGAAATGCTTTTTTATCATTTAAATAAAACTCTGCAATACCTGTTGTTTGACTTGAAAAAAGATAGTCACCAGATTCAGGAATGGATAGTATTCCAGAAAAGGCAACCATTTTTCTTTCTCTTTTACTAGTTACATCATTAAATGACAAGGTTTTTACCTTTTCTTCTTTAATCTTAGCAATTGTATCAAGGTTGCCCATTGTTTTCCCAGGACTTTTGTATTCTGTTCTAACCAGATTGGTTATCCTAATTTTTTTGTCGTCGTAAATTTTGTATCTGATATTTTTAAATGCCACAGGACCATGATCACCTTGAATCATTAATGGGCCTTTTGGTTTTTCATCTGCATTTGTGCCACCTCCCCGAGTAGGGCCACTTAACTCAACATTTTTATGAATTAAAACACCATTTAGCCAAACTTCTTCAAACCAAGCATTTTTAATCTTTTTACCTGCACTGTTAAATTTAGGAGCATGAAAAATCACTTTTAAATGTTGCCATAAACCAGGAGCTTTGGCTGCATTTACTCTTGGAGAAGTACCTTCGTATCCTTCTTCACCTTTAGGAGCTTCTTTATTCCAACGTTGATAAATACCTCCCATATCTTTATATGTTGCCTCTTTAGCCTTCCAGCTATCAAATATTTGTACTTCATACCGACTTTGAAAATACAACCCCGAATTAGAACCAACAGGAACCATAACGTCCAATTCTAGTTCAATATCACCATGCTCAAAATTGGAGAACAGGTTTTTGTTTTTACCTTTTTCTTGATCGTTTTTGTTCAACAAAATGCCTTTACCTTCCGTAGAAGAGATTGTTCTCCATTTTTTTCTGTCGGTTACCACATCTCCAACTATTTCCCAATTTTTTCCGGTAGGTTTAAAACCAGATAAATCGTTTAATTCAATATGTGTAAAAGGTAAATATCCTTTTGGTACTTCCTTTTTTTGCGTTTCTGTCGGAGCTTGAGTGAAATTTGCTTCTTTCTCTTTTTCGCAGGAGACTATCAGAAAAACCAAACTAAAAATTAGAAGATATTTTTTCATATGTATTTAGTCTAAAAGTTGATTTACAATATACTTCAAATTAAAATAATTTTATACAGTCTGTAGGTTTCATTTGGTCCATTATTGGGTGCTATTGGTCAGCTAAAACGTGTAATTCAAAGTAATCAAACCACGTCTTTGTAATACCGGGAACACTACAAAACTAGCATCAGGATTATTGGCAATAAATTCTGGAGTAGCACCATTGGCATTGGCACCAAAACTATTTTCACCAAAGAAATTGGCTAGTCCTTCAGAATTAAACAAATTAGTTACAACTATATTTGCTGAAAGATGTTCATTGATTTTATATCCTGCTCCAACATTGAAAATACTATAGGCATCCAGTTCAAAACCGTTGGCTACATTTCCAAAACGCTTGCTCATGTATTGCCATTTAATGAAGCCTGAGCATTTATCGTTATCAAAAGCAATGCCACTATTAAGCATTAATTTTGGATTGAAAGGTAATGTATTTCCCGAATAGTCTAGTATGGAATCATCAGCTGTATCAACAGAACCAGCTGCATCATAAATCTTCCAGTCTTCTGCCTTTGGATTTTGAAGAACACCATTAAATGAAAGTGTAATATTTTCAATTGGAGCGTAGATACTTTCCCATTCAAAACCAAGTGTGTTAGATGTGTTGAATAGAATAGGGGTGTAAAAAATACCTGCTGAACTTTCGTCAAACTCAAAATTTGCAATACCCACATCTTTCAATTGGCTCCAAAATGCTGTACCCGTAAATGATACAATTTTAGTGTCAAACTTTACACCGAATTCTGTTTGAAGTATTTTTTGAATTTCACCAGGTTGATTAATAGGGACATTTGAAAAATTATTGAAATAATAGTTCAATTCAGGAGCTTTATTTCCTTTTGAAAACCTTGAGAAAATTGCTGTATTCTTGTTGATTTTGTAGTTGATTCCTGCGGAATACGATAAGTAATTGTAATTGTACTTGAAATAATCTTTTTCTCCTGTAGGGCTAATAATACCATTGTCATAGGCAGTGGTTGGATCACCATCAATACCTCCATTTAAGTCCGCTGGTGCGAACCTATCTTTACTTCCGTTATGGGCAATATTTTCAAAACGAAGTCCTAAGTCTAAATGTAAGTTTTTAGAAACCTCCCATCTATCATTTATAAAGGCTGCTATTTGTGTGACTTTAGCTTCTGCATTTACAAAAAACAAACCGCCATAATTGCTCAATCCGTTTTCATCAGAAAGTGCAATAACGGGTTGTCCCGGGTTTTCAAGTGTCACAGATAACATTCTTGGGTTGGGTTCGTAAGTCGCGAAAGCAAACGAGCCTTGGGTAAAATGTGAAGTATTCGCATAGGCAGTCACAAATCCTGTTGAAAAATCATGGTTATCCCATTTTTTTTGAAGTTCAAATTGGTTAATCCATTCATCTGTTTCATTGTCTTTATACCACGCCGAAGTTCCCATAATGGCATCGTTAGGCAAACTTTCATCTGTTAAATATTGAAACGGATTTCCGCCAAATAACCCACTATTGTCAACACTAGCTAGTTCGTTCCCAGATTGTGCATCACGAAATATAACTTGTCCAAAAGGAAGTATGGCATCTGGTCTAGAAAAGACCGTAAGGTCGCTCAAAAGATACGCTGTGGGGTCATTTAGAGATACAAATGCATTACTAATAGAGGTTTGCCAATTGGCCTCTTTCGCAGAAAACCTGAAATGATTTTTTAGCGTTAATCGGTTACCTAAATCCTGACTAAAATTTAAACCGAGCGCTAAATCTTTAGCGTGTACACCTTGCGATGGGTTAAAAGTATTACTATTGTTAAGATTTCTGCCGTCTGGAATACTACCATCAAAATCGGGCATCAATAGTGAAGTTGAGCTAAAATCCTGACCAAAAGCAGATGAAGGGTTGTCCCAATTAGTGGCGGCTACACCAGTATGGCGATTCGTTTTGTCATTCAATATTTTACCATAAAATTTGAACTGGCCTCCATTTGTTTTCTTAATAACATCGAATCGAAACTGTCCGCCTTTACTAAAGACAAAGTCCGTATCTCTCGCGCCATCATCATGCCTGTAATGTCCCCCGGCATTAAAGAACCAATTGTTTCCAAGAGGGCCGCCAAGGTTCATGTCACCTCTGTAAAGCATATTTCCATCTCCTTGAGCTCCAGATGTGGCCTGAAATTCTCCGCCAAAACTAGATTTAGCCCCATACGACATAAAATTGTAAATACCTCCAGGAGCATTCAATGAGGTAATAGTAGAACTACCGCCCCTGATAGCCTCCACTTTTTTGGTCGTTAAATCCACACGATGAAATAAATCAGGCCCATAGTAGGAATGCTGAATCAAACTAACAGGTAGGCCATCTTCCTGTAGTGAAACATAATACCAACCCATATCGTCTTCTGCGGATGCTGAAATACCTCTAGTATAAACTTTTGTATACACTTCTCCAGCTGAAGGGTCCGTAAAGGTTCCAGGGATATTTTGTAATAAACCCGCCGTACCCTGTGGGTAGGTTTGTTGGATGTCTTCAGAATTCAAAATACTTATGGATGTATTAGATTCCAAAACTGTCCTTGGATCAAATGTTCCGGTCACTACAACGGTTTGCAGATTTAGTAAATCTTGTTCTAAAATAAAGTTGATTGTAAGATCCTCATCTTTAATTTCAATAATTTTTAGGGCATTTTTATAGCCAAGAATGGAAGCCGAAATTTTATAATTACCTTCTGAAATATTTTCTAGTTTAAAGGAGCCATCAGTTCCAGTGTAAGCGGTTCTGTTTGAGGGTTCCAAAAATAGTGTCACATTCTCAATAGGTTCATTTTTCGAATTTGAAACAGTCCCAGAAATATTGATTTGAGCGAATACAATCGAGTTAAAAATAAGTACAAAAAGGACTATGGAAATGTATTTTAGTTGGTACATTTTAATTAGGGAAAATTTTTGATAAACATACAAAGATGAAAATTAAAAAGGGTACAACTGTTTGCAATTATTCAGTGAAATATATTGTACAAGTTACTAACTATTTTTTGCTTGATTTTAATTGATAAGCTACCGCAAATGCTGCAATAAGCAACCCTAAAAATTCGCGGGAACCTTCTAAATAAGGCTTTTCATAAACCATTTCACCAAAGATTTCTTCTTTATGTTCCGTTTGAAGATAGTCTATGAATAATGAAAAATGGAAACATGAATATGTCACTAAAGCTACTATGATACCCCATAAAAGGATTTTAGGTAGTGTTTTAAAAGTACTAACAAAACAAATCCCAGCAACACTAAGATAAATGAAAAACCATAACCATCCATCGGGGTCGTTCAATTGCATAATAGCAAATGCTACGAAAATTATGGATAAGATGCTATTGGTTATTTTCTTTCGTTTTGAAATCATTTGGTTCGAAAGCGCTTTGGACTATAGCTCCAAAATCTCAATATTCCTAAATTCCACAGGATGGCTTTCACTTTGAAGTGAAATATAACCACCTTTTAGAGGTTGACCTTCCATAGACTTCCAATAGTCCTCATTGTAATCTACATTTCCTCCTCCATACTGCGGTTTATAGTAGCGCATTACTTCTTCGCCGTTTATAAAGTGTTTGATAATGGAGTCGTTGCGAACTTCAATTTCAACATTCACCCATTGCTCTCCGTGATATGTTTTTGAAGTAGATTTTATACAGTGTTCGGTTCTTAAAGAATCTATAACTACATTAGTGCCAGGGGTACATAAATTAGCAGTTTGCCGCTCATCTGTACCATTACCACCTAAAAGTTGGACTTCAATGGATACAGGGAAATTTTGATCTAGCCCGATCTTCATGGGGTCTTCGCAATGAAGCATGATACCGCTGTTTCGGGTTGCCCAATCTGCACCGTCAGATAGTTGCTCTCCTGTAAAACGGTAATCCATTCTAAATTTATAATTGGAAAACGGTTTCTTGTAGTAAATATGTCCAAAAGTATTATGAAATGAATCTTTATACTTTTCATAATTTACCTTCATTACGCCATCTTCTGCAATAAATGTATTGTTATAGTTTTCTCCTGCTGGATGTCCTTTTATTTTAACAACCCAATCCTTTAAATCTTTGCCGTTAAAGAGTTTTACCCATTTTTCTTTTTTTTTCTCGCAGTTTAATAATAAAATGAAAAGTGAGAAATATAGAAATAGCTTTTGTTTCATTTGTTATAATTTTTTAAAGTGCCCATGATTTTCCTTTAGTGGCGTCGTTCACGTCTATACATCCTTTATGATATCCAGGTACGGGCAAGTAGGGCAAAACCTGTTCACCAATTAACTGACTGCTTCTGTATGCCCAAACAGAGGTGCCTCTTATACCTGTAAGCGCGCTGTATACTAATTCTTGAGCTTCGTTGTAATTTACGCGATCTTCTGGTTTAGACTTCAAATATTTGTGCAATAGGGCATCATAATTTTCTTTTTTTAAATCAGAAATTAGAAATTCTGGTGCTTTATCAATCATCAACTCATTAACCACAGCTTCCATTTCTTCTTTAAACTTCTGTTGCGACTTGTCGTCATAAGATTTAAAGGCCAGCAAATCTATAAATTCAGGTACGTTTACTTCCAAAGCACCCGGTGAAGCACTAGTCTTAGGTAGTATAAGGTCTATTAAATGTTTTAAAACACTACCCTCATCTGTTGAAAGAAATTGAGGGATCCATTTTTCAACTTCCGTAGTACAACCCTGTAGAATGCTAAATGCACTAGGGGCTAAGGCTACATAACCCGCTGCTATTCCAATTTGCTTTAAGGCGTCTCTTCGTTTCATGAATATTTAGCTTTAAATTGTTTAACAGCGTGATCTGCGGCTCTTGCAGTTAGCGCCATATAAGTAAGGGATGGGTTTTGGCAGGCAGATGAGGTCATACAAGCGCCATCTGTAACATATACATTTGGTACCGCGTGTATTTGATTGTATTTATTTAATATGGAAGTTTTTGCATCTCGTCCCATGCGAGCAGTACCCATTTCATGAATCCCAATCCCTGGTGCACGCACTTGATTTCTCGTTTGGATATCTTTAAAGCCTGCTTTTTCTAACATAGCAACAGCCTGCGCTATCATATCCTCTCTCATGGCATATTCGTTTGCTTTCCACTCTGCATCAAACGTAATTGTTGGCAAACCCCATTGGTCTAATTTGTCATAGTCTAGAGTCATCTTATTCTCATGGTATGGCAAACATTCACCAAAGCCACCTATTCCCATGCGCCAACCACCTGGCTCTAAAATCTTCTCTTTAAACTCTGCGCCATAGGCCAATTCTTCTGTAGATGTTGAATAGTCACCTCTACTAGCTCGTCCTTGATACCCATAACCTCTTAAGAAATTTTTATTTTCACTAGCTTTATCTCCTAAGTTTACAAATCTCGGTATGTAAATACCGTTTGGTCTTCTACCGTAGTAGTATTTGTCTTCAAAACCATCGATCTTTCCTGAGGCGCCAGCGCCTAAATGATGATCCATAACGTTATGACCTAGTTCTCCAGAATCGTTTCCTAAACCATCAGGAAATCTATCAGATTTTGATTGCATTAGTATGGATGCCGATGCTATGGCTGATGCACAACAAAAAATAATTTTAGCTTTAAATTCTAGTTTTTCCTTTGTTTTAGTATCAATTATTCTTACTCCTGTGGCCTGCTTTTTGTCTGTGTCATATATAATTTCATAGGCAATTGAATTTGGTCTTAAGGTCATGTTACCTGTGCGTTCTGCCGCAGGTAATGTGGAGGCGTTACTACTAAAATAGCCGCCATACGGGCATCCTCTTATGCATCTATTTCGAAATTGACAACTACTTCTGCCTTCTCGTGGTTCTGATTTTGTAGAATGCGCCACTCTTCCAATGGTTAAAACGCGTCCAAATTCTTTTTCCATGCTGGATTGCATGTGCTCTTCAACACAATTTAGCTCCATTGGTGGATCAAAATCACCATCTGGTAATTGGGCTAAACCAAGATTCTGGCCACTTACCCCAATATATTGTTCAACATAACTGTACCAAGGAGCAATATCTTTGTAACGTATTGGCCAATCAACACCATGGCCATCGCGCTTGTTGGCTGTAAAATCCAAATCACTCCACCTGTAAGATTGCCGCCCCCAAGTAATAGAGCGTCCACCAACATGATACCCCCGCATCCAGTCAAAACGCTTTTTTTCATTATAGGGGTGTTCTAAATCATTCACAAACCAATGCTTACTGGCATTTTTAACCGTATATCCTGTTCTACTTTGTTTGGGGTATTTTTTAAGTTCTTTAGAACTAATATTGCCTTTCAATTCTTGATCCCATGGATCTAAATTTGCAGTGTGGTAATGCTCTATATGTTTCACCATACGGCCTCTTTCAAGAACTAATGTTTTTAAGCCGCCTTCACATAGTTCCTTCGCTGCCCAACCTCCTGTAATACCAGTTCCAATTACTATAGCGTCAAAAGTATCGGTGGTCGTCAAATCAATTTCATTCATATAAATGGGTAAAACTAAATCGTTAAATTATCAAGAAATTATATCAATAATTGATAAAAGATGATAAAGTACTAAATATTTTTATATTAAATGGAAAATTAACTAATTTGCATCGTGCACTTGTTTAAAATTTTTCAGTGAAAGTAAGCATACAAAAAATTGAACCTTATGAGGCTGATGGTGTTGTGTATCATGCAGACACCTGTTTGCCATTAATCGATGCTTATGAACGCAAAAAATTAAAGTTTAAGGCTCTGGCGCGTCATACCTATCCTGGAGACCGATTGGATGAAAATACTATTGGTTTAAATAGTATTGGATATTGGGATGCTAATGAACCACAAGATTGGGGTTTGGATTGGCATAGAAATGAAGGTATTGAATTTCATTTTTTGGAGTCAGGTACTATGCCGTATGCCCAAGAAAATAAGGAGGTGATTTTAACACCAAATCATTTGACGATTACCCGTCCTTGGGAGGCGCATAAAGTTGGAAATCCACATATCGGTATGGGGAAATTTTATTGGGTCATCATTGATCTGGGTGTGCGTAGACCTCATCAAGAATGGGTTTGGCCTGATTGGATTACTTTGACGAAAAATGATCTCAGGCAATTAACCACTATGTTAAGACATAATGAAAAGTCTATTTTGAAGACTGATCAAAGGATGCGGGATTGTTTTAAGCGTATTAATATGGCCGTAAATACTGATGAAAATGGTAGTAACGCGTCGCGAATTCGATTGCTCGTAAATTATTTGCTGATTTTGATTTTAGACTTATTAAAAACTGAAAATATTGTGCTTAATGAGTCGTTAACCGATAGTTCAAGAAGTGTTCAATATTTTTTAAAGGAGCTGGAAAAAAACCTTTCCGAAAATTGGACTATCGAAGAAATGGCGCAGTCGGCAGGTGTTGGTTTAACACGTTTTACACATCATTGCAAGCAATTAACAAATCTCACTCCCATGCGTTATCTTAATATTAGGCGGTTAGAAATGGCTAAAAATGTATTAAAGGATAATCCTGATTTAACGGTGGGTGAGGTCGCATATATATGCGGCTTTACAACAAGTCAATATTTTTCTACAGTGTTTAAAAAGCATGAAAAATGTTCCCCTAATGAATTTAGAAATAGATTTCAAGTAGAAGAAAGGTTAAGCGCTTATCCAGAAGTGTAAAGTTGTTTAAATTTTTTCACTGAATAAAAATAAACAGGTTGAGAGATTAATTTCCATAATTTCACCTGATACCATCTAACTAATAAACGGAACTAAAATGAAGCGCAGGGACTTTATTGTTAAAACCTCCCAAACAAGTATAGCACTTTCTGCTTTGGGAATGTATGCTTGTAAAAATTCGAAAGAAAATAAAATTGTTGAACAAGATTTAGCTGATGCTACTGATGCTTCTAAAGAGCTGTTCTTTAAAATCTCTTTGGCTCAGTGGTCGTTGCACAGGGCATTGCGAGGTGGCGCTATGGATAACTTAGATTTTGCTTCAAAATCTAGAAGTTTAGGTTGTGAAGGTGTGGAATACGTCAATGGTTTTTTTAAAGATAAGGCTAAAGATATGGCGTATCTTAAGGAGATGAAATCTAGAGCTAATGCTGAAGGCCAACAAAATGTTTTAATTATGGTGGATGGTGAAGGTGGTCTAGCAGATGCAGACACAGCCAAAAGATTGAAGGCCATTGAAAATCATTATAAATGGGTGGAAGCAGCTAATTTTTTAGGGTGTCATGCCATAAGGGTTAATCTAGCTGGAGGAAATGATTATGATGACGCTATTAAAAGTGGAGTAGATTCCTTAACGAAGTTGTCTGAGTTTGCTCAAGGCTCTAACATTAATGTTTTGGTGGAAAATCATGGTGGGTTTTCATCAAATGGAGAATGGATGCACAACGTTTTTTCTCAGATAAAGAATGAAAACTGCGGTACGCTACCAGATTTTGGAAACTTCTGTATCAAGAAAGATAAAGACAGAAATTGTTTAGAGGCCTATGATAAATATAAGGGCATGAAGGAATTATTACCTTTTGCGAAAGCGGTAAGTGCTAAATCGTACGAGTTTGACGCGGATGGCAATGAAACTACTATTGATTATAAACGCGTCATGCAAATGGTAAAAGATTCTGGTTACAAAGGCTTTGTAGGTGTGGAGTTTGAAGGCAGTAAAATTTCAGAAGAAGACGGAATAAAAGCCACTCGAGATTTATTGCTTAAAGTAGGAACACAACTTTCATAAAAATACTAACCAAACTAAATATAGATTATGGAGAATATTAATAAGAATAGGCTGTTTTTAGCCTCATGTATTTCGCTGATTGTAACGGCAATGACTTTTGCTATTAGGGCAGGAATTCTGGGTCAATTAGGAACTGATTTTGCATTGTCCGACAAAGAATTGGGGTATGTAAATGGAATGGCTTTTTTAGGATTTCCTATTGCAACCATTTTTGGAGGTTTAGTCTATAATTCTCTTGGGGCAAGAAAATTAATGGTAATCGCTTTCGTGGCACATTTATTGGGATTATTGCTAACAATATTTGCAGGTGGATTTTGGACACTCTTGATTTCAACCTTTTTCATCGGATTTGCAAACGGATCTGTTGAAGCTGCATGTAATCCTCTTATTGCTGATATGTATACGGATAATCGTACCACGATGTTAAATAAGTTTCATGTGTGGTTTCCAGGGGGAATTGTAATTGGAGCTTTGGCCTCTAAATTTATGACAGATTTAGAGATGGGGTGGCAAATGCAAATTGGCATCATGCTTATTCCTACGTTATTATATGGTTTCTTATTCTTCGGACAGAAATTCCCAAAAAGCGAGAATATTGTTTCCGATACGAAAACGAATGTCAAAAGTTTGTTGACGCCGCTATTTATTTTTATGGTAATTTGTATGACCTTAACAGCGACAACAGAATTAGGAACGCAACAGTGGGTTGAAAAAATATTAGGGAATTCAGGAGCAAGCCCGATGTTAATTTTAGCCATGGTTACTGGTTTGATGGCTATTGGACGTTATTTTGCGGGTCCAATTATTCATAAACTAAATCCACCAGGTGTTTTATTTGGTTCTGCAATTATTTCTGCAATTGCAATCTATATGATGAGTTCAGCAACCGGAGGCATGGTGTATGTAGCAGCTATATTATTTGCCATTGGTGTGTGTTACTTCTGGCCAACTATGATTGGTTTTGTTAGTGAATACTTGCCTAATACGGGTGCGTTAGGAATGTCTTTAATTGGGGGTATAGGTATGTTTGCCACAAGTATTTGGCAACCTGTTATTGGATCGTGGTTGGATAGTGCAAAGGCTAATGCATTAGATTCTGGTGCTAGTTTAGAACAGGCAGAACTTATGGCGGGGCAAGAAACACTAAGTAATATTGCAATATTTCCGATGGTGCTAGTTGTGCTGTTCGGAATACTTTATACACAACGTAAAAAATTAGAAGCAAGAAGAGTATAATACAATGAGTAGAAAATTAAGAATGGGAATGGTCGGCGGAGGCGCTGGCTCGTTTATTGGAGATGTGCATAGAAAAGCGGCATCTATTGATGGGATGATTGAATTGGTATGTGGTGCATTTAGCAGCACGATTGAAAAATCTATTTCATCTGGGATTGCCCTTGGTTTGGATGAGAGCAGATGCTATGGCACATTTCAAGAAATGATTGAAAAAGAAAAGGCTTTGCCCGAGGACGTTAGAATGGATTTTGTAGCAATCGTAACGCCAAATCATATGCATTTCCCTCCAGCTAAAATGGCTTTAGAGAATGGATTTCATGTAGTATCAGATAAGCCTGTAACCCTAACATTGGAAGAAGCGGAAGCACTTGAGAAAATTGTCGCTGAAAGTGGAAAGTTATTTGCGCTTACTCATAATTACACTGGAAATTCTATGGTAAAACAAGCCAAAGCTATGATAGCAAAAGGCGAGTTGGGTACTATTAGAAAGATACAAGCACAGTATTTACAAGGGTGGCTATCCACGTCTCTAGAAAAAACAGAGCAAAAGCAAGCCGCTTGGAGAGTGGATCCTAAACGTTCAGGAATTGGAGGTGCTTTGGGTGATATTGGTACGCATGCTGAAAATCTTATTGAATATATTACTGGGTTGCAAATTGAAGAGATTGCTGCAGATTTAGGCAGGTTTGGAGAAGGAAGAACACTTGATGACGATGGTAATATGTTGATAAGAATGAACAATGGTGCTAAAGGCACGATTTCGATTTCACAAATTGCTTTGGGTGAAGAAAATAACTTAGGGATTAAAGTTTACGGTACAAAAGGTAGCATTGAATGGTATCAAGAAAACCCGAATGAATTGATTACAAGATGGTTGGAAGAGCCCAAAAAGATTTACACACCAAATGGTAACGGTTTGCATCCTGAAGCTCTAGAAGTCTGTAGAATTCCTGCAGGACATCCTGAGGGCTATTTGGAAGCCTTTGCAACGATATATAAGAATTTCGCGAGGCATTTGAATGCTGTCAATACAGGTGAATCTGTTGAAAAAACGGATTATCCAACTGTTGCTGACGGCGTACGTGGGATGAAATTTATTTATGCTGCGGTGGAAAGCGATAAGAACAATGCTGCTTGGACGAAAATAAACTAATGATAAAAAACTAAAATTGGCGGATATGCCCGCGTTAGGGATAGAAGCGGCATCCTTTTTTAAGTGTCAGTTCGAGTGAATTTGTGAAGCATGAGCAAATTTGTATCGAGAACAAGCTTAAAAAAGATATAGCGGATAGCCCGACCCTTGCGGTAACGCCCAAATTAAAAACTAAACAGATGAAAACAATAAAAGGACCTGCAGTGTTTTTGGCACAATTTGCGGGAAGTGAAGCGCCATTTAACAGTTTAGATGGCATGTGTAAATGGGCTTCGGATTTAGGGTACAAAGGCATACAGATTCCCACTTGGGAGTCTAGCTTGATTGATATAGAAACCGCTGCGGAAAGCCAAACCTACTGCGATGAATTAAAAGGAAAAGTGAACTCCTACGGTTTGGAAATCACAGAATTATCAACACATTTACAGGGGCAATTGGTAGCGGTGAATCCAGCTTACGACTCGATGTTTGATGGTTTTGCGCCTGAACACGTAAGAGGAAATCCAAAGGCTAGAACAGAATGGGCGATTGATTTTGTGAAAAAGTGTGGGACAGCGAGTGGGCGATTAGGCTTAAAATCTCATGCGTCGTTTTCTGGAGCTTTAATGTGGCATACGGTATATCCTTGGCCACAGCGCCCAAACGGATTGGTGGAAATGGGTTTTAAGGAATTGGCCAATAGATGGTTACCGATTTTGAATCATTTTGATGAATGCGGTGTGGATGTGTGTTATGAAATTCATCCTGGTGAAGATTTACACGATGGGATTTCTTATGAGCGTTTTTTAGAGGCTACGGGGAATCATTCGCGTGCTAATTTGTTGTACGACCCGAGTCATTTTGTGTTGCAACAGTTAGATTATTTGTCTTTTATAGATATTTATCATGAACGTATTCGCGCATTCCATGTGAAAGATGCGGAGTTTAATCCAACAGGACGCCAAGGGGTTTATGGCGGATATGCAGATTGGAAAGATCGTGCGGGACGTTTTAGAAGTTTGGGTGATGGGCAAGTTGACTTTAGTGCTATATTTTCTAAATTGACGACATACGGATTGGATTTATGGGCAGTAATGGAATGGGAATGTTGTATAAAATCTTCTGACCAAGGTGCTAGGGAAGGTGCACCATTCATTAAAAAACATATAATTGAAGCAGCAACGCGTAGTTTTGACGATTTTGCTGGCGGTGATATTGATGAGGATTATTTAAAGAGTGTTTTAGGAGTATAAGATGAAGCAATCAATATGTTTTTATCTCTTTTTTCTTATTGGCATTTCGATTTTTGCACAAGAAAAAAATGATCCTAAGCTTACAGAGGTTTGGGAACCAAAAGTTAAAAAAGTAGTTCCTGGTTATAATAACGCACCACCAAGTGATGCTATAGTCTTATTTGATGGCTCTGGTTTTGATAGTTGGACGGGAAAAGGTGACATAGTTGGTTGGACTTTGAATGAAGATGGTTCTATGACGGTAAAACCTAAAACTGGAGCTATTAAGACAAAACAATCTTTTGGTAGTATTCAGTTGCACTTAGAATGGAAATCACCACTAGATACTATTGGTAAAAAAAGTCAAAAACGCGGAAATAGCGGTGTATTTCTCCAAGATAGATATGAAATTCAAGTGCTTGACAATAACGACAATGAAACCTATTCCAATGGTCAAGTAGGGTCTATTTATAAACAGTCTATTCCGCTAGCTATGGCTTCTGTTTCAACAGGAGAATGGAATACGTATGATATTATTTTTCATCAGCCAGAATTTGATAACAATGGGAAAGTTGTTAAAAAAGCTACCATAACCGTTTTACACAATGGTGTGCTTATACAAGACCATTTTGAAATTCAAGGACCAACAGTTTATAGAGGTGAACCAAGTTATAAAGCTCATGGTAAGGCTTCTATTCGTTTACAAGACCATGGTGATTTGGTGAGTTATCGCAATATTTGGATTCGAGAACTATAAAAAAGTATTAATTAAAGATATTTAATTTTAATGTTGTGTAATTCATAATAAGTTGTAATTTTGCCGCTCATATTAACGAAAGGGGCTCGCGCCGACGATTTAGAGTTAATAGTTAAGATGGTTATTCAGTGAAAACAGGAAACAACATATCTTTTACCTCTTATGTTTCAGTAAATCATACTGAAGCAGTTGTTGTGCGTTTTCCTCAAACGCGCCCCTAGTGGGGTGTATCAGTGTAAGAAAGTAATTCACTTTCAAATTTTCGTTATTTTTTTGAGTTTAAATTGTGTTAGAAAATTGACCTAGCACTAGGAATATGGGTTCAACTCATAAACTGGGTTTTAAATTGTGTATTTAAATAAAACTATGTTTTGTAAAAACATATATAAACATGGAAATAGTATTGAGAACAGATAGAAATACAGCATTAGAGGAAGCAAGGACCTTTTGTGAAGAAAAAGGACTTGAGGTTGTTTTTACTCATGAGATTTCCAAAACGAATTTGCAGATCATTTCAGAACGAACTAAACAGCTGCCAGCAATGTATCATGCGAGTGTTGGTATGTTGCTAGATCGCTTAAAAAATGGGTGTTTTCTATTGAAAAAAGATGGTGAAATTTTTGGGCATATTTTTGCCCATAGGCATACTATCGATAAATATTCTGTTTACGAACGTTCGTCTCTATGGATTCATAAATCCTACAGAAATCACAATTTAGGGCTGCTTTTAATGGATTTTTTGACCAAAAAGTTCTCAAAAGAATTTCTTATTTCAATAGCACAAGATAAAACAGTTCATAACAATAATGAGTTGTTAGGTATGAAGTTTATAACCTTAAAAGACTTATCTCCTGTTTTGATTGAAACGCTTGAAAAATTAGGAAAGTTGAGAGATGAGTACAAATATAAATACTACGTTAATCCTTATTTCGAATCAAAAATTAATCAATTTAACAAGATTCTTAAGAACAATATTTAATTAGAATAAATGAAAAAATTAGTAATAGCATACAGTGGCGGATTAGATACATCATATTGTGCAGTAAGTTTATCAAAAGAATATGAAGTACATGCAGTAAGTGTAAATACCGGTGGTTTTACGCAAGATGAAATTGCTCATATTGAAAGTAACGCCTATAAAATGGGGGTTGCAACATATAAGAATATTGATGCTGTAGCTACTTTTTACCAAAAAGTGGTGAAGTATTTAATTTTTGGCAATGTATTAAAAAACAATACATACCCATTATCTGTTAGTGCAGAACGTATCGTACAGGCTATCGAAATTATTGAATATGCTAAGCGTATTAATGCTGAATATATAGCCCACGGAAGTACTGGAGCAGGTAACGACCAAGTACGGTTTGATATGATTTTCCAAACTTTGGCGCCTGGTATTAAAATTATTACGCCTATTAGAGATCAGAAATTATCTAGAGCTGAAGAGATTGAATATTTGAAAGCCAATGGTATTGATATGTCTTGGGAAAAAGCGCAATACTCAATTAATAAAGGACTTTGGGGAACAAGTGTTGGTGGTGCAGAAACTTTAACTTCTGAAAAGCCATTGCCAAGTGAGGCGTATCCATCACAGTTGGAAAAAGACGACGAGGAAAAAGTAACTTTAACTTTTGATAAAGGGGAGTTTGTGGCACTAAATGGTGAAGCTAATGCTCCTGAAGTAAATATTGAAAAACTAAATGATTTAGCATCTGCTTACGCCATTGGTAGAGATATTCACGTAGGGGATACTATTGTAGGGATTAAAGGTCGTGTTGGTTTTGAAGCAGCTGCGGCTTTAATTACAGTTAAGGCACATCACTTATTGGAAAAACATACATTGACCAAATGGCAATTACAGCATAAGGAATATTTATCTAGTTTCTACGGCATGCACTTACATGAAGGTCAGTATTTAGATCCTGTAATGAGAGATATTGAAGCTTTTTTAAGTAGCAGTCAAGAGAAAGTTTCAGGTGATGTAATGGTAACTTTGAAGCCATACCACTTCTCATTAGACGGTATCAAATCTGAGCACGATTTAATGAGTGCTAAGTTTGGTAGCTACGGTGAAGAAAATAGAGCTTGGACAGCGGATGATGCCAAAGGGTTCATTAAAATTATTGGTAATCAGAACAAGATTTATCAACAAGTAAACTCATAGATTCAAGAGACCTGTCAGGTTTTGAAAACCTGATAGGTCTAATAAAAGAACTAGTTGAAATGAAAAAAATAAAAGTTGGCATAATTGGTGGCGCAGGTTATACTGCTGGTGAATTAATCAGGTTATTGATTAATCATCCTGAAACAGAAATTGATTTTGTTTATAGTACATCTAATGCAGGAAATCAAATTTCTAAGGTGCACCAAGATTTAGTTGGGTCTTTAGATAAGACGTTTACTGATACTGTAAATCTTAATATAGATGTGTTATTTTTATGTTTAGGACATGGAAATTCAGTGAAATTTCTTAAAGCTAATTCGTTTTCAGAAAACACGAAGATTATCGATTTAGGAAACGATTTCAGATTAGAAGCAGACAAAATCTTTGATGGAAAGACATTTGTTTATGGTTTGCCAGAATTACAAAGGGAAGACATAAAGAAAGCTGATTATATTGCTAATCCAGGGTGTTTTGCAACCGCTATTCAGTTAGGGTTATTGCCTTTAGCTAATGCAGGATTATTGGATTATGATGTTCATATCAATGCCGTTACCGGTGCAACTGGTGCAGGAACGTCATTGTCTGCAACTACCCATTTTACATGGAGAGATAATAACTTCTCGTATTATAAACCGTTTACGCATCAACATTTAGGGGAGATAAACCAGTCTGTAACCCAATTGCAAAATGATTTTTCTTCAGATATTTTGTTTATGCCGAATAGAGGGAATTTTTCAAGAGGTATTTTTGCAACCATTTATACTGATTTTAGCGGGACAGTTGAAGATGCTAAAAAGGTTTACACTGACTTTTATAGAGACGCTGCTTTCACTTTTATAAGTGATGAACAATTACACTTAAAGCAGGTTGTAAATACCAATAAGTGTTTAATTCACTTGCATAAGCACAATGGTAAATTATTAATAACAAGTATCATTGATAATTTATTAAAAGGTGCTTCTGGTCAGGCCATTCAGAATATGAACTTAATGTTCGGTTTAGAAGAAACCACAGGAATACAGTTAAAATCCACTTACTTTTAAAAATAGAAACTATGAAAATAGCAATTATAGGAACGGGAAATTTAGGTAGTTCTATTGCAAAAGGACTTATTAAAAACAAGTCGTTTACGTCGTTGTATTTGAGTGATAAAAATACGAGTGCAGTGAACGAATTTGTGGATGAGGATTACGTGAAAATCACCAATAGTAATGCTACTGCTGTAGAAAACAGTGATGTTGTGATTTTTGCACTTCAACCGCGACATATTGAAGGGGTTTTGAAAGAAGTGGAACCACTGATTAGCGATGAGCATGTAGTGATGTCGGTTGCAGCAGGATTTTCAATTTCGAGAATTGAAGCCATTTTAGGTGATGAAAAACACATTATTCGTGTGATGCCTAATACGGCGATTTCGATTGGTAAATCAATGACCTGCTTGTCTGCCAATGATGTAGGACAATTGAAAATTGAATTGGCCAAAACTATTTTCAATCAGTTGGGAACCACTATGGTTATTCCTGAAGAACAAATACAAGCAGCAACTGTGATTTGTGCCAGTGGTATTGCATTTTGGATGCGTTTGGTTCGTGCTACAACACAGGGCGCGATTCAATTAGGTTTTGAAGCTGAGGAGGCTCATGAATTAGCATTACAAACCTGTTACGGAGCCGCTAGTTTGCTGAAAGAATCAGGTAGGCATCCAGAAGCGGAAATCGATAGAGTAACTACACCAAGTGGTTGTACTATTGAAGGATTGAATGAAATGGAGCACCAAGGTTTAAGTTCATCTTTAATCAAAGGAATTAACGCTTCATTTGAAAAAATTAATCAAATTAAAAAGAGTTAAAAATGCCATTATTTGACGTTTATCCATTATATAATGTAACACCAGTTTCCGGAAAAGGAATTCATGTGTATGATAACCAAGGGGCTGAGTATTTAGACCTTTATGGAGGGCATGCCGTGATTTCTATTGGGCATGCACATCCAAATTATGTAAAGGCGGTTACAAGTCAGGTTGAGACCTTAGGGTTTTATTCCAATGCCATTCAAAATCCGTTACAAAAGGAGTTGGCTAACAAGTTAGAAACACTTTCTGGATGTGAAGGTTACCAGTTGTTTTTAGTGAATTCTGGGGCTGAAGCCAATGAAAATGCTTTAAAATTAGCATCCTTTAAAACAGGAAAAGCACGTGTTGTGGCTTTTAAAAATGGATTCCATGGGCGTACTTCTGCGGCTGTGGCGGCTACAGATAACCCTAATGTTGTAGCACCGATAAACGCACAACAAGAGGTGACATTTTTAGAGTTAAATGATGTAGAAGGAGTAAAGCGAGAGCTTGAAAAAGGAGATGTTTGTGCTGTAATTGTGGAGTTTATTCAAGGTGTTGGAGGTTTAGATCAAGGTTCTGCTGAGTTTTTTGAAGCGGTTGACGCTATGTGTAAAACAAATAAAACTATGTTTATTGCCGATGAGGTACAATCTGGTTATGGACGTTCCGGTAAATTCTTTGCATTTCAGCACTATAATGTAACACCAGATATTATTCCAATAGCCAAGGGTATGGGTAACGGTTTTCCAATTGGAGGCATCTTGATTCATCCAGATATTGAAGCTAAATATGGAATGTTAGGAACCACCTTCGGCGGAAATCATTTAGCATGTGCAGCAGGTTTATCCGTATTGAATACGATTGCATCTGAAAACTTGACAGATAATGTGAATGATATGGGGGCTTACTTTATGGAAAAAGCAAAGTCCATTCCCCAAATAAAGAACATCAAGGGAAGAGGTTTAATGTTAGGTTTAGAGTTTGATTTTGAAGTGGGTGATTTACGCAAAGATTTAATTTATAATCACCATATATTTACTGGAGGTGCAAAGAATAAAAAACTATTGAGAATATTACCTCCATTAAATATTGAAAAACAACATTTTGACCAATTCTTTGAAGCTCTAGAAGTTGCTTTGAAGGAAGTAGAACAAGCTGTGAACTAGAATGAGTGTTAATTGGAAATGGAAAGAGGGTAGTATTTTATACAATGTTGATGAAACCACGCCTCCAAAAGAAATATTTAAGGCTGTTTGTGATGAAATAGCTGATTATTACCTTCCGAAAGGTTGGAGATATGCTCGTTCTAGGCCCAAATTAACATACGATGATAAAAAAGTAAAATTAGAAATTGCTTTTTGGTCTAGCGGAAGTAATATGGCAGGAAGCTATACTAATTTGGAAATTATTCCTTCTTTTAGAGATCTCGAATATAAAAAAGCACTTAATGATAAAGGAATTAAGTCTGATGGATATATTTTAGGTTTAGGAGTGTTTCAAGAAAGATCAGAAGATGTTCCAAAAGGAATAAAAAGAGTTAAAACTATTTTGGGAGACATTCATGATAATGAATATGGTCACGAAGGAATAGGAGTTTTGGCGTTCAATCACAATGTAAATGTTTATGGTTTAACAGAGTCAAATTTTTTGAAAATCATTGATTTTATTGAATCTAAAATTGTTGTTTGGATTGAAGGAATTAATGAAATAGAAAAAATGAAGTTATACACTGAAAAGTCAATTGATTTTCAGTTTTTGCCTGAAGCAAAAGATAATTTTTTAAAATATATAGAATTTAAATTTCCTGATAAAGTATCTGAAGTTGAAGAAATTCTAAACAAGTAAAACAATGAACACATTATTATCCATAGAAACAAGAAATGCTGTTTTATTAAGAATGGCAGAATTGTTAGAACAGGAAAGAGCAAACTTAATTGCTATAAATAAAACGGATTTAGAAGCGTATGATGGTGATGATATTTCTATGTTTGATCGTTTAAAAGTAGACAATTCTAAAGTTGATGAAATGATTAAGGCTGCTAAGCATCTGGCGTCTCAGGAAGACCCTGTAGGTGTGGAGCGTTTTAGCTTTAAGCATGAGAATGGTATGCAGGTTTATAATAAAACGGCGTCATTTGGTACAGTATTGATTATTTATGAATCCAGACCAGATGTAACCGTTGAAGCCGCAGGAATTGCTTTTAAATCTGGAAACAAGATTTTATTAAAAGGGGGTAAAGAATCTTTACGCTCTAACCTGAAAATTGTGGAGTTATGGCATCAAGCTTTAAAGGAGCAAGGTGCTTCTACTGATTGGGTGGAATACTTGCAATTCAATAGGACAGAAACCCAAGCCTTTTTAGAAAACCCAACACAACGCGTGGATTTAATTGTACCTCGTGGCGGTGAAAGATTAATTGCTTTCGTGAAACAGCATGCAGCATGTCCTGTGATTGTAAGTGGTCGCGGAAATAACTTTGTTTATGTGCACAAGGAAGCTGATTTTGAAACGGCTTTTGATGTGATTCTGAACGGTAAGTCTAAAATATCAGCATGTAATGCGGTAGATAAAGTCTTGATAGATGAAAATCTTCCAAATAAAGTGGAATTTGTTAAAGATCTGATATCAAAATTACAAGACTCTAAGATTCAAGTTTTAGGAGATGATAACATTTCAAAAGTTTTTGACCTTGAAGGTATAAACTCAGATGATATATGGTACGAGGAGTTTTTAGATTATAAGATTTTAATCGGTGAAATAGCATCTAACCAAGAGACGATCAATATGATTAATAAATATTCTGGCGGACATTCCTCATCTATAATCACAACTAACGAAGCCGAAGCTAAAACCTTTATGGAAAATGTAGATACAGCGGCGGTTTACCATAATGCGTCAACCAGATTTACCGATGGCGGACAGTTAGGTTTGGGAGGTGAGTTAGCTATTAGTACAGATAAATTACACCAACGTGGACCAATTGGTTTGCAACACTTGGTAACCAACAAATGGTACGTACACGGAAACGGACAAATACGTTAAACCCATTTAGGGCATTTAAGAAATAAGCTCTTGCTTTTATGAAAAAAAAGAAACGCATATTACTAAAAATGGGCTCCAATACTCTGACTAAGGAAACCGATAATATTTCAAGAGGTAAAATTGAAGATATTGCGAATCAGATTGCGCAGCTTCAGGATACTTGTGAATTTATTATTGTGAGTTCTGGCGCTATTGCCGTGGCTAAACAGTTTGTAAAGTTAGAGAGTAAGCAAGAAGATGTATTTGTAAAACAAGCGTTAGCATCCATTGGTCAGCCACATTTAATTAGAATTTATCAAGAAATTTTTAGGGAATATGGGTTGTTGACCTCACAATGTTTGTTGTCGTATTCAGATTTTGAAAAGGAAGAAAGCAAGGTGAATATTACTAATACCATTAACGTATTGGTGAATAACAATTACATTCCAATTATCAATGAGAATGATACGGTAGCCACCGATGAGATTAAATTTGGCGATAATGATAAATTAGGTGCTTTAACAGCCTCGTTGTTAAATGCTGATTTATTTATTATTGCCACCAATACCAATGGTATTTATACCAAAGCCTCGATGGAAAATGGCTCCCCACAAACCATAAAGGAAGTAACTAATTTTCGTGAGTTAGGAGATGAGGTAGTGAGCTCCAAATCTTCTCATGGAAGTGGTGGTATGCAAAGTAAAATTGAAGCAGCTTCTTTAGCTAAAACGGCAAACATTGAAACTTGGATTGTAAACGGTTTGGAAGATAATTTTATAGTGAATGCTATGGAAAATAAGGTGCCATTTACTAAAATTAAATAAAAAGGATGAAACATTACACATCTATAAATGATATTGATAATCTGAGTAACTGGATTGAAGAAGCAAAAGCCTTAAAAGCGAATCCGTTAGAGCATATTATATTAGGGAAAGATAAAACCTTAGGACTGTTATTCTTTAATTCCAGTTTGCGTACCCGTTTAAGTACGCAAAAGGCGGCCTTAAATTTGGGTATGAACCCAATCGTGATGAATGTGTCTGGTGATGCTTGGGGCTTAGAGTTTGAAGATGGCACCGTAATGAATGGCAATACTGCGGAGCATATTAAAGAAGCGGCAGCCGTTGTATCTCAATACTGCGATATCATTGCGGTAAGAGCATTTCCAACGTTGACGGACAAGGAAAAAGATGAAAGCGAGCAGGTTATGAAGGCCTTTATGGAACATGCTTCTGTGCCAATTGTGAATATGGAAAGTGCTACAGGGCACCCATTACAAGGTTTAACAGATGCCTTAACCATATCGGAGCATACCAAAAAGGCTAAACCGAAAGTAGTATTAAGTTGGGCACCGCATATTAAACCATTGCCCCATGCGGTAGCCAATAGCTTTGTTCAGGCAATGCAAAAAATGGATGTAGAATTCGTAATCGCCAATCCTGAAGGTTATGATTTGAACCCAAAAATTACTGGAGATACACCAATTTATCATAATCAGGAAGAGGCATTTAAGGGGGCTGATTTTATATATACCAAAAATTGGAGCAGTTATGAAGCCTACGGAAAAGTTGTAAGTAAAGACCCTAATTGGATGATAACCAAGGATAAAATAGGTTGTGCAAAATTTATGCACTGTTTACCAGTAAGACGAAATGTGGTGGTTGAAGATGCTGTATTAGATAGTGATAGTTCCATAGTTATAGAACAAGCCAATAACAGAACCTATGCGGCGCAGTTGGTGTTGAAGAAATTATTAGAAAATAAATAATTGGTTGTTAGCCTTTAGCTGTTAGCAATTAGCAGCCAAAGGCTAAGTGCCAAAAGCTAAAAGCCAAAAAATGGAAAAACTATCCATAGTAAAAATAGGAGGTAACGTAATTGAAGACGCGCAAGCGCTTGATGATTTTCTCAAATTGTTTTCAAAGTTAGAAGACAATAAGATATTAGTGCATGGCGGTGGCAAGCGCGCAACCCAAATCGCTTCAAAACTGGGTGTTGAATCTAAAATGATAAACGGAAGACGCATTACTGATGCCGATACTTTAGAAGTCATTACCATGGTCTATGGAGGTTTGGTAAACAAAAATATTGTGGCAAAACTTCAAAGTTTGGATATTGATGCAATAGGTTTAACTGGAGCAGATGTTAATAGTATTTATTCTAAAAAGCGACCAGTTAAGGAGATTGATTATGGCTTTGTTGGTGATGTTAAAAAGGTAAATCATAAATCAATTAATAAGTTGATTGAAGCAGATTTTACGCCAGTGTTTTGCGCAATAACCCATGATAAAAATGGGCAATTATTCAATACAAATGCAGATACTATCGCATCTAAATTGGCAGTTGGTTTGTCCAAAATATATGAAGTAGAGTTGTATTATTGTTTTGAAAAAAATGGTGTTTTAAAATCTGTAGAAGATGAAAATTCAGTGATAGAATTTATGGATTATGGCACTTACGAAATGTTCAGGCATCAAGGTGTATTTCATGACGGTATGCTCCCAAAATTAGATAATAGCTTTGATGCTATTGAGGCTGGTGTCTCTAGGGTTTTTATTGGAAACCCAACGGTTATTAGCAATAAAAATCAAAAGTTTACTACTTTGTATTTATGATAGAGCAACTCACAAAAGAGGCTATTGGGCTTTTAAAAACGTTGATTGAAACCCAATCATTTTCTTCGGAAGAAGACCAAACTGCGTCTCACTTAGAAGTGTGGTTTAAACAAAATGATATTGATTACAAACGAACTCAAAATAATGTTTGGGCCGTAAATAAACATTTTGAAGAAGGCAAGCCAACCTTGTTGTTAAACTCCCACCATGATACGGTAAAACCTAATTCAGCATATACCAAAGATCCGTTTAAGGCTATTGTAGAAGATGGAAAATTATATGGATTAGGTAGCAATGATGCTGGAGGTTGTTTGGTGTCTTTAATAGCCACTTTCACATATTATTACAACAATGAAGATTTAAAATATAATTTGGTGATTGTCGCTTCTGCAGAAGAAGAAAGTAGTGGCCCTAATGGATTAAACAGTATGTTGCCTATAATTCCAAAAGTTGATGTTGCCATTGTAGGCGAGCCAACTTTGATGAATCTGGCTGTAGCTGAAAAGGGATTGGTGGTATTCGATGCTGTAATTACTGGAACGCCCAGTCATGCAGCACACCCTAATGATGACAATGTGATTTATAAATCTATTGAAGCTTTACAATGGTTTAAAGATTATAAGTTTGAAAAAGGTTCTGAGGCCTTGGGTGATGTAAAATTAACGGTAAGCCAAATAAGCGCAGGAAAGCAACACAACGCAGTTCCAGCAGATTTAAGTTTGGTGATTGATGTGCGAGTAAATGATGCTTATAGCAATGCGGAGATTGCTGAACTTTTACAAAAAGAAGCACCGGTAACTAGTATAACGCCCCGTAGTTTGAGGTTAAATTCATCATCCATTCCAACAGATCATGAATTGGTGAAAGCAGGTGTGGCCATTGGAAGAACAACGTATGGGTCTCCGACACTGTCAGATCAGGCAGTTTTATCTTGTCCAAGTTTAAAACTAGGACCAGGAGATAGTACAAGGTCGCATTCTGCTGATGAATTTATTTATTTAAATGAAATAGAAGAAGGCATAAAAATATATGTAGAATTGTTAAGTCGAGTAATCGTTTAAACAAATCAACGAATAAACAGATAAACATTTAGAACATGAAGTTGTGGGACAAAGGCATATCAATAGACAATAAAATAGAGCAATTTACAGTGGGTAACGACCGAGAAATTGATATTCACATTGCGAAGTACGATGTGATTGCATCAAAAGCACATGCTAAAATGTTGCAAAGCATAGGCATTTTATCTGCTGAAGAATTAGAACAGTTATTAGGTGGTTTAGATGTTTTGACTTCGCAGATTGAAGAGGGGGCTTTTATCATTGATGAGCAGTTTGAGGATGTTCATTCTAAAATTGAATACGAATTAACCAAGTCGCTTGGTGAGGTTGGTAAAAAAATCCATACGGCACGCTCAAGAAACGATCAGGTTCTAGTTGCTTGTCATCTATACTATAAAGAGAACCTTCAGTTAATCCAGTCTAAAACAAAAACACTTTTTGATACCCTTTTAGATTTAGCAGAGACGCATAAAGATAAATTATTACCGGGGTATACGCATTTACAAGTTGCTATGCCATCATCTTTTGGGTTATGGTTTTCAGCTTATGCTGAGTTAATGATTGATGATGTATATTTATTAAATGCCGCTTTAAAAACGGTTGATCAAAACCCCTTAGGTTCTGCAGCTGGATATGGTAGTTCGTTCCCAATTGATAGAGAATTAACTACCAAGGAAATGGACTTTGCTACCCTAAAATATAACGTCGTAGCAGCGCAAATGGGACGTGGTAAAAATGAAAGAATAATTTCGGCAGCTTTAGGAAGTTTGGCCAATACCTTATCACGTTTTGCTATGGATGTGTGCTTGTATATGAGTCAGAATTTTGGGTTTGTAACCTTTCCTGATGAATTAACTACAGGAAGTAGCATCATGCCTCATAAAAAGAATCCAGACGTATTTGAGTTGATTAGAGGAAAGAGTAACAAAATCCAAGCACTTCAAAGTGAAATGGTATTAATCACGAATAATTTACCAAGTGGTTATCATAGGGATTTTCAGTTGTTGAAGGAGAATATGATTGCTGCTTTTGAAGATTTAAAGGATTTACTAGATATTTTAAATTATGCAATTCAACAGGTAATTGTTAAGGATGTGGATTTAAATGATGATAAATATAAATACTTGTTCACGGTTGATAATATAAATACTCTAGTGGTAGAAGGACAAAGTTTTAGAGAGGCTTATCAGAAAATAGGTGGGCAGGTGCAAGATGGCACTTATGAGCCAGATACGTCTAAGCAACATACGCATGTTGGTAGTATTCATAATTTGAGCTTAGACAAGATAAGGGCTAAGTTTCCAGATTAAAATCGCGCATTAGGTTTCGTTAATAACAGACGAAGCAGCTCCAATAATACCAGCATGATTACCTAAATTGGCTGGTTTAACAGGAGTCTCAATTTTTATTTGTTTTTCGTATTTTTTGTAATGTTTTGATACACCTCCTCCAAGAATAATCAAATCTGGACAAACAATGGTGTCCACTAATTTCAAAAAGGTATTCAATCTTTTACCCCATCTTTTAAAACTCAAGTGTTCTTTTTGTCTAATGGAGTCAGCAGTCCAATGTTCAATCTTTTTAAACTTTTTGTACGGAATTTGTCCTAATTCAAAATTAGGGATAAGCTTGCCATTGTAAAAAGCTCCACTTCCAATACCCGTGCCAATGGTTATCATAATTACAAATCCGTTTTCACCTTTGCCAATGCCATAATTCATTACCGCATAACCAGCAGCATCGGCATCATTAATAACTGTTACAGGTTGCCCGGAAGCATCTGAAAATAGTTTTTGCGTATCCAAGTTCAACCACCCTTTATTTAGGTTACTAACAGATTTGCAGACACCGTGTTTTATTATGGTTGGAAATCCGCATCCAACTGGGCCTTCATATTCAAAATGATTTACCAAATCTTTGAAAACTTTAGCCATATCTTCTGGTTTTCTTGATACAGGCGTTGGTATTCTATAGCGCTCCGAAGTAAGTTCACCAGTTTCTATATTTACAAGTGCACCTTTCATACCAGAGCCGCCAATATCTATTCCTAAAATTTCCATAAACTTTGATCACCTTAAAAAGCCAAATGTAACAAAAGTTATTTTGTTTAATGAGGTTATGTAAATTCATGAAATGGTTAATATCTCATCGACATGTGAAAGACTTATATCGGTTCGAATATATGTTGTTCGTCTAAAAGTTTGCTAGGAAAACACTATGTTAAGTTCTAGTCAAGTTGCTTTTTTTCATTACATCTGTGATAAGCTATAGTTTTGAAAGAATAAATAAGAATTAAAATAATTATGTTAAAGAAAATGAACTTAAGTAAGGCGATAGCGCTTTCATTATTATGTGTTTTGGTTTACAGGTGTTCCTCAAGTAGTGATGATACTACCCCAGAGCCTCCTGTCGCAGTAGAAACCACAATAGCAACAACTACCCCTACTAAAACATCAAACTTTTTCGAAATATCTATAGGAGGAACAATCAGTTTAGGAAATGATAGTTTCTCAGTTTCTGAACGAGGAGTTGTTTGGGCTGCTTCCGAAAATCCTATAATAAATGATGGTAAGGCAGTATCCAATGAAACAACGGGAACGTTTTCCGTTACTATAACAAATTTAGAAGCAGAGACTGTCTACTATTTTAGGGCCTATGCAATGGATGGTTCCGATGTTATTTATGGCGAATCTAAAAGTATTACTACAGATCAAGATCCAATTAATGGTGTAAATAACTTTTTACCAAGCGCTGGCGACAGAAAATCTTGGGTATTACAACCTAAGTTTTCTAATGAGTTTGATTATGCCGAGGGAAAGGCTTCCACGGAATTCACTAACGATTGGCAAGATAGATTTTTTAATGGTTGGACAGGGCCTAAAAAATCAGGAACGGCAACAACTTCAACGGTATATACTCCTGAGAATTCTTCTATAGAAGATGGTAAATTGGTGTATCGAGCGACTATAGACGGTAATAATGTGCATACGGGATGTATTACAACAAAAAATAAAGTGGGATATCCTTTGTACATGGAAGCTAGAGTTAAGATTAGTGAATCGTCATTGGCAACAGCTGTATGGTTGTTGAGTGAAGATTCAACTCAAGAAATTGATAACCTTGAAGCGTATGGTGATAAAACGAATGATTATTTTTCCAAACGCTTGCATTTAAGTCATCACGTGTTTATCAGGCAACCGTTTCAAGACTATCAACCAACAGGTCCTGAAACATGGTATGCAGATGGTAAAGGCACACAATGGGCCGATGAATATCACGACTATGGTATCTTATGGTTAGATCCATGGACCTTGAAGTATTACGTAGATGGAGAGTTAGTGCGTGAAACTCCAACTAATGAAATTGACCCTTTGAACTATACAAATGGTACGGGTTTAAATAAAGATATGTACTTAATTCTTTCTGCTGCAGCGCAACCATGGAGAGAAACTGCTAATCAGGTTGATGATTATACCACCGATCCTTCCGTAACTAATGCATCAAGATCTACTGCTAGGTTTGAATATGTTAGAACATACAAACCTGAGTAATTAATCTAAATGAGTTAAAATAAAATATGAGATATTATCTCAAACAGCCCTTTCACGATTAGGAAAGGGCTGTTTTTTTTAGAAACCTTAACATATTTAAAGTTGTAGCTTTAGTAAGGCTTTTTATAATCGGTAAAAATCGTATGCTAATTTTGTGATTTTTTCAAAATGATTAATGAAAAAAATAAACTTCTGAATAAAATCATGATCAGTTGATTAGTCTTAGATAAATTCCTAATTTAATCTAAAAACTAATACATATGAAACAATTATTTAGGGTACTTACCTTAGCTATTCTTCTTTCTTCTATGGTTATTATTAGCTGTGGAGAGAAAAAGAGTAAAGCGCCAATTGCTACCTATACTGTAGATGCTGTAACCAATAAAGAATATGAGATAGAAGGTAGTGGTTTAGAAAAATCTGAGAACCCTACATTAACTTTAAGGAGAGGTGAGACATACGAATTTGTGGTAAAAGCTTACGGTCATCCGTTTTATATTAAAACAGAAAAAGTACCTGGAAAAGAAAAAGCTTATGATGAAGGGGTTACTAATAATGGTGCACAAGATGAAACAATCTTAGTTTTTACAGTACCTAAAAATGCACCAGATGTACTGTATTACGTGTGTAAATTCCATAAAATGATGTCTGGCGAACTAAGAATTGTGGATTAGTACTTTAACCAATAATTTGTGTTTGAGTTCGTAGACTTATTTTTTTAACTTCCTATAATTTTAAAAATATTCATTTTGCAGGAATTTCCATTAGCCACAGCCCCACCTGATACCGATGTTACTTTGATAGAAAGCAGCAGAATTGAAGAAGCGATAAGTTTGTCAAAGGAAAGTCCTAGAAAGCGTATTATTTCTCCGTTTCATAAGTCGGCGGATAATACGTTGCACCGTATGTTTAATGTGGTACAACCAGGAAGTTATATAAGGCCTCATAGTCATATGGCAGAACAAAAATCAGAATCTGTAGTCGTGCTACGTGGAGCCATTTGTTTTGTTACTTTTAATGAAAATGGAAAAGTGTTATCTCATCATAATTTATATGCGAATTCAGATGTTTTTGGAGTGGATTTAGAGCCTAATGTAATCCATACCTTTTTCGCTTTAGAAGAAGATACTGTGGTTTTTGAAGTAAAACCGGGACCTTACATAAAGCAAAGTGATAAAGGGTTTGCGAGTTGGTCTCCAGAAGAGCATACGCCCGATGCTGAAGAGTTTTTACAACATTTGATTACAATAACGCAGAAGCAGTAATTTTTAATTCTTATTCCGTCTCTGCCAATACCTTATCCAAAATCCCAATCAATTCTTCTCTGTTATATTTATAAGCTTGATTTTCGTTAAGTTGTACCATTTCACGCAGTATTTGCGTGATAGTCCAATTAGCTTCATTCTCATTAGGAACTACCATGTAACGGCGTTTGGGGTTCTCAGAAAACAAGGATTTTTCCACTGCATCGGCCACTTCTGTAGGATCTTTAAATCTGCTTCTGTCTGCACCGTATCCAGAGATCAGGTTGTTGAATTCTTCTTTGTACAAAGATTTTTCAAAGGAAACATCATTAGATTCCATACGTTTAATCAAGGACTCTACAATTTTAGAATTGTAATTTCCGGGTTCCACAGCACTAACATGAATACCAAATTTTCTCATTTCGGTAGCTAAGGCATCTGTGTATGCCTCCATAGCGTGTTTACTCATACTATAGGGTCCAAAAAACTGCCCCGATAAAATACCAGAAATAGAACTTATGGTGGTGATACGTCCTTTGGATTCGATAATCATTGGAGCAAAAGCTTTTGTGATACGATAAGGTCCATAAATATTTACATCGAAAATAAAATCTAGATCGTCTTCTTCAACTTCAATTAATGGAGTAAAAATGGCAACTCCTGCATTATTAACGATGCCGTAAAGCCCGCGACCTTCATTTTTTACTGTTTCTACAGCGGCATTAATATCGTCCCATTTGGTGACATCTAGTTTTACAGATTTTACGTTTTTCATAGCATTGAGTCTATCCATATCCTTTTGCTTTCTAGCGCCTGCATATACAAAATAGCCTTTTGCAGAAAGTTGTTCGGTTATTTTTAGTCCTATGCCACTTGTGGCTCCAGTAACTAAAACTGCCTTTTGTGCTTTTTCTGATTCTTGGGCTTGTGAAACGAACGTAATACAGTACGTCAGTAATAAAACAATATAGATACGATAGTGAAAGGATTTCATAATTAGAAGGTTTTGAATGGATTAGTATTGACATAAAGATAATAAAGATTCAGCAAAGGGATTATGAAACAAAAAGAGTAATAGTCTTTTGCTGACGTAATTTACGTTTGGGATTGCAGCGGTATCCTTTTCGCGGAGTCTTAAAAAGATAAATTTGCCGAGAGAAAGTCTAAGATACTGAAACAAGTTCAGCGTAGGCAAGTTCAGGACGCTTCGCGAAAAGATATAGCGGAAAGCCCGACCCCTTGTGGGTAACGCCCAAATAGAAAAGAAAAAGAGCCCTAGAAATGGGCTCTCGTTTTCAGGACGTCTCCTTTAGTTTAGTATGGTAATTTAATGTATTGCTGACTAATTCAAATAATTAAATAATGGTGGATTGTCCTAAGTGAATGTTCGTAAAGTTTAGATTGGTTTCTTCTGGATTGTTTATAAAATCTTCTATAAAATCGCCCACTTTGCTGGTGGTAATATTATCATATTTAGTATTTAAATCTGGTGTGGTGATATGCAGTTGCAGTGCTTTGTCTACGCCCTCTCGAACCAATGCTGCCTCTTCTTCTAAATCAAAGAAATCTAGCAACATAGCAGCAGAAAGTATAGATGCAATAGGGTTGGCAATGCCTTTGTTTTTAGCTTTGGAGTAGGCACCGTGTATGGGTTCGAACATAGCGTGTTCATCACCAATAGATGATGATGCTAAAAGACCAATGGAGCCCACAATAACACTGGCTTCCTCTGATAAAATATCCCCAAACATATTTTCGGTTAGAATAACATCAAATTGTCTTGGGTTTTTAATCAATTCCACTGCAGCGTTATCAATAAACATGAAATCGAGTTTGACTTTGGGATATTGTTTTGCAATTTCTAAAACCACGCGACGCCATAATCGGGAACTTTCCAAGACATTGGATTTGTCCACTAAAGTTAGCTTACCTTTTCTAGAGCGTGCTGCCTTAAAGGCGGCATGTGCAATGCGCTCTATTTCAAAACGGTGATATTCACAAACGTCGGAGGCGGTATTTCCATCTTCACTCAACGTTTTTTTGCCGAAATAAATACCACCAGTAAGTTCACGATAAATCAAAATATCGGTATCCTTAATCTGTTTTACCTTTAAAGAGGACTTATTCAACAAATCATCATAAGCAATTACGGGGCGGATATTGGTATGCAATCCTAAAGCTTTTCGTAAGCCCAGTAAACCTTGTTCTGGGCGAATTTTAGCATCTGGATCAATATCGTAAGCAGTAGCACCAATAGCGCCAAATAAAATAGCATCAGCATCTTTACATAGGTCTATGGTTTCTTCAGGAAGCGGGTTTTTTGTTTTGTCAATCGCATCAGCACCAACAAGGCCGTAATTGAAATTAAATGTATGTTCAAATGCCATACCAATGGCCTTAAGTACTTTAACCGCCTCTGCAGTTACTTCAGGCCCAATACCGTCTCCAGGTAAAACAGCAATGTTTAATTTCATTCGTTTGGTATTGTTATATCAAAAAGCTTCTTGTAAATTAAGAAGCTTAGTAATGAACACTGAAATTTTTTCGATTAAGAGGAAACAATTTCCTTATAAACGGTACTACTTTCAATTATTTGATGAATATCGTTATCATCGATTTCTTTTTTTTGGTCTGCAAATTCTAAGAACTTGGTATACACTTCATCTAATTGAAGCTTAGTCAACTCATAACCAATATTTTTAGCTCTGTAAGCCAATGCTGCTCTACCGCTTCTTGCAGTTAACACAATAGCAGATTCAGTAACACCAACATCTTTTGGATCTATAATTTCGTAAGTTTCACGGTTTTTAATAACACCGTCTTGATGAATTCCAGAACTGTGAGCAAACGCATTCGCTCCAACAATTGCCTTGTTTGGTTGGGTGTAAATACCCATACTGTCAGATACTAATTGACTGATACCGTAAAGCATTTCAGCATTTATTTTGGTATCCAAATTTAAGTATGGATGTTGGCGTAAAATCATGACTACTTCCTCTAAAGCGGTATTTCCCGCGCGTTCTCCAATACCGTTTATGGTACATTCTATTTGGCGCGCACCATTGATGACACCTTCAATAGAATTTGCAGTTGCTAAACCTAAATCGTTATGGCAATGGCATGATAAAATCGCTTTTTCTATACCTTTTACGTTTTCTTTTAAGTACTTAATTTTTGCACCATATTCGTGCGGCAAACAGTAGCCCGTAGTATCAGGTATATTTAAAACCGTAGCTCCAGCTTTAATTACAGCTTCACAAACTCTAGCTAAATATTCGTTATCCGTTCTTCCAGCGTCTTCAGCATAAAACTCTACATCCTCCACAAAGGACTTTGCATAACTAACCGCTTTAACAGCACGTTCTATGATGTCTTCTTGTGTAGATCTAAACTTAAATTTTATATGGGATTCGGAAGTACCAATTCCAGTGTGAATTCTAGGTGTTTTGGCATATTTTAGGGCTTCTCCTGCAACTTTAATGTCGTTTTCAACAGATCTTGTTAAACCACAGACGGTTGCGTTTTTTACAATCTTCGAAATTTCTTCGACTGATTTAAAATCTCCAGGACTGGAGACGGGAAAACCTGCTTCTATAATGTCTACCCCTAACTCATCTAATTGCTCTGCAATGACTAGTTTTTGCTCTGTATTTAGCTTACAACCAGGAACTTGCTCTCCGTCGCGAAGGGTAGTGTCAAAAATTTGAACGTGATTATCAGACATTTATTTAGAATATATTTTCTTATTGTTATACGAATTTATATTTTGGTTTCGTAAAAGCTACTATTCATCTCATTTTTTTTACGACGTTTAACTAAAATGACGATAGTTTAAATAATTGAAAATCAGATAATTGATTCTGATTTTATGACTATGGTAAAGGAGCAAAAAGATAATTTATTTGTTTTGGTGAAATCGCTTTCAAAATCTGAAAAGCGTCAATTCAAATTATATGTTGGTAGGTTAGGGGTTAACGAGGATTCCAAGTTCCTGATGCTGTTCAATATTTTAGATAAATTGAAGTCTTACGATGAAGCTGCGATTTTGAAAAAAGGTATCGTTAAGAAACAGCAATTGTCTAATCTTAAAGCGCACCTTTACAAGCAAATTTTAATTAGTTTGCGTCTAAATCCTTCTCATCAAGATATTCGAATTCAAATTCGTGAACAATTAGATTTTGCGACCATTTTGTATCACAAAGGGCTTTACAAACAAAGCTTAAAAATTCTCGATAAGGCCAAAAATTTAGCCATTACTAACGAGGAAAAAAATGTGGCTTATGAAATTGTGGAACTTGAGAAGATAATTGAGTCGCAATACATTACGCGGAGTATAAGCAATCGCGCCGATGAACTCACTATTCAAGCTAAGGAGTTGAGTTTGCAGAACGTTTTGGCAAGTAAATTGTCTAATTTGTCTTTGCAGTTGTACGGTCTGTTTTTAAAAACAGGATATGTAAAGAACGATGAGGAATTTCAAATCATCGACAAGTATTACCACGACAGACTACCAAAGTACGATATTAACAAACTAGGTTTTCGCGAAAAGCTGTGGCTGTATAAAGCAAAACTTTGGTACAGTTTTTTAACGGTAGATTTTTTGGCCTGTTATAAATACGCCTCAAAATGGGTGGATCTGTTCTATGATAATAAGGATATGATGGTATTAAATCCTGTCTTTTTTCTTCGGGGGAATCACTACTTATTAGAAGCTTTATTCTATTTAAGCAAATACGAAAAATTCAAAGAAACTCTAACAAGGTTTGAGGGCATTACCCAAGAAAAATGGTTCCCTTTAGATGATAATAATGAGTCTTTAGCGTTTTTGTATCTCTATAATAACAAATTTAACCTGCACTTTATGGAGGGCAGTTTTAAAGAGGGGTTGCCGCTTATAGATGAGGTATTGCAAAAGCTACAGAACTACAAAAATCGTATAGACGAGCACCATATTATGGTGTTTTATTATAAGATGGCAAGTATGTATTTCGGGGCTGGCGAAACACGAAAATGTATTTACTACTTGGATAAAATCATTAGTAATAAATCGTTACAAATGCGCGAGGACTTATTGTGTTTTTCAAGAATTTTAAATTTGGTGGCGCATTACGAAGCGGGGTTAGATTACAACTTGGATGTACTGATAAAAAGCACTTATAAGTTCCTCATCAAGATGGAAGATTTGTACGAAGTGCAGCAGGAATTCATCAAGTTTTTACGAACCTTACCAGATATCTATCCACATGAGGTTAAGGGCGAATTTATTAAGCTTCATAGCAAGTTAAAAGAGTTTGAAAACGACCCTTACCAAAGTCGTGCCTTCCTGTATTTAGATATTATTTCTTGGTTAGAATCTAAAATTGAAAACCGCCCTATTGGCGATATTATTCGCGATAAATTTTTGGCGACTACATAGTATTATTTGGGCGCAACCCACAAGGGTTCGGGCTTTCCGCTATATCTTTCTGCGCAGCAGTCCTGAACTTGTTTCAGGATCTCATCCGTTTAAGACAAATCTAGCATCAATGCGCTTTTTTACCATTAAAAGCTCCGCAAAAAGGATGCCGCTGCAATCCCTTGCGCGGGTGTATTTGCTAAGTTATGGCTAAACTATTTAGGTTTTGCTTTTTTGGGAGGTTCGCTTATTAGTTTTGTGTATAACTTGTTGTGGAAAATCTGCAATGATTTTTCATCAAAACCGAACTACAAGAGATTACATTGAGTTTCCGAAGGAAAATCAGAAGCTAGGAAACGAGAAACCAACATTCTTTAAACTAAAACTAGCAATTTCATATACTTGTTGGCACCAGTTATTTTATTAGTTTTATTAAATTCGGATACAAACTTTCCGTTTTTCCCTTACTTATTTTAATCGCAAAAATTATCGGTAGTATTATGTTGATGACATAAAGTCCAATAAAAATGTAAAATAAAACTGAATAATATCCATAATGCATAATTTTAAAAAATGCGAATGTAGTTATTGATATAAAAGCCAAAATTGACCACAGTATCTGGTAGTTCAACAAATTTGCTCCGATTTTTTTGAGTCCAATTATTTTGTCTTTTTTGTTAACCCACATAATTAGAGGGATGATTATGTTTCCAACAGGAATTGCTAAAAAGGTCAGTACAGTAAGATGGAAAATCACCAGGTAAGTTTTGTCCATTTGTTTTCCGTAATTTAAAATGTCTTCAACATTTATTTCAAGAACTTCACATATTAAATTTAGAGTTTTTCCACGAGGTTCACTTTCGTTATTTTCGATTCGTTGAATTGTTCTTAAATTTACCTTTGCAGATTCGGATAATTCTTCTTGAGAAAGACCTTTTTTCTTTCTTAATTCTTTGATTTTTTTTCCGATTTCGTTCATAATTAATTTTGGTTAATTGTTTTCACAAAACTAAATCTGAAAGTATATTTTTGATAATGGTTTCTTTGCGACATATTTACGACATTCTTGTCAATATATTGATTTTATTGAGTTCTCTTTAATTGGTGCTAATTTAGTCACGAATATTCAACGTTGTGTAATGGCTTATATCCGTTGGTAGACGAAGTTAGCCGAAAAGTTCTACAAAATCAAGATTTTACTCAAGGCAAACTTTATTTCTGGAAGTTCATTTACCAATAACCTAATTAACTCAATACCATTAATCTTAAAGCATCCGAATGGTACTATGATATGCCCAAAGTATAAATAAAGTTTGTAACGGAATTCTAAACCATAAATAGGAAAGCCCATGTCCGTCAAATGTGCCTTTTTGATAGTTTATGGTATGTATGGAGGCATATACATTTGCAGGTAACATTAATATCAGAAAAACAATTAAAATCCAACCACTTATCACTTTAAATTTTGGAATTACTAAGCCAACAGCTAAAAGAATTTCAAATACTCCTGTGAGTTGGACAAAACAAGTTTTTAAAGGTATAAACTGCGGTATCATCAAAGACATACCCTTGGTAAACACAAAATGACCAATGGCTGTAAAACATAACATAACGGACATTGCTATTCTTGCAGATAAAGCGATATCATATTGTTTAGTGATTAGTTTTATCACAAAAGTGGTAATAAAAAAACTTGATAAAAGTATTATTAAAGGTTTCATAATTGTTGTCTTTAAACTCATTTACAAAAGTCGTAAATGCTTCTACAGCAGACAATGAACCCAAGTTAAGTAATTCGCTTTCGTATTCTGCTTAAAGCTTGCGGGGTAACACCGATATAAGAGGCGATGTATTTTAAGGGAATTTCTTTGATTAGTTTTGGGCGTTCAGTAAACAAGTCTAAATACCGTTCTTCCGCAGTTCTGTTTAGTAAGGAAAGTTCTCTTTTCGATTTTATCAAAAACATGTTTTCTGCCATGATACGGCCAATTGTGTTACCACTTTTGGTATTTTTATAAACCTCTTGAAGATCGTTATAGGATATGCGCCACAAGGTGGTGTGCGTCAGCGTATCAATTTGATAAAGGGAGGGTGTTTGAGTAATAAAAGAATCGTAAGCAGTCACAAATTGGTTTTCAAACAAAAACCCAAAGGTCAAATCATTTTCAATTTCAGGAATGTAATAGCGTACAATGCCTTCTGAAATAAACGAGAGATAATTTTCGACTGCTCCAGTTTTTGTAAGCGCTGTATTTTTCTTAATTGTTACTTTATGCAATTTTGAAGAAAAGAAGCCCCAATCTGAAGGATTCATTGGATAAATTGTGTCAATGAATTTTTTTAATTCTTCCATCGGGTGTTTCGAAATAATTAGCGGGTTATTATAATGATTAAAGTTAACAAATAAACCATAATAAAGGAGTTAACTTAAACTTTCATTTTGTGCCTCTTCAACATAATATAATGAAAATAGTAGCGATAGGAATCTTGATCCAGATCGCTACTATTTATACATGTTGCTTGCCCTAGTTACTTGACAAGAACATTATTCCAAACTCCTGTTTTTACCGTTTCCTGAGCATATTCTAAAAACGGTTTTGCTTTTCTGCCTAAAACGCGTTCAATATCATGAACTACTAGTTGGTTATTTGGATTGGTTAACACATGACTAAATAAATACTCAATTAACCAAACCACATCACCTGGTATTTGCATTTGTTTCATACCTTCAACATATTGCTCTAAGGTGATGTCATAAAAGTTTAATTGTCTATCACTCGTTTTAGATATCATATTGATAATATCTTTAAACGTGATTAGTTCAGGACCTGTTACCTCAATGATTTCGCCATTATACGAATCGTCTAGCAATACCGTGGTTGCAACTTCCGCAATGTCATTAGCATCAACAAACGGAATTAAAACATCACCCATTGGTAATGCTACTTCTCCAGATAGAATAGGTTCTAAAAAGAAACTTTCACTCCAATTTTGGTTAAACCAAGATGCTCTAACAATGGTATAATTAATACCAGAGTTCATTACGATTTTTTCGCAAGCTTCAGCTTCTGTTTCACCTTTTCCAGAAAGTAAAACCATTTTTTTTACACCTAGTTCCTTAGCTAAATATGTTAAACTTTGTATGGCTTCTTTTGCACCTGGCACTGCTAAATCGGGATAGTACGTAACGTACACTCTCTCTATGCCTTCTAAGGCATTTACCCATGTATCTTTATTGTCCCAATCAAAGCTAGGGGATGCATTTCTTGAACCAATTCTGGGTTCAATACCTTTGTTTTGTAATTGTTCTACTACGCGGCGACCAGTTTTTCCGGTTCCTCCGATAACTAAAATGTTTGATTTCATAATTAATTGTTTTAAACTGTTTTTTTAATAAATATTGAGATAAGTAATAGTGTGAAAGAAACCACACTCGACATGGTTCTTATATTGTGATATTGATTCCACGCATCTTCATAGTAGACTCTAAAACTCTTTAATTCTACTATTGAAGGTTTGGTAATATTCAACGCATCTAATTCATCGTTTAGGGGAACATTTCCTAATGCGGTAACTCCAAAAGTGCCAATTAGGTAAATTAGTGCTGAAGCTAGTACCAACCAAAAGACTGGTTTATTGTTAAACTGTAAGTAGGAGCTTATTAGCAATGTAATTAGGCTTCCGAAAAACACAATAAAGAACACAGGATTTAAGATTTCCCTATTAATACTTTGCATGGTTTCTAGATAGGTTACATCGCCTACCTTCTTTGTTCCTAAGATAACTGAAACCGACCAAGCAAAGAAAAAACCAGTAGAAAGTGCATTTAATAAAACCGTTATAAAAAGTACATACGTTTTCATGCTTTTGCTTTATGAGTTAAATAGTTACCGAAATACAATACAACCAAGTAAAGCTCAAGCGCAATTACATAAAACTTTGGGTCTCCGAAAAACTCGGAATAGCTGCCGCCATTTGGAATTAAGAATACAGGAACTGTTATGCAAGCATCCAGAATAGTTATTACTATAATGAATATGAGAGCTAATACAGCTGGTTTTAAATAGCTTTTCTTGTAGAACAAATAGGTTCCTAAACAAGTACTTGGTATTAAGGCTAATGCCAATACTATGTTTGCTTGAAGGTCTTGGTTTTCTAATACGGGGATATAAAATGATATTAGGTAAGAGCAAACGCCTAAAATCCAAACTAAAACAGCGTATACAATGCTAAATGAAATGGTATTGATCATAACTTTTTGATTTTTAATTATGATGCAAATCTATACCGCCTGTAAACCAGCTACTTGTTCGAAAAGAATTATGATTTATTCAAAAAGAATTTTTCGGGTTACGCTTGACTAGGCCTATAGCCAAACTTTTTCTCGAATGCATTTGAGAAAGAACCTAAACTGTCATACCCAACAGCCCATGCAGCTTCTTGAATAGTTTTTCGTTCGTTCTTAATTAAATTATAGGCTTTCTTTAAACGTTCGTTTTGCAAGTATTTAAAAACGGGAACACCAAACTGCGCTTTAAATTCTACTTTAAGAGTATTGGTGTTGGTGCCAACTTTGTGCGCAAGCTCTGTTAAAGAAGGTGGATTTTCTAAATCGGATAATAGAATTTCTTGAGCTCGATTAATTTTTTCAAGTTGTGACGTATTTAGTTTTGTGTTTTGCTGTTTTGCTAGTTGTCCAAAATAATGTGAGAGTAATGCCGTGATATGACTTTTATAGAATAGCATTTTAATTTCTCCCTCAAAGGAATTGTTAAAAAACTGCTCAACTAATAGAAACATTTCGGGGCTCATATTAAAGACAGGCCCTTCAACGTAATGATCTACTGGATGCATTAATGGATATAAAAATTGCTCTAAGAACTGACCTTCTCCATTTGGTAATTTGTCTATATTTCTAACCGTAGTTGCTATTACTAAGCATTGTAGAGATTTTAGCTTGGAAACATGATGTTCAAACTCCACCTTATCGTCGGCGTAAAAAGATAAAACCATGCCTTTAGTATGGTGGAACTCTTTGATTTTCCCATCGAACTTTACGTTCAGACCAACATCTCCTGACCCATAAAACGCAATGGCAATCACAGGTTCGTCAAAAAAGCATGAATCGATTAAGTTGCTATCAGAAGAAGCTTCTTCCAACAAAATAGTGTAATCATTTATGTCGATTATTTCACGATTCATTTACCTTTTTTACAAATGTGGATAGCCGAAGTTAATTGAAAAATTTGATTTAGTCAAAATGTAAAGGCACAGTTATTTCTGTGTTATTTAATAAGATTAAACATTTAATTTTTAATACTAAGACAATATTTTCTTCAAAAAATTTGGAAATTAACCCTTTCTATTTAGATATTTGCACTCACAAAGTTCAAAAGCTTATTGAAATGTTATCAAGAAAGGTGGAGGGAATAGACCCTTTGAAGCCTTAGCAACCTCCTGAACTTATCGGAAAAGGTGCTAAATTCTACTTAAACAACGATTCATTTATCGGCGTTTGGATAGATAACCCCAAAGAAATTACCTTAGGTAATTTTACGACTTCTTTATAACATTTTTCTATTAAGTACGCTTCTTTAGAGGCATATTTGACTTTTGGTTTAATTAATTTATTAACTAAATAAGATATTAGAAAAATGAGCGATCAACAATTAGCAACAAACGCATTGCATGCAGGTCATGACGTAACAGCAACAGGAGGAACTAGGGCAGTGCCTATTTACCAGACTACGTCTTACGTATTTAACGATTCAGATCATGCAGCAAACCTATTTTCGTTGCAAGAATTAGGGTTTATTTACACACGTTTAAACAACCCTACCAATCAGATTTTACAGGAACGTTTAGCCGCGGTTGAAGGTGGCATAGGTGCTGTAGTATTTGCTTCGGGTACAGCGGCAATCTCCACAGGATTATTGACGCTTTTAAAGGCTGGAGACCATATTGTAGCATCAAGTAGTTTGTATGGAGGAACGTATAATTTATTGAGTGTTACACTTCCAAGATTGGGTATTACAACAACATTTGTGGATGCGTCGGATGCTGAAAATTTTGAAAATGCTGTACAAGATAACACCAGAGCATTTTTTGTGGAATCTTTAGGAAACCCTAAACTAGATGTACTAGATTTAGAAGCAATTGCTGAAAAATCTAAAGCTGCAGGTGTCCCATTTATAGTGGATAATACGGTAGCGACGCCAGCATTATTAAACCCAATTAAGCATGGAGCAAACATAGTGATTCACTCCTTAACAAAATATATTGGTGGACAAGGGACATCTCTTGGAGGTGCTATTATTGATGCAGGAACTTTTGATTGGAGTAATGGTAAATTCCCAGAATTTACAGAACCATCTGCTGGTTACCACGGTTTAAAATATCATGAAACTTTAGGTGCTGCGTCTTATACTTTTAAATTAATATTAGAAGGATTACGTGATTTTGGTGGTGCTATAAGCCCAACAAATGCGTTTAATATTCTTCAAGGACTAGAGACTTTACCTGTTAGAATTAAACAGCACAGTGAAAACGCTTTAGAATTAGCAAAATGGTTGGAAGCACAAGATGAAGTAGCTTGGGTAAATTATCCTGGATTAGAAAGTAGTAAGTACAATGATTTGGCGAAAAAGTATTTGCCAAAAGGCCAAAGTGGTATTGTAACGTTTGGGCATAAAGGTGGTTTTGATGCGGCAAAAACCATTGCTGATGAAACACAAATTTTCTCTTTGCTAGCGAATATTGGTGATACAAAATCGTTAATTATTCACCCGTCTAGTACTACACACCAACAGTTGGATGAAGCTGAACAAGCTTCGGCTGGGGTATCTCCAGATTTAATTAGACTGTCGGTTGGTATTGAGGATATTGAAGATTTAAAAGCCGATTTAAAACAGGCTTTTGCTAAAATTTAGAAGCCCCACCTAACCTCCCCGAAGGGGAGGAACCTTACTCATACCGAGTATAACGTTTGAACGGGCGTAGTCGAAGTATAGTTTAGGAAAGGTTGAGGTTTTAAGAGTTGATTTTACAGACCTGTCAGGTTTCCAAAACCTGACAGGTCTGTAAAAAGAAATGAACATTGCAAGAATGAGATGCTGAAACAAGTTCAGCACAAGCATTGGCAGAAATGCCCGCGTTAGGGATTGAAGCGGCATCCTTTTTTAAGTGTCAGTTCGAGTGAATTTGTGAAGTATGAGCAAATTTGTATCGAGAACAAGCTTAAAAAAGATACAGCGGAAAGCCCGACCCGACAGGGTAACGCCAAAAAAATAAATAGAACAAAGTTGATTTAATTCCCAATTGACTTTAAAACATAAGAGTAAAAATTCCCCTCCTTAGAGGGGTTAGAGGAGGCTGTTTATGGAAAACGTATTGCAACACATAACGATTGAAAATTACACCACCGAAAGTGGCGTGCGGAATGCTGAGATAAAACTGAGCTATCAGGTGTTTGGAAAGCCGATTGGTGAGGCGCCGATTGTGTTGGTGAATCATGCCCTTACGGGGAATAGTAATGTGGCTGGTGATGATGGCTGGTGGCAGGATTTGATTGGTGAGGATAAGGTGATTGACACGAAGCTGTACACGGTTTTGGCGTTTAATATTCCGGGGAATGGGTACGACGGTTTTGTGATTGATAATTACAAGGATTTTGTGGCGCGTGATGTGGCGCACTTGTTTTTAGAAGGGTTGAAAGTTCTGGAAACTGGACAACTTTTTGCAGTGATAGGTGGTTCGTTAGGTGGTGGTATTGCTTGGGAAATGGCAGCTATTGCTCCGAAATTTACCGAACATTTGATTGTAGTGGCAACAGATTGGAAATCTACCGATTGGTTGATTGCGAATTGCCAAATTCAGGAGCAATTTTTGTTGAATTCTAAAAATCCTGTGCATGATGCGCGTATGCATGCTATGTTGTGTTACCGCACGCCGGAGTCGTTCAAGGCGCGTTTTCAGCGTTCTAAAAATGAGGATTTAGAGATTTTTAATGTGGAGAGTTGGCTGTTGCATCATGGTAAAAAGTTGCAGGAGCGTTTTCAGTTGTCGGCCTATAAATTGATGAATCAGTTGCTGAAGACGATTGATGTGACGAAGGGCAGAGATCGAAATTTCAATGTACTTGAAAATATTGAGGCGAAGATTCACATTATTGGTGTGGATTCTGATTTGTTTTTTACTGCGGAAGAAAATCGTGAGACGCAGAAGCAATTGGCGTTGACGAATCCGAATGTAACGTATAGCGAAATCCATTCGTTACACGGTCACGATGCCTTTTTGATGGAGTACGACCAGTTGGAAAAAATTGTTGAAGGTATTTTTGTGCCGGATTCCAAACGTAAACCTATTAAGGTGTTGAAGTTTGGTGGTAAATCTTTAGCCAATGGCAAAGGTTTGGAAACCGTACTTTCTATTATTAAAAATAAAGTTGAAGCTGGAGAGCGCATTACGGCTGTGGTTTCGGCTCGCGGATCTGCGACTGATGATTTAGAGTCTATTTTGAATAAAGCTTTGGAAGGCAAGCCGTATCAAGAGGATTTGGAAGCTTTTAAGGCGTATCAATCTGAGCCATCTGCGAGTGTTGATTTTTCTGAGGAATTTGCATTATTGGATCAACTGTTTGAAGGGGTGAGTTTGTTACGCGATTATAGCAAAAAGACTAAGGATAATATTTTAGCCCAAGGTGAATTGTTATCGGTGAAGCTGATTTCTAGTTTACTAAATGAACGAGGTATTGCCGCCAGAGCCACTGATGCACGCGAGTTGATTAAAACTGATGAAGCTTTTGGTAATGCACAACCGTTATCAAAATTATCAAAAGAGAATACGCAGGATTATTTTTCAAAACATAAAAACGTTGTAAACGTTGTTACTGGTTTTATTGCCTCAAATTTGAAGAATGAAACGACCACTTTAGGTCGTAATGGTAGTAATTACACAGCTGCATTGTTGGCGAATTTCTTGGAAGCTGAAGAGTTGGAAAATTATACCCATGTTAGTGGTATTTACACCGCGAATCCTGATTTGGTGTCTGATGCGAAACAAATACGGGAATTGTCTTTTAGTGAAGCAAACGAGTTGGCGAATTTCGGAACGTCTGTATTACACGCCAAAACTATTATTCCGTTAGTTGAAAAGAATATCAACCTTAGAATTTTAAATACGTTTAATGCTGAAGATAAAGGCACGTTAATTACTGCTAATCCAAGTGGTAAGGAAGTAACGTCTTTATCTGTAATGGATAATGTGGCCTTGTTGAATTTAGAAGGTCGCGGATTGCTAGGTAAAATTGGGGTGGACGCCAGAATTTTTGGAGCGTTGGGAAGCAGTGGTATTAGTGTAAGTATTGTGTCCCAAGGCTCATCTGAAAGAGGTATTGGGCTGATTATTGATGCAGACCAAGCGGCTCAAGCGGTGAGAGCGTTGGAGCGTGAGTTCCAGAATGATTTTCAGTCTCAGGATGTAAATGCTATTTCAGTAGATGAAAATGTGGCGGTGATTTCTATTGTGGGGATTGAATTGAGTTCCTTTCACAAACCGTTTAATGCTTTGATTCGCAACCAAATTACACCGTTGTTATTCAACAACACGGTTACTGGAAAGAATGTGAGTTTGGTGGTGAAGAAATCGCAACTACATAAGGCAGTTAATGTGGTGCATGGTGAAATTTTCGGCGTTTCTAAAAAGATAAATATTGCCATTTTTGGTCATGGTGGTGTTGGTGGTGCTTTGATAAATCAGATTTTAAAATCGAAAGATGAGATTGAAAAGCGTAAGGGTATTAATTTGAATGTGTTTGCCATTGCCAATTCTAGGAAATTGATTTTAGATAAGAATGGCGTGAATGGGAATTGGAAAGATGCGATTGGCTCTAGTTCTTTTGCGAGTTCTATTGATGATATTATCACTTATGCTAAAAATCACCATTTGGAGAATTTGATTGCGGTGGATAATACGGCGAGCGATGTGTTTTATCAAAATTATATTCCGTTGGTGGAAGCAGGTTTTGATTTGGTATCGAGCAACAAAATTGCCAATACCATTTCCCATAGTTTTTATACGGAGTTGCGTTCACATTTAAAAGATCATAACAAAGAATATTTATATGAAACCACAGTTGGTGCAGGTTTACCGTTGATTGATACGATTAAGTTATTGCACGAATCTGGTGAAAATATTACACGAATTAGAGGTGTGTTTTCGGGAACATTGAGTTATTTATTTAATAATTTCTCGGTTGAAGACAAGCCGTTTAGTGCCATTATTAGGGAAACGGTTAAAAAAGGCTTTACAGAGCCAGATCCTCGTGAGGATTTCTCTGGAAATGATGTGGCGAGAAAATTATTGATTTTAGCCAGAGAACTAGATTTAGAAAATGAGTTTGATGATGTTGAAGTATTGAATCTAATTCCTGAAGCCTATCGTGATATTTCTGTGGCGGACTTTTTATCACAGTTGGAAGCTCTGGATGAGCAATATCAAAAACTAAAAGACGATCAAGAGGAAGGACACGTGTTGCGTTATGTTGGTGACTTGTCTGGTGATTTATCTCAAGATAAAGGAAACTTAGAGGTGAAATTGGTGTCTATTCCAGAAGATAGTACTTTAGGCCACGTAAAGGGTAGCGATGCTATTTTTGAAATATTTACCGAGAGTTACGGTGAGCAACCTATCGTCATTCAAGGTGCTGGTGCAGGTGCTGAAGTTACGGCACGTGGGGTTTTTGGGGATATTTTGCGGTTGAGTAAGCATGTGAACTAAAAAAGTATGTTTGGTAGCAAGTATATATTATATACAGTATCTATTAAAAAGTAAGAGAATTTAATTCATTATAAACAGTATAATTAGAATATGATTTTGAAAGCAATAAAACAGAGGATATCTAAAAAGCGGATAAATTTATTTTGCTTGTTTTTTTCTCTAATCTTCTTCTTTTCTTGTAATAAAGATGGAGATGTTTTTTTAAGAGTTGAAAATTTGCGAGATTTTGAAATTGAAAACCTCAAAATCGGAAATTTGGAATATGGAAATATAAAACCTAACGAAACTTCTGAGTATAAACAAATTAATACAGGAACATTCACGGCCTCTTACACCATGAATGGAAGGGATCTTGCAGGTGAAGTAGAAACATGGGGAGCAGGTAATTTAAAAATGCAAATTCAAAACAACGGAGAACTAGTTTTTATTGATGAATAAATAAGCTTATAGTTATTCGGTAGGACAGCAACAGAGTTTGTAAACAGGCTTTAGCAAGCACACCCCGCGTTAGGGATTGCAGAGGAAAGCCCACAGCCCGACGATAGGAGGTGCGAGGACTTGTAACGGAAAGCCCGACCCGATAGGGTAATGCCCAAATAAAAAATAGAATTAATAAAAGTGAGCAAGAAAAAACAATTTGAAACCGAAGCGATAAGAACACAATCTGAAACCACACAGTTTTCAGAGCATTCGGTACCATTATATTTAACATCGGGATTTGTATTTGATGATGCCGAGGAAATGCGAGCCTCGTTTGCCGAGGAAAAGCAACGCGATTTATACAGCCGTTACAGCAACCCAAACGTTAACGAGTTTGTAGATAAAGTATGCAAAATGGAAGGTGCGGAAGCAGGTTTTGCCTTTGCAAGTGGTATGGCTGCGGTGTTTTCAACCTTTGCAACCTTATTGGATGCTGGCGATCATGTGGTGTCTTGTAGTTCGGTGTTTGGGGCAACTCATGGATTGTTTACAAAGTATTTTCCAAAGTGGAATATAGAGTGTTCGTATTTCAATATTAATGAGGTAGAAACGGTTGAAAGTTTAATTAAACCCAATACTCAATTTATTTATGCTGAAACACCAACCAATCCAGGGGTTGATGTTTTGGATTTAGAATATTTAAGTGTTATTTGTAAAAAGCATAATTTATTATTGGTGATTGATAACTGTTTTGCAACGCCTTATTTACAAAACCCAATTAAGTTTGGTGCGGATTTGGTGATTCATTCTGCTACAAAATTAATGGACGGACAAGGGCGTGTGCTTGGAGGTGTTACTGTTGGTAGAGCAGATTTGATTCGCGAAATTTATTTGTTTTCTAGGTTAACAGGTCCTGCTATGAGTCCGTTTAATGCATGGGTGTTGTCTAAATCTTTGGAGACTTTGGCAATACGTGTGGATAGACATTGCGACAATGCTTTAAAATTAGCTGAGTTCTTGGAGGCGCATCCGAAGGTAAAATGGGTGAAATATCCGTTTTTAAAGTCGCATCCAAAACACGAAGTAGCCAAAAAGCAAATGAAACTTGGAGGCAATATTGTGGCTTTTGAGGTAGAAGGTGGTTTAGAAGGCGGACGCGCATTTTTCGATAACATTAAACTATGTTCCTTATCTGCCAACTTGGGAGATTCTAGAACTATAGTTACGCATCCCGCAAGCACAACACATGCTAAAGTAGAACCTGAAGTAAAAACCGCAGCTGGAATAACAGATGGGATGGTGCGTTGTTCATTAGGCTTAGAACACATTGATGATATTATTGCTGATATTGAGCAGGCTTTAGGGTAATCAAAGACCAGAAAATTTAAGTCAGTTTGAGTGATCCCGATTGAGATCGGGATCGTATCGAAAACAAATAAATTTTCGTCCAATAATGACTTCTCGATACATCACGCTTATGGCGCGACACTCGAAGTGACTTCAGGATTTTTTCAATTAATTTCTATTAAAAAAAGTGGAATATGCTAAATAATAAAACCATATACCAAGTAGATGCTTTCGCAGATGAAGTATTTAAGGGTAACCCGGCAGGAGTTATGATTTTGGATATCTTACCTTCAGAGGAATGGATGCAAAACATGGCTGCTGAAATGAACTTGTCTGAAACTGCTTTTGTGGCACCAAATGGTTCAGGGTATGATATTCGATTTTTTACACCAACTGTCGAAATCCCTTTGTGTGGGCATGCTACTTTGGCTTCGGCACATGTTATGTATCAATTGGAGATTATAGCTTCTAATGCTAGTATTCATTTTAATGCCAAGGGTGGGCAACTAGAAATCTCGAAAGAAGATGATTTTATAATCATGAGCTTTCCTCAATATAGCTTAACTAAAGCTGAAATTCCCACTAACTTCAAAACTAATTTAGGGTTTGAACCTATTGCGTTTTATAAAAGTGATAATAATTGGGTTGTTGCTGTGGCAGAACATCAAATTGATATAGAAAATTGTAATCCAAATTTTGAGGCTCTCTCATCCAACGGACTTGGACAATTAATGGTGACTTCAGAGGGAAAAGACGAAGATGTAGATTTTGTAGTACGTTGTTTTGTCCCACAAGCAGGAATTAACGAAGATCCCGTAACTGGTTCAGCCCATTGCGCCTTAACGCCACTTTGGGCGAATCGATTGAGGAAAACTACAATGGTTTCTAATCAAATATCCAAAAGAGGTGGTGTACTGCATGTATCTTTAAAAGATAACAAGGTTCAAATAAAGGGAAAAGCGGTTACTGTTTTTAAGGCTGAATTACAAGTTTAGTTTTGTAGAGTAATGTCTTTGTCATAATCTCGACTGTTACCTTCAAAAAAGATTATGAAAAGGAAAAGTATTTCAATTACCTTTCTTTTGGGTGTATTTTTATGGGGTTATCAACTGTTTGCTAAAACACAATTCAAAGTTGAAAACTTAAACTTTGAAGGGTTAAAAAAAACCAAGGCCAGTTTTTTGTCGCGTATTGCGAAAGTTAAACCCGGAACTATTACAGACAGTATAGTTGTAACTACTGATATTGAACGTTTTAAGCGTTTAGACGGGATTGCTTTCGCAGACTACAAAGTCGAACCATCTCCAAATGGTGGCTACAATATTACCTATTTTATAGAAGAGAATTTTAGCATTATTCCTGGGGTTAGAATTGGTCAAGCTGCTGATGATAGCTTTTCATATCGGTTTTCAGCCTTCGAATTTAATGGGTTAGGAAGGAATATTATCTTTGGCGGCTTCTATAAAAAAGAAGTATTTAATGGTTTTGGAGTTTTTCTGGAGCATCCTTATATGTTCACTAATAAATTAGGTTTGGGATTTAATTATATTGATGATAGCTCGCAACAACCTATTTTTTTCAATCCTAGTGATATTGATACCGAAACGGATTTTATCTATACTTCTCGCGGACCAGAAGTAACTTTATTTTATGAATTAGATTTTCATAATCGATTTGAATTTGGTGTAAAAGCTTCAGAAGAAAGCTATACGTTTTTGAATAGTGATAGTGAAAACCAAGATGTCGTCAATATTGCTGAACCAGCAATCTCTAGAGCTGCTTTCAGAGGATCATACGAATATATAGATATAGATATTGAGTATCAAAACGTCTCAGGTTTTAGAAATCTATTTGATGCTACGTTTTTCACGAAAAGTAACAACCTAATTCAAACAGATTATATGCTTACGAACACAACTCAATATTTTAAAAGAATTGGTAGTCGTGGTAATTTTGGAACACAATTACAGTTACAAATTAGTAATAGTATCGAAAATAGTGCTTTTGCGCCTTTAACCATCGATAACCAACTGAATACTCGTGGGTCTGGTAATATTGAGGATAGAGGGAGTTTAATTGCAGCTGTAAATTCAGAATATAGACACACGTTATTTGAAAAAGGATGGTTCGTGTTACAAGGTAACGGATTTGTAGATGTAAGCGGTATTCAAAGACCAAATACTAATTTAGGTGATACATTTTCAGCGGATACGCTACGTGTGTATTCGGGAGTTGGTGTACGCTTTATTCATAAATATATTTTTAATGCTGTATTGCGTTTTGATTATGGTATAAACTTTTCTGGAAATGGTGGGAATGGATTTGTTTTTGGTATTGGACAGTATTTTTAAAAAAAATTAAATATGAAAAAACCCTATCAATATATGACAGGGCCTTTTGCTTAAGTTTAGTTTGAAAGTGGTTTTCTTTTAGTTTGTGATAATAAACTTTTTGGTTGTTGAACCCGTTTCGTCATTCATTCTGATGAAATAAAGTCCTGTATTTAATTCTGAAACGTCAATGGTTTTTGATTTCGAAATACGTCCAGATTTCAAAGTCTTCCCTTGAACGTTAATAATTTGATAGTCTAGTTCCTTTGAAAGATTACTGATGTGAATTATACCTTCTTTTACAGGGTTAGGATATACTTTAATGTTGTTTACTGTATTGTCTTTAGTGCTTAAACTGGCAACCTCTCTTAGTTGATAGCCATTGAGATTAAAACCTTCAGAACCATTTTGATCTTTTACAGAATAAAGATTGAATGAGGTGCTTTCAGCCACAAAGCCACCACTAATGACTATACCATTAGTGTTTGCATATCCTGTTGTTGAGGCATCTCCAAAAGGATTTGGATCATTTTCAGCACCAACTATAATAAAGGATCCAACCTGTTCTGCTCTCTTATCACCCATAAAAAGTTGTATCATATAACTCTTGCCTATTTCTAAACCTGAAATCGTCATGGTAGAACCTCCAGAACCATTCCATAAAAATTTACTTAAAAGATTATCATAAACAGGTAATCCAGGTGGTGCATCATATTGATCTACATTACCAGGTACAACATTTTGAGATGTGCTTGAAAAGTGGGACGTTGTAGGGTTAGCAAAAGGGTTGCCTGTAGCTGCGCCACTCGCTTTTCCTTCAAAAGTTACTGTATTTATAGTTGTATCTAAATCATCATCGTTGGCACCACCACCAAAATTGATAGCTTCAAGTAAAGTGCCGTCTGTGATTACTTCTGTACCATCAACCAATTGTACCACACTCCAGTTAATATCCTGAAATTGAATTTCTCCAACCAGAACGTCACAAGTAGCGGTAAAATCACCATCAGTTGTAGTTACTGTAATAGTAGCTTCTCCTTCTGAAATAGCCGTAACTAAGCCAGATGCACTTACTGTGGCAACAGCATTATTACTGGAAGACCATGTTACGGTTTTATCCACTGCAGATTGCGGGTTTACAGTTTCAACTAATTGAAATGTATCGTTGATGTTAACAATATTAATGTCACTTTCATTTAAGGATACACTAGAAACATCAGGACTATTAGATGCATTCGGTCTTATAGCTTCAGGAAGTTGAAGTGCCAAATCTGTATTTTGATTTATCCAAGTACTGTAGGTGTAAAAAGCTATATAATCGTAAGAGGCTCCATTGGACCTTCCTTTCATTGTGAAGGTGTACTCTTCCCCTTCAATAAGATTATAAACCGGTCTTTGATGCCCTTTATCATGAAATTCTAAGGTAAGACAACTACCCCAATTATTAGGTCCACGACCGTAGAACTTATGTAAAGACTCTAAATCGGATTTGGTTAAATTGGAGTTTCCACTAGTATAGTTGCCTTCCATTTTTATAAAAACATCATTTCTCTTATCAGCTAACTCTCCATTTCTTAAAGGACAATGCATACGCATTCCTACACGATAAGCTCCAGTTTTTGGACAGGTAAACTTATAAACAAGGTCACTACCAGCACCTTGCCATGGTCCGGTATATTCTAAATAAGTATCATTAAACGGGTTTGGAGATGAGGCATTCGGGTTGGTGTAATATTTTAGATATTCTGGATCATCTGGAGTTCTTATGGTCCAGAGGTTTCCTAGAGGTGTATCAGTATCTTCTGCCTCAAATACAACGTAATCTTCGCCATATTTAATATTACTTTGAGCATTTACCGAAGTCAAAAACAAAATGCTAAAACTAAAAAGTACCAAAAATCTAATTTTTCTATTCATAGTTATGATATTTAATTTTAGTGGTTTGTAAAATTCTGTATTTTGTATACAAAATACATTCACATATGTTCATATTTGCTAAACAAATGAACTTAAAGTTACATGAGATTTGGTTTAGACCCAAACAAGATCAGGAAGCTCCATTTTTAAAATGGAGCTATATTATAAATTTAGTCTATTATTAATTTCTTGCTAACTACGGCTTTATTACTTTTAAAATGAATAATATAAAATCCGGAATTAAGTTGTTGAGTTGAGATTTTCTGGCTTTTATGATTAATAGTATTAGTTTGAACCAATGCTCCGTTAATGTTATAAATTTCGGCTTTTAAAATAGAATAGAGACTATTGTTTTCAACTATAACAAAATCTTTTGCTGGATTTGGGAAGAGTTTAAAGTTGTTTTTTAGGGTATTATCTCGTATTGATAAACTTCCTGCAGGCACAATTTCAAACCCAGGATATAAACTATTAATATTGCCAAAGTTTAGAGCCGCAAAAATTTGTAAAACTGCGGCCTCTGAGCTATTTCCCGTATTATGGTTTGCCACTGTATAATTGACAGTTTCGGTAACTTCTGCTGCTCCCACTGGAACGTTGTTGATATTTAGATTAGGCCCCACTGCAGTACCTCCATTGTTAATGGCATACCTTACAACAACTCTTCCGAAACCACCACCAAATTCTGTAATATTAGAATAGCTAACCTCCATTTCTAAAATTTCTCCTATTTCTATTTTACCTGATCGTTGGGTTTTAAATGCATCCACAGAAAGACCATTAATTTTATTTATGGAAACAGCTTGTGGAATAAGTTCGCCAATTTGAACATCAGCTTCTGCGAATATTGTATTGTTTTCAGCAGATGTAGCCCTTATTTTTACTGTACCTTCTGCAACACCAGTTACATTTCCGTTTTGATCTACAGTGGCAATACTATCATCACTACTAGACCAAGTTATATTTTTATTATCGGCATCAGCAGGTAAAACATTTGCAGTTAATTGTTCGGTGTTATTTTCTACAATTATGGTATTATCTGGTGATACAGATACTGAAGTTACTGGAATATTGAAAAATGCTACAAGTGTAATTTGACTTGTAGCTATTAAAGAATTGTCTAAATTGCTGGTTGCCGTTATGGTTGTTGTTTCTCCTTCTATACCTTGTGCAGTAATTATACCGTTTTGATCTACAGAAACAATTGCATCGTTTGAAGAAGTCCAAGTAGCACTTGGATTTCCATTTATGGGTGTCATTACTGTTTCTAGTTGAGAGGATGTACCAACTCTTAACTCCTTTGGGTTAGGGTTAAGTGCAATACCAGTTGGTTCTCCATAAGGACGAATTTCTTCAGGAAGTTGTAACGCTAGATCTGTACTTTGGTTGTTTATGTTATGTTCTAAATACGAAGTGTCGTAAAAAGTAATATAATCTACTATAAATGTATTTGATCGTCCTTTAAAATAAAACGTATATTCTTCTCCTTCTATTAAGTTATAAGAAACGCCATTGTTCCCGTTATGCTCTAAATTGATACACGTACCCCATTTGTTTGCCCCTCTACCAAAGAACTTATGAAAGGTTCTTAAATCTGTTTCCGAATGTTTGTTGGAACCGCTGGTAAAATTACCTTCCATCTTAATGAAGCAGTCGTTTCTTAAATCTGCCAGTTCCCACCATACAGGGTCTGTTTCACCGGGTGGTGTTAACCATTTACCCTTATTTGGGTTGTTAGATGCTCTTAAGGGCGAATGCATGCGCATTGCTACTTGATAGGTTCCTGTTTTTGGGCATGTAAACTTATATTCAAGTTCGCTTCCAGCTCCCAGCCATGGGCCAATGTACTCTAAATAAGTATCATTTATTGGATCAGGAGATGAACTAGGATAGAATAAATATTCTAAATATCCGGTATCTGAAGATGTTCTAGTAGCCCAAAGACTTCCTAAAGCTGTGTTTGTATCTTCGGCTTCTATAACAATATAATCTTCACCATACTTAATGTTAGTTTGCGCATTGGCTTTGTTCTTAATTATTGGCAAAAGAAATAATAGGGCAGTAATTAAAGTAATTTTTCTATTCATTAGATTTAGTTTTTATAGTTGAGCATGTAAATTTATGTATTTTGTATACAAAATACATAAATGAGTATGATGGAATTAACTGGATTAAAACTAACAACACCCTTATTTAAATAATTTTTCGAACATAATATTTTTAAATTTTATCTTAGCATCATGTTATCTAAGAAAACAAAATATGGGCTTAAGGCTCTAACGTTTATTGCGAGAAGAGGAGATGACGTCCCAGTTCAAGTAAGTATTATTGCTAAAAGTGAACAAATTCCTCAGAAGTTTTTAGAGAGTATTCTATTAACACTAAGAAAATCTGGAGTTCTCGGCTCCAAAAAAGGTAAGCACGGTGGGTATTACTTGAGGCATAAACCGTCGGAAATAAAAATGACGGACGTTATGCGTGTGCTAGAAGGGCCAATTGCCATGGTACCATGTGTAAGTTTAAACTACTACGAAAAATGCGATGACTGTCCTGATGAGCACAGATGCAGTGTGCACCGCTTAATGATTGAAGTTAGGGATAATACTTTAAATGTTTTTAGAAATACCTCTTTAGCAGATCTTTCGTCTGTTTAGATTGAAGGATTCTCATAATTTAAGACATCTAGACATGAATTTTCTTCAATAAAAAGTCAAAACATTTTAAAATTCGAAAAAAATAGGATAAGGGTTTGTTACCCCAAAAAAAGTATTACTTTTGTAATACCTACTAAATTGATAGGATTAATATAAAATAACGACAAATGATTGCACAAATGTTAGTTAAAAGTAAGCAAAAGTCCACTTACAAAGAAGATAGTGTTGGTGAAAAACCAATTAGAAGTGTTGCTAAAGCACTTAGTTGGAGAGTTGTGGGGACTTTAGATACTCTTGTTGTATCATATATACTAACAGGTAAAATATCTCTTGCGGCATCAATTGCTTCGGTAGATTTTTTAACAAAATTAGTGTTGTACTTTTTCCATGAGCGCATTTGGAATGCTATCAAATGGGGAAAATAATTGGATAGAGTTATGTTTACAGAAAGTCAAATAGAAGAGTTAAACAAAAGCTTTGAGAAGGCATCGCCTGAAGAAGTCATTCAGAAGGCTTTTGAACTGAACAATAATGCGGTTGTTACCACAAACTTTAGACCTTATGAAGCTGCAATCCTTCATGCGGTAAGTTCGGTTGAAGCTAAGATTCCTGTGGTTTGGTGTGATACAGGTTATAATACACCAAACACCTACAGACATGCGGAGCAAGTTATAAAGGATTTAAACTTGAATGTTTTTCTTTATGTTCCAAAACAAACTACGGCACATAGAGACGTAGTAATGGGTATTCCCTCTGTTGATGATCCAAAACACGCAGAGTTTACAGAGCAGGTAAAGTTAGAACCTTTTAAAAGAGCGATGGAAGAGCATCAACCAAGTGTTTGGTTCACAAATTTGCGTCAGGGACAAACAGCTTTCAGGAATAGCATTGGAATTTTTAGTTTAAGTGCCGATGGAGTTCTAAAGGTGAGTCCTTTTTACTACTGGACTGACGAAAAATTAGACACCTATTTAGAAGAAAATAATTTACCAAACGAATTTAAATATTTCGATCCAACAAAAGCATTAGCAAATAGAGAGTGTGGTTTACATGCTTAAATAAGATATTATGAAAAAAGATACATCACATATCAATTCGCTTGAAAACGAAGCGATTTATATCATGAGAGAAGTAGCGGCGCAGTTTGAAAAACCAGTGTTGTTATTCTCAGGAGGAAAAGATTCTATTACCTTGGTAAGACTTGCTGTTAAGGCGTTTTATCCTGCTAAAGTGCCGTTTCCTTTATTGCATATAGATACAGGACATAACTTTCCTGAAACCATTGAGTTTAGAGACAGATTGGTTGAGGAATTAGGTTTAGACTTAATTGTTAGAAACGTGCAAGATTCTATAGACCAAGGAAAGGTAAAAGAAGAGTCTGGACGTTACGCAAGTAGGAATATGTTGCAAACCACAACACTTCTAGATGCTTTAGAAGAATTTAAATTCGACGCAGCAATTGGTGGAGCACGTCGCGATGAAGAAAAAGCAAGAGCTAAAGAACGTATTTTCTCTGTGCGTGATGATTTTGGTCAGTGGGATGAGAAAAACCAACGACCAGAGTTGTTCGATATGCTAAACGGTGAAATCGATTTAGGGCAAAATGTTCGTGTATTCCCAATTTCAAACTGGACAGAATTAGATGTGTGGTCTTATATAGAAAAGGAAAATATTGAAATTCCTTCAATTTATTTCGCACATAAAAGAAAAGTATTCTTAAGAGATGGTATGATTTGGTCTGCCGAAGACGGTATTGTATACCGTGATGAAGACGAAGAAGTCGTAGAAGAAATGGTGCGTTTTAGAACCGTAGGCGATATGAGTTGTACGGCAGCAGTATTATCAGATGCGGTTTCTATTGATAAAGTTGTAGAAGAAATTAGAGATTCTTCAATTTCCGAACGTGGTGCTCGTATTGACGATAAACGCTCCGAAGCAGCCATGGAAAAACGTAAACAACAGGGGTATTTTTAAAATTGGCGAAAGCAAATTTTGCCTTTAGCTTTTGGCTATTAGCCATTAGCAAATAACTAAAAAGAAATTTTAAATGGGCTAGCAGCTAACAGCTAAAAGCCAACAGCCAATAAAAAATGGAAGTATTAAAAATAGCAACAGCGGGAAGTGTAGATGACGGAAAGAGTACTCTTATTGGTCGTATTCTATACGATACAAAGTCATTAACTACGGATAAATTAGAAGCCATAGAAAAAACAAGTAAGCAACGTGGATACGATTACTTAGATTTTTCCCTAGCAACTGATGGTTTAGTTGCAGAAAGAGAACAGGGAATTACAATTGATGTTGCTCACATCTATTTTTCGACTAAGAATAAAAGTTACATCATTGCTGACACACCTGGTCACGTAGAGTATACGCGTAATATGGTTACAGGGGCTTCAACCTCTCAAGCGTCTATCATCTTAATCGATGCCAGAAAAGGTGTTATAGAGCAAACCAACCGTCACTTCTTTATCAATAACCTATTAAGAATAAAAGATATCGTAGTTGCCATTAACAAAATGGACTTGGTAGATTATTCAGAAGAGGTTTACAATAAAATTAAAGCAGATTTTGAAGAATTGATGAGCAAGCGTGATTATCAAGATCAAAAAATCACTTTCATTCCCGTAAGTGCATTAAAAGGCGATAATGTTGTGAATAAATCTGATGCAATGCCCTGGTATACAGGAGAGGCTTTATTAGAGCACTTGGAGGCAATTGACAAAGGCGATATTTTTAACGTAGGTACACCACGTTTCCCAGTGCAATATGTAATTCGTCCTAAAACTGAAGAATTTCATGATTATAGAGGATATGCAGGAAAAGTTTATGGTGGCGATTTAAGTGTTGGTGATGATATCATTGTTTTACCGTCAAAAACACGTTCAAAAATTAAAGACATCTATTTCTATGATGAGAAATACGAAACGGCTTCAAGACGTTCTTCCGTAACGATTACGTTGGAAAACGACATCAATGTGAGCCGTGGGGATATGATTGTAAAAGAGGGCGATTTACCAACGATTGATAAGCAGTTTACAGCCAATGTGTGTTGGATGGATACTGACGAATTAACACCTGGAGGTAAGTACATCATACAACATGGTATTAATAAAGTATTAGCTAAAGTTGATCGTATTAATCATAAAATTCATCCAGATTATTCTGGTTTTGAAAAAGATGTAACCAGTTTAGGTATTAACGATATCGCTTCGGTAACATTCAAATTAAATAAGCCTATTTTTTACGATCAGTTTAAAAATCATAGAACAAACGGGTCGTTCATAATAATTGATACACAGTCTAATAATACAGTTGGAGCTGGTTTCATTCAATAAAAAAAGAAGAAGAAAATGCGAAGTTTTGAAACTGAAATAGAAAATCCGGCAGTTCAAAAGGACATTATTGAATTAGCGAAAAAAATAGAGCTTTTTCATAATGGTAAAATTGACGAAGAAAAATTTAGAAGTCTGCGTTTAGCACGTGGTGTTTATGGTCAGCGTCAAGAAGGCGTGCAGATGATTCGTATCAAAGTGCCTTACGGAAAATTGAAAAGTAACCAATTACGAAGAATTGCTGCAGTTTCTGATGAATATTCTCGTGGACGTTTACATATTACAACACGTCAGGATATTCAAATTCATTATGTAGATTTAAATAGAACTCCAGAGCTTTGGGCAGAATTAGAAAAAGATGAGGTTACCGTTCGTGAGGCCTGTGGTAATGTGGTGAGAAACGTAACTGCTTCTGAAACTGCTGGAATTGACGTTAACGAACCTTTTGATGTGTCACCTTATGCGGATGCACTATACAAGTTCTTTTTACGCAACCCAATCTGTCAAGAAATGGGACGTAAATTTAAAGTGTCTTTTTCATCTTCAGATGAAGATACTGGATTGTCCTACTTGCATGATATAGGATACATCGCCAAAATAAAAGATGGTGTTCGCGGATTCAAAGTAATGGTTGGCGGAGGCCTAGGTTCTCAGCCACGTCATGCAGATGTCTTGTTTGATTTTGTTGAAACTGATAAAATCATTCCAATCATGGAAGGTGTTTTAAGAGTTTTTGATCGTTTTGGTGAGCGTAAAAGTCGAGCGAAAGCGAGAATGAAATTCTTATTAAAAGATATTGGTTTAGATGCTTTTAGAGGGTTAATTGCGCAAGAGCAAAATGCCATTGAATTTAAAAGTGTTGCCATTGATGCAGATTCTTATGTAGCATCAGAACCTGTTGAAATTACTGAAATTCCAACTATTGAAATCAAAAATCAACAAGCTTTTGAAACTTGGAAATCTACCAACTTAATTCCTCAAAAGCAGGAAGGTTATGTTGGTATAGGAATCAAAGTTTTGTTAGGTGATTTTTATACTGACAAAGCGCGTTTATTAGCAAATCTAGTCGATAAATATGCTGCGGGTGAGGTACGTTTAACGTTGCGTCAAAACATCGTCATTCCTTTTGTGAAAAGAGAATTAGTACCATTGTTCTATACTGAATTAGAGAAGCTTGGTTTTGTTGAAGCTGGTTATAATAAAGCGGTAGACATTACAGCATGTCCTGGTACAGATACTTGTAACTTAGGTATTGCAAGTAGTACAGGTATTGCCGAAGAGCTTGAGCGTGTAATAAAAACAGAATACCCTCAATATTTAAAGAATGAGGATTTAGTTATAAAAATTAGTGGATGTATGAATGCTTGTGGGCAACACAATATGGCAAATATTGGGTTCCAAGGGATGACGGTTCGTACACCAGATAAGTTAGTAGCTCCTGCTTTGCAAGTATTATTAGGTGGTGGTAACTTAGGAGATGGTAATGCCACATTTGCAGATAAGGTGGTAAAAGTGCCTAGTAGAAGAGGACCAGAAGCATTGCGAAGAATTTTAAACGATTATGAAGCTAATGCTGATGGAAAGCAATTTGTAGAATATTACAAGGAAAAAGGTGAGAAGTATTTCTACGATCTCTTGCAAGATTTACAAGATGCTACCAATTTAACAGAGCTAGATTTTATTGATTGGGGAGAAGAAGAAAAGTACGTTAAAGCTATCGGGATCGGTGAGTGTGCTGGTGTAGTGATAGATTTAATTGCAACCTTATTCCTTGAAAGTGAAGAGAAGATTGAAAACGCTAAAGAATCTTTTGGTAACGGCGTATATTCAGGAGCTATTTATTTAGCATACCAGTCTTTGGTGAATTCAGCAAAGGCATTGTTATTAGCAGAAAACAAAAAGACGAATACCCATGCGGGAATCATTTCTCAGTTTGATGAATTATTTGTTGAAAGTGGAAGAATAGAATTAGGGACATCTTTTTCTGGATTGATATACCAAATCAATAAATTTGCACCAACTGAAGCATTTGCTTCAAAGTATATTGAAAATGCAAATGAGTTTTTGGCAAAAGTTAGAGCATTTAGAGAAGCTCAAACTCAGTTAGAACCAAAAGCTGTTTAAAATTTAGAAATGAGTGTAGCAACCCCAAAATTAACTGTTGTAGGCGCGGGTCCTGGAGACGCAGATTTGATTACCCTTAAAGCGATTAAGGCGATTGAATCTGCCAATGTTATCCTTTACGATGCGCTCATCAACGAATCTTTACTAAACTATGCTTCGGAAAATACCGAACTTATTTTTGTGGGGAAACGTAAGGGGTGTTATGCGTTTCAGCAAGAGCAAATTAATGAGTTAATAGTTTCTAAAGCCAAAGAAAAAGGGCACGTTGTAAGATTAAAAGGAGGCGACCCATTTATTTTTGGTCGTGGTGCTGAGGAGATTGATTATGTAAGACAATTTGGTTTGGAAACTTTTGTGGTACCAGGTATTTCATCATCGGTTGCGGTACCAGCGTATCAAGGTATTCCATTAACAAAACGAGGGGCGTCAGAAAGTTTCTGGGTGATTACAGGAACTACCAAACAGCACAAGTTATCCGAAGATGTGGCGTTAGCTGCAAAATCTACGGCAACGGTTGTGATTTTAATGGGTATGGGAAAACTTGGAGAGATTGTAAATATTTTTTCAAAAGAAGGAAAAGGAGATACAGCTATTGGTATCATTCAAAATGGTACAAGAGATAATGAAAATGTAGGCATCGGAACTATTTCTACCATTGAGAAAATAGTTGAAGACAAGCAATTAGCTAATCCCGCAATTATCATCATTGGTGATGTGGTTAAGGAAAGAGCGGTGCTAAGTTCAATTTATAGTGAAGTGACAGGGCAATAAATTATGGAACGCAATAATTTATATCCTATTTTTTTGAAAGCTAAAAGTCTCAATGTGTTAATTGTTGGAGGTGGTAATGTAGCTGAAGAAAAACTAACGTTCTTATTAAAATCGAGTCCAGATGCACATGTTACGATGGTATCACCAATGTTTCGTGAAGGTACTCAAGAACTTGCTAAAAAAGGTTGTGTAACATTGGTTGAAGATGTTTACCAAAAAAAGTATTTAATTGGCAAGCATATGGTTGTGGCTACGACTGATATTCCTGAAGTTAATGTGCAAGTTTGGAAAGATTGTAGAGAGGAAGCTAAATTGGTAAATGTTGCTGATAATCCACCTTACTGTGATTTTTACATGGGAGGCATCGTAACAAAGGGTAACGTTAAAGTTGCTATTTCGACAAATGGCAAATCACCAACAACAGCAAAACGCTTGCGACAGTTTTTTGAGGAAGTCATTCCTGAAAATATTGACGATTTAGTAAAGAATTTAAACGAATATAGAAAAACAATAAAAGGTGATTTCGAAGAAAAGGTGGAAACACTCAATGAATTCACAAAAGGGTTAATACAAAAAAGAGAATCATAAAATGATTAAGACTGATATAATTATCATAGGAGCGGGACCAACAGGTTTGTTTACGGTTTTTGAAGCGGGATTATTAAAGTTGAAGTGTCACTTAATTGACGCATTACCTCAACCGGGAGGACAATGTTCAGAATTATATCCAAAAAAGCCTATTTATGATATCCCTGGATTTCCTGAAATTTTAGCAGGAGATTTGACAAGAAACTTGTTGGAACAAGGGAAGCAGTTTGAGCCTGGTTTTACTTTGGGAGAGCGTGCAGATACAGTTGAAAAACAAGAGGATGGTACGTTTATAGTTACTACTAATAAAGGTACAAAACATCAAGCGCCTGTTGTTGCTATCGCTAGTGGATTGGGGAGTTTTGAACCTAGAAAACCGCAACTAGAAAATCTTGCGGATTACGAAGATAAAGGTGTTGAATACATGATTAAAGAGCCAGAAATGTATCGCGATAAAAATGTTGTGATTGCTGGTGGTGGAGATTCTGCATTAGATTGGAGTATATTTTTAGCAGATGTTGCTAAGAGCGTTACATTGGTACATAGACGTAATGAGTTTAGAGGTCATTTAGATTCTGTTGAAAAAGTTCAGGAGTTAAAAAATGAAGGTAAAATCAATTTGATTACGCCTGCTGAGGTGACTAATATTATTGGAGATGGAAAAGTTGAGGCAATAGAATTGACAAAAAAAGATGAAGATCCTATTGTTCTTGAAACAGATCACTTTATTCCATTATTTGGATTGTCACCAAAATTAGGGCCTATTGCGAATTGGGGCTTAGAGATTGAGAAAAATGCCATCAAAGTTAATAATGCATTAGATTATCAAACGAATATTCCAGGTATATTTGCCATCGGTGATGGGAATTACTATCCTGGAAAGTTAAAGTTAATTCTTTGTGGTTTCCATGAGGCCACCATAATGTGTCAAGCAGCCTATAAAATCATAAACCCAGGAAAGAAATTTGTTTTAAAATATACAACAGTTTCAGGTGTTAATGGTTTTGATGGCACACGAAAAGAAGCACCAAAAGCGGTTGTTCAGGCTATAAATTAAGTAATAGCTTTTTACCATAAAATTATCCCGCGAGTTTATTTTAAAGTTCGCGGGATTTAATGTTTAAATAAGTGAGATGGTTTCAGGGATTAGTTTTATTTTTATCAACCGAAAATTTAAATGATGCAAAGCTATAATGTCTGCTTAAAAGATACTGTTAAGACGTTTACCAAACGTTTGTTTTACTCATTGTTTGATTGTGAACAGGAGGAAGAGCATGGTAAATATTTGGAGAAAACATTTCTTAAGATTTTGGTGGCTTTAGATGTTGAAGATGGGGAAAACATTTGGAATAGCTTTAAAGCGGAACTTCCTGAAATTAGAAAACAATTGGATGCAGATGCTGTTGCTTTTGAAAAAAATGACCCTGCATCACATAGCTTACGAGAAATTTATTTGGCGTATCCAGGATTTCATGCCATATCAATATATAGATTAAGTCATGCATTGTACAAGCGCAAGGTTTGTATTTTACCCAGAATGATGAGTGAATATATTCATGGCATCACAGGAATCGATATTCACCCAGGTGCAACTATAGGAGATTCGTTTTATATAGACCACGGAACGGGTATAGTGATTGGTGAAACTTCTATTATTGGTAATGATGTAAAGATTTACCAAGGGGTAACTTTGGGAGGTATTTCGGTATCTAAAGATTTAGCAAAAACAAAACGTCATCCTACAATAGAAGATGGTGTTTGCATTTACGCTAACGCTACCATTTTAGGAGGTGATATTTCAATAGGAGCAAATAGTATTATTGGTGCTAACGTTTGGATTACAGAATCGGTTCCAGAAAATTCGTTAGTTACCTATCAAACTGAAATAAAAATAAGACCGAGAAAGAATGGCATTCGAAAATAGTATCATAGGTCAAATAGGAAACACACCTTTAGTTGAAGCAACACATTTGCTCCAAAAGGAGGGTGTGCGCTTGTTTTTAAAACTTGAAGGAAATAATCCCGGAGGTAGTGTAAAAGACCGACCAGCCTTTAATATGATTAATGAAGCGCTAAAACGCGGTGATATTAAAAAAGGTGGAACCTTAGTTGAAGCGACAAGTGGTAATACTGGAATTGCATTGGCCTTTATTTCAAAACTTTTAGGACTCAATATGGTATTAATTATGCCTGAGAATTCAACAGAAGAGCGGGTAAAAACCATGCGAGCTTATGGTGCTGAAGTAATCTTAACGCCAGCGGATATTGGTATTGAAGGCTCTCGTGATTTAGCATTTAAATTAAGAGATGAAAAAGGTTATACGCTTTTAAATCAGTTTGAAAACGATGATAACTGGAAAGCACATTATAAAACGACAGGTCCTGAAATTTGGAGGGATACCGAAGGTAAGATTACACACTTTGTAGCTACAATGGGGACCACGGGAACCATTATGGGAACCTCTAGATTTTTGAAAACGCAAAATCCAGACATTCAAATTGTGGGTGCGCAACCTGCAGATGGCGCTAGAATTCCCGGAATTAGAAAATGGTCGCCCGATTATGTTCCGAAATTCTTTGACCGTTCCAGAGTAGACACTGTGATTGATGTTTCGGAAGAAGATGCGAAAAGAACAACGATTGCCCTAGCAAAAGAAGAAGGGGTGTTTGCAGGTATGAGTAGTGGTGGTTCTATGTATTGTGCTTTAAAAACAGCAGAATCGATCGACAAAGGTGTAATTGTTGCTATTATTTGTGATAGAGGAGATCGTTATTTATCATCTACATTATTTGAATAAGAGAATAAAATTTTCCTGCAAGGTTTTTAAAACCTTGTAGGTATAAGAAAGGGTAATATGTCAAACATAGAAAAAGCGTTAAAAGAACGAATTTTGGTTTTAGATGGTGCTATGGGTACCATGCTGCAAGCTTATAAATTCACAGAGGAAGACTTTAGAGGAGAGCGTTTCAAAGATTTTCCTGTACCACTACAAGGGAATAATGACTTGCTGTCAATTACCCAGCCGGAAGCTATAAAAACCATTCACGGAAAGTATTTTGAAGCAGGTGCAGATATTATTGAAACTAATACCTTCTCAGGAACTACCATTGCTATGGCAGATTACCAAATGGAAGATTTGGTGTATGAGTTGAATTATGAGTCTGCTAAAATAGCTAAGGAAGTTGCTGATGAATTTACGGCAAAAGAACCACATAAACCTCGTTTTGTAGCAGGGTCTATTGGGCCTACAAACCGAACAGCCAGTATGTCTCCAGATGTTAATGATCCTGGATATCGAGCAGTAACTTTTGATGAGTTACGAGTTGCCTACAAGCAACAAGTTGAAGCTTTACTCGATGGTGGCGCTGATATTTTGTTAGTTGAAACTGTATTTGATACGCTTAATGCCAAGGCAGCATTATTTGCCATTGAAGAAGTAAAGGAAGAGCGTCACATAGATGTGCCGATAATGCTAAGTGGAACAATTACCGATGCATCTGGAAGAACACTTTCTGGACAAACAGCTGAAGCGTTTTTAATTTCGGTATCACATATTCCATTGTTGTCGGTTGGATTTAATTGTGCCTTAGGCGCTAATTTGTTGCAACCACACTTGGAGGCTATTGCTAACAAAACGGATTTTGCAATTTCGGCGCATCCTAATGCTGGATTACCCAATGCTTTTGGAGAGTACGATGAAACTCCAGAGCAAATGGGTGAGCAAATTGAAGAGTATTTAAAAAAGAATTTGATTAATATCATCGGGGGTTGTTGTGGTACATCACCAGATCACATTCGAGTTATTGCTGATATTGCTGCCAAATACGAACCCCGTCGTCATGCTGAACTTGTTTCAGCATCGCATTAGAACAAGATGATTCTAGAAGTAGCCATATTAAACATCAAAGGAGGCTTGTCTGATGCTTTTGAAACTAATTTCAAAAAGGCAGAATCCATTATTGCTTCGATGAAAGGTTATATTTCGCATCAATTAAAAAAGTGTATTGAGCAAGACGATAAGTATATATTATTAGTAAACTGGGAAACGATTGAAGACCATAAAATTGGTTTCAGACAATCAGAAAAATATCAAGAATGGAAAGTTTTGTTACACCATTTTTATGAGCCTTTTCCAGTTGTAGAACATTATAAATAAAACATTAACCTATATTAGCCCCTTCTTTGGAAGAGGTTGGGGAGGCTTATGAAAGTAAAGCAATCAAAATACATGAAATTATCTGGTTTAGAACCGTTGGTTTTAAACGAGAATTCAAATTTTATAAATGTAGGCGAGCGGACCAATGTAGCTGGTTCTAGGAAATTTTTACGTCTTATCAAAGAAGAAAAATTTGATGAAGCCCTTGATATTGCAAGACATCAAGTAGATGGTGGCGCGCAAATTATCGACATCAATATGGACGATGGTTTGATTGATGGGAAGGAAGCCATGGTACGTTTCTTAAATCTGATTGCTGCCGAACCTGATATTTGTCGCGTACCTATCATGATCGACTCCTCTAAATGGGAGATTATTGAAGCAGGATTGCAGGTAGTGCAAGGGAAATGTGTGGTGAATTCTATTTCTTTAAAGGAAGGTGAAGAGAAGTTTATTTGGGAAGCTACGCAAATTAAGCGTTACGGAGCTGCGGTAATCGTAATGGCATTTGATGAGGTAGGGCAAGCAGATAATTACGATCGAAGAATTGAAATTGCAAAACGCTCCTATGATGTTTTAGTGAACAAAGTTGGTTTTCCTTCTGAAGATATCATTTTTGATTTAAATATATTTCCTGTAGCTACTGGTATGGAGGAGCATCGTAAAAATGCTATCGATTTTATTGAGGCTACGCGATGGGTTCGTGAAAATCTTGAAAATGTTAGTGTTAGCGGAGGCGTGAGTAATGTGTCTTTTTCCTTTAGAGGAAACAATGTGGTTCGTGAAGCGATGCATTCTGTGTTCTTATATTATGCCATACAAAATGGTATGAATATGGGAATTGTAAACCCTGCAATGTTAGAGGTGTATGACGATATCCCCAAGGATTTATTGGAGCATGTTGAGGATGTAATTTTAGACAGGAGGAATGATGCCACAGAGCGCTTATTAGAATTTGCTGAAACTGTTAAGGGCACCAAAGCAGAAAAAACCGTGGATTTATCATGGCGTGAAAACGCGCTTCAAGATAGAATTACGCATGCTTTGGTTAAAGGTATAGATGCTTATATCGTAGAAGATGTAGAGCAAGCAAGGGTTGAAGCTACTAAGCCTATTGAAGTTATTGAAGGTCATTTAATGACAGGAATGAACGTAGTTGGAGATTTATTTGGAGCTGGGAAAATGTTTCTACCCCAGGTGGTAAAATCAGCGCGCGTGATGAAAAAAGCCGTTGCTTATTTGAACCCTTATATTGAAGCTGAAAAGTCCGACGTCTCTGAACCCGTTGGGAAAATTTTGATGGCAACTGTTAAGGGTGATGTTCATGATATTGGAAAGAATATTGTAAGTGTTGTTCTGGCCTGTAATAATTATGAAATTGTGGATTTGGGTGTGATGGTACCACCTGAAAAAATTATAGAAACTGCCATTGCAGAACGTGTCGATGCCATTGGATTGTCTGGTTTAATTACACCATCACTAGATGAAATGGTGTATCTGGCCAAAGAAATGCAAAATAAAAACTTTGAAGTGCCATTACTAATTGGTGGTGCTACAACATCTAAGGCACATACTGCGGTTAAGATTGATACGCAGTACGAAAACGCTGTTGTTCATGTAAATGATGCATCGCGAGCGGTGACTGTGGTTGGGGATTTATTGAATAAAAAAACCTCCAATGCTTATGTAGCAAAACTTAAGAAAGACTATGAAGAGTTCAGAACTAAGTTTTTAAAACGTGGCAAAGAGAAGTCTTATATTTCAATTGAAGAGGCGAGGAGTAAGAAATTTAAAATTGATTGGGAGACTTCTGAAATTGTGAAACCTAAGGAAATGGGAGTTCAAATTTTGAAGCAATTGAGTTTGAAAGAACTGTTGCCATACATTGATTGGAGTCCGTTTTTTAGAAGTTGGGATTTACATGGGAAATATCCAGATATTTTGAAGGATGACGTTGTTGGTGAACAAGCTACTCAATTATATGATGACGCTCAGGAGATGATTCAACAAATTGTTGCTAAACAGTTGTTGAAACCCAAAGCTGTTTTTAGATTGTTTGAGGCAAATACCATAAACGAGGACGATATTTCTATTAAGAAAAAAGGTGAGGAAATAGCTGTGTTTAGGACGTTGCGTCAGCAATTGAAAAAGCGCGAGGGTGTTCCGAATCATGCATTAGCTGATTTTATCGCTCCTGAAAGTACGGGGAAAATAGATTATATGGGTGCGTTTTGTGTAGCCATTTTTGGGGCTCAAGAATTAGCGGATAGTTATAAGGACAAAGATGACGACTATAGCGCAATTATGGCACAAGCCATTGCAGATCGTTTTGCTGAAGCTTTTGCAGAATATTTACACAAACAGGTTAGAACCAAACATTGGGGTTATGCTTCGGATGAGGATTTGAGTAATGACGAATTGATTAAGGAAAGTTATAAAGGCATTCGTCCTGCACCTGGATATCCGGCTTGTCCCGACCATTTAGAAAAGGAAACCATTTGGAAATTGCTGGAGGTTGAAAAATTCATTGGTGTAACACTGACCGAAAGTTTGGCGATGTGGCCAGCAGCAGCAGTCTCAGGCTATTATTTTGCAAATAAGGAAGCGAAATATTTTGGTTTAGGTAAAATTACGGATGACCAATTAACCGATTATGCAAAGCGAAAAGGTATAACCAAAGAGAAAGCTAGAAAGTGGTTGCACCCTAATTTGGCGGGCTAGCCCGCGTTAGCGATTGCAGCGTCATCCTTTTTTGAGGTACGAGGAAAAGATATAGCGGAAAGCGCGACCCGCAGGGGAACGCCCAAATAAAAGAAGAAAAAATAAACTAAATAAGGTTTCTGCTTTTGCAGAAGATGAGATGAAAGTTACAGACCACATAAAAAATGCGAACGGAAAAGCGTTGTTTTCTTTCGAAGTAATTCCACCGAAGAAGGGGAAGAATATTCAGGATTTGTATAATAATATTGATCCGTTAATGGAGTTTAAACCGCCGTTTATTGATGTAACGACTTCGCGCGAGGAGTACGTGTATATTGATAAGGGTAACGGACTTTTGGATAAACGAATTACGCGTATGCGCCCAGGAACGGTGGGGATTTGTGCGTCTATTATGCATAAGTATCAGGTGGATGCAATTCCGCATTTGTTGTGTGGTGGTTTTACTAAGGAGGAGACGGAATATGTGTTGGTGGATTGTCATTATTTGGGATTGGATAATGTAATGGCATTGCGAGGTGACTCCATGAAAGATGAGCCTTATTTTAAGGCTTGTGATGGTGGGCATGCTTACGCGAGTGAATTGGTAGAGCAAATTGCAAGTTTAAATCGTGGGAAGTATTTACATGATGATGTTGAGGTGGAGCACAATTCTGATTTTTGTATTGGTGTAGCGGGCTACCCCGAAAAACATATGGAAGCACCGTCGCTTTTGACAGACTTAAAACGCTTGAAAGCTAAAGTTAATGCCGGGGCGGATTATGTGGTAACGCAGATGTTTTTTGATAATCAAAAGTATTTTGAGTTTGTAGAAAAGGCTAGGGAAATGGGAATTGATGTTCCGATTATTCCTGGGATTAAACCAATTGCTGTAAAGCGCCATTTACAATTACTGCCGCAAGTATTTAAGATTGATTTACCGCAAGATTTGATTGATGCCGTTGAGGATTGTAAGGATAATAAAGCCGTAAGACAGGTGGGGATTGAATTTGCAATTCAACAGTCAAAAGAGTTGTTGGATTATGGTGTTCCTGTATTGCATTATTATTCTATGGGGAAAAGTGACAATGTTCATGCTATTGCCGAGGCACTATTCTAATTATTCTGTTACATTTGCGGTATAGCATCCCCAAAATGAAATTATTTTATAGCGTTTTGTTATGGTTTGTTTGTGCTCTTTCTTTTGCACAAACTAAGTCAAATACTTCATATGTTGATGCCAACTACTTTGGAGGATATATTGCGCTGCATAACAATGAAATTCTACATTTAATTCAAGAACATCCTCAGGGTGTCATTTTCAGTTGGAATAAAAAGACGTATGGTTTTGAGGATTGGGAACAACGCTATAATTATCCAGATTATGGTTTTTCGCTGGCTTATCAGTATTTTAATAATTCTATTTTAGGCAATAACCTCTCGGTTTATGCACATTACAATTTTTACTTTTTCAAGAGAAATTTGATGTTCCGAGTGGGGCAAGGTTTAGCTTATAATTCCAATCCTTATGATAGAGAAACCAATTTTAAAAATGTGGCGTTTGGTTCTACTTTAATGAGTAGTACCTATGTGATGTTGCAGTACAAAAAGGAACGCATTTTTGATCGTTTTGGGTTGCAAGCAGGATTGTCTATGATTCATTATTCCAATGCCAATTTTAAGGCGCCAAATAATGGTACAAATACTGTCGCTTTAAATTTAGGAGTAACCTATAATTTGGATGAGGAGCAATTGGAATACCAAGAGACTTTAGATATAGCAACAGATAGAAAATTTACTGAGCCAATTAAATATAATGTGGTTTTTAGAACTGGCTTAAACGAAAGCGATTTAATTGGTAGTGGACAATTTCCTTTTTATATTTTTTCGGGATATGTGGATAAACGTATCAACCGTAAAAGTGGATTGCAGTTAGGAACTGATGTCTTCTTTTCAAATTTTTTGAAAGAGTTAATTCGTTTTAGAAGTGTGGCTTTTCCTGATCAGGAGCTTACGGGCGATGAAGATTTTAAACGCGTAGGCGTATTTGTTGGACATGAACTGTTCGTCAATAAAACAAGTTTGTTATCACAATTAGGTTATTATGTGTATTATCCGTTTGAATTTGAAGGACGTATTTATATAAGAGCTGGATTAAAGCGCTATTTTGGCAAAAAGTGGTTTGGTGCTTTAACCTTGAAATCACATGGATTTAGAGCCGAAGCTGTAGAATTTGGAATTGGATTACGATTATGAAGAAGCTAGTTTATATTTTGATATTTTTTCTGGTTTTTGCTTGTGATAGTGAAAACGCTAACGACTGTTTTCAAACGTCTGGACCTTTGGTGCAAAAAGAAGTTGTGGTTAATACTTTTGATAAAATTTTAGTCAATCGTGATATCGAATTAATTCTGAAAGAGGGACCAATACAAAAAGTAGTCATTGAAACAGGCGAGAACTTATTAAATGAAGTTGTTGTATCAGTGGAAAATAGTAGAATAGCTTTAAGCGATAGTAACACCTGTAATTATGTGCGTGATTACGGCATAACGAAGGTTTATATAACTTCACCCAATATTACTGAAATAAGAAGTTCTACACAATATGATATTAAATCAGACGGAGTGCTAACATATCCTTCAATTACAATTCAATCGGAAGATTTTAGTGCTCCAGAAACGTTTACAGTTGGAGATTTTATTTTAAACATTGATTGTAATAGTTTTAGCGCAGTGTTTAATGGGTTATCAATTGCTTATGTTTCAGGCGAAACTGAAAATTTGAATATAAATTTGGCAAGCGGTGATTCGCGTTTTATAGCAAGAGATTTGGTTGCGCAAAATGTAAATGTGTTTCAAAGAAGCTCCAATGATATTATTGTCAATCCACAAGAATCAATTCGAGGTAGTATTGTAAGTACTGGAAATGTGATTTCAGTAAATAAGCCAGCTGTCATAGGGGTAGAAGAGCTTTATAAGGGCAGATTAATATTCGAATAACGACACAGACTGCTTAGCAATTTCCAACTCTTCATTGGTTGGGATAATCAATATTTTTACTTCAGAGTTTGAAGCGCTTATATCAGTCAGTTTATTAGGCCTTATTTTGTTTTTGTCTTCATCTAAAACAATACCTAAATAATCCAATTCATTACAAACACGTTGGCGCATTTCAATTGAGTTTTCTCCAATTCCCGCGGTAAATACAATAGCATCTAATCCGTTCATTATTGCCGTATAACTTCCAATATATTTTTTTATGCGGTATGCATTCATAAATAATGCGAGTTGCGCATTTTTGTCTCCTTTATCTGCTAGAGTTTGTATTTCGCGTAAATCGCTTTGTCCTGTTAAACCTAACATACCACTTTTCTTTTGAAGAATAGTATTAATTTCTTCTAAGGAATATCCAAATTTTTCAGCCATATGAAAGATAATAGCGGGATCAATGTCTCCAGAACGTGTGCCCATTATTAAGCCGCTAACTGGAGAAAAACCAAGGCTATGATCTATACTTTTGCCATCTTTTACCGCAGTCATACTGCAGCCATTACCTAAGTGAATTGTTATGATTTTTGATTCTTTTTTTCCAAGGTATTCTATGGCTTTTTCAGATACATACTTATGGCTTGTACCATGGAATCCATATAAGCGAATATTGTGTTCTTCTAAATACTCATTAGGTATTGCATATTTATAAGCATGTTCTGGAATACTTTGATGAAAAGCGGTATCAAAAACAGCTACTTGTTTGGCGTTTGGAAAAATAGCTTCAGCTACTTCAATACCCTCCAAGTTTGGCGGGTTATGTAAAGGTGCCAAAGAAGATAATGCTTTGATTTTTTCTTTTACTTCAGAAGTGATTTCAGTAGTGTCACTAAAATGGCTTCCTCCATGAACTACACGATGACCAACAATATCTATATCATCCGATGAAGAAATAATACCTGTTTTAGTATCTAATAGTTGTTTAGCTAAAATTTCTAATGCTTGTTTATGATCAAGAATTGGTTCAACTTTTTCAATTTTATTTTTATCAGTATTGAATTTAAAAATGGCATCTTCAAATCCAATACGTTCTATCAGTCCAGAACATAATATAGTAGCTTCTGGCATTGAAAATAATTGAAATTTTAAGGAAGAACTTCCTGAGTTTAAAACAAGTACTTGCATATTAAAATTCTTGTGCTTGTATAGCTGTTATTATTACTGTACTATATATATCGTCTGCTGTACACCCTCTACTTAAATCGTTAACAGGCTTATTCAACCCTTGTAGCATTGGCCCTATGGCTAAAGCACCAGTTTCACGTTGTACTGCTTTATAGGTGTTGTTTCCTGTGTTTAAATCGGGGAATATCAATACACTTGCTTGTCCTGCTACTTCAGAATCGGGTAATTTGCTTTTTCCTATACGCATATCTACAGCAGCATCATATTGAATTGGGCCTTCAATTTTAAGATTTGGCGATTTCGTTTTTACAATTTCTGTAGCTTGTCGCACGCGTTCAACATCTTCACCTTTACCCGAAGAACCAGAGGAATAAGATAACATAGCTACTTTAGGCTCAATACCAAAATCTTGAGCAGATTTAGCTGAAGAAATTGCAATTTCAGCTAACTGTTCTGCATTTGGATTTGGGTTAATAGCACAATCACCAAACACAGAAACCCGATCTTCTAAACACATAAAAAATACGGATGATACAATAGATGTATCAGGTTTGGTTTTAATGAATTGTAAAGCGGGTCGTAACGTGTGCGCTGTAGTGTGAACTGCACCAGAAACCATACCATCTGCATGTCCTTTGTAAATCATCATGGTAGCGAAGTAAGATACGTCCGCCATGGTATCTTTTGCCATGTCTAGATTTACATTTTTATGTTTACGCAGTTCATAAAATGTTTGTGCGTAATCTTCAAAATGTGGAGAAGTCAAAGGAGAAACAATATTTATGTCCTTCAAATTTAAAGGTATATCAAGTTTCTTTACACGTTCTCCTATTTTATCGGCTTCTCCAATTAAAGTTAAATCAACAACATGGGCATCAATTAATCTAGCTGCAGCTCTCAAAACACGTTCATCGTAACCTTCAGGTAAAACAATATGCTTTTTCTGGGTTAAGGCACGTTGCAATAAATTATATTGGAACATGCGTGGTGTAAATATTTCCGACTGAAACGTAATTAAGTCATCAGCGAGTTTATCGGTATTTACAAACTTTTCAAAAGTTGCTATGGACGTTTCAATCTTCTCTATATTTTCTGCGTAGATTCTGGAACGTATTTTTCCAATTTCGTTGGCTACTTCAAAAGTACCGCGTTTTACACTTATAATTGGGACTACACTTGTAAGCCCTTCAATTAATCTCAAAATAGTATCTTCAGGAATTAATCCTCCCGTTAAAACAATCCCTGATATTTCAGGATAGTTTTTAGAAATATGAGCCTGTAGCGCCCCTAGAATTATATCAGCTCTATCGCCTGCCGTAATAACTAAACAATCTTCTTCAAGACGCTCCAAATAATTACGTAACTGCATGGTGGCAACATTAAAATCATTGACTTGATTGTTAATCATATCTTTACCGAACAATACGGTTCCATTCAATTTTCTAACAATTTCCTTTAATGTAGGGCTTGCTAAACTTTTAATTTTAGGAATTACCGTAATATCAGTGCCTTCGGGAATTCGAGTTTGAAGTAGACTTTTTAAGGTCGCTACATCTTCAGGATTTACCTTATTGGTCATTATGGATAGTACATCTACTTCTTCCTTAAAAGTATCGTGCGCAATTTGAACGTTGTCAACTACCTCCGATAGTGCAATACCACCATCACCACGAGATACTATTATTACGGGTAGTCCAAGATTTTTAGAGACTAGTAAGTTTATGTCTAACTCAACACTAGAATTTTCATGCGAGAAATCAGTACCCTCTACCAAAACGAAATCGAACCGTTCTTCTAAATATTTATAGCGCTTAATAATGTGGTCTATAACATCCCCAGATTTTCCTTTATTGTATAAGTCTAAAACTTCACTGCGTTTGTATGCATAAGTTTTTTTGTAGTTGATATCTAGTTCAAAATAAGAAACAACAGTATTGATGTGGTTGTCAGGCTCATTATCTTTTGTGTCTTCTATAATGGGGCGAAAATATCCAACTTTAGCAGTTTTACCGAGAAGCATACGCATTAAACCTAAAACAACTACAGATTTGCCACTATTTGGTTCAATGGTTGCTACGTAAATTCCTTTACTCATTTATGGTAAGTTTTGAAGTTTTACAAAGATAGTTTATCTCAATTTCTAATTGATAAAATATCCATTTATCTTAGGCAAAATTATAATGAATTAGCTACTATGAATATGATTTTTGTCATGGATTTATCTCTATGTTATTCAACCAAATATTCCTAATTTTAAGTTTGAAATGAAATAATAATTAAGACTTTGAATACTAATACATTAATTTTTTACATAGGAAGTTATACGGAAATGCTAACCAAAGATTTTGGAGGGTCTGGAGAAGGTATTTATGCCATTGAAATGAATGTAAACACTGGTGAACTTAATGTTTTACGTACCTATTTTTTAAGAAACCCCGCATATTTAGTGCGCAACAGCAAGCGGTTATATGCGGTTTCTGAACTTGAAAATTTTGAAGAAGCAAAAGTAACCGCGTTTAATATTCAAGAAGACTATGGACTGAAGTATATTAACCAACAAGGAATAGAAGGAAGTCTACCATGTCATATAAATTTTTTAAATAGCCACTTATTTATTTCCTGCTATGGATCGGGTAATTTACTAAATTACCCAGTTGGTGATAACGGCGAAATTTTGGCTTTTAAAAGTAATTTTAAACACACTGGAAGCAGTGTTACTATAGAAAGACAGGAATCTCCCCATGCGCATCAAATAGTCATTCATCCTAACCGGAAGTATCTTTTTGTTCCAGATTTAGGAATAGACAAAATAAAGGGTTATACTTTTGAAAACGATATCCTGAAACCTGAGAATTCCATGGATATTTCTATAACCTCTGGAAATGGACCGAGGCATATGGTTTTTAACTCTGAAGGTGATATAGGGTATGTTATGAATGAACTCACCGGAAAGGTATCGATAATAAAACAACATAACGGTAAATTTGAAGTTCTGTCTGCTGTACCAGCTTTACCAGGAACGTATAAAGATGTTCCAAGTGGTTCCGCGATAAGACTGCACCCAAATGGTAAGTACTTGTATGCAGCCAATAGAACAATAGATATTATTACGATTTTCCATGTTGAAGGAAACCATCTCAACCTTTTAAACTACCAATATACTCAGGGAAAAACTATACGAGAATTTAATATTTCTCCAAATGGTGAGTGGCTCATTGCCTGTTTACAAGATTCAAATGAAGTTATTAGTTACAACATTCAACCAAATGGTTTATTGGAAGAAAGAAGTAGGACAGATGCTGTTGCTTCTCCAGTATGCGTTTGCTTTTAAATAAGTTGGTGCTGTTCCAAATAGTCTTTAAACTTTAAAAATTGATTCTAAAAGCAAAGGCATGATTTCCTGATTTCTCGGGTAGAGCAATATGCAAACCATTTGCTTTAACTTCAAATTTCAAGTTGTTTTCACCTCCTAAAAGGTCAATAGATTTTATGGCTTTGTTTAAAAGGTTGTTTCCTTTTTTAAATGATTTAATAATCAATTCGCCATCTTCTGGCCAATCTAAAGCAATGGCGTATAATTTGTCATCTTTAGTAGTAAAACGAATGTCTTTAGCAGTGTTATCGGCATTATTTCGTTCGCTTAAATGGCCTTCTGTTACTTTGGCATCACCTTCACCATAAATTTCAAAAGTTCTGGTGCCGTAAATAGCTTCACCGTTAACTTTTAGCCAAGCTCCCATTTCCAATAGGCGTTCTTTAACTGGTTCTGGAATAGAACCATCTGCTTTTGGGGTAATATTTAGAAGAACAGCTCCATTTTTACTCACTACATCTACTAAAAAATCAATGAGTCTATTTGTAGATTTGTAATCTGGATCGCTAATGTGAGACCAAGCTTTCCAATCAATAGAATCGTCAGTCAACCAAGGAAAATCTTTCTTTTCACTCATTCTAGCGCGTTCTAAATCTAGAACAGCACTACCTGGGGCAAAATCGTAAAATTTATAGGTTGAAACTACGTCCTGATTGTTTTTTAAGCCATGGTTGTAATAGTATTTTAAGAATTCCTTTCTATACTGCTCACCAATAACATCCATTTTATTGTCGAACCACACCATGTCGGGATTGTATTTATCAATAATTTCCTTTAGTCTTGCCAACCAATCTTTATTAAATTCTTTGGGAGCCATAGGGTAGTATTTTTCCAAACCTTCATCAATTTCATGTTTGCGCCTAGGATAGATAAAATCGCCTTTTTTCATTTTTGGACCATAAAGTCCTGCATATTTAGGGTCTGAAGCATCGGTGGTTTCATCCCAAGTAGGGAACCATGCCAGTAACCAGTGTCTGTGAAATGTAGCAATGAACTTCATGTCGCGTTTCCTGATCTCTTTCGAAAGTTCACCCATAATATCACGTTTAGGTCCCATATCTTTGGCATCCCATTCTGTAATATCACTATCCCACATAGCAAAACCGTCGGCGTGTTCAGAAACGGGACCTGCAAATTTAGCGCCCGCTTTTTCAAATAAATCTGCCCACTCTACAGGGTCAAATTTTTCTGCAGTAAACATGGGGATAAAATCCTTATATCCAAACTTATCTAAGGTTCCATAAGTTTTCACATGATGGTCGTGTATAGGATGAGGTTTCCCGTTTCTTGCTTCAGGGTTATCTTTATGAACGTACATCCAGTGTGAATACCATTCTGTTTTGTGCGCTGGTACTGAGTATGGCCCCCAATGGCAGTAAATACCAAATTTGGCGTCTAAAAACCAATTTGGCGTCTCGTGTTTTTTTAGGGATTCCCAATCGGCTTTATATGTTATTGCTGTTTTTTTGGAATCATCTTTTGTATCTTGTTTGTTAGCCTTATTATTACAAGAAAATAGGGCAAGGACAAGAAGTAGTGATAATACTGTTCTCATTTTTATTTGTTTAATTGTTTTGTTCGAATTCTTTTTTCTTAGCCAATAAGATATGGTCGCATACCAACACCAATTCATCACGTTGATTGAAAATCTCTACATGTTCATTTACATGACCTAAATGCGGATGTTTGGAGTCTTTTTTCTCGCTAATAGTAACAACAACTCTAATGGTATCTCCAATATGTACTGGTTTTATAAAGCGTAATCTGTCATAGCCTTTAGAAAAGGCTTCTGGATTGATTTCGGTAGCTGTCATACCAATTCCAACCGAGAAAGTTAAAGTGCCATGTGCTATACGTTGTTTAAACGGTTGGGTGGCGCACCATTCTGCATCCATGTGATGTGGAAAGTAATCGCCCGTATGGCCGGCATGCACCACAAAATCGGTTTCTGTTATGGTTCTGCCTAAGGTTTCTCTTTTATGGCCTAATTTATAGTCTTCGTAAAATTGAGATTTTATATGCATAATCTTTTCTTTTAAATGTTATAGTTGGGCGTAACGCCTCCTTCATTATTAGATTCGTAAGCGGCCTCTACAATAGCCATAGAATGTACTACGTCTTCTACACTAGTATGTAGCACATCTGATGTTCCTTCAACATAGCGCATTAAGGAAGCCATGGTGCCTACAAAAGCATCTGGAAACCAAGAGCCTTCTAAATCTACTTCTACCCATTCTGGAGCTTCGTCTTCTTTTAAGATACAGTATTGAAATAAGTCTGGTTTTCCGTTGGGATAATCTAAAAGTAATCCAATTCTAGCCTTAATAGCTCCTTTGGTACCTTCCCACTTTACGAAACTTTCTTGGTTCTTTTCGCCAAAATTGTGGTCGTGGTTGGTGTTGATTATCGCACGCATAGAATCACTATAATCCATGATGGTCGTGGTTCTGGTAGACGACATGGTTTTTGCAGGATTCTTTAGTGTCTTGGAATATACTTTTTTAGGGTTTCCTAAAAATGAACGAATTAAATCTATATAGTGAATGCTATGTTGTTGAATTTCCAGACGTGGATGGTTCACTACATTTGGGAAGTACTCCCATGGTGTATAAGTAGATAATCTAATCTCAAAGTCATAAAGTTCTCCTATATGCCCGTTATCGATTAAATATTTAGCTGCCATTACATAAGGCGCAAAACGCATTTGACAATTAATGGCAGCTTTTAATTTTTTTCTGCGACAAACTTCTAGGATTTCTAAAGTTTGCTCATAATTGTCGCCCATTGGTTTTTGAATTAATACTGCCGCTTCATCGGGTAATAATTCTAATGTTGCCACAAACTGATTTGGCATCAAGGTAAGGTCAAAAACAGCATTCTCTGGAGCATCGGCAATCATGGCCTCAATAGTATCATAAACATTGGGGATGTTGAACATTTCTGCTACATCTACAGCGCGTTGTTTTGTTCTGTTTGTGATTCCTACCACATTGAAACCTACTTTTTTGTAAGCAGGTAAGTGGGCGTCTCTTACAATACCGCCAGCCCCAATAATATAAATAGGTCTGTTTTCTTTTGGTAATTCTGGCTTATAAATGAGTTCCATAAATTAAATATTTTCTATTCGATTGATTTCTTTTTGAGCTCGGTTTAAGATGCTTTCGATTGCTTCTGAAGTATTTATAACCTCTAAAACTAATTGGTCTATGACATCTGCAATTTCAGACCAATTTGATTTTCTTGGAAGTGACTTTGTGTTTTTGTGAAGTTCTTCCAGCTTATGGTAATAAGGCACTTCTTTGTTTACATCGGTATCTTGCCAAGTGGATTTTCTACATCCAATGGCTCCTTCTAAAGTGAGTAATTTATCGTTTTCAGTATTGACTGCAAATCTGATAAAATCATAAGCCAAGTCTTTGTGTTTACTACCGCTACCAATTACATACATCCAATATGCATTTAAAGAAGAACCTTCACCGGTTGGTCCTGCAGGAACATTGGCGATGTCAACTTTCCCTTTTACTTTAGAATCTTCTAAAAATTCACACATAGAGGCAAATCCAAACCAATTTACCATCATTGCTAGATTACCATTGGCAAAAGCCATTCCTGATTTTACGGAATCAAAATTTCTGGAGTCTGGATGGATGGCGTTGGAGTTTTTTAAAGCCTTTCTATAGAAGGTCATGCCTTCTATTGCGGCTTCTGAATTTAGTTTTATGTTTTTGTTTTCGTCAAAAAGGTCGCCACCATGAGTCCAAAGCTGTAAACAAAAGTCGAAAACGGTATTGTGACCATCTGGATAAGCTGCAAATGTAGTTCCGTATAAATTTTGTTCTGGTCTGTTGAAAAACTCGGCTACTTGCATGAGGTCATCCCAAGTTTTTGGAATTTCCAATAGTTTGCCATATTTTCCATAATATTCAACACCTTCTTCAATAGATTCGAATAAATCCTTTCTGTAAATTAGGCATTCTGGACCATCATGAAAAGGTAGTGCCACAGTTTTACTATCAAACTCTTGTTTATATAAGAGGGAACGTGACCATCCGTTAGGAAAATCTTCTGGTGAATTATTATCAATAAAAGGTGTTAAATCTTCAATTGAACTAGACTCGTAAGCTTCGGTAATCCAATCGGTGTTAATTAGTGAAATATCCCATTGGCCGTTTTTTAAACCTTTTTCTTTTAGGATGGTATCGTATAATGGGTGTAAATCAAGAGCAATAGCTTCTAACTCAAGCTTGCAACCTGTTTCTTGACAAAATTTATTCCAAATTTTGTTAATTCCAGATTCAAAAACATCGAATTTACGTACTGCAATTCTTAATTTTTCGGCCATTATCCTGAGATTAATTCATTAATAATACTTTGTGTATGCTCTCCTAAAGCAGGGGAGCCTACAGGTGATTTTAAAATTTCGCCATCTATTCTAATCGGGCAACGTGTGGTTTCGTATTCAAAACCATCGCCCATTCTAACATTTTGAATCATATCTAAGACCTTAAAACCTTCTAATTCAAAAAGTTCATTCCAATTTAATACACTAGCACACCAAATATCTGCAGGCTCTAAAATAGATAGCCAATGTTCTGTACTTTCGTGTAAAAGGGTAGATGCCAGTAATTCTTTAATTTCATCTCTTTGATTATACCAACTTTCTACTTCCTGAAATTCCATGAGTTTTTTATTGCCTAATAATTCTCCTAAAAAAGGAATCGAACCCATAGCCAACGCTAAATAACCATTAGTGGTTTGGTAAACACCATACGGCGCACCTAAATAGGCATGGGCACTATTGCTTTTGGGGCGAACCGTGGGTTGACCGCCGTCATGATAGAACGTAGTAATAGATTCAAATTGAAAATCTAAAATAGATTCTAACATACTTACTGAAACTTTGCTGCCTTCAACCGTTTTAGTGCGTTTTAAAATAGCTGCTAAAATGCCTTGAACTAAGTAAGCACCCGATAAAATATCGGCGATTGCTAAACCAACTGGAGTAGGCCCATTACCTTCATTACCATTTAACCAGGTTAAACCAGATAAAGACTGCAATAATAAATCTTGCCCTGGTTTTTTAGCCCAGGGACCCTCAGAACCGTATCCCGAAATCTCGCCGTAAATGATTCTTGGGTTTATTTTTTTTATGGTATCATAATCCAATCCAAGTCTATCGATTACTCCTGGGCGGAAGTTATGCACTATTACATCAGCCTGTTCTATAAGTTTTAAAACACGCTGTTTGTCAATGTCGTTTTTTAAGTCGGCTTGAAAGCTTTCCTTGTTTCGGTTAATGGCTCTAAATACTGAGGATTCTCCGTTTAATATGGTATTTGAAACATATAGTTGACGGCAAATATCACCAGTTTCGGGGCGTTCTACTTTTATTACTCTGGCGCCCAAATCGGCTAGTCGTAATGTAGCTGAAGGTGCTGATAAAAACTGACTTAAATCTATAATTAATATATCTTGTAATGGTTTCATCTGTTAAAGCTTATTGTTTTTTATAGGTCAGATGTAATTCGCCATTAAACATTTTTGAGGTTATTACCATCAAGTTATTATGGCTCATTTCATTTGTATTATAGATTAAATTCTTTAATAATAGCTTCTGTGTGTTGTCCTACTCGTGGCGCTGATTTGCTAGCAAAAACGCGTTTGTCATTTACCCTTATGGGACAGCGTGTAGTATGTACTTCTTCACCTGAAAGTAATTGCAATTTTTGGTCCCATTGAAGCACTTTATAAGCGTCATGATTTAGTAAGGTTTTATAATCAAACACATCAGAACACCAAATATCTTCTTGTTCTAAAATTTCTAACCAATGGGCTGTTGTTTCTTTTACGAGGAATGAACGCAGGATATCCATTATCTCATCACGATTTGTAAACCATGATTTAGAATCTGTATAAGAAACCAAGTCATTACATTTAAGTACTTCTCCAAGCTTTAATAGAGACCCCATGGCCAAGGCAATATAGCCGTCTTTGGTTTTATAAGTGCCATAAGGGGCGCCCAAGTAGGCATGAGCATTACCTTGTTTAGCTCTTACAGGTTTTTGGTTACCATCATTTAAATACGTAGTAATAACTTCAAACTGAAAATCTAAAGTAGATTCTAAAAGGCTTACTTCAACTAGAGCACCTTTACCTGTTTTTTCTTTTCTAATGAGGCTTGCTAAAATGCCGTGAGCTAAATGTGTTCCTGTAATTAAATCGGAAACAGCTGCACCTACAGGTACTGGATTATCTTTCTTGTTGCCTGTTAGGTTAGCGAATCCAGACATACACTGTATTAGTAAATCTTGTCCTGGTTTTTTTGCCCAAGGACCTGTAGAACCATACCCTGTAACGGTTGCATAAATTAATTTTGGATTTATTTGTTGAACCGTATTATAATCCAATCCTATTTTTTCCATTACTCCTGGACGGAAGTTATGGGTCATGACATCGGCTTGAGCAATTAGTTTTTTTATACGTTCTAAATCTTCAGGGTCTTTAAGATTTGCAGCGTATGAATCTTTATTTCGATTTACAGTATGAAACACTAAACTACTACCGTCTAAGAATAAATTTTTTAAGGCAATTTGTCTTCCTGCTTCTCCCTTAATTGGGCGTTCAACTTTTATGACTCTTGCCCCGAGGTCGGCTAATTTTAAACCAGCCGAAGGACCAGCCATAAACTGAGCGAATTCTAATACTAATAATCCTTCTAATGGTTTCATAAGATTAAATCTCCAGTGATTTTTTATACAGTTTATTTAAGCTTTTTAACAAAGCTTTTTCGTTACCACCATTCATCATGTATTCCCTAATTGGATTTCCGGCTCTATCTTGAAAATACATATGACCGTTGTATCGTGGTCTTAAAAATGCTCTGTCTAATGCTGGTAAGGTATTTTTGAAAAAATTAGCAGATACTTCATTGGTGTGTTCATCTGTCCAAGCTTTTCTGTGACCGGGTTGTCCGCCATTATCAAAGAACAATGTTTTTTGACAGGCTTCAGAACCTGTATATTCCACATATTTCATTACGGTTTCAATGTCTTTAGTTTGTGCAGAAACTGCCAACCCTGTTCCTCCTAAGGTAGAAATAGCACCAACGCCATTAATTTCTACCATGTCATGAAAATGTAATAGTTTTCTAGCATAACCATTTCTGCTATAGTTTGTGTAGCCATATGCCCATGGACAATATGCATATTTATCTGTAAGGGTCATGGCCTCATAAATTTGAATTGGGTTCCAATCAAAAATTTGAGGGTCCATTTCTACTGCCAGTTCTCTTAACATTTTTAATGCTTGAACTCCAATATCTTCACTAATTACATAATCAGGAGAGGTACAAACTTCTTCACCTAAATTACTGCACATCATGTAGAAGTTCATTAAAGTATCCTGAGGAATCCCAGGCATAATTACTAAACCCTTTTTGGCAAGAGCCAATAAATCATCGTAAGTTTTAGGTAATTCTAGACCTTTTTGCTCAAATATATCTGGGCGACTGGAAGCTACTGGAGTAGCAGCATCAATGGCTAATGCCCATTGGTGCCCATTCGAAGAATAGCTTTCATGAGAGCGCCCCACGGTATTTTCTTCTAGGTCTTTAAGAAATGCCTTTGGAAGGTATTCGTCTAACGGTAAAATCACATTGTTTTTTCCTGCAAATCCTGCCCAAGGGTGGTCTATAATTAATAAATCGTACCGTTTTGCCAATTGGTCAATCGGTTCATCTGCAAAAGCTTGAAGCGACCGTTTCTCCCAAACAATATCTACGTTTGGATTCAATTCACAAAAACGTTGCGCTGTGGCTACTACTGATGTAAACCCTCTACTATGGTTCCAGGTAATACCTTTTAATTGTACGCGTTCACTACTCATTTTATAATTTTAATTTTTTAATGACCTGTTGATATATCTGTTCCTAGTTTGCTTCCGTAGGCAATAATGATGAAGGATACAACTAAAACTATCAATGCTATAACCAATGTGAAATTGGTGCGTTTGGTAACCTGTTTCCATTCTTTTAGTACAATGCCTACTATGTAACTAAAAAAGATAAGCATAGACATGTGCAATACCCAACTTGCAAATTTAAAGGCTCCCATTTGTACATGGGCAATGCCGTAGAAGAAAAATTGCCCGTACCAAAGCGCCCCGCTTAAGACAGACATTCCTAAGTTTAGATAGTAATTTTGTTTGCCAACACCTTTAACGTCTACAATTTCTTTTAGTGTTTTGTTTTTCAAGCCTACAACTGTAAACCAAATAAAGTTGGTTATAAAAGCGCCTCCGGTTGATAGGATAAGGTTGGCGTTACCTTCAAAATTTCCTGCACCATATTCCCCTGCTATTTTAGCCACCGGGGCACCAACTTCTAAGGAAATTCCAAAAACAGCTGAAAGTACACCAGCAATAATGGTAAGTGTCAACCCTTTTTTCATGTTAAAGGTTAAAGGCTCACTATTATTAGCATTGTTATTTTTTAAGTCTTTTTCTTTCCTGTAACCTGCAACACCACAAATAATAATACCAATTAAAGCCATGAACATTCCGAAGAAAATAGTATATCCTCCTGGTCCGTAAAATTTTTCCATAAAAGTACCGTGCATTATTAAAGGCACAATAGTTCCTAAAATTGCTGAAATACCAATGGAAATTGTATAAGTCAATGAATAACCTATGTGACGGATAGCGAAACCAAAGCACATGCCGCCAAAACCGTAAACAGCCCCTAAAAGTGTCGCATTAAGAAGCACATCTGTAGATGCTTCTTTAAAAACGTCCATTAAATTTGGAACGGTTAAAAAACCAATTAGGAAAGGGAAGATAAACCAGGCAAAAGATGCCTGAACAATCCAATAGGAATCCCAAGACCATTTTTTTACTTTTTGAAAAGGAACATAACAGGTAGAAGCAGCAACTCCTCCAACAGCATGAATAAGAGTCCCGAAAATTGGATTTGCCATTGTATTATTAGTTTAGTTGAATAAAATTTATATACAAAAATACATTTTATATATGAATTTTAAAAATAATAAATGGTTTTTATTAGTTTTGTTTCTTATTCAAGATATGAAAACAGAACAAAAGTTGAAATATAATGCGCCTGCTTTGGATAAAGGTTTGGATATTTTAGAGTTCTTGTCTAAAGAAGGTGTACCTTTAACACAGCTTGAAATTGCTCAAGGGATTAACAGAACACCTAGTGAGATCTATAGAATGTTGGTGTGTTTAGAGGAACGAGGCTATTTGAATAGGGGTTCAAATGCGGGAAAATATAGGCTGTCCTTAAAAATGTATAATCTTTCACATAGTCATACACCATTTGATGAATTAAGGCGTGTTTCTCAAAAACCTATGTATGATTTATCAGAGAAAACTAAACAATCTAGTCATTTAAGTATTCTCAATGACAATCAATTAATGGTAATTTCCCAAGTACGTGGACCAGGTGTAGTGTCGCTTTCAATTGAAGAAGGAGCTCAGTTCTCCTTGGCACTAACAACTTCTGGTAAGGTTTTACTTTCGCAAATTCCACAAACACAAAGAGAGAATATTTTGTCTTTCGATAAACATTTTAACAAGTTAAATAAGGCAGAGCAAAAGGAGTTTTATAGGTTGATTGACGAAGTTAAAACTAAAGGCTACCATTATTCAAAAAGCTCTATGACCACAGGTGTCACCGATATTGCATTCCCTATTGGGAAGCCTGAAGATGCTGTAAATAGTGCTTTGGCAATCTCCATGTTAACTTCAAATTTTGAGGTTGGTATGACGTTAGAGGAAATTCTTAGTGCTATGAATGAAGCGCAAAATGAGATAAATGCACTAATTGGTTATATTGAAGCCTCTAATTAGTAGTTAATTCTCTAAACAAGCTTTCTAAACTTGCGTTTTTCTGATTCAATTGTAAAATCTTCAATTGATTATCATGAGCAAAATCGAATACATAGGAGCGCATGTCTTCAGATGTTTTAAAAGTGATTTCGTAAACAAAATCATAAGTGTTCACTACTTTTTCAACTTTTGGTAGTTTTAATAAGAAGGCATCTTCAACGCGATAGTCAAATTCTACAATTACGGTTTGTTCTTTTTGGTCTCTTAGTTCTTTTAGTTTTTTATCGGCAACAATTTCACCTTTATTGATAATAATAACACGGTCGCACATAGCCTCAACCTCTTGCATGATATGTGTCGACAAAAAAACGGTTTTTGTTTTGCCTATAGTTTTTATAAGGTTTCTAATATCAATTAGTTGATTTGGGTCTAGCCCTGTTGTTGGCTCATCTAGTATTAAAACCTCAGGATCGTGTAATAAGGCAGTGGCTAAACCTACGCGCTGGCGATAACCTTTAGACAATTGTCCGATTTTTTTATGAGATTCTGGTGATAATCCTGTCATCTCAATCACTTCATTTATTCTAGCTTTATTTACTTTATAAATACCTGCATTAAATTGTAAATATTCTCTAACATACATTTCCAGATATAATGGATTATGTTCAGGAAGGTAGCCTACGCTTTTCTGTATGCTTTGAGGTTTTTCAGAATTATATCCATTTACTTCAACTTCACCTGATGATTGCTTAAGGTAGGTCGTTAAAATTTTCATCATTGTAGATTTTCCGGCACCGTTTCGGCCTAAAAACCCAACGATTTCGGGTTGTTCTATATTAAAGGAAATGCTATTTAGGGCTTTTTGGTTGCCGTATAACTTTGAGACTCCATTTACTTCAATAGACATATTCTAAAAATTTTCATCAAAAATAATGATTATGTAATGTATTCTAAATTTTGTTGGAAATTCTTTAAATCTTTTTAAAAATGCTTAAAAAAAAGATTTATTGTATTTTGATTTCTTAAAATAATAACTACTTTAGCGGGCGTAATTATGAGAACAACAACATATTATACATATTTTAACTTTTTTTATTTCTTTTTTAGTAGAGAAATCGAGACGTTGTGTGTATAATTTGAAACAATATATTTAAATGCAAGTCTCGATGAAAATCGAGACTTTTTTTTATGATTAATACGGTAGCCATACAAGGAGTTAAAGGATCGTTTCATGATATAGTATCAAAGGAGTTTTTTAATAAGCCAGTTGCTATTATTGAATGTATGACGTTTGACAGGGTAGTGGAAGCACTTCTTGAAAAGGAGTGCGATGCAGCTATTATGGCGTTGGAAAATTCTATAGCAGGTTCTATTATTCCTAATTATGCGCTTATTGATGATCATGAGCTACATATTGTAGGAGAACATTATTTAGATATTCAGCATAATTTGATGGCGTTGCCAAATCAAAGTATTGCGGATATTAAAGAAGTGTATTCGCATCCAATGGCGCTATTACAATGCAAAGAGTTTTTTAAGGATTATCCACATATTAAACTTGTTGAAGATAAGGATACAGCTGAGGTAGCGGAACGTATTAAAACGAAAGGATTAAAGAATATTGGGGCAATTGCTAGTGTTTTAGCAGCAGAAATTTTTGAATTGGATGTTTTGGCGCATAGTATTCAAACGATTAAACATAATGAAACACGTTTTGTAATTGTGAAACGTACCAATTCTGAAGTTCATGAAAGTGAAATTAATAAAGCTTCTATTAAGTTTGAAGCGGACCATAAACGCGGCAGTTTAGCGGCTATTTTAAATGTGATGAGCGATTGCAATCTTAATTTAACGAAGATTCAATCATTACCAATTATAAAAACGCCTTGGAAATATGCCTTTTTTGTGGATGTAACTTTTGAAGCGTTTGAAGATTTTAAAAAAGCAAAGTCTTTAATTGAAATAATGAGCCCTAGCTTTAAACTTTTAGGCGAATATAAACATGCCAAATCATGATTGAGGTAGCGAAACGATTACATACGGTTGAAGAATACTATTTCTCTAAGAAGCTAAGGGAAGTGGGATTGCTTATAGCTAGTGGTAAGCCAATTATTAATTTGGGTATTGGAAGCCCAGATTTACAGCCACCTCAAAAGGTAATTACGGCTATTTCTGAAAGTTTAACAGATGCAACAGCTCATAAGTACCAAGGCTACCAAGGTTTGCCAGAACTTAGGGAAGCTATGGCAGATTTTTATAAGGAACATTTTAATGTACGCGTAAATGCTACTAATGAAATATTGCCTTTAATGGGCAGTAAGGAAGGCATTATGCATATTTCAATGGCCTATTTGAATGAAGGTGATGAGGTGCTGATTCCAAATCCAGGGTATCCCACCTATCAAGCAGTAACGAAACTGGTTGGGGCGAAAAGTGTTACGTATGATTTGGATGCTTCGAATAACTGGATGCCAAATATTGCGGACTTAGAACAAAAGGATTTAAGTAAAGTAAAATTAATGTGGGTTAATTATCCACATATGCCAACAGGTGCCACACCTACTGAAACGGTTTTTGAGGAGTTGGTGGCTTTTGCTAAACGTCATAATATTTTAATCGTTAATGATAATCCTTACAGTTTTGTGCTTAACGATAATCCAACAAGTATATTAAGTGTTGAAGGCGCAAAAGACGTTTGTTTAGAACTAAATTCCTTAAGTAAGACCTTTAATATGGCCGGATGGCGTGTTGGTATGGTTTTAGGGAATAGTGAACATATAAGCAATATTTTAAAAGTAAAGAGTAATATGGATTCTGGTATGTTTTACGGCATACAGAAAGGTGCTATTGAAGCTTTAAAATGCTCTAAAATGTGGTTTGTTACACTAAATAGCGTTTATAAAAGACGACGTGATTTAGTTTGGCAATTGGCTGAAGCTTTAAACTGTACTTACGATAAAAATACCACGGGACTATTTGTGTGGGCTAAGTTGCCGCCATACTTAAAATCTGAAGAGTTTATTGATTTAGTGCTGAAGAATAATCATGTGTTTATAACGCCAGGAACTATTTTTGGAAGTCAAGGTGAAGGATATATTCGATTTTCGCTTTGTGCATCAGAAGATGTTTTAGAAGAAGCCATTGCAAGGGTAAAGTAAAATGAAGCAGATATACGCAATAGGAATTGGTTTAATAGGAGGAAGTCTTGCTTTAGATATCAAGAAGCATGATCCAGAGGTTGTTATTCATGGTATTAGCAGAAAAGATGCCACATTGAATACCGCTTTGGAATTGGGGCTGATTGATAAAAAAGCAACTTTAGACGATCTTGATAAGGCAGATTTGGTTATTGTTTCTATTCCTGTGGATGCTACGGTAAAATTGTTGCCTTCTATTTTAGATAAGATTTCGGATACTACTTTGGTAGTTGATGCTGGGTCTACAAAAGAAGATATTTGTAAGGTGGTAGAACATCACCCGCGACGCAGAAACTTTTTGGCGATGCATCCCATTGCTGGTACCGAACATTCTGGACCAACAGCTGCGATAGAAGGTCTATTTAAGGGGAAAACCAATATAGTTTGCGAGGTTGAAAAGACCACTTTTAAGCTTCAAGAAAAAGCTTTAAAGTTATTTACCGATATAGGGATGCGAATTAGGTATATGAATCCTAAAGATCATGATAAGCATATTGCTTATGTATCGCATTTATCACATATCAGTGCTTTCATGCTAGGTAAAACTGTTATTGAAAAGGAGAAGAATGAAAAGGATATTTTTGATATGGCGGGTAGTGGATTTGCGTCTACAGTGCGTCTTGCTAAAAGTTCTCCAGAAATGTGGACACCTATTTTTAAGCAGAACAAACATAACGTTATAGAAACATTAGAAGAATATATTAATAATCTCACTCGTTTTAAAGAGTTGATGAAAGATGATAATTTTGCAGCGATTTTTGATGAGATGAAAAATACCAATCATATAAAGGATATTTTGAATGGTATAGTTTAGGAGACAGGAGACAGGAGACAGGAGACAGGAAGTTTGAAGCATGAAGTTTGCTGGTATGTCCGCGTTAGGGATTGCAGAGGAAAGCCCACAGCCCGATGATAGGAGGTGCAAGGACTTGGAACGGAAAGCCCGACCCCTTGTGGGTAACGCTAAAAAAAGAACATAAACAACATAAATTAAATAGTAAACTAAAGGGCCTAATTGGCTAAATATTAAGGAAAAATGGAAAATAACAAAGAAATGAGAGCTTGGTTAGATGATTTAAATTTAGATCATCCTTTAGTAATTGCAGGCCCATGTAGTGCGGAGACAGAAGAGCAAGTTTTAAGAATTGCACATGAGTTAAAAGATACGGATGTAAATTACTTTAGAGCTGGTATTTGGAAACCTAGGACTAGACCAGGTAATTTTGAAGGTGTTGGTGCTCTTGGTTTAAAATGGTTGCAAAAGGTAAAAGAAGAAACTGGTATGAAAGTATGTACTGAGGTTGCTAATGCAGCTCATGTAAAGTTAGCTTTAGAGCATGATATTGACATGTTGTGGATTGGAGCGCGTTCTACAGTTTCACCGTTTATTATGCAAGAGATTGCCGATGCTTTAGAAGGTACAGAAAAACCTGTTTTAATTAAAAACCCAGTTAATCCTGATTTATCTTTATGGTTAGGTGGTATTGAAAGAATTTACAGTTCAGGAGTTAAAAATATCGGTGCTATTCATAGAGGGTTTTCTACTTACAAGAAGACGAAATACAGAAATATTCCAGAATGGCAAATGGCGATTGAATTTCAAAATAAATTCCCAGATATTCCATTAATTAACGATCCGTCGCATATTACTGGAAAGCGTGATATGATTTTTGATGTATCTCAAACGGCTTTAGATTTGAATTTTGATGGGTTAATGATTGAAACTCATTACGATCCTGATAATGCTTGGAGTGATGCAGCGCAACAAGTAACGCCAACGACATTAGTTCAAATTATGAAAGATTTGAAAATTAGAAAAGAATCTAACGAAGAAGAGGAATACAATAGTGCTTTAAATAATTTAAGAGCTCAAATTGATGTGGTAGACAATCAAATTATAGAATTGTTGGGTGAGCGTATGAAAGCTTCAGATGGCATTGGTGCGTTGAAGAAAAAGAAAAATGTTGCTGTTTTACAATCTAAACGTTGGAATGAGATTTTAGGTAAAATGGTTTTAGAAGGAGAACAACATGGTTTAAGTGAAGAATTTATTTTAAGAATGTTTAAGGCGGTTCATCAAGAATCTATTAACCACCAAGAGAAGATTATAAATGGTTAGATAGGTTTCTCTTTAAATATTTGTGAAACAGAAAAGCCTGTACCATTTCTATGATACAGGTTTTTCTGTTTTGATGAGCTACTCACATTCCAAGCATATTAGAAGGAGGTTATTAAACGTTGCCTCGAGATTTTGCGATGTGTCTGAAATACTCAAAGTGCCAGAGATTTTAATAGAATCATAATTATTCCCAGGAATACGTTCATATTTGGTCACTGTTACTGAGCCATCTGTAGCTTGGATCGTTTTCTCTTCTTTAGAGTTAACATAGCGCACTGTTGCTCGAATGGGATTATCATTTATCGGAAAAACACCATTATTGGTAAAAGGAAAACTGTTTTCATCTTCATCAATTAGGCGTATATTTAGTCCGTCTCCTGTTGAATAGTTAATCGCTATGATATGAGCTTCAATCGTTGGACTTACATTATATGCTTTTACAAATTGACCCTGTACGGTATCTATATCAATTAATGGAGCTCCATCAAAGCTCATAGATCTTTCTCCGTTAGCAGATGGAGGGTTCATTTCATCAGAATCATTTCCGCATGCGAAGATGGTTATTAAAATTGCGAGGGTAAATAGAATGTTTAATTTTTTCATGGTTGTATCGTTTTATTATTTTACCCTACATCGTAAGTGAAACTAAAATGTCATCAATATTTAAACTTTGGAAAAAAAAAACCTCCATTTCTGGAGGCTCTTTCTAAATTGATTGCATACTGAAATAATTTCAGGTTGAAATAAAGACTATTTACTTCGTTTAAAGATATATCGTGTAATAAAAATACCTTGTCCGTCACCTTTGCCTCCTTCACTTTCCACAGCACTAGTAACAAATGCTAAATCCCATCCTTCCTCAATCATCGTATTGATTTTAGAAGTAATTAAGGCGTCATTTGCAGCAATATTTTGAAAACGAATACCTCCTAAATTATAAAAATTCAAGAGTTTAGTTTCGTCAAATCCTTTTACTCTAATATCTCCACGCTTAGATTTATTACGTGTGTTATCCTCCTCTGTTTGTGTAGAGGTAAATTCTTTATAGTCTTTTGTGTCGTTTACACTAATTAATCGTGAGCGACCTAATCCATTTGGTACGATGGATTCAACACTTGTAATTACTTTAAATTCTACTTGGGCATTGGTCTCGATAAAACTAAAAATACAAATTGCTAATACTAATACTAGTTTTTTCATGTTGTTGAAATTTTAAATTAATGGTTAATAAGCTAAGATAAATATATCTGCTGCTTTCAATGTTAATAAATTATTTGTTTTTCTGTTATAGACAGTTAACTAAGTTTAAGGTTGCATACTTTATGCCAAAAATTAATAGTTCTGTAATAATCTTAAATTTGAGAGGGTAAATCAAAAGGAAATATCGTTATTTTGTCATTCATCAAATTAAATGACAGGACACGTTTATAAATCTACCGGAAGTTGGTACACCGTTAAAACGCAATTAGGAGAAGTGTACCAATGCCGCATTAAAGGCAAATTTCGCATTAAGGGAATAAAAAGTACTAACCCAATAGCCGTGGGTGACGTTGTAGATTTTGAGTTGGAAACTAAAAACGATGAAGTTTCAGGAATCATTTATAACATTCACGACAGAACTAATTATATCGTTAGAAAATCTGTCAACCTTTCTAAACAAACTCATATTATTTCGGCAAATATCGATCAGGTATTTTTGATGGTTACTATTGATAATCCACCAACGTTTACAAGCTTTATTGATAGGTTTTTGGTAACTGCAGAAGCATATTCTATAAAAACAATTTTGCTATTTAATAAGATTGATACTTACGATGAGGAGACATTACTGGAAGTTAAGTATTTGGCTCATGTGTACAGAAAAATTGGATATGAATGTATCGGGATTTCAGCAAAAACTGGAAAGAATGTAGAAAAGGTAAAATCTTTGATGCGAGATAAGGTAAGCATGTTTTCTGGCCATTCTGGGGTTGGAAAATCCACCTTGGTCAATACTATTGAGCCAAATTTAAATTTAAAGACCAAAGAAATATCTATGCAACATATGCAAGGGCAGCATACCACCACATTTGCCGAAATGTTTGATACGAGTTTTGGTGGTAAAATTATAGACACCCCAGGAATAAAGGGCTTTGGAGTGGTAGATATGGATAAAGAAGAGGTTGGGGATTATTTCCCTGAGATTTTTGAGCTAAAACAAGATTGTAAGTTTAATAATTGTTTGCACTTACAAGAACCTAAATGCGCCGTTAAAAAAGCACTGGAAGATGATGAGATTGCATATTCCAGATACCGAAGTTATGTGCAGATATTAGAGGGAGACGATGAAACCTACAGAACCGATAATTGGGATAACGAATGAAAGTAGTTATTCAAAGAGTGTCAGAAGCAAGTGTTTCAATTGATAATACAAAGGTCGCCGCAATAGATGGAGGCTTACTCATATTATTGGGCATTGTAAATGAAGATACCCAAGAGGATATAGATTGGTTGTGCAACAAAATTGTAAACCTAAGAGTTTTTGGTGATGAAAATGGCATAATGAATAAATCGATTATCGACGTAGATGACGATATCATTTTGGTAAGCCAGTTTACTCTGCATGCTTTAACGAAAAAGGGCAATCGCCCGAGTTATTCAAAGGCAGCTAAACCTGATATAGCAATTCCACTTTACGAAAGATTTATTCAAAAACTTCAAGGAACTTTGGGTAAGTCCATTCAAACAGGAAAGTTTGGAGCTAATATGCAGGTAGCGCTAGTAAATGATGGTCCTGTAACGATTATTATAGATTCAAAGCAAAAAGAGTAGCGTTCGTCTATTTTCCTTTAATTCATTCTTTGTTGTGTAAGATTTTTATTTAATTTGTAGGAATAGGAATCTTTAAACATGACAAATCTCATGCATTTGAGTGTTGCGATTCCATAGTTTTACAAACTAAACTTAAACTATGAGACTAAGAAGTTGTTATTTCTTGGCTTTATTCCTATGGCCACTCACTTTTTTTGCACAAGATATTCTTTACTCAAGTCTTACAATTCCTCAAGAGCTTACTAAAAATGCTAATGCTTTAATAAGGCTAAGTGATGTTAAAGTGGATATCAAATCAATTGATGAAATGATCGAGACTGAAAGAAGAATTGTTACGGTGTTTAATGGAAAGGGAGATGAAGCAGTTGGTGCGCAAGTATATTATGATGATGATACCAAAGTGAGAAGTATTCAAGCATTGGTTTTTGACAAATTTGGGAACCAAATTGAAAAATTTAAAAAGAATGACTTTAACGATGTAAGTGCTGTAGATGGTGGAACACTCTATTCTGATTCCAGAATTTTATACCTTGATTATACTCCAATTTCTTATCCTTACACGGTAGAGTTTACTGTTGAAACATTTACGCATAACACCGCTTTTATTTCTTCTTTTACACCTGTAAGAGCTTATTATGTAGGTGCACAGGAATGCAGGCATAGCATAAATTACCCTGATAATATGACATTAAGGTTTTTAGAGCAAAATTTGGAAAGTTATGAAGTGGAAAAAAGTTCAACTGAAAACTATAAAACGATATACAGTATTAAAAATATTCAACCTTTTGAGCCAGAGTCCTACAGTCCTTCATTTAGAAATTTAGTACCTAAAGTGCTTTTTGCAACAGATGAGTTTAATTATGAAGGTGTTAAAGGTGAAGCTTCTAATTGGAAGGATTTTGGTAAGTGGGTTTATGAAAATATGATACGCGGTGCGAATGACTTGCCTGATAGTACAAAACTAGAAATTCAGGATTTAGTAAAAAATGAAAAGACAGATATTGAAAAAGCAAAAAAAATATATCAATACGTTCAGGATAAAGTGAGATATATAAGCGTTCAGGTTGGAATTGGAGGTTGGAGACCTTACAGCTCAAGTTATGTGGATAGGTTAAGTTATGGTGATTGCAAAGCCTTAACAAATTATACCATGTCCCTATTGGATGCTGTTGGTATTGAATCTTATTTTACACTATTATTCGCTGGAAATTCTCAAAGAGATATTACTGAAGATTTTACGATAATGCAGGCTAATCATGCCATATTATCTATTCCTAATAGTAATGAAACAATTTGGCTTGAATGCACCAGCCAAAGTTTACCGTTCGGATTTATTGGAGATTTTACAGATGATAGAGATGTGCTCGTTATTACTCCCGAAGGAGGTCTTATAAAGCATACAAAAAAATATACTGTTGATGAAAATAGTCAAATCTTAAAGGGTAGTTATACACTCACCAAAGACGGTGCTATTTCTGCTGAACTCAAAATGTCTTCAAAAGGTATTCAATACGATGATAAATATCGAATTTCGACATATGATAAACGTGACAAAGATTTAACCTACAAAAAAAGATGGAGATACATCAATGGTCTAAGTATTGAACAAATGGATATTCAGAATGATAAAGACAGCATGCAATTTAATGAACATATTAAGTTTAACGCAGATGGATATTGTAAAAAAGCTGGTAATAGGTTGCTTTTTAGTGTAAATGCATTAAATAGAAATAGATACGTTCCCGATAGATATAGAAATAGAAAGTTACCTGTTAAAGTAAAGCGCGGATTTATAGATAAAGATGAAGTAACTGTTTTTCTTCCTAATGGTTATGCTATAGAATCTTTACCAAAAAACTCTACGATAGAGAATAAGTTTGGTAGTTATAAAACTGAAATTATTAAACAAAATGATAGTACTATTTTATTCAAAAGAGAATTCAAATTAAATGATGGTGAATATCCCAAGGAGGATTACGTAGCATTTAGAGAGTTTTATAAAAGTGTTTCAAAATTAGACAATTCGAAAATAGCCTTAATTCAAAATTAACCAATAATGAAGATAATTAGTTTAGTGAGCCTCTTGTTAATTGGGTTTGCAATGTCTGCCCAAAATTATTCTTTTGGGAAAGTCTCCAAAGAAGAGCTCCAAGAAAAATATTACCCTACCGACTCTTCTGCAATTGCAGCTTATTTATATAAAGATAGAAATTCTTATTTTGAGTATAGTGAGGAAGTTGGGTTTATACTTGTTACTAAAATCCATGAGCGTATTAAAATCTATGATAAGGAAGGGTTTGATTTCGCCACAAAGAGTCTAGCTTTATATAAGTATGGTGGAAATAGAGAAACTATTAATGGTTTAAAGGCGTATACATATAATCTTGTTGATGGTAAGATTGAAGATTCTAAATTAAAAAAAGAGGGTATTTTTAAATCTGAATTATCTAAATATTATGATGAAACTAAATTCACTTTACCTAACATAAAGGAAGGGTCTGTTATAGAGTATAAATATGAAATTACGTCGCCCTTTTATTCTAATGTTGATATTTATGAATTTCAGCATGCCATACCAATTAAGAAATTGGAAGCAAGATTCACTTCACCTGAATATTTTGAGTTTAAATCTAATACAAAAGGATTTATTGAAATAATACCTAAGAGATCATCTAAAGTGGGTCAGATTACTTTCGTAAATAAAGTTAGAGGTGAGAATAGATACGCGTCAAGCTCCTTCAATAATTCAAGTGTTGATTATCAAGAAAAAGTTGAAACCTATGAGCTCTCGGATATTCCAGCCTTGAAAAATGAACCACATGTAAATAATATTAGAAATTATCGTTCTGCTGTTAAGTATGAGTTATCTTTCACACATTTTCCAAACTCAACAATGAAATACTATGCTACTACTTGGGAAGATGTAGTTGAAAGCATTTATGATAATACAGCTTTTGGAGGTGAATTGAATAAAACAGGGTATTTTGAGGCTGATGTTGATGCTCTCATTGCCAATGTATCAGAGCCTATGCAAAAGGCTGCTTTAATTTTTAATCACGTTAAGTCTAATTTAAAATGGAACGGTTATTACAGTAAATACACAAACGTTGGAGTTCGAAAGGCCTACAAGGAACATGTGGGAAATGTAGCTGAAATCAATTTGATGTTAACCTCAATGTTAAGATATGCAGGTTTAAATGCTAATCCAGTTTTAGTTAGTACAAGAAAAAATGGAGTACCTCTTTTTCCAACGAGAGAAGGTTATAACTACGTTGTTTGCGGTATTGAATTACCAAACGAGGTAATGTTATTAGATGCATCCAGTAAGTACAGCGCTCCAAATGTATTGCCTTTTAGAGCATTGAATTGGCAGGGGCGCATTATAAGAAAAACTGGAAGTTCGGCATTGATAGATTTATACCCCAAAACGATATCTAAGAATACAATTAACTTATTTGCCAAAATTGATGGAGAAGGTACTGTTGAAGGCCAGATGAGATCAGTAAAAACTGGACACAAAGCAAGAACTTATCGTAATTCCTATAATGATGTAGATGAAGACCAGTTTGTAGAGGATTTGGAAAATAAATTTAGTGGGATTGAGATCTCTGAGTTTAGCGTTAAAAATAATTCTGATTTAGAAAAACCAGTAATGGAAAGTTGCAAGTTCACTATTGAAAGTCAGGTAGATGTCATAAATGATAAAATTTACTTTTCACCTTTACTGTTTTTTAAAGTAAATGAAAATCCCTTTAAGCTTGAGAAAAGAGAGTTTCCTGTAGATTTTGGATACCCTACAGATGATATTTATAGATTTAATATTACAATACCTGAGGGATATACAGTAGAATCTCTTCCCGAGTCTAAAATGTTACAATTACCTGATGGTTTAGGGTCTTTTATTTATAAAATTAAAGCTGCGGGTAATACTGTTCAGCTTATTGTAGATTCTAAAATTAATGCAGCACTTATTTCACCTGTTTATTATAAAGCACTAAAATCTTACTTTAGTAGTTTAATAGAATTAGAGAACGAACAAATAGTCTTAACTAAAACATAATGGGTATTAAAAACGCACAAAAAATAGTAGACGACTGGATTAACGCACATGGTGTGCGTTACTTTAATGAGCTTACTAATATGGCGCAACTAACTGAGGAAGTTGGGGAAGTTGCAAGAATTATTGCAAGACGTTATGGTGAACAAAGTGAAAAAGAAAGTGATAAGGATAAGGATTTAGGAGAGGAGTTGGCAGATGTGCTTTTTGTGGTGCTATGTTTGGCAAACCAAACGGGAGTAGACCTACAGGAAGCTTTTGATAAGCGTATGGACAAGAAAACCAAGCGCGATCACCACCGACATCATAACAATGAAAAATTGAAATAATTTATATTCTTTAAGTATATTTGACGCTTCTAAATTCAGAAGCGTTTTTTAATGGATATTACCCTTCACAAGTCTCTAATTAATAAGAAAACTTCAGTTGAAATAACGGGATCTAAAAGTGAATCTAACCGTTTGCTTTTGTTGCAAGCGTTGTTTTCAGAAATTGAATTAAAGAACGTTTCAAACTCAGATGATAGCAACTTAATGACGAAGGCTTTAGCTTCTGAAGATGAGGTTATAGATATTCACCATGCTGGAACTGCTATGCGTTTTTTAACGGCTTTTTTTGCTTCAAAAGCAGGAAGAGATACTATCCTTACAGGTTCCAAGCGAATGAAAGAACGCCCCATTAAAATTTTGGTGGATGCGTTAAGAGAACTTGGGGCAGATATCTCTTATATGGAAAATGACGGATTTCCACCAATTAAAATTAAGGGAAAGCAACTTCTGAAAAATAAGGTATCGCTAAAGGCTAACGTAAGTAGTCAATACATTTCGGCATTATTACTTATTGCTTCAAAATTGAATAATGGTATTGAACTTACTTTAGAAGGCGAGATTACGTCTGTACCATATATTAACATGACGTTAAGTCTCTTAAACGAAATTGGAGTCAGCACATCGTTTGAAGGAAATATTATCAAAGTTTTTCCATTATCCCAAAATATTCAATCTAAGACTTTAACTGTTGAGTCAGATTGGTCTTCAGCTTCCTATTACTTTAGTATTGCAGCAATTTCTGAAGTAGGTACGGAAATAACATTATCCTCTTACAAAGAACATTCACTTCAGGGTGATTCTTGTTTGGTAGATATTTACGCGCATTTTGGCGTATCATCCACTTTTAAAGACAACACTATTACTTTAAGAAAAGAAACTTCAGAATTAAAACCACTTGTTTTAGATTTGAAGAATGCGCCAGATATTGCGCAAACCATTGCTGTAACCTGTTTTGCTCTTGGTATACCCTGTGACTTATCAGGGCTCCATACCTTAAAAATTAAAGAAACCGATAGACTGGTAGCACTAAAAACAGAAATTGAAAAATTGGGTGGTGAAGTAGATATTACGGACAAATCATTACACTTAAAGGCTTCAAACAGTATAAATGAAATGGTTTCTATTGCGACATATAATGACCATAGAATGGCAATGGCATTTGCACCAATTGCTTTAAAAAAAGATTTGATTATTGAAGATGCAGGTGTGGTTTCTAAAAGTTATCCAACGTTTTGGGAAGATTTAAAATCAATTGGTTTTAGTATTACTGAATAATATTCCCTTAATTACTTGACAACCCCTATTTGCAGATTGTATATTTGCAATCTTGTAAAAAATAATAACGCCAATAAAAACACATAATCCATGAAATTATCAAACTTTGGTTTTGATTTACCACAAGAGTTATTAGCAGAATATCCCTCAGAAAATAGAGATGAATCTCGCCTAATGGTTTTAAATAGAAAAGAGCAAACTATCGAGCACAAACTATTTAAAGACTTAATCAACTATTTTGAGGAAGATGATGTAATGATATTGAATAACACCAAAGTATTTCCTGCCAGATTATATGGTAATAAGGAAAAAACAGGTGCAAGAATTGAGGTGTTTTTATTAAGAGAACTAAATGAGGAACAGCGCCTTTGGGATGTATTAGTAGATCCTGCTAGAAAGATTAGAATTGGTAATAAACTTTATTTTGGCGATGATGAAAGTTTAGTGGCAGAAGTTATTGACAACACAACCTCAAGAGGTAGAACACTGCGTTTTCTTTATGACGGTTCTTATAAAGAATTTAGAATTAAGCTACGCGAATTGGGAGAAACGCCGCTACCAAAATATATCAAAAGAGATGTGGAGCCAGATGACGAAGAGCGTTATCAAACCATTTACGCTAAAAACGAAGGGGCAGTGGCAGCACCAACAGCTGGTTTACACTTTTCAAAGCACTTGTTAAAGCGTTTAGAAATTAAAGGTATCAATTTTGCTGAGGTAACCTTACACGTTGGGTTGGGTACATTTAATCCTGTGGAGGTAGAAGATTTATCTAAGCACAAAATGGATAGCGAAGAGATTGCCATAGGTCCAGAAGCCGTAGATATTATAAATACTGGGATAAAAAACAGAAGAAAAGTGTGCGCCATCGGTACTACTGCAATGCGTACTATAGAAAGTTCGGTGTCATCAAATGGTTTACTGAATGAAATGGAAGGTTGGACTAATAAATTTATTTTCCCTCCTTACGATTTTAGTATTGCCAACTGTATGGTAACTAATTTTCATACGCCAAAATCTACCTTGTTAATGATGATTTCGGCATTTGCAGGACACGATTTTGTGATGGAGGCTTATCAAGAAGCCATTAAAGAAAAGTACAAGTTCTATAGTTATGGCGATGCCATGTTAATTATATAAAAGTGTAAGTCCTGTTTTGTACGGGACTTTTTTTTGGCGTTACCACAAGGGTCGGGCTTTCGGCAGTCGCTCCCTCCTGTGTCGGGGAGCTTCAACAAATGCCTCAATCCCTAACGCGGGTAGCGCTGCCTTTTACCAATTCACTTATAATAAGTTTAATTCGTTAATTCTTTCACTATTTTTGCGTTCTTAAATGAGCAACCCTAAAAAAGACATACGCGCGTTAACCAAAGAGCAGCTTAGAGACTTCTTTGTTAGCCAAGGGGATAAAGCATTCCGTGGTAATCAGGTTTACGAATGGCTGTGGCAAAAATCTGCTCATAGTTTTGATGCAATGACCAATGTTTCGAAAGAAACCCGTCAAATGCTTGAGGATAATTTTGTGATCAACCACATTCGTGTTGATACGATGCAGCGCAGTAGTGATGGTACCATAAAAAATGCAGTAAAATTACACGATGGTTTGGTGGTGGAGTCAGTTTTAATTCCAACAAAAACCAGAACTACGGCTTGTGTTTCAAGTCAGGTAGGATGTAGTCTAGATTGCAGATTTTGTGCAACCGCAAGATTAAAGCGCATGCGTAATTTAAATCCAGATGAGATTTATGATCAAGTGGTTGCTATTGATAATGAAAGTAGATTGTATCACGGTCGCCCACTAAGCAATATTGTATTTATGGGTATGGGAGAACCGTTGATGAATTATAACAATGTTCTAAAAGCTATTGATAAAATTACGTCCGACGAAGGTTTGGGTATGTCTCCAAAGCGAATTGTGGTATCCACATCTGGAGTTCCAAAAATGATTAAGAAAATGGCAGATGACGGAGTAAAGTTTAAGCTTGCAGTATCCTTACACTCGGCCATTGACGAGGTGCGTACTTCAATTATGCCCTTCAACGCTACTTTTCCATTATCCGATTTAAGAGAGGCACTACAGTATTGGTATCATAAAACCAAAAATAGAATTACTTACGAATATGTGGTTTGGAAAGGAATAAACGATAAACGTAAAGATGTAGATGCTCTGGTACAGTTTTGCAAATTTGCGCCTAGTAAAGTTAACCTTATAGAGTATAATCCAATTGATGATGGTGAGTTTCAACAAGCCAATACTCAAGCGATTGATATGTACCAAAATGTTTTGGAAGCGAATAATATTACGGTAACAATACGTCGCAGTAGAGGTAAAGATATTGATGCTGCATGCGGACAATTAGCAAATAAATCTTAAAAAAGTAGTGATGCAAGTAGTATCTTTGCAAACTCCATGAAAGTAGTAGAGCAAATTAAGGAACCTATAGCATACGAAATGGAACTTTTTGAACAAAAGTTTCAGTTGTCTATGTCTAGTAAGGTGGCGCTTTTAAATAGAATTACCCATTACATAGTAAATCGTAAAGGCAAGCAAATGCGACCAATGTTTGTATTTCTAGTTGCTAAAATGGTTGCAGAGGGTGAGGTGAGCGAGCGTACTTATCGTGGTGCTTCGGTAATCGAGTTGATTCATACCGCTACTTTAGTTCATGATGATGTTGTAGATGACAGTGATCGGCGTAGAGGGTTTTTCTCGGTAAATGCGCTTTGGAAGAATAAAATTGCGGTTTTAATAGGCGATTATTTACTATCAAAAGGTTTATTGTTATCCATTGATAATAATGATTTTGATTTATTAAAAATTATATCGGTAGCAGTGCGAGAAATGAGCGAGGGCGAGCTTCTGCAAATTGAAAAGGCGCGCAAGCTTGATATTACCGAAGACGTCTACTATGATATCATTCGCCAAAAAACGGCAACGTTAATAGCTGCATGTTGTAGTTTGGGTGCGGCATCTGTAAAACCTGCATCGCAGCATGTAGATACTATGAGAAAATTTGGCGAATTAATTGGTATGGCGTTTCAAATAAAAGATGATTTGTTTGATTATGGCGATACCCAAATAGGTAAGCCTACGGGTATTGATATCAAAGAGCAAAAAATGACACTGCCTTTAATTTACGCGCTGAATAATGCGGATAAAAGGGACAAGAAATGGTTGATTAATTCCATTAAAAACCACAACAAGGATAAAAAACGTGTAAAAGAGGTAATAACTTTTGTAAAAGCCAACGGCGGTTTAAATTATGCTATTAAAAAGATGAAATCTTTTCAAAAACAAGCGCTTAAACTTCTCAAAGATTACCCAGATTCAGAATACAAGGCTTCTTTAGAATTGATGGTCAGTTACGTAATTGATAGGAAAAAATAATTTTACAATTACAAATATTTCTATTGCTGCTGTTGCTGTTGTTGAATGAATTCTAAGTGCCTACGATAACTGTTTTTTACAGGTTTAATTTCAGGCACTTCATCGTTCTCAACATCAGATTGCGCTATTGCGATGGTATTGTAGCTTTTGGTTGTGCTTACATGAACTTTTACATATAGATAATCTGAAACCTTACCACGATACACACCTTTTACTGGTGTGCAATCATTATAATTCTTGCCCATTGCTAACTTAACATGGTGATCTGAAGCAATGAGATTGTTTGTAGGGTCTAAACCTAACCAACCATAGAACGGAATATATACTTCTATCCAGGCATGTGTTGCCCCTTCTCCTCTAGTTTCACTACCATTCGGACAAATATAACCACTTACATATCTTGCCGGAATACCCGCCATGCGCACCATTTGCAGAAGGATGTTGGTAAAATCTTGACACACGCCTGCACGAAGCTCCCAAACGTGATCTAACTTAGAATCTACTTTGGTTACGCCTTGTAAATAATTAAAATTAGTATAGATAAACTCACAAAATTCTAGAGCTAGTTTATATGGTGTTTTGGCGCTTAAATCGATTGCGGCAATCATGGAGGCTATTTCAGGAGTGCCATCAAACGTAATAAATTTTAGATAATCCATAAACGTCGCATCTTCTTCCAAAGCCTTTAACACATCCCACTGTTCTGTAGGAGAAACATTGTCTTCTGGAAAGGTTACTGAGCTTGTAATGACTTCAATTTCAGATTCTATAGATAAAAAGTCATGCGGTTTTACCAACATAAAAGTGCCTACTTTGTTGGCGTAGAAATCTTGATAAGTGAAAATTTCTGGATTTTCGTTAATACTTATATTTTGTGATACTACTTTTTGGTATTCGTTGTTGAATGGGAACAATTTTATTTGCGTAGCACCATCTACCACGAAACCACTATACGTATACTTTGTAATGTGCTTTATATAATATAATGCCATTTGAGGAATTAGCTTTGGTTAGAATAGTAAACATCATTTAAGCTAAAGGAAATATTTCTGATATCTTCTCTGATACCTTCAATAAAATTACCTAAACCTTGATCTGCAATATTTTTTTTGGTGGTAAACTTTATAGTACTTTCTAACTTACCTAGTAAAAAATCTAAATCGTTTTTAATCAATTCGTTAGTAAGAATTAGGTGGTTTATATGTCGTCCCACTTTATTTACACAATAATAAAGAGATTTAGGAAATAATTGCTCTTGAAATATAACTGTAATTACAAAATCTTCCTGAAATACGGATTTGTGCTTTTTTAAGTACAGTTGATATGCACCCACCGATAATAATAAATTCTTCCAGTGAAATACCCGTTCTAAATCATCAGATGTTTTGGCAACTTCATTCAATTTCATTGAGGTAATTTCTACAACTTGAATCATGCGTTCTAGAAATTTACCAACACTCATAAAATAGTAAGCTGGCCCACGTTCTTGACTAATATCAATATTACCATAGTGCAACAAATGAAATCCAATAAGCTTATCTAAGAATACAACTGGTTCATTTTGAAAAAGTTGCTGTTTCAAATGCGGATCAGTTAAATACAAGTAATAACTGTTAATCCCTAACCAAAGTTCTCTGGGGATATGTTCTTGGACACTACGTGCGTTTTCCCTGGATTTGGTTACAAGATTTAAAATTGAGTTTTGATTTTCAGTGTCAAAAATCATATAGCTAATACATTCCAAGGAATTTTCACCTAAACTTTCTGGATTAAAATTGCCATAAGTACGCAATATAGGTGCCCATGAAAATAAATCTTGAGAATCTTGATGCGCAGAATAATTCACCTTAAGTAATCTCAAAATACTATAACCGCGTTCCATGTAGCGGTTTATCCAAACTAAATTATTTGATACTCTACTTAACATCCTTTATTTTATTACCCATGTATCTTTACTACCTCCACCTTGTGAACTATTAACAACCAAAGATCCTTTTTTAAGAGCAACTCTAGTAAGTCCTCCAGGACAAATTTCTATACCATCTGGCCCGTAAAGTGCGTAAGGTCTTAAATCTACACATCTTGGGGATAGTTGGCCATCAATAAAACATGGAGCCGTGGAAAGTTTAAGTATAGGCTGTGCAATAAAAGCAGCTGGGTTTTTATCCACAACCTTCATGTATTCCGTAATTTCTTTTTCCGTAGCTTCATGTCCCATCAGCATACCATAACCACCACTGCCATCTACTTTTTTTATAACTACCTTATTAATATTAGCCTTAACATAAGCTAAATCATCAGGTTTGCTTAGTTGATAGGTTTCTATATTCTTTAAAATAGGTTCTTCGTTTAGATAGTATCTAATCATATCAGGAACAAAAGTATATACCGCTTTATCATCAGCAACTCCAGTTCCAGGAGCGTTTACAATAGTAACATTTCCTTTTCTATAAGCAGCCATTATTCCCGCAACGCCCAACACACTATCTGCTTTAAATTCCATAGGGTCTAGAAAATCATCGTCCACGCGTCGGTAAATGACATCTACACGTTCAAGTCCAAAAGTAGTTTTCATAAATACAATATGGTCTTTTACCACCAAATCAGAGCCTTCTACCAATTCAATACCCATTAATCTTGCCAACGTTGTGTGCTCGTAATATGCCGAATTATAAATTCCAGGTGTTAGCAAAACAACATTCGGATTGTCTTGTTTGGTACATAATTTCAGTTTTTTGTATAGTATATCAGGATAGCTTGATACAGTTCTTACATTACATTTAGGCAAAATACCTGGGAAAATACGTTTCGAAATTTCACGATTTTCCAACATATAACTTACACCAGAAGGTGTTCTTAAATTATCCTCAAGCACGTAAAACTCACCATCATTATTTCTAATAAGATCTACGCCAGTGATATGAACATAAATATCAAAAGGAGGTGTTACCCCTTTCATTTCGCGCAAAAAATAAGGGCAGTTGTAAATTAAACTCGTGGGTATAACTTCATCTTTTAAAATGAATTGTTCGTGATAAATGTCTTTTATAAAAAGGTTTAAAGCTGTAATACGCTGCTTAATACCTCTTTCAATTTTATCCCATTCTTCCGCAGTGATAATTCTTGGAAGTATATCAAATGGAAAAATTTTCTCAATGCCTTTTTCATCATTATATACAGTAAACGTTACACCTTGATTCATGAATAATTGTTTGGAAAGGTCTTCCTTTTTCATCAATTCTTCAATAGGGGTATTTTGTAAATACCCACTAATTATTTCATATTGGTTCCGTAACTTTAAATCGTTGGAATACATCTCGTCCCAAGTATCTTTTAATAAATCGTATGACGTAAAAAGTGGAGAATGCTTCATCTTTAGGCTTTGAGAGTCTTATTCTCAAATATAACGATTATTGAAGTATATTCATATGATTGGGAGTTTTGATGCGAATAAATTTAAGTATTTTGGTTTTTGGTAACAATTGAATAACATATTATTAAAATAGTGAAGTTTTATTGAGGTATTTTAAAATCTAATAAAGAATTTCTTCCGTTTGAAAAAAAAATTAAAACCTAGGCAACCTTTTTTAAATCAATTGCGTCTTAGTAAATAGAAAAGCAAATGAAATCTTTTTTGAAAGTAATACAACTGCATAAAAATGAAGATGCTTTAATTAAAAAAGCATTAAAAAACAATCGTGAGGCGCAACACGTTTTGTTTGAAATGCACGCACCAAAAATGTTAAGTGTTTGTAGGTATTATATTAAAGATATTCATCAAGCTGAAGAGGCAATGCTAAATGGGTTCTTTAAGGTATTTAAAAATTTAAAACATTACAGAGCAGAAGGTAGTTTTGAGGGCTGGATTCGTCGCATTATGATTAGAGAATCTATTTCATACTTAAGGCAAAAAAAAAGTATTGAATTTGTGTCTAATGAGGATGTAAGTACTGTGGATTATAGTAACAGTTTACAAACGGATTTAGAAGTAAATGACATTCAAAAATTAATAGATGCACTTCCGGAAGGATACAGAATGGTATTTGTAATGTACGCTATAGAGGGTTACAAGCATCATGAAATTGCTGAAGTTTTGAACATTACTGCTGGCACCTCAAAATCGCAGTTATTCAAAGCAAGAAAGTTGCTTCAAGAACAAATAAAATTAATAAATAAAACAAGCTATGGCACCAATTAAATTTGAAGAAAATATAAAAGATAAGCTTAATAAGCGTACCATAGCACCATCGGATGGCGCATGGGATAAATTGGCATCGCGATTAGATGCTGAAAATAATCGAAAAGATAAATCATCCTATTGGTGGATTGGTTTGGCAGCTAGTGTTGTGGGCGTATTGTTGGTGATTACTCAGTTTTCCTCAAATGAAATTGAGCTGACACCACAAGATATTGTAAACACACCAACTACAGAAGAAATTATCGATACTAATATAATAGATGATGTACCTATCAAAGAGCATTTGAATCCCGAAGTTATTATTGCTTCTGAAAGCGTTGATGAAGAAGTGTCTAAAACAGTAGTTAAAGAAAATAAAGTGAAGGTGAATTTACCAAATACTAATCTGCCAAATAACCAAATAGCACAAGAACAAGTGGTTCCAATTTTTAAAGAGGATAGAGATCTGATAAAACCTCAACTAAAAGTGGAATTAAATTTTGAAGCTGAAAAAGTGCAACAAGTAGCTGATGCGATATACGATTTGAATAGTGGTGAAGCGGAGGTTTCCAGCACTGATATTGATTCTCTACTAAAGCAAGCACAGCGTGAAATACTGTTAAACCGAATGCAAAACGAGGACAAAGCCGTCGTGGATGCAGCTTTACTTTTAAAAGAGGTAGAGTTTGAATTGGACGAATCTTTTAGGGAGAGGGTGTTCAAAGCTTTTAAAAGTACATATGGCTCGGTCAAAACAGCGATAGCACAACGTAACAAATAAGTCATTAATCAATTATTTATATAAACATACCCTTAAGCGTAGTCGAAGGGTTTAATCATCAACATGTGTTGGGTAGATTTCAACACCTAAAAACGAACAGTTATGCAAACAATTACAAAGTATTTAGTAGTATTCATTTTAAGTCTGAGCACTCAGTTTTTAACAGCGCAAGACTCCATTCCGAAAGGAAACAATCAAATGAAAATAACCGAATTAAAGGAAGCTAAGAGTAAAATTGAGGCTGAAGAAAAGAAAGCTCTTAAAGTCGAAGTCGAGAGTATTGAACTCAGGCTGAAACAAGGAGATATTACTGCCGACGAAGCAAAAATTTTAAAGCTGGAAATGGCTAAAAAGCGTGCTTTAAACATTGAAAATAGAACGGCTATATTAGATAATAAAATAGCACTATTGGAGAGAAATGAAGAAGGGTATTCGACTAATACAGAGGAAGATTTATCTAAAATAGGGTTTTCTATTGGAAGTGAAGAAGGTAGTTTTGCTGGAGTAAAAATTAATGGTAAAAATAAAGCCAAAAAGTACGATTTGAGGACTACAAGTGATTTTGTTCTAGCGTTTGGTTTAAACAATGCCATTATTGAAGGACAGAGTTTGGACGATTCTCCTTATAAGATTGGTGGATCCCGTTTTTTTGAAATGGGTTGGGCGTGGAAAACGCGAATTTTTAAAAACACAAATTTTGCAAGAGTTAAATACGGTGTGTCATTGCAGGTAAATGGGTTAAAGCCAGATGATAATCAACATTTTGTTCAAAGTGGTAATCAAACCATGTTAGAAACTTTTCCTGAGAATTTAAGAAAATCAAAACTATCGGTATCAAATTTGGTGTTTCCAGTTCATCTTGAATTTGGGCCCTCAAAGAAAATTGAAAAGGATACGTATTTTAGATATTCTACGGAGAAAAAGTTTAAGATTGGTGTAGGTGGATATGCGGGTTTTAATATTGGTACACGACAAAAATTGAAATACGATTTTGAAGGAGAACGTATTAAAGACAAACAAAAGCGCGGATTTAACACATCAGATTTAGTATATGGTATAAGTAGTTATATTGCTTTTGGTGATACGGCTCTGTATGTAAAATATGATTTATCTCCAATATTTAAAGATCAAGCCATATCTCAAAACAATATTTCTATTGGAGTACGTTTTGATATGGATTAAAGTTAATTTGTATTAGTCAACGGGCTGTGTAAAAGTCCTTTATTTGTCAATCTGTACCTGTAATTATAGGTGTAGATTGACAAATTTCATTGTGTTAGAAGGTTAGATTTTTTTTATTTCTAAAGCATTAATAATCCAATTGCCTGATAACTCTAGTTCAAGCAATTCATCCTTACCAACTTCTACTTGTACCGTTTCAATCTTTTGAATGCCTGAAACTATTTTTTCATTTTTCATTAGGGTTTTTCCATTCATTTTGAAAGACATATCAAAATTGGCACCCTTAAAGTAGATCATTTCAGCCTTTACGCGGGCGTCTCCCATGTAGTATTTAATATTGTAAGTTCCTTTTTTAAGTTTGACGAAAAACTTGGCTTCTTTTTTACCAACAAGTCCATCTCGTTGCCAAAATATTACACGCTCTGAAGCTTCATTATGGTGATGCCAAATGTTATTGACATCTTCTGCACGCCAACCAAATTGATTTTTGTTCGGATCAAAAACATGACGCTGATTTACCGGTGTGAAACCTTCCGCATTAATCATGGAATATAATGCAAAATTTAAATTTATTTCTGTTAAAGGTTCTGGCTTAGGTAGTGAATCTACTGTAGCAATATTTGAAGTAATTTTTGGAATACTTATATTTTTAGTCGTGACATAGTTTCCAAAAGTATTATAACTTTCTGGTGCACCTAATACAGTTCTTTTCTGTACTGTTTTTGCCTGCTTATCTGCGCACAACACCAAGCGGTCAATACCAATTCCAGTATCAATTTGGTAAATTTTTAAAGTATGGTATCCAGATTTGTCAATAGAAATTTCAAAAGGTATTTTTTCCATGCCAGTTAAAATATTGTTTTCCCAACTCCATTTTTCAACCGTGCCACTTGGTAAAGTTACCGATGTTCTTTGACCTTTGTGCCTGATGCCCGATAGAATTTGCGGTTCGTTATCATTAATTCCAATAGCTATTTGACACGTTTTGCCTTTTCCTTCATTTAGTGTTGGAATACGGTATAACTGACCATAAAAAGTCCCAGTATTCTCAAAATATATTGAATATTCCAATCTTGCTGCATTGGTCTTAATGTCTGTTTCAACTTTTGAACCACCTTTAACGAACAAGGAAGAAGATTTATAGTAACCAAAGTTGTCATATTGCTCCCAGGAAGCTTCATTGCCGTTTTCTTTTGAAGTGTAGTTTTCTACTTCTATAGCAATTAAACCATTGCCTTCAATGTATGACTTCTCTTTTAATTCAATGTCGAATTTTGTGGCGGTTACTGGGTAAGATTTTGTAAAACCGAGCGTATCTTTAACAGTAATGCTGGCTATATTTTTTCCTGCTGGAGCTTTATCCCAATTAACATTAAGTAATAGACGTTCTTCAATTGCTACGCTACCTGATGCTTTTGAAATATTTATCCATTCTGCATCACTTTTAATAGCCCAATCATTTGGTGCAATAGCTTTATTGAATATATCAATAAATCGTGTATTGTCTTCAAAAGAAGAAAAACGTAGCTCTACTTCTTCATTACCAATAGCTTGACCCTCGCAAACTGAACCTATGCCTTCACCTGCTTCTTCAAGAAAGCTTTCATCATACACTAAATTATTGGGTATGTTAGCCACATCGAATATGCGTTCTTTAAAATTGTAAAGCGCATAAGGATCCATAATCCCATTCCATTTACCATCTTTTATATTTTTGTAATGTTGCAAATCCGCTTGAATTGCCGACTCTGCATTTTCTGATAAGGTTTTATACGCATTTAAACTAGCGAACCTGCCTTGTTTGGCGTATGCCACGTTTTTACGATAATATTGTGTTTTTTCAAGCATTAATCGTGTGGAACGGATTGGGTAATATGCCAAATGCCAAAAAGGGGTTTTAGCGGATTCTTCTAGATTATCATAAATCGCTTTTGCCTCTTGCTCCAATGCATTAGCCGTTTGGATTTGTCTTAGAGATTCATCACCAAAATCAAAAAGACTATAGAATTTATATCTGCTATTATTTTGGTATTTCCAGTCCCAAAATGGGAAAAGATGTTCGGGCTTTTTAGAGCGACAAAGATTATGGAAATCAGTTATTAAGTCTGCAATACGCTCCGCTTCATTATCTGCAACTCTAAACTGCTGTTTTGCACTTTTTTTTAGAAAATCTTTTGTGGTGTTTTTAGGGTAGGCATCAATATCATAGGCTAAGGCCATATAAAATTGAAGTCCTAGTTCTGCGGGTTTTATGTCGCCCACGTTCACAATCCAAAAGTCACGAACATTTTCATCATACGCTTTATGCAACTCTTCCTGTATTAATGGTAGTGGCGTAGTGTAAAGCCAGTCGTATGTAGCGCCACCTTGGTACGCCAAATGATAATATAAGCCGTTACCGCCAGCGCGTATTTTCTCTTTAGGTCTAGGTAATTGGCGTGCATAACCAAAATTATCCTCAGTCCAAACCATTATTACATCTTCTGGTAATTTTAAACCTTCGCATTGCTCTTTACCATCTTTACTTTCTCCGTTATACAGTTCTGCTGTTTCTTCATACGGTACAAATATTTGAGTAACCGCATCTTCCGAACCAAACGTGTTTTTTATCATTTCACGCTGGCGGTCAATTACTTTTTGCAATAATTTTACCTTATTCTCTAATGTTGGATTTTCAAGATTTGCATATTCAAAAGGTGAGTCGTGTACACCACGAATGCCTAATGTGTAAATCATATTAAAATCTTTAGACTCATTTAAACGTTCTTGCCAATAGGCCTCAATAGTTTTGGGGTTAACCGTGTAATCCCAAACAGGAACGCCATTTGCATCGTACATGTCTTTATGACCTTCGGCCCAATCGTACCACTCCGCATAATTATTCCTTCCCATCTGTTCGCAGTGAGAGGCACCCACGTAAATACCGTATTCCTTAGCGTTTTTCGGGTTTATCGGAATTCCGTTTTCGTCTTTAGCCTCGAAGAAATAGCTTCCAGCTTGCATCATTCCTGGCCAAATTGAATTAGCTTTTAAACGTAATAACAACTCAAAAATGCGTTTGTATACTTCGGGACTAATATGTGTATTCGTTGCCGTAGGGGAGGTGTTTTCACTCCATTGAATTAAAGCTTCTTCATCATTAATAAAAATGCCACGAAAGCGAACCGAAGGCTCTTTTGGAGTTATGAGAAGATTTTCAAAAACAATTTCATTTTGCTTTTTTGGCGTAACGTCGCACCACCAATGTAAGGGTGAAACGCCTATACGTTCTGATAAATCATAGATCCCATAAACTGTTCCTAAGGGGTCGCTACCCGCAATGATAAGTGCGTTATAAATACCTTTTATTGGGCTGGCTACTGTTTTTAGTAAGAAGGATTGTTTTTGATTCTCAATACCCTTTACTTCATCTATCAATCCTTCGTCTAAAATATTTCTAATTTCAGGATCTTTTATTGATCCTATAATAATGGTGTTTTTAGAAGCATTTTCTAGTTTGTTAACAATTTCGGGCTTTTTCCCTGTTACCATTTCAATGTCCTTTTGCAAGTCTTTGATAGCTCTTAAAATTTGAGGTGCTTCGGTATCAGATACATAAATTGAGGCTACATTGTCATCTTTATAAAGTGAAAAAGTGTCACTATTTACGCATGAGGTTAAAAAGGAGATAAAAACGACTATACTTAAAACCTTAAGATTGTATGTTTTCATTTAGTGTTTGGTTTAGATGATACGCTAAATTAAAAGTTTTAGGTTATAATAATTTATATTTTTTCGAATAAATAATGTGTTTTGAAACCTGAGAATTCATTTTTGAATAATGACGTTTTTACTAATTTTTAGGTGATTATAGAGATAGCTAATCAAGTTCTTCATTCCTGTTTTAAAGAACTTCATAGACTTACTTTAATATATTTAATAAAAATCACAACTTTCTAGTGCTCTCTCGCTCAATCAAGCTGGTTTTAATCACTTTTGTCGTAAAAGGTTTTTGTTCTATTTCATTTTCAATACGGTCTATTAAAATACCAGCTGCCGTTTCGCCAATATGTTTTCCGTGTTGACTAATGGCAGAAATTGAAGGCGTTAAATGTTGCAGCATTTTACCATTCGTAAAACATGCAATAGACATTTCACCAGGAATACTATATCCTAAGTGTTTCACAATTCGCAGTGCATTAACAGCAGCACTTTCTTCCAAGCACAACAAGCCATCTATTCGTTTGTCTGCCAAAACAATTTTTAAAGCAGTATCAAAGTCTTCATATTTACCCAATTTTACAATCAATTTTTCCTCAATTGGGATGTAACAGTCCTTAAGTGCTTTTTTGTAACCTTCAACTCTTAATTTACCCACACTTAAATTGTCAATAACCGATATGAGCGCTACGCGTTTGCATCCTGTTTTTATCAAATGCGTTGTGGCTTCATAAGCACCTTCTAGATCATTAACAACAACTTTGTCACATTCAATGTCATCTGAAATGCGATCAAACATCACCATAGGAACACCTTCATTAATCGCGTTTTTTAAATGCGCATATTGTTGTTTTACTTGGGTTTCTTCTGAAAGAGATATTATTATACCATCTAAAGTGTCGCTTTTTAAAAGCTCCATAGTTTTCACCTCTTTTTCGTAAGATTCGTTCGAAATACATGAAATAAGATGATAGCCATGAGCATTTGCTTTGGCTTCAATACCTACAAAAACTTTTGCAAAAAAACTGTTCATAATATTAGGTATAATAACTCCAATAGTTTTTGTTTTTTTGTGAAGTAAGCTTAGGTCTATACTTTTCGATTTATAATTATGCTCTCGGGCGTAAGCCACAATTTTTTCTTTGGTGCTTGTGCTGATTTCATAACTATCACTCAAGGCCTTCGATACCGTTGCAATAGAAACACCAAAAGTTTCGGCAATGTGCTTTAATGTAATGCGTTTGGGCATAAAAAATTAAAATAGTTTATTTAGTTGGTAATTTTATTTGGGCGTTCCCTTCGCCAAGGCTTCGGTCAGGCTTTACGTTCCAAGTCCTCGTTACACTTTGGGGCGTAACTGTGGGCTCTCCTCTGCAATCCCTAACGCGGGCATATCTGCCAAAAGTGTGCTACATCCTAAATGTCTAGCAACCTTAATAGCCTAATTTTTAGTCTAAAATCCAACTAGGAAGCGCCAACGAAATACTCGGAAATAATGTAACCAAAGCCAATACTACAAAGCTAACGATTAAAAACGGAAATCCAGCTTTACTAACCTTAGCTATAGATACTTTTCCAATACTTGAGGAGATAAACAAACATACACCAACAGGAGGTGTAGTTAAGCCAATAATTAAGTTTAAAACAGCTATAACAGCAAAGTGAATAGGATCTATATCCACTGAAATAGCCAGTTTTAATAGAATGGGAAAGAGAATCAAAAGTGCGGCAATGGTCTCCATAAAAGTTCCAACGAAAATCAGTAGGATATTAATCATGAGAAGTACCATGTATTTATTGGTAGAAATTCCAAGGATTTCTGATGAGATAAGTTGAGGTACTTGTTCAGTAATCAAAATCCATCCAAAAAGATTGGCAAAACCTACTAAAAGCATCAATGACGCTGAGGTTTTCATGGAATCTAATACAATAATTTGCACTTTTTTAAAACTAAGTTTTTTATAAACAAAACTTCCGATAAGTAAAGCATAAATAACAGCTATAATAGAAGCTTCGGTGGGCGTAAATACACCACCAATAATTCCAAATAGAATAATAAAGGTCATTAATAAAGACCAAAATGTATCTTTAAAACTGTATAACACCTGTTTTAACGAACTCTTGGGGTGCTTCGGGTATTTTTTTCGTTTTGAAATGAAGTAGGCCGTTGCCATTAATCCACCACCTAAAAGTAACCCTGGGAGTGCTCCAGCCAAAAATAAACGTCCAACGGATAAGCCACTCAAAGTCGCAGCTATAATCATTGGGATACTTGGTGGGATAATTGGTCCCATGGTTGATGAAGCAGCAGTTACCGCACATGAAAAATCAGCATCATAGCCTTCTTTCTTCATTGCTGGTATCATTATAGAGCCCATACTTGCGGTATCTGATACAGCAGTGCCAGAAATACCAGCAAAAAGCATAGAAGCGCCAATATTTACTAGAGACAAGCCTCCAGTAATGTGGCCCATAAGGTGATTGCAGAAGGCAACAATTTTTTCGGTTAACCCACCATAATTCATTAAGTTACCCGCAATAATAAACCCTGGTATACTTAAAAGTACAAAAACATCAATACCAGAATAGAGTTTCATTGGTATTACAATAATGGGAATACCACTTAACAAAATGTACGCAAAACACGATAAGCCCAAAGAAAAAGCAATAGGGAATCTTAAAACAAGGCATACCACAAATACAAGAAATAAAACCAATATCATGCTTTTGAGTTTTTAATTTGACGTATCAATTTCAAGCTTAAAAAATAACACATAGCTAACCCAAGAATTAGCATACTAGAAAATGCAATACCCATTTTAATGCCCATACTTGGAGAGTGCTCCGCAAACCCCATAACGGTAAATTTAAAAGCACCAATGGTAAGTACTACAAACAATACCAACACAACCGCAAGTATGGTAGTGTTGATGCGCTTTTGCCATTGTGTTTTCAGCCTATTATAAAATACGTCTAACTGGATGTAATAGTTAGATTTTAAGGCTAATGGTGCCGCAAAGGCCACAGAAAAAATAAAAAATAAGCGAGAGATTTCCTCGGTCCAAGGTGGTGCTTTTTCTAAGAAAAAACGCGCAAATATTTGCAGCATAACAGAGGCTATTAATAAAAAAACACTCCACACCGTTGCAAACTTTAGTACCTTTTCTATGTAATGTTTCATTCTATACCTTTAAATGTTTTGTAAACCTTTTGCATGTTTTTTGATAAACTATTATAAATGGCATTTTCACTTTTTTTAATAAAAGCTTGTTTATCAACTTCAATAAAAGTCATCCCTTTATCTTTAAGCTCTTGGATAATTTTAGATTCGTTTTCTAAGAACAGTTTATGTTCATAAGCTTGCATGTCTTTAGCGGCCTCTAGCAATATTGCTTTTAAGTCCTCTGGTAGTTTTTGAAATTGTTTTTCTCCTATTACAGGATACCCCCATCCTAAAACATGTCCGGTCAAATTAATGTAATTCTGAACTTCATAAAATCCTGCATTTTTAATGAAGGCAAACGGATTTTCTTGTGCTTCAATCGTGCCTTGTTGTAATGAGGTGAATACTTCAGAAAATGCCATAGGCGTCGGTTTCGCTCCAAGGGCCTCCCAAGTGGTTACAAAAGATGGTACATTGGGAACACGCACAATCAGTCCCTGTAAATCATCGGGGTGTTTTATAGGTTTGTTAGATGTGAGGTGACGTGCGCCTCTTTGGAAATACCCCAGAGGTCTCAATCCTGTAACCTCAATCATTTGTTTTTCGATTTGCTTTCCAAAAGGGCCTGAGATAAAATTTTGAACCTCTACAGTATCTTTAAAAAAGAAAGGAAGCTCACATAATGCCGCCATCTCAAACCAGTTATTCAATAATGAACTGGTTACCGTCATATCTATTACTTCGGCTTGTATTAAGCGAATGGCTTCAATCTCTTTAGCTAGTTGTTCTGAAGGATATACTTGTAGTTGTAGTCTTCCGCTAGAACGTTCATTCAAAATTTTGCTGAAATAATCAAAGCCTTTAAAAACAGTATGATCTTCGTTTACTAAAAGGCTAGCTCTTAAAAGGTAAACATCTTTTTCTTTTTTTTTGCATGCACCATACATAAATACAAACACTAAAAAGATGCAAAAGATTAAGGTGTTACGAAGGAAGAGGTGGCCTTTTGAAAGCATTAGGGAATATTTTTCCTAAATATAGAGATTTAAAGGAAAAGGACAGTTAAAACTTTAATTCCAAAAACAAAAAATCCCGTAAACATTAATGTTTCGGGATTTTTTTGTGGTACCTCCAGGAATCGAACCAGGGACACAAGGATTTTCAGTCCTTTGCTCTACCAACTGAGCTAAGGTACCTCGCCAAAGCGGATGCAAATATATATGCATTTTTATTATTTGCCAAAATAAAATTACAAAAAAGATGTGTTAGGTTCTAATTCAATAATTATAAAATATTTAAGATTTTAATTTATATGGTTTTGTAGTTTTACGACCTTATTAGGGCTAATGAATTTAGTAATAGACGTTGGGAATACTTTGGTTAAACTAGCCATTTTTGAAGACAATTCACTTATTTTTAAAACGGTAGTTAAATTGAGTGATACTGTTAATGAAGTTGAATATTGTATAACTATTTTTCCGCAGTTAAACAAGGCTATTGTTTCATCAGTTGGTCGTTTAGAGAAAAGTCAAATAAAAGCCATTAGGAAGCAGATTGAACTTTTGGAACTTACCCATAAAACTAAACTCCCATTTAAGAATAAATACGATACACCTAAAACTTTGGGAATTGATAGGATTGCATTGGTGGCTGCCTCTGTATATCATTATCCAAATGTGAATGCCTTAATTATAGACGCTGGTACTTGCATTACTTACGATTTTGTAACAGATAAGAACCACTATTTAGGGGGCGCTATTTCCCCAGGTATAAAAATGCGGTATCAGGCAATGCATAATTTTACAGCAAATCTTCCGTTTTTAGAAACGGAAATGCCAAAGCATGTCATAGGGGCATCTACAAATAATTCGATGCATTCTGGTGTTGTTAATGGTGTTGTAAATGAAATAGATGGGTTTATATCTTCCTATCTAAATCAATTTCCCGATTTAACAGTAATTTTAACAGGAGGCGATGCCGATTTCTTGTCAGAACAATTAAAAAGTAGCATATTTGCCAACTCAAATTTTCTTTTAGAAGGACTAAACTTTATATTGAAATTTAATTCGAACGAATGCTAAGAAAACTCATAATAATTTTTGTTGCTTTTCTTTCTCTGTCTTGTTTTTCGCAACAAGGTACAGCCTCACCTTATTCATTTTATGGTATTGGTAGCTTAAAGCTTAAGGGAACCGTTGAAAATAGAAGTATGGGAGGTTTAAGTATCTATACAGATAGTATACATGTAAATCTACGAAATCCGGCATCTTTTACAGGCAATAATTTGTTAAGTCTTAATAATGAGAGCAGGCCTGTAAAATATACTGTTGCAGGAAGTTATACTACTGGGCAGTTGAAAAATACCGATTCTGGTACAAGCAATGTGTCCTCCACCACTTTTGATTATTTAGCGTTAGCTTTTCCCGTAGGTAAGTTTGGTGTTGGTTTGGGTTTAATGCCTTACACTGCGGTGGGTTATCAGTTAGAAGCAGAACGTGAGGATGGTGCAACAACTAACAGATTTGATGGACAAGGCGGACTGAACAAGGCCTTTTTAGGTGTTGCCTATCAAATTACAGATAATTTGAGTTTCGGCTTAAATTTGCAATATAACTTTGGAAATATTCAAAATAGTGCTATTGAATTTCGTTTTGATGAGGATGATGTGCCTTTACTAAATCAAACTAGAGAAAACAATAGATCTGATTTAAGCGGACTTAATGTTGATTTTGGCTTGTCATATAAGACAATGGTTACCGATAATTTAGAGCTCGTTACAGGCCTTACCTATACTCCTGAAAGTAATATTACGTCTCAAAATGAAAGAAGTTTTTCTACTGTTATTGTCTCTAATTCTGGTCAAGAAACCGTTAGAAGTACAGTTGATTCTGATTTAGAAGTCCAAGGTTTGGAAGAGACAGACCTTGTGTTACCTGCAAAATTTTCTATTGGTGCTGGTATTGGGCAACCAAGAAAATGGTTTGTTGGTGCGGAGTATGAGTCGCAACAAATCAGTAATTTTGAAAATGTGCTGTATCAAACAGCGGTTACAAATTACGAGGATGCCTATCGTTTTTCATTAGGAGGATTCTATATCCCAGAATATAATGCATTTTCTGGCTATTTTAAACGATTGGTTTATAGAGCGGGTTTGCGTTTTGAAAAAACAGGTTTAATTATAGAACAAGAATCGATTGACGAGTTTGGCATATCTTTTGGAGTAGGTATGCCAGTTGGGGAGTTTTTCTCTAATGTAAACTTGGGAGCAGAAATCGGAAGACGCGGTACCACTAACAATAATTTAATTCAAGAGAACTTTATAAATTTTCAGATTAGTTTATCTTTGAACGATAGATGGTTCCAAAAACGAAAATATGACTAATAAAATAGATTTGAGAATCTTAATTTAGGACTTTCACAGCCACATAGGTTTTAATAAGTTGAAATAGTAATCGAATCTAAAGCAAAAAATAAAATTTAAGCAGATGAAAACAAAAATTACATTATTAACCTTTTTATTTACTTTTTTGATAGCTGGAGTAAATGGTGTAAGTGCGCAGAATGAAGAGCAAATGGCAAAATTGTCAATTATGACGGAGTATGCCAAAGCTAAAAATTATGAGGCTGCGTATAAACCATTTATGGAGCTTAGAGCTGAAAATCCTAAGTTTAATCGCGCCATTTACGTTTATGGTGAAAAAATATTAGATCATAAAATTGAGAATTCTACTGGCGCAGAACAGGTTGATTTTATTAATGACTTAGCAAAACTTTGGGAAGAAAGAATTGAGCACTATCCTAGTAAAACTCCTAAAGGAGAATATGCTGCAAAAGCATGTCAGTTATTATTTGATAATAAATCGGTTTTAGGAAAGTCAGATGAAGAGTTATACGAATGTTTTGATGCTGCATACCAAGCAGATAAGAAAACATTTAAAAACCCAAAAAGTTTATACACTTACTTTTATTTAATGGTGAAGTTATACGATGCTGGTAAAAAGCCTGCTAAGGACTTATTTAATAAGTATGATGATGTTATCGAAAAAATTGAAGAAGAAGTTCAAAACGCGTCACAAAGATTGAATAAATTGGTAGAAAAAGAGGAGTCTGGAACACCATTAACTTCTAAAGATGCGAAGTACAAAAAATATTACGGGCAAGTATTAAATGCCTATGATAAAATATCTGGAAGTATTGATACACAATTAGGTGATCGTGCAAACTGCGAGAACTTAATACCTCTTTACACTAAGGATTTTGAAGAATACGCTACTGATGCGGTATGGTTAAAACGCGCTGTAAGTAGAATGTACAATAAAGAATGTACTGACGACCCTTTATATGAGAAGTTAGTAAAAGCATATGATGCAACTGCGCCATCAGCGGATACAAAGTACTTTGTTGCCACTATTCTATTAAAGAATGGAAAAACTTCAGAGGCAGAAAGTTACTTAAAAGAGGCATACGATTTAGAAACCGATACATTTAAAAAAGCCAAATTAGCGAATAGAATTGGATTGATTTTAAAGAAAAAAGGCAGATATGGTCAAGCAAGAGGGTATTTTAGAAATTCTTTAAAGCTTAATCCTTCAAACGGTCGTCCGCATCTATCTATAGCGGCCATGTATGCAGCAAGTGCTAAGAATTGTGGAGATACAAACTTCAATAAAAGAGCGGTGTATTGGTACGCGGCGCAAGAGGCTAGAAAAGCATCTAGAGTTGACCCAACATTGAAAAAAGCTGCAGCTCAAAGCGCAGCGAATTATGAAGCGAAGGCACCTCAAACATCTGAGATTTTTACCGAAGGTAATGCAGGTCAAGTAATCAAGATAGGTTGCTGGATTGGAGGCTCTGTAACAGTGCCAAAAATTTAATGGTAAATAGAAAATCAAAATACAACATATCAAACATAGTCATAACAATTGTTATGGCTATGTTTTTTTCATGTAATAACAACTTAAAGAAAATGCAGGGTTCCAGTACTTCCAAAAACGAGCCCATTGGTGTTGCAGAAAATATTCATTTAAAATATACCGATTCTGGGAGGGTAAAGGCAATTTTAAAAAGTCCGATAATGTACGATTACAGCAATAGAGAATTTGCGTATAACGAGTTTCCTGACGGTGTGCATTTGGAGTTGTTGGAAGACGGCAAAAAAAATATCGTGGTAGCAGATTATGGCATCGTGTATAATAAAACAAGTATTATAGATCTTCAAGGCAACGTTACAATAACAACGCACGAAAATGATACTCTTTTTGCCGAACAACTATATTTTGATGAAGGTAAAGAGTGGTTATTCACCAACAGACCTGTAAAATTTAGGACGGGCTCCGATGTTACTTATGGCACTGGTTTTGATTCTGACAAGGGATTTAAGAATACCGAAGTGCTTGAGGTAAATGCTATTATAACTGTTGATGAGGAGTAATTTCATCTTTAGTTTCAGTTTACGGTTTCAATTTTAAGTATATTTGTAGCCTAATCATACTACTTATGCGTTACGCAAAGTTTTTTCAATATGTATATTTAGTTTTTGGAGGGTTGTTTCTTTACGATGCTATTTCTAAATATACCACCAATGGCGAAATTGCTTATCCTTCAATTTTGCTAGGAGCGACGGCAATTTTTATGTTTTTCTTTAGACGTAATTTTTCCAAAAAATTTGATAATAAAGACAAGTAAATGACACTTTACATTATTATCATTACTCTGTCTTTAATGCTTTCGGCATTTTTTTCGGGGATGGAGATTGCTTACGTGTCTTCCAACAAAATTCATATAGAAATTGAGAAAAAACAAGAAGGTATTCTCGCTGTCGTATTAAGAAAACTAACAGCAAAACCATCAAAATTTATCACCACAATGCTTATTGGTAATAACATTGCACTGGTAATTTATGGTTTCTTTATGGGGGATGTTTTGGTGAAATGGTTTCAGTCGCTTCTACCATCAAACAGTGCTTTTGTAAATTATGTACTTACCGATTTAAGTTTGCTATCCCAAACCATAGTATCAACATTTGTCATCTTAATTACTGCGGAATTTTTACCTAAGGTGTTTTTTCAAATTTATGCCAACAGCCTAATTAAGTTTTTGGCAATTCCAGCATACATATTTTATGTGTTTTTTACTTGGGTATCCGACTTTGTTATTTGGATATCGGATCTCGTATTGAAATATTTTTTTAAAACCGAAGGCGATAACATTCAAATGGCATTTACCAAGGTGGAACTTGGTAACTACATTAGTGAGCAAATGGAGTCTGTTGAAGAACATGACGAAGTAGATTCTGAAATACAAATTTTTCAGAATGCGTTGGAGTTTTCAGAAGTAAAAGCCAGAGAAGTAATGGTGCCTAGAACGGAGATTATTGCGGTTGAAATTAACGATACTGTAAAATCTTTAAGCGCTTTGTTTACGGAGACCGGGTGCTCTAAAATTTTGGTTTATAAAGAAAGTATTGATGATATTTTGGGTTATATCCATTCGTTTGAATTGTTTAAAAAACCAAAAACCATTAAATCCATTTTACTTCCTGTGGAGTATGTTCCGGGAACCGTACTGATTAGCGATGTGCTAAACATCTTGATTAAAAAGCGAAAGAGTATTGCTGTGGTTTTGGATGAATATGGTGGTACATCTGGAATTATGACTGTAGAAGATATTGTAGAGGAGTTGTTTGGAGAAATTGAAGATGAACATGATACGGTCATACTTAAAGAAGAACAAATTGATACAGAAACTTTTCAGTTTTCAGCAAGGATTGAGGTAGATTATGTAAATGAGACCTATAAAATAAACTTACCTAAAGATGAGACTTATGAGACCTTAGGAGGTTTAATAGTAAACCACACAGAGGAAATTCCACAACAAGGAGAAATCATAACCATTGATGCGTTTCAATTTATCATTCTGGAAGTTTCAAATACTAAAATTGACCTGGTAGAATTGAAACTTCTAGAAGTTGATTAATAGGTATTAGGTTAAGGGCTTTTCACTTCAATTAAAGCCTTAATCTTCTTTTATTATTAAATAGAAAATGGTATTTTCGCGCACGATATTTTTGTCAGTGAGCGTTATTAATATCTATTTCATGCGTTTACAAAGACAATTCGGTAAAAAAATCAACTTTATAGTTTAAAATATAAGACATGGCAGTTTTAAATAAAATAAGACAACGCTCATTATTCCTAATTCTTATCATTGCTCTAGCATTGTTTTCTTTTGTGTTAGCAGATTTATTCAGAAATAGTGATGCGCTTTCAGCAAGGTCGCAAAATACAGTGGCTACAATAAATGGAGAGGATATTTCTCGTGAAGATTTTCTTCAAAAGGTTGAAGTAATGCATCGCCAAATGGGGCCAAATGCAACAAGTACACAAGTGATGAATCGCGTATGGGATCAAGAAGTTAGAAAAGCGGTGCTTTCAACACAATATGATAAATTGGGCATTACTATTGAGCAAGACCAGATGCGCGATTTATTAAAAACAGCACTATCTAGTAGCCCAGAATTTCAAAATTCTGCTGGTTTATTTGATGAAAATAAGCTTAATGAGTACATCGCTAATCTTAAAAACACATCTGAGCAAGCCTTTCAAAGTTGGGTAGATTATGAGCAAAATCTCGCATCTAGTGCTTTACAACAAAACTACTTCAACCTAGTAAAAGCAGGATTGGTTGGTACTTTGGCTGAGGGCGAGTTAGAGCATAAGTTGGAAGGTAATAAAGTGGATATCAAATTCGTACAAATTCCTTACAGCAAAATAGCAGATAGTACAATTGCCATATCAAAATCTGATATTTCAGCTTATATTAAGGATCATAAAAATGAGTTTGAAGTAGAAGCAGCACGCGATATAAGGTATGTAGAGTTTAAAGAGACGGCCACGGTAGCTGATGAGGATGCCATTAAAGCTGAATTAGAGAAGTTTAAAAATGGGTACACCGAATATAATCAGAGCAGTGGTGCTACTGATACTATTGCGCCTTTTAGTAAGGCAGAAAATAATGAAACCTACGTTAATTTGATTGCAGATTCAGGTGTGAAGTTTGAGGATAGATTTGTATTTAAATCTGGTTTTCCAGCGCCAATTGCTGATAGTATTTACAGCTTAGAGGAAGGCGATACTTATGGGCCTTACAGAGATGGAGAATTCTTTAAGCTCACAAAACTTATTGAAACCAAGCAAATCCCAGATTCAGCAAAAGTAAGACACATTTTGGTGCCGTTTTTAGGTGCGCAAAGTGCAACTCCGGACATTACTAGAACTGAAGATCAAGCAAAATCTTTAGCAGACAGCCTATTAAGTGTTATTAAGAAAGATAAATCTAAGTTTCCAGATTTAGTAAAAGAATTTTCTTCGGATAGAGGTAGTATTGCAAATGAAGGGCGTTACGATTGGCACGCCTACGGAACTATGGTGCCGGAATTTAATGAGTTTGAGTTTGAAGGTAAGGTTGGAGATATGGGTGTTGTAAAAACTGTTTTTGGTTTTCATGTGATTGAACTAGAAGGGTTAAAGGATAAGAAAAAGGCAGTAAAAGTTGGAACAATTGCAAGAAAAATTGAACCTTCAGAGGAAACAATTAATACAGTATTTAGGGATGCGTCCAACTTTGAAATTGCAGTAGAAAGCAAAGATTTTGAAGCTGTTGCTAAAGAAAGCAATTACGCAGTACGCCCCGTAAATGGAATTAAAGCTTTGGATGAAAATATACCAGGTATTGGCAACCAAAGACAAATTGTGCGTTGGGCTTTTGAGGAAGATGTGAACGACGCAGATGTAAAACGTTTTAGCATACCAGATGGTTATGCGATTGCGCAGGTTGTGAAAAAGCATGAAGCGGGACTTATGTCTGTTGAGGATGCCTCTGCAACGGTATTGCCTAAAATTAGAAAAGAGCGTAAAGCAGAAATCATAAAAGGACGTGTAACTGCTAATACTATTGAGGATGTTGCTACGGCTGAAAATACTTCAGTTAGAAGTGCATCCGCAGTCAACATGAAAAACCCAACAATTTCTGGTGCAGGAAGAGAGCCTCTGGTTGTAGGAGCAGCTTTTGCCCTTGAAGAAGGAGAAACTTCTGATTTGATAACAGGAGAAAAGGGGGTGTACATGGTTCAAGTAACTAAAAAGACATCAGCGGTAGTATTAGATAACTACCAATCTTTTGCTAATAGAGTAGAAACTCAAAAGTCTAGCGTTGTAAACTCAAAACTTTACAATGCGCTTAAAGATGCTGCTGAAATTGATGATAACAGAGCTAAACTTCAAATTCAGTAAATTAAATAAATAAACTAACTGAAAAGAGCCATGGTGTAAAAACTATGGCTTTTTTATTTCACCATTTCGGAATAAGTGATTATAGTATCAAAGCCTCTATTGTTGAAATAACTAAAAGGATTACTTTCAGAAGCTACCAAAACAAAATCACCGCCCCAAGCTCCTAGACTTTTAATTGCACCATTAAAATCATTAAACATAGAAGATTGAATAGTATCTTGCCGCGTTACTTTTGAAATGAGGGTTTCGTGAGTTCTCATTAAGCTTTCAAATTCCTCTAAAGTGGGGCAGTCAATCATTTGTGCGGTTATAAGATTGATGTCATCAATTGCTGTTCCTAAGCTGTGTCTAACAGATTTATAATGCGCAATTCCATCTCTACTGTTTTGTTTTTTGTTTAGATACACAAAATAAAGATGTTCTGTGAAGCTTGGATTAAAATCAACGATCGTAATAATTCGTTTGTCATCCTGAACTTGTTTCAGGGTCTCATCTTGTAATAATTGATAAGTTATAGGCAAATCGTTTGTAGCGCAGGCAATGTCGTAACCACTGCCTCCAAAGGTAAGTTCTAAAAGTTCAAATGGATTTACATTGGCCCATTGAGCTATATTATTGATTAAAGTAGACGATGTGCCTAATCCCCAATCTCTTGGAAAATCTAAATTAGTTTGAATTTTAAAACCATTATGTTTAGAGAGGAAATTTGTATTTAATTTTCTTACAGCTTGTAAAATTTGCTGAAGCCTACTTGAGATAGTTTCATTTTGAGTTGATAAAACTTCAAAATCGCCTAATGAAAAAGAGCCTGTAAACCATACATTTTTTTCCGAATCAAAACTTTTCCAAGTTACATTATCGGAAGAAGAAGGTTTTACTTGAAGCGATTGTCCGAACGACGTTGGGATAGCTAATGCTTTAGCACCATCAAGCACTACATATTCACCGGTAATCAGTAGTTTACCATTGCTGTAAAATGAATCTTTCAAAATTATGCTCTTAACTTATTCAATGCATTAACAACAGCACTGTGAGTTACCGTTTGTGTTTTAAATTGCTGCACTAATGTTTCTTTTTCTGAATCACTAGCTTCAAATTGATTGAGAATATTCATCAAGTGCATTTTCATATGGCCTTGTTGAATGCCCGTTGTGGTTAGGGAGCGCAACGCAGCAAAATTTTGAGCTAATCCTGCTACCGCTGTAATTTGCATTAATTCCTTTGCTGAAGGGTTACCTAACATTTCTAAAGCTAACTTCACTAAAGGGTGTAATCCAGTAAGTCCGCCAACAGTACCTAAGGCTAAAGGTATTTCCATCCAAAACTTAAATATACCATTGGTAATTTCAGCATGCGATAGACTGCTGTACCTGCTATCTTTTGCAGCATAAGCATGCACTCCGGCCTCAACCGCTCTAAAGTCGTTCCCAGTAGCTAAAACGACAGCATCAATACCATTCATTATCCCTTTATTGTGCGTTACTGCACGGTGCGGTTCTATCTCAGCAATAGCTACAGCCTGTGTAAATTTAGTGGCAAATTCTAATCCAGAAATGCTATTACCTTCACTTAAATCCTCAACGGGGCAACTAACTTCGGCTCTTACAAGGCATTCAGGAACATAATTTGATAGAATACTCATAATGATATCAATATGCTGTTCTTCAGCCGTAAAACCATCAAAGTTTAAGGCATTTGATTTGAAGGTTTTTGCAAATTGTTCAAGGCAGGAATTGATAAAATTGGCGCCCATGGCATCAAGCGTATCAAACGAAACATGAAGTTGGTAATAGCCTTCAATATCATTTGTTTTGTCTCGCAATTCAATATCTAAAATGCCACCACCACGTTTTTCCATGTTAGTAGTAATTGCTTTGGCATCTGAAAACAGCTTTGGTTTTATTTGGTTAAAGTACCTTTGAAGCGCCTCACAACGACCACTATATTTAAAATGAACTTGACCAATTTTAGTTGTTGCTATTACTTCAGTTTTAAATCCACCACGACTTAACCAAAACTTAGCCGCTTTACTTGCAGCAGCAACTACCGAACTTTCTTCAATAGCCATCGGTATCACAAAGGTTTTACCGTTAATCAAAAAGTTTGGCGCAACACCAAAGGGTAAGTAGTAATTGGTAATGGTATTTTCAATAAACTCATCATGCAGTTGCTGTAATGTTTCGTCGGTATTCCAATACTGTTTTAGGATAGTTTTGACGTTACTTGTATGGGGTAAATAGGTGTTTACAATCCATTCTACTTTTTCAGACTTAGACAGTTTGGAAAAACCAGACACTGTTTTGCTCATAATGGCTTTTTTTAAAGTGCAAAGATAGGGCAGTTCAATTTAAAATAGAACTTTGATAATAGTGCCGTTATTTATGTGTTAATAATTTCGGTTAATTACATAATTTTTAGTAAACTTGACATCCTTTTACAAAATAAGTGGTGTTTTCTCAAAAATGTCTATAATCTATTATATTATGCCCTTAAAATAGGCGTAATTGGAAGTTGAGATGCCCTAAGAATTATACGAAAATAGTATATGAAATATTATAAGTTTTCCCTGTGTATTTGCCTTTTTATTACCATTTCAATAGTTGCTCAAAATAAGCAAATCACCCTTAAAGATATTTGGAGTGGTGGTTTTAGAGTAGAAAGAATGGATGTGTTGCATTCCATGAAAAATGGACAACAATACTCCGTTTTAAATTTTGATAGAGCAAATAGAACCACTTCAATTGATATTTACGATTACAAAACACTTAAAAAAGTGAAGACGCTGGTGTCTTCTGCAGATATTTTAGAGTTGAATTATTTTACCGATTATAGGTTTAGTAAAGATGAACAAAAAGTGCTTTTAGCGACTGAAGAAGCATCAATTTACAGACGCTCTAGTTTGGGATATTACTTTGTTTATGATAGGATTACCCAATCAGTTACAAAGGTTTCTGATGAAAAAATTCAAGAACCTACATTCTCGCCTGATGGTTCTAAAGTGGCCTATGGATTTGAAAATAATCTGTTTGTAAAAGATTTGCTGTCAGGAGAAACGCTACAATTGACCTTTGATGGCGAAAAGAATAAAATAATAAATGGTATTGCCGACTGGGTGTATGAGGAGGAGTTCTCAATTGTGCGAGCTTTTGATTGGAATGCTTCTGGAGATAAAATTGCTTTTATTCGTTTTGATGAGACCGATGTGCCTGAATTTTCGATGGATGTTTATGGAAAAGTGCTTTACCAAACACAACAAGTGTTTAAATACCCAAAAGCAGGTGAAAAAAATGCTGAGGTATCACTGCATATTTATGACTTGTTAAAAGCGCAATTGGAAGAAGTTGAAGTTAACAAAGCCTACAATGATTTTTACATTCCAAGGATAAAATGGACGAATGATGCTAATATTTTAAGTGCTCAATATATGAATCGAGGTCAGAACGAGCTAGATTTATGGTTTGTAAATGCTGCAACCAATACGAGTAATTTAGTGCTTGCAGAAACTGATAAGGCGTATATAGACATAACTGATAACCTTACTTTTTTGAAAGATAATAGTTTTATTTGGACGAGTGAGAAAGATGGTTACAATCATATTTATCATTATGCAAACATAGGTGAGCTAAAAAATCAAATCACCAAAGGAAATTGGGAAGTCACAGATTATTACGGTTATGATGAGAATAGCAAACGGATTTTTTACCAATCTGTAGAAAATGGTTCTATCAATAGAGACATTTATTCTATAAAGCTTAACGGTAGGGATAAAAAGCGTTTAACTAAAAGTGAAGGTACAAACAGGGCAGCCTTTAGTGCAGATTTTTCGTATTTCATCAATACATTTTCGAGTGCTACAACACCTCCAGAATATTCCTTAAATAGTGCTGCATCTGGAAATTTGATTAAAAATATTAAGGATAATGATAAATTAGCAGATAAGATATCTGATTTTAAAACATCTAAAAAAGAATTTAGTACCATAAATGTAAACGGAAACGATTTAAATATGTGGATGTTAAAACCAGCTGATTTTGATGCTTCAAAGGAATATCCACTTTTTATGACCCAATATTCTGGTCCAGGCTCTCAATCTGTTGCAAATAGTTGGAATGGTATAAATGATTATTGGTTTCAAATGCTAGCACAACAAGGTTATATCATAGTTTGTATAGATGGAAGAGGCACAGGTTTTAAAGGTGCTGAGTTTAAGAAAATAACTCAAAATGAATTAGGTAAGTATGAAGTGGAAGATCAAATTCAAGCAGCTAAACAGTTAGGAGAGTTACCATATATTGATGATAGTAGAATTGGTATTTGGGGGTGGAGCTATGGTGGATTTATGAGCAGTAATTGTTTATTCAAAGGCAACGATGTGTTTAAAATGGCCATCGCGGTGGCTCCAGTAACAAGTTGGCGTTTTTATGATACTATTTATACCGAACGTTATTTAGGTACACCGCACAACAACCCTGATGGTTATGATGAAAATTCACCAATTACGCATGTTGATAAATTAAAAGGCGACTTTTTACTGGTGCATGGTTCAGCAGATGATAATGTGCATGTACAAAATACAATGCGTTTAATTGAAGCTTTGGTGCAAGCAGATAAAGACTTTGACTGGGCCGTATATCCAGATAAAAACCATGGCATTTATGGAGGAAATACGAGACTGCATTTGTACAAAAAAATGACGAGTTTTATTCATGAGACTTTAGGGGGCAAGATTGACGAAATTGAGAAGACTGAAACAGCACAACCAAAAATAAAAGGGTAATCACTTAGTAATCAGAATACTTTATGGCAACTACAACAGATATTGAGAGAAAAGAATTATTTGGGCATCCAGTTGGATTATATGTTTTGTTTTTTGTAGAAATGTGGGAGCGCTTTTCATATTATGGAATGAGAGCAATTCTAACCTTATTTCTAGCGGCTCCAATATTATTGAACGACCCGCAGTCAGGATACGGTTGGACGAATGCTCAAACTTTGTCATTTTATGGTACTTACACTATGTTTGTTTATCTCACCTCTATTCCAGGGGGATGGGTCGCTGATAAATTTATTGGTCAGAAAAAGGCTGTAATGCTTGGAGGTCTTTTGCTTTGTATAGGTCATGGTATTTTAGCGGTTGATGCACAATGGGCTTTTTTTACTGGGTTAGTATTGATAGTGCTTGGGGTAGGTTTTTTAAAACCTAATATATCCACGATGGTTGGAGGTCTCTACAAAAAAGGAGACGATAGACGAGACAGAGGGTTTTATATTTTTTATATCGGAATTAATTTAGGAGCTTTTTTTGGAGCACTTTTAGTTGGTGCGGTTGCAGCTAAATACGGTTGGCACTATGGCTTTGGTTTGGCTGGTATAGGAATGGCTTTCGGGCAAATAATGTATGTTTTTGGTCTTAAGCATCTTAAAGGTGTAGGGGAGTTTCTTGGTAGCAAGGACTCTCCTGATAAAGAGTTAATGAAAAAACCATTGACTAAGGTTGAAAAAGATAGGATGTTGGTAATGTTTTTATCCTTTTTAATTATCATTGTTTTTTGGGGAGCTTTTGAGCAAGCAGGTGGTTTAATGAGTTTATATACTGAACAGAAAACTGATAGAGCCTTATCCTTTTCTCTACCTCTTATCGGAAATGAAATACCAGCAGCTATATTCCAGTCCATAAATGCATTTTTTATAATAACCTTGGGCACATTAGTTGGTGGTTTTTGGTACAAATGGGGTAAAAAAGGAAAAGAATCTTCTTCCTTATTCAAAATGGCGATTGGTGTTATTATAATGGCATTTGGGTTTTTCTTCATGAGTAAGGCTTCAACAGAAGTAGTTATGGATGGAGAAAATATTGTTGAGAAGTCGGCTATGATATGGCTAGTTTTGGCTTATTTATTACATACGCTTGGTGAACTATGCGCCTCACCCGTTGCTTTATCTTTTATTACTAAGTTGGCGCCAGTTAAATATGCATCTTTTATGATGGGAGCTTATTTTGCGGCGACAGGTTTAGGGAATAAAGTTGCAGGTTTTGTTGGAGAGTTGTCTGAAGGTGCTGGCGAGTTTCAAGTTTTTACAGGTATAGCAGTCTTTTGCACGCTGTTTGGTCTTCTAATTCTCGCAATAATAAAACCTTTGAAAAGACTAACACATGGAGCAGAAGATTTTGAAGGAACGAAGAATGAAGAGGCTGAAGGTTTTGAATTGGCAGAGAGCTAAAAACATAAGACTATGGCTAGTAATTCCACCGATCAATTTTTTAAAAATACAGTATTAGGTCATCCTTCAGGATTATTTGTTCTATTCTTCACTGAAATGTGGGAGCGTTTTTCATATTATGGGATGCGAGCAATTTTGGTGATTTTTCTAACCGGAGCGGTTACTGGTGAAAACCCCGGATGGGGTTGGGATAAGCCGGCAGCTTTATCGCTTCTAGGAACATATGCTATGTTCGTATATCTAACTCCAATAGTTGGAGGATGGCTGGCAGATAATAAAATTGGTTATAGAATGGCGGTTGTTATTGGAGCTGTAATAATGACTTTTGGGCATGTTGCAATGGCAGTAGAAACACCATTATTCTTGTATATAGGTATTACACTCTTAATATTAGGAAATGGTTTTTTTAAGCCGAATATGACCTCTATTATCTCAAAAATGTATGAGGGTAAAAATGAAAAGAAGGATGGCGCATACAATATATTCTATATGGGTGTAAATGCTGGGGCGTTTTTAGGAATAATGTTATGCGGATGGATTGGTGAAAATATAAGTTGGAGTTACGGTTTTGGATTAGCTGGAATATTCATGTTATTAGGAATGTTACAATTTTACTATGCCCAACCATTATTTGGAAATATTGGTGCTAAACCCAAAAACGAACGCAAAGATTTAATTGATGATTTAACTGGAAGTACTGCTTTTGAAATCAAAGGAGAGAAACTAAATAAGTTTTTAACTGTTGACTATCTTTTAATAGGAGTTTTCATAGTGTCAGCACTTATATTTATTATTAATGACCCACTTAGTAAGATTGGAGATATTAATATCTTAAATTTTACAATTGCTGGAATGACAGACTCATTATTTTTTGCATTGTTAGCGGCTATAACTTTTATAGTGTTATTAGTGGCTAGAATACCAAGATATGAAAGAGTTGTAAGGGATAGAATGATAGCTTTTACTATCTTCTGTATTTTTACGATTTTCTTTTGGGCTGCTTTTGAGCAAGCTGCTGGTTCACTTCCTTTATACACAAGAGATTTTACAGATAGAGTTTTAGAAGGAAATGCAGCATCAATTTTTAAAATTATTGATTTAATTGTTACAGTAGTGCCAATTGGGATTATTACCTATGTATTAATAAGTTTATTTGGTAAAACCTTTAAAACTATAGGTCTTTCTAATATCATATTAGCGCTAAGTTTTATACTTATATGGGCTTTGGTCATTTATAAGCTATACATCAACTTTAGTGCAGAATCAAAAGAAGTAGAAATAACCTGGTTTGCGATATTAAATTCATTATTCATTATAGTTTTTGCACCATTATTTACCAAATGGTGGGATAGCAAATATAATCCGCCTGCCTCTGTAAAATACGCTCTTGGGTTAATAGTGATGGCTGTAGGTTTTGGACTTTTAGCTTTTGCAACGAGAAATGTTCCTCTTGGAGCAGAAAGTGCTAGACTTAGTATGATTTGGCTGGTTTTTGCGTACCTATTTCACACGCTTGGAGAATTGTGTTTATCTCCAATGGGTTTATCTTATTTAAGTAAGCTAGTTCCAGCTAGAATGGTTGCATTTATGTTTGGGGTTTATTATCTAGCGATTGCAATTGGTAATAAAATGGCACACTATGTAGGAGGAGATATAGAAAAGATTACTGAAGAAAGTGGATTGTCTCATTTTTTCTTAATATTTACTATAGTACCAGTAGTTTTAGGTCTCGTTTCTCTAGCTTTACATCCCGTCCTTAAAAAACTAATGCACGGTGTACGTTAATCGAAAAAACCGTTAAAAATAATGCAAACAGGGCATTGTTAGACGCTTTTTTTGTAAGTTCGAAAGAATTTTTGCAACAAATCGGTTATGAAAAAAATAGTTTTATTACTAACGATTATCCTTTTTACAGGGTTCTCGTTATCAGCACAAGAAATTAATTGGGTGTCGTTTGAAGAAGCATTAAAACTTCAAAAAGAAAATCCCAAAAAAATAATGATGGATGTGTATACTGTTTGGTGCGGGCCTTGTAAAATGCTGGACAGAAATACATTTCAAAATGCGGATGTTGTAGAATATGTAAACGAAAATTACTACGCAGTTAAATTTAATGGAGAAGGTAATGATGTTGTAAAGTATAAAGAAAATACGTTTGCAAATTCTAATTATGATCCAGCAAAAGCATCACGAAGAAATAGTCCGCACGACCTAACGAGGTATTTACAAGTGAACGCTTATCCTACTGTGGTGTTTTTTGATGAAAATGCTGAAGTAATTGCTCCTATACGTGGGTATCAACAACCAAAACAGCTGGAGTTGTATTTAAAAATGTTTAAAAAGGATGATCATAAAAACATTAAAACTCAAGAAGAATTCAATACGTACTATCAAGCTTTTAAAGCTGAATTCAAAGGTTAAAACGATTATTAATCAATAATAAAGGCTCCCTTTTTACTGGTTTGGTGAAAAGGGAGTTTACTTTTTTTACAGATGTCTTCCCAATGCTCTATATAAGATTTATAATTACTGCCATCAGCTATTATTTGTTTTGGTTGTAGGGTATTTATCAATCGGTTCAAGTTAATTTTAGGCGATTGTCTTAATAAGACATAGTCTGGTTTAAAAGAGTTTATAACGTAAATGCCCAAACTATCAACCACTAAAAGTTTGGTGTCATTCAAAATATAGGTTGAAGCAATTGTGTCTTCTGTGATTTTAGAAATATGCTGTTCAACCTTAAAATCTCTTATGATGTTGTTTTTAGCTTTCGTAATGCTGTCAAAGTCACTAGCTACTTTTAGTTCGTTATTAAGTACTTGACCGATTAAGGTGTACCTGCTCTTATGAAACACGATAAGTTGTTGATTGGGGTTTTTATATGCCGTAATAATAAATGCAGATTGTAGCAAAATAACCGCAATTAAAAGTGTTCTGAGGCTTTTGAAATTCCTTTTAAAGAAAAGTGTAAAAAATGAAATTATTAAGATGTAGAACACTAGAACATAAAGCAAGCTAAAAGAAATATCCTTAAATAAAAATGCTTCTTGTTGTGCAACCCATTTCACAAAATTATTCATCCAACCAATAATACTGCCGAATATACTGGCAATGCTATTAGGTAATAGGTTTAATACTGCCAAAAGAATAATTAAAATACCAAAACCTAAAATAATACCCAGAATTGGAATGATAACCAAATTGGAAATAAAGAAAAGCCCCGGGAATTGATGAAAATAGTAAAGACTAATGGGAATAATACCAAACTGAGCTGCTATGGTAATAGTAAACGTATGCCAATATAAGTTTAGTAACCACTTTTTAGGTTGCCAGAGTTTGTAGAATAAAGGATCTAAAGTTACTATAGCAAATACTGCTGCGTAACTTAACTGAAAACCAACATCAAAAATAAAAAGCGGTTTAAATAATAGTAATATTAAAATAGATATAGCTAGAGTATTGTAAATATTGGTAGGCCTTTTCAAATGCATTCCAATAGTTACAATGCTAAACATGGTTACTGCTCGTGTAACTGAGGCGGATAATCCTGCAATTATGGCGAAGCTCCAAAGGATAAAAATTAAAACAACTGCCTTTAGTAATTTACCCCGTTTTAGTCTTTCTAAAGGGCGAAATATATGGTTTAAAAAGATTAAAATAACACCAATATGTAAGCCAGAAATAGCCAATATATGTATGGCGCCAGCATTCGTATAGCTCTTATAAACTTCTTCATTTATTTCTTGGCGCTGACCCAATAACAATGCATTAATTATTGCTAATTCATCTTCTTTAAAATTGTAGTCTTTAAGTTTAAAATTGATATGGCTTCTTATAGAATTGGCAATACCCAATAAAGTGGTTTTAGTTGAGGTTCCTTTAAGTAAACCACCAGTATCAACAAATAGTTGATGGTATATATATTGTTTTCTTAAATAGTTCTTGTAATCAAACTGACCTGGATTTAAAGGATGAATTAGGTTTTTAATATTGGTTTTTACCACAAAGACATCATCTACCTGCAATGGACTTGAAAGACTATCCTTTTTAATATTCAAAAGTGATTTACCTTGGGTAGCTGCACCATCAATTTTGATAAGATCAATAATATACTTGTCGTAGTAATTCCCAGGTTTTAAAATTTCTCGAATTCTAAAGGTAATATTATGGTAGTCGTTGGCCTTTTCCGAATCTAAAAACTGCGTGTAATGATCTGCATGATTTTTTTGGTCATGAACACTAACTGTCAGTGCGCCAACGCATGACATACTTAAATAGGCAAACAGACCGAACCAAATGTTTTGTTGAAATTGGTGTTTATTCTTGAAATACAAAAAAGTAAGTACTACTAATAGAGAAGCAGTAATTATAAGTGAAATGGGTGTTGGGATTTCAAAAGAGTAGCCTAATACAATTCCTAAAATCAGGAAAAAGGTAAGTTTTATAATTGTAAAATTAAGCAGCTTCATTACTGCCCAATTTACTAAAATAACTTACAACACCTTGCGGGCTTCTATAAATGCCGATTTCCAATAGGAATCATTCAAACTAGAGATGATTACGCCTTTTGAAGTGGTAGCATGAATGAAAGAAATGGCATTATTTTTAATATCAATAACTAACCCAACATGATTAATGGCGTTTCTTCGATTTTTGCCAGTTTTGAAAAATAGTAAATCTCCTTTTACCACATTTTTTAGTTCAATCTTTTCTCCCTTTTTTGCCATATCTCGAGAAATTCTAGGAAGATAAATATTATGGGCTCTAAAGCTTTCGAATACCAGTCCAGAACAGTCCATGCCTCTTTTTGTGGTGCCGCCCCATTTGTAACGTGTGCCCAAAAATTGTTTTGAGTAGTTTATAATTTTAGATGAGGTTGAAAGCTCAGACGGTTTAACTTCAAAATTTGAATCTTTGGGTGCTTCAGATTTGGTTGCTACATTTTCAACTTTAGATTTTTTAGTGACAACTTTTGGGCGTTTTGAAGATTTACAGCTGTTAATTCCTAGAATAATAATACATAGAATGAGGTACTTTTTCATTACATAACTATTGGTTAAGTGAATTGTAAATCAATTTAGCAGTTTTTTCACTCGCACCTTTACCGCCTAATTTTTGTTCTAATTCGTAATAATTCCCAAACATTTTTTCACGATTACTTTTATCAAGAATATGTTCTAATTCTTGTTTTAAGCGTTTTTTATTGAATTCGTTTTGTATTAATTCGGTTACCACTTCTTTATCCATCACCAAATTCACAAGAGAAATAAATTTCAGGGTTATGATGCGTTTAGCAATGTGATAGGAAATAGCGCTCCCTTTATAGCATACTACTTGAGGAACTTTAAATAAGGCTGTTTCTAAAGTGGCTGTACCAGAAGTTACTAAAGCAGCGTACGATTCAGCTAATAAATCGTAAGTTTTGTTAGAGATGAAACCTACATTTTTATCTTGAATGATAGATTGATAAAATGAGAAATCTTGACTTGGCGCTCCGCCAATAACAAATTGGTAGTCTGGAAAATCGTCAATTATACTCAACATTACAGACAACATTTTTGTTATTTCCTGTTTTCTGCTACCAGGAAGTAAGGCGATTATTGGCTCGTCATTCAATTGGTGGTCTTGTCTAAACTTTTTCTCATCAATTGGCGTACGATTTGCTATGGCGTCAATCAATGGATGCCCAACAAACTCCACCTTATAGTCGTGCTTTTGATAGAATGGCTTCACGAAAGGTAGAATTACAAACATTTTATCAATGTCGCGCTTTATGCCTTTAACCCTACTAGCTCTAGATGCCCAAACTTGTGGGGAAATGTAATAATTGGTTTTAAAACCGTTAGCTTTTGCCCATTTTGCAATACGTAAATTAAAGCCGGAATTATCAATAAAAATAACAACATCAGGATTAAAACTTGTAATATCTGCTTTACAAAAAGCGATGAGTTTGAATATTTTCCAAAGGTTCATAAGCACCTCGGTAAAACCCATAAAAGCTCTTTCTTTATAGTGCTTTACCAAATATCCGCCTGCTTCTTGCATTAAATCGCCACCCCAACATCTTACATTGGCTTTATCGTCAATTTTTAATAAAGCTTTAATAAGATTGGAACCATGTAGATCTCCGGAAGCTTCTCCAGCAAGAATGTAATATTTCATTTAAAAGAAAATCAAAATAGTTTTATTACAAACGTAAAAACAGCAATAAATACAGTGGTAATTAAAACGCCTCTAGCTCTGTAATCTTGTCGCTTTTTTATAAAAACAAAAAAGGCAATTAAGTTTAAAACAGCACCTAGACTAATGAGTTTTCCTAGAAACCCTTCTGTGTATGCTGCCTGAATAACTGTTGTAAAGTCGTCTCCTTTGCCTAAGATCTGGGTTGTAATAAATAAACCAATAGTATTGGCTATTAAACCAATAAGCATTCCTAAAAGTAATTCTTTCTTCATTTACGCTGAATTTGTATCAGTATCATTAAAATTCCAAGTGTTTAATTGCTTTATGGCGTTGTACGCAGTCATATCAAATTGAACTGGTACTACAGAAACGTAATGGTGTTCTAGTGCCCATTCATCGGTATCCTCACCTTCATCTAAATTTACAAATTTGCCACTAAGCCAGTAATATTCTCTGCCCATTGGGTTGGTGCGTTTATCAAATTGCTCTACCCAATTAGCGCGAGCTTGTCTACAAACTTTAATCCCTTTAATTTGACTTTCCGGGACATCTGGAATATTCACATTCAATACGGTGCCCTTTTGTAAACCATGTTCTAAAACATTTTGGGTAATGCGTTTCACAAAAGCTTTACAAGCCTCAAATTTTGCGCTCCATTTGTAGTTTAAAAGTGAAAAACCAACAGCAGGAATGCCTTCAATCCCTGCTTCTAATGCAGCACTCATCGTTCCAGAGTAAATCACGTTAATTGAAGAATTAGAGCCGTGATTAATACCAGAAACACAAATGTCTGGAGCTCTTTTTAGCACTTCTCGTACTGCCAATTTTACACAATCTGCTGGAGTGCCAGAACAGGTGTATTCTTTATGAGTTTTGTTGGGTACTTCAACTTCTTCAACGTACAAGGTTGAATCAACAGTAATAGCATGTCCTTTTGCGCTCTGAGGGCTATCAGGTGCCACCACTACAACCTCGCCAATGGTAAGCATTACTTCAATTAAAGTTCGTATACCTGGAGCGGTAATGCCGTCATCATTTGTTACTAAAATTAAAGGTTTTTGAGACATAAGGAAGCCTGATTAAAGCAACGCTAAAATACATAAATTCTCATGCAAACCCTCGATTTACTTGGTTTAACAAAAAATTAGCGGCACATACGTTCAATGGCACGGTTTTTTCAGTAATTTAGTCCATCTATTATGGAACTAAATTCCTTTTTAAACAATATGAAGGCTATGATGAAAAAGAATTATAAGGTATTATTGTTGTTGCTATTACTGGCATTTGCATCTTGCAGTTTTACATCAAAACCATTTGACAATCCAGATAAAGACAAGCTACTTATTCAAATTATTACGTATGTGCTCCAACAAGGGCACTTTGATCCTATTCAATTGAATGATGAATTTTCAGAAGAACTATTTGGAGATTATATAGAGCGCATGGATCCTGTGAAACGCTACTTCTACAAATCAGATTATGATGAGTTTCAAAAGTACAAAACACAGATCGATGATCAATTAAAGGACTTAGATGTTACGTTTTTCAATACAGTGCATACTAAGATGATGAAGCGTATCGAAGAGGCCAAAGTAATTTACAAAGAAGTGTTATCTCAACCGTTTGATTATAGTATTGATGAAACCTTTGATACAGATTATGATAAGATTGATTTTGTAACAAACAAGAAAGAGATGAAAGAGCGTTGGAGAAAGCAATTAAAATTCTCTACACTATCTAATTACGATGATATTTTTCAAGAAGAAAAACGTGCTAAGGAAAAAGATGTTAAGTATCAAATGAAGAGTGAGGCGGAAATTGAAAAGGAAGCTAGGGAAGCCACTTTAAGATCGTTGGATATTTATTTTAACGATAATTTAGATGATCTTACTCGCGAAGATTGGTTTGAGATTTATGTGAATGCTATTGTTGAAGAGTTTGACCCCCACACGTATTATATGGGATCTAAGACCAAGGAAGGCTTTGACACCCAAATGTCAGGAAAATTGGAAGGTATTGGTGCAAGGTTAACGAAGCGTATGGATTACATAAAGATTGTTGAGCTTATATCTGGTGGGCCTGCATGGAGAAGTCAGTTATTAGAGGTTGAAGATGTTATCTTGAAAGTAAAACAAGAAGACGAAGATGTGCCTGTAGATATAGTTGGTATGCGTATTAGCGATGCTATTAAATATATTAAAGGGCCTAAGGGCACTAAAGTAACCCTAACCATAAAAAAAGTGGATGGTACAATTAAGGATATTACAATTGTTAGAGACGTTGTTGAGTTAGGTGAAACTTATGCAAAGGCTTCAGTAGTAGAGAAGGAAGGTAAAAAGTTCGGGATTATTAATTTACCTCGTTTTTATGTAGACTTTAACGATTATAAAAACCTTAATGCGGCCATTGATGTGCGTAAAGAGATTGAGCGTTTAAAGTCTGAGGGAATGGAAGGTTTAATACTTGACTTAAGGAATAATGGTGGTGGATCTTTGCCTGCAGTTGTAGATATGGCGGGTTTATTTATTAAAGAAGGGCCTGTAGTGCAGGTGCGTTCTACAGGAATGCCAAAAGAAGTGTTAAGCGATAGAGACAAATCTATTGTTTGGGATGGGCCACTGGTAATTCTAGTTAACGAATTGTCTGCCTCGGCCTCTGAGATTATGGCGGCAGCAATGCAAGACTACAAGCGTGCCATTGTTATAGGCAGTAAACAAACTTACGGTAAAGGAACAGTGCAGAATGTATATCCTTTAAATAATGTAGTGCGAAGTAATACCCATGGAGATTTAGGAGCTCTAGCCTTCACCACTCAAAAATATTATAGAATTAATGGAGGTTCTGTGCAATTGGAAGGTGTAAAAAGTGATGTTCAGGTGCCGGGACGCTTCAGTTTTATTGATGTAGGTGAAAAGGAAAAAGAAAACCCGTTGCCCTATGATGAAATAGATCCTGCTGATTATCAGACTTGGGATAATTATTTTGATTATGATAAAGCCATAAGCAATAGTAAAGAACGCATGAGCAAGAATGAACAATTAAAGTTGATTGAAGAAAATGCAAAATGGGTAAAAAATCAGATTGATGAAACTGAGTTTTCATTGAATTATAAAACGTATAAGGATCAAATGGAAAGTAATGATAAAGAAGCGAGCCGTTTTGATGCTATTTCCGACTATAAAACAAACTTATCTTTCTCTCCCACAACTTTTGATAAAAAACTGTTTGAAAGCGATACTACAAGTCTTCAGGAAAAAAGAGAGCGTTGGTATAAAAGCTTGAGCAGAGACGTGTATGTTGAGGAAGCTATTAATGTACTTGAAGATTTAAAACTTGCTTATAGTATTAATAAAGTTGCTAAAGTAAAGGACTAATATTTGATGAATCGTACATCAAATTCTTTAAAACAACTAGCGCTCCGAAAATTCAAAACGAATTTTTGGGGCGTTTTTAGCTTTTGGTTTATTGTTTTGGTTGGTCTAGTATCCATTTTTGCATATGCATTTGCTCCTGATAATTCTCAATATGCCAACCAAATGCACTTGTCAATTCACTCGAAGCCTCCTGGTTTTATTGTGAAAATGTTAACAATACCGTCAAAGATAGAGAATGAACAAAGCCCAATAAGCAAGTTATTTTTCGGTTTAAAAAATACGGATAGCGAGGTCCCTATATCCGATTTTAGTATCAATGAAGAAGTGTTAACTTATACTGAATATGCTTCTGATGGTTTAAAAGGCGTTGAAAAAACGTTGCCGCTCACTGCTTTTCCTGCCAAAGATGCAACTTCTTATATTTCTGAAAAAACATTTGTTTTTGGCACTGATAAATATGGTCGAGATTTATTGAGTCGAGTTTTGGTTGGTGCCAGAATTTCGTTTTTCATTGGTTTTGTTGCGGTATTTATTTCATTGATTATCGGGATTCTTATGGGGAGTTTAGCGGGTTATTTTGGTGGAAAAGTGGATGCTATAATTATGTGGATAATCAATGTAACATGGTCTATACCAACACTGCTTTTAGTAATTGCCATTACATTGGCTCTGGGAAAGGGGTTTTGGCAGGTTTTTATAGCTGTGGGTTTAACCATGTGGGTTGAGGTGGCTCGTGTAGTTCGTGGACAAATTATTTCTACAAAGGAAATGCAATACATTACGGCAGCTAGAGCCTTAGGTTATAATGATTTTAGAATCATTACAAAACACATTTTACCTAATATTATGGCGCCCGTTATTGTGATTTCTGCAGCTAATTTTGCTGCTGCTATTTTAATAGAAAGCGGATTAAGTTTTTTGGGTATTGGGGCGCAACCGCCCATGGCTAGTTGGGGTGCAATGATTAAAGATCACTACAATTATATCATTCTCGGGAAGCCTTATTTAGCTATAATACCAGGTGTTTGTATAATGAGTTTGGTTATGGCGTTTATGTTGATTGGGAATGCGCTTAGGGATGCTTTGGATGTGAAGGGTTGATTAGTTGTTTAATCTATCTATATACAATAAAACATCATCTTTCCCCATTCCATTTGAAGAAGATGTTACAAAGTAATTGGGCATCTCTTCCCAAAACTCGAGCAATATATTTTTGTAGTCTTCAATATGTCTCTCAATGGCCTTTGGTTTCAACTTGTCGGCTTTTGTAAAAATAATTGAGAAGGGAATGCCATGTTCACCCAACCATTGCATAAAATCTAAATCTATGGGTTGCGGTTTATGGCGAATATCAACTAAAACAAACCCCGTAACTAACTGCTCACGTTGCTCAAAATACTGGGTAATAAACTTTTGAAACGTTTTTTTTGCTTTTTTAGAAACCCGTGCATAACCATAACCAGGTAAATCTACCAAATGCCAATTTTTATTGATTAAAAAGTGGTTAATGAGCTGCGTTTTTCCAGGTTTTCCAGAAGTTTTTGCTAAACTCTTTCTTCCAGTAAGCATATTGATTAAAGATGATTTACCAACATTGCTTCTGCCAATAAATGCATATTCTGGTAAGCTACTTTTTGGGCATTTAACGACATCAGAATTACTCACAACAAATTCGGCAGACTTGATAATCATCTCAGTTGTAATGGTTTTTAGAATTTAGTTTGTTTGGGATTTTTTGATTAAAGCTCTCGTTGAGTTAACCAAGCATCTAAAATCTTGTTGAATTCATCAGGATGCTCCATCATAGCTGCATGCCCGCATTTATCGATCCAAAACAAGTCGGCATCCGGCAATAACTCATGAAATTCTTTAGCTACTTCTGGAGGCGTCACCGTATCGTTCTTACCCCAAATAATACAGGTTGGTGTTTGCATATTTGGCAAGTCCTTTGCCATATTATGTCTTATAGCGCTTTTTGCTATCGCCAAGGTTTTAATAAGTTTATTTCTATCATTTACCGTAGCGTAGACTTCATCTACAATTTCCTTAGTAGCTACGGCTGGGTCATAAAAAACATCTTGTGCTTTCTTTTTTATAACTTCATAATCACTTCTCTTGGTATAACCACTTCCCATGGCGCTTTCATATAGTCCAGAACTACCTGTAATTACCAGAGCCTTTACTTTTTCAGGATATAATTTGGTATGATACAAACCAATATGGCCACCTAAGGAATTTCCTAGTAAAATAACCTCATCAAAACCTTTAAATTCAATAAAATCGTGAAGATATTTTGCAAAACTTTTGACATTGGTTTTAAGGAGAGACATAGTGTAAATAGGCAATTCAGGAATTACAACCTTATAGCCTTTTTCGGTAAAGTAATCCTTTACCGCATCGAAGTTGCTCAGACCTCCCATTAATCCATGTAGCACAATTACAGGCGTGCCTTCTCCAACTTCTATGTAACTATAACCTTTTTCTTTTCTTAAGCTTACCCCCATTAATCTAAGTTAGTCAGTTTCCAATAAAAACAAATATAGGCAAATCATTCATATTTCACGGCTATAAATTTTCACTCCAACTTTCATGTCAAAATAGCGGTTGTCAACAGTGGTTGATAATTGAATTTACCACTTTTTAAATAACTGAATATCAATTGTTAGAAAGAGCGTTTTCACAATGAAATTAGATAAAACGCAGCTTCATTTTAAAATTTATCAACAAAAGTGGGATAAAGTGGTAAATCGTGGTAAATTTTGATATATTTGAAATTCAATCACTTAAACTCTAAACAAATCACATTGCATTCATTGATAGGAACATACAATTGTAAGGTTGATGTAAAAGGCCGTATGATGATTCCTGCTGGTATGAAAAAACAATTCATGCCAATTTTGGATGATGGTTTTGTGTTGCGGCGATCGGTGTTTCAAAAGTGTCTGGAGTTGTATCCCATGGCGGAGTGGCAATTGCTGATGCAGAAGATGAATAAGCTAAATCGCTTCAAAAAGAAAAACAACGATTTCATTAGAAGATTTAGTGCTGGGGCGAGAATTATTGAAGTTGATGGCAATGGTAGGTTGTTGATTCCTAAAGATTTAACGGTGTTTGCTGAAATTAAAAAAGACATCGTTTTGTCGCCTTCAATAAATATTATTGAAATCTGGGATGCTGCATTGTACGAGCAGTCTATTGATGATGTGGCGACAGATTTTGCAGATTTAGCTGAAGAAGTAATGGGGCAAGACGATGGAGACGATGTATCATAATCCTGTTTTATTGAAAGAAACGGTGGATGGATTAAACATTAAACCAGATGGTGTTTATGTAGATGTAACTTTTGGTGGGGGTGGTCATAGTAGGGAGATTTTAAATAGGCTGGGAGAGAAAGGGCGATTATTTGCTTTTGATCAAGATTTAGATGTTTTAGAGAATACGATTGATGATGAGCGGTTTGTGTTGATAAATGAGAATTTTAGGTACGTAAAGCGCTTTTTGCGATTTCATGGGGTAAAAGCGGTTGATGGTGTTTTAGCGGATTTTGGAGTGTCGTCCCATCAATTTGATGTTGCAGAACGAGGATTTTCAACAAGATTTGAGGCAAAGTTAGATATGAGGATGAATCAACAAAATGAATTGTCGGCATATCACGTTGTAAATGAATACGAAGAGGAGCAATTAAAGCAAGTGTTTTTACAGTATGGCGAATTACGAGCCGCACCCGCGATGGCAAGATTAATTGTGGCGCATAGGCAAAATGAACCGATTGTAACTAGCGAACAATTGAAGCAAGTGCTGAAAAAGTTTTTGGCGCCAAGGCATGAAAATAAAATTCTTGCTCAAATCTATCAAGCAATTAGAATTGAAGTAAACCAGGAAATAGAGGTTTTGAAAGAGTTTTTGTTGCAAACGCCTGAAATTTTAAAAGTGGGTGGACGATTAAGCTTTATTTCATATCACTCTTTGGAGGATAGATTGGTAAAACGTTTTATAAGAAACGGCATGTTTGAAGGGGAGCCGGAGCGCGATGTTTTTGGGAATTTTGAAGTACCTCTTAAGAAAGTGAATGGATTGATAGTTCCAACAAAAGAAGAAATTAAACTAAATAATAGGGCCAGAAGTGCGAAGCTAAGAATAGCTGAAAAACTATAAATAAACTAGAGGCTGAACAAAACGAAGGTCACATACAGCATAGATGAAAAAGCGATTCTATAACATACTAAAAGGGACTTTTTTGGTGAGTGACGATTCGTTTAAGAATTGGAGAATCATTCTTTTTGTTTCGGCTTTGGCTATTGTTATGATTGCAAGTTCGCATAGTGCGGATAAAAAAGTGCACGACATTGCAAGATTGAAAAATGAAGTAAAAGAAATGCGGTCTGCCTTTGTTGATGGGCGTTCTCGTTTAATGCGTTTAAAGATGGAGTCTTCTGTGGTTCTAAAAATGAAAGAAAAAGGATTGGCACCTTCGGTTGTGCCGCCTCAAAAAATAAAAGTTAAATCTCAAAAATAAAGTTTAGCCTTGGCGGTGAGCGAGAAGAACATATTGAATCGATTGTATATCATAGCTGGGTGTATGTTCATCTTCGGCATTGCTGTTATGGTGAAGTTGACTAATATTCAGTTTGTACAAGGTGATGTGTATCGCGCAAAGGCGAGTGAACGTATTGTGAAGGATTTTATCATTCCTGCAAACCGTGGAAACGTATATTCTGTTAACGGAAATTTACTAGCGACTTCCATTCCGAAGTATGATATACGATTAGATGCACTAACTGCAAACTCCTCTCTTTTTGAAGAAAATCTGAAACCACTTTGTGATTCTTTGGCAAAATTTCCAGGAAAAAGGACATCATCTCAATATCAAAGACTTATCCGTAAAGCTCGGGTTAATAAAAACAGGTATTTGCCATTGGCCAAAAACTTAGGGTATTCAGAATATATGCGAATGCGAACTTATCCTTTGTTAAAGTTAAGTCCGTTTAAGGGCGGTTTAATCAAAGAACAAAAAACAAAACGAGAGCATCCTATGGGTGGCATTGCACAACGTACCATTGGTTATGAACGTATTGATGACAAAGGAAATGTTACCAGACCTGGAATTGATGGCGCTTTCGGTATAAAATATTTGCGAGGCACTGATGGAAAACATGCGAAACAGCAAATTGGTAAAAATCAATGGAAACCAATAGTAGACTATAACAAAATAGAGCCGCAAGATGGGTTAGATGTGTACACGACAATTGATGTAAATATTCAGGATATAGCGCATCATTCATTATTGAATCAACTTGAACAATACAAGGCGGATCATGGTTGTGCGGTAGTTATGGAAGTAGAAACAGGTGAGGTAAGAGCTATTGTTAATCTGGGTAGAAATACAGAGGGGAAATATTATGAGCGGCGAAATTATGCGGTTTGGGAGTCTCATGAACCTGGATCTACTTTTAAATTAATGGCGCTGGCTGCTGGTTTGGAGGATAAGGTTATTGATACAAGTGATGTAGTGGATACTGAGAAAGGTGTTATTTGGTATTATGGTAAGCCAGTAAAGGATTCTAAATGGGGTGGGTATGGTAAAATTTCTATTTCAAAAGCCTTTGAAGTATCATCCAATACTGGAATAGTGAAAGCTATTTATAATGCCTACAAAGAAAAGCCTACCAAGTTTGTTGATAGGTTGTATGATATGAATTTACACGATAGTCTGCAGCTTCCAATTATTGGAGAAGGAAAAGCTATTATTCCAGATCCAAGAATAAAAGATAATCGTTGGAGCGGTATTGCATTGCCATGGATGGCTTTTGGTTATGGCGTGTCTTTTACACCGCTTCAAACATTGACCTTTTACAACGCCGTTGCCAATGATGGTGTTATGGTGAAGCCAAGGTTTTTAAAGGAAGTGAAAGAATTTGATAAGACTATTGAGCCTTTTAAGAGAGAGGTTATCAATAAGCAAATTTGCTCAAAAGAAACAATAAATAAGCTTCAGCAGTTGTTAAAAAATGTAGTTGAGAAAAAACATGGAACGGGTAACAGGTTATATTCCAAGAATTTCTCAATGGCGGGTAAAACTGGAACCTGTCAAAAAGATTATAGAGACAAGGAAAAGCTGAACTACATTTCTTCATTTGCTGGTTATTTTCCTGCTGAAAATCCAAAATACTCTTGTATTGTAGTAATTCATGAGCCTGATAAAAAAGTTGGGTATTACGGTGCAGATGTGTCTGGTCCTGTATTCAAAACTATAGCTCAAAAAATATACACAGACACCCCTTTGATTGAGGAGGTGAAGTCTTTAGAGGTAAAACGCGCATCGGTTGAAGAGCAGTTCGAAACCTATTATAAAACAGCTCAAACCTACAAAACCATAATGCCAAATGTTGTAGGATTGCCAGCGATGGATGCCGTGGCGCTGTTGGAGAATATGGGCTTGGAGGTAGATTTTAGAGGTTCAGGGGTTGTTAAGAATCAATCTGTATCGAAGGGACAAAAAGTAAAAAAGAATCAAAAAGTAATTTTAGAATTATCGTGAGTATTCTAAAGGACATATTATATAAAGTGAACATTAATGCGGTGGTTGGAAGTACCAATATTGCTATTGCTGCCATTCACTTCGATTCCAGGAAAATAACAAAAAAGGACGCCTTTGTTGCTATAAATGGAACTGTGGTTGATGGTCATAATTATATAGATGTTGCAATAAAACAAGGCGCATCGGTTATTGTATGCGAAACTTTGCCTACTAATTTGGTTGATGGTATCACGTATGTGGAAGTTGACAACTCAAACAAAGCGCTGGCGATAATGGCTTCAAATTATTACGATTCCCCATCCGATAATTTGAAGCTTGTTGGTGTTACGGGTACCAATGGTAAAACTACTGTAACAACGTTGTTGTATCAGTTGTTTAAAAATGCAGGATATAAGGTTGGTTTATTATCTACGGTTAAGATTTTGGTGGATGATATTGAATACAAAGCAACACATACTACACCGGATTCTTTAACTATTAATAAATATTTGAAGATGATGAACGACGCCGGTGTAGAGTTCTGTTTTATGGAAGTGAGTTCTCATGGTATTCATCAAAGTAGAGCTGAAGGATTAAGGTTTGAAGGTGGTGTTTTTACCAATTTGTCTCACGATCATTTAGATTATCATAAAACTTTCGCGGAATATAGAGATGTTAAAAAATCATTTTTTGATGGTTTAGATAAGCATGCTTTTGCATTGACGAATGCAGATGATAAGAATGGATTGGTAATGCTTCAAAATACAGTTGCAAAAAAATATACGTATGCCTTGAAAGGATATGCAGATTATAAATCTCAAATTCTTGAAAATGAATTTAGCGGACTGCTACTATCCATTGATGGAAGTGAAGTATGGACACGATTGATTGGAAATTTCAACGCATACAATGTTTTAGCAATTTATGCTACAGCGGAGTTATTAGGTTTGGAAAAGGTTGAGGTCTTAAGGTTGATTAGTGAATTACAAAGTGTAAGCGGACGTTTTCAATATTTAGTATCGGACGAAAAAATAACGGCTATAGTGGATTATGCGCATACCCCTGATGCATTAAAAAATGTGTTAGAAACCATCAATAGTATTCGCACTAAAAACGAATCTTTAATTACTGTTGTGGGTTGCGGAGGCGATAGAGATAAAACCAAACGTCCTAAAATGGCGCATATCGCTTCAGAATTGAGTACAAAAGTAATTTTCACTAGTGACAATCCAAGAAGTGAAGTACCAGAAAAAATTATTGAAGACATGGCGAAAGGTGTAGAGCCTCAAAATTTTAAAAAAACCTTGTCTATAATAGATAGAAAGCAAGCGATTAAAACGGCGTGCCAATTAGCAGAAACAAAAGATATCATTCTTATTGCAGGAAAAGGCCATGAGACTTATCAGGAGATAAAAGGAGAGCGATTCGATTTTGATGATTTTAAAACCGTTCAAGAACTTTTAAAACAGTTGCAAAAGTAGATGTTATACTACCTATTTGATTATTTAGAGAAGGAATTCCAGTTTCCAGGAGCCACGCTTTTTGGGTTTTTAACTTTTAGAAGTGCGTTGGCAATGATTCTTTCTTTGTTGATTTCAACCATTTATGGTAAACGAATCATCCGTTTTCTTCAGAGAAAGCAAATGGGAGAAACGATTAGGGACTTAGGTTTGGAAGGACAAGCTGAAAAAGCAGGAACGCCAACAATGGGAGGTATCATTGTAATTTTGGCAACACTAATTCCTGTTTTTCTACTGGCCAAATTAGAGAATGTCTACATCATACTTCTTATTGTGACAACCATTTGGATGGGAATTATCGGCTTTATTGATGATTACATTAAAAAGTTCAAAAATGATAAGGAAGGTTTAAAAGGAAGATTCAAGGTTATGGGGCAAATAGGTTTAGGGCTTATTGTGGGGTTGACTCTGTATTTAAACCCTAATGTAACTATTAAAGAGCAGCTTCCAGAAGAGCAGCAACAAGTGTTATTGCAGGAAGACCCAAATATACCAATAAGCAAGTTGTTTGGAGAAGAGCACCAATCTACCAAAACAACCATTCCATTTGTTAAGAACAATGAGTTTGATTATGCAAATCTCATCACATGGATTAGTGAAGACTTATCAGGTTACGCTTGGATCATATTCGTAATAGTCGCAATTTTTATCATAACAGCAGTATCTAATGGGGCAAACCTTACCGATGGGATAGATGGTTTGGCTGCAGGAACTTCAGCAATAATAGTATTAACCTTAGGGATTTTTGCCTGGGTTTCAGGTAACATCGTGTTCTCAGATTATCTGAATATCATGTACATCCCTAGAGTTGAGGAAATTACGATTTATATAGCCGCATTTGTTGGGGCTCTCATAGGGTTTTTATGGTACAACACGTTTCCAGCACAAGTGTTTATGGGAGATACAGGGAGTTTAACAATAGGAGGTATTATCGCGGTAATTGCAATCGCAGTTAGAAAAGAATGGTTAATTCCGTTAATGTGCGGCATTTTTCTAGCAGAAAATCTATCTGTGGTTATGCAGGTAAGTTGGTTTAAATACACAAGAAAAAAATATGGTGAAGGTAGGCGCATTTTTAAGATGTCGCCACTGCATCATCATTATCAAAAATTAGGATATCACGAAAGTAAAATTGTAACACGATTTTGGATTGTAGGTATTCTATTGGCGATACTTTCAATTGTAACATTGAAGATCAGGTAGCATGAAAAGGCTCGTGATTTTGGGAGGAGGGGAAAGTGGTATTGGTACCGCACTCTTAGGAAAAGCCAAAGGTTATGATGTTTTTGTTTCCGATAAGGGCAAAATAAAAGACAAATACAAAGAAGTTCTTAAACATAATGAGATTGAATGGGAAGATGAACAGCATACAGCATCTAAAATTTTGAATGCTGATTTGGTGATGAAAAGTCCGGGTATTCCTGATAAGGTTCTGATAGTGAAAGCTTTAAGGAAAAACGGGATTTCGGTAGTTTCTGAGATTGAATTTGCTTCAAAGTTTACATCGGCCACTATTGTTGGGATTACTGGTAGCAATGGAAAAACGACAACAGCAACTTTAACACATCATTTATTAAAAGATGAATTAAATATAGGTTTAGCGGGAAACATAGGTGACAGTTTTGCAAAACAATTACTGGAGAAAAACTGCGAAAACTATGTACTGGAAATTAGCAGCTTTCAGTTAGATGATGTCATTGATTTTAAACCCAAAATTGCAGTTATCACCAATATTACGCCAGATCATTTAGATCGATATGAGTATCAATTTAAGAATTATGTGAAAGCCAAATTCAGAATAGCAATGAATCAAACCTCAGATGATTATTTGATTTATGATGCTGATGATGAGGTGATAGTAAATCATTTAAAAACAAATCCAGTTCAATCTACATTATTGCCTTTTTCACTAGAAAAACAGATTGAAAATGGTGCATATTTTGAAAATAATAAACTAATAATAACGATAGAAAACGATAAAATAATTATGCCAACAACTAACCTTACCCTCGAGGGAAAACACAACATTAAAAATGCTATGGCAGCTTCAACCGTAGCACACTTACTTAAAATTAGAAAGCAAACTATTCGTGAGAGCTTAGAGAATTTTCAAGGGGTAGAACACAGATTGGAGCAAGTGCTTAAAATCAACAAAGTGCAATATATCAATGATTCTAAAGCTACAAATGTGAATGCAACGTATTTCGCTTTAGAAAGTATGGATGCACCAACGGTTTGGATTGTTGGTGGTGTAGATAAAGGTAATGATTATAGAGAGTTATTCCCTTTTGTAAACGAAAAGGTGAAAGCCATAATTTGTTTGGGTGTAGATAACCAAAAGCTTATGGATACGTTTGGCAATATGGTAGATATTATAGTTGAAACTCAATTTATGAGCGAAGCAGTTAAAATTGCCTATAAAGTTGCGCAGTCTGGTGAAAACGTATTGTTGTCTCCCGCTTGTGCTAGTTTCGATTTGTTTGAAAACTACGAAGACAGAGGGCGTCAATTTAAAGAAGCCGTAAGAAACTTATAAAATACCAATGCAGCAAGTTTTTAAAAACATAAAAGGAGATCGGTTAATATGGGCAATAGTGGCACTATTGGCTATTCTATCGTTTTTGCCGGTTTACAGTGCTGCAAGTAATTTGGCTTACAAAGGTGGCGGCACAAATACCTTTGTGTTTTTTGTAAAGCATTTTGTGTTCTTGCTTTCAGGGTTTTTAATCATGTATGGGGCGCATAAAATTCCATATAGATATTTTAAGGGGTTGTCGTTGGTAATGATTCCAGTGGTTTTGGTATTACTTGTGATAACTATAATGCAAGGAACTACTGTTGGAGGTGCAACTGCTAGTAGATGGATTAATATTGGAGGCGTCTCGTTCCAAACTTCAGCTTTTGCGGCTGTGGTGTTGATGGTTTATGTGGCTAGGTATTTGTCAAAAATGAAAGATAAAACCATAACCTTTCAAGGTTCCATTTTACCTTTATGGATGCCCGTTTGCATGGTTTTAGCATTTATTTTACCATCCAACTTTTCTACCGCTGCCATAATTTTCACCATGGTTTTAATTTTGGTTTTTCTTGGAGGTTACCCAGTAAAATATTTAGCTGTGATTTTGGGATCAGGATTAATAGCGCTTACGCTATTTGTCTTAGTAGCTAGAATGACTGAAGGCCCGTTAAAGGTAAAAGTGAACACTTGGGAAAATAGAATTAAAAACTATTGGAATGGTGAAGATACAGAAGCCGATTATCAAATTGAAAAAGCAAAAATCGCAATAGCTTCTGGTGAGATTTATGGTGTAGGTCCTGGAAAGAGCATACAAAAGAACTTTTTACCTCAGATATCTTCAGATTTCATATTTGCAATCATTATTGAGGAATACGGACTGATTGGTGGTTTTCTAATCATGCTTTTGTACCTCTGGTTACTCTTTAGAGTGGTTATTGTAGCCCAAAAAGCAGATACAGTTTTTGGAAAGTTGTTGGTTTTAGGTGTTGGTCTGCCCATAATTTTTCAGGCATTGATTAACATGGCAGTTGCAGTAGAATTATTCCCCGTAACAGGGCAAACACTGCCACTAATAAGCAGTGGTGGTACATCCATTTGGATGACTTGTTTAGCTATAGGAATTATTTTAAGTGTAAGCGCAAGGCGCGAGGAAATTAAAGAACAAGAAATAAATGAAGATAATCCGTTGGAAATACTTTCGGAGACTATTTAGAATTTATGGAAGATAAAAGGCAATACCATATTATTTTATCAGGAGGAGGCACAGGTGGTCATATTTATCCTGCTATTGCTATTGCTAATGAATTAAAGGAAAGATATCCAGAATCTAAATTTCTATTTGTTGGTGCAAAGGATAGAATGGAGATGGAAAAAGTGCCGCAAGCGGGATATGACATAAAAGGGCTTTGGATTTCTGGTATTCAGCGAAAGCTAACACTAAAAAATTTAATGTTTCCGTTTAAGGTGTTTAGTAGTCTTTTAAAGGCTCGTAAAATAATTAAATCTTTCAAACCTGATGTGGTTATTGGAACAGGCGGTTTTGCAAGTGGACCCTTATTGCAAATGGCGACTTCAAAAAAAATACCAACATTAATACAAGAGCAAAATTCGTATCCCGGAATTACCAATAAAATCCTATCTAAAAGAGCAAATAAAATTTGTGTAGCCTACGAAGGATTAGAGCGATTTTTTCCAAAAGAAAAAATTAAAGTTACTGGTAATCCGGTACGTCAGGATTTGTTGAATATTGATGGAAAAACGGTTGAAGCAAAAAATCATTTCAATCTTAAACATGGGAAATACACGCTTTTAGTACTAGGTGGAAGTTTAGGTGCGAGACGCATTAACGAATTAATTGAGCAAGAGTTAGACTTCTTTGATACACTTAATGTTGAAATTATCTGGCAATGTGGTAAGCTATATTATCAACAGTATAAATTGTATGGAAATTCCAAAGACATACAGGTATATCAATTTTTAAATGAAATGGATTTGGCTTATGCTGCTGCTGATATTATCATTTCCAGAGCTGGCGCAAGTTCGGTTTCAGAATTATGTATTGTTGGTAAGCCAGTCATTTTTATTCCATCTCCTAATGTGGCAGAGGATCACCAAACTAAAAATGCGTTATCCATAGTTAATCAGGAAGCGGCTTTAATGATAAAGGAGGAAGATCTTGATGCAGATTTCGAAAACAAATTTTCACAGTTAATTGCCTCCCAAGAAAAGCAAAAGCAATTGGGCGCCAATATTAAAAAATTGGCATTGGTTAATGCTACCAAAGATATAGTAGACGAGGTAGACCTATTATTAAACAAATGAATTTAAATAGCATAAATAACATTTATTTCATTGGTATCGGTGGTATCGGTATGAGTGCTTTGGCGCGCTACTTTAAATCAACAGGTAAGTACGTGTCTGGTTATGATAAAACGCCTACTGAAATTACTGATGGTCTAAGTGAGCTAGGTATTAAAATTCATTTTGAAGATGATATTACTTTAATAGAGGTGCCTTTCAGGTATCAAGCAAGCACATTAGTCGTTTATACGCCGGCAATTCCCAAAAATCATGAGGAATTGAATTATTTTATATCCAAAGGATATACAGTTTTAAAACGCTCCCAAATTCTAGGTTTAATAACTGAAAATACGGTATGTCTAGCTGTGGCAGGTACACATGGAAAAACCACAACAACCAGTATTTTGGGGCATCTATTGTATCAAAGTAACGTAAAGTTAACAGCATTTTTAGGTGGTATAAGCGAAAATTATGATTCAAATTTAATATTAAATGGTGATGAGGTTTCGGTTGTTGAAGCTGATGAGTTTGATAGGTCTTTTTTAACCTTATCTCCAGATTTGGCCTGTATAACCTCTATGGATGCTGATCATTTAGATATTTATGGAGACGCTTCAGAATTAGAACGTTCATTTGAATCTTTTTCAAAGAAATTAAAACCCGAAGGAAAATTGTTTGTTAAGAACGGATTGCCAATTGATGGTATTACTTATGGTATTGAGGATGACGCAGACTATTCAGTTCAAAATATAAAAATTGAAAACGGTGTTTATGTTTTTAATATTAAAACGCCAAAAGAGTTACTTAAGGATTTAAAATTTCACCTCCCAGGAAGACATAATTTATCTAATGCCTTGGCGGCAATGGCAATGGCTATTGAATATGGTGTTTCTGAGCACCAATTAGTAGAAGCACTTTCAACCTATAAAGGGGTCAAACGAAGATTTACATATCAAATTAAAACAGATGATTTGGTGTTTATTGATGATTATGCACATCATCCAGAGGAAATTAATGCAGTACATAGCGCCATAAGGGAAATGTATCCTAAAAGAAAAGTGATGGCTATTTTTCAACCGCATTTATTTTCGCGAACTCGAGATTTTGTTGACGGATTTGCGCAAAGTCTGTCACAATTTGATGAGATATATCTCCTGGAAATTTATCCTGCAAGAGAGTTGCCTATAGAAGGTGTAGACTCAAACTGGTTATTGGGAAAAATAGATAATCCGAATAAAAAATTGATATCCAAGACAGATATGATTACAGAAGTACATAAAAGTTCAGCTCAAGTGATATTGACGATTGGGGCTGGTGATATTGGAGAAGAAGTTAAACACATTAAAAATGCATTAAGCGTTGCGAATTAATTGGAATTACATAAAAATGATGGTGCTGGTATTGCTAGTATGCCTCTTATATGCATTTGCTTCATCGAAAAATAGCGTACGTGAAATATCAAAACCCAATATTTCATTTTTAGGAGATAACAACCTTTTCTTAACCCACGAGGCTGTTAGTAAATTGTTAATACAAAATCAAGGGGGCGTTAAAAATGTGCCTAAAGAAATTTTAGATTTGGACGAGTTAGAAACTGCCCTAAATTCTAATCCCATGATAAGATCGGCTGAAGTATATGTGTCTGTTAATGGTACACTTAACGCCGAAATTCAGCAAAAACGACCTGTTGCGAGAGTTAGTACAAACGCATCCTATTACATAGATGATGAGGGTGATTATATGCCGTTATCATCTAATTATACCGCACGAGTACCGATGGTTACTGGTTATGTTGAGAAAAATAATTTAAATAATGTTTTTGAGGTTGCTCAAAAAATAGAACAAGACAACTTCTTAAAACAGCATGTTGTAGAGATTCATCAGAATATAAAAGGAGGTATTGCATTAAAGTTAAGACAATGCAAATTTACTGTGAATCTGGGAAGCTTACAGCTTTTAGATAAGAAGATAAACAACTTAAAAGCGTTTTATAAAAAAAGTTTAAAAGAAAATACGCTGGATAAGTATAGTAAAGTGAATTTGCAATTTGATAATCAAGTGGTGTGTACCAAAACGTAAAACATGGAACATAATTTAGCAGTTGGCTTAGACATAGGAACCACAAAAATTGTGGCGATGATTGGTCGTAAAAACGAGTACGGTAAGCTTGAAATTTTGGGTATTGGTAAATCCAAAAGTTTGGGCGTACATCGTGGTGTGGTAAATAACATTACGCAAACCATTCAGTCTATACAGCAAGCCGTTCAAGAGGCTGAAACAACTGCGGAATTAAAAATTGAAGATGTTACTGTAGGTATTGCGGGTCAGCACATTCGTAGTTTGCAACATAGTGATTATATCACAAGACCAAATTCTGAAACGGTTATTGATGAAGAAGATATTGATAGACTTATCAATCAAGTTCATAAGTTGGTGATGCTTCCTGGTGAAGAAATTATTCACGTATTACCACAAGAATATAAAGTGGATGGGCAAGCTGAAATAAAAGAACCCATCGGTATGTATGGTGGCAGGTTAGAGGCTAATTTTCATGTGGTAGTAGGTCAAGTATCATCAATAAGAAATATTGGGCGTTGTGTGCAAAGTTCTGGTTTGAACCTTGAAGGCATCACGTTAGAGCCTCTAGCATCGGCAAATGCGGTATTGAGTCAAGAAGAAAAAGAGGCAGGTGTTGCATTAATTGATATAGGTGGTGGTACCACCGATTTGGCCATTTTTAGAGATGGTATTATTCGACATACAGCGGTAATTCCTTTCGGAGGAAATGTAATCACCGAAGATATTAAAGAAGGTTGTTCTATCATTGAAAAGCAGGCTGAACTTCTGAAAATTAAATTTGGTTCTGCGTGGCCTGGAGAAAATAAGGATAACGAGATTGTATCCATTCCTGGATTAAGAGGTCGTGAGCCAAAAGAAATTACCCTCAAAAACCTTTCAAGAATCATACATGCAAGAGTTGTTGAAATTGTAGAGCAAGTATTTGCAGAAATTAAAAATTACGGACACGAAGAGCAAAAGAAAAAACTCATTGCAGGTATCGTTTTAACAGGTGGTGGTAGCCAGTTAAAACATTTAAAGCAATTAGTAGAATATATAACAGGAATGGATACTAGAATTGGCTACCCAAATGAACATTTGGCAGGTGATAGTGATGCAGATGTTACGAGTCCGCTTTACGCAACAGCAGTAGGATTGGTGTTGGATGGGTTAAAACGTAAAGAGCGCAAAAAAGTGGAGCAGCAAGAACAGGAGGTATATGAAGAACAAATTAAAGATGAAGCCATTCCTGAAGAAGCCATTGAAAAACCAGTAAAAGAGCGCAAGTCGTTCTTGGATAAATTAACCGAACGCGTTAAAGATTTTTTAGATAACGCAGAATAGTGCTAATTAACCATTGATTAAAAATAATATTTAGAACCCCAGAAAATAAGAATTTATGAGCAGCAAAAACGAATTCGAAAGCATTTCATTTGATCTCCCGAAAAACCAATCGAATGTTATAAAAGTTATCGGTGTTGGCGGTGGTGGTAGTAATGCTATCAATCACATGTTTCAACAAGGGATAAAAGGTGTTGACTTTTACGTTTGTAATACAGATGCACAAGCATTACAAAATAGCGGTGTACCTAATAAGATCCAACTGGGGGTTAACTTAACAGAAGGACTTGGGGCTGGGGCTAATCCAGATGTTGGTGAGCAAGCTGCTGTTGAGAGTTTCGATGAGATTTCTCAGATGCTAGATACCAATACAAAAATGGTATTTATCACTGCTGGAATGGGCGGAGGAACAGGTACTGGAGCTGCGCCAATTATCGCTAAAATGGCAAAGGATAAAGATATCCTAACCGTTGGTATTGTTACAATGCCTTTCCAATTTGAAGGCAAAATGCGTTTGGAGCAATCTCAAAAAGGTATTGAAAAACTTAGAGATGTTGTAGATTCTTTGATTGTAATTAATAATAATAAGCTTCGCGAAGTTTATGGAAATCTTGGTTTCAAAGCAGGATTCTCTAAAGCTGATGAAGTTCTTTCCACTGCTGCGCGTGGAATTGCAGAAGTGATTACACATCACTACACACAAAATATTGATTTACGTGATGCCAAAACCGTTTTAAGTGATAGTGGCACTGCAATTATGGGATCTTCGATTGCTTCTGGACAAAACAGAGCGCAAGATGCCATTGGTAAGGCTTTAGATTCACCGTTATTAAATGATAATAAAATTACTGGTGCTAAAAATGTACTGCTGCTTATAGTTTCTGGTTCTCAGGAAATTACTATAGATGAGATAGGAGAAATCAACGATCATATTCAAAACGAAGCTGGTCATGGAGCAAACATCATTATGGGTGTAGGTGAAGATGAAACCTTAGATGAGTCAATCGCTGTTACCATTATTGCTACTGGTTTCAATAGCGATCAACAAGACGAGATTTCCAATACGGAAACTAAAAAGGTAGTGCATGCTTTAGAAGATGATTCTGAAAAGGATAAAGAACCAGTGATTATAGCACCGATGATCGAGCTAGAGAAGAAAGAGCCTAATCCTATTGTAAGACATACTTTAGATTTGGATGAAGTTGAAGAAGAGATTACCTCAGCTGAAAAATTAGTGGTTGAAAAACCTCAATCAACCCAAGAGCCTAAGGAAGCGCCTTTAGTTCCAACATCAGAAAAAATTAGAAATATTGATGTTGTTTACGATGAAGTAAAGATTTCTATTGAAGAGGATGAATACATTATAAAGCCTATTACCACAATGGAGGCGAATACTATTGAAGTTGTGGAACCCGAGGAGGAGCAACAAATAACATTAACCTTTGATTTACCATTACCTTCAGTGCAAAATGAAGAGCCTATTGAAGAGGAAAAAGTAATGTTTAGTTTAGGTGAAGAAGAAGATGATGATGAAACAGAGGTAAACGGAATTCAGGTTAATGATTATGTAGAGTTGATTACAGTTAACGAAACTAATGCTGATGGTGAAGAAGTAAGATATGCGCTTGATGATTATATTGAAGCAGAATCTTCAATGAATAGTTCGCAACCCGTTGTAGATAAAGTTGCAGAAGAGCTGATTCATGAAGAAGTGATTTTCGAGAGAAAAGTGATTAAAAATGAAGAAGTTGAAGAAGAAATTGAAGAAGATGTGGATGCTACAGAGTTGCCAATTTCAGAAATTCTGAGACAGCGTACAGCAGAGCGTAGAAGAAAAATGAAGGATTTTAACTATAAATTCAATACCGCAAAAATTGATGATATAGAAAAAGTTCCAGCATACAAACGTCAAGGTGTTGACTTAGAGGAAACCAAACACTCATCAGAGACTAACATGTCAAGAACGAGTATTGGTACTGATGAAAATAATGAAATACAAATTAGAAAAAACAATTCGTTTTTGCATGATAACGTAGATTAGAACAACACTTCTGTGTTTAACCTCACTTTAGTTATGATCCCGAAAAGTTTCCCTCATACTTTTCGGGATTTTTTATATCCTTTTTCTATCTTCGCAACTCTTAAAATGCTTTAGAATATGAGTTTACAACAAGAGGTGATGTTTGCGTTAAAAGATGCTATGAAAGCCAAAGATCAAACCGCTTTAACCGCTTTAAGAGCTGTTAAATCGGCAATACTTTTAGTTAAAACAGAGAGTGGAGCAGGAGATGAACTTACCGAGGAGCAAGAGTTAAAAATACTTCAAAAACAAGTAAAACAGCGCAAAGATAGTGCCGCAGTTTATATTGAACAAGGTAGAGAAGATTTAGCAGCTCCAGAATTAGCAGAGGCGGAGATTATAAGCCAATTTTTACCTGAAGCTTTAAGTGAAGAAGAAATAGAAAAAGTTGTTGTAGCAACAATCAATCAAGTTGGTGCAGAAGGTATGAAAGATATGGGTAAAGTTATGGGTATAGTGAGTAAGCAATTGGCAGGACAAGCCGATGGTAAAACCATTTCTGGTATTGTAAAGGCCAAGTTAAGTAAATGATATAAAGAGATTCCTGCTTTCGCAGGTATGAAAGGCCCCGTGGCGCAACTGAATAGCGCATCAGATTTCGGCTCTGAGGGTTGGGGGTTTGAATCCCTCCGGGGTCACTCAAGCGGAGAATTTGTCAATATCAACAGGTTCTCCGTTTTTAATTTATGATATATCCTCCGCCAGCAAAGGGATTGCAAAGAAAATTGATTTTACTCTTTTGGTTTGAACTTTGCCTTTTGACTTGTCGTAATCTATTCCGGATGGGAAAACGAGATTTTGAATTTTTTGTTTTTGAAACAAATATCCTGATTCCCATAAACTACTGAGTTTAGACGACATAGTCAAAGCCTTTTCAATGGCTAAGTTAAGTTTTGAACTGGAAATTGATGAATTACCTAAACTGGACTTTAAATGAGCATGTTCCTTAGTGTATTTACCTCGAAATTTTTGGTAGATATTGACATCAATTTCTCCAATGGCAAAACATTCTTCGATGGTGTCAATTTTGGAACTAAGTAAAGTGAGTTGCTTCTTGATATTTGAGTCGTTTTCTCTAATTTCCTTTGTGATCGCATCATAAGTATATATCATAATATCCTTGATCACACTATTGAATTTAGGATCAATTTCAAAGTAAGAAAGTTCATTGATAAATTTATTATGCAATTGTTTGGCGGATTTTGTACAACCGCATCCTTTAGTTCTGCATTTATAGTAATATAGTCTCTTTCGTTTAACAAGAAACCCTGTTAAGGGCGTACCACAACTACTACGGTTAACAAATCGTTTTAGAGGTAAATTATCATTGTCAGTTTTGTGAACTTTTGGATGCTTGGTTTCAATGGAATTGATCTTTAAGAAATCAGCTCTGGACACAAGAGCTTCGTGTTTGCCCTCAATGGCTTCTCTTGGAATCATATTGTATACAAGGACGCCACAATAAAAGGGCTCTTAAATATTTCACTTAAGCGTTAATTAGGCCTTTTTTTAGAGGCTCTTCTGTAGCCTTCCCTAAAAATAGGACAGTATAAAATTAAATTGACTTCAATTTATAATCCAACTACTTTATTAATTATAATTATCAACTGATTATATGCAATTGAAGTCATGAAAACCAAAATCTAAAATACTATTCTAAACAATAGTTTTTTTATTGAATTTAAAGGTATCCAAAAAGAGTATAATCTATAACATTCGAGGTTGATATGTGAAATATAATATTTATAAAAGTTAGTTCAAAATACAAAGATTTATATGAATTTGATATATTTGAATATATCCAACCTTTTAAAAACTAGTTGTTAAAAAATGCGCTTCTTAAAAGATCTTTTGGTTATTATATCCGTTGTTTCTTGTATACATTCATTTGGTCAAGAAGACATACAATTTCATAGAATAACTACTGATGATGGGTTGTCTCAAAGTGATATTAATTGCATATATCAGGATAATCAAGGCTTTTTATGGTTTGGAACTCATGAAGGTCTAAATAAGTATGATGGATATAATTTTAAAATTTTCTCTCCTAACGGGAATGATGTTAACAGCATTAGCAGTAATTTAATTTTCGATATAACTGGAGATAAAAATGGGAATCTCTGGATTGGAACTACTGGCAAAGGTTTGGACTATTTTAATATTAAAACAGAAAAATTTAAACACTTCGTTCATGATAAAAATAACCCTAATAGTCTAATAAGTAATTATGTTACTTCTTTACTATTAGACGATAAAAATAGACTTTGGATTGGTACCTCGAATGGACTGGATGTTATTAGTCTTGATGAACCACTAGATGCTATCAATTTCCAACATTATAATTTAGAAAGAGATCCTTTTAATACAAAACTTAACGATAATGTAGTTAATGACATTTTTCAAGATAGTCAAGGAGAAATTTGGATTGCTGGTGATGCTGGTTTTTTTAAATTGAATCGGGACTCTAATGGAGACCTATATGTTAAGCGGATAAATGAGATAATTGGGCTATCCAATATTCCTATAAGAAGTATAAATGAAGATGTATATGGTAGACTGTTAATTGGTTCCAATCATGGCTTCTTTATGTTAAATAGAGATGGAGGGTATACTGTAAAAAAGGTGACAGGTAGGGTGCTTACAAACGAAATATTAGTAAATAATACAACTATATGGGTTGGTACGGATGAGGGCCTATTGTACTTTGATAATTCAGATGGAACAGCAATCCCTAAATTAATAAAGGAATTCAAATACGAACCTGACAACCGTTTTAGTATTAGTAAAAATAGAATTAAATCCTTGCTTAAAGATAAGGGAGGTGTTATCTGGATAGGAACTAACGGTGGAGGTTTAAACAAGTTAGATTTAGAAAGAAAGAAGTTTAAACTTATAAAGAAAACTTTAGATTCCAGCAGTTTGAGCTATGATAAAATTAGATCGTTGTACGAGGACAGCAATGGTACGTTATGGGTGGGAACTGAAGGAGGTGAACTTAATTTTTTACCACAAAATAATTATGAATCTTACTTAGGATTCTCGACTCTAAATAATATAAAAAACGCCTTTGTAATTAAGGAAATAGAAGTAAATGGTAAAAAGATATTGTTAGTTGGATCAGAAACACATCCAGGATTATACAGCATCGATATTACAAATCCAAAAAGGATTAAAGAACTTGATAATAGTGATTACGATGGTATTTTGGGTAGTGTATTCTCTATTCTAGAGGATAGCAACAAAAATCTATGGATTGGAACATATGGTAAAGGATTGGTAAGATGGATTTTTGACAAGGCTACAAAAACATACAAAAAAGATATTTTCACCTATAGTAAAACTGGGATCAACAGTATTTCGAATAATATTATCCGTAATATTATGGAGGATAGGCAAGGAAATATTTGGCTAGCCACTGGTGACGGTCTTTGTAAACTGTCTAAAGCAGAAAAAGAAAAAAAACATCCTGTATTTTCGGTTTATAAAAAGAACCCCATGGACTCTACGAGTATAAGTCACAATTATATTCTAGAATTGTTTGAAAGTGCAGAGGGACAGATATGGATTGGAACACTAGGTGGAGGCATATGCAAATATATTCCTGCTTCAGGGGAAAATAAAGATTACTTTGTGCCGTATAAAGTAAAAGACGGTTTACCAAATAATGTTGTCAAAGGTATTTTAGAGGATAATAATAATAATCTCTGGATATCAACTAACAAAGGGCTTTCAAAATTTGATCCAGGTAATATAAAATTCACCAATTTTGATATTAATGATGGCCTTCAAAGTAATGAATTTCAAGAATTAGCAAGACTAAAAAGGCAAAATGGGGAATTACTCTTCGGAGGAATTAATGGATTTAATGCCTTCTACCCTGAAAATATAAAAGGCAATTCTTATGAAACCGAAACTGTAATTACCAAATTTTCAATATTTAACAAAGAAATCGGTATTGGGCAAAAAATAGATGGAAAAACAATTTTGGGAAAATCTATAAACACTACCGGCGATATTAAACTTAAACATAACCAGAATAGTATATCTTTTGAGTTTTCATCTCTTCATTATGCTTCCCCTCAAAAAAACAAATATGCCTACATGTTGGAAGGATTTGATGAAAACTGGATTTACACTTCCTCTGAGAGGAGATTTGCAAACTACACTAATCTAGAACCCGATAATTATACATTTCTAGTAAAAGCTTCAAATAATGATGGAGTATGGGATACCTCTGCTTCCAAATTAAATATTGAAATTACCCCTCCCTTTTGGCGAACTACATTGGCCTATACTTTTTATTTCTTAATAACTCTAGGCTTACTAATTTTATTTAGAAGGTACACCATTATAGGTACAAATGAAAAGTATAAATTAGAACTGGATCATTTAGAAAAGGAAAAAAATGAAGAATTACAAAGAATTAAATTTGAATTTTTCACTAATATTTCTCACGAATTACGTACACCACTTACGCTATTAAAAGGTCCGCTAAAATATTTACAAAAAAGAGGGAAAGGTTTAGATGACAATGAAATCCAAGAACAGTACAAGTTAATGGAAAGAAATAGTGATTCTTTATTGAGACTCGTAAACCAACTATTGGACTTCCGAAAAATAAGTCAGGGCAAGATGAGACTTGTTATGCGCCAGGGCGACATTGTTAGCTTTATAAGGCAATTAAGTGAGCCTTTTCAGTTTTTGGTTCATAAAAACCAAATATATTTTGAAATCTCGAGTAATCCAGAGATAATTACAGCTTGGTTTGATCATGAAGCAATTGAAAAAATAATAAATAACCTTTTATCCAATGCATTTAAATTTACTCCTCAAGGAGGCGAAATAAAAATATATGTTAGTATTGATGAATACGTAAACAACGTTATTATAGAAGTGAAAGATTCTGGCTGTGGCATTGAACCAGAAAAACTGAAAAATATTTTTGAACGTTTTTATATTGACAAAAGTAGAGATGAAAGTAATCCTGAGGGAATAGGAATTGGACTATCCTATGCAGAGCAACTTGTAGCGTTGCACCAAGGAAGCATAAGTGTAGAGAGTGAATTAAACATAGGAACTACTTTTACTGTTCAAATTCCCGTAGAAAGAAAGGCTTATGAAAATATACCTGAGATTACCTGCAAAAATACTAAGGATGCAGATTTTCATGTTAGAACTTCTGAAACGGATTCTATAGCCATAAGTTTAAACGATGAAATTACAGATTTGGATATTGAAAAATCCAGAGCTGATAAGCCTATTTTATTGGTTATAGATGATAAGCCGGATATAAGGTTGTTCTTAAAAAGAGCGCTTAAAAATGATTATATAGTTCATGAAGCTCCCAATGGAAGAGTAGGTTTAGAAATGACCAATAAAATAGTACCCAATATTATTATTTCGGATATTCTAATGCCTGAAATGAATGGTATTGATTTTTGTAAAAAAATTAAATCACAAAGAGAAACTAGTCATATTCCTGTAATAATGCTTACAGCCAAATTGTCTCAAGAGAGTGAAATTAGAAGTCTGAAAACTGGAGCAGATGATTATATAAGAAAGCCTTTTGACATTGAATTGTTAGAACTTAAACTAAACAACATTATAAAACAAAGAGAGCAATTAAGAAATAGATTTAAAAACGATATAAGTTTTGAACCAAAGGACGTTACAGTAACTACATTAGACGAAAAGTTTTTACAACAAGCTATTGAAATAGTTGAAAAGCATATGATGAATACGAGCTTTAACGTTGAGATGCTGGTAAAAGAGATGGGGCTTAGCAGAAGTACATTGTTTCTAAAGTTTAAGGAAATAACAGGCTTGTCAACGAGTGCATTTATAAGAAATATAAGATTGAAAAGAGCTGTTCAACTCTTTGAGAAAAGTGACTATTCGGTAAAGGAAATTATGTATATGACAGGTTTTAATACAGCATCCTATTTTTCTTCATGTTTTAAAAAGCAGTTCGGTGTTTTGCCAAGTGAGTATGTAAGACAAAATATAAATCAAGTAGACAAAGACACATTCAAGCCAGAAAATTTAGCCGACAGCTAGTGTTTTGTAATTGCAGAATGACTCCTTTCTTTACTTTAATATTCTATAATAAAACAAGAGGGTGGTTAAAAAACCACCCTCAAATCAATAAACTAAATTAACTAAAACAAATATGTGTTTACATTTTTATTTTTAAAACGTATGCAAAATTACATGGCCTTTTTGGGGGCATTTTAACATTTAGACCATTTTTATCTTGATTCCATTCTATGTTTTCATTTGTACCTAGCATTGAAACGTTCTTTACTTTATCTGTGCTGTGTTTTATAGATTTTATTAATACGTTGTTATTTTCTGGCCACTCCATCATGATAGCATAAAGAGTGCCGTTTTTCTGTGTAAACCTAATATCCTGACCTGTAAAAGCACTATTTTTACCCTCAGAGTGATGCCCTTTCTTTACCTCTGTTGGACCTTCGCCAAAGGTTCGCCAATATTTTGTGTCATAAATAGCTTCTCCATTAATAGATAACCAATTACCCATTTCTAGCAAAATCTCCTTTTGATCCTCAGGAATAGTTCCATCTGCTTTTGGTCCAATATTTAATAACAAATTCCCGTTTTTTGATACTATATCTACTAAATCATCAATTAATTGATTTGTGTCTTTAGATTGCCAATTTTCAACATAGCACCAAGAGTTTTTTCCTATTGATGTATCGGTTTGCCAAGGTAGCTTTCGTATTCCAGGTAATTTTCCTCTTTCTAAATCATAAATAACAGTACCTTCTGGAAACGCTTCATTAAAAAAGTTCTTATCCTGTAATACAACTTCTTTATTCCATTCAATTCCTTTGTTATAATAATAAGCTGCTAGCATCGGTCTGTATTCATCAAAATCTGGAGTATCAAGCATAAAATCAAACCATAAAATATCAGGTTGATAGTTGTCTATTAAATCTGTAGTTCTATCCCACCATTTCTTTTTAAATGCTTCAGAGACAGGTTCTTTTAAATCTGTACCTTTATCAGAATACAAATCTGCGTATTCGGGATTTGTTGTGTCAAAATAAGGCTCTTTATTGTAGAAGGACCAGTTGAAAGCATAATGAGAAGAAGCGCCCATTATCATGCCATGTGCTCTTCCTGCACTAAATAGCTCGCCTAAAATGTCTCTTTTAGGTCCCATGTCGTAGGCGTTCCATCGGGTTGTATTGGATTTATACATTGCAAATCCGTCATGATGATCTGCTACAGGCACAACATATCTTGCACCTGCTTTTTTGAAAAGTTTTATCCATGCTTCAGCACTAAAATTCTCAGCTTTAAACATTGGAATAAAATCTTTATAACCAAAGTCTTTTTGATCACCATATGTACTTTTGTGATGCATAAATTCCTTAGTTGCTCCTTTTTTTTCTATTTTAAGTTTAGCGCTCAATCTATTTTTATCCATGTACATATTTCTGGGATACCATTCTGATCCAAAAGCGGGGACAGAATAAACTCCCCAATGAATAAATATTCCAAATTTTTGCTTATTAAACCATTCAGGGTCTTTGTAATTCTTTTTAATAGATTCCCAATTGGGCTCAAAAATATCTTCAGATTTTGTTTTTAGTTTTTCAGCGATATCATTGTTTTTTTTACTTTGATTACAAGCAACAAATAGAAAAACCATAAAATATAGAAATAATACTTTAATAAAATTATACGTCATCTTCAAAGAATTGAAAGGTTAATAATAAGATTGAATGTAAATGCAATTTGTCGTTTTAATTTGTGAATAACTATGTAGAATGACAAATTCTTTACTACAAATGGTTTTTAAAATTATTTGATATCGGAAACCTTTCTAATTCATTTTATAATAATAGTCGTTTAGGTTTAAAATAAAATTCTATTCATTTCCTTTCATTAATGTCCGATGTTTAAAAGTTCATTAATCATATATTATAAATAATCAACCATACAGCTTATGGAAAAAGTGTTTAAAAATTGAAATTTGCATTAAAAAAAATTATGATCATTCAATTCCAAGACGGTAAAAAAGCATGTTTTTCTATAAAAATATGCTGTATTTTAGTTTTTATTTTATCATTTAGGCTCAATGCTAAAGAAATTTACGTAGCAAAAAATGGAAGCGACTCAAACCTTGGTACTATAGAGAGTCCTTATCTTACAATAGCAAAAGCCGCTAGTCAAGCTATTGCTGGAGATGTAGTATATATAAGAGAAGGAGTTTATGAAGAAACATTAGTACCCATGAACTCGGGTCTTCTAGGAAGTCCTATCATTTTCCAAGCATTTGAAAATGAAAGAGTCGTTATTTCTGCTATGGAGATCGTTAATGGGTTTACCAACGATTCGGGAAGTATTTATAAAGCAAACGTAGATTGGGATTTGGGACCTAGAATGTTTTTGTTGAATGGAGATACTTTAATGGATTTGGCTCGTTGGCCAAATAATGTTGACGGCGATAGATTTTCAATTGATGGTAAACAAGCAACGGGAGGAAGTAGTAGAGCACAATTAGCATTAACCACAACAGGTTATCTTAATAATAACGAAATACCAAATTGGCCTTGGGAAGAAGGAGGGACTCTTTTCTTTTTCGGAGATAGTAGGTGGTATGCTTGGAGAAATCCTGTTATTTCATCTTCTGCAGGTAGAGTTGATTATAGATTTGACGATAATTTTGCACCTCGCGCTCATGCTCCAGGAGGTGGAGGAGAATTCTTCTTGCAGGGTATAAAAGAAGCTTTAGACTATCAAAATGAATGGTATTTTGATAAAGATACGCGTGAGGTTTATATTCAGTTGCCTGGAGGTGGAGCCCCAAAGGATGATAGTATTAGGGTATCAAAAAGACTCAATACTATCGACTATAATCGGAAGAATTATATTGAAATTAAAAATTTAGCTGTTTTGGGAGGGTCTGTAATGATGACTGGAAATAATAACAAGCTTTATAAAGTTTCTAGTTTTTTTGGTGCAATGTCGACGGGGAGTAATGCCGGTGGTTTATTCACAGGTATTGGTGCTGTATTTATTCCTTGGTCTAACCCCCAGTGGAAAAATAATACAATTGAACGTTGTGAAGTGGCATACAATGATGGGTCCGGAATAAGAGTTGTTGGAGAAAGCGCTGTAATTAAGAACAATTATGTTCATGATTGTAACTACCTAGGTACATATGAGGCTCCGATTTTAGCTAGGGATGGCACAAATACTAAAGTAATTAATAATACGGTAAAAAGAGGTGGTAGAGATTGTATTCAAATTATTAATAAAGGATCAGAAGTTGCTTTTAATGATTTTTCACAAAGTAATTTAATCGCAGATGATTGTGCCCTTTTGTATACAATTAACAAAAATTTAAATGTAGATATTCATCATAATTGGTTTCATGATACCTTTGCTAAGGGAGATTTGTTTAAGGCAGCGGCGGTATATTTAGATAATGATGCTGCCGATGTAAGAGTGCATAATAATGTGATTTGGAATATAGAATGGTCGGGAATTCAGATTAACTGGGATGGTATTGATATTGATGTATTCAATAATACTATTTGGAATACATCTAGAGAAATGGGAGCATGGCATAAGGAAGGTACTGCATTTTCAAACGTAAAAGTATGGAATAATTTAGGATCTCAGGGAGTATGGGAAGAGCAAGCAGACAAACAAAATAATTTAGTGGTAGGTTCGGGATCTTTTATGAGTATTGAAAATGGTGATTTTACTTTAAGCGCCAATTCAAGCGCTGTAGATATGGGGCGCGAGATATCTGGAATAACAGATGGATTTACCGGAGCAGCTCCTGATGTTGGTGCTTATGAATTTAATGGTGATAATTGGAAGGCTGGTATTACATGGGAGGCAAGTTTTGGCCCTACAGGTTTGGGGTGTTATAATATTCCAGGTGAACAAAATTGTATTGACATTCCAGAAGACGATTTGGATGTAGATGGGGTGAAAAATCAATATGATGAATGCCCAAATACGCCATTTGGCTCCACTGTAAACACCAAGGGTTGCCCAATATTTATGCTTCCATCTAACAACTTTAGTATATTAACAAAGGCAGAAGATTGCGCAATAAATAATAATGGTTCTATTACCATAACATCGGGAGTTAATAATTACGATTTTACTGCTACAATTACAGGAAGTAACTTATCTCAAGGTTTTACGAATTTTATTGTTTTCGATAATTTGGAGGCTGGCGATTATACAGTCTGTATATCCACTACGGCCTTTACTGAATATGAGCAATGCTTTGAAGTAACCATTACAGAACCAGAGAGATTATCAGTTACTGGAAAGATAGACAAGGACAAAAAGAGTATTGTTTATACCATGTCAGGCAGCTCAACCTATAGGATAAACTTTAACGGTGAAAAATTTGTGACGACATCCTCGATTATTGAATTACCACTTGCAACCGGAAAAAATAATATATCCATAAAATCAGAGAAGGATTGTCAGGGAAAGTTTGAAGATAATTTTTTCTTTAATGATGTAGTTGTTTACCCTAATCCATTTAAAGACGATCTAACTATTGATCTAGGTATAGAAGATAGAGCATCATTAAAAATACATAATACTTTAGGTTTATTGATTTATTCTAAAGATTTTTATGCATTAAATCATAAGATAGAACTTGAAACAATAAGTCTTAAAGAAGGTATATACTTTGTAACAGTTAAGACGTCGAGTATGGTTAAGAAGATGAAGGTATTGAAAACTTTAAACCTTGAATAATTTTATTGGATACTTTATCCCCTGATTTTGATTTCAATTGAGTAATTAATCGACGTTTAAAGACTCTAAAAATAGACTTCTTTGTTAAGTTTATTAATTCAATTACAATAAGAATTTCATCCTCAGGGATGGTGATAGTCAGAAGATTATTTTAAAATAATCTTATTTAACATAACAAAATGAAATAAGATGTTTATGAGATTCTTCGATTCAATGTATAGCAGGGTGTTAAATACTAGAGATTACACTTTTTTAGTTGTTAGAAATAATAAGGAAAAAACCTAGAAGCTTTTTTAAAAAATATTGAAGTCAATATTTGGAGTGTTTTAGGAAAATAATTTTATTTCTTTTTTGTTTCAAAAATTATGTAGAAGATTTTATTTTGCGATTATATAGCTTTTTAAGCTTTACTAAATCTTACTCTTAGCCAAGGGAATTATTTCGAAAAATCTTGAGATGTTTTTCCAAAATCAAGTATTTGAAGAAAGGCTTGGATGGTCATGATGTTTATAATCTCTAAAAAGCTATAGCTAAAATAAACTTCGATTAAGTAACTTGTAATAATTCCGCATTAAAATTTACTCTTATTGATATTCAATCCCAATTAGTGTAAAAGATAATATAAACCGCCCATATATGTTCAAAGAGTTTATCCAATTTCAAAACGAATACTTTAATGGATAGGCAGACTAACTACGTCATTTTATATATTGATAATCTATAGAAATCTAGTGTTTCTTAACCTAATTTAGGTTGGTAATTCCTGTTCAAATTTAAGTTTAGTTTGGTATTCCCGTTTGCGATTCTATTTATTATTATATATTTATTTTTTTAAGCAATAACCAAGCTAAACTAAATGAATTTAGAGACTTCTAAACCAAAAACCAGCAAGCGTTATGGTATTCTTGCCATGATTTTTGTTACCGTCGTAATAAATTATCTAGATAGAACCAATATTTCAGTAGCGGCCTTTGCTATAAGGACAGATTTAGGAATTGATACAGAGCAAATGGGTTGGGTGTTTTCCATATTTGGGATATTTTACGCATCCCTGCAAATACCTGGCGGAATACTAGCAGATAAAATCAAATCGCGTATTTTTTATCCAATTATTCTGGCACTTTGGTCGCTGGCAACACTTATTCAGGGGTTTGTGAATTCAGTAACCGCACTTGTGGGTTTAAGAGCTAGTATTGGCGTTTTTGAAGCGCCTTCTTACCCAATAAATAATTTAGTAGTAAGTAGATGGTTTCCTGAAAGTGAACGAGCTTCTGCAATTGCTGTTTATACCTCAGGTCAGTACTTAGGTTTAGCTTTTTTAATGCCTGTGTTAACTTTAATTCAAGATGCTATTGGCTGGAGAGGTTTGTTTATAGTTTCTGGTATAATTGGTATTGTGTGGGCTGCTATATGGTATTTCTTTTATAGAGACCCAAGAAATCATAAATCAATTAGCGATTCTGAACTAGAGTACATTGAAAAAGGAGGAGGTTTAGTGGGTTCAAAATCAAAAGACGAAACTCCTAAAAAGTTTACTTGGGATGATTTAAAACAGGCCTTTATCTATAGAAAACTTTGGGGGATCTATATTGGGCAAATATGTTTGGGAGCGATCACATGGTTTTTTTTAACATGGTTTCCCACGTATTTGGTAGAGTTTAGGGGTTTAGATTTTGTAAAATCTGGATATTATGCCGCAGCACCATACTTAGCTGCTTTTCTTGGAATACTTTTATCAGGATTTACATCAGATTATTTGACAAAAAGAGGGTTTTCTGCTGAAATTTCAAGAAAGGCACCTATGATTATTGGTATGCTCTTAACCATGTTCGTTATAGGAGCCAATTATACAGACGATACATTTTTTGTTGTATTATTTTTAGCTATAGCAGGTTTTGGAATGGGATTAGCAAGTATTGCTTGGGTATTCGTGTCGTTAATTGCGCCAAAAGAAAATTTAGGATTAGTTGGTGGAGCATTCAACTGTATAGGTGGTTTATCTGTTTTTGTACCCGCTATTATTGGTTATTTGGTTTCAGATGGCGACTTTAGTCCAGCCTTAGTATTTATAGCAATAGTTTCTTTAATTGGTGTGCTTTCCTATATCTTTATAGTGGGTAAAGTAGAGCGTATTGTACCCAAAAAATAATTTAGTATGAAGATTACAGCGGTAAAACCTTATCCAATTAATGTTGGTTCAGGAAGCCAATTAGTGGTAAAAATAGAAACGGATTCTGGAATATATGGTTGGGGAGCTTCAGGGTTATCAGGTCGAGAATATGCTGTAGTTGGAGCATTAAAACACTACGGGCCACTAATTATGGGAAGAGATCCTATGCAAATTGGTGCTATTTGGCAGGATTTATATCGAGGACAGTATTTTGAAGGGGGTCGGGTATTAACTGCGGCAATTTCAGCGATTGATATTGCACTTCATGATATAAAGGGTAAAGCCTTAGGTGTCCCGGTGTATGAACTTTTGGGAGGAAAACAACGAGATTTTGTGCCATGTTTTGCATCAGTGCGATTTTCGACCTTTGATGCGTTAATCGAGCAATCCAAAAAAATGGTAAATGAAGGTTGGGATATGATTAGATTGGCACCTGCTGAGTTTGAAGATCAAGAAGATATTAAACGTTTTGAACCTCGAGAATCTATAGCGAAACTTTCAGATTGGATGATAAAGCTTCGAAAGGAAATAGGGTATAATGTTACTATTGGGTTGGATTATCATAGCAGATTAACCGCAGCTGAAACATATTCCTTCATGAAACGTATGCCTGAAGGCACTTTAGATTTTATTGAAGAGCCTATAAGAGATGAAAATCCAGGGGCTTACGAAAGTCTACGTAAAATGGTAGATATTCCTTTTGCTATTGGAGAGGAGTTTGCTAGTAAATGGCAATTTTTACCTTTTATAGAACGCAATATCACGCAATATGCTCGTATAGATGTGTGTAATGTTGGTGGTATTACAGAGGCTATGAAAGTATCTGCAATGGCAGAGGCACACTATATTGATTTGATGCCACATAATCCATTAGGGCCTATTTGTACAGCCGCTACCATTCATGTTGCTGCCGCTAGTCCTAATTTTAGCTGGTTAGAAGAGGTGAATACAGGGGCACACGTTACAACAAACAATCCTAAATTTTTCCCTGTACAACCAAAGTTGGACGGACCAAGATATCCGGCACCAACAGTTCCAGGATTAGGAGTTGATGTGGATGAGGCATTTATTTTGAAACAGGAATTTATTCCCGTTGAAATACCTCGTTTAAATCGAAATGACGGATCTCTTACCAATTGGTAATTTTATCATGTCCAAAGAGGAAATTGTCAAAATAATTGAGAAAGAAAAGCTAGTCTTTATAACCCGTCTTAAAGAAGCATCAAATGTAAAACGTGTAATTTCAAGCTTGATAGATGGAGGTGCAAAGGTGCTAGAGATTACTTCAAACACACCTAATTATTTAGAAGAAATTTCAAAAGCGAGAAAATCATTTCCCAAGGTTTTGATTGGAGCAGGAACAGTTATAAACTCTAAAATTGCAAAAAAAGCAATCAACTATGGTGCGCAGTTTCTAGTTACTCCAAATATCAATATAGAAGTAATACAAGTGGCGCACCAAAATGATATTCCTGTTTTGATGGGAGCGTTAACACCCACGGAAGTTTGTGAAGCATGGGAGGCTGGTGCCGATTTTGTGAAGCTCTTTCCAGCTGATATTATGGGGATTCCTTATTTTAAATCCCTTAAAGCACCATTGAATAACATTAAACTATTGGCAGTTGGCGGTATCGAAATTGATACAGTCGTGCAGTGGTTGGAAGCAGGAGCTCACGGAATTGGAATTGCAAGTGTTTTAAAAGATAATGTAAGTACAGAAGCAGATTTCAATGAAATAAAAGATAACGCCATAAAATTTATCTCAGAAATAGCTCAATATTAATTACATTTCAAAGAATGAGGTATATAGGTTTGATACTTTTAATAATGTTGTTTGGTTGTAAAAATCGAATAGATCAAGAACGCCCTAATGTTATTCTATTTGTAGTTGATGATTTAGGGTGGACCGATTTATCATCATACGGAAGTGATCTATACCAAACTCCAAATGTAGATAATTTGGTAGCTAATGGTGTAAAATTTACCAATGCATATGCTTCATGTACAGTGTGTTCTCCTTCAAGAGCAAGTTTAATGACAGGTAAATACCCAGCAAGATTACATTGTACAGACTGGATTTCAGGTCATCAAAAACCCTTCGCAAAAATGGCAGTTCCAGATTGGACGGAGCAAGTTAATTTAGAAGAAGTTACATTGGCCGAAGCATTAAAAGCAAAAGGCTATCGAACCATTCATTTGGGTAAATGGCATTTAGGAGAATCTGAAGAGCTTTGGCCAGAACATCAAGGATTTGATATTAATATTGGTGGATGGTCTAAAGGTGCGCCGCAAAAAAAAGGCAATGGCAATGGCTATTTTTCTCCATATGCGAATCCTAGACTTGAGAATGGGCCAAAAGGAGAATACCTTACAGAAAGGTTGACTGATGAGGCTCTAGATTATCTTGAAAACACTAAAGATTCTGAGATTCCCTTTTTTATGAATTTTTGGTTCTACAATGTACATACGCCATTACAGGCAAAAGAAGAAAAGGTTGAAAAATATAGAGAATTAATTCAACCGGAGGCAAACCACAAAAATCCAACGTATGCAGCAATGATAGAGCATATGAATGACGCCGTGGGTGAGATAATTCAAAAGTTGAAGCAACAGGATAAGCTTGATAATACTATTATAATTTTTACAAGTGATAACGGTGGTTTAATTGGTAATTACGGATTTCGAGAAAAGGTAACTTCAAATATTTTGCTTAGGTCGGGAAAAGGTGATATGTACGAGGGTGGAGTGCGTGTGCCTTTTGTGGTACAATGGCTAAATAAAATACCAAAGGATAAAATAATTGAAGAGCCTGTTATGTCTATTGATATTTACCCTACCGTTTTGGGATTAATAAACTCTAGAAGCAGTAAAAAAGAAAATAAGGAAATAGATGGTATCGATTTTTCAGAAATGCTACTGCAAGACGTTAAAGTTGATAGATCTTCTATTTTTTGGCATTATCCACATTATCATCTAGAGGGTGCAAAGCCGCACAGTGCCATTAGAAAAGGGGATTGGAAGTTAATAGAGATATTTGAAAAAGACACTTTAGAACTTTACAACCTTAAAGATGATATTGGTGAAACTACGAATCTTATTAATGAGAACCCATTAAAGGCCAAGGAACTACTTTTAGACTTGAATATTTGGAGAGCAGAAGTTAATGCCCAAATACCAAAACCAAATACAAATTTTAATCCTGATTTTGAGGAGGTATATAAGAAGGGAAAGTGGCTTACAAAATCTGATACTGAGTTTTTGGAGCATTTAAAAAGTACAAGCAACTAAACTAAAAAACATCAAAATGAAGAATTACGGTAAAGTTACCTTCAGAAGAATAGGCTTCAGCCTATTTGGCTTAATGTTAATAGCAACATTTTATGCATGCAAAACCGATAAAACTGAAAAACAGCCTAATATTATTTTAATTATGGCCGATGATTTAGGGTTTGAATGCATTGAGAGCTATGGAGGTAATTCATATAAAACGCCAAATATTAATAAACTTGCTGAAACGGGCATGCAGTTTAATAATGCCTATGCCCAACCCCTGTGCACGCCAACAAGGGTTGAGTTAATGACAGGCAAATATAACTTTAGAAACTGGAAAGCTTTTGGAATTTTAGACCCTAATGAAAAGACTTTCGGGCATTTCATGCAAGATGCGGGTTATAGAACCTGCATTGTTGGTAAATGGCAGTTACAGAGTTACGATACCATTGGACATCCCGGAGCCGAATTAAGAAGAGGATCAGGAATGAAAGTGCAAGACGCTGGTTTTGATGAATATGCACTTTGGCATACAGGGCATCAAGAAGATAAGGGGTCTCGTTATCCAAATCCCAAAATCCTTCAAAATGGAAAGTTTCTTGAAGGTACTAAAGATAAATATGGCCCGGATTTGTTTTCAAATTTCTTAAATGATTTTGTAAACAAAGAAGATGAAAAGCCATTTTTTGTGTATTATCCTATGGCTTTAACACACGATCCTTTTTCACCATCTCCTGAAACTCAAGATTGGGACGATTATGATAAACGGTTTGAAAACGACCCAAAACATTTTAAAAGTATGGTAGAGTATATGGATAAAATTGTGGGACAAATTGTTAAAAATTTAGACGATAATGGACTTCGCGAAGAGACCTTAATTTTATTTTATTCTGATAACGGTACACATCAAAAGGTAACATCACTTTTAAATGGCAAACCCTATAAAGGCGGCAAAGGACTAACCCTTGAATCTGGAATTAAAGTGCCTTTTATTGCAAATTGGAAAGGCCATATCGAGGCAGGTTCCAAAACAGATGAATATATAAGCGCAGTGGATTTTTTACCTACAGTTCTTGATGCAGGTGGTGTTGATATTTCTGAAATAGATCAAACTGATGGACAAAGCTTTTTACAAGAGCTAAAGGGAGATAAATCAGAAAGGAGAGATTGGGTTTATATTGGCTATAATCCAAAACCTGGTATTGGTAAAGAACGTTTTGATTTGCATGAGTTTGTTCTAAATTCGAATTATAAGTTGTATAGTGACGGGCGTTTATACAATACAACGAATGACTTTTTAGAACAGCAACCTTTAAAATCAGATGATATTTTAGAGAAAGAAAAGGAAGTCTCTAAGAAGTTCAAGCAAATTCTCGATTCCTTAAATAAGTATCCTTCATATGGTTACATTGAACGTTTAGACCCAGCCTTAGATAACATCATTTCTAAAGATGCTAAAATCCAATTAATGGCTCGAGGGTTCAATTGGTCCGAAGGACCAGTGTGGCTTCCCAAAGAAGAAAAAATTGTTTTTTCAGATGTTCCAGAAAACAAAATTTATGGTTGGAGTGAAAAAGAAGGACTTCATATTTACATGGAACCCTCCGCGTTTTCGACTGAAAATAGAGATATCAAAGGCTCAAATGGATTGACTTTAGATAACGACGGTAATCTAGTTATTTGTCAAGTAGGAGATAGGATGATTAGTAGATTAGTGAGTTTAAAAGATGCCAATCACCCTAAATTCGAACCTATTGTTACAAAGTACAAGGGTAAGCGTTTCAATTCTCCGAATGATTTACTATATGACTCTAAAGGAAATTTATATTTTACTGATCCTTCTTTTGGTCTGGGCTCTAAAAAAAGCGAGGTTGGTTTTAATGGTGTTTACTTTTATAGTAATAATGGCGAAGTAATCCTTTTAGACAAAACTATAGACAAGCCAAACGGTATAGCACTTTCTCCTGATGAGAAAATATTATATGTGGCCGACTCTAATTTTGATATTCCATCAATTTGGGCCTATGATATTGTTGCTGATGGTATGGTAAAAAACAAACGACGTTTCTTTGATGCTAGAAAAGCATTAGCTAATAGTATTGACAAACAAAAAGCAGATGGTATGAAATTGGATAAAAATGGCAATATATTTTTGGCAGGTCCAGGAGGTGTATTGGTTATAAATCCAGAAGGAAAACATCTAGGCACGATAAAACTAGATAAAAAAACGGGCAACTGTGAATTTACGGATGATGGAAAGTATCTTTTTATAACTTCAGACAATTATCTTTTAAGGGTAGAATTGAAACCACAAACTTAAATTTCAATATTTTACTATATTGAAATAATCTTTTTTGCGATCAGAATAGAATATCATATGTAATAATATGTGTAGTACTAAGTTTTTTTTGAATAGCAGCTTTCTTAAGTTTTTCGTGGCGATATTCACATACATTAGTGTTTGTGGAACTTCGGTAAACGCTCAATCTAAAGATTTAAAGTTTGAACATTTTATTGATGATAAAGGTTTTTCTCAACATTTAGTGATGAAGGTTATCCAAGATCTAGATGGCTATATTTGGGTTGGTACACTAAACGGACTTTATAAATATGATGGACAAAAATTTATTGCATATAAGCATGAAATAAACAACCCGAATAGTTTAGTAAGTAACCTGATATATGAACTGGAGCTAGATGTAAACGGCAATATTTTAATAGGAACTGGTAAGGGTTTGACTAAATATGATAGGCTAACTCAAAAATTCATAACCTATCCTGCAGCGCTTAAGAATGCTCGAATAAGTGCAATATGTCCTATGAGCAACGGAGATCTTTGGGTAGGTACTTCACATTCAGGTCTTTTCTACTTCAAAAGTGAAGATACTAAAGGGGAATATCCGGTTCAATATCTTCATAAACCTAATACAGAATCTAGCATTAGTAGTAACCAAATTCATTCTCTTGTTAAAGATGGTGCTGAAAATATTTGGATTGGTACTCTTAAAGGACTGAATAGGTTGATTGATGCAAATGGCGTAAAAGAGTTTGTACGCTTCAAGGAAATTGATAAGAGCATAAAAGCTTTATTAGTGGATAGTACAGGTGCTTTGTTTGTGGGTACTGTAGGACACCGTCTTTTAAAAGTTAATACTCCGGAAAAATATACTAAACCCAATCTAATTGAATATGTAGAATATTCGTTTGATTTGAAGAACTCTGATACTGCGGAATCTGGTGGTATTATAACCATGTATGAAGGCTCAGATGAAAATCTATTTGTTGGGATACATGGTTATGGACTCTATTTACTTAATAAAAAAACCCGCGAACACACAAATTATATCCATGATGCTAGGGTTGTTGAAAGCATAAGCAGTAATAATATTGAATCTATACTCGTAGATAGAACTGGCGTGTTATGGGTAGGAACCGAAGGTGGCGGTTTAAATAAATGTGATTTAAAACAAAAACCAATTGCACATTTTGAACATAATATGCTTTCAGATAATTCCTTGAGCAATTCCTTAATTAATTGCATCGCTAAAGAAAATGATAGTACATTTTGGATAGGAACGCAAGATGGTCTAAACCAGGTTAAATTTACCAATTCGACGTACAATAATCCAGTTTTTAAGCGGTTTTACCGTGGAGATAAAACTATAACTTCACAATTAAAATCTGAGGAAAATGTATGGTCTGTTTTAAAGGATAGTGATGGTGATTATTGGATGGGTGGCGTAAACAGTGTTGTGCGCATTCAAAAAAACGACAGGAACAAAACGCTTAGTTTTGAACGGACTGATTTTAATATGCTAGAGGTTAGTTCCATAATTGAAGATACGAAAGGTAATATTTGGTTTGGTTCCATGATAAACGGTCTCATTAAATGGCCAAAGCAGAAACTTGCCAATGGTTTATTTAACTATTCTAATCACATACATTATTTGCCAGATGCTGGAGATAGATATAGTATAAGTACAAAAGAAGTAAGTTGTCTATATCAAGATAGTAAAGAAAATATATGGGTTGGTACTTTGCGTGGTGGTTTAAATTTGATTGTGCCAGGTGGTAAAAACGATAGAGATCAATTTGTAGCATTTCAGAATGACGCGAACAACGCAAATTCTTTAAGTCATAATTCGGTATTTTCTATATTAGAGGATAGAAATGGTATTTTTTGGATTGGAACTTACGGTGGTGGACTAAATAAAATGATTTTACCTTCAGGTGGAAATTCTGAACCGATATTCAAACACTACACGGAAAAAGATGGACTGGTTAACAATGTAATTTATGGCATTTTAGAAGATGATGAGGGATTATTATGGATAAGCACTGATAATGGAATTTCTTCTTTCAATCCAAAAACCGAGGAATTTAAAAATTTTAAAAAAGAAGATGGTCTAAAGGGAAATAATTTTAGACCAGGTGCATACTTTAAAAATGATGATGGCTATTTGTTTTTTGGTGGTTACAAGGGACTAAATATTTTTAACCCTAAAGCTTTAAAAGAAAATGATATTCTTGCTCCAGTGGTACTTACTGGCCTAAAAATAAAGGATGAAGTTGTAAAGATAGGTGAGACGTACAATGGACGTGTTATCTTGGATAAGAATCTGTCAAACATTTCAGAACCCATTACTTTACATCACGACGAAAATACCATTACCATTGATTTTGCAGCTTTACACTATGCTGCTCCAGAGAAAAACCAGTATAAGTATCAGTTAGAAGGATTTAATAAAGATTGGATACCATCGCAAAGCTCAACTTTTGCGCACTACACTAATCTTTCTCCTGGAAGTTATACATTTAAAGTGAAAGCCTCCAATAATGATGGCGTTTGGAACGATGAAGCGACCATACTTAAGTTCAAGATTAAACCTCCTTTTTGGCTATCTTGGTGGGCTTATTTAATTTATGCATTAGGTCTCATAGCAATATTCTGGGGTATTCAATCCTACTTCCACTTGCGTTCTCAACAACGAGCTTCAAAACAGATTCAACAAGAAATAGAACATGTAAATAAGCTCAAGTTGAAGTTTTTTACTAATATTTCGCACGAATTTAAAACGCCAATTACCCTTATTCTGAGTCCAATTGAAGAGTTAATGGAATCGTTCAGTAATAATGAAATTGTACAGTCTAAATTAAAAATTGTACAGCGTAACGCAAATTCTCTTTTACGTTTGGTAAATCAACTTATGGAATTCAGACGCATTGAAGTGGGAGAAACTACTTTAAGTGCTTCAAAAGCAAATGTTGTAAGTTTCATAAAAGAGATTGCTTTATCTTTTCAGGTGCCAGCAAAAAAGAAAGATATAGTTGTTTCATTTGAATGTTCTCTTAACACCTTACCTGTATGGTTTGACTGGGATAAGTTGGAAAAAATAATGAATAATCTTATTTATAATGCCATTAAGTTTACAACAGCTGGTGGTGAAATTAAAGTGAGAATAATCAAATCTCCAATAAACCAGGAAATTGAAATAGCGAAAAGAGCAGTTAGGACAGAATATGTTGAGATAAGCATTGAGGATACTGGCATAGGTATAGATAAAGATAAATTACCTTATGTTTTTCAAAGATTTTATCAAGTTAACCAGTCTAAAAGATTACCTCAAAAAGGTTCTGGTATTGGTTTAGCCCTTACTAAAGACTTAGTAGATCTTCATTACGGTGAAATACATGTAAACTCAGAGAAGGGTATAGGCTCCGTTTTTAAAATAAAATTACCATTAGGCAAGAAACATTTACTGCCAGAAGAGATATTGGACCTACAAAAACCCATTGAAGTAATAAATGAAGAAAGGGAGGATACGGAATTATTAAGTACGGAAGAAAGTGTGTTTAATGACAACGATGCATTAGATAAGACTAAAAACAAAATACTAGTTGTAGATGATAATCCAGATATTCGTCTTTTTGTTAAAAATGGCTTATCAGAGAAATATAGAATTTTAGAGGCGGATAATGGAAAAATGGCATTAAATACTACTCTCAAAGAAATGCCAGATTTAGTAATAACAGATGTGCTTATGCCAGAAATGGATGGGGTAGAGTTAACTAGTAAACTGAAGAATAATGTAAGAACAAGTCATATTCCCGTAATTATGCTTACGGCCTTAAATTCAGTAGAGCATAGAATAAATGGCTTGGAAGCTGGTGCAGATGCCTATATTCCCAAACCTTTTAGAATGAAACTACTGTCAACCAGGGTTAACAAATTAATTGCGTCTAGGGAGTTAATGAAACGTCGTTTTCAAACTGAGAAAGAGCTTACGCCGGATTATGTAACGCTTAACTCGGTAGATGAGACGTTTTTAAAACAGATTATGGAGCATATGGAGGAGAACATGGCCAACGAACAATATTGGGTAGATGAATTGGCTGCAGATATGAATACAAGCCGTTCAACCTTTTTTAGGAAGTTAAAGAGCTTAACGGGACAAGCACCTAATGATTTTATGCGTATTGTAAGATTAAAGCGAGCGGTTCAATTATTGGAACAGAATGAACTAACCATTGCTCAAGTTAGTTATATGGTTGGTTTTAGGCACCCTAACTATTTTGGAAAATGTTTTAGAAAGTTTTTTGGAGTTTCACCTTCCAACTACATAAAAGAAAAGGAAAAAGTATAATATTCCTCTTCATTTAGCGTCATTATGCTATATCAATGTTGTTTATATTTGTTTTAGAGCAATATTTTTTGACGTGCTTATAGAAAATCAAACTACATTTTCTTTTATCGGTAATCTTATACTCGTTATACTTCTTTGTTTTGTAGTGGTACTTGTTTTTCTACTGTTACGAAAGATAGTTGGTACAATTTTAGACGGTATTGAGATGATTTATGCACGTTTTACCAAGCGTCCAATACTGGTTCATTTTTATTTAGTTAAAAGTGCATTAAATAAATCCAATCGACTTGTTTTAGAAAAAGAAAGTAGCTTCTACAACAAATTAGAAAGAAGAGAGCAACGTTTTTTTAGACATCGCGTGGCCACTTTTATTAAAAAAACCAATTTTGAAGGGAGAGAGGGTTTTACAATTACTGAAGACGTAAAAGTTAGAATAGCCATTGTTGCTATTATGTTAACTTTCGGTTTTAGAAACTATTTAATCAAATATTTAAAACACATAGTTGTTTATCCAACAACTTATTACTCAAGATTTAGTAAGTCTGAAAATAAGGGCGAATTTAATGCTAGATCTAAGACTGTAGTCCTTTCATGGGATAATTTTATTGAAGGAAATAAAATCGATAACGATAGGTTAAATTTAGGTATTCATGAGTTTGCACATGCTATTCATTTTAATAGTATAAAGAATGAAGATATCAATTCTATTTTATTTATTGACACATTTAATGAGCTTAGAGATTTATTGTCTTCGAATGATCGTTTAAAACAAAAACTAGCAACATCGGGATTAATAAGAAACTACGCATTTACTAATGATTCTGAGCTTTTAGCGGTTATATTAGAAACATTTATAGAAGCTCCTACTACTTTTAAATTACAGTTCCCCAATATTTATAGTATGGTAAAGCAAATGCTGAATTATCATTTTAAGGGTTACTAAATACCCTAGATGATATTTATCATACTTTTTTAGCTTTTTAATTTATAACTTTAGAATAAACTAATCTAAATATCAAGTAGTTATGATACGAAAAGCACCAATTTCAATGATAATGACGGAGGATGTCATTACATTGAAGCGAAATGACAGCCTTGAAAAAGCCAAACGATTGTTTACACAATACCGAATTAGGCATATTCCTGTTGTTGAAAATCATACTATAATAGGCATGCTAAGTTATTCTGATTTGTTAAGACTAAGTTTTGCTGATATAACAAATGACGATGATAATGACGCGGATGTAATGGTATACAATATGTTTACAATTAACCAGGTAATGAAGAAAAAAATAATATGCGTTTCTCCCTCTAATTCAATAAAAGAAGTAGCGAAAGTATTGGCTACAAAGGAGTTTCATGCATTACCCGTTGTAAATAACAATGAATTAGTAGGTATCGTAACAACTACAGATTTAATTAATTATCTTTTAGAACAGTTTTAAAACTATATTTTTAGGAATTGGCTAAAGTTTTCAAACGTTTTATAGTTTCTAGTTGGTTAGCACTTTTAAATATGTGACTGCCAGCTACGAAAACATCTGCGCCAGCTTCAACAAGTTTTTCAATATTCATGCCGGTAACACCACCGTCAATCTCAATGCGTGTATCTAAACCTTGATCGGAAATCATTTTACGCAGTTTTTTAACACGTGAATAGGTTATATCTTCAAATTTTTGTCCACCAAAACCAGGATTAATAGACATTAGAAGTATCATAAAGCATTCTGGTAAGATGTCTTCTAAGACAGAAACGGGAGTGGTTAGATTAAGTACAATTCCCGCTTTGCAACCAGTTGCTTTTATTTGTCTTAAAGTTCTATGTAAATGCACAGTAGATTCATAGTGTACAGTTATAATATCTGCGCCTACTTTAGCGAATTCTTCAATATAGCGCTCTGGCTTTTCTATCATCAAATGAACATCAAGTGGCTTGGTGGCATGCTTTTTAATAGCCTGAATAACAGGCATACCATAAGATATATTTGGTACAAAATGGCCGTCCATCACATCAATATGAAACCAGTCTGCATCACTGGCATTTACCATTTCAGTATCTCTTTGAAGATTCCCAAAATCGGCAGCAAGCATCGAAGGTGCAATTAATTTAGAGCTCATAGTATTAAACTTTACTTTGCAAAAATAGGGTTTTAAAAAAGGGACTATCCAATTGTTTTTATAAAGTTTTCAACCATGGTTATGAGTTCATTAGTAATTTTATGATTCGCATTCTTTAACCAGTTTAAATATGCCTTTAATTCTTTAAATTCACTGCTATCACGAACTATTGTAAATCCAAAATTATACTCTTCAAATATGCGATATTCGGTATCCGTATTAATTACTTTTATTAAGTTTTTATGCCTATGGTCTTTAGAAATACGGTTATACGTTTCATCTACATCTTTATGCGTTCCTTCTAAAACCTGTAGATAATTACCTTTGTGGTAGATCAGTATGCCAGAAATATTATTTTGAGCATTATTAGTTTTAGCTTTAGAATACATTTTTTTAATATTTTCAATGGAATCACTTTCTGTAGAGTTACTTATGTAACATATGGTTTTGAGCATTACTTTGAAAATATTAAAGGTTCTCCATTTTTATGTAATGTAAGAAAATATCAATTACTAGCCAAGAATTAAATTACTCAGGTCTGGAAAAAATAAACCCGCGGTAATCAGCCGCGGGTTCTTTCATCAATCAAAAAACGAACAGTTATGTGTAACTGTTGTTACCGTAATTTAGTCGTTACACTTGATAGTAACTATCCTAAATATGTTTTTAATATTTTACTTCTAGACGTATGTTTTAATCTACGAATCGCTTTTTCTTTAATTTGTCGTACACGCTCTCTTGTTAAATCGAATGTTTCACCTATTTCTTCTAACGTCATAGGATGTTGATTTCCTAGACCAAAATACAAACGAATAACATCTGCTTCCCGAGGTGTTAAGGTTTCTAAAGCACGTTCAATTTCAGTTCTTAGGGACTCATGCAATAATTCCTTATCAGGATTTGGTGATTCACCAGAATTCAATACATCATATAAGTTAGAATCTTCGCCTTCAACAAGTGGAGCATCCATACTTACATGACGCCCAGAATTTTTCATAGACTCTTTAACATCATTAATAGTCATATCCAATTCTTTTGCTATTTCCTCAGCAGAAGGTGGACGCTCATGACTTTGTTCTAAAAATGCAAATGTTTTATTAATCTTGTTAATAGAACCAATTTTATTTAAAGGCAAACGCACAATACGTGATTGTTCTGCTAATGCTTGCAAAATTGATTGACGGATCCACCATACAGCATAAGATATAAATTTGAAACCACGAGTTTCATCAAAACGTTGAGCGGCTTTAATCAAACCTAAGTTACCTTCATTGATTAAATCAGGTAAAGTCAAACCTTGGTTCTGATATTGTTTAGCTACAGAAACTACGAAACGTAAATTCGCTTTAGTCAACTTTTCCAAAGCAATCTGATCACCAGCTTTAATCCGTTGTGCTAATTCCACCTCTTCATCAGCAGTAATTAAATCTACCTTACCAATTTCTTGTAAATATTTATCTAACGAAGCGGTTTCTCTATTGGTTACCTGCTTCGTAATTTTAAGTTGTCTCATCTAAAATATACTCTGATTTAATATTGAATAAATAGGTTGTTCAGTAGTTATACGTGTAATATACATATTTTGTTACAAAAACTTCATCTTTTTTAATATTAGACACATAATATAGATATTGGGCACTAGTTCTGGATTTAAGGTTAAAAGGTATATAAAATAAAAATCCACCGAATAAAGGTGGATTTTTACTATTTCATCGAAAATTAAAGCAATATTTTATTGCCATTCTTCAAATATTATTTCAGTGTTTCTATAGATCAATTCTTCCACCACTGTATGCGCATTACCATCACCATCGGTATATGTATAACTGAAAGTAAAGCCTCTCGTATTAGGGTCATAAGTTCCAGAACCACTTACATTAGAAATAGCTCCATTACCTCCTGAAAGTGTTACAGTGTTGTCGCCATTAACGGTGATTGTCATTTCGCGCGTTTCAGCTGCACTGAGTCCAGGTTCTCCTACATAGGTTGTAGATAGCGTGTTTCTGTCTACAGTTAAAAGTAATTCATCTTCATTCAGAACTAAGTCTTCATTTGAATAAGTAACAACTGAATTGTCTGAATTATTCGTATCTGTTCCTTTCACATAGTACCAACCTTGGTATTGGTTAATATATTTAACTACAATTACGGAATAATGTTTACCATCAAGAATAGAATCTGTGGTTGCAGAGGTTATTTCAACAGGTAAGGCATACGTATCTTCATGAGAAAGAGGGTCATTCAAAAATTGTTCATTAAGTGTAACTGTTACACCATCAAAAAACTTACCTGAAGGTATTGTTATGGTGTTGGTTTCCAACGTGTAATAGTTGTCTGGAAGTCTCGTGAACTGCGGAAAATTATCCGCATTCAGAAATGAGTCTTGAATCGCAAATACAACTTGTTCATTGCTGTCGTTACTATATTTACCCCCTAGGGCAGCACCAACTTCAAACGTCATGTCTTCACCAGGAACTTCAACTAAGGTTCTTAAAGGAAATTGTCTAGCAAAGTAAGACGTTGTATACTCAAAATCTACTTTAAAGTCCTCATAGCACGCCTGAAAAGACAGTAGCAATACTACAAAGAACATAAACGATATTATTTTTTTCATATTATTATTTTCTAATTTGGTTCTTATTTATTTAAACTACCATCCTTGGTTTTGCGTAATATTATTGGTTACTAAAATTTCACCAAATGGAATAGGGCCATAAATCATATAATCTCGAAAAGACGGAACAACAAGGGTCTCTCTTGTAAAATTAAACACGCCACCACCAGCATCAGTAATTCTTACGCCTTGAATAGGTTCATTTAAGTTAACATCCCATCTTCTTAGATCAAAGAAACGATGCTCTTCAAAGCACAGCTCTATTCTTCTTTCGTTTCGTATCAATTCTCTCATCTCCGCTTGAGTAGTAATAGATGCTAAGTAGTCATCACTACCGCCAGCTGCAATTCCTGCTCTTCTTCTTACTTCAGCAATGGCTTGTCTAGCCGATAAACCAAAAGATGTATCGTCTGGACCAAAAGCTTCATTAGCTGCTTCAGCAAAGTTTAAGAAAATCTCACCTTTTCTAAATATTGCATAGTAATGAACAGCATTGATAATGTTATTATCAATAACACTCACACCTTCACTCAGCCATTTACGTAAATAATATCTTGTTCTAGTAGAATTTTCAACAGTTACCCTTGGAGCTCCAGGCATATTGTTGCCTCCTTCAAATGTTTCGATAGTTTCCCCTTTAAATTCCTTGTTGTTATAGATAACAGTCATATCTAATCTAGGGTCTCTATTGGCGTACATATCGTCCTCATCGTAACCACTTAAAGGATTATCGATCGGGTAGCCATTAGCCATTGGAAAGGCATCAACCAAATTTTGAGAAGGATTAGTTCTTCCTCCACCATTAATACTTGGAGGGAAATTTGCTGCTTCAAGGCTACTTGTTGCACCTCCTGCACCACCACTAACTCTACGCATTATTAATTCGTCATTGGTATCGTCAGTAAAATAACCAGAGCCATAAACATCAGGTAGCGTGGTTCCAATAACGTCAATAACATCCTGAGCAGCTTCCGCTGCCTGTGAGTAAGACGAGGATCCAAAAGCAGGACTTGCTGCATATAAAAGCACTCTTGATTTTAAAGCTAGACAAGCAATAGTTGTTGGTCTACCAATATTGTTTTCTCCAAAGTCTTCATCTTGATCACCGATAGTATAGTCTTCAGGTAATGCAGAATCACTGGATAGTGCGACATCTAAATCAGATAAGATTTGAGTAACACACTCTTGATAGGTGTTTCTAGGAATATCAAAAATTCCTTCACCATTAATATCCATGGTTGCTGTCATTAGAGGTATACCCATCAATTGTCCACTTTCATCAATTCCTCCATAGCGACGCAGTAAATCGAAATGTATCCACGCACGAAGAAAGTATGCTTCCCCTCTTAGGCGTTTTCTAAACGCCTCATCTCTATCTGCTTGAAGCGGATCTTTAAAGTATATAACTGTGCCATCTAAACCAATTTCGATGAATTGATTCAAGTTGACTAACTGATCGTAACGAGAAGCCCAGACATTCAAAGGGTTTATTTGCGAATTCCAGTACCCGTCTATAGATACCAACTGATTCATACTGCCAGTAAGTACATTTGATAAGGCATTATCCGTACCACAATCCAAAAAGTCTCCACCATACCTGTTGTAAGTTGAAGGTATAGAGTTGTAGGCATAAGTTAATAAACCTCTCACTGATTGTGGTTCGGTCAATAGTTGATCTAAAGTTCTATCATTTGTAAGTTTAGGCTCAAAATAAGAATCACAAGATGTGATAAGAACTACTAAACCTAAACAAAAAGGGATTAGAATATTTTTCATATTATTTTTTAGTTTGAAACACTCTTTAAACACTAAAGTACTAGCATTTCTTTTATTATATATAGTTTGCATGATTCTTAAGTGTTTAAATTTAAAATCTAATATTAACTCCCATTGACAGGGTAGTGTACATAGGATAATTAGTAATTCCTGCATTCAAATTCTCTGGATCAGAATCTTTTATTTTAGAAATACGTAAGATATCATTCCCTCTAACGAAAATCTTCGTTTTGTCTGAACCAATTTTTTGACTCGCTTTAATTGGAAGTGTATAGCTTAACTCTGCTGTTCTAATTTTGAAGTAATCTCCGTCAACCATCCAATACGTCGAACCTCTATAACTATGTCCGTTAGGTAAGGATGTCAATCTAGGAGCAGTCGCACCAGCAACATTCCCAGGATTTGCTGCATTAAGCGCTTGCACCGACCATTTATTCTCACCTCTATTCCAATAGTACGAATTACTTGTGATTCTATCAAAATCAGATGCACCTTGGCCAATCACAAATAAGCCAAAATTCTTATACTCTAATTGAAGATTTAATGAGTAATTAATTCTAGGTGAAGAATTTCCTATTTCTTGTATATCATTAAAATCGATTACACCGTCTTCAACAATATCTTGGTATCTTATATCTCCTGGAATCACCTCACCTAGAACAGATCTTAAACCGTCGGCATCAATTTGGTCTTGATTTTGGTACAAACCTAGATCTACAAAACCGCGGATAGCATCAGTCGGTAGGCCTGTACGATTTAAGTTAGGGAATGCATTTAATTCATCAAAAACTTCATGTACTGCTTTTGAATATTGTGCATTCGCTCCAATAGAAAACTTAAGCTCACCAATATTATCTTTATAGTTCAAAAATAAATCTACTCCTTTATTCGAAATCTCATTAAAATTACCAATAGGTTTTACAGTTCCTAAATAATCTGGTAAAGCATTATTTAAAGTAATTGGTATACCTGAACGTAATTCATCAAAATAGTTAATCTCAAGATCCACTTTATTATTGAAAAGGCTGGCTTCAAGACCTACATTTAATTCTTGAGATTCTTCAAACGTAAGATTAGGATTTCCAATTTGGCTTGCTCGCCAACCAAAGTCCACACTACTATTTAGAGGCCCCGTTCTTAAGGCTCCTGCTCCAAGGTAAAAATCTTGATCCAGAAGATAACCAAAACTGCCATTAGCATCATAACCCATTACACCAAATGAGCCTTTAAGTTTAAGGAAATTGATAGCTTTACTATCTTTTAGGAAGTCTTCGTTAGAAATAATCCAACCTAAACCACCACTACCATATAGCTTCCATCTATTCTCTTTAAGAAACTTATCAGAACCCATATAAGAGAAAGCTCCTTCCACCACATATTTATTTTTGTAGGCATAATTTGTACGTAATCCAACATTCATATTCTTATCGTCTTGCAGCGTGCTTCTGCCTATAACAAGAGATTTTACTTGAAGTGTTTGCTGCAATACAGAAAAATCAACTTGTAAGGCATGATCTTCCCAAGTTCTATCATAATTAATTGTTCCTACAAGTCCTAAATTTCTATTTACATTATCACCAAGGGCTCTCTCTGTAGATTCAAAGGTGTCTTGACCAACTCTAATACCATCAGCGGGGTTTACTCTTGAGTATTGACGCGGTTGACCTAATATTAAGTTATTGAAAAAATCAAAAGTAATATAGCCTGTTGCAGTTAACCCTGGCGTGATACTACTTAGGTCTAAATTAGCACCTAAATTAGTTTGGGCGTAATAGTTATTAGTACGGACGTATCCTGCTCTTGTTAAGTCTCCCAATAAATTATTTCCAACACGATCACTAGATCCTAAATCAACTCCGTTATCTAGAAGCAAAGTGTAATCGTTGGGTCTATGTGTTGATAATCCAGTAAATAATCCACCATTACCGATATTTGCTCTTTCCCAGAAATCAATTCTACCCGCAATATCTAAAAACATGGATAAAGTGTTGTTCACTTTATAATCTAAATTACCACGAACATTTACACGATTAAATGATTGCGTTTTGAACTTTTCCAAACCACTCTCATCAACAAAACCTAAATTCACAAAATACTTTGTCGTTTCATCACCTCCTTGTAATTGGGCGTTGAACCTGAAAAAATCTGCGTTAGTTTTTAACAATTCATCGTAAAAATCTACATTCGGGAATAATTCTGATGGATTGTTGGCATAATTAGCTATAGTCTCATTGGAATAAATAGGATCTAAACCATCGTTAATTCTCGCTTGATTGTATAATCTAGCATATTGTGCCGAGCTCAAATATTCCGGTAGTACTGAAGGTGTTTTTATTCCTGTTTCAGTGAATACGGTAAATTTCTTCTGACCATCATAACCACGTTTTGTGGTTACAAGTAATACACCATTTGCTGCTTTACTTCCATAGAGCATTTTAGCGGTAATATCCTTTAGCACTGTTATACTTTCCACCTCGTCAACGGCAATGCTCGAAAGTGATCTGTTCGCGATACCATCGATTATAATAAGTGGAAAGTCACTTGCGCCACCTCTTGAGTTACCTCTAATTTTTAAAAATGTATTGTCAATACCAGGAGAAGCATTTCCTTTAGAAATGACCAAACTCGCTACTTGACCAGCTAGAGTAGACTCCACATTATAGTCGGATGTGTGAGATATATCCTCAGCTGTAATAACCTCAACAGCACCTACTACTCTGTCCTTACTCAACTTACCAAAAGGAAGAATAACCTTATCATCAATTTTAATTTTTTTAATTGAATCATTGCTCTGCTGTTGCGCATGAGTGACACCCATTAGGGTGGCTATAAATATTAAAATGTAATATTTCATATGTTTTAGTTTAGTTATAATAGTTCCAGATACTACCAACCTGGATTTTGTTCAAATACTGAGAAGTTATTCATAACCGATGTGGGGAATGGATACCAATAGTGTTTATCTTCAAAAACTCTGAAAACACTTGGATCTACCTTTTTATCGTACACCAATTCGCCATTAACCTCTTGGATATCAGCCAAATAAATATCTCCATCTCCTAAAACTTCTTTGGCAAGATGCCAACGTTTAAGATCATACCAACGATGTTCTTCAAAATACAGTTCTACGGCACGCTCATTATAGATACGCGCTTTAAATGTTTCTTTATCCGTTGTATATTTTGACAAAACATTTGGCATATTAGCTCTGTTTCTAACAACGTTAATCGCACTAACCGCTGTTAACGAAGTTCCAGGAATTGCACCATTGGGGCCATAAATTTCATTGGCCGCTTCAGCCAAGTCAAGGTAAGTCTGTGGTACTCTTATATAAGGAAATGTAGTAAACCATCCAGTGGAATTATTTAACCTATCATTTCCTGGCCAGTTGTGTTTTCTAGCTGCATAATATCCAGTAAACACCGTGTTTCTATTAGTATCCCAATTATAGTGGAAGCCACCAACGGAAGCATCAAATATTCTTTGTGTGGCATTAGGAGCCTGAGTTAAGCCTTCCCAAAGATCATCACCATTAGTGAAGATATTAAAGCTTAATCTAGGGTCACGGTTGTCGTAAGGGTTAGAAGGATCAAAACCTCCTAAGGTTTCTGCTTCAGGATCATTAATATCATAACCACTTGCCGTTTCAAACCAATCTACGGCATTCTGTGTAGGGTAACATGCAGCACCCCAACCACCCATAAATTGTGGCAAAAACCAACCTCTGCCAAACCTAGAAGTTACTGGATCTGTATAGGGCGAATGTGGCGCGACAATTAATGTTTCTTTAGAGAATGGATTTGTACGGCTGTACCAGTTTTCTCCATATTCATCAAAAGTATGCATTTCGTAACCACCAGCGGCAAATCCATTTATAGCTTCTACGGCAGCATCAACTGCAACTCTAGCATATTCTTGGTTATATTGCTTACCATTAGATCCGTAGGGATTTAATTGAGGGTTCATTAAAGGACTAGCTGCATACAACGCAACCATGGCCTTTAGAGCTCGAGCCGAAGACTTACTTCCTCTACCAAAGTCAGGGCCTGTCCATCTTACAGGTAATAAAGCAATAGCTCTGTCTAGGTCTTCAAGAATAAAATCAGAACATTCTAGATAAGAAGGTCTTGGTTCATCAAAATTTGTAGCAGAATCAAAAACACGATCCATAATGGTTATACCACCATATCTTCTAATAATTTGGAAATAATGGAAAGCTCTTAAATAATAACACTGGCCAATTAATTGATCTTTTAATTGTTGCGCCGTAAAACCTAATTCCTCCGGGTACTCCTCAATGGACTCTATATTTTCAAGCACTTGATTTACAGCTCTTATACCCCACATACCCTTGTCTGCAGCATTACCGAATCTATCTCTTGCATCACCAAATTCTTGATTTTGGGACAGGAATGACATTCCTCCCAAATCTCGCCAGTTTTGATTAAACCAGTTTCCTGAATTAAATACAGTTGCAATTGGACCATTAAGTTTAGCAACTTGTAGCTCATCACTTTTTACACCAAATTCAGCGTTCCAATCATTATTATTATAAACTGGATTGTTAATTAAGCGGTAGGCTCTATCTACAACACTCTTAGTTGCAAAATAGTCCTTAAATACATCATCACTCTCGATACCAAAATTAGGATTTACTTCGAGGTACTCTTCACAGGAAAGTACTGCAGTAAGTACTACTGTTAATACCAACAGTTTGTTAAATACTTTTTTCATAATTTTCTTCTTTATCTTAAACAATTTTATTAAAATGATAATCTTACACCTAAGTTATACCTCTTGGTAATTGGATACACTCTCAGTTGTCGTTGTTCAGGGTCAAAGTTGTCTGGTAAATCTGTCCATGTAGCCAAATTATTACCGTTTACGAATATCTCAAAGGTCTCAAAAACATTAATTTTTTTCAAGACATTCTTAGGTACGCGATATTTAACTTCCATAGATCTCCATCTTAAGAACGTAGCAGATCTATATTGATAGGTACTAAATTCTGTATCATGATTATTTCCAGTGATACTTAAAGCAGGGTGCACACCATCTGTGTTTGTTGGTAACCAGCCATCTAACTGTTCATTATTTAATAATTGGAATTCATCAACCGTTGCACCTTCATATTCAAATAAATATAATCTATCTAGAGGTTTTGAAATATCCCAAGCACCATTAAATACAGAATTAACACTAAAGTTTTTGTAGGTAAAGCCTAGACTAAACCCAAAAGATTTTGTTTGGAACCTTGGGTTCCCAATAGGCACTCTGTCTAAAAATGTGATTTCTCCATCACCATTATAATCCACAAAGCTCAACGCTCCTGGTCTTAAACCATTGGGATTAAAAGAAGATTGTGGAGCATTATAAACATCATCCCAACCTTGGTAAATCCCATCGTTTATTAAACCTGGTGTCCACCCTATAGGTTTACCCGCATTTCTTTGCTGTAGTGGCGTATTAGGCGGATCATCTTGCGCCACTATTCTAGCTTCACTCATGGATATATTAGCTCTGAAGAAATAATTAAAATCTTTCCCAATATTAGAATTCCATTTAACCTCAATATCAATACCATGATTTTTAGTTTCACCAATATTAGCTAAAGGCGCTTGATTACCAAACCAAGGCACAACAGTATTTCTCTCAGTTAAAATACCTGATCTTCTTTCATCAAATAATTCAACCTGCCCACGCAATTGATTATTTAAAATCCCAAATTCTAAAGCTAAATCTTGTTTTATAGAGGTTTCCCATGTATTATTTCTATTTGAAGGAAATCCTTCAATAAAAAATGGTGCCAGATTAGTTAATGGGTTACCAAAGGAAGAAGTTGCATTACCCCTATTTTCAAGAATGAACGGCGACAAATATTGAAAACGTCTGTCGGCGTTTATATTTTCGTTTCCTACTTCTCCATAAGAGTATCTTATTTTTAAGAAGTTAAGAAAATCGCTATCTTGATTCATGAAATTCTCTTTGGTAATAACCCAACCGATTGCTGCAGATGGAAAAAATCCAAATCGCAAACCAGGTGCCCAGTTTTCATTACCGTTGTACGCACCATTAAATTCAAACAAATATTTTTCTCTGAAGTTATAGGTAAAACTTCCAATCCAACTTTCTTCTAACTTTGGAAATATATATGAACCACTATTTTGGAACCTTCTTCTATTCCAAAGCGCTAGAGCTGTAACATTATGATCCCCGTCACCAAAAGATTCGTTATAATTTAAACGAAGCTCGTAATATAAACTGTTATTAAAACTCGTTCTTCTTTCATTGGTAACTCTTAAAATAGGATCTACTGCATTTGGGTCTCCATCTTGTAAAAAGTCTGGTTCTCCAGGTTCCCCTCGAGAAGGGTTTTCAAAGAAATACAGCAATGGCGTATTCAAAATTTCATTAGCATAGTTCTGTGTGTAGTTGTAAGACACTTTAGTACTTGCTTTGAAAGTTTTTGTAATATCTTGTATTAATGTAAAATCCGTAAACATTGTATTACCTCGTCTGTTATATTGTCCTTGGCGTTCAACGCGGTAAAAGTTAGGATTTACTGTAGAACCCTGTATCGTAGTTAATCTTCCATCTGGTAATATTGGTATAGGACCCGCCATTGGTGTTTGGAACATACGTCCTAAATCTCCACCGCCATTAGCTGTTGCTACACCACCGTTTGTGTTAGCTGACAATGAATTTCCGTTAAATTTAGTGAAATTCCCTGCAAGGTTTACTTGAAATTTAGTAGTCTCACTAAACTTAAAATCTAAATTAGAACGCCAGTTAAACTTCTGAAATGAGGTTCTAGGATCAAAACCAGGTTGCTTTTCGAAATCAAAAATATCACCATCAAATTGGTATCCTAAAGAGGTGAAATACGTCACAAAATCATTTCCACCAGAAATATTTAAGTTGCTCTGAGAGTTTACACCCGTTGTTAGGAATTCTTCTAACCATGTAGTGTAAGTGTAAAATGTTCTATCTCTATTTGGATCATCCCAAATATCAATAAGACTCTGTGGCTTTAATTTATCATATGCAAAATCGTTTAAAGCAGCTTCGTTAAATTTACGAAGCGATGTTGCATAATCTGTGTAATAATTAGAATCGATAGTTGGGTCTTTTAAACCATAACTACTCGTTACATTAATTCTTGTTTGACCTGCTTTACCTCGCTTAGTGGTTACAAGAATCACACCATTTGCCCCCTTTACACCAAATACCGCTGTAGCTGATGCATCTTTTAATACAGAGATTGACTCAATTTCATTGGGGTCGATATTATTAAAGTCTCGTTCTACACCATCCACCATAAATAAAGGACTATTAGTTCCTGTAAATGTTGAAGAACCACGAATTAATATATTAGCTGCGGTAGAACCTGGTTGACCTGCTGCTTGCTGAGTTGTAACCCCCGGCATAAGACCAGTAAGCGCTTCAGAAACGGTTGTAACTGTACCAGCACGAAGGAGTTCCTCCCCTTTGGCTTGGGTTATAGAGCCAACAACAGATTCTTTTTTTCTGGTACCAAAACCTACTACTACAACCTCATCTAATTCAGATAGGTTTTCTTGCATAGGTATATTAATTGTAGACCTTCCTTTTACATTAATGGATTGATTTACAAACCCAAGGTAAGAAATGTCTAGAATGGCATTTTCACTTGAAACATTAATAGTATAGTTACCATCAAAATCTGCCGTTGTACCATTAGTAGTACCTTGTTCTATGATACTAGCACCAGGTAATGGTTGACCATTTGCATCGGTAACAGTACCTTGTACTTGAAATTTAGTTTGAAATTCAATCATTACAGCAGCAAATGAATCATTTGAAGTGTAATTTGAGTTCGCTTGACTTTGAAAAAAGGATAAAGCTAATACAAAAGTGAATAGCTTTGCCTTAAAAATTTTTCTTAGTTTAAATGGAACGTGTCCATTATCATTACTTATTTTTTTCATTCAATTTGTTGTTCATTACGTTTAGTTAGTGAATTGTTTATTCTAAATAGGCCTTTCAGTTTTAGTTAAGATTGAAAAGCTTAGAATAAAGACTTGTTTAAGTACATATCATATCATATATCTGTTAATTTAAATTTAATAGTTCATTTATGTTTAGTTGACAATTTTCTAATTGCTATTGAACAGTTTCTCAGAAGCCTAATATTGGGATTACTTGAAATAATCTCCATTAGTAAAAACTACTACACAAGACAACTCTTCTATGGGATGTTAAACAGTGATGGTTAGTTTTATAATTGGTTGACAAACTATTGAATAGATTTCAAGTTGTAAAATTAAATTAATTTTAAGATTTTTTTAGGAATTGTTAAGTTTTGAAGGATAATTTCGTTCACATTAGGGATAAATATGGTTACTTTCTTTATATATTGGGTGTTTTCCGGTGATTCTGTTAAGGTTTTTTTAGGTTTTTATTTTGCCTTAATTAGGATTTAATTTGTTTATTTTAGAGATATTTTTCCTCAAAATAGTGAAGAATATTTTTGTAGATTAGAAAGAAGAATACTAGTAAAAATATTAGTAACGGTAATTTAACAGTACTACAATCACACGAGACTGTGATCATAAAGATTCAGAGGATTGGAGTTTTTCATTTTTTTCATGAAAATAAGTATAAAGCTATCATGAAAAAAAACTCATCGAATTAAATCTGGACTTTAGACAGTTGTCAACCAAATTTAAGTAAGTATATATGTTTGCTTTGATCTACTTTAATAATAATTACTTTATAAGTTTGAAAGTATTAGCAAGAGACAAGGAAAAGAGGTTCTAAACTTTTTACTATCACAGAAGTGATTTTGACTAATGTTGCTTTTGAAGGATTTAGTTAGACCATATAACTATTCTTTGCATATCTTTAAACGGCGGGTATGCATACACTCCTCCAGTAACAGCTTCAACTAAAGTGTCTTTATTAAAATCTCCAAGTTCCAAGGTTATGAGATGAGTTGGAGAATTGGCAATTATTTGCTTCTTAAATTTATTTAAACCATCATTTTCCAAAAGGACAAAACTTTCAGATTTAGGATTTTCCCATTTGTTAAAACCACTAACTGCCAAAATATCCATATCCTCATCGTTATCAATATCAATGGCTCTGGCACTAAATGCTCCTGGTAAATTACAAATACGTTTAAATTCAAAAGAAATATTCCCTTTATTTTGTAGCCACTGCACCCCGTGCCATGGTCTAGGCATTGGTGGGAGATAATCAAAAGCATCTCCATTCGTATATAAAATATCCTTGAGACCATCTTGATCTAAATCCACAATGGAAATACCGCTTGATCCATAATCTTTATTAGTAGCTCCCCATAATAATTTACTCTCGAAAGTGCCCTTGCCATCATTGACAAAACAATAGATTTCTTCATATTGCTGCGTTACTAAGGAGATAAGGTCAAGATCATTATCATTATCAATATCAATAATTTCTATATTTAAAGGACCCGCTAGATTTTGAAGCATATGACTTTTAAATTCCCAATTACCAAGATTTTCAATCCATCTTGTTTCTCCATCATCGTATCCAAAGTGTGCAACAGCCAAATCTTTATCTCCGTCACCATCTAAATCTCCTGCACGAACGTCGCATACTCTATAAACATTTTCAATAATTGTGCGAACTTTAAATGTTTGATTTCCATCGTTCTCTAAAATGACAACAGCGCCTATTTTTTCGTTACTTGGAAATAACTGACCCAAAACAGCAACGATTAGATCCTTGTCCCCATCGTTATCAAAATCGTTTACCTCAATATGAGCAGGGGCTTTAATGTTTTTAGCGAGAGATGTTTCATTAAAATCACCATTCTCATTTTGTTTCAACCATGTTATACTATTAACTTCCATATCGCAAGCTAAAACATCCAATAAGCCATCATTATCCAAATCGTCAACAGCCAAATGTGCTATAAGAGGTTTTGTGTAAGAATTGAAGCCAATTTCTGTTTTGTTTGGAAATATGGGTGAAACAGATTTTTTAGTTTCCTTTGGAGAACCTTGACTTTCATTTTGACTGTTTTCTTTTTTACAATTGTATAACAACGAGACCAAAACTATCGATAAGAAGATTTTAGACATGTTACATAAATTGAATGTTCTACTTTGCATCTATCGCAGTGTTTTATGTTTTACAGCTGATTATTGATTTCTATGAATTGAAAGATCACTATTTTATTCCACCTTTTTATTAATTAAAACAATATAATCGGTTAAAATGTTAATTTGTTCTTCTGAAATTTGAGGAACTGGCATAATGCTTTTAGAATATTCAGTGGCTTTTTCGAAATTAGGATTTTTAATACCACGGTAAATATAATCTCTATTCACTACTAGGTTAATTATCTTATTATCCGCTCTTTCAACGGTAATAGTCTTCTCCAAAATAGAATTTAAGGGTGGACCGTATAATTTTTCACCCTCCAAAGAATGGCACTGTATACAATTTATACTATTGAACAACTTATTGCCTTCTTTCAAAATAAACTCAGCATTATTTTTTTCGTCATTTTTACAGCTAGTACTCAAACAAAATAATAAAATAAGGAGCGTTAAACATTTATTTTGCATAGGTTGCATTTTCGAAATTACGGTTTACGATGAACAGAATTATTTTAAAGTAAATATAGAAAAACCAAAAAAGATATGTTGAATAAAAGGAATATCTTTGTTTGTATTATAGCTATATAATTAGTTAAAATGGATATATCTAAAAAATCATACGTTCTGCTCTCTGTCTTTTGCTTTTTATTTTTATTAAACTGCGGCAGTGATTTAAGTGAACGCATTCCAGAATTACCTGATTTAAGTAGTAGTTCAAATGCGCAGAAGGTTCAAATTGGTAATGCACATCAAAAGGCTATTAAAAATGCCTCATCGAAGAATTTAGGTGAATTGGGAAAGGTATACTATGCTTCCAACTTTTATGATAGAGCTAAAAGCTGTTTTCAATTAGCAAGAATGGATGATTCAGATTCTTGGGAGTGGTCTTATTATAAGGGTTTAATACATATGGAATTAGGGGAATCAGACAGTGCACTTCACGAAATGAAGATGGTGAAAACAGTAAACCCTGATGTTTGGTTGGCTTCATATAGATTAGCTAACGTTTACCGACAAATGGATTCTGTTGAAAAAGCGGAAACGGCCCTTAAGGAAATAATTAACCTTAATACTGGTGCTACAAAAATTACAAATTCACTTAGGTCTACGTATTTTCCTTTGCAACTATATGCTAGATTATTGCTTAGTCAAGTTTACACTTCCGCGAACGAAAATAATAAAGCCAAAAAGGAACTGAATTATTTAACAAAACGATATAAAACTTTTGGCGCACCTTTTAAACAGCTAGGAATTTTGTATGCCACTGAGGGGAATACTAAATTATCAAAAAAGTATGGTGAAAGAGCAGGTGATTTACCTGAAGTAAATGAACCGCTGGATACATTACAAGACAAATTAGCTTTAATATCAACTTCTGAAAATTATGTATTGAAACAGATTGATATTGCCAGAGCTGGTGTAGACAGTAAGTGGAGTTCTGAATTGATTAAAGCAGCTTTGGAAAATATGCCAGAAAGTAAGTATGTGCTGTCAAAAGCGATTAGTCAATACCTTTCTCAAGGTACAGGAGAACTAGCTTTACCTTTTCTAAATAAGCATTTTGATAGTTTTAAAGATGTCTATAATGAAACTTTTAAAACTGGTGTAGAATTAGCTGATGCAGGTTACCGAACTGACGCGCTACGATATTTTAGGCATGCCATTACATTTGATGATATAACCGATGAACAACGGGCGAATATAGCCGGAGTGTACTTTGAAAAGTTAGGAATTTCTAATAAGGCTATTGAACTAATGGACGAAGTTGTCACTAGCAATAGGACAAATCCAAAAATATTGGGTGACGCCATGTTTTTGATGTTACAAACCAATCAACTGGAAAAGGCGCAATCATATTACAAGGATTTGAAAAGAGTAGATGCAGCACACCCTAGTGTAAAAATTTATGAGGGCACACAATTGGAAAAAAGAGGCAATATTAGTTCTGCTACTAAGCTTTATCTCTCTGCTCTCGAAAGAGACCCCAAGAACAAATACATTATTCAGCATGTTAAAGATTTAATGTTGAAGCAGGAGAGGTGGACTGAAATGAAAGGTTTTCTTAGGAATGCTCTGGAGGTTTATCCAAATGATAGTCAATTACAAATGTACTTGGGGTGGGTGTTAGTGTCTTATCCTGATGAAAATAATAAAATTAATGATATAACAGAAGGGCTGGAATATTCGGAAAGAGCATTTTATAATTGTAGATACCAAGTTGGTGATAGAGTTTCAGCTGGAAGAACTTTAGCTCTCGGATACTATCTTCTGAAGGACAATACTATGGCGGATTACTATATTAATAGAACAATAGGTATTGCAATTAAAGCTAAGTTTGGACAAGATTATATTCAAGGGCTGCAAAGTTTGAAGCGGAGGATTTCTAGCGGACGATAACAACTATATTGATATATGCCAAAAAACTCCTGTGTCTTTATAATCTTCTTGTCTTTTAGTTGAAGTTCTCTCCTTGATCTAAAACTCCAAATTTCACTTACTATTAAATTGCGAACTTAACATTAAAAGCCCAATTATAAAACCGCACACCAAGATTTCATTAAAAAACCAAAGATTGCTTTTAACAGATAGCATAATGCAAGTAAAGTAAAAAGTCAAAAATACCAGCATTCTTTTAGAAATACCAGTCTCTTTCATCTTTTTAATACTGTCTAAAATTTTTTCTCTCATGATTTTATTTTGGCACAAATTTCAGATATTTTTTCCATTCAATTTTATTTATATTAATTATGGATTCTATAAATTAAAATTATGAATATGATTTTGTTTGCTGAATGGTTTTGAAATGAACCTTAGTAGTAAAGTCCCAAAAAGGTGTATGTTTTGATGAAGGATATGCTTATAACTCAAGAAAATTTATTTTTGATGGCAAAAAAAAACGTTTCGTAGAAATACGAAACGGTTTTTAATATTTAAGAGATTGGAATTAGTCCTCTTTCTTATCTCCTCTAGGTTTTCTATCGTCTCTACGATTATCTCTATTGCGATTGTCGCGCCCACGATTATCTCTGTTTCCTCCTTTGTTGTCTCTAGGAGGTCTTGGTTGCCAACCTTCAGGTTTAGGTAAAATAGCTTTTCTTGATACTTTTTCGCGTTTCGTTTTTGGGTCAAAACCAAAATACTTTACATCAATAGTGTCACCAACATTTACAACATCTGTTACACTATTTGTACGTTCCCAAGCTAACTCAGAAATATGAATTAATGTATCATTACCAGGCGCATCAACATACTCTACAACAGCACCAAAGTCTAAAATTTTAGTCACCTTCATTTCGTATACGCTACCTACTTCTGGCTTAAACATGATGGCATCAATGGTAGCCAAAACTTTATCAATACCTGCTTGGTCTGTACCTAAAATTTCAACAATACCTTCTTCAGTTACTGGGTCTTCATTAATAACAATAGTCGTATTGGTTTCTTTTTGAAGCTCTTGAATCACTTTTCCACCAGAACCGATAACGGAACCAATATATTCTCCAGGAATAACACGTGTCACCATTTTTGGTGCATGTGCCTTAACATCTGTATTTGGAGCGGAAATAGTGTCGGTTAATTTACTTAGGATATGTAAACGACCATCACGAGCTTGCATTAATGCCTTTACTAAAATTTCATAAGACAACCCTTTAATCTTAATGTCCATTTGGGTAGCGGTAATACCATCAGCAGTACCGGTAACTTTAAAGTCCATATCACCTAAATGATCTTCATCACCTAAAATATCAGAAAGTACGGCATACTTATCCCCATCTGAAATTAATCCCATAGCAATACCAGAAACTGGTTTTTTAAGCTGCACACCGGCATCCATTAATGCCATTGTACCAGAACAAACCGTCGCCATAGATGATGATCCGTTAGATTCTAATACCTCCGAGACCACTCTCACTGTATATGGGCAATCCTCTGGAACCATACCCTTTAAGGCACGTTGCGCAAGGTTACCATGGCCAACTTCTCTACGAGACGTTCCTCTAATTGGTCTTGCTTCACCAGTTGAAAAAGGAGGGAAGTTATAGTGTAAATAGAATCGTTCTTCACCTTCAAATGATGGCATGTCAATTTGGTTTGCTTCACGAGAGGTTCCTAAGGTAACTGTTGCTAATGCTTGCGTTTCTCCACGTGTAAAAATAGCAGATCCATGCGTTGATGGTAAATAATCTACTTCACACCAAATTGGTCTAATTTCTGTAGTTTGTCTTCCATCTAAACGTAAACCTTCATCTAAAGTTAAGTTTCTAATGGCTTCTTTTTGTGCCTTAGCAACGTATTTATGAATCAGTTTACCAAGTTCATCTTGTTCCTCTTCAGAAAAAGATTCAAAAACTTCTTCTTTTATTTTGCTAAAAGCTTCACTTCTTTCGTGTTTAGCGGATCCAGCTTTAGCAATGGCATAGGTTTTATCATATACCATATCTTTAATTTTAGCTGCTAAATCTTCGTCTGCAGTTTCAGGATCATATTCACGAGTTTCCTTTTTGCCAAAAGCTTTGGCTAATTTCAACTGCGCCTCACACTGAACTTTAATAGCCTCATGTGCAGCCTTAATAGCTTCCACCATTTCTTCTTCAGAAATCTCATCCATTTCACCTTCAACCATCATCACAGAATCTGCCGAAGCACCAATCATCATATCAATATCAGATTCGGCTAATTGTTCATAAGACGGGTTGATGATAAACTCGCCATTAATACGGCCAACACGCACTTCAGAAATAGCTGTTTCAAAAGGAATATCAGATAATTGAATAGCAGCAGATGCGGCTAAACCAGCCATAGCATCTGGCATTACTTCAGGGTCGTGAGACATTAATTGAATCATCACCTGTGTTTCTGCGTGGTAATCTTTTGGGAAAAGCGGACGTAAAACACGGTCTACTAAACGCATAGTTAAAACTTCTCCATCACTTGGCCTCGCTTCTCTTTTAAAGAAACCGCCAGGGTATCTTCCAGCGGCAGCAAATTTTTCGCGGTAATCTACCGTTAAAGGTAAAAAGTCTACATCAGCTTGATGATAATTGGAAACAACTGTACATAAAAGCATACATTTTCCCGATTGTACAACAACAGAACCATGCGCCTGTTTTGCTAATTTTCCGGTTTCGATAGAAATTTCTCTACCATCACCAAGGTCTATAACCTCTTTAAATGTTTGTGGAATCATAAAATTTTTCTTGTAATTCAGGTAATACCATACCCAAATTGTGTTAAACAATGGTCGTTGTGTTGTGTGTAGTTGTTGTGTGTGCCCTTAGGGCTTCGACCAATGAAAAACCTTTAGTCCTGAATTTAATTCAGGCTCTAGCTTCTTCTAAATATTGCGACGTTTAAACTCTCTCGCTAGAGTTAATTATTTTGGGCGCTACCACAAGGGTCGGGCTTTCACTAGTCGCTCCTCCTTCGTCGGGAGCTCCAACATGCCATTCAATCCCTAGCGCAAAAGAAAAAAGAGGCTCACTAATGCAAACCTCTCTTATCTTGTTTATTTTCTTAATCCTAATTCTTTAACTATCGCACGATATCTTAAGATATCTTTCTTAGTTAAATAATCAAGTAAAGCGCGACGCTTACCTACTAATTTTACTAACGAACGCTCAGTATTATAATCTTTACGATTCTTTTTTAAGTGCTCAGTTAAGTGATTAATTCTGTGCGTAAACAACGCAATTTGAGCTTCTGCAGTACCAGTATCGTTCTTTCCTTTACCGTGTTTTGCAAAAATCTCTTCCTTAATTTCTTTTGTTAAATACATGCTAATATTATTGTAAATGATTTTTATGTACTTGAAAGTCTTTCTTTCAGGCGGCAAATATAGTATTTTTTAATTAACATTTAGAATTTTTTGCAGGTGGATTTTTTGTTGAATTTTATGTGTAAATACTGGTTTTGCAAAAAAATAAACCCCTGTTTTTTAGGGTTTTAGTAAAATATTTTTATATTTGTTTAAGATGCTCTCTAAAAATTTAAACAAATTTAATAGCAAATAGTTGTTTATGAACTAGTACAATAGAAAAGTAAATAGAGTAATACCAAATCATCATGAAATCTCTTTTCCCTCCTGAAAGTTTCCCTGATTCCTACGATTCCTTAGAAAAAATCTTTAATAATACCTACAACGGTATTGCCATACTTACATTAGATGGGGACTGGATTAAGGTAAATAAAAGTTTATGCGATATGCTTGGTTATACAAAAAACGAATTGTATAACATGACTATTGAAAACATTATTTTCAGGGATGATCTTGGAGTACATGCTATAAAGTATGAAAGATTGATGCAGAAACGGATTGATAGATATCGCGTAATGCAAAGATATTTTCATAAAGACGGTTCTATTATCTGGTTTTTGATTTCCGTCTCATTAATAAGCGCTGTTGATGGCAGACCAACACAAATGATTTGGCAGTTTGCCGATATCACAAGTAGAAAGCTTAACCAAGATAAATTAAAACTAATGCTTCGCGTAGTGCGAGAGCAAAATGACAGACTATCATCATTTGCACATATTGTAACCCATAATCTAAGATCACATTCTGGAAACTTATCCACAATACGGGAATTTATGGAAGATGAATTTGAGTGGTTAAAACAGAATGAAAATTTCCAATTACTTACCACGGCCATTGAAAATCTTCAGGAGACTGTATCCCATTTAACCGAGGTGGCCAAAATAAAAATGATAGATTCTAGTGAGTTGGAAAGTTTAAATCTGTATGATTATGTGGAAAAAGCCATTTACAATGTTGCCGCTGTGGCAAGAAATACCAATACTACAATTATTAATGAAGTTGATGAAGAACTTTATGTAAAAGGTGTTCCAGCTTATTTAGATAGTATTGTTTTAAACTTTATTAGCAACGCTATAAAATATCGATCTGAAGACCGCAAACCTAGAGTAGAGTTAATTACAGATACTCAAGATAAGTATGTTATTTTGAAAATAGCAGATAATGGTTTGGGAATTGATCTTGACAAATATGGTGATAAGCTATTCCAGTTGTATAAAACGTTTCATACCAACAAAGATTCTATTGGCTTAGGATTATTTATAACCAAAAACCATATTGAATCTATGGGAGGAAAAGTAGAAGTAAATAGCGAAGTAAACGTAGGTACTGTGTTTTCTATTTACTTTAAAAGAGCTTTAGTACAATCAGAAACATTCCTGGAGTCGCCAGTAGCTGTTTAAATGTTATTTTTCTAAACTCTTAAAGGCTGATTCAGAATTAAATCAATATACTGGTTCACTTTATTTTTTAGATCTTTCCTTAAAGTAATAAAATCTAGGAAGCCATGTTCCAATAAAAATTCAGAAGTTTGAAAGCCTTCAGGTAATTCCTTACCCGTTGTATCTCTTACAATTCTTGGTCCAGCAAAACCAATTAGGGCACCTGGTTCACTAATATTTATATCTCCAAGCATTGCAAATGAGGCTGTCGTTCCGCCAGTTGTGGGATCAGTACACAAAGAAATATAAGGTATTTTAGCTTCAGCAAGTTGCGCTAATTTAGCTGATGTTTTTGCCAATTGCATTAATGATAATGCAGCCTCCATCATTCGCGCGCCACCTGATTTTGAAATCACCATCAAAGGAAGATTGTTTTTCAAAGAATAATCAGCTGCCCTAGCTATTTTTTCTCCTACAACACTTCCCATGGAGCCACCAATAAAGGTAAAATCCATACATGCTACAACCAAATCTTTTCCTTTAGACTTACCTACGGCAGTTCTCACCGCATCCTTAAGTTTAGTCTTTTCTTGAGCTGCTTTTAAACGTTCTGGGTATTTCTTGGTGTCAACAAACTTTAAAGGATCTTTAGCTTCTAGTTTTGCATCTAACTCTTTAAAGTCATTATTGTCGAAAAGAATTTCAAAATACTCTTTACTTCCAATTCTTACATGATAACCATCTTCTGGACTCACATAAAAGTTTTGTTCAAGTTCTCTGGTATCAACAATTTTTCCCGTAGGAGATTTGTACCAAAGGCCTTTAGGAGTGTCTTTTTTCTCTTCAGTAGCTGTTTGTATACCTTTATCTTTTCTTTTAAACCAAGACATATCAATTTAAAGTTTTAAGCCCTACAACGTTGCTAGGGTATATTAATGAAATCAACCCTAAGGTTGAGAACATAATATTAGATTTTAAGTCTATCAAATTTCTTAATAAACCAGTGTACAAAATTAAGCCTTTTTTTAGATTTGGGATAAAACCACCGAGATTTTATTACTGAATACTATGTAACAAATTGTCTTCTAGTATTATAATTAAAAAAGGTCTTGCTTTCGCAAAACCTTTTTTTGATTATGAAACGTAATAATTCTTATAATGTATTAACATTGTTTAAGTCTTCAAACGCTTTTTTAAGTCTTTCAACAAATGACTTTTCTCCTTCTCTTAACCAAACTCTAGGATCGTAGAATTTTTTATTTGGTGCATCTGCACCATCAGGATTACCAATTTGAGATTTTAAATACTCAGATTTATTATTCATATAGTCTCTAATACCGCTCATAAAAGCATATTGTAAATCAGTGTCTATGTTCATTTTAATCACACCATAACTAATACCTTCTCTAATTTCTTCCACCGTTGAACCAGATCCACCATGGAAAACGAAGTCAATATGGTTATGTTCAACTCCATATTTTTCACTAATATATTCTTGAGAGTTTTTAAGGATTTTTGGTGTTAACTTTACATTACCTGGTCGGTAAACTCCGTGAACGTTTCCAAATGCTGCAGCAATAGTAAATCTATGACTTACTTTACTTAATTCTTCATAGGCGTAGGCTACTTCTTCTGGTTGCGTGTATAATTTGGAAGCATCAACATCCGTATTATCAACACCATCTTCTTCACCACCAGTAACACCTAATTCAATTTCTAAAGTCATATCCATTTTAGCCATTCTTTCTAAATACTGCTTGCAAACTTCAATATTTTCCTCAATAGGCTCTTCCGATAGATCAATCATATGAGAACTGAATAAAGATTTTCCAGTTTCAGCATAATGTTTTTCGCTAGCTTCTAACATACCGTCAATCCAAGGCAATAATTTCTTAGCACAGTGATCTGTATGTAAAATAACAGTCACTCCGTAAGCTTCAGCCAAAGTATGCACATGTTTTGCGCCAGCAACGGCACCAGCTATTGCTGCTTTTTGCCCATCATTACTTAATCCTTTTCCTGCGTTAAATTGTGCGCCACCGTTTGAAAATTGTATGATAACAGGAGAGTTTAAATCTCTTGCAGTCTCCATAACGCCGTTTATAGTGTCAGAACCAATAACGTTTACCGCTGGTAACGCATAACCGTTTGCTTTCGCATGATTGAATATAGCCTGAACTTCGTCTCCTGTAGCAACCCCTGGTTTTATATTATGTGCCATTGTTTTTGTTAGTTTTAAATTCAAAAATCAAAAGTAATCAATTTTTGAATTTTCTATATCAAGTAATTGAAATGAAAATGAAAATAATAGGCTAAAACGTTATAGTTTTTATTAAAATGGATAATTAATACCTATGTTGTATACGGCATTTTTGAAATTATAGTCGTTAAACCATCTATTTTGATCTCTGTAAGAAGGATCGTAGGTTTTAAAGCCAACATCAAAACGAAATAGAAAAAAACTGAAGTCATATCGCAAACCAAAACCAGAGCCTACAGCAATGTCTTCTAAAGAGTTTAATCCAGAAAATGTGGCGCGAGTATCTTCTACATCATCAAGAACGTTCCAGATATTTCCAGCATCCACAAAAAGCGCCCCATTAAGATCGCCAAAAAGGTTAAAGCGTTGTTCTGCACTGAGGGCAATTTTTAAGTTTGCTTCATTAAATTCATCTGTAGACTCAGAACTTCCAGGTCCCAGAGCGTAAGCAGTCCACGCCCTATTATCATTGGCGCCACCAGCAAAGAAACTCTTTGCAAATGGGATGTTATCAGAGTTACCATAGGGAATAGCTATACCGAAAAAGCTACGTATAGCAAATATATTCTTCTTACCTAAATCCCAACGTTTCACATAATCAAATTCAGTTTTCACATATTGGGAGAAAGCTACATTTAATAACTTATATCTGCCTTCACTGTCTTTTTCCAAGCCCAAAAGACGAGAAGTATTAGCTAAAAGCGTTCCTGCAGATTCTATTCTAAATCGAAATATAGAGAAATCTTCATCTAATAGATTTAAACGATTGTCTTTTATAAAACTAAAACTTGTAGACAGGATAAGGTTGTCTTCAGTTAGTCTATCTTGGCGTTCGTTAATTGCCGAAACTCTTCTGAAATCCTCGTCATTTGGAGTTAAGCTAGTGTTTTGATTAAGTACGTCTGTAATAAAAAGATCTGTTTGTTCAGGAGCTTCAAGATCATTTCCATTATTATAGTTGATGGACTGAGCAATATCATTAAGCCTTCGGTATGAGGAGGTGTAGATGTCAAAATAGTTGTCAATATTTAGATTTCTTACATATTGAACATTAAACAAATCAAGTTGATTGGTAACTTTTGTCGTTGGTCTCCAATTGTAGCTTAGTATTCCATTCAACGCTTGTTTATCTAAACCAATATTAGTTTGTCCTGACGCCGCAAAAGAGATTCTAGTGGAAGGGAACATGTATTTTGGAATGACCTTCTCAGTATTAAAAGGTGTAAATAATCGGGGAATGGTCAATCGGAAATCCAGAGCTAATTCATTGATGTCAAAAAAAGGATCACCTACTTGTCTGTTGGCCTCAACTGATGATCCTATTGCTGCAGTACCAGAAATTTCAAATGTTTCAGCACCTTTAAAAATATTTCTAATCAATAAGCTTGGGTTTAAGGCAAAACCAATACGTTGTATATTGCTGGTGGAGGTTTCGGTATCGAAACCAAGACTAAACTTTTTTAAGGGTGTTAAGTAAATATTTGCTGTTAGCGTAGTGTCATTCTCCTCAACGTATTTAATATCTGGATATTTAAAAGTACGTAGTTCATTTAAATGCCTGTAAGTATAAGTTCTATCAATATCTTTGAACAATGAATTTGGTTCAATAAATATAGCATCGGTTAACGCCTTTGGCTTGTAGCGTAGGTCGCCATAGCTATAGAGATTATAGTTATCAAATTTAAGTGTGTCTTTAAATGCTTTTCCATCATTGGCGTACGTGTAGTCCGTATAAATATTTACATCTTTTACTTTAAAAATTTTGAATGTTTTGCGTTCTACCGAATCTGGAGTACGTATTATTCTATTTGAAATATTGAAATTGACATTTACTTTTTTGTTAGTGCCAACGGTATCAATTTCAACTGAGATATAATCCTGTTTAAAATGATAAAGTCCATGATTCCTTAATAATCCAGACAAACGCTCACGTTCGAGTTCAAAATTTATGGTTTTGTATTGCTCACCTTTTTTAACAAGAGCTCCTTTTTTAAATCTAGGATAAAGTGTTTCTACTGCAGGAGAGGCAATATTTTCTGAAATGGAATCTATTACAAAAGCGGGGCCTTTTTGAATGTTATACGTTACAGAAGCGCGTTGATTGTCGGTTTTGTTAATCTCGTAAGAACCGTCCACATTAAACCATCCATTATTGATGTAATAATCTTTAATGCGATTTACAGATTTTTTAGTTTTTAGTTCATCTACAATTACAGGAGCTTCACCAGTTCTTTTTAACCATTGATTAAAATGAAGTTTAGACTCTTGGAGTTTATAGAACTGTTTCTTAGAAAGCAATTTTTTAGTACCTAGTTTTACTGAATCTCCAAGTTTTGAAGCTACAATAGAATCCATATTAGGTTGCGCCAAATTGTAGATATGTAGGCGTAAAGGCGTGTTTAAAATTGACTTGTTAGGCTCTTGATAAAGGAGATTGCTAACGGTTTCAGAGTTATCTTTTTTACCATCAATGATAACATTGTTCTCAGTTAATAAATATTCATTTTCGGTTACTCTTTTTACAGGATTACACGAAAAAACTCCCATAAAAATTATGAAAATAAATATTCTTTTTAAGAAAAAATGTCTCAAATTCACTTACAAAAATCCCTTTGTTAGTTGCCCGATAGTTCCGATCAAAAATACATTATTTCAAATTAACTCAAGCTAGTGTATAACTTTAAAAGAGTGGTGCATTTTCTTTATGTTTGCACTACTAAATTTGCCGATGCTTTCAAAAAATGAAATAAAGTATATAAACCGTTTAGGTTCAAAAAAGTATAGACTTAAAGAAAACTGTTTTGTGGTTGAAGGCATAAAGACCATCAACGAGCTTTTGCAGTCTAATCTAGTTCTACAACATTTATATACGACTGAAAGTTTCAATATTGATGCCAAAGATGAAACTATAATTTCTGAAAGCGATTTAAGGCGCATAAGTTTTTTGAAAAACCCGAATAAAGCATTGGCTGTTTTTCAAATACCTAACAAGGAAATTGTTGAGGAAAACAATTTAATCCTTGCTCTTGATGAGGTTAGAGACCCTGGTAATTTAGGTACTATTATAAGACTGTGTGACTGGTTTGGTATTAAACATTTGGTATGCAGTAAACAAACGGTTGATTGTTATAACCCTAAAGTACTTCAGGCCACCATGGGTTCAATAGCCAGGGTTAAAGTATCGTATTTAGATTTAAAATCTTTTTTAGAAAACACCAACCTTCCAGTTTTTGGAGCGTTTATGGATGGTGATAATGTTTATAAATACCAACTTCCTGAAAAAGGTGTTTTAGTAATGGGTAATGAAGCAAATGGTATTTCAGATGAAATTTCACGAATTATTGATGCTCGTATTTCTATACCTAGATTTGGAGATTTGCAAGCGACGGAAAGCTTAAATGTAGCTACAGCAACTGCAATATTGTTGAGCGAATTTAGAAGAAACTAAATAGAAACTAAATTTTAAACGCGTCTATATAATTTTTGATTTTATATATTAGTTACTTTAAAAAAAATAAGATGAAGAAGTTAATAGTTTTAATACTCGTTTTTGTTATGACATTTGCCTGTAAAGAAGATGAAGCTCCCGTTGAGATGCTTAGTCCTGGATTATTTGTGCATGATGAGGCACTAAATGGAGATTTGGGTGATGATTTTAATGCTCCAACTGTTCTACCTTTTGTTTTTGGACAAAACGAAGTAATAGCGTTTCAATCTCAAAGTGACGTGGATTATTTTACTTTTACTGTCCCAGAGAATACCGAACTATCACAAATTATATTAGATGAATATCAATCATCTGATGATGCTGGATTTATTGGTATTGTAAGAGGAAGTTCTTTTCCAAACAATGCTCAGAGTACTGGATCAGGGGATTTACTTGGTGGCTTGGTTTATGGATTATCCAATCGTGGAACCAATATGATCAACTTAATTGGTGCTTTGTCTGGTGCAGAGGGTTTTGCAGGAAGTTTGCAGGCAGGAACTTACAGCGTTTGGCTCAATCAAACAGGAGACGATTCCGAGGTTAGCCTCCGATTTGTAATCACTGAAAAATAAAAATGAATAATCCTTACTGAAAGGTAAAATTAATAAATACCCCGCGTGTCTTCATATTTGCAATATTACTTGTCCATGGGCTGTTCGGGTCATTATCGCGTACTAACGCATCGTTAATACCAAATAATCCTCGAATGGAAGGGGTGAATTTAAAGTTGTATAAGTAAAAGTCTATTCCAAACCCTAATTCATAGTAAAGAGGTCTGCTGATAGTTCTAAACTGTCCTTTGCTATTATCGTCTGGATTATCCTCATTACTGGATAGATTGATGGCCGTGGATATGCCACCTACAATAAATGGCTTAAAATTATTGATGCGTTTTGCTGAAACTTTCAGCAATAATGGCAAATGTATGTATGTAGATTTTACCTCTCTTTTTAAATCAGCTTCTCTAAATGCAATCCCTTCAAAATATTCAGGATCATAAATAAGATTTCTTGTTGTAATGAATAAACCTGGTTCAAACCGTAAATCAAGAAAGCTATTTAATCTCATATTGCCTATCAAACCTACACTAAAGCCTGGGCTACGTTCAACATAAATATCGGGTAAATCTTCTTTGTAATCAAAGTTAAAATCGTAACTATTAATACCTAAGAAATAACCCCAACGTAAAAATTTAAAATCAGTAGTGCCACGACCTTGATTTGCATCATAAGTAATTTTCTCCTTTTTAAATAACTGTGCTTGAGTAGTTTGAAAAGAGAATATAAAAACAAAACCAATTAAAAAATGCTTCATAATTACTTTGACGATTTATAAATTGTGGCCACTCCAAGGGTTTGTGGAAAATCTTCAACATTAATAAACCCAATTTCCCTCAAAATATTGTTTAAGGCTTCACCATAAGGAAAAACTGAAGCCGACTCGCATAAATATTTATAAGCACTTCTGTCTTTTGAAAATGCACGACCAATTAAAGGTAAAATGTTTCTCGTGTAAAAATTATAGCCTTGTTTAAATGGCGTTTTGGTAGGAACAGAAGTTTCTAGAATCACAAAAACGCCTTCAGGTTTTAATACTCTTAAAATATCTTTTAGGCCGTTTTGTAAATTTTCAAAGTTTCTTACACCGAAAGCCACGGTAATCGCATCAAAAGTATTGTCTTCAAAAGGCATGTTTTCAGAATCGCCTAAAACCATTTCAATTTTATCAGATAGACCTTTAGTGTTAATTTTTTGCTTGCCAATCTCCAACATTCCAGAGCTTATATCTAAGCCTATAATTTTTTCAGCATTTGTTTCAGCCATGGCAATTGCTAAATCTCCGGTGCCTGTCGCTATATCTAAAACGGTTTTGGCATTTTGTTGTTTTACTAGATTTACCACCTTTTTACGCCATTTAACGTCAATTCCGAAAGATATGACGCGATTTAAACCATCATATTCACCAGAAATGGTGTCAAACATTTTTGTAACCTGTTCTTTTTTACTGAGGTCGCTATCTTTATAAGGTTTAATTTTAGACAAATTTCTTTTTTTGGCAAACTTACATATTTATATCATTTTTACCTAAGAAGGAGTATAGTAACTACAATGGTATGAATCTCGTAATATTTAGTAGTACCGTATATATTTTGTAGTATCTTTGTGCTACTTTTTTAGATATAATAAATGAAAATAATCATTGCTGGTGGGGGAGAAGTTGGATTTCATTTGGCAAAATTATTGTCCTACGAGTCGCAAGAAATCACATTAATAGATACCGACAAAGAGAGTTTAACCTACGCCGACAATCATTTAGATATAAAGGTAATACGTGGTGATGCCACATCAATAGCAATTTTAAAAGAAGCTAATGTTACTGTTTGTGATTTGTTGATAGGTGTTACAGCTTCTGAAACCACAAATATTACCATTTGTGTTTTGGCGAAACAATTAGGGGCAAAACGTACTATAGCCAGAATTTCTAATACAGAATTCATCAATTATAAGGATGAAGTTGGGTTTACTAGATTTGGTATAGACGAGCTAATTTCACCAGATGCCCTAGCAGCGGCAGAAATTGAACTTTCCTTACGTCAAACATCATTTAGTGATACTTACGAGTTTGAAGAAGGCGCTTTAACCATGGCGGGTTTAACGCTTTCCAATAAGGCATCCTTTGTTGGAAAAACGGTGAAGGAGGCGGCTAAAATTTTTCCAGAAATTCATTTTATTCCTATTGCAATTCAAAGAAAAGGAACCCAGTACACCCTTATTCCACGAGGGGATACGGTTTTTAAGGAAGGTGATAATGTTGTGTTTATTACATCGGAAGGTGGTGCCGAGGAATTATGTAGACTTACTGGAAAAGTAAATACAGAGATTAAGAACGTTATGATTTTGGGTGGTACCGAAATTGGTTTTAAAGCTGCGCGAGATTTAAGCGAAAAGGGCTTTAATATTAAGCTTTTAGAAGGAGATAAGGAACGTGCTTTTGATATTGCAGATCAGTTACCAAATGTTTTGGTGATAAAAAGCGATGGTAGAAAAGTAGATGTTTTAGATGAAGAAAGCATCAGTAATATGGATGCCTTTATTGCGGTTGGAGATAACTCTGAAACAAACATCATGTCTTGTTTGGTGGCAAATTCAAAAGGTGTAAAAAAATCAGTGGCCTTGGTGGAGAATATGGATTATTTTGAATTATCTCATTCCATAGGCATTGATACCTTAATCAACAAAAAATTACTCGCTGCCAATAGCATTTTTAGATACATTAGAAAAGGAGAGGTAGTTGCTATGACCAAGTTAAGCAATATGAATGCGGAACTTTTGGAATTTGAGGTTAAATCTACTTCTGCTATTTGTAATAAATTAATTAAAAATGTTGATTTTCCTAGATCGGCTATTATTGGTGGTGTAATTCGTGGCAATATTGGTTACATAGCTTTAGGTAATTTTAAAATTCAAGAAGGTGATAAAGTCGTGGTATGCAGCTTGTTGCGCTCAATTAAAGGAGTAGAAAAGTTGTTCTTATAAAAATATAGCTCTTTTATGAAGCTTAATTACAAAATCATTTTTCATTTTCTAGGGTTGTTAATGCTATTTAATGGCGGCTTCATGCTCATTTCGGCATTGGTAAGTTTGTTGTATGAAGATGGAGTTACTGGGCGCTTATGTATTGCCGCACTTATTACACTTTTTTTTGGTGGACTTGCCATGGTGTTTACACGAAAGCACAATAAGGAAATGAATAAGCGCGAAGGTTATATTGTGGTAGCTTTTGGTTGGATTATAATGGCGCTTACAGGCGCGTTACCTTATGTAATAACGGGAAGTCTCTCTAGTTTTACAAATGCTTTTTTTGAAACAATGTCGGGCTACACTACCACAGGAGCATCTATTTTGAATGATATTGAAGCGATGCCAAAAGGTATTTTGTTTTGGCGTAGCTTAACACATTGGATAGGTGGTATGGGTATCATAGTTTTGGCTATTGCAATATTACCATTACTAGGTATTGGGGGCATGCAGATGTTTGCTGCAGAAGCTCCTGGACCAAGTGCTGACAAATTGCACCCTAGAATCACAGATACGGCAAAACGATTGTGGTTAATTTATTTTGGATATACTGCTGCTGAAACGTTATTATTAGGTGTTGCAGGAATGTCTTTTTTTGATGCCATAAACCATGCGTTATGTACGGTTTCAACGGGAGGATTCTCGACTAAAAATGCAAGTGTAGCACATTGGAATGGGCAACCAATAATTCAGTATATCATTATTCTTTTTATGTTTTTGGCGGGTACCAACTTTGTGTTGAGTTACTTCGCTTTTAAAGGTAAGGTACAAAAGGTGTTGCATGACGAAGAATTTAAATTATACTTCAAGTTCATTGCTATTTTTACAGCTATTGCTGCTGTTTTAATATATTTTCGGGCAGATGTATCGGTGTCTTCAATTGCGCATCCCATGGTTTGGGGTGAAGGTGAAAGTGCTTTTAGACACGCCTTGTTTCAGGTGCTTGCAATTGTCACCACTACAGGTTTTGTTACTGCAGATTATACACTTTGGACGCCGTTTTTGGTGGTTTTCTTTTTTGGATTGATGTTTCTTGGTGGTTCTGCGGGGAGTACTTCTGGTGGGGTAAAAGTAGTACGTCATTTACTGCTAATAAAAAATGGCTTTTTGGAGTTTAAGCGGGCATTGCACCCAAGTGCTATTTTACCTGTACGTTACAATATGAAAGCTATTTCGGGTGATATTGTTTTTAATATTTTGGCATTCTTCATTTTGTACATGCTATCTTTTATTATTGGTGCTTTAGTATTCTCAATGTTTGAATTAGATTTTGCTTCTGCCATAGGTTTGTCAGCCTCTAGTTTAGGTAACGTTGGGCCAGCTCTGGGAGATTTTGGACCAGTGAATAATTATGCAGCATTACCACCTTTAGGGCAATGGTGGGCTTCTTTTTTAATGCTGATTGGGCGTTTGGAATTATTTACGGTACTGGTGCTTTTTACGCCTTTCTTTTGGCGGAATAGGTAGTTTTTAAATTTTTTTAGTTTTCAATAAATATAGACAAAACCTCATGATTCCGAGGTTTGGTATTGGTTTTTAGATGTTTAGCTATTAGTTCGATTGTAACAATTTTTAAAGTTGTACGTCTAGAGAGTATATAACCAATTTAAAATCATCAATCATGGAATTAGTATTTGAACCACAAACTTTAGAAACAGAACCTGAACAGGAAACCGAAATTGTAACTTCATTAGGTTTCCTAAATTCACAGTATAAATGTGTTGCCCAGGAGAGTTTGAAAAGCGCATCTTCAAAATCCGTTTTCGGAATTAGAAGACTTATAAAAAACAGAAGATATCGTTTTACTTCTTCAGCTGAGGTATTGCTTAAGATTTCTACTTTTTTTACCGCAATCGCCATAATATTTGCTTAGATAAACTTTATTTGTAACATTTCTTTGTCCTCTTATACTTATAATATATAATTAAACATTATTACTATGGGAGGTGAAGGCTCAATGATGGCTGCAAATCAGTCATTAAAAAACAATAGGGCTCAATTAAAACGAAAAGGCAAAGGTGCTTTAGAAGGAAGTTACGCGGGTATTGAGTTAAAAGAATTTCCAGAAGCATCGGAAGAGCAAATTTTAGAGATACGAGAAAAAATACAGCAGGAAAACAGACGAAGTAGAATAAGGCAATTGGTCTTTTTAGTAATCTTTATTACAGCAATTCTACTTTTATTTCTAATATTCTAATCTATTGTTATGCCTTTTGTTGAGTCATTTTTAACCACTATAAAAAATAATAAGTCTATAATACCCAATAAATCTGTGTATTTTAGAAAGACCTTAGGAGATTATAAATGGACAAAGCATCAGTTTGATTTCCCAAAGACCTCAAAAGAAGAGATTCAACGAATACGGTCAAAAATTCAAAAGCAAAATAGACAAAGAAACTTTAAACTGTCAATAGTATTTATAATTATAACAATAGCGATAATTCTATTAGTTTTAGCCTTATAAATTAAATAAGCCGCTTGTCATAACAAGCGGCTTATTTATTACTATATCTTAAATAGTCAAGAAACCTAACTTACAGCCTCTTTAATTCGCTTAATAGCCTCAACAATTTGTTCTTGAGACGCAGCGTAAGATATTCTAATACAGTTTGGGTTTCCAAAGGCATCCCCAGTAACGGTAGCAACTAAGGCTTCTTCTAATAAAAACAAAGAGAAATCGGTTGCATTATTTATGGTGTGCCCTTTTAAAGTTTTTCCAAAGAAATGTGTTACATCTGGAAATACATAGAATGCACCGTCTGGTGTGTTAGATTTAAACCCTTCAATATCACCAAGTAGATCTAGAATTAAATCTCTACGCACATTAAATTCGTCAATCATATACTTTACGCAAGAAGGATCTTCATTTAAGGCGGTAATTACGGCACGTTGCGCAATACAGTTTGCACCACTAGTAGTCTGTCCCTGTAATTTATTGCAAGCTCTAGCTATTTTTTCAGGAGCACCTATAAAACCAATACGCCATCCGGTCATAGCGAAAGCCTTAGAAACACCATTTACGGTAATGGTTCTGTCATACATCTCAGGAAATTCTGCTATACTCGTATGCCCTTTTCCATAATTAATATGCTCATATATTTCATCAGAAACTACATAAATGTTCGGATGTTTTACCAAAACATCAACAAGTGCCTGTAATTCTTCTTTGCTGTAGACGGAACCGCTTGGGTTACAAGGAGAACTAAACCACATCATTTTAGTTTGTGGCGTAATAGCAGCTTCAAGTTGTGCTGCAGTCATTTTAAAATCGGTATCTATCGAAGTTTTAACTTCAACAGGAACACCATCATTCAGCTTTACGATATCAGAATAACTCACCCAATATGGACAAGGTAAAATAACTTCATCACCTTCATTTAACATTACACCAGCAATATTAGCCAAACATTGCTTAGCTCCTGTAGAAACTACAATCTGCGAAGGTGTATAGGTTAAATTATTATCACGCTTAAATTTTTTAATTACAGCCTCTTTTAATTCCCCATAACCATCAACAGGGGTATAAGAGTTATAACCATCATTTACAGCTTGAATAGCTGCATCACGAATAAAGTCTGGGACCTTAAAATCTGGTTCTCCAAGGCTTAGACCAATTATGTCTTTTCCTTCTCCTCTTAACTCTCTTGCTTTTGCTGCCATAGCTAATGTAGCAGAAGTAGACATATTTAAGATCCTATCTGATAATAATTGCATTTGGGTTGTGTTTATTTGATCGGTAATCATAAAGTTTAAGCTAAACTAGGTCTCTGTCCTAGCATTTTTAATTGATTGTAATGTTCTGCAACTGCTTGCCAAAATGTATGATATTCATTGTACGGTAAGCTAAATTCTTGGGCAGTTTCTTTTACTATTTTGGCCAATTTACTATAGTGAATGTGGCTAATATGAGAAAATAAATGATGCTCTACTTGTCTATTTAGTCCGCCAGTATAAAATTCAACAAACCAACTTTTTGGTGAAAAGTTTGATGTAGTAAACAATTGATGAATCGCCCAAGTGTTTTTCATATTACCCTGTTCATCTGGTAAAGGCATCTCGGTATTTGGCATGACATGAGCCAATTGAAAAATAACACTCAATATTATTCCAGCTGTATAATGCATAACCACAAAGCCAATCAACACTTCCCACCATTTAAATCCAAGAGATAATGGCAATACTACCCAAACAGAATAATACACTATTTTACCAATAATAAGTTTGGTCCATTGTGTTGCTGGGTTCGGCATTTTTCCATAAGCTAATTTGCGTTTTAAATATCTGTAAGTTTGGGTAAAATCTGTAGTAATAGCCCAATTTGCCGTAAGTAATCCGTAAAGGAAAAACGCATAATACTTTTGGTATTTGTGGAAACGATGCCATTTGGCGTGTTTTGAAAATCGTATAATTTTACCAGCATCAATATCTTCATCGTGCCCATGTATATTTGTGTAGGTGTGGTGTAAAACATTATGCTGTACTTTCCAATTGTAATCATTTCCAGCTAAAATGTAAATGCTGCTACCCATGAGTTTATTCACCCATTTTTTACTAGAGAAAGAACCATGATTCGCATCATGCATCACGTTCATTCCAACACCTGCCATTCCAACACCAACGATAATCATTCCTAAAATTTGAGCCCATGCAGGCAAGTCTATGGTAAAAATTAATACAACTGGCACTATAAGAAGACTGAACATGACAATAGCCTTAACATATAATTTCCAATTACCAGTACGCTTCAGGTTATTATCCTTAAAATAATCATTCACACGTTTATTTAGTGTTTTAAAAAATTTTGCAGGATCTTTTCTTGAGAAAGTAAGGGCCTTTTTATTCATAATATGCTAGTTTAATCAGTTGTATAAAAATAATATTTTAATATACGACGGGCAAAGATAAATATTTAATATGTGCAACAAAGAACGTTTTGATGTAAAATAATGTATGTGAAACTTCTATTTTTGTGCAAAATTTAACAGCAATGGATTTAATTCTGGAATACTTTTCAAATCTTACTGAAGATCAGGTTTTTAAATTTCAAAAATTAGAACATCTTTACAAGGATTGGAATTTGAAGATTAATGTAGTATCTCGTAAAGATATTGATGAGTTATATCTGCGCCATGTGCTGCACTCCTTGGCAATAGCTAAAGTAATAAGGTTTAAGGACGGAACGGAAATAATGGATGTTGGCACTGGAGGAGGATTTCCTGGTATTCCTTTGGCAATTATGTTTCCCAACTGTAATTTTCATTTAGTAGATAGTATTGCAAAAAAATTGAAAGTGGTGAATGAGGTTGCCGAGGGTTTAGAGTTATCAAATGTTAGAACAACCCACACAAGAGTTGAGGATATTGATGAAACTTATGATTTTATAGTGAGTAGAGCTGTTGCTGCAATGCCAACTTTCGTGCATTGGACGAAAGGTAAAATAGCCAAAAAACAAAAGAACGATTTAAAAAACGGTATTCTCTATCTAAAAGGAGGTGATTTATCTGAAGAACTGCAAAACTATACCACGACCACTATTTATAATTTAAGGGACTTTTACCAAGAGGATTTCTTCGAAACTAAAAAATTAGTGCATTTGCCTCAGAAATTTAAGTGATGAGAATAATGTTTAAAGCTTAACTCGTCACTTCGAGTGAAATTCTGAAAGAATTTTGTATCGAGAAGCATTTTTTAGTCGAAAATCTATTGGTTTTCGATACGATTTTTTTCAAAAATCACTCAAACTGACATAAATTTTCTTAATCCATCTTTAATATTAGATGACTTTTCTAAAGGGTACTTAATCGATCAAAATAGGTTTGAAAAATTATGCTGGTATCATTACTTAAACTCAATAACTTGTTATTGAATAAAGCAACGTCGTTTATGTAATTATAGTATTCATTTTGAGGTGATAAGATGGATTTTGCCTTTTTAAAATGCGATTTAGCATCAGTATAATTATCTATATGATAATTAGCAATAGCCAACGCCACAAGCGCTTCATGATCTATAGAATTAAAGGAAAGTGTGTTTTCAAAACTGTCTACAGCGGCACTGAAATTTCTACTATATAATTGGGCAAGGCCTAAATAAAAATAAGCCGAATCGTTAGTGTTTTCTAAACTAATGGCAGTTTTAAAATCTTTAGCTGCTTTGTTGTAATCTCGCATGCTTAAATACGCCATACCTCGGTTATGATAGGTGTCACTATTAGGTTCAAGCTCTATGCTTTTATTGAGAAATAGCAATGCTACGTCATAGTGCTTTAGTTCTTTTAATACTAACCCCATTTGAATATTGGTGTTTACGTCATTTGGAAAATAGCCCAGTAAGAAATTAAAGGATTTTAAGGCCTCTTTATACTTTCCCAATTTAGATTGTGTAACACCCAAATTGTAATGCGCCTGAAAAAAGTCTCGTTTATGGGCAATGGCCATTCTGTAATCTTTGTAAGCGCCTTCATAATCTTCTATAGCAAATTTTGCATTTCCTCTATTGTAAAAAGAATCAGGATCTGGCTTGATGAATATAATTTTTGTAAAATCTAAAATGGCACCCCAATAATCTTCAATATTATATCTGGCTAAACCTCTATAGAAATAGGCATCTAAATTTTCTTTGTCAAGTGCAAGTGCCTGACCAAAGTAGGAGATTTTTTCTTGTAAATCGGCAGTTCGCTTGCCTTGTCTCACCAATTTTTGAGATTGTCCAAATGAAACTATTGGAATTAATAAAAGTAAAAAGAAATTAAATGTAAGTCGTCTTATTTTCATAGCTTTTATATAAATAAAACAATTCAGATTCTAAGATATCAAATGCAAACTATTGATACTTAATATGTTTTTCTTTTAAAGATACGAAAAAAGGAAAATTCTTAAAAGTAGTTTAAGAGAAATTTAGGGATTGAAACTAAAGCGTACTTAATTTATCATACATTTCTGCAAACATTTGTTTCTCGTTAACCTCCCAATAGGTGTCATTGAACATAGAACGGTTATTAATGCTAGAAGTAGGATCGAGAAGCTTTTTTGCTCTTTCAAATTTCGCTTTAGCTTTTTCATAATCATTGGCATAATAATAAACCATTGCTAATCCAAAATGTGCATCATAGTCCATTTGATCTTGATTGGTAGCAAACGTAAAACTTTTAACCGCCTCGCTAAATTCACCTAGTAAAAGTTGACTGACGCCCAAATAAAAGTATGCAGGTGTGTTATTCCTATTTAAATCAATTGCTTTTAAAAAATCGCCTTTGGCTTCTTTGTAATAGTTAATTTCTAAAAGCGCATATCCACGATTATAATAAGATTCACTGTTTGGTCTAATTAGTATACAAGCACCAAAATCTTTGAAAGCCGCTTTGTAATTTTTTAGCTTCATATAAGCTAAAGCCCTCTGGCTGTAAGAGTTATAATCAGATGGAAAAAAACGAATAACTTTAGAAAAATCCGCCGCTGCACCTTTATAGTCCTCCAACTCTAGTTTTGTATTCCCCAAATTATAAAAGGCACCTGTTAAATTGGGGTCAAGTTTCACAGCACTTTCATAATCTGCCAAGGCACCTTCAAAATCCATTAAATTGAATTTACAATTCCCTCTATTATAATAACTATCAGCATCCGGCTCATAAAAGATAATCTTAGTGAAATCTAAAATAGCAGCATCATAATCTTCCAAATTATATTTGGCAATTCCCCTGTAAAATAAAGCGTCGAGGTGTTTTGCATCAATTTTTAAAGCTTCATTTAGTAATTCAATCTGTGCATTGGGGTCTGTAAGTCTTAATGCCTGCCGTACATATTTTGTAGCTTGCCCAAAATTAAGAAGCGGTAAGAGTAGAAGAGCGAGTAATGTCTTTTTCATGCCTATATAAAACGTCAATTGATATGGAGTATTGTATGTGATGGTTGTAAAACAACAAAAACTATTCCACTCTGTTTTTTGTATAAAACTAATGAATTTTAAAAGACGAAGTTATGCTTTTTTCTGCTTTGAAAGTATACGCAGGCGTTTGTTTTCTAGATGAGATTTTTCCAAATCATTGGTAACGTAGTCCAACGCTAAATTTATATACTTTAGAGCTCGTTCTGTTTGTGAAGTGGCGTTGTAAAAGTCTGCTAAAGTCCCGTAATACAAGTAAACACGTTGTTCAAAATCTTCTGGTTTTAATTGAGATAAGTAGGCCTTGGCTAGCTTATGATCTTTAGTTTGAAGACAGATTACAGCCATTGTAAGTAGATGTGAAGGCATTGGCTGTAAGGTTTGTAAACATTGATACCAATGCAATATTTTTTTCCAATCGGTTTGGGCAAAAGTTTTAGCTTTTAGATGTTCTGCAGCTATAGCAGCTTCATAGTGATAGGTAGAAAATTCATCCGTTTCTACGGCCTTATACATCATGGAATTTCCTAATTGAATTAATGGAAAGTGCCATAAACTGCGATCTTGGTGTTTTAAATCTAATATCTCGTTATCCGCATTGGTTTTGCTTTCAATTCTTGAAGCATGAAAACACATTAAAGCACATAGAGTATAGGTGTCAGGAGTTCGTGTCAAGGTGTTTTTCAGCAGTAATTGAGATAGCCGTAGTGCTTCAGTGCACAATTCTTTTCTAATTAAAGTTTCTTTTTTGTTGGAGTGAAAGCCTTCGTTAAAAATTAAGTAAAGCACCTCCATTACACTTTGCAGGCGGTCTTCCAAAGATTTTCCTTGAGGAATTTTAAATTGAATATTTGATGCATTAATAGCTTTTCTAGCACGAGACAGCCGTTTTTTAATAGTCTCCTCTTTAGTTAATAATGCGGAAGCAATTTCTTTAATGCTAAAACCAGAAACCGTTTTTAAGGCAAATGAAATTCTATCTCGTGGATCAAGTTTAGGATGGCACGCTGTAAAGATCATGCGCAGTTGTGCATCTTCAATCTCGGTCTCCAAAAACAACTCGTTAATGGCAATGGTATTGGTGCCATGGTTGATGTTTGGTAAATGTTTTTGTTCTGTTTTAAGTTTCCTAAAAATATCAAGCACCCTATTTTTGGCGGCTGCGGTTAACCACGCTTCAGGATTATCTGGCTGTTGCTTACGCCAGCTTAAACTGGCTTTTACAAAGGTGTCTTGCACCGCATCTTCAATAATGTCAAGATGTTGCAGTCCAAAAATTCTGGTAAGAATAGAAACCATCTTTCCGCTATGGTGGCGAAAAAGATGGTCTATAAGTTTAGCATCCATTATTGGTCAAAAACCATAATTTCTCTAATTTCGACAGTACCTCCCAAATCATAATCTGGGAAATCTTGTGCAATGTCCTGTACGTCATCAAAACTATTGGCTTTTACAATATAATAACCACCAACAATTTCCTTTACCTCGGCAGATGTTAAATCGGTAACTGTTCTACTTGGGCCAGTAATTCTTCTAATTTGTGGCGTTAAAGCATCTCCGTGGCTCACAATTCCCGCTTTGGTCATTTTGTCGTTCCAAGCAAACCACTTGCCCATGCGGTTTTGCAAATCCTCTGGAGATAAGCCCAAATCCGTGTAATCTGCTCCAATAAAAATCATCATAAATTGTTTCATAACTAAATGTTTTAAAGTTTATATGGTTAAGACGTCTATCAAAATGAAAAGGGGGACACTAATTTCAAAAATAATTAATTATTTAGCTCAGATATACTCAAAATAAGCCTTTGAAAGCGGATGTACCATAGTTATATCCTCATCCTCTAAAGACATCCACTTTAATGTAGTATGTTGCTCATCAGGAGATTCTAAAAGTTTTTCTACCTGCTCTTGAGAAACTGCAATTTCATAAGCCAAAACAACATAATGCGTATTTATGTTTGGTGCGTTGTCAAAATTAGTATCGTAAATGTGGTTGAAAGCATTAAGCAGTCTTGCCTTTTCAAAATTAAACTGATAACCCAGTTCTTTTTGGGAAATTCTATGAAATGCCACTTGAATCGTTTCGTTTTTTAGAATGCGACCACCAGGAGTAAACCAAAATCCTTTAGCGGGTTCGTTAGTTCTAAGCCCCATTAAAATGCTATGGCTGGCATCTCTAATCACCAAATCAATAGAAATTAAAGGTGTTTTATCAATTATATTTAAAAAGTCTGCTTTGGCTAGTGACATGCGTTATCGTTTTGAACCTATAGAAATAGATGATTTAATTTAAAACGAAAATATTTGAAAATTTGTTCAAATTCAACACGTATCTGTATTGATTTACTAAAAACTTAAATTGAATTGGGAAACTTAATATTTTATTTTTTTGGGCGTTACCCACAAGGGGTCAGGCTTTCGGCAGTCGCTCCCTCCTGCGTCGGGGAGCTTCAACAAATGCCTCAATCCTTAACGCGGGGTGTGTTTGCTAGGTTTAGTTTTCAAAAGCCAATTGTAGAGCATTTTAATTGGTGGAGTTTTGTTATTTCGTTTACCGATTTTGTGCGTGGCTCGTTGCGGAAAATCAGCTATGATTTTTTGCCGTAATCGAAAGATAGCAAATTGCAATGAATTCAGATTGGAATTCATTCACAATTAGCTATAAACATTTTTAGCAAATCGTTATTTAGTGTTTCATATATTTCATATCGAATTCACCTTCTCTAATTTCTACAATTACTCCATTTTCATCAATTGCATCATATTCAAAAGTTCCACCCAATATTCTGTTTTCTAAATCGTGAAATAAAATTTTTAATTGACCAATATTTTGATCGTTCGTAGCAAAGTTGAAGTCTCTTCCTCCAAAACTATATTTTCCATAGTTCGAAAATTCCTCATTCTCAAGGGTATAAATATCTCCCACCTGAACAGATTCAGGTATCACATTAATAATTTTTATTCTTATTGATTGAGAAATAAAATCAGGTGATTCTCCTCCGTTTCTAAAACGAATGCTTAAATATTCTTCATTGTTCCAAGAGATAAATTCAACGTCAGCTGCTAATCCAGTTCCACTAAAACTAACTTTTGGCTTGATTAACTTTCCATTAACTTTACATTTTATTCCACCTCTTCCATCGTATACATAATTCGGGTCATCGGTATCCACAGAAGCTTCATCACAACTTGTCAGTCCAATTAAGCATAGTATAAGTATTAATTTGAATTTCATTATTTACCATTTTATAATAGATGTTGTTTATCTCTAAGGGTTGCGTCAAAATGTTTACCAACGTAATCAAGGATATTCTTAATTGCTCTAAGGTTTTTAACCCTTAATAAAACAAGATAGCCGAAAATTTGTACAAAGTCAATACGGTTCACTTAAATAATTCTCAATATTTCAAACTACATTTGGTTTCAACTTTGAGGCATGAGTCACTTTCAAAAAACATTGCAAAACCCAATTTGGTATTCCTTAAAGGAAACCCACCAAAACTTTGCTGTGGTTTATGATGAGGTGCAGTTTTACCATCCAGAAATTTGTCCGTTTGGGGCATTTACCAATGCTAAAAAAACCAAAGCGGCACTTACCGCCTATGCGCAACTCACAAAAGATATGTTTTTGGTTTCTGAAAAAGCGATTCCAACTTATGATGACAACCACGTAGTACTCAATAAACAAATGGAAGGCTGCCAAATGGTACTCAACAACTTAATTGAAGTTGATATTACCGAAACCATTGTGCCGTTGACCGAAACACACATCCAAGAGATTTATGATTTAATATGGTTGGTAATGCCTGGGTATTACAAAAAGCGCACATTTGATATGGGTGATTACTTTGGCATTTTTAAAGAAGATAAACTCGTAGCAGTCTCAGGCCAACGCATGCAAACCAATGATTTTATTGAGGTAAGTGGTGTGGTAACCCATCCAAACTATACCAGACGTGGATTAGCAAAACAGCTCATTACACATACCACCAAAGAAATTTTAAAAACAGGAAAGCAAGCCATTTTACACACCACCAAAGGAAACCCAGCAATAGGTTTATACGAAAACCTGGGATTTCAATTGACGCGAGATATGAATTGGTGGTATTTTAGTAGGCGTAAAGCTTTGTAGTGTTTTTGTATGGGTTACAGTTTAAAAGTCGCAATTTGTAGGTGTTATATTTGTATGGACTTAAAAAGACAATTTCATGAAACGACCAATGAAAAACGTTTTTTACTTCTTGTGTTTTTTGCCACTTGTTTTATCTGCTCAAATTAACGAAAGCGATACGTTAAAACTAAAAGCAAATCTATCGTTAACTGGTTTTTTACAGGGTGGTAATGTGCAAACCGTGATTTTTAGAACAACTTCTGAAGTGAGTTTTAAACCTTGGAAAAATTGGATATTCAAAACAAGAAATTCCTACGTGTACCAAGAATTTGGAAAAGAAAAGGCAGATGAGGATATTTTGAGTCTTAACTTTTTATACATCAACCCAGAACGGAAATTCTATCCTTTGTTTTTAGGATTTGTGAGTACTAATTTTAGAAGGGAAATTGATTTGAGATATTTATACGGCGCAGGAATAACATACCAGGTATGGCAAGAAAAGGATAATTGGTTAAAGTTTTCACTATCCAGCGAATATGAGCGTACAGATTTTAATAAAACAGACTTTAATCGTTCTAATTATGATGGACAACAATCTATAAGTACGCTTAGGGGAACGCTTTGGGTAAATGGCAAATACCATCTTTTTAAGAAAAAAGTAATTTTCAATCATGTAACTTACTTTCAACCCTCACTTCAAGAAAGTGATAATTTTAGATGGCAGGCCGATATTGGTCTAGAGTTGCCAGTTTGGGATTTTTTGAACTTCAAAATTAATTATCTTCATACGTTTGAGAGCATTGTGGTACAAGGGCAGCAAAGAGAGGACCGATTTTTAACTTTTGGTTTTACCCTAAAAACTCTGGATAAAGGAAAAGGTAAATCTCAAAATCAATCCAACGAATCGGGTTCATAATCTAATGGTAGAAAGTCTCCAAACTTTTCAAAACTCCAGTAGCCTTCCAGACTCACATCTAAAGGATTAATTAAAATACCGCGTTTATCTAAAACTGGAAATTTTTTTAGTGGAATTATTGAAGAGGTCTGCGCTACAGGTGCTCGGGATTTACTAAAAACACCCTGGCGAACATAGGCCAATTCTTCCTTTTCTTTTGTATACACTACTGAAATATTATTTTCAAAACTTAAGGTTGGTATATCTTTCTGAAACGTCACTATTTCAGAAGAATTTAATCCTGATTTATAGAGGTAATCTGTAAACCTAGGCAAATTGCGCTTTCTTACTATTGCAATAGCTGAATCTACTGCTGTTTTAGGAGTATCAATGACCTTAGACAAATTATTTATGCCACTAATTTTTGACCTACGTAAAAATGCACTGGCTTTAGCAATTTCTTCATCAGTAGGGCGCTGTTTATTTCTCTCTCGCCTAAATTGATTGACGATAAATCCATCTTCTTCTATTTCATTCTTAAGTAATGCTCTATAAAAATGCAGGTTAGAGCCATTGTAAGCTTTTAGTCTATTTTGTTGCCATTGCTTTTGTTTGCGCTTACTACCTTTTAATGGTTGATAAAATGCATAACCCAAGTAGGTGAGATAATTGCCGATAATTTCAAAATGTGTCAAATCGTAACTTATTTGATATCCAAGAGCCTCATTTTTTATCTGTAACTTATCTCTTGCAAATGCAGTAAAAGTCTTGGTGTCATAATTGTATTCAAAGTGCAATGTTTTGGGGTTAAGAATTTCACAGGATTTTGCTATTTCTGATTTTCCTAAGAATGCTTCTTTAAACGACAGCAAATTATACTCCCAAACCTTATCATAAACTGTTTTTTTAATTACAATTTCGTCAAGTTGGTCTGCTTGTTCTTCCAGATAAAACACTAAATTGTCCCGAACGGTTTCAGTGTCTAGTGGAAAACTCAAAGTTTTATAACCCAAATACGAAATAATTAATTCATATTGCCCATCATCCACTTCTAAGCGAAACTCGCCTTTGGTGTTTGTAATCGCTCCCGTAGTTGTGTTGTTTAGGTACACCGAGGCACCTTCAAGAGGTTCGGTATCATCAAGTACAATACCTGAAATAATACTTTGTCCCTCTAAATTAAGCTGAACAAAAATCAAGAAAAGTAGTACTAAAGTAGGTTTCAATTTAATATTTCTCTGGAACAAACGTTTGATGGTGCCACCTTTCCCAGAGGCATCTCGACCTTCAAAAATGATAACCACTTTTAACCCTTGTTTTTTCACCCATTCTTGTAGGTGTACTAAATCGGTATGTAATTCTTTTAAAGTAGCTTCATATGCTTTGTTAGATATGTGTTTACTCATCTTGCAGTCTTGAGATTCTCAAATCTAAAGAAATAAATGTATTGTCCAGTTAAGACATGAAAGTTGATTATTTAAAAACTTGACTTTAGCTGAACTATAAATTTATGGCTATAAAATAACTGATATAAAACTTAACAATGGGGTTTATGTGTTTAGGTAAAAACCTAAAACAACTATCTTGCTTAAACCAATTGAACAAAAATTGAAAAATGAAGAAGACATTAACATTATTATTTATAGTTTTTTTAAGCTTAGTCCAGGCACAAGATTGGATGGGAATTAATGTGCCAGCAGATCCTGGAACAGGAAAAGAGTGGGTATTGCAGGATAATTTATCAGATGACTTTAACTATTCTGCGCTAGCAAGTAATAAAGGCACAACCTTTAGAGAAAGATGGGATGATTTTTATCATAACTCATGGCAGGGACCTGGTCTTACTACTTGGGCAAGAAATCACTCCTTAGTGGAGGGTGGAGAGCTCAAGTTAATTGCATCACGATATCAAACTAATAGAGTAAACGCCGGAGCAGTGCATTCTGAAAACCTTGTAGGCTATCCTGTTTATATTGAAGTGAGAGCTAAAATTATGAATTCTGTTCTAGCAAACGGTGGTTGGATGCTCAGTCCTGACGATACTCAAGAAATTGATTTTATGGAAGGTTACGGAGCTACATGGTGTAACAACTGCCCCAATGGACAACAAAATCAAAGTTGGTTTGCGCAACGCATGCATGTGAGTCACCATGTGTTTATAAGAAACCCTTTTACAGATTGGCAACCTAGCGAATTCGGCACAAATACTGGTAATCCATCTCCACATCCAACTTGGATAACCAGAAATGACGGCGCTGGAAATATTAATTGGAAAGATGATTATCATAGATATGGCGTGTATTGGCAAGACCCAACTCATCTTTATTACTACATTGATGGTGTTGAGGTGACGAGGCGTGAAGGTATGGAGCAGATAGACCCTGTGCATCATACAAATGCAGATGTAGCAGATGCGGGTAATATGAGTATTGATACTAGAACAGGGTTAAATAAGGATATGTATATTTTGTTTACTGTTGAAGATCAAGATTGGAGATCTAACAATGCTGTAACACCAACGGATACTGAATTATCGAATACAGAAGATCATACTTTAAGTGTAGATTGGATACGGGTTTATAAACCTGAGAACATAGCCTCAGTTGATGAATGGTTCAGTAATAATTTAAAGGTATTGCCAAATCCATTTAATGATAGAATAGAAATAAAGTCTGATCAATCTCTAAAAAAAGTAGAGTTATATTCTATTGATGGCACAAAATTACTCTCAAAAAATGAAATTAATAAAGCAAATGATACCATCTCAACCGTAAATTTAAGTTCTGGATTGTACATTCTTAAAGTTGAAAACGATAACGGTGGTTGGGCTTATAAAAAGGTATTGAAGAATTAGTCAAGTTGTGGTTTAGTTTAGTTGATAAGGGTGAATAGCGTGGTGCTTTTCACCTTTTTCTTTTTTCCTCTTGGATGCGTTTAATTTTCAGAATTGAAAAACACTTTATAATAGTGCATTTTCTTCTCCTCGTCATAACCTCTTTCTAAGTATTCGGTTGAAGCATCAGGTGCATCGATATCTAGTTTTATTTGAATATTCGTGTCGAGTTTAATATCGGTTTTAATTTTTTTCTTTTCTTTATTTACGACTGCTTCTGCAATATCAAATTGATTTCTAATCACCAAGTTTTGTTCACCTTCAAACTCCTTTTTATAAGTATCAAACTCTCTTTTGTGTTTGTCTTCTTCAAATAATTCTTCCTTAAAACACTCAACGTTTACTACTTCATTTTCTTTAAAGAAATCAATTGTTTTTGCTAAAAAAGCATTGTGTTCTTGGGCACCATAAGTTGTTTTAATAATTGCAGAAGAAAAGTCTTTACAAAATTCAATATAATTTTGCGTATGGCTATTGGCATCATCAGCATATTTTATATTTAAAAAATGGTTTATCCAATATTGTGCGTCATAACTATTATTATCAACACTAAAGATTATAGGTCCTTCTGTGTCGCTTTGGTTTAATATTAAACATCCCTTATCCACTTTTTTAGAGCTAATACCCTTTTGAACTAACACATCGTAGCTGTTATTCTCCAAATAGGTTTGAAAAAAGTTTACCTTATTTTCTATTTTAAAAATTCCAACAGCATTTGTGGTAATATCTCTAAATTCTATCCCTTCAAACATTACAATTAAAACATCGCCAGTTTTAATATTTGCTGAGTTAGACTGCTCATATAAATGCATCAAAATATGCTTTGAGGTCTCAACAAAAGCATCCTCATCATTAAATAATTGCATTGCATAGGTGTTAATTTCGTTTAAGGAAATATTGGCGTGATGGTTGAAGCGATAACTTTGTACAAGGTTACCAAATGGCCTTAGTAGAAAAGGCAACATTAAATCATAACTAGCTTCATCAAAGTCTACCACTTTTTCTGAAAAGGCATTTTTAGTATCGTTAAACTTATTACCAACTTTATGAATTATAAATTTTGAAATTGAGGCGTTTTTTCTTGAAATCATTAATTTGATATTAGTAGTGCAATAGTATTAAAATATGTTGAATATGATACAAAAAAAGAGGCGCCAAAGCAAAAGCACTTTGACGCCCTAGATTCGAGGACTTGAATTTTGGTGGTTATAAACCTACATTTTTATAAACTCCACTCTTCTATTTTCTGATTTACCTTCTGCAGTGTTATTATCCCCGACTGGTGTACTTTCTCCTTTACCATCGGTTGCTAATCTATATCCAGAAATGTTATAAATATTTACAAGCGCATTTTTAACGGCTTCAGCTCGTGCTTTAGATAATTTTAAATTGGACTCATCGCTACCATCGGCATCTGTGTGCCCTACAATTTTTAATTTGATATTTTCATCTTGCATTAAAACTTGAGAAATTTGTCTTACAATGCCTAAAGACCTCGGCTTTATATTGGCAGAGTTAGAATCGAATAAAATACCATTGGTAGATATTTTTCCTTCTGCCATTAACTTACGTCTTAAATCTACACCACCTTCTGCTACTTTAAGATTAGAAATGAAAATTTTGTCTTTACCATCTTTAAGCCCTTTAACGTTAAATTTAAGATATTTCAGTACTTCTGGTTTATACATAAATTGTGGAATATCTATATATTTTTCTTCATTTACCCATAACCTAAAGCGTTTCTTGTTTACAGCAATAGAAATATGCGGTTTGTTTAGAACAGCCTTTCTAATATCTGCTGTTAGACTTGAGTTTATAGGGTTACTATTGTCTCTGTTAGTGGCTCGTATATTGAATGCGCCAAATTGCCCAAGAGGCAGACCAGCAAAAACATAGGTACTGCGTTCTACAAAGTTAGTATTATCTGAAATATATGTTTGTAAATAAGCCGTTGAGGAGGTTTGATTGTCTAAACCACTGGTAAGAATGTCAAATTCTATGGTATATTCTTCCGGTAAGGCATCCATCGTTGGAATATACATTAAACCATAACCTCCTTTAAGTTCAAACCATTTTCCCTCTACTTTACCAAACTTTACTACTTCGCCAGTTCCGTTTGTATTCCATTTACTTGGGAAATCACCAATAAAATCTTGCGAAAAATCATCGTAAAATAAAACTTTATCGCCAGGAACAAAATCAAATTTGCTGTAAGCTTCCAAGTCATCTGAAATATTTTTTACTTCTTTGACTGGTTCGGGGTCTGACGATGTATTTGAGTTATTTGAATTTTCATTTTCATCAGAATCATTCTCATTCTCAGAGGTTTCTTCCGTCTCTTGTTCCTCACGCTCGCGTTGTCCTAAAAGTAATTCTTTTGATGTTTGGATACTATATTTTAGAGCCTTTTTAGCTTTGTTGATCTGTAAAGTTGCCTTGCCTTGTTTTAAAACACTAACCCCATCTAAATCTCCTAATATATCAGGAGCACTATCGCTTAAACCTTGCAAGTCATCTAAAGCATCCTCTAAAACATCTATATCTTCATCGTCTAGTGGAGTGCCAGCAGCAGCATATCCGTCATATTTATAAACTTTATCATAAATATCGAAAGATTCCTGAACGAATCTATCCACACTAGTTATGCCCACCCTACTATTGGGGCGCTTTAGTTTTTTTGTCTGCCCATGGGATAGAGGCATAATAAACAAAAACAACGCTGTAACGAATGAGATGTTTATATTCATTTTTAGTGTGAAATGTTTATATTCAAAAAATTAATAGCTGGCTTAAAGATAAAAATTAGTTTTTTACTTACAAATTGGCTTTATCCAAGAAATTAACAATCAAATGTTAATTACTTTGCTGTAAATTAATTAGTTAATTTGATATAGGATAATTGTATTAGAATCTCCTTTTACCACAAATTCCAAACTTCTATCGCCGTCAATATTATCTAATTGAATAGCAGAATTGCCATAAACAGGAAAGTTTTGTCTCGGGTTACCTTGGCTATCAAATAAGAATACTTTTTTTGATTGTAAATCGGTTACTGAAACATAGATTTTATCATTAAGATAAAAAATCTTGGGGTCGGTATAATTTCCAAAATCTAAATCTAAAACCTTGCTTTTAATACCTAATTTATTTTCATCTAGAGTAACTCTTGTTTTGCTTGTGGTAGTAAGTTTATGGTTATTAGATAATCCTAAATTAACAGTTGATGTGTTTCCACGTGAATCAATGCTAATTAATTTTCCATCTTGAGATGTAGTGGTAAATTTATTTTGATACACAAATGTTGGTTGATCTGAAAATACAAATTGGTCTTTAGGGGTTACTCTAGTACTTCCTTTTCTATTAAGAATATGTAATTTATCTTTCGTTTTAATAATTATATAATCTTTACTGCCTATTCTAAAATGTTTGGGTTGACTTACGATAGGGCTCTTGGCAGATTTAAAATTAAAACCTTTTACCGTTTTCCCTTGTGCGTCATACAATAAAATATCCTTGCCTTGAGTAACCATTAGTCGGTATTTCCTGTTTTTATCATAATCGAAAACGGAAAGTGGTTGCGTTATCTCATCATTAAAACGCAACGGAAATGGTGCCACATCTCTTCCTTTTCTGTCCAAAACATAAACTCTATTTGGTGTGGCAAAAGCTAATTGCAGTCTGCCGTTTTTATACATGTCTATCTGTTCAACTTTGCCTAAAATTGATCCATTCAATCTTTTTTTCCATAACACATTTCCTTTGTTAGAGATTAAATAGAGGATGTTATTAATATCTTGAACAACAATATCCTTTTGCTTGGTAACATGGTTGGTTACAAATTGAGGGTTCGTTAGTACATCATTTGCTAAGGTTACACTAAATTGCTCGGTAACTGAATTTGCATTGGTTGCTGCTTTAGCTTTTATTACGCCACCATGAATGTGTGCAAAATTAGAATCGTAAATAATCTGAATTGCCGAAAGAGTATAAGTGTCTAAATCGAAGTCTTCATTGGTTTTAGATGCGATTCTTTCCAATAATTCAGGTTTGTAAACCATCAATAAAGAACATTCGTTGCTTAACTTGGTGTTTAAATCCTTGTAATAATTTCGAGAATCTAATGTGGTTTTATTTTGGTAGTTGGCAATAATATTTTCAAGAAGTTCTGTTGAATCAGAGAACACAAAAAAGCTGTCAATAATACAATACTTGGTAGGTGAGATTTCAGTTGCAAAAGGTGATAAAGTTTCTTTAAAAAGCTCCTTTTTAGAAAATTCAAAAATATCAATATCCCTATAGGTCTCAATGTTTTGGTTTTCAGATAAAAGAGCATCTTGAGTTGCAATTACATCAATGGAATTTAGTGTGATAGCTTGCAAATCACCTTGATAGATAATACCTATTTCAATACTATTGTCAAAAAGTGAAGCTCTTTCTGAAATAGAGTCTTTCTTTTTAAAACGATTTAAATTTCCTTGAAACGTATCAAAGTCATCAAAAGTAAAACTTAAAAAACCATCGCTATTGCCGGGTGTGATGCGTTGCGTTTGATGCTCTTGAGGAACGGTGTTTTTAAAAATATCTATGATTTTGGATGTAGAGTCGTTGGATTTTGCGATACCATTAAAAAAAACATCATCTTGGGAAACATCAATATCCAATACAAACGTATTGGATAATTGTTTTGTGGTTAAGCTGTCATTAGTAAATAAAGGCAGTAAGCTGCTATACTCTGTATCAATAAGTAGAGAAATATTTTTGTTATCGTCAGCAACATCATAAAGTTTCTGTAAATCAGTAGTCCTATCCTTTTTGTTAAAAGTGTTTCGAATAATTTCTTCTGAAGTAGATAGAACAAAAGTACTGTCTACTAGAGCATGGTAAAATGTTTCATCATTTAAAGTAGACCTTTTAAGTGAATAAGATTTGTATTTCAGAAGTTCTTCAGAATAGTTTTTCAAAGAATCTGTCAAAAAAACAGATGGCGTATAGTGTGTGATAAATGTGTGTTGAAGGCTATCATTTTCCCCAATTGAAGTACAAATCAAAACGTCTCCTTCTTGATTTAAAAATTCCAAAGGTGGAATCCCAATGTCTTTAGTTTTTGCAAAGTTCTTTAAAAAATCATTGTTTCTTAATCCATTGGTTAAATACTCTAAGCTAGAGGTTTTAAGAATGATTTTGGAGTTTTCAGGCGCATAATCAATAAGTTGTAAATCCTTTTTTTTAGATGGAGAGCAGCCTAAAATAAAGCTCAGTAGGAGGGAACACAACAAAAATCTCATGAAAGCATCAATTTTATGCTAAAATATAAAAGTTATAAATCTAACTTCAATTGTTCTGGTAATAATCTAAACGATTTGCGGTGATACTTTGTTATGCCATAAGTTTTAATAGCTTCCCGATGTTCCTTAGTAGGATAACCTTTGTTTTTTTTCCAGTTATACATAGGATATTCTTCGTGAATGGTATTCATGTAGGCATCTCTGTATGTCTTTGCTAAAACCGATGCTGCTGCTATACTTAAATATTTACCGTCTCCTTTTACGATGGTTTCGTGCGGTATTTGAAGGTAAGGCTTAAATTTGTTGCCATCCACAATTATAAATTCTGGTGTTGTGCTTAGTTTTTCAATAGAGCGATGCATTGCCAAAATGGAAGCATTCAAAATATTAATATTGTCTATTTCTTCTTGAAAAACATGGGCAAAACCAACACAAAGCGCCTCCTTTTCAATTAAAGGCTTAAGTAAGTCTCGACTACTTTCGCTTAGTTGTTTAGAATCGTTTAACAAATCATTTTTAAAACACTCGGGTAAAATAACGGCTGCGGCGGTAACAGGGCCTGCTAAACAGCCTCTGCCTGCTTCGTCGGTACCACATTCATATTGGTATGTAGAGTGCTTTAGTTTTAGCATTTCTCAAAAGTATTAGTAATTATTTAATATTGTTTAAATAATTTTTTCAATTTACGTCGTTATCATATTTTGTATTTACATTTGCATCGTTTTTATTTTTTATGCAAAAACTACTTTTTTTAATTATTGTTTTATTGTCGGTTTTTTGCGGGTTTGCACAAGATAAACCAGTAAAAAAAGGACTTTTAAAATCCTCTGATAGTACTGCGGTTAGGTCTGTGGATACCACAACAATAGATTTAGAGAAAAGGAAGGAAGTGTCTTTGATGGATCGACTGTTAAAAGATGATTCAAAGGACGATAAAGCCAATGTAAAAGATTATCTCATCATCTCGCATAATAATGATACTACTTATGTTGATACCACGCTAACAATTCATAAGGATTATAAGTTCAATTATTTAAGAAAAGACAACTTTGGGTTAATGCCATTTTCAAATCTAGGGCAAACCTATAATAGCCTAACTTATAATTTTCAAGACAATGCTATTTTACCGAGGTTTGGTGCGCGTGCGCGACACTTCAATTATATGGAAATTGAGGACATATATTATTATAGAGTGCCTACACCTTTTACGGAGCTTTTTTATAAAACTGCTTTTGAACAAGGACAATTAGCCGACTCCTTTTTTACGGTAAATACATCCCCGCAATTCAATTTCTCAATAGCCTATAAAGGGTTGCGTTCTTTAGGGCAATACCAGCATATTGTTACAAGTACTGGTAATTTTAGAGTTACCACAAATTATACCACAAAAAACAAGCGTTACAATGCTCGTGGTCATATTGTAATGCAAGATTTATTAAACGAAGAAAATGGAGGGCTGCAAGATGACGATGTACCGCGTTTTATTTCGGGTGAAGCAGAATTTTTAGACAGGGCAATTTTTGACCCGAACTTTGAAAATGCCGAAAGCGTGCTTAAAGGAAAGCGTTTTCACTTAGATCACCAATATCAATTAATTCGGAAAGATTCTACCTCCAGCCATCAGCTAAATATCAAGCATATAATTTCTTTTGAAGATAAATCCTTTCAATATGATCAGAGTAGTCGAAGTCCGCTATTTGGTGAAGCTTTTAGTAATTCTGGCTTAAGAGATAGAGTTACTTTGGAAAGGCTATACAATATGGTTGAAGCTAACTATTCCAATAAACTATTGGGGGATATAGCGGTAAGTGTTAGCAATACAGATTATAATTATGGTTATGATAAAATCATTATCCTTAATGAGAATACTATTATTAACAGAATAAAAGGCAATGTTTCTGCTGTTGGAGCCAAATACCAAAAAGTGTATGAAGGCTTTAATCTTAAAGGAGAAGCAGGTTTAAATATTGTAGGAGATTTTAGTGGCAACTATATCAAAGGAGAAGCTTCGTACAATTTGGCCGAAGATATTTTGGCAAAAGCCATGATAAGCCATAACTCCAAAGCACCAAACTTTAATGTGCAACTGTATCAAAGTGATTATCAAGACTACAATTGGCAAAATAACTTTGGTAATACCGAAAGTCAGCAGTTGGCATTTCAAATTCGATACAAAAAGTTGGCAAATCTAATTGTAGACTATTCCACAATCTCAGATTATATTTATTTTAAACAAGATGAAACCGTAACAACATCGCAATCCATTAAGCCATTTCAAAACAATGCCACCATTAATTACTTCCGTGCTAAGTTAGAAAACGAAATAACTGTGGGTAAATTTGCATTAAATAACACTGTGTTATATCAAAATGTAAAGGATGATAATAATGTCTTCAATGTGCCAGAAATTGTAACTCGAAATACCTTCTATTTTAGTTCACATCTATTCAAAAAAGCCATGTTCCTGCAAACTGGTGTTACTTTAAACTATTTTACTAAGTATTTTATGAATGGCTACAACCCTGTTTTATCAGAGTTTTATGTGCAAAACGAAACCGAAATAGGAGAATTCCCTAGGTTAGACTTTTTCCTTAATGCCAAAATTCGTCAAACACGTATTTTTTTCAAGGCCGAACATTTCAACTCAGCATTAACAGGTTACGATTATTTTGCCGCACCAAACTATCCGTATCGCGATTTTACCATCCGTTTCGGTTTAGTCTGGAATTTCTTTATGTAATATAAAACGTTGGGCGTTCCCCTCAAAGAGACGTTAGAGCGTTCTATGGGACTATCGTTTTCGGGTCGGGCTTTCCGCTTTATCTTTTCGCGAAGCGTCGGGAACTCGTTTCAGGATCTCATCAATTTAATGCTAATCCACCATCCGTATAATTTCGCGCCATTAAAGCTCGGCAAAAAGGATGCCGCTTCAATCTCTAACGCGGGCTTACTGGTTAGCGTCGTTTCATAATCGTTTTGTGCCGATTGTTTTTTAGGGTCAGTTCCTTTAGAAAAGTGGCAGTAAATAAGGTATAATTAATTAAGCGATTAAAAATGTTGAGTCCCAAATCAATTCCATGGAATTGACAGGTCAAGGCGCAGAATAGGTTTGAAAAGCTCCGAGGACAGGAGAACGGCAGTTCGACGCGGAGTTTTCAAATCGGTTTTAAGTTTTTTTAAACTTAAAAATTCCTCGTCTTGACATGATTTTTTGCTTCGTTTTGCATCAATGCAAAATGAATGTAATGAAAGTATATATTAAGATGTGGTCTTTAAAGGAATTTATGTTTTTGTTTTTAAGACATTCACTTGGTGTTCCGAGCCAAACGGTACATCAAGGCAAAATAAAGGTCTCCATGATAAGTAATTACGGTGTAACGATAATTGTTTAGGCACGCATACTAAGCGTTTTAGCCTCTTTTCGAGAGTAATAAAAGATTTTATAAAGAGTGGATAGGATGCTTTTTGATTTAGGAGGGATAGGTTTATATAATTTTTATTGATGTAACGATCAGAGAATAAGCGTCTTAAAATGGGTTTAAAAAAAGATTAAAAAAAAGATCAAAAAAGTCATTGCTGGAACGGAAATGAGTACTATGTTTGCACCCGCAAAAACGGCGAAGGTTGTTTTTAGAAGTTCATTCACAATATGGTTATT
>JBMHCT010000044.1:0-14941 GCA_049889775.1 Jejuia sp.
CCCAAGCAAACTCTTATAACATTAGTAATTTTGCAAAAGGCGCCCATGACGGGAGATTGGATATTCCAAAAAATATTATTCCGTAGTTTTTATTGCAAGATTTTTTGGGTTAAAAAAGTATCTTGACAACTACTTGTTCTCAAGGATAATGTTATTGAAAAATTTACTTTTTTACCACCTTATACACGCGAGATGTATTGTTTGATATATCTGTAGCTTTCAGAATATATGTTGCAGTTGCTAAATGCGTCATATCTACAGCATTTCCAGTTAGCTGCATCACTTTGTTTCCAAGGATATCAAATACTTTAATCTCGAAATCTTTTGCTCCCTCAATATGCACTACAGCGGAAGTAGGATTAGGATATATGGCAATGGTATTGGAAAAATCAATTATGGATAATGCTGTGTCCGACCTTGTGTAGCTAAAACCGCCTTCATTTTCCCAAGAGGTCATAACAAAGGAATAATACTCATTTTTTTCCGTGAGTTTCAATACAAGATTTTTATTTAGCCAGCTCCCTTTACTGCTAAATTTTTTACCCCATTGCGAAATAGTTTCGAAATTTAATTGAGAAAGGTCTTCGAAACTGCCTAATGCCAGTTCAATTCCTGATGTTGGTTGATTTCGTGCACTTGTTTGGTCAAAAGCATTATAAATCCCATAACTATTGCCTCTTGTTAGCCAAACATTATCTGAAATTCTATCTTGATTTTCACGAAGAGATGGGTCAGTATTTGCATCTTTTGTGAAAGTAATTTGGCTTATTCCAAATACTGGGAATATTAAAAAGAGTACTAGTTTTTTCATAGATTGCATTTATTCAAAATTACAATTTTAATATTAAGGCGGAATACATTTTCAAACAAGATCGTATTAGAGAAAAACGCTTGGTAATTAAAGCTGGTTCGCTTTGCTATTCTTTAAAAAAAAAGTATTTGCAATTTATTTGACAATAACCCGGTGAAATGAATACTTTTTGCCGTGATATACTTTAAGTAGGTATAAACCGCTCGTCAACTCATCTACATAGATTTGGGCATTATTTGAGTTGAATTGTTTAACCATCTTGCCGTCAATCGAAAATAGTTCAACCTTTTCCGGAGTGCTATCCACCACTGAAATATGAATAATTTTATCAGAGGGGTTTGGGTAGACAGTCACTTCGGGGAGTAAATCTATATCGTTAACACTTAGTGCACAGACATCACCAACTTCGTAAGAGAAATATTTGGTGACGGCAAGCCCTCCGGCAAAGGCGAACTTACAGGCATACGAAATGGTTTCCCCAACAGTAAAGCCATTTACGGTAGTACTAAAGGTATTCCCAGAACCGCTCATTGGGGTTTCAGCAAATGGTTGCTCTTTCCATAAATAGGCGACAACTCCATTTTTATCTGTATCCAACAACTCAAAAGTAAAGGTTACACTAGTTCCGTTTGTTACAAAAGAATAGGTATACCCCGTACTAAATGCCCCTTGACTAGCCTCATCGTCTGTGCCTGAGCAAGCCGTATTCGTGTCTGCCGTTGTGGTTGCTTGAAGCGAAATGGGATTATTATTCGCAGCATTTTGACTGATATCCTTAGCCGTAACAGAGAAATTATAGGTCATTTGTGGAGATAAACTACCAATAGCTAGCGAGGTTTGTGCTCCCGAATTGCCAGTGATACTTTTTTGCTCTTGTCCATAAGTTACATCGTAGATTACAGAACCAGAATTATCATTTGCTTGTAAAAGCAATTCTACTGATCTAGCTCCAATAGTCCCTACAGTTGCCGTGAAGTTAGTAGGCGCTTCAGTATCAGAGGAGTTTCCACTACAATTATCACCTACAACATAGCTCATGTATTTTGTTACTGCCAACCCCCCAGCAAAAGCAAATTTGACCGCATAGCTAATAGATTCTCCAGATGTTAAACCACCCACCGTTTTTGAAAACGTTGTGCCACTAGCTTGATCCATTTGCGATTCTTGAAATGGCGATTCTCTCCACAAATAAGCCACAACTCCTGATTTATCTGTATCTAGTAGTTCAATAGAGATGGTTACGTCGGTTCCAACGGTTTCAAAAGTAGTTTCATACCCAATGGAGAAAGAACCTTGGCTTGCTTCGTTGTCAGTAATCACACAAGACACCACTTCGTCAATATTAATTTCTACTTCTTGCGACGTAGCTTCACCTCCACCATTATCAATTGCTTTTGCGGTTAATTGATGCGTGCCAACAGCTGCATCTGTCCAAGAAAAGGTAAATGGGTCAGAAGTGTCCTCGCCAATTTTAGTATTTCCCACAAAAAATTCAACCTTATCTACGGAGCCGTCTAAATCTGATGCTGCAGCACTAATATCTATGGTGGTGCCTTGAGCAAAAGAAGTGCCGTTGGTTGGAGAACTAATGGATATTGAAGGATTTGAATTTCCAGATTCCGAGACGATGATTTGCACTTCATCTGTCGAAGTATACGTGCCATCAGAAACAGTTAATTGGCACTTATACACACCAATTGCAAAATTTGATACTTGAGGTGATATGCTCGAATTTGTTGTAAAGGTTAGTTGGGTGGGACCATACACTTGCGACCAAGCGTAGGTTACGGTTTTTCCGCTAGGTTCATAGGTGCCAGAACCATCTAGGGTAACCGATGTAGTTGTTAAGGTAGCAGATACATTTGTGCCAGCATCTGCAACGGGCGGGTTATAGCCTAAGTCTCCCGTACGGGAAAATGTCATTTTGCCTAAGTTAAACTCCCCATCCTCAACAGCAACTCGTAATATATGTTCTCCACCAGTTAATGGAATAGCCGTTACTGTTTTGGTTGCCCAATTACCCCAATCAGATGTGGTTGGAAAAGAAACCGAACCACTTACAGTTTCTCCATCAAGCTCGAGATGTATGGGCCCACCTCCGTTGGGATTACCAGAAGCATATCGAATGGCAACAGAATAGGTGCCAGGGTTTTGCACATCTATAGAATACTCTAGCCATTCGCCAGCAGTAATCCAGCCCACTGTCATTCCTTCGTTAGTGTCTGTTGCGGTGTCTACATATTCGTCTGTACGCGCGTCTCCTTCATTGTTTTGAGAACTATCAAAGTAGGAAATATGTTGGCCCACTCCTGCTTCATAAGTATCAAAATGACCAGCTTCTATAATCCCTGGAATAGTATGAACTGAAGCATACGGAACTTGTTCCCCAACTTGAACAGAAACGCTATTGGATACGGCAAACTCAGTACCTAAAAATACTTTTGCGTACATTCCATGAATCCCTAACGCAAGATTGTTGGGTTGCGCTTGATAAGGAGCTGTAGTGTCTGTGCTAATCAATGTTGTTCCGTCATAAAACTCCACTTTGGTAATGTTGGTATTAGAAGAGGAATATGTGAGGTTAACGCTACCGCCCACATAGGCTTGATTAAAATCTGAACTTAGGGTTCCTGAGACATTTACATCACGGCTTGTAACCAGTTGTCCTGCTGGAACAATCAAGCTTTTGCCATCAGAGAAAGTGACGGTTATTTGGCTATCGCCGTAATTATGTGCTACATAGGTGGTTTCTCCACCTGCATCTGTAAATGCGACCGCTAAAGGGTGGTTAGCAGTAATGGCGGCATCCACAGGGCCTAAAGCATTCATGGCGTGCAACCAATGATAGGTCTGCGCATCTGAAATCCCAAACTTTAAATTCCTGTTAGGATAGCTGTCATATAAATCTATAGCGGCCTGTGCATCGGTAAGCGATAGGAATTTCCAATAGGTGTCGTGCCATAGATTATCGTTTGCTTGGTTACTTAAAACTCCAGTATTTGATGCCATTTCAGCCCATAATTCAGCAGCATAAGTTTTATTATGTCCCAAATAAAGCGAACCTCCATGTATGGGATATAATTCTATACCATAGGAAGCTGCTATGTCGCCAGTCCAAAAAGTTTGATTGTCGTACGAATTTCCCCACACTCTTGAAACCAGCTTGTAGGGCTGTCCAGGTTGAAATACCCTATCATACATATCAAAAAAATACTCCTCTGTGGCAGACTGCTCGGTAGTATAAATAAATATTCCAAGATCACGAATAGCATTGTTGTTGGTGATACTTCCCCAATGAATAAGCGATGTGGCAAACTGCATACTTTCGGAAGAAGACTCTTGATCATTACCCTGAGGGAAGGAAGCAAAACCATTTGCCCAACTGTGTCCTGCATAGGGACTAAAATTTCGTAAAAAGGGAAATAAATTATCATTTCTGTCAGAGGAAGCGGCATCGCGAACAAGGAGGTTTACCATTCCCCCCCAATCATCAGCCCAACCCGGCTCAAATTGTTCCATAAATGCTGCAGCATGTATAAAATAACCCCAGTGAAAGTGATGGTCATTTAGGTTGCTAGACTGACCATGCCCCTGAGGGAACCCCAAAAGTGCTGTCCAATCATTGTCGTAAAAAAATAAAAAAGAGAGTTCCCCAGCTTGATAAGACAACCAGTCTTCTAATCGTTCTTTAATAGTTGCAAGCATTTTATTTAATGCTTCGGCATCCCCCATTTGGTCGGCAATCCGCGCCGTTTGAATCATACGGTTCAGCATCTGCCCTTGATTGTATGAATCCTCCCAATTGAAGGTATCATTTTCAATTACTTCTATTTTTTGCTCTAATTTAGTTGGGTCAAATCCATTGCTGTAATTTGCCAAATACGGCAGGGTTGGCAACACTCCCTTAAAAGTATTGGTTACCGTAAAGCTGTTTCCATCAAGCATCTTTAATTCGCCACGAACAGAGTCATAGCTCTGTTCCGAAGGGGTTGGAGAATTGGTATCAAGATTTGCCCATTGGTGGGGTAATAATCCCATAAGGACATTTGAATTTGTTCCCTCCTTGACACTGGTTGTAACGTTAAAGTCTGTGGTTACCTTAGCTGTTGATGGTTCGTAGCTCCAAGAAGTTGTTGTATTTGTTGGAAAAACATAGGCATATTTTTTATAGGCTTGGGCAGTAGCACTAACGTTTGTTGTGCTTTGCGGAAGCATCGCCATAGACCAATAGTTTTTTCCGTTGAGTGATGAGGTGTAGGTATTGCCGGATGCAGACCAAGTGCTTCCAACAGGGGCATAAACAACAAAATCAGCACCGTTACTTGCATTTTCTATAATCAATAGCTCGTTTGATACGGTTGGCGTACCGCTATTGACTGTAACTGAGGCTACTGCTGTCGCATTTTTTTCAAAATATAAAAAAGGCATCCCAATTCCAGATGTAACATCTAAATCACGTGTGCCATCATTCCAATTCATGGTAACGGTCCAATCGGAGTGGTCGGAGACCGTTGTCTTTGGGGCATTAAGCCCCGTAAGCCCCACTTCAATGGCGCTATTGTCTCCAATAACTCCCCACGGGATGTAGGTAACAATAAGACCATTATTGGTTGTTTTCATGGTCATTGGATAGTTAAAAAGGTTGGCGGCATGATTTTCTTTAACAAGCTTAGACCACCAGTCGTTGGTTGGTACAGGCTTACCAATAGCATTTTTGGAAAGTTGTGGGGTTCCTCCTGGTCGGTTATTATGAATATCATTTGCCCCTGGATAAACAGTAGTATAGCTGCCGGAACCTACTGGAGTTTGTCCAAAACCAAAAACACAGAACAATAATAGTATTGTGGAGGTTAGAAAAGATAAGGGACGCGAGAAGGCAGATAAATTCATGTTAACTGTTTAGAAAAAATTATTAATACTTATCTCACAAAATACGCGCTAATTTTTTTTATATTTATAAAAGTTGCATATACATAATATATACATTTTTAAAAAACCCTCCATTTTTTTAAAAAAAACGCAACAGCTTTAAAATGCTACTTTAATTAAATAAAATGTAATTTGAAAAAGGCACTAAAGCCATTCTGATTTTTAGCCTTTTCGAGTTAGGAAGAGAGGCATAAAAATAAAAACCCTCATGATGTGAAGGTTATGTCTGTAGAAGAAGGGATTAACCTTCGGTTTTTCCCTTTCAACCCGTCCTGAAATGTAACTCCCTGTCCTTTCAGCCTATTCGTTTTAAACAACAAAGCTCTTACAAATACATTTGCAGGGCTTTTTATGCTTTTATCCACAGCTTAGCTGTGCTTCAAAGTGGAGAAGAAGGGATTCGAACCCTCGACCTCTTGACTGCCAGTCAAGCGCGCCTTCGGCACACTTCGTTTACTAGCTCAACTTCGCTACCTGTAACGTCGAATAGACTAATGCTAAATATACGAATAATCTTGGCACCTATTTGGCACTCGACGGCTAACATTCGTTTTGGATGTTTAAGTGGTTTACTTATCGGCTCCTATTATTTCGATAACGAATTCCCTTTCGTCGGTCAAATCTTCGTCGACGTGTCTTGTTTTACTAATTACATAAGGTATAATCGTCTTAAGCAGATCGATCTTTTGTCTTGTGCTTAAGTCATTGATGTTTAAGTTAGATATAGTTTCGTCGATTAACGATCTGAACTTATCTCTTAAGTCCTTATTAATATGACTTATACCTCGTTTCGATTTTTGTCCGGCTTTGCGACCTGATTCGGATGTAAACGGCATATGTTAAATTTACATTTATAACGTAGTCGAAAAGACTTTTGCGAATTGAATAACGCTAATGACTTTGCGAAAAGAACACAATTAACCTGTATTCATCGTGACGGCTGCGCTGCTTCGGCTCCTTTTGGATATGTCGCCTCATTGCATCGCATATCGTAAGCGTAGTAAAGTTACATAAATAATGGGATGTTTTCAACCGTTTTGGTCATACAGTTTTTCACAAAAGGGGTAAGTTATTGACGAATTAGACACTTATTATCGATTCATTCGTTTTTGTTAGTTATTGTCTATTATTTTTTTACTTTTAAAGAATTCCAAATCTTATAAAATCGTACTTAAATAATGAAGTTTAACGAAGACTCAAGAGTAAAAATTCCGACGATCATTCACCTAACTAGATTAGGATACGATTATATATCACTTAAGAACCACTCTTGGGATGTATCTACCAATATTTTTACGGATATTTTTAAGTCTAGCGTTGGTGAAATAAACCCTGAGCTTTCTGACCACGATTTGGATCGACTAATCGATAAAATATCATTGACACTAGAAAATGAAGACTTAGGTAAATCGTTTTACGAAATGCTAACATCTAAGACAGGAGTTCAATTAATCGACTTTGAAAATTTCGATAATAATGATTTTAAAGTAGTCACAGAGCTCCCTTGTGTTAAAGACGACGAAGAGTTTAGACCTGATGTTACGTTATTGATTAACGGAATGCCTTTGGTTTTTATAGAAGTTAAAAAACCGAACAACCTTGACGGAATTCAAGCTGAACATAAACGTATAGCGCGACGTTTTGAAAATAAGAAATTCCGGAAGTTCATAAATACTACGCAGCTAATGGTCTTTACTAACAATATGGAATATGACGATGGATCTCCAGTGCCTCTACAAGGCGCTTTTTACTCATCAACGTCGTATAGCAAACCAGTATTTAATTATTTCAGAGAGGAAGAAGAGTTAAACTTAGACGATCTTTTAAAGCCAGAAAACAAAGACGTCGAAATCGAAATTCTGAAAGACACGAATCTTGTTTCGATCATTAATCAGCCAGAATTTATTACAAATAAACAGCCTAATACGCCGACTAATCGAATTAGTACATCGTTATTTAGCCGAGATCGGATAAAGTTTATTCTTCAATATGCAATTACGTACGTCAAAGAATCAAGCGGATTACAAAAACACGTTATGCGCTACCCACAAATTTTCGCAACTAAAGCAATAGAGCGAAAAATAAGTAACGGGTTAAAAAGCGGTATAATATGGCATACACAAGGAAGTGGCAAAACCGCGTTAGCATATTACAACGTAAAACATTTGACTGATTATTATCAAAAACAAAATACTGTACCTAAGTTCTATTTTATAGTCGACCGTCTTGACCTTTTAGTTCAGGCAAGTCGAGAATTTTCCTCACGCGGACTAATCGTTCACAAAATAAATTCGCGAGAAGAGTTTGCTAATGAAATAAAATCGACGAATGTTATTCATAACGATTCTGGTGATCCAGAAATAACAGTTGTCAATATTCAAAAGTTTAAGGATGATCCGGATGTAATTAAAAATTCGGATTACAATCTTAGCATTCAGCGAATTTACTTTATGGATGAGGTTCATCGTAGTTATAATCCTAAAGGAAGTTTCCTGTCAAACCTTAACGAATCGGATAAAAACGCGATTAAAATTGGCTTAACGGGAACACCTCTACTGGGAACGAACTATAATTCTAGATCGTTATTCGGAGAGTACATTCACAAGTACTATTACAACTCATCTATTGCTGACGGATATACCTTACGTCTCATTCGTGAAGAAATCGAAACGTCATACAAACTGACTTTACAGGAAGCATTAAAAGAAATAACCATACTTGAAGGTAACGCAGACAAAAAAGTTGTCTATTCACACGAAAAATTTGTTGAACCGATGCTTAAATACATCGTAGAAGATTTCGAACGTAGTCGAATTTCAATGAACGAAAACTCGATTGGTGGAATGGTCGTTTGTGATTCTGCCGATCAAGCCAAAAAGATGTATGAAATATTTCAATCAACATACGCAGACAAAGCACTCGAATTAACCAAAACAATATACCCAGATACATACTCAGAAAAAAAAGCAATTGAACGTAAGATAAAGCGTTCAGCTGTAATCCTACACGATGTTGGCACTAAGGAGGAGCGAAAGAAATGGGTTGAAGAGTTTAAAGACGGTAAAATAGATCTACTGTTTGTTTATAATATGCTACTTACAGGATTTGATTCGCCAAGACTCAAAAAGTTATATATCGGAAGGGTAATAAAAGCTCACAACCTATTACAAACGTTGACAAGAGTAAATAGAACGTATAAAGATTTTCGTTATGGCTACGTTGTTGACTTTGCGGGTATAGAAGCTCAGTTTAAGAAAACGAGTCAAGATTATTTTAATGAACTTCAAAATGAGTTAGGTGACGAAATGGAGTCCTATTCGAACCTATTCTTGACTGAAGAAGAAATCATTAAGCAGATTGATGAAATCAAGGATGTCCTTTTTCATTTCGATACAAACAACGCGGAAAACTTTTCAAGACAAATCTCTGAAATTTCAGATCGTTCAAAAATGCTCGTTGTAACCAAAGCACTTAATAATGCGAAAAGTTTATATAACCTAATCCGACTTTCTGGCAATTATGAAATGTTAGATAAACTTGATTTTCAAAAGTTATCTATTTTGGCACGCGAGGCGAATAATCATCTTGCATTAATCAACACTAAAGTAGCTCTAGAAAATAATGTAGACACGACGAACTTATTAAACGTTGCATTGGAGGACGTTCTTTTCACTTTTACTAAAGTAGGCGAAGAGGAAATGATTTTAGCCGATAAACTTCGAAGTACTTTACAGCGTACCCGAGAAATGCTAGCTGGAAATTTCGACCAAAAAGACCCAGTGTTTATCACCCTTAAGGAAGAATTAGAACGATTATTTAGAAAGAAAAATCTGGCCGAAATTGATCCTGAAGAGATGAAAGAAAACATTGAATCACTGGACGAGATATACAATAAGGCAAAAGAACTCGAGCGTAAAAATCAATTATTAAAGGCTAAGTATGAAAATGACGAAAAATATTCTAGACTTCATAAACGCCTAATGGAAAAGGATCCGTTAACTGATAGCGAATCAAAGTTGTACGAAGCTCTCTCTGGCCTTAAAAAATCTATCGACGAGCAAGTTTTAAAAAATACTAGTCTTTTAGACAACGAGAAGTACGCCGAAAAAATGATGATAAAAATCGTATTTGATGAACTTCATAAAAAACACAACCTCGGATTAAATGCCGAACGGACAAAACAAATCAACGGATTAATAGTAAAAGAATATCTAAACGAATACAACGGCAAAGCCGCTTAATATGAATACAACGATAGAATTTGAGAATAAAACCAAAAGCCTCATTGACGATTTAAAGAGTGTATGTGCGAATTACGGTTTAGGGAATGACGGAAACGAATTCAAAATCATAACGCAAGTATTTCTTTACAAGTTTATGAACGACAAGTTTGTATATGAACTTAAACAGCTCGACTCTAAATTAGAATCTGCGGATGATATAGAGACCTCAATAGCTTCGATGGATTCAAATGAATACGAATTATTAGTGAATGTACAGCTAGACGAGAATACCGCCGTAATAAGGCCTGAGTATTTTATTTCGTCTTTGTTTCAACGCCAAAATGAAGCCGATTTTGATCAAATATTTGACAACGCATTGTTGGGCATCGCAAAAGATAATAGCGACATTTTTTCGGTTATTACGGAAGGTGGCGAAAAGATTGTCTTGTTCGAAAATATAAGTAATTACGTAACCGACAATCGTGATGCGTTTTGTAAAGCATTAGTGAACAAACTCGTCAATTTTAGCTTCGAAAAAATTTTTAATGAAAAGTTTGACTTCTTTTCGACGATTTTCGAATATCTAATAAAAGACTACAACACAAACAGTGGTGGAAAATACGCCGAATATTTTACGCCTCACGCAGTGTCTAAAATTATGGCACGTTGTCTTGTAAGAGGAGACGTTCAAAACATCAGTTGTTATGACCCCTCTGCCGGATCAGGAACACTTCTGATGAATTTAGCTCACCAAATCGGAGAAGATAAGTGCACGATCTATTCACAGGACATTTCCCAAAAGTCGTCTAACCTACTGCGACTAAATCTTATTCTTAATAATTTGGTTCATTCAATCCCAAATATCGTAAAAGGAAATACGATTATGGATCCGTATCATAAAGAAAATGGACAGCTCCGAAAGTTTGACTATATCGTAAGTAATCCGCCGTTTAAACTTGATTTTTCAGACTATAGAGATGACTTAGACTCAAAGGAAAATAACGAACGATTCTTCGCGGGTATTCCAAACATAAAAAAGAAAAAACCTGAGGGTATGGAAATTTATTTCCTTTTTATACAACACATAATGTACTCTCTCAAATCTAATGGAAAAGCAGCAATTGTTGTTCCTACCGGGTTTATTACAGCTCAGTCTGGAATTGGGAAAAAGATCAGACAAAAACTAGTAGAGGAGAAAATGTTGGCAGGTGTTATCACAATGCCTAGTAACATTTTTGCGACAACTGGAACAAACGTATCTGTATTGTTTATTGATAAGGGAAATAAAGAAGATGTGATCTTGATTGACGCCTCGAATCTTGGGAAAAAAATTAAAGAAGGTAAAAATCAAAAAACCGTTTTAACATTTCAGGAGGAGGAACATATCATTAAAACATTTACTACAAAAGAAGTAGTTGAAGATTTTTCAATAGTGGTTTCATATGATGAGCTTGAAGCTAAAAATTATTCAATGAGTGCTGGGCAATATTTTGAAGTCAAAATTGAATATTTGGATATAAGTCAAGATGAGTTTTCAGAAAAAATGAAAGGATTTGAAAGTAATTTACAATTGTTGTTTGATGAGTCTAGGAATTTAGAAACTGAAATAAAAAGTAACATCAATAATATTGAATTTGATAATGAAAGTACTTAAGAAGAGGATTATTCCTAGTGGATGGGAACTAAAGAAAATTAGGGATATTGCGTCAACAGGATCTGGTGGTACTCCATTATCAACAAATAAAGAAAATTATGAGGGAGGCACAATCCCTTGGATTAATAGCGGCGAAGTATATGGTTACAAAATAAATTCTACAGAAAGCTTTATAACTCAAAAGGGATTGAATTCGTCTAGTGCCAAATTGTTTCCAAAAGGATCCATACTTATAGCAATGTATGGTGCTACTGCTGGAAAATCTTCCATTTTAAACTTTGAAGCAGCTACTAACCAAGCAATATGTTCTATAGTATTAAATAATGGCTACAACCATTACTTTTTAAAGTACTACTTAGACCTTCTTTATGATTATTTAGTTGGAGTTAGTACTGGTTCGGCTAGGGATAATCTTAATCAAAAAGGTATTCAAGATTTAGAGATACCATTCCCTGATATAGATTTACAGAACAAGATCGCTAAGGTTTTATCCAACTTAGACAATAAAATAGAACTCAACAACAAAATTAATAAGGAGCTTGAATCAATTGCAAAACTGATCTATGACTATTGGTTTGTACAGTACGATTTTCCAGACGAAAATGGGAAGCCGTATAAATCCTCAGGAGGTAAAATGGTTTATAACGAAGAACTAAAAAGAGAAATCCCTGATGGTTGGGAGGTAGGAGAACTTAAGTTTTGGATTGATCGTGATAAAAGTGGTGATTGGGGTAAAGAAAAAAGTGAGGGCAACCATACTGAAAAAGTGAGTTGTATAAGAGGAGCAGACATCAACGGACTAAATGGTCAGGGAAAAGTTAAAGCTCCTGAAAGATATATTCTCAGTAAAAACACACATAAGATTTTAGAGGCTGGAGATTTAATCATAGAAATTTCGGGAGGTAGCCCTACACAATCCACAGGAAGGCTAGGTTATATAATTGATTCTACATTAGAGAGGTTTAATGACCCATTAATTTGTTCAAACTTTTGTCGTGCAATTACATTAGCTGACAAAAAATATATTTATAATTTCATTCAATTGTGGAATCGACTATATGACGCCGGAGTGCTTTTTGGATGGGAAGGAAAAACGAGTGGTATTAAAAACCTCCTCTTCGATTCATTCATTTCTAACTACTCACAACCTATACCTGAATATAAACTGGTCGAAAAATATTTTAATAAAGTAGACCCCCTTTACACTAAGATTCAACACAATTTAAAAGAGAATGAAAAGTTAACCGAACTAAGAGACTGGCTATTACCAATGCTAATGAATGGACAAGTAACTGTAAATTAATGGACGTAAAAGAACTTAAGAAAAAATATAGTGCGCTGCTAAACGACATTGAATTCGACGAATTAGATCTTGGTCTCAAACAACCGAATATCTTTAAAGTATTGGGCGCCTCAAAAACCGAGATTAGACATTCTAATTTCCTTGCGTGGCTTTTAGACCCTAATGAATCGCACAACTTAGGAGGGGTGTTCTTAAAACGCTTTTTAAGGGAAGTGTTTTCATCAGATCGTTTTGAAAATATCGACGAAATAGCCGTTGCCGGATTAGACTTAACTAAAACGAAAGTCTTACGTGAGTGGAGTTATATCGATATACTTGTTGAGGTAGATGGGACAGTAATATGTGTCGAAAACAAAGTAGGATCAAAAGAACACTCAAATCAATTAGCGCGTTATAAAAAGGTCGTAAATAATAAATATCCTAATCATAAAAAGACTTTCGTATATCTAACCCCAGAGGGATTACAATCGACTTCAGATTCATATCATCCGATATCCTACGGCTTTATCGTTGAATCTTTAGAACGCGTACTAGAGATATATGGACATTCAATAAATGACCAAGTAAAAAATTATATAAGTGACTACATAGTAACTATAAAGAGAGAAATTATGGGAACCGATAAACTAACTCAGACAGCAATAAATATCTACGAAAATCATCGTGAATTATTCGACTTCATAATCGAGCATCGACCTGAACCGGTAGATAGATTAAGGGAGGTGCTTTCAAAAATAGTCGAAAGTAAGGGTTGGATTGTTGGATCGACGAGTAAAGCCTATTTACGATTTCTAACCCCTAGGATCAAAGATTTGGTGTACATAAATAAGAATTCGAATGGGTGGAAAAACCGTGAGTCATACTTGTTAGAATTGGAATTATATCCGTCAACCAAAAAAATCACTTTCAGAAGTGTAATAGCGCCTTCGGATGAGAATTACGATACAACTAAACTTGAGATATTATTACGATCAATTGAAGGCTTTAATCCTCCTAAAGGAAAAAAATGGCTGACAAATTATTCTGAAAATACAAAGTTTAATTACGACGAAATCACCGAATTAACAGACGACGAATTGTCGCAAATACTAACTAAGTTTATCGATAAAATTTCCCCAATAGTACAAAAGGTAGAGGATAAGTTTATCGAAAATTCTAAGTTGTTAATCGATTTAAAAAATGCCTAAATAATAGGCATATCTTCTTCTTTTAGTTCAGCTACTTCAAGTCCTCTTAAGTAGGTTAGGGATACATTGAGACTCGAATGTCCCATAGCCTTTTGAAGGGTCGTTATTGATCCTGTCCGTCTAAATATTTCTATCGCGCCAGTATGCCGAAATGAATACAGTGTGATATTCCTATCGATTTTAGAATTGCGTTTGAAGCGCCTAAAAAGCGTTTTAAAATAATCGGGGTTTGGGGGTCGATTAGTATCCGTGAATATATAGTCGATATTGTTTCCCTTAGTTAACTCTTTTCGTATATAGCAAGGCACAGGAACAATACGGTTGCGTTTAGACTTTACACGATCTCCTGAGAGCTGAATAAAACTCATATCATCGCTAAAATCGCCCCAAGTAAGTAATCGTATTTCCTTGTGCGGTCTCAACAAACAACCGTATGTCAATAAGCAACATAGATATAAGTTTCGGTTATAGTCTAATATACAATTAAGCAACTCTTTTAAGTTCGAAATAGGCTTATGTAATACTTCGTTTTGCTTCCGACTCTTTAACGAACAATTTTTCGTTTTAAATCCGTGATTATTGAGGTAGTTTGTAAGGACATTAAGGTGTCTTCGAACCGTATTAAAGCTTGTGTTATTGCCGTATTTCAAAACGATTGAATCTAAAAACGATACTGTTAATTCGCCTTTGCTTAATAGCTCGTTTCGTAGTTCTGCGGATAACTTTAAAAGTGTCTTTCGGTAGTGAGGTGACAAAGGTTCACTTAGCTTTCGTCGAATTAAATCGTCGAACAACTCTACGCTATTAAAAGACTGGTTAAACGAATAGCCATTG
>JBMHCT010000045.1:0-5784 GCA_049889775.1 Jejuia sp.
GCCAATGGAACACCTTTCTGCATCACAGTAGATCACGATACTTTGGAAGATAATACGGTAACAATCCGCCATAGAGATACGATGGAACAGCAGCGTGTCAAAATTGATGACTTAAGAGATATTATCAAGAAAGACGTTGATGTACGCAATTGGCTCATGAAAATGAAGTAATACACAACTGTCTTGCTGAATTTGCCTGTGCTGAACTTGTTACAGTATTTTAGCATCTCATCAAAATAAAATATAAAACCCTAACCGAAAAAGTTAGGGTTTATTTTTAGACCGAATAAATTCTAAAATCTATAACCTATAGTAATGCCACCTTTACCAATAATTTCAAAGTCTAAATCATTATTGTTAAAAAAGTTTCTACCTACGCCAAAACCGAGTTCTCCAATAAAACCACTTTTGGTTGCCCATTTGCCGCCGATGCCAATTCCAAGTGCGAAATCAGTTTTCGCATCGTTTCGTTCTATAAAACTATCAGAAGTAAACTCTAATTCATAACTTACCGTAGAGTTAAGCATACCAAAGCCTTCAACAAAAAAGCCAGCTGCATATTTTTTTCCAAAGTAGAAACGATAATACGGAGATACATAATATTTTATGTCATCACTAACGTCATCATCAATTGGCAGAAATAGTGTAACACCAAATCCAGATTCTTCATTTAGAGTTCTTTCATAAGTCACTTCAAAAGCCCCTAAAACTAAAAAAAGACCATTCAATTTTAGTTCATTAAAATTGGATTCAGAAGTATTTAAAGTTTTGTCTATTTTTTGCTCTTGACCACATATGGTGTTAAGCGATAGTGTTGCTAAAAGGACAAAAAAGGATAGTTTTTTCATAAAAAGTATAGTTGAATGATGTTAAATTACAATCGTTGGATGTGATATTCTCACAAAGGTTGCGCCACTGCGAAAACTATACTATGACTTTTATTAGATTTTAACTTGCCTATGGAAAAGTTCAGATAGAGAAATGAAAGTCTCCGTTCTAGATACGCCATTAATTTCTTGAATGGTATTTAATATATTCATTAAATGATCATTGCTTTTGCAGATTACTTTTAAAAAAACATTCCAATTTCCTGTGGTATAGTGGCATTCTAAAACCTCAGGAACACGTTTTAATAATTTAACAATTAGAGGCGCATCAGCGGCTTTGTCAAAGTAAACTCCAACAAAGGCCATAGTGTCAAAACCTAAAACCTCTGGATTTACTACAAATTTTGATCCAGCTAAAAGTCCAGATTTCTCCAATTTTCTTAATCGCTGGTGAATAGCCGCACCAGAGATACCAACATTTCGGGCAATTTCTAATATTGGCGTTCGCGCGTCATCCATTAAAGTGCGCAATATTTTCTTATCTATCCCGTCAATTTCAGCTTGCTTTTTTTCCTTCATTATTTTTAGTTATGGTTTGGAAGGTAAAAGTAATAATTTGGTTTCAATTAGGAATTTTTTTGATAGATTATTGGCTTTTGTAAACTGAATTTTTTTAAATAATCTGTATTGATTTTTAAATCGAGACTGATCTTTTTTTTACGCTAAGGATAGCAGTGGTAGCTTTTGGTGAGGCGTACATCGAGTCAAAACTTATAACGGATAGCCTGCCCCTTTGGGTAGCGCCCTAATACTAGTTTTAATTGTTTAGGTGATTGTATCCTAGGTATGGTGCTACTTTTTCATTGAATGAAATATCAAAATTTTTCAGTTCCTTCAAAATAGGCTCGTACACCTCTTTTGTAATTGGGATTTGAACGCCTGGAGATGTAACTTTTTTGTTCAAAATAAGCAGTGTTGCTATCGCTACAGGTAAACCAACTGTTTTGGCCATGGCTGTATACGTCTCGTCTTCACCAATAACGACCATGCTGGAATCAATTTGTTGTTTTTTGCCATGTTTAATGTACCCAAATTTATGGTACATCACAATCATGTCTCTATCCGATGTTTTCAACGTCCAATTTTCGGATAAAATCTTTTGAAGTATTTGTGCGGGAGTTGCGTTTTCAATGCCCACTTTTTTATTGGGATTAAACAAGTCGAGCTCAACTAGTTTGTCCCATACCACATCATCTTGATCTATCTTTAGCGCATGGCGTAACTTCAGTTCTACGGAGTCTTTATGACTATAAGGTAAAAATGCATTTACAAAATCACGATAGCTCATAGAATCACTGCCTTCCATAACAAAGCTATCGTCCGTCATACCAAGTAATACAAAAATATGCCACGCCCTACTAAAGCCTACGCGACGCATTGTACCGCGATATAGGGTTTTAATATTTTGTAAGCCATAAGCATTTTGGTATTTAAGCGAGTCTCTATTGGCATACACTTCAAACCGACCGTAACCTTCAATATCAAGAAATTCCGTGCGCCTAAATAGTCTCTGGTATGGAATATATTTATAACTGCCTTCTTGAATAAATTTTGCGGTACCACCTTGACCCGCAGTAACCACATTTCTAGGGTTCCAAGTAAATTTGTAGTTCCATAGATTGTCATCATTTTCTGGAGCTACTAAACCACCGGTAAAAGATTCAAATAAAATAACGTTTCCTTTATCAGATCTTATTCTGTCTAAAACTTGCATAGCGCTCATATGATCTATACCTGGGTCTACGCCTATTTCATTCATAAGTATAATGCCATTTTTTTTAGCATCAGCATGAAACGTTTTCATTTCCTTACTAACATATGACGCCGTTACCATATGCTTTTTAAACTTAATACAATCTTTAGCAATTATTGGATGAAAACGTGCAGGAAGCATTGAAATAACAATGTTAGCCTCTTTTATGGCTTTCTCGCGCTGAGTATCATTAAATATATTTAGTACTTGAGCAATGGCATTTTTATGATTATTTATAAGTTCTTGAGCCTGGGTAATGTTAATGTCGGCTACCGTTATATATAAATTCTCTGCAGTAGCTTTTTCAAGCAAATACCGCAGTAGATAAGGCGAAGATTTTCCAAAGCCAATAATTAAAACCTTTCGCATATTGTATTTTGTTAAGTAAATTTGTTCTACAATTAAATAAAGAATATGAATAGAATAATATTAATAACAGGTGCTATTTTAGGCGTTTTGTCCATAGTTTTAGGGGCGTTTGGTGCTCATGGTTTAAAAGCACACCTTTCACCAGAAAATTTACAAACTTTTGAAACAGGTGTAAAATACCAAATGTATCATGCTTTATTTTTGCTCTTTGTAGGAAGTACAACGCTTATAAGTACAGGGTATAAAAACATTATCTTTTATCTAGTAATTACAGGTATTGTGCTTTTTTCTGGTTCTATATATGGCTTAGCTACCAACGAATTAACGAGTTTTAACTTTAAAGCTATAGGATTCGTTACGCCAATTGGTGGCCTACTTTTAATCATCTCTTGGATTCTATTAATTATTGATTTCTTAAAATTACAATCCTAAAAATACGAATATTATATTTTTGGTTTTAATTATTGTCATATTTTTACCTGAAAATTATTTGTTTGAAGAGCTATGATGAAAAGTAATCCAACAGTAAAAACTATTTCTTTAGAAAAATATGGTATTAAAGGAGCCAATGTTCGGTATCAATTATCTGCAGAAGAATTGCATGAAATTGCTATCGAAAAAGGTCAAGGATTAGAGACTTCTTCAGGTGCTTTGGCAGTAAATACAGGAGAATTTACAGGTCGGTCACCAAAAGATAGATTTATTGTAAGGGATGCCATTACCGAAGATCGTGTGTGGTGGGGCGATATCAATATTCCTTTTGCATCTGAAAAGTTTGATAAGTTATACCATAAAGTAACAGATTATTTATCTGAAAAGGAACTTTTTGTAAGAGACTGTTATGCCTGTGCGGATACTAATTATAGGTTAAAAATCCGTGTAATCAATGAGTATCCATGGAGTAATATGTTTGCTTACAATATGTTCTTGAGGCCAACAAATGCTGAATTGGAGTTGTTTGAAGCGGAATGGACAGTGATAAATGTACCTAGTTTTATAGCAAATGCCGAAACTGACGGTACGAGGCAACATAATTTTGCTATTTTGAATTTTACAAAGAAAATCGCTTTAATTGGAGGTACTGGTTATACAGGCGAAATTAAAAAAGGTATTTTTTCGGCTTTAAATTTTATCTTACCAGTTGAAAGAAATACACTTCCTATGCATTGTAGTGCAAATGTGGGTAAAGAAGGAGATACGGCTATTTTTTTCGGACTTTCGGGAACTGGAAAAACGACGCTTTCCACTGATGCTAATAGGAGCTTAATAGGTGATGACGAACATGGTTGGACTAATGAAAACACCGTTTTTAATTTTGAAGGAGGTTGCTACGCCAAGGTTATTAACTTGTCACAAGAAAAAGAACCCGAAATCTATGATGCTATAAAACCAGGGGCTATCCTTGAGAATGTGATTCTAGATCATCAGGGTGAAGTAGATTTCTCAAATGTTTCAATTACTCAAAATACAAGGGTAAGCTACCCTATTCATCATATTGAAAACATACAAATACCATCGGTTGGTAAAAACCCTAGGAATATATTCTTTTTAACGGCAGATGCTTTTGGAGTTATTCCGCCTATTTCTAAACTAACGCCAAGTCAGGCAGCATATCATTTTATTTCTGGTTATACCGCGAAAGTAGCTGGTACAGAAGCTGGAGTTAAGGAGCCTGTACCTTCTTTTTCGGCATGTTTTGGGGCACCCTTTATGCCTTTGCATCCTGCTAGGTATGCTGAAATGCTGAGCAAGAAAATGATTGCGGCCAAGGTTAATGTTTGGTTGATAAATACGGGTTGGACTGGTGGCCCATACGGTGTTGGGAAGCGCATGGAATTAAAATACACTAGAGCCATGATTAATGCCGTTTTAAATGGAGATTTAGGCTTATATAATTACGATGATTACCATATACATTCGGTTTTTGGGGTGGCACAACCTAGAGAGTGTCCTGGTGTACCTAAAAGTGTTCTAAGTCCACGACAAACTTGGGACGATGATGAAGCCTATTACACTATGGCGTTTAAACTAACCAATGCTTTTAGGGAGAACTTCAAAAAATTTGAGGCCCATTGTTCTGAAGAAATACGTCGTGGTGGTCCACAACGTTATGCGTTTTAGAAATATAAAGTTATTTGAAAGTTTATAAAAGCACCATAATCATGGTGTTTTTTTTATATTCGAAACATCAAAACATTATATCATGGTTACTGGAATTTTATTGGCATTTCTATCAGCAGTTTTTTTAGGTGTTTATGCGCTCCCTTCAAAATATACCAAAGGCTTTGCTTGGGAAAATACTTGGGCGGGCTTTTTCATTTTTGGAATGTTTGTAATACCACTTATCGTGACGTTTACTTTGGTAAATGATTTATGGGGTATTTATGCGCAAATACCATCTTGGGTGTTTTTTACAATGTTTGCTTTAAGCTTTTGCTGGGGTATTGGTAATATGCTTTGGGGTTATAGTATAGATTCTATAGGAATGGCGCTAGCCTTTAGTTTGTTCTTAGGTGTAATAACCTCCATTGATACAGTATTGCCATTAATTTTGGTTCCCGAAGGGCAAGAGAGTGTTATTGGAACCAAAATTGGAAACATTATGCTTTTTGGGATTGCTGTGATTGTTGCTGGAATTGCTTTAAATGGATATGCTGGAATTTTAAGGGATAAAAGCAAAGGTAAAGACAATGATAAAAAAGACACTAAAACCATTAGGCAAGGTATTCTGTTTTGTGTGTTAGGTGCTATTTGTGCCGCGGGATTTAATTTATC
>JBMHCT010000046.1:0-151849 GCA_049889775.1 Jejuia sp.
AACTTTATATTAATTGACAAAAACCGTCAAATTCGTGGGTTTTATGATGGCACAAATACTGAAGATATTGAGCAATTGCTAGAAGACATTGCGCATTTAAAAAAGGAATATAACAGGTAAAAACCTGAGGTTTCTTTTGCGCTAGGGATTGAACGGCATGTTTGAAATCCCCGACGAAGGAGGGATTGAGTAGTGAAAGCCCGACCCTTGCGGTAGCGCCCAAATAAATACACTTTGTCTTTTAAACTTATAAAGTTTGCTGTATTTTTGCTTCTTTAAAATCAATCTAAATAAGCTTGGAGCAGACTTTAGCACATTTAAAACGCGGAGAACAGGCTGTAATTGCTGATGTTTCATCGGCCGAAATTCCATTAAAACTTCTAGAAATGGGCTGTTTGCCAGGGAATTCTGTTACACTTTTGCAGGTGGCGCCGTTTAAAGACCCTATGTATTTAAATGTCAATGGTACGCACCTTGCCATCCGAAAGGAAACCGCAGCACATATTTTAATTGAAAAAGTAACGCATGGGTAAACAGATAAACGTTGCTTTAATTGGAAACCCAAATACGGGAAAGACCTCTGTTTTTAATGCGTTAACGGGCTTGAACCAAAAGGTTGGTAATTATCCTGGGATTACGGTTGAAAAAAAGCAGGGTGCTTTTAAGTTACCAAATGGGGACAAAGCGCGTATTATTGATTTGCCTGGGACGTATAGTTTGAATGCGTCTTCGCTGGATGAGAGCGTGGTTATTGAGTTGCTGCTTAATAGAAATGATGCCGATTTTCCTGACATAGCCGTAGTGGTTACTGATGTTGAAAACCTTAAGCGTAACCTTTTGTTATTTACGCAGATAAAAGATCTGGAAATCCCCACAATACTTGTCATTAATATGGCTGATAGGATGAGTTACAAAGGGATTTCTTTGGATATTGATTATCTAGAGGAAAAACTACATACCAAAATAGCTTTGATAAGTACACGGAAAAATGAAGGTATTGATAAGCTTAAAAACTTAATTGCAAACCATAAAGAGGTTTCGGCAAGTCCTTGTATTGAAACCACAACTATTGACCCCGAATATTTTGGGAATTTGAAAAAGGTCTTTCCCAACCAGCAATTGTATAAACTTTGGTTGGTAATAACGCAAGACGTAAATTTTGGAAAAGTTGACCGAAAAGCATTTGATGCGGTAGCCGATTTTAAAACCAAAAGTAAAACTGACTTAAAACGCTTACAGCAAAAGGAAACCATTAAACGTTATCAATTCATTAATGCTGCATTGGCCAAAGGGCAAACTATTAATCTGAATGAAGCCAAAGATTTACGCATAAAACTAGATAGAATATTAACCCATAAATTTTGGGGTTATGCTATTTTCGGGTTTGTACTTTTGGTTATTTTTCAGGCTATTTATAAATGGTCTGAAGTCCCTATGGATTTTATTGATAATTCATTTGCGGCATTGAGTGCTTGGGTGCAAAACACGCTTCCACCTGGAGCGTTTACTAATTTGCTATCAGAAGGCGTTATTGCTGGTTTGGGTGGTATTGTCATTTTTATACCACAAATAGCCTTTTTATTTCTGTTTTTAGCAGTACTTGAGGAAAGTGGTTATATGAGTCGCGTCGTATTTTTGATGGATAAAATTATGCGGCGTTTTGGCCTTAGCGGCAAAAGCGTAGTACCCTTAATTTCAGGAACGGCATGTGCAATTCCCGCTGTTATGGCTACCCGAAATATAGAAAATTGGAAGGAACGCCTCATCACCATATTAGTAACACCATTTACCACTTGTTCTGCAAGACTCCCCGTGTATTTAATTATTATCGCACTAGTAATTCCTGAAGGTAGTTTTTTAGGATTTAGCTATAAAGCATTAACCCTAATGATTATGTATTTGTTGGGTTTTGCAACTGCAATTCTTTCAGCATTATTGCTACATAAAGTATTAAAGATTAGGAGCAAAAGTTATTTCCTTATTGAAATGCCAACCTATAAATTGCCACTTCCTAAAAATGTGGGCATTACTGTTCTAGAAAAAACGAAAGCTTTTGTTTTTGAAGCAGGAAAAATAATTCTAGCCATCTCAATTATCTTATGGTTTTTAGCATCTTATGGTCCAGGAGATAATTTCAATAATGCCGAAGATATCGTAGTTGCTGAAAACCCAAATCTAAGTTCTGAGATTTTGGATGATAAAATTGCTGAGTATAAATTGGAGCATTCTTACATAGGTATCATAGGCAAAACTATAGAGCCCGTTATTAAACCACTAGGCTACGATTGGAAAATTGGCATTGGCTTAGTAACCTCTTTCGCTGCTAGAGAAGTTTTTGTTGGAACCCTCGCCACAATTTACAGTATCGGAAGCGCCAGTGATTTGGACGATGAAGATGAAGCACAATCCATCATAAAAAGTAAAATGCAACAAGAAGTGTATCCTGATGGCTCTAAGGTATTCACGTTCGCTTCGGGCATTTCATTACTGTTGTTTTACGCCTTTGCTATGCAGTGTATGAGTACCCTGGCTATTGTAAAAAAGGAAACTAACAGTTGGAAGTGGCCAACATTACAATTGATAGTAATGAGTAGTTTTGCGTATCTTGTAGCTTTAATCGCTTTTCAATTTTTGAAATAGAATAACTCATTTTCTAACGAAATAGTATGAATGAAATACTTCAAAATACATTAGTTTTTACTTCGGTTGCTTTAGCAGCACTATTCCTGTTCAAAAAGTTCTTTTGGAAAAAGCCAAAGCCTAAAAAGGCTTGTGGTAATGATAGCTGTGGATGCAATTAGCAGGTCATTACTTAAAATTTAAGTAAATAGTAGAAATCATCATTTTACATTCATATGTTTTTCATTTTTTATGTTTACTTTGTTTCATTATCAAAACTAAACTAAGCATATTTAAGATGAAAAGACACTTAATCTACTTTCTGGCATTAGCATTTTTAATCAATTTGGGTTTTGCTCAAAAAAAAGGAAAATCGATTGACTTATTTGATACTGAATTAAGCCATTTTGAAAAATGGAATGGTATTGCCCATAGTTCCGTTGAAGGACTTCCAGAAGGTACTTATCAATCTGATAATGTGCATAAAGGTGCGCCTTTAGGTTTAAATAACGACCTTAAAAATGTTTTCACCGTAATTACTGAAAATGGTGAACCCGTTTTGAAAATTACAGGTGAAATTTATGGCGGACTCACCACCAAAGACACTTATAGCAATTATCATTTAAGTATCATGTTTAAATGGGGAGATAAGAAATGGCCTCCTAGACTAGACGTAAAAAGAGACAGTGGTATTTTATACCATTGCTATGGTGAACACGGACGTTTCTGGAAGACGTGGAAGACCTCTCTGGAATACCAAGTACAAGAAACAGATTTGGGTGATTTTATTCCAATTTCAGGAAATACTGGCGACCCAAAAGTTGGTGCGCCTTTAGTTGAAATAAGAGGTGTTAGAGGTGAAAAGAAAGGCAAATACGATCCCAATTCTGATACATATCTTAAAAAAATAGGCTATACAGATGCTTACTTAGAGCCAGATGCACCTCATGGCGAATGGAATCATTTGGAGATTTACGTTATTGGGAATGACGCTGTACACCTCGTAAATGGAAAAATTGTAATGGTAGTAGAAAATGCTATAAATCCTGAAACCAACGACCCCTTAGTTGAAGGACAAATTCAAATTCAGTCTGAAGCTGCGGAGTGTTATTATAAAGATTTCACCATAACTCCTATTAAGAAATTTCCAAAGTTTATTAGAAAGAAGGTTAGGTTTATGTAGCCTTATTGTTTTAAAAGTACCTCTAAATAATTCTGTGTGTTTAGGTATTCGTGTTTTATTTGGCGTAAATATTCTAGAATTGCAGTTCTGTGTGTATAATTTGGTTCAAGACAATCGTTAAATGCGTCATCTGAGACCGTAATTACCAAATACCAATGATATCTTCTAGTTTCATATTTATCTTCAAATAAAGGATCATTTCCATTTCGATGTCGCTTAGCATCAATTAACCAAGGTAGAATATTAAATGTTTTGGCGGGAATTTCAACTTCGTGAAAACTGAAATAAAAGGTGTTATTTTCAAGTTGAAAAGGTACATTCCATTCAACATCATTATGATTACGCCCATATTTTGTGTTTACATAGTAATAAAATTCATTGGCATCTTTAGGGTCTTCAAAAATAAAAGTGTTTTGTTTGGGTAGTTTTCTTTTGAACTTTTTTGCCACCATCACCTTATCAGTTTCAATATCAGGAGCAATTCTTAATGGAATACAAGAATTAAGGCAAATAACAGGTAAAATGAGCAGAAGTCGCTTCATATTTTAGTTTTTTTAGAAGCATCAACTATTATACCAACAATAAGGCTCTTAGGAAATCTTCACATATAAATTATTGGCTATCAAATTTGAAATCACCAATTCTCTATCGCCAATTTTAAGGGTAACCGAATTATCAAAAGGTTCGCGTTGCAATATCTTTAAATTAACTCCTAGAGCAATTTTATGTTTATCTAAATACTGGAGAAACTCTACGGAGGAATCCTGAACACCAACGCAAATGCAAGCGTCACCTTCTCTGGCTTCAGAAAGTAATATTTTATCAATTTTTTTGATATTACCTGTTTCATCCGGAATAGGATCTCCGTGTGGATCATGAGTGGGATGGCCTAAAAATGCATCTAGTTGACTAATTAGTTTTTTTGATTTGATATGCTCTAACTGTTCAGCCACTTCATGAATTTCATCCCAAGAGAAGTTGAGTTTTTCCACCAAAAACACTTCCCAAAGACGATGCTTTCTAACTACATTAATGGCAATAGCATTTCCACTTTCTGTTAAAGAAACTCCTTGATATTTTTTGTAATCTACATGGCCTTTTTCTGCTAACTTCTTAACCATATCGGTCACCGAAGAAGCCTTTGTATCCATTTCTTGGGCAATGGCATTAGTACTAACGGTGGTACTTCCTTGCTTGCCTAGGTGGTAAATAGCTTTTATGTAGTTCTCTTCTGTAAGGGTAATCATCATCAAAAGATTGTGTTTGCCAAAGATATGATAAATACGAACACAAATTAATTTTTAGACTAATCTAAATATTATTTTATATTTGCGTAAAAATAAGAAGTGAAGTACTTTATTCTATTTATAATAATTTTAATAGGATGTGCCTTAACAGCACAAAACATCTCTGGAAAAGTTACTTCCAATGGTGAACGCTTGCCTTATGTAAATGTGTATTTAAAAGGCACCAGCAAAGGCGCTGTAACTAAGCATGACGGCTCTTATATAATTTCTAATGTAAAGGCTGGAACTTTCACTATGATTGCTTCTTTTACTGGATTTCAAACTCAAAAGAAAACGATTACTATTAATTCAAAAAATGTGATTGTCAACTTTGATTTAAAGGAATCCGAAATGCTGGACGAAGTCATTGTTACGGGGACACTTAAAGCAGTATCTCGCTTAGAAAGTCCCGTTCCTGTCGAAGTGTATTCGCCTACATTTTTTAAGAAAAACCCAACACCTAATATTTTTGATGCGCTACAAAATGTGAATGGTGTAAGGCCTCAGCTCAATTGTAACGTCTGTAATACTGGAGATATTCACATAAACGGACTTGAAGGTCCTTATACCTTGGTGATGATTGACGGTATGCCCATTGTAAGTGGTCTGTCTACGGTTTATGGTTTATCCGGAATTCCTAATTCTTTAATTGAACAAGTTGAAGTGGTTAAAGGTCCTGCCTCTTCACTTTACGGAAGTGAGGCCGTTGGAGGGTTAATCAATATCATAACCAAATTTCCTGAAAACGCACCTTTGGTCTTCGCTGAGGGTTTTGCAAGTGATTGGGGTGAAGCCAATTTGGATTTAGGGTTTAAAGCTAAAATTGGTAATACAACAGATATGCTTCTTGGGGTGAATTACTTCAATTACTCAAACCCTATCGACAATAATAACGACAACTTTACGGATGTGACGCTTCAAGACCGTATTTCGGTATTTCAAAAGTGGAATTTCAAAAGAAAAAATAATCGTTTATTCTCCTTAGCAGGCCGTTATTTTTATGAAGACAGATGGGGTGGCGAGATGCAATGGAATCCTTCTTTTAGAGGAGGAACTGATGTTTATGGAGAAAGCATCTACACGTCTCGTTTTGAAATTATTGGAAACTACCAATTACCGATTTCTGAGAAAGTAAATTTTCAGTTTTCTTATTCTGATCATGATCAAGATTCTTTTTATGGTGATACAGAATATAAGGCGCATCAGCGTATTGGTTTTGGACAATTAATTTGGGATAAACCCTTGCAAAATCACGATTTATTATTCGGATTAGCAGCACGCTACAATTTTTATAACGATAATACCACGGCTACTATTCAAGCAGATGAAGTTACTATTCCTTCAATTTTTGTTCAAGACGAAATCAAACTTAATGACAAACAAAATGTGTTGTTAGGGTTGCGCTATGACTATGATAATCGCCATGGTTCTATTATTACGCCACGTTTAGCCTATCGTTTTAAACCGTCAGATGATGACATTTTTAGAGTAAATGCAGGAACGGGATTTCGAGTAGTAAATTTATTTACCGAAGATCATGCCGCCTTAACTGGCGCTCGCGATGTTGTAATTACTGAAGCCTTAGAACCAGAGCAATCTTATAATATCAACCTCAATTATTTAAGGAAACTCTATACCAAAAGCGGTTTTTTAATTACGCTTGATGCCTCCGCGTGGTATACCTATTTTACCAAAGCTATCATTCCTGATTATGATACAAATCCTAACCTCATAATCTATGATAATTTGGATGGAAATTCTACATCAAAAGGAGTTAGCTTAAACATTGATGCGGTTTTTGGCAGTGGCATTAACGCTTCTATTGGTGCTACATTTCAAGATGTATCTCAAAACGAAAATGGTGTGAGAACACGCCAAATTTTAACAGAACGATTTACAGGGGTTTGGTCATTTTCATACAAACATTATCCCACAAACTTAAACTTGGACTATACAGGAAACGCATACGGCCCCATGCGATTACCTTTGTTAGGAGAATTGGATCCTCGTAGCGAATATTCGCCACTTTGGAGCATTCAGAATATACAATTAACCTATGATGGTTTCTCGAATTTTGAAATTTATGGTGGTATAAAAAATATTTTAGATTGGACACCAAATAGAGGAAATCCATTTATCATTGCAAGGGCTAATGACCCTTTTGATAAAGATGTTACCTTTGATACTGAAGGAAATGCAATAGCTACAGCGAATAACCCTTATGCCTTAACGTTTGACCCTACTTACGTTTATGGGCCAAACCAAGGTAGACGCTTGTTTTTTGGTTTGCGATATACTTTAAATTAACTTTAGCCTCTAAGAGGCATTTACGATATGAAAAAAATACTATTTACTGTTCTTTTTGTTCTCATATTAGTAAGCTGCAAAAGCGAAAAGAAATCCAACGGTAAACTAAACGTTGTTACTACAACGACCATGATTACCGATTTGTTAAAAAATATAGGAGACACCTTGGTAAATGTGCAGGGTTTAATGGGTAGTGGTGTTGATCCGCATTTATATAAAGCGAGTGAAGGGGATGTTACCAAATTAGCCAATGCGGATATCATTTTTTACAACGGATTACATCTTGAAGGCAAGTTGGTTGAAGTTTTTGAAAAAATGAAAAACAAAAAGACTGTTGCAGTTTCAGATGTTTTAGACAAAAGCACATTAATTGGCTCAGAATATTTCGCTTCAAATTACGATCCTCATATCTGGTTTGACATAGACTATTGGAAACAAGTGACGAACTACGTTGTAAAAACGTTATCTGAAGCTATTCCGGAACAAAAGTCTAGTTTTGAAGCTAATGGAGAAGCTTATTTAAAAAAATTGGATGTTTTAAAATCTAATGTCGAATCAAGAATTGCTGAGCTACCAAAAGACCAACGTATTTTAGTTACTGCCCATGATGCTTTTAATTACTTTGGAAAAGCGTTTGATTTTGAAGTTGTTGGTTTACAAGGGTTGTCAACTGCTACTGAAGCTGGCGTTCAGGATGTTCAAAAATTATCAGCTTATATTATTGCACATAACATTAAAGCCATTTTTGTAGAAAGCTCTGTACCAAAACGCACTATTGAAGCTTTACAAGCCTCGGTAAAATCAAAAGGGCATGAGGTTAACATTGGTGGAACATTATATTCTGATGCGCTTGGAGATTCGGGAACAGTTGAAGGAACATATATCGGTATGTTTGAGTATAATGTAAATACGATTGTTAATGCATTAAAGTAAACTTATGAGTAAACAAATAGCCGTAAAAGTAGACGACCTCACTGTAGCCTACAACTACAAACCTGTACTTTGGGATATCGACCTTGAAATCCCAGAAGGCGTGCTTATGGCTATTGTTGGACCAAATGGTGCTGGAAAGTCCACGCTTATTAAGTCTATACTTGGTATTTTGAAACCAATTGCTGGGAGTGTTAGTATTTACAATAAACCCTACGAAGACCAAAGGCAACTTGTAGCATACGTACCACAAAAAGGAAGCGTAGATTGGGATTTCCCGACTACAGCACTTGATGTGGTGATGATGGGTACTTATGGCAGTTTAGGTTGGATAAAACGTCCTGGGCAAAAGCAAAAAAAAGCTGCTTTAGAGGCATTAGAAAAAGTAGGCATGCTGCCTTTTAAAGGAAGGCAAATTAGTCAGCTTTCTGGTGGTCAGCAACAACGTATCTTTTTGGCAAGGGCATTAGTGCAAAATGCATCTATCTATTTTATGGACGAACCTTTCCAAGGCGTAGATGCTACAACCGAAATTGCAATTATCAATATTTTAAAGGAATTACGAAAAGCTGGAAAAACAGTAATTGTAGTACACCATGATTTACAAACAGTTCCTGAGTATTTTGATTGGGTTACATTTCTTAATGTGAAGAAAATTGCAACTGGTCCCGTGAAAGATATTTTCAATGATGATAATCTTACCAAGACTTATGGTATTAATTATAAAGTAAGCGTGCAGGAATAAATCTAATTTAGAGTCGCAGTCTCAGTAAACAGTATTTACTCAGATGGAAGAAGATAAAATGAATAAAATTAAAACAGCAAAAAGTCAAGCCCTAAGTCAATTCAAAAGAATTGATTGTCAAGGCGGAGAATAGATGCAGAAAAGCTCCGAGGACAGGAGAACGATAGTTCGACGCGGAGTTTTCAAATCGATTTTCTTCTTAAAAGAAGAAAAATTCCTCGGCTTGAACTTGATTTTTTGGTTCGTTTTTTATCAAGAAAAAATGAACATAAATAAATTATAAGATCCTGAATCAAGTTGAGGATGACAGAAGTAAGATAAAGCGAAACCTAGCTTCGCAGAAATTATGGACATAACAGAATACATAAAACTAGTTTTCACAGACTACACCCTAAGAACCATAACTTTGGGAACTGCTATTTTAGGTGCAGTAACAGGAATGCTCGGGAGTTTTGCGGTTTTACGAAAACAAAGTTTATTGGGTGACGCCATTTCTCATGCAGCACTTCCTGGTATTGCTATTGCTTTTTTGCTGACGGGTGCGAAAGACACAAACGTACTTTTGTTAGGTGCTTTGGTAAGTGGACTTATCGGCACATTCTGGATTCGTGGTATTATCAAAAAAACACATTTAAAATCAGATACTGCTCTTGGGTTAATATTGTCATTATTTTTTGGTTTTGGCATGTTATTACTCACCTTTATTCAAAAGCAACCAAACGCTAATCAAGCAGGGTTGGATAAATATTTATTTGGACAAGCGGCAACTTTGGTCGAAAGTGATGTATGGATGATGGTCATCATTACAGGTATTTGTCTGTTCTTACTTTTATTGTTTTGGAAAGAATTTAAAATCCTTCTGTTTGATGCAGATTATACAAAAACCTTAGGTTTTAATACTAAAACTATTGATATCCTCATCACCAGCTTTATCGTTTTAGCTATTGTTTTAGGACTACAAACTGTTGGCGTCGTATTAATGAGTGCTATGTTGTTAGCACCTGCTGCGGCTGCAAGACAATGGACCAACAGCCTTAGTGTAATGGTATCTCTATCCGCTATTTTTGGCGCGTTTTCAGGAGTTTTTGGAACTGCCCTTAGTGCAACCCAAAACAATTTATCAACGGGACCAGTGATAGTTATTATAGCAAGTGCATTTGTTTTAGTGTCTTTTGTTTTTTCACCAAGTAGAGGCTTGTTGTTTAAACAAATTAGATTTATAAAAAATAGACGTGACTTAAAACTGCATAAAACTTTGGCGTTCATGTATAACATAGTTGAAAGTCATGACAACATCTCACATCCTCACGCCATTAAAATCTTAAACAACTTTCAAGGGTATACCAAAAGTACGCTTCAAAAATTAGTGAGTAAAAATTATGTGATCCTTGATGGCAATATGTGGAGTTTAACAGAGGAAGGCTTTAATGCTGCCTCAAATTTATATAACCAACAAAATAACAATGACTAGTGCTCAACTCGAAATACAACTCATTGCTAGTTTGGTTGCTGTAGCTTGTGCCATTCCAGGTACTTTTTTGGTGCTTCGGAAAATGGCAATGATAAGTGATGCTATTAGTCATTCTATTCTACCAGGAATCGTAATTGGGTTTTTCATCACCCAAGATTTAAATTCTCCGATACTTATTATTCTAGCTGCATTAAACGGAATTTTAACAGTGGTTTTAGTTGAGTATATTCAAAAAACGGGATTGGTAAAAGAGGACACCGCTATTGGCTTGGTGTTTCCTGCATTGTTTAGTATTGGGGTAATTATGATTGCGAAAAATGCTAATGACGTGCACTTGGATGTTGACGCAGTATTACTTGGTGAATTAGCTTTTGCACCTTTTGATAGATTGCTCATTTCAGGTGTTGATGTCGGTCCAAAATCTTTATGGATTATAGGTAGTATTTTATTGATAACTATAGGTCTTTTATTTGCCTTTTTCAAAGAACTTAAAGTAAGTACATTTGATGCTGGTTTAGCAGCCTCACTAGGTTTTTCACCGGTAGTTTTACATTATGGATTAATGACTGTTTCATCAGTAACCACCGTTGGTGCTTTTGATGCTGTTGGTGCTATTTTAGTTGTGGCTTTAATGATTGCTCCCGCAGCGACCGCCTATTTATTAACCAATGAATTAAAACGCATGCTCATCTTCGCTATTTGCTTTGGTGTGTTTAGCGCCATTTCTGGATATTGGGTGGCGCATTGGCTAGATGCTTCCATTGCTGGGTCTATTACTTCCATGTTAGGATTACTATTTTTAGGTGTTTATCTATTTGCTCCAAATAAAGGGATTATTGCTGTTATGTATCGCGAAAAGCAACAACGTACCGAAGTGTCGCTCCTTACCTTTTTACTACATTTAAAAAACCATACTGAGGAACGTGAACGTCATGTAAATCACCTCAACGAACACATCAATTGGCAAAAAGTACGCTCAAAAACCGTTTTGGATTTAGCATTGAAAAATAACATGATTCAGTTAGATAAAAATATTGTATCTTTAACTGAAAAAGGTGAGGACTTCACCTCTCAAGCCATTGATTATATAATTACTAATGAAGATGGGAAGATTGAACACATGAAGGATGATTTCTTTTTGTTTAGGGGGTAATTATTATGGCACAACACAACGAACTAGGTAAAAAAGGCGAACAGCTGGCAGTAGACTTTCTTCTAAAAAAAGATTATGATATTATTGAACGTAACTACCGCTTTGAAAAAGCCGAAGTTGATATTATTGCCCAAAAAGGAGATGTTCTAGCCATTATTGAAGTTAAAACACGTTCCACAGCAGATTTTGGAGACCCACAAGATTTTGTAAAACCTAAGCAAATAAAAAACTTGGTTAAAGCTGTAGATGAATATGTTAGCGTTAACGATTTAGATGTAGAAGTACGTTTTGATATTATCGCGATTGTAAAAGAAAAGGAAGGCTATAATATTGAGCATTTGGAAAATGCTTTTTATCATTTTTAATGAGATCTAGAAACAAGTATGTAATGACAGGATAATTTACTTATCCTCTTTATCTGACCGCTCTTCAGTTTCAAAGAAAGACTTCAATCCTTCAAAATCCTCTGGTTTAGCGATTATTTCTTTATTACTATTCAGGATAAAATAGGTTGGTGTTGCAGTTACACCATAATTGTTTCCTATTTCGTTGTCCCATTTGCCTTCACCGTATACATGCAAAAAGTTAGGAAAATCATAGGTTAGGGCTTTCCAACCAAAAGGATCATCTTCTAAACCTATTGCTATTACCTGTAGCTTTCCTTCTTCCAAGGTTTCAGTAAACTTATGCAACTCTGGGATTTCTTTTAAACAATGTGAGCAACTACTGCTCCAAAAGGCTATGATATAATTTTCAGCACTATCCAATTTACTCAATAGTGTTTTTGTTCTTTCCTTCTCCTCAGAGATTTCAATAGAAAAATCAGGAGCTTTCATTCCAATAGAAGTATTTTGGTATAATAGTAACGCTTGTAAAAGTTGTTGGTCGTTCAACTTAACTGATAGGTCCATCAAATAGTTTTCAGCAATAAAATTAGCTACAGATTCTAGCTTCAAATCCACCATCTGCTCCCATAAATCCGTAAACAAAGATTTTTTAACCTCATCTGGGGCATCCTTCATTTTATCACTAAAAACTTTAATATTTCTTTTATAATCAGCTTCCTCGTTTCCGTTGTTTGAAGACATCCCAAATACGTAATTCAACATACGTTCCGTTAGAAATTTAGAACGCTGCAACACCTCATTATTAAAATCTACATGGTCGAAATAATGCGCCTTAAGACCTTTTACATAAGTTGCAACATCTACCGATGTTTCCGGTATAAACGGACTGTTTGCTTTTATAAAATGTGAAGCTATAGTCCCTTTTGATGCTTCCTGAAAACCTTGTTGTGTTTCTCGCTGAGTTTTAAAAATTGAGGCTAATGCTAAGGTGTCTTTTGTCTCGCTTTTATCTCTGTAATAATTACTAATACTGTTTGTAATCATCAACATACTGTTGGTGTAGGATTCCAGTAGCTTATTTTCCCTTGAAGCTAAAAACTCTACACCCGTTTCTGAATTGAATTTTAATTTCACGTCCTCTTCTCCATTGTAAATCACATCAAAATTATATTCTTCCTGTGGCACCGCATAAGTAATACGGTACATTCCTTCCGTTATTGTGGAATCTAACTTAATTTCAAAACTTCCATCAGCTGCAATGGGTGCATTAGTAACGTAATTTGAATGTGTAGGCGTCACTTTGTAAAGCAGTGCCATTTCATAATCGCCTGCAGGCTCAAATGTTCCTTTAATACTGTGCTGTCCAAAAAAAATAGCCGGAACAAAAAGAAGTAAAAAAAGTAAATGCTTCAAATTCATTTTGATATTTAGATTCTGAATCAAGTTCAGAATGACAATTCGTGTTATATATTCTATTATGTTCAAATCAACAATTAAGCCACAATGGGGTGCAATGCCTCAAGGGCTTGTTTTACTGATGTTATGTTTTCAAACGTGAGCAATAATCGTAATCCGTTTCGAGTTTGTTTCTCTTTCATTTTGCATGCCTGCGGATGTGTTTGTACAAACTGCAGCACCTTGGTAAAATTCGGACTTTGATAAAAACTACTTTGTTGATCGTTGATAAAATAACCTATGAATTTCTTTTGTTTCATGATTACTTTTTCAAAACCAATTTTAGTGGCTAACCACTTTATTTGGACACTATTTAACAAATCGGTCACTTGCTTAGGCAACTCTCCAAAGCGATCTATCAATTCAGCTTCAAATTTTGCCAGTTCTTCCTCGGTTTTGAGGTTATTGAGCTGTGTATACAAATTTAAACGCTCTGCAATATTATTTACGTAACTATCTGGAAATAAAAGCTCAAAATCTGTATCGATAGTTACATCTTTCACGTAGACCCTGTCTTCACCTTCATCTTTATATAGGTCTTTAAATTCATTTTCCTTAAGTTCTTCAATGGCTTCATTTAGGATTTTTTGATAGGTATCAAACCCTATTTCATTTATGAATCCACTTTGTTCGCCCCCTAGTAAATCACCCGCACCACGAATTTCTAAATCCTTCATAGCAATATTGAAGCCACTTCCCAACTCGGTAAACTGCTCTAAGGCTGTGATACGTTTTCTTGCATCTTCGGTCATTGCAGAATATTCAGGTGTAATAAAATAGCAGAATGCTTTTTTATTGCTTCGTCCTACACGTCCTCGCATTTGATGCAAATCACTTAATCCAAAATTATTGGCATTATTGATGAAAATAGTATTTGCATTTGGTACATCTAAGCCACTTTCTACAATTGTGGTACTGACTAAAACATCGAAACCTCCATCCATGAATTGCAACATTAAACTTTCTAGTTTTTTACCCTCCATTTGTCCGTGACCAATAGCAATTTTAGCATCAGGCACTAAACGTTGCAGCATGCCTGCTACTTCCTTTATGTTTTCAATGCGATTATGGATGAAGAATACTTGTCCACCGCGTTGAATTTCATAACTAATCGCATCACGAATCGTCTCTTCGTTAAAACGAATTACCTGACTTTCAATAGGATATCTATTTGGTGGAGGTGTTGTAATTACCGATAAATCCCGCGCTGCCATTAAACTAAACTGCAATGTTCTTGGAATTGGAGTAGCAGTCAACGTTAAGACATCAACGTTTTCTTTTAGGGTTTTTAATTTTTCCTTTACAGCTACACCAAATTTTTGCTCTTCATCAACAATCAATAACCCTAAGTCTTTAAATTTTACATTTTTGTTGACAAGTTGATGTGTGCCGATAATTATATCCACTTTTCCTTCGGCTAAAGCCTCTAAAGTTTCCCGTTTTTGCTTCGCAGTTCTAAAACGATTCACATAATCTACCACTACAGGAAAGTCTTTTAAACGTTGTTTAAAGGTTCTGGAATGTTGATATGCCAAAATAGTAGTTGGTACCAAAACCGCAACCTGTTTGCCATTATCTACTGCTTTAAAAGCGGCTCGAATGGCCACTTCAGTTTTACCAAAGCCTACATCTCCACAAATGAGTCTATCCATTGGGCGTTCGCTTTCCATATCAGCTTTAATATCTGCGGTTGCCGTACTTTGGTCGGGGGTATCTTCGTAAATAAACGAAGCTTCCAACTCGTGCTGCATATAGCTGTCGGGATTGTACTGAAAGCCTTTTTGGGTTTTACGCTTCGCATAGAGTTTTATCAAATTGAAGGCCACGTGCTTTACACGCGCTTTTGTTTTTTGCTTTAAGGTTTTCCAAGCATTACTTCCAAGCTTATAAATCTTTGGAGGTTTACCATCCTTTCCATTAAACTTGGTGATTTTATGAAGGGAATGAATACTTAAATACAATACGTCACGCTCTCCATAAATCAATTTGATAGCTTCCTGCTTTTTGCCTTCAACATCAATTTTTTGCAATCCGCCAAAACGCCCGATACCATGATCGATATGGGTGACGTAATCTCCAATATCTAAATTCGTGAGTTCTTTTAAAGTGATGGCTTGCTTTTTGGCATAACCATTTTTTAAATGAAATTTATGATAACGTTCAAAGATTTGATGGTCAGTGTAGCATACTATTTTGCTATCATGATCTACAAAGCCTTGATGTAGGGATAGAATTACGGTTTGATATTCTTTCACATCTAATTGTGCATCGTCAAAAATATCGTGAAAGCGTTTGGCTTGTTGTTCGCTTACACAGGCGATATAGTTGGTATAACCTTTATCGTGATTTGCGTTTAAATCTTCAACTAATAGATTGAATTGTTTATTAAATGCAGGTTGTGGAGTGGTGTTAAATTGAATGACTTTATCATTCTGAACTTGAGTCAGGATCTCATCACGAGATTCTTCCACTTCGACAAGCTCAGTGTCTGAATGACAAAAGACACTCTGTGTCCCAAACTCTAAAATTGAAAAATCTAAAAGCTGCTTTTTGAGTAATTCTGAATTACAGAACAGCTCATGTGGTTGCGCGTGTTTGATATTTTCTGAAAGTTCAGCGAATGCTTCTTCTGCTTTTCCATAAAAATCATCAATTCTTGAAAAGAGTAAATCAGCATTTTTTAAACCAATCACTGTTTTTTGAGCGATGTATTTAAGGAAGCTTTGGCGTTTTTCTTTAATCAACTTATTCGCCACGTTAGGAATAATATTGATTTTTTTAATCTGCTCCACCGAAAGTTGTGTTTCAACATCGAATGTTCTAATGGAATCTACCTCATCACCAAAAAACTCAATACGATAAGGTTCGTCATGCGAAAATGAAAATACATCTACAATACCACCACGTACCGAAAACTCTCCAGGTTCAGTAACAAAATCTACTCGCTTGAACTTATATTCGAACAAGACTTCATTTACAAAATCAATCGATACATTATCTCCAATGCCAACCTTTAGAGTGTTTCTTTCTAGCTCTTTTCTGGTAACTACTTGTTCGAATAAGGCATCTGGATAGGTAACGATTATTGCTGGTTTTTTTTGCGAATTAATGCGGTTTAGCACCTCGGCACGCAAAAGCACATTGGCATTATCAGTTTCCTCTATATCATAAGGTCTACGGTAACTTCCAGGGTAGAACAACACATCTTTTTCAGATAACAATTGTTCTAAATCATTTAAGTAGTGTGCCGCTTCCTCTTTATCGTTAAACACTAAAAGAAAGGGCTTTTGGGTTTCTTTAAATATGGATGCTGTTACAAAGGAAAAAGAGGAACCTACTAGTCCTTTTACATGTATTTTTGGGGGCTTGCCCTGAGCGGAGTCGAAGGGTTGGGCAATAGCATTCTGCAGATTTTGCGTTTGCAAAGCCTGTAGATAGGTTTGAGAGATAAGGGAATGACTCACCTATTTTTGTTTTGAGGTGCAAATATAGGGGTTATGTTTATTTTAAAAGTGATTTTGATTTTTAAATATGCTCACGTTTTTTCATAATTCCGTTGTATTGTAAAACACAAAAATTATGAGAACTTTTAACATTTTTTGTTGGTATTTGCTTTTCATGCAGCAAAGACGAGGACAATACAGTAATGGATTACCCACTTCCTGAAGGAAATGTAAACGTTACTCTTACACTTTCAAACAATCAGACTATTTTATTTACCATGAATGATGCTGAGTTTATTTTTGCCTGTGGATTAGAAGCAGGGGTTTCAGATGAAGCAAATTGGCTTATTCGTGGACCAAAAATTACTAGTGGATCAGAATCCTTAGAAATTTGGCAGCTAAATTTAATTTTAGAGGATATAAGTAAGATGAATCCACCTTATATGTATTCTGGTGAACCTCTGATAGGTGAGGGATTTAATAAAGTGCTTAGAAATGGTATTGAATATACTGTTACAGCAGCAACGTATTCGATTTTAAATTATAAAGTTATTGAGCCCAATTTCAGTACATATTTAGCTGAAGCTTCTGGTTCGTATTTCATTGAAATTGAGTCTCCGACTGGCGAAAAAGAATCTATATTGGTATCATTTAGTCCGATGTTGCAAACGGATTATGGCGGAGGGTGTTAATAAACTTAGTATGAAACAAAACTCTTTTGGTCTTAGAAACTAAGCTAGCAAGTACGCCCGCGTTAGGGATTGAGGCATTTGTTGAAGCTCCCCGACGCAGGAGGGAGCGACTGCCGAAAGCCCGACCCGACTTAAGGAGGGTAACGCCCAAAAAATTAATTTTTCGGTTTAAATTCTTAAAAAAAAGATGTAGGTTTGCAGCACTAAAAAAAGGGTATATATGTCGTTTTCAAATTTATTTGATAGTGGTTTTAAGAAGCGCAACGAGAGTCATTTTGCAGCTATTGTTCGTGTGGCTATGGCTGATGGTGTGATTACTGATGATGAAAAGGCATTTTTGGACAGGTTAGCGCATAAATTGGAGATTGGTGAGAATGACTATAAGTCGATATTGAAGGATTATAACGCGCACCCAATTAACCCACCTGTGTCTTACGACCAGCGTTTGGAGCGCTTGTACGATTTAGTGCGCATGATTCATGTAGATACGATTACTGGAGAACCTGAGCTGTTATTATTGAAGAAGATTGGTGTTGGACTTGGGTTTCACGCGGTAAACGTAAAATACATTATTGATAAGGCATTAACTCTTGTGAGTAATGGTGCTGATTTGGATGATTTTGTGGACCAAATAAAGCATATGAATAGATAGAAATTTAGATATTCAATATAATTTAAAAGCGTCCAATATTAATGGGCGCTTTTTTTATTCCCTACCTTTACCACCCATATGAACAACCATTTCAAATCTATAATTTTACAAAAAACTAGCGCTTCTTCTTTAGATGAAAAAGAAGTGATTCAAGAACTATGGAGCGGTTATGGTAAAATTATACGTATTGCACTAGAAAACTCCCCTTTAGAAAGTGCTGTTGTAAAACATGTACAACTCCCACGAAACAATAACCACCCCAGAGGATGGAATACCGATATTGGGCATCAACGCAAACTAAAATCCTACGAAGTAGAAACCACATGGTATAAAGAGTATAGCAAAACGAGTCTGGCGCGTTTGCCAAAATGTTTTGCTATTGAACGCTATCAAGATGAAGTACTAATAGTACTCGAAGATTTGGACAACGCAGGTTTCTCCTTTCGAAAACATAGTGTAAAATGGGAAGATATAGACAAGTGCTTAGAATGGTTGGCAAAATTTCATGCGAGTTATTTAGGACAACTACCTAATGGACTTTGGGAGGTTGGCACCTATTGGCATTTAGACACAAGACCCCAAGAATTGGAAGTTTTAGAAGACGAAGCATTAAAAAGCGCAGCTTCCGCAATTGATAAAAAATTGAATAACTGCACGTTCAAAACGGTTGTTCATGGTGATGCCAAATTAGCCAACTTTTGTTTTTCAAAAACGGGTGAAGTTGCGGGTGTAGATTTTCAATATGTAGGCGGTGGCTGTGGCATAAAAGACGTAGCTTATTTTATTGGGAGTTGTCTCAATGAAAGTGATTACGAACGTTTGGAGTCCAAAATACTAGATACCTATTTTTCACATTTGCACAAAACCCTTGGCAAAAGAAATGAAGCGCTTGAAAACGAATGGCGCTCTTTGTATCGTTTAGCCTGGGCCGATTTTCATCGGTTTTTGAAAGGGTGGAGTCCTGGACATTGGAAAATTAATAGTTATAGCGAACGTATGACCGCAGAAGTCATTAAAAATCTATAACAATGGATTTAGAATATTTAACAAGCGTAGCTATTGAAGCGGCACTTTCAGCTGGAAAAATCATTCAGAAATACATGAATGAAGATATAACAGTAGAAACAAAAGAAGGCGGCTCTACTTATGAATCTCAAGTAGTGACAAAAGTAGATCGAGAATGTGAAACTAGTATTCTTGCGCATCTAGAGCGAACTTGTAAAACCTTCAGTATTGGATTGTTATCGGAAGAAACGCAAGATGATGGTAGCCGATTTGAAAAAGAGTACTTCTGGTGTATTGATCCTATGGATGGTACGCTAGCTTTTATCAAAAAACAACCGGGGTTTTCTGTGTCTATTGCATTAATCGCTAAAGATGGCACGCCTTTAATTGGCGTTATTTTTGATCCAAATTCTAAAACTTTATATCATGCTATAAAAGCCAAAGGTGCTTTTAAAAACCAAAAACCTTGGGTCATCAAAAACACTAATGGTTATTTGACCTATATCACTGATAAAAAATTAAAGGATACACCTAATTCAGTTAATATTCAGCATATTTTAATTAAGCATAAAACCAATTTAGGACTAAAAAGTATCAAGGAAGTATCAGGCAGAGGCGCTGTAATGTGTGCTATTTTAGTTTTAGAAAATGGACCTGCATGTTTCTTAAAACTCCCTAAAACCGAAAAGGGCAGTGGCAGTATTTGGGATTATGCGGCTACGGCTTGTATTTATAATGAACTTGAATTACCTGCAAAAACTTTTACTGGCGACAGACTTGATCTAAATAAACAGGACGATTCTTTTATGAACGAAAAAGGTGTTTACTATACCAACCTAAGTTTAGATTAAGAAACACTTTAAAAAAAAATTTCTTGTGCTAACCTAAATGTATTAGTATGAGCTTCAATGATAATTTTTATATCTGGAGAATAACCACCTCCCATAGAACACATAACCGGTAAATTATGATCTTTACAAGTTTGTAAAACAAAACGATCTCGTTCTTTACAACCTTCTAAAGTCATTCCCAACTTACCAAGTTTATCTGAGGCTACAACATCAACACCGCATAAATAATAAATAAAATCTGGTTTTTCAGAATCAACCAAATTAGGCAAGGTTTCTTTCAAAATGGATAAGTAGGTTTCGTCATCTATATTGTTTTCCAAAGCAATATCTAAATCGCTTACTTCCTTTTTAAAAGGATAGTTCCCTTTTCCATGCATTGAAAAGGTAAATACGCTAGTATCGTTTTGAAAAATTTCAGCGGTGCCATTGCCTTGGTGTACATCTAAATCTACAATCAATACCTTTTCCACCAAACCCGTATGTAATAAATATTTAGCACCAATAGCTTGATCGTTCAACAGACAAAATGCTTCACCTCTATTAGAATACGCATGATGCGTGCCTCCGGCGATATTCATCGCTATTCCATATTGTAAGGCAAACTTTGAAGCTTTTATCGTGCCATCTGCTATAATTATTTCGCGTTTTACGAGTTCTGCGCTCAATGGAAATCCAATTTTTCTAGCGGCTCGCGAATCCAAGGTTAAATTTTTCAGATCATTATAATATGTTTGAGAATGGACTCTTAAAATATGCTCGTCTTTCGGAATTGTTGGTTCAAAAAAATTGTTTTGAGTACAAGTGCCTTCATAAAGCAATTGTTGCGGCAACAATTCATACTTTATCATTGGAAAGCGATGGCCTTCTGGTAAAGGGTGTTTGTAAATGTGGTGATAAGCAATTTTAAGCATGTAGCCTTTTCATTTTCAATAACTAAAGAATTTTACAGGTTTTCTGTGTCAGTTTCTTTTCAATTCAACATTAAAAAAAGAACAATAGTTACGCTATAATAATCAATAGTTGCTCCTAGATATTGGTAAATTATAGTATTTTGGCATTCAATTTAACCAAACTAAGTATCTTTTTTAAAATGAAAAAAATTTTATCAACACTTTTAGTAGCTTCATTTTTTTGGTCTTGTAATAACTCGGAAAAGGCAAGCACCGCTGAAAATGAAACCACATCATATGAAGCAAATTGGGAATCTTTAGCAAAACATACTGCGGATCCTGAATGGTTTCATGATTCTAAATTAGGAATCTATTTCCACTGGGGAATTTACAGTGTTCCTGCTTATGGGTCTGAATGGTATCCTTACAGGTTATATCGAACAGATGTTCATCCTGATTATAAAGAATACCATGAGAAAAACTATGGTAAACTAGAAGAGTTTGGTTACCATGATTTTATTCCTATGTTTAAAGCTGAGAACTTTGATGCTAATAGTTGGGCAGATTTATTTAAAGCAGCTGGAGCTAAGTTTGCTGGTCCTGTGGCGCAACACCACGATGGTTTTGCAATGTGGGATAGCGAAATAAACCCTTGGAATTCGGCAGATATGGGGCCTAAAAAAGATATTACTGGTGAAATTCTAAGTGCTTTAAAAGAAAGGGGCTTAAAAACAATGACGTCTTTTCATCACGCCCGATTAAGACAACGTCATGACGGAGATTCTACGAAGTGGGATACGTATAATAGTCATTTTGCATATCACCCAGATTATCCTTCGTCTTCTGAAGATGAAAAGCTTAGAAAATTTTATGGTAATATGCCACAAGCGGAATTCGATCAATATTGGTTAGATCAAGTAAATGAAGTGGTTGATAAATATTCTCCAGATATGTTATGGTATGATGTATGGTTGAACCATGTTGCTGAAGATAAAATTCAAGAAATGTCTGCTTACTTTTTAAATAACGGATTAAAAACGGGACAAGAACCTGTATTAATCGCTAAGCACGACGACTTGCCAAAATCTATGAGTGTTTTAGATATTGAACAGGGTGGGAAGAAAGATGTGTCTGAAACCGTTTGGATGACAGATATTACCGTAAGTGATAAAGGTAGTTGGTGCTATACCCACGGACAGGTTTATAAATCGCCCGAATTGCTGTTAAGAAATATGATAGACGTGTGGGCAAAAAATGGTGTAGTATTGCTTAATGTTTCGCCATTAGCAAATGGTACAATTAACCAAGAACAACGTGATTTATTGACTACCGTAGGTGGATGGCTAGATACTTATGGAGAAGCTGTTTATGGCACTAGACCATTCCATATTTATGGATTCGGACATGCAAAAGCTGAGGATGGTGCTCATGGTGGTCAATCTGCTAAAGTGAAGTACAATGCTGGCGATATCAGATTCACAACCTCAAAAGATAAAAAAGCACTCTATGTGTTTTTACTTGGGAAACCAGAACCAGGTGAAGTCATTAAATTAGGTAAACTTAATAACATTGGTTATGGACCTGCAACACCAGTTAAACGTGTGGTAGAGTTGAAATCTGGTAAAGAGGTAGCTTGGAAAAAAACAGAACGCACACATATGTTTACCGTACCTGAAGATGTTGAGCTAAGTGGACTAGCCAACGTATTTAAAATGGAATTGGAATAGTTCTAATATATTTTTTAACTAAATTTAAGTCTCAATAAAATCGTTTTATTGAGACTTTTTTAATGCCAAATACTATTTCATGAAATTTAATACTTCGCTTTTGTTCTTCATAACCCTGTTAATATTTAGTTGTAACAATACCAAACCCATTGAAATTGATAACTCAAGAGATTTTAAGGAAGTTGAACACGTGGTTCAAGGTGTTTTTGATGATATTTGGAGCGACAAAAAAGCTGAATTATTAACTAAATATCACACCGACGATTTCATCCTTTTAGAACATGGTGAAATTTGGACAAACGATACCATTGCCAATTGGTGTAAACGTGCTAAAGTTAGAGATAACGGGATAATGCGCACCAATAGTTTTGATTTTTTTGAAGCCAAGAGAGAAGGCGATAAAATATGGATGGCATATCATAATTACGCCACTTTTAAAAAAGATACATTACTAGGAAAAGCACAATGGCTAGAAAGTATAGTAGCTGTAAAACAAGATAATATTTGGAAATTAGAGTTGATGCACTCTACGCGAGTACCAAGAAATAATTAGGCTACTTTTTTAAGCAAATCAAAGCAAGGGCATTTTTTACAACGTTTGTTTTCGCCCTTTTTATATTTTTTACAGCAACTACTTTTTACTTTTTTGGGCAACTCCATACCCATTTCATTCAGTTTCTTTATTGCTTTTTTTTGCTTTTTCTTTTTACCCACAGTACTATTGGTTGAAATTCTGCAAGAGCAAAAATATATTATTTTTATTAAATCTAAATAAGCTTAACTGTTAAAATTTTGATAGTTTTTGCGATTGCAGATTTGTGAATTCCATGAAACGAGAATAAAAAAACCCGAAGACCTAAGTCTTCAGGTTTAAAAAAACTAAAATAAACTAACTGATTGTAATTAGATTTTTTTGACTAATTCAAATTATTAATAACCAGGGTTTTGTTTAATTAAAGGATTAGCATCAATTTCGGATAATGGTATAGGGAATAACACATTATCTGGTTGTGCATTTGTTTTTCCTCTTGCTTGCGCATCAGTAATTAACCTTCCTTGTCGAATTAGATCCCTTCTTCTGTGACCTTCAGTAACAAATTCCCATCCACGTTCATCTAGAATAGCATCAATAAAAGACTCTAATCCAGTAAAATCACCTAAAGCGTATGTTGGAACACCAGCTCTCATTCTAATATCATTTAGCAAATCAACAGATTCTTGTGTTGGTCCGCCAGCTATCATAGCTAAGGCTTCAGAGCGTAACAATAGCACATCTGCATACCTCATGTAGCACACATCATTAGGCCAGTTATTTCCGCCACCACTTATTTGTGTAGGGTCTTCACTTGGGGTATACTTAAATGATCTTGGATGAAATCTGTTACCAGAATTAGGGCCATTAACCAAATCAATAAGATTACCTGATTTATCTATATATTGATAACAAATCCAACCAAAGCTTGGTTCTCCATCAACTGAAAATTCTCCTCTGGGATCCCATGGTAAAGCACGTTTATCATCTGGATGATATGTAGCCACAAATTCTCTTTGTAACTGAAGTTGAGCGCCCCAATTTCTGAAAGCTGTTTGATAACCGGGAGGGAAATTGTGTGCTGGAATACCATTGTTTGAAAGAATGGCATTGTTTTCAAACACAAAAATCATCTCGCTATTTCCTTCATTTTCATGAGAGAACATCGTAGTTACATCTGCTAATAAGCTATATTGGTTTAAGTCTATTACATCCTGCAAAACGTCAGCAGCAGCTTGCCACTGTCTGGTATTCATTAAAAACCGACCCAACATAGCTTGGGCTGCACCCTTGGTGGCCTTACCTTTTGCGTCTTGGGTAACGGGAAGCGCATCAATAGCAGATTCATATTCGGAAACTATAAAGTTTCTCATTTCTTCATCAGTAGCTCTTGGATATTCAAAACTCAGGTCTAAAGTACTGGTAACTAACGGAACTGGACCCCAAAGGTCATAAAGTTCCGAATAGTTCCAAGCACGTAAAAATGTAGCTTCTGCTTTAAATGCAGCGACTTTTTCCGCTGGCAATGTTGTAACCTTATCTATATGATCGAGTAAAGCGTTGCAATTACGAATGGCTTGATAAATTTCGCGCCATGTAGCGGTTAAATCAGCATTAGCCGCATCTACGGTATACTCTTCAAAAGGCACCACTCTACCACGGTATCCACCTCCGGCTTGTACCTCATCATCGCAAGGGTAAGCGGCAAACGTATGAAACCTTTCGCGTATTATGGGATTAGACCTACCGTAAGCAGATACTAGTATAGATTCAATTCCTTCCTCTGTTGCAACAAAGGTATCTGCATCAAATTCTGTAAATACTTCTTCTTCTAAGAAATTATTACAAGACATTCCTAAAATTAGAAATGCAAACAATCCTACTTTGTAAATAGTACTTTTCATTTTCTTTAATTTTTTATTCATTATAAACTAAATCTAGCACCAATTCTTACTGTTCTTGCTAAGGGGTAATCTCCAAATGTACCTCTTTGTGTTCCTGAACCACTAGAAGAGTTAGCGTCAGGGTCAAAACCATCAAAATCTGTAATAGTCAAGAAATTCTCAAGCGAGATGTAAAAGTTAGCAGAATTAATACCAAGGGACTCAATTGAAGTATCATAACCTAAAGTAACATTCTTTAGCCTTACGTAAGACGCATCTTGAACTGTCCATTTATTTACTTTTCTACCATCTTGATATCTACCTGGTTCTACCATTGATGGGAATTGGGAATTAGGGTTGTCTGGAGTCCATCTGTCTAAATAGTAACTTGCTAATTTGTTTCTATCAGGATCAATTGGATAAAAAGATTCTGCAATTAAATTGTTAAATGCATCTATTCCTTGTACACCAACTACATAAATATCTAATGTGAAGTTTTTATATTTAAATCTATTATTGATACCAAAATTGTAATCTGGGAAAGGTTTACCAAGAACAACTCTATCGCCTTCATCAATGCGGTTATCTCCATTGATATCTGCAACTATAGGATGCCCAAGTCCTGCTCTTGCACTACCATCAGGAAATGCCGCGTTTGCAGCATCAACTTCTGCCTGAGAACTATATATGCCATCAATTTGGTAACCATAAAATGCAGCCATTGGGTCGCCTTCTCTTACTACCCAAAAATCACCCGCAAAAGCAAAGCCTCCGCCACCTGTAACTTGTCCTCCAATAAAATCAGGAACTTCTGTAACTTCGTTTTTAAGCGTTGCGAATGTTACATTAGTTTCCCACGTAAAGTTGTCTTTTTGAATGTTAATGCTATTTAAAGATATTTCTAATCCTTGGTTTCTAACGCTACCGAAATTCTGTCTAAAACTCGTAAATCCTGTTGATGGAGGAACCGGTCTATTAAACAATTGGTCTTCGGTGTCTCTTAAATAGTATTCTAAACTACCTGATAATCTGTAATCTAACAATGTAAAGTCCAAGCCAAGGTTAATTTCTTTCGTTGTTTCCCAAACAAGATTAGTATTTGGAATTCTACTAGGCACTGTACCCGTTAATACTTGTTCACCCAATACGGCGTTATCTCCAGGCCTAAATGTTGGTAAAGTTTCAAAATTATTAATAGCAGAATTTCCTATTTCTCCATAACCGGCCCTTAATTTAAGCGCGTCAAAAAGGTCTTGATTTTCCATGAAAGGCTCAGAACCAATTTGCCAACCTAAAGAAACTGAAGGGAAATATGATGTTTTATTAGTATCGGAGAATACACTTACCCCATCTGCTCTCAAACTTGCCGTAAGAAGGTATCTATCCTTATAAGCATAATTTACTCTTGCTAGATATGACCTAAATGTTCTTTTGGTTCTACTAGTTGAGGTATTAAATCTTTCTGGATTGGCAACATCAAAAAGGTCAACACCATTTACATCTGATAAAAATCCTGCGGCGTCGGCATCAATTTCTCGATTAATAAAAGTCTCATAGGTTAAACCTCCAAGAAGTTTAAGGCTATGGTCTCCGATTTCTTTCTCATAATTTAAAGTATATTCGGCAATACCATAAGTATTATCCAGGTTTTGAACTCGACCAATACCTTCAGATCCTAGCCCTCTTTGAGTCAATCTGTTTTCATAGGAGTCGAATTTGCTTGCCGTAATTCTTGCGCCTAAATTTAATCCTACTTTTAAACCTTCAAGGACTTCATATTGAAGTCTAGCGTTACCTAAAACTTCGGTTCTCGCCCTATTTTGATCAAACCCCTGCATGATGGCTTCAGGATTTTCCACTTGGATAAAAGGATTTAGCTTATATCTACCTTGATCGTTCAATTGAGCATCTAAAGTTGGATCAAAAAGTAAAGCTGCTGCAACACTACCACTAATACTATTTGTGCCTAATGGCATTAAATCTGTTTCCGTTCTATTTACGTTTAAGTTAAACTTAATATCCAATTTTTCATTGGGCATTACATTTACGTTAACTCTAGCATTATATCTTTTTTCACCCGTGTTTCGAAGCACACCTTTATTGTCAAAGTGATTAAAAGAAGCATAGTATGTTGATTTTTCACTACCTCCAGATAATGACAATTGGTGGTTATGAATAAAGCCACTTCTAAATATTTGATCCTGCCAATCAAAACCCTCTCCAATAGCTGCTATTTCAGCATCTGTATAAATTGGAACATAATTAGGATCTGTAGCATTGTTAGGGTCTGCTTCAAAATCAAGAGCATTCAAAGTTTCCATGTATTGACGCCCGTTTAGCATATCTATTTTGTTTGCTACGCTTTGCATAGCTGTATACGTACTGTACGACACTTCTAAAGCACCTTTTCTTCCTCTTTTGGTAGTAATAATTACAACACCATTCGCAGCTCTTGCTCCGTATATAGCTGATGCAGAAGCATCCTTTAGAATGTTAATCGATTCAATATCTTCTGGACCCAGTGCATCAACATTACCATTTGGGACACCGTCAACTACTACAAGAACACCATTTCCGCCATTTATAGAACTTAATCCACGAACACGGATATCTACTCTTCCACCTGGGGCACTACTTGCTTGACTGATTTGCACACCAGCCGCACGACCGTCTAATAGTTGAAGTGCGTTTGTGTTGGCGCCTTTTACAAAATTTTCTTCTGTAACTTGAACAACAGAACCTGTTACATCTTTTACTCTTTGTGTACCATAACCAACCACAACAACTTCGTCCAAAGCTGCAGCATCTTCCTTCATTGTAATGTTAACTTTTGTTTTTCCTGCAACTGCTACTTCTTGGGTAATATAACCGATGTAAGAAACTACAAGAACAGCATTATTGGAAGAGACAGTTAAAGAGAAATTACCGTCAAAATCAGCTTGTGATCCGTTTGTAGTTTCTTTTTCCAAGATATTGGCTCCTGATAAAGGCACACCATTTTCATCAACAACGGTTCCTGATATTCCTATTTGTGGAGCAGCGGAAGATTCATCTAGTTTTCCCGAGGCTTCCGGTGTTGATGAGTCGTGTTGGCGTTCAGTAAGATAAATTCTTTTATTAATAATATTATATCCTGTTTTTGTGCTTTCAAAAACACGGTCTAAAACCGTGGCTATCAACTCTTGTTTAGCCTTAACGGTAACCTTACGTTCTAGATCGATATCTTTTATTTTGTAAACAAATCGAAATTGACTTGAACTTTCAATTTCATCTAGAAATTGACGTACACTTACGTCATTTAAATCAATTGTTATCTTTTTCTGTTGCGAATACGTTTCATTCGCCTGCAGTGTGAAAAGACTCAGAAAAAATAACAAAATACTAAGTTTCATTTTGAGATTTACTTTTAGGGCGCAGTAAGACAGCCCTATTGGTTTAGATGGTTGTTTTTTCATACTTTTGAATAGTTAGAATTGTGGTTAATCTAATTTTAGTTTAGTCACGCCATAATGATCGGAAAATGTGCCAGCATTTTCCGGTTTTTTATCTTCAAAATGGCTTTTTTTAAAATTTTATTGAGTTCTCTTAGGGTGTTTGTTGCATAGGCAATATTTTTTGGTTTAGTTAGTTGTTAATTAATCGTTATTGTAGCATCGTTAATGCTATAATCAATGTTGTATGTTATTTTTAGTTCTTCTAATACTTCATGTATTTTAGGAGCGACCCCAAAACTTGCATTAAATTTTTCGTTAGATAATGTTTGGTTATTGTTGATTATGGTAACATCATAATGTCTTTCCAATTTTTTTAGAATATTGGCAAATAACATATTTCTAAAAACAAGTTCTCCATTCATCCAAGAAGTGTATATATCAGTAATTACCTTTTCTTTTTTAATAGATTTTATAGCTTTATTAAAACTAGCTTTATGATTTGGTTTCAGCATATTAGGGCTTGCGTGATCATCTAAATTATCAGCATATAATCCAACAGAACCTTCCACTAAAACAACTTCAGTCACATTGTCTTCGGGGTAGGAGTTAACATTAAATTTTGTACCATAAACTTTTATGTTTAAGTCATCTGCATTGACAATAAATGGTGATATTTCACTTTTGGTTACATCTAGAAAAACTTCGCCATTTACGAAAACCTCTCGTTCCCTACCTTCTATAAATTGAATAGGATACTTTAAAGAGGAGCCCGCATTTAGGTAAGCCTTAGTACCATCAGAAAGCGAAATTTCAAAAGTTTTGCCGTAAGGAATAGTTAAAGTATTATATACCAGTTGTTTAATTTCCTTTTCAGATTTCTGATACACCAATTTGTTATTGCTTTGAGCACCAACAATTTGTCCAGAGGTATTTACCAACTGCCCATTGGTAGTATCATCTAAAACCCTAATACTGCCATCTTCAAGTTCTAGAGTAATGGAATTTTCAGGCAGCGTTTTAACTTCGCCACCAAATGAATTAAAATATATTCCAAGACCAACTAACAAACCAATAAAAACCGCAGCTATAGAAGATATATGTCTCCAATTAATAACTCTAGTATCCGAATTGAACCCTAAAGCTTTTTGGATAGATAACCATATAGATGTTTTAAGTTTTTCTTTTTTATCATTATCTATTGACTTTATATCAAGTCTCTTTTTTAAGTTTTGCTGAAATGTATCAAGAACACTTTCTTCTTCTTTGCTTAAAGAGCCTTCTATTGATTTTTCTAGTAATTTTCGAAATTCTTTTTCTTCTATATTCTAAGCAGACTAATAATAAGTTCCTAGAAAGCCATGAATCTCCCGAAAAAAACCTTATTTTAACTTTTTTTTAACATTTCAAGCTAAGACATAACTAAGGCATTAATTCCTTAAACTATCGATAAAGGCAATGCTTTTATAAAGGGTTAAGACATGATTAAACAAACCAAAATAGCCACAGTTTGTTTAAGTGACCTAATGGCAAGCGAAATCTGATTTTCAACGGTCTTTTTAGAGATACCTAATTCTGAAGCAATTTCTTCGTTGGAGTATTCCTTAAATCTGCTCAATTCAAAAACTTGAACACATCGTCTAGGGAGGTTATTAAGCTTATGTTTAACAAGAGATAAAGTCGCGTCTAGGTCGTGTTTCTTGTTAACCTCAGACTTTACGGTTAATGACAGATCATTAATAATATCTAATTGTACTTTTGTAAACTTATTATCTCTAAAGTATTTGTAGCAACTATTTTTTACAGCACGACTAACGTAGGCATCAAAGTTTTCAATTTTAGTAGATGTACGCTTCTGCCAAAGCTTAATCCAAATATCTTGAATAATATCTTTGGCCACGTTTTCATCGGCAACTATATGCATTGCTTGTAAAAACATGCTGTCCCAATACATATCAAATAGCTTTCTAAACGCTTTTTGATTGCCTTGTTGCAGCTCAGTTAAATTAAGTTTTAGTATTGCGGTTTTTTCAGAAGACATTAGTAATAATTAATGACATCTCAATAAAGATATCATTTAATTGTAAATATCCAAAAAAAAGACTGAATGTGGATTAAAATTACTAATCTTTGACCTGTAGATGCTATTTATAATCCTTCATGTAAATTCTTAAAACACACATTTTATAAAGTATAAAAGGTCACTCTAAAATAAACTGAATAACCTCCTTTATTTTCTATTTTCGTTACGATAACTGTCCTTGCACAAGGACAATTAAGTACAAAAGAAACCCCAAGACCTAAATCTCGGGGTAACATTCTTGCAATTAATCAATCCCAAACTTATTGTACTGTAAGTGTATATTGTGGTGTTGGGTTTAACGGACAGAAGTATACATATTCTCCTTTCGTCAACTTTGTTGCTTTTGATGTTTCAACGCTACCATCTTTTACTACCGATGTTACATACGCTGTTTGGATGTGGTTTTCAGGTTTACTGGCGTCTTTTCCCTTTGGCACTAAAACCAAACCAACATCTTTCCCCACGTGGTTGTTAGATACTGCAAAAACATATGTGCCCTCGCTCACGGTTACCGATTTTTGTGTAAACTCTCCTGGGGTTTGTTCCAAGGCTATTGTTTTTAAGTTGTCTTTCATCATGTTGTCCTGAGCGTTTCCTTTTAAGGCAAAACCTAAGGCTACTACTAAAATTGCTACTACTTTTTTCATTTTTTTCTAATTTTAAATTTTTGATTATTGTTTTTTGTGCGTTCCCCTCGATGATGAATTCAGCCGATAAAGAAACCTCCGTACTCGGGTAAGGCTTTCACTACTCGCTCTCTGCGAGGAGCTCAAACATACCGTTCAATCCTTAACGCAGAACACCCTGATTATTTTCGTTATTATTACACTAATTCCTTTTCTAAAGGTTGTGCCACCGGAAAATCAACAGGTACTTGCGTAGTACTGTGAATGTAGTTACTAATCGTTTTGTCTCCTACTAAAGAAATCACATCAATTAAATTTCCTTTAGTGTATCCAGCGTTAAAAAAGTTTTCTAAAACATCCGCATCCGTTTTTCCTCTATTTTCAGTAACGTTTTTAGCTAATCTTGCTAAAGCTTCTAGTTTACTATTAAAAGATGCTTCACCAGCTCTTAATTCTAAAATCTGCTCATCTGTAAATCCATTCATTTTTCCAATAGCAGTATGGGCAGATAAACAGTAAATACAGTTGTTAACTTCACTTACCGCTAAATTCACTACTTCTTTTTCTTTAGCAGATAAAGATGTTTTTGCATTGGCAAAGTTTAGGTAGTTTTCTAAAGCAGTATCGCTATGCGCATATGTAGCGTATAGGTTAGGTACAAAGCCTAAAGCTTTATTCAAATTATCAAAAATAGCTTGATTATTTTCGCTTACTTGATCTCTTGTTGGTACATTAAATGTGCTCATTGTTTTTAATTTTAATTTATCCTGAAATTGCTTGTGCTGAATTTATTTCAGTATTTCAGGAACTTGTTATTAATTAATTTTTGTTCTTAGATTCCCGTTTTCACGGGAATGACAGTTTCAATGGTAATCCCGACACAAAGTGTCGCGATTTTTTCTTTGAAATTGATGGTACAAATATGCGGTCGTTTATACTCTCGAACCATGTAACCATTTCCTTTTATGTTGTCAATTTTTCCTTTAAGTATTTTTAAATTTACTAATTGCCTATTACATGTGGTCTTTTAGCATCACAATAAAAATCGTGAATATGCTTTTGCTCACAATGTGTTTTTGGTGAAATTGTATTAACAATACTTTTTCTTTTTCCTCTAAATATTTCAATTAAATTGAAAACTGATATATGTTTTAAATTCATGACTTTGTTGTTTTTGTTTTACAGTACAAAGATGAATTAAAAGTAAAGGCTTTAAAATGGTGAGATTGCCCTAGGTATTGTCAATTTTTCCCTAATTATGAATTTATCTGTTAAGCTTTCCCCTCCTGGGATGGGCTAGGGGTGGGTTTTTGGATTTTCTGGTATGAATAGCCGTTTAGTGGCAACCAAAATTTAAATATGACTTCCTCAGAAAATAAAATTATTAAGTGGTGTTTTTGAAGGAACCCACCCCTTAATCCCCTCCGAAGAGGGGAACTTATTAAAGTGTAAAAAGTTAAGAAGCCTTTTTGAGTTGTTTTTTAAAATCTGACGGAGATAAGGCAGTATGCTTTTTAAACAATCGGCTTAAATGTGAAGCATCATCAAACCCAATATCATAAGCGATTTCCTTGGCAGTTTTATCGGTATAAATCAATAACCGTTTTGCTTCGAGAATAATACGCTCGTGAATAATCTGTAACGGACTCGTATTCAGCTTCGCGAAATTATTGGAGAGTGTTTTAGGCGATTTAAACAATTTATCAGCATAAAACGACACACTATGTTCAGTTTTAAAGTGAGTCTCAACCAACAAATTAAAATCTCTTAATAAATCTATTTTGGTGTTTGTTGTTGTTTCAGTAAAACCCTCTTTGGCTTTTAGTAAACGCGTGCTAATTATAATGAAACGCGCCATAAGCATCCTTAGCATTTCCGCTTGTATGGTGTCTTTAGTTTCTAATTCGTCCAAAAACACCTCATGCAAAATATCAAGTTTTCGTTGTTCTTTAGTATCCAATTCTATAATGGGAATGTGAACATTCCCAAAAAATAATAACCCTGCACAACTTACTTCTTGGTCGTGGTCTTTAATACAATAAAACTCTCGGTTAAATTGGTACACTACCAAATCTTTCCCAGAAATAAAGTGAAAATACTGCACTACCGTTAATGCCAAAATACTATTCGGTGCAATGGTATACGGAATACTATCCACCACAATTTCAGCTATGGAAGTAGTGGTTCTAATAAAAGTATATAATTCTGGCTGTTGTGAAGTTCTAAAGGACTCTAGCAATTCTTCATTCCCGATTTTAAGAATAGCATTGGTGGAAAACTCTGTGAATATGTTTTGCATGAGGGCTTAGTCCTTACTCATAATAAAACATTACAAATCCAGACTAAATTGCTGTTGAATTAATGGATAAAATATTCCTATTATGACAAAAGGGTTAGTTGCTCTTCTTCTATGCCATTGCATAGTGGTTCCAAGAAATAAGTAGATGTCGTTTTTAGCTGTGAAAGTATCAAAATACTTTTTCTTAACTAATTCGACTACTTCCTTTTCACCGCTTGCCTTTCTTAAGCAATTTTTATACAATTCAAAGATTTCCCAATCCTCAATCATTAATTTACTTGAAACGCCTTCATCATCTTCAAAGACATAATAAAATTTAAAAGGAACTTTTGGAATAAGTTTTTCCGGATCACTCTCTATCTCTGCAAATAAGTCCGTTTGCTTTCTTAACTCTTTCCATTCATCTTTCCACTCCTTATCATCTTCTTCAATAATAAAATCTACTATTTTGGAAGGCTTAAACGTTGCCAAAGAAATATTTTTAGGCTTTTGAGAATCTTGAATTAACTTAGCCTTATTCGTGTAGATATTATTAAGACAATATTTTTTTCGCTCTCTCCAATAGTCTTTAGTTCCTAAAGTTTCAAGGATTTTAATATTGTAGTTTTCAGGAGAGTGACTTTCAGGTCTAAAATCATCAGCCCTTCTTTTCACATCAAGTTCAACCCAAGTATATTTTTTAAATCCAGTATCCTTTTTTAAATCTTTAAGAAAGCTTAATGGCACAGGATATATTCTTATCCATGATCCATCCTCTAAAATTCCTGCTGTACAAACAAGTTCATCATAACTCCTTGAAGGAAGAGGATAAGTGGTAACTGTAATTAGAATTTTCTTTAATGGCATAGATTAGAGGTGTTCCACTTCATATTCAAATCCCTTAAAATTTGAAATAGCCTCTGCTAAATGACTTCTATGGCATTGACAACTATCAGCTTCAAAACAAGTCAGTGCTATTCTTTTATGTTGTTTTAACAAGGAAAGAATTTCTTCCTGATATTGTTTAGTTTGAGATAAGCTATTAGTAACATATTCCTTAAACAGGATGTCGTAATCATTCTGATTATTAAGCTCTTGTCTTTTGTCGGAATTAATACCAACTTCCGGAATATGAATATATTTTATACCAACTCCTTCGCATGCATTTTTAAGTTGACTTTTACTGAAGCCATACTTCATACTTAATGCATTCTTTCTAACATCACAAAGCAGTTTAATATTGTTTTTAATAAGTTTATTTAAATAATGCTCAAGCGAAATGCCTTCATACCCTATTGTAAATAAAACTGTGTCATCTTCAAAAGAACGAAAATCATCTAATTTTTTTATTTCTTTTTTAGAAAGGTGCTTATCCGCTATTGTGCTATTAATAGCGTAATAAGGATATCGTTTATAAGTTAAATCAATTAAATCATCATTTGATTTATTTTTATAAATGATTGCAAAATCAGAAATTATTTTTTTATCGGCTTTTTCTAATTGAGCTAAATAGTTAGTCTCGTCCAATTTTTTCCAAGACTTAGATGTTTCAGAAACGATACCATACTTCTTTAATGTATTTAAATCTGCATTGGCCTGAAAAGAGAAGCAACCAAATTTATATGGTACAAAATCGTATGTCTTTTTCTTGTTTTTATATCTGCTATATAAAAAAAGTAATTTCTGAATTTGAATTTTATCTAATTCATTATCAAACACCTGTAATAAAGACAAAGCAACTTTTCTTCTGTAAAACATACCTTAAAGATATAAATATTCCTTTAACTAATCTTCAATCCATTTGAAACTGTATGCTCAGAATCCGGATTCACAAATACCAACTTACCCTCAGGCATTTCTGTCATTAAAATCATCCCTTGACTTTCCACACCGCGTAAAGCTCTTGGTGCTAAATTCACTAAAACGGTAACGCGCTTGCCCACAACTTCTTCTGCCGAAAAGCTTTCAGCGATACCTGAAACAATAGTTCTTGTATCAATACCTGTATCTACCTTAAGCTTCAACAACTTTTTGGTTTTTGGCATTTTTTCGGCCTCTAAAATGGTGCCCACACGAATATCCAGTTTAGAGAAATCTTCAAAAGTGATGGTTTCTTTTTGAGGTTCTACCGTTTTACTGGCTGCTTCGTTTGCTTTTTTGCTTGCTTCTAATTTGTCCAATTGTTTTTGGATGGTGGCGTCTTCAATTTTGGAGAATAGTAGTTCTGCTTTTCCTATTTGATGACCTGCGGGCAATAGTACTTCTTTGGTTTGTATGTCGTTCCATCCAATAGCGTCATTGCGAGACTCATTTTGAAGAGTCGTGGCAATCTCTTCCTTATTGTATGAGATAACCACGTCGCTGTGCTCCTCGTTATGACGTAATCTTAAAATATTTTTCAATTTTTCCGAAGTAAACGGTAAAAATGGCTCGCTCAAGGTTGCCAAAGCCGAAGCTATTTGTAGCGCCACATACATAATTGTTTTGGTACGGACTTCGTCTTCTTTAATAACCTTCCAAGGTTCTGCATCGGCTAAATATTTATTTCCTAAACGTGCTAAATTCATTAGCTCTTGTCCGGCTTCTCTAAAACGATAACGCTCAATGGAACTCGCAATAACATCAGGATAAGCTTTTACTGCAGCCAAAGTCTCTTCATCAACTTCAGTTAATTCAGAAGGTTCTGGAACAACGCCAGCATAATATTTATTGGTTAGCACCACCACACGATTGATGAAATTTCCAAAAATGGCTACTAACTCGTTATTATTTCGCGCCTGAAAATCCTTCCAAGTAAAATCGTTATCCTTAGTTTCAGGGGCATTTGCATTTAACGCATACCGCAGTACATCCTGCTGACCAGGAAATTCTTCCAAATAATCTGGCAACCAAACCGCCCAATTTTTTGAAGTGGATAATTTGTTGCCTTCTAAATTTAAAAACTCATTAGCAGGCACATTTTCTGGTAGAATATAACTGCCCTCAGCCTTTAACATAGATGGGAAAATAATACAGTGAAATACAATATTATCTTTTCCTATGAAATGGACCAGCTTTGTGTCCTTGTCCTTCCAATAGGGTTCCCAATCCTTTCCTTCGCGTTCTGCCCATTCCTTCGTTGAAGAAATATAGCCAATAGGTGCATCAAACCACACATACAACACTTTGCCTTCGCCACCTTCTGCAGGTACAGGAATTCCCCAATCTAAATCGCGAGTTACCGCTCTTGGACGCAAACCATCATCAATCCATGATTTGCATTGTCCATAAACATTAGATTTCCAATCTTTTTTATGACCTTCTAAAATCCATTCTTTTAAAAAGGCTTCGTGTTTATCCAAAGGTAAAAACCAATGTTTTGTTTGTTTTAAGGTTGGTGTATTTCCAGTAATAGCTGACTTCGGATTGATTAAATCTGTAGCATTATGACTGGTTCCGCAGTTTTCACATTGATCTCCATAACTTTCTTCAAATCCACATTTGGGACAGGTTCCAATCACAAATCGATCTGCCAAAAACTGATTTGCTTCTTCATCATATAACTGCTCTGTAGTTTCTTCAATAAACTCACCCTTAGCATCCAACGTCTTAAAAAATTCAGAAGCGGTTTCGTGATGAATCTTAGCTGACGTACGCGAATAATTATCATAAGTAATCCCAAAGTCTTCAAACGATTTTTTAATAATCGCGTGGTACTTATCTACAATGTCCTGAGGACATACCCCTTCATTTTTCGCTTTAATTGTAATAGGTACACCATGCTCATCACTTCCGCCAATAAACGCTACATCGTTGCCTGTTAATCTGAGATAACGTGCATAAATATCAGCAGGCACATAAACACCAGCTAAATGTCCAATATGAATAGGGCCATTTGTGTAAGGTAAAGCAGTTGTAATGGTATATCTTTTCGGTTTATTCATCAGTCTTCAATTAGGCCGTAAAAGTACACATTTTAAGAGGGTATTGGAAAAAATATCTTCATATAAAAACTCATATGGCTATGAGATCCCGAATTCATTTCGCGATTAGTTCAACTTACAAATTCAGCTTCGCACTTTGTGCTTGTTGAAGTTGAGTTTCACTAAAAAAATGTACATTTACCTTATGCAGAAAAACCTACTGATTTTAAGCTTATGTTTAGCTGTTTTTTTGTTTAATATTGAACAATTAACCGCTCAAAGTGAGTTCACTGATAAAGACAATAAAGAATTGAAGCAACCACCATTTTTAAAAGAAGGAGACACTGTGGCTATTGTTGCACCAGCTGGAATTTTAAAAAATAGAGAAGGCGAGATAAACAAAGCTAAAGCACTTTTGAAACGTTGGGGATTAAATACAATTATTGGCAAGCACGTATTTAATCAAGGAAAACACTTTGCAGGAACGGATGATGAACGTTGTGAAGACTTTCAAAAGGCATTAGATGATGCTTCCGTAAAAGCCATTTGGTGTGCCAGAGGAGGATATGGCAGTGTTAGAATCTTAGATAAACTAAACTGGACTAAGTTTAAGAATAATCCAAAATGGATTATCGGGTATTCTGATATTACTGCTATTCATAGTGAAGTTCATAATCTAGGGTTTCAATCTTTACATGCCATGATGTGTACAAGTCTTCAAGATGATGTAGCAACCATAAAAGAAACAATTGCAACCTTTAGAAATGCCATTTTTGGAAAACCTCTAAGCTATACTTTGGAAGGTTCAAAATACAACCAACCAGGAACAGTATCTACCCCAGTAGTTGGTGGCAACTTAACCATTATGCATACCATGTTGGGCTCCAAAACTAGCATTGATACTTCTGGAAAAATTCTATTCATAGAAGAAATCGGTGAATACAAATATCATATCGATCGCATGCTTCAAAGTTTAAAAAGAGCTGGTTATTTTGAAAATTGTGCAGGTGTTATTATTGGAGACATGACAAAAATTAAGCGAAATACTACGCCTTGGGGTTCGTCCATCGAACAACTTATCTTAGATGTACTTTCAGACTATAATTTCCCAATTGCCTTTAATATGAAAGCTGGTCATGAAAAAGATAATCGCGCTTTAATATTTGGCAAAACGGTTACCCTTATGGTGGATAAAACCGAATCAAGTATTGAATTTGCTCATTAGTTTTGTTCATTTTCAGAATCAGTTCTGCCGCTTTACTTTGCTCAGATATTTGATGTTTTTAATGGGGTAAAATTTGCGTTTTGTGGTGATAGCATGTGTTTCAACGTAAATTAGTCTACAAACAGCTATTATATTTAATAATCCTAGAGATGTATATTATCATTGTTGTGGAATAATTAAAAAACCCCAACTATGAAAAAAATATTACTTTCAGCAGCAATAGTTTTATTATCATTAAGCGCAAGTGCAGATGATAAAATTAATACCTCTTTAAATATCATGAATCCAGACGTTAGAAAATGTCTTTTAGAAGCTTCAAAAGCTGACGGCTGGGAATTAATGTCGGTTTATTTAGATGAAGACGAAAAAATTGTTATGATTTTTGGAAAAGGTAAAGAAGAAAAAATTTACAAGAGTAAATAATTATCAACAACAAATATCTCTTAACCAACTAAACCCTTATTTAGTTGGTTTTTTTGTGCCAGCAATTTATTTCAAATAGACGTTAAACACCAAATTGCGTCAAGTGGTGGTCTAAATGTTTGTAAAACATATTATTCCATTCCTTGGAGGTTAAGTTGCCGAAGGAGTGAGACTCCTTTCCATCAAAATGCTTGTCTCCTAATTCCTGGGTTTTCTTAATGAAGTTAACTAATCTGTTTTTTTCTACTTCAAAATTTTTAGCATCCGTTATCAAAAATTGAGGCGCAGTTCTACTATTGTGCTTGTAAGGTTTTTCATTAACCACAGTGTTTTTTACAAAAAGCTTTAGCATTAATTTTGTTAACCCATTAGGTTTTTGGTGCGTGTTTTCAAAAGCCATTTCATAAGTAACATTGCAGTGTGCCAGCATTTGATCCGCACTCATTTTTCCCCATTTAGGAGTTGTGGAAGGCTGCAACTGATTAATTCTTTCAATTACTTCTTTAGTTACTGCGGCGTCAAAAATATTTTTCATGATTATTGATTGATGATTTTTAAATATTGAAAGTTATTTGTTTTCTACACTATTAAAAATTTTCAGAATTGCAGCTGAACTAGTTATCAATTTTCTCTAAATGAATAATTTTAGAATTTAATTCCATTCTATCAATGCCACTTACTTCTAGCAATATTTTATAACTATCTGGAATTTCTCCAAACGTCTCTTTCAATTGATTTTGGATATCTAAAGCTAACTTATAATCCGTAAAAGTCTTTAAACTTTGCGAAGCACCAGTATCCCAGATCCCTGCAAAAAGATAAATACTATTGTTGTTGGGTCCATTAACTTTTAATATAATGGCGTAATCTGTATGGTATTGATCCGCATCTCCTTTTGGGGAATAAATACTGATTTCACCTGATTTCTCATTAATATGAGTCAATATATCCCCATTGATTTGATATCCTTCCTTACTAAAATAGTCTTTAAAAACGCCCAATGTTTTTAGCATTCCCACTACTACCAAATCATTGTCTGATAATTCTTTAGGGTTGAATCTAGACATTGTTCTAATTATAAAATCCGTGTCTGCCTGATAAAATACTTTGCTAAGATCTTTTACCCATGTTGCGCTATTTCGAATAAGAAATGCATAGGATAAAGGTTCTAAACTTGATGTTTTATTGTCGTCATTTAATTTTAAAGACTCAAACTCTGCTTTTGAATTTATAAAAGGATCTCTTATGGTTACTTGTCTTTCCTTAATAGAATCCTCTTCACTGTAAATAAAAAGATCCCCTAAAACTAGCATTGAAGTCCTTTCACCTTCTAAAATATCTTCCCAAAGTGCTAACGATGCAGCCTCATTTAGTTTATTAAAATCAAAAAGAAAGGGAACAAGTAAAAAGGTTAAAATAATAGCTATACCCCAAATTCTACTAGGAGGGAATAAAGTTGATTTTTCTTTGGACTTATTCACAAACAAAACCTCATAATTCCCTTTTGGAATCTGTAGAATAATTTTGTCGTTTACCCCTTCATTTTCATAATACTTCTGAAGTTTTTTTCTCAAATTATAAGCATAAACCCTAATTAATGTACTTTCTGCAGGATCAAAGTTTTCTTTACCAAATATATCATTTGCAATTGTGGTTTCTTTTGGAATATTATCCTCTATGGAGCATTTTACGAGATATCTTAACATGTTAGCATACGTATCAGAACGCCCAAAAGATTTGCTTGAAATAATTTGCTCGGTTAGCTCTAAATAAACATCTTGATTCATTTAAATAGCTTATAAACACAAATATATACTTATTTATTAACAGTTAATAAAACTGTTTTAAAGTTAATTGGACTTTCCAAAAATTAATATATTCGAATTTCAGGTATTTAAGGATGAAACTAAATAAGGTATTTGTTTTAGGTTTTTTTTTGCGCTTTTTACAAACTGCAACAAACATATTCCCGATGAAGTTTATGTGGCTTATCACAAACTTCCCGATGAGGTAGATTTTAATTATCACGTAAAACCTATCCTATCAGATAAATGTTTTGCATGCCATGGTCCAGATATGGACAATCAAAAAGCAGGCTTAAGATTAGACGTAGCTGAAGATGCATACGCAATTCTTGAAAGTGGGCTTAAAGCTATTTCTCCAAAAAATCTGAAAGAAAGTGAGGTGTTTCACAGGATTTTTTCTGAGGATGCTCAAACACTTATGCCTCCACCAGAATTTAAGGTGACCCTTAACAATGAAGAAAAAGCGATTATTACAAAATGGATAGAACAAGGGGCACAGTATAAACCGCATTGGTCTTTTATTAAACCTGAACAAACGGAACTTCCGAAAGTTAAGAATGACGACTGGATAAATAATACTATCGATTATTTTGTTGCGAATAAACTTGAAGCTTCAGGATTGTCGCCATCCAAAAAAGCTTCAAAAGAAACTTTAGTTAGGCGTTTAAGTTTTACTTTGACGGGTTTACCTCCATCGTTACAACAAATTGAAGAATTTGTAAATGATACTTCTGAAACTGCTTATGAAAATCTAGTAGATGAGCTTTTGGCATCTCCTGCTTATGGTGAAAGAATGGCGGCAGATTGGATGGATGTGGCGCGTTATGCAGATTCTGACGGGTATTTGGATGATAAGCATCGAGATTTTAGTCCTTACAGAGATTGGGTGATTGATGCATTCAACAAAAATATGTCATACAAAGACTTTGCATCACATCAATTGGCAGGAGACTTGTTTCCTAATGCAACTATAGAAACTATTTTACCCACAGCATTTAATCGTTTACATAAAAAAAACTCGGAAGCGGGTATTGTTTATGAAGAATTTAGAGCAGAGTACGTAGCAGATAGAACCGCAACCGTATCCAAGGCTTTTTTAGGCTTAACGGTAGAGTGTGCAAGGTGTCACGATCATAAATACGACCCTATTAGCCAAAAAGACCACTATAAATTATCCGCTTTTTTCAATAGCACAAACGAAATGGGAACTGCAGTTTATGGTCCCGACCAAACTCCAGGGCCTTCACTTTTATTAACTACTGAAGAGCAAGAACAAATAAAGACTTATTTAGAAAGAGATATTGAAACAACAAATAAGAATTTAATCACACTTAAAAACAAGGGCAATAAAGAATTTGTATCGTGGCTAGACCAAAGCAATACAGCTTTAAGTAAAAACATTTCAAAATCAATTAAAAGTAGTTTAGCTGCGCATTATCCGCTTAATACTTTCATAAAAAAGAAAGGAGGATTATTTGAAACTCCTGCAACCACGCCCGCAAAAAAAGCTGTGGTTAAAAGTCCTGAAATTAAGACTAGAGGTAATGGAAAAGCACTGTTCCTAAATGATTACACAAATTTAAACCTTCCCAGAGACATTGCTTGGTTTGATCACACAGACCCGTTTTCCGTAAATCTTTCTGTATATCCGGATAGAATTTATGAGGATGCGATGGTATTCAACCATTGCGAAGGAGATCGCCTAGGGCTTAAAGGGTATTCTCTTCATCTTGAAAATAATCATCTTAAATTTATTATTGCCTTTTCGTGGCCAACGAATGCTATTCAGGTAAAATCTAAACTACCTTTAAGTGAAAAAGAATGGGCAAATGTTACAATTGCTTATGACGGTTCCGGTAAAGCTGAAGGCATTCAATTGTATAAAAATGGTAAAGCCATAGAAGTTGATATTGAAATTGATAATTTGTATAAATCCATCATCTTTAAAAGCGACATTCACACCTACGGATTTCGAGGCTTTATTGTGGGACGCACTGAGGGGATGAGATCTTTCGTTGATGGAGGTATTGATGATATTAAAATTTTCAATAGGGCGCTCACCAATTTAGAAGTACAATTTTTAAAGGATAAGCAGGTGTTTCAAAGAATAATTGAAAACAAAACAGTCGAAGAAAATAGACACAAATTAGAAGAGTTCTACTTTGCAAACCTTCATCAACCTATTCAAAAAGAAAAGGAAAAACTTCGAAGTTTAAAAAAGGAATTAACTGCGCATGTAGATTCAATTCCTGAGATTATGGTTTTAGGCGATTTGCTAGAACCTAGAAAAACTTTTGTTTTGGATAGAGGGCAATATGACTCACCAACAGAAGAGGTGTTTCCTGGAGTACCAGACGCCATATTGCCCTTTAACGACACCCTGCCAAAAAACAGGCTTGGGTTAGTAAATTGGCTCTTCGATGATAATAATCCCTTAACAGCTAGAGTATTTGTAAATAGAATATGGCAAATGCATTTTGGTAAAGGTATTGTTGCAACTTCGGATGATTTCGGGAACCAAGGAAGCTTACCATCGCACCCAGAATTGTTGGGCTGGTTGGCTGTTGATTTTATGGAGTCTGGTTGGGATATTAAAGCACTTCATAAAAAAATAGTCATGTCGGCAACGTACCAACAAAGCTCTAAAGCAGATAAAAATTTACTGGAAATAGATTCTGAAAACGTGCTTTTAGCAAGAGGTCCGAATTTTAGATTGCCAGCAGAAATGATACGAGATAATGCGCTTGCTATTAGCGGCCTGATGTCTCCTAAAATAGGCGGATCTAGTGTTTACCCATATCAACCTAAAGGGTTATGGGATGAGTTGAGCAATAAAAAATGGCGTTACAAATATTTACAAGAATCTGGTGAAGGGCTTTATAGAAGAAGTTTGTACACCATTTGGAAGCGTACCTCTCCACCGCCATCAATGACCATTTTTGATGTTGGTGACCGCGGAGTTTGTGCGGTAAAACGACGACAAACAAGTACGCCTTTACAAGCATTAGTGCTTTTAAATGACCCGCAATTTATTGAAGCAGGACGTGTTTTAGCTACGAAACTTATAGATGAACATCAAAACGATACACTTCAACAGTTACAACACGCTTTTAAGTTGAGCACTGGTAGAACGCCAGAACATAAGGAATTAGAATTATTGCAAAATTTTTATAAAGAAGAGCTAAATCGTTTTTTACAAAGCGAAGAAGAAGCTTTAGCATACTTAAACATAGGTGATGCGCCAGTGAATGAAAACATAGATACAGCAAAAACCGCTGCTTTGGCAACAGTGATTAATGGTATTATGAATACAACGGACGCCTATACACTTAGATAAATTATGGATGATTTAACAAGACAACTGAAATTTGCCGAAACTAGAAGAGGATTTCTCAAGAAAGCTTCCTTAGGCTTTGGTTCCATTGCTTTAAGTTCAATGCTGGGGCCTTCAGCATTTGCTAACAATATTTTTAGTGGTGGAGGTGTGAATGTTCCGCATTTTTTGCCCAAAGCAAAACGAGTGATTTATCTGTTTCAAAGTGGTGCACCATCACAATTAGAAACATTTGACTATAAACCAGATTTAGCGAAATGGCACGGGCAAGAAATTCCACCGTCGGTAAAAGGCACACAGCGTAATTCTGGAATGGTAACCGATCAGTCTACCTTTCCATTGGTAAAATCTATTTATGATTTTAAACAATATGGTGAATCGGGTATTTGGGTAAGCGAATTGTTTCCATACACTTCTCAAATTGTTGATGATATTTGTGTTATAAATTCCATGTATACTGAAGCCATTAATCATGAGCCTGCCGTAATGTTTATGCAAACAGGATCCCAATTAAGTGGACGACCATCTATCGGTTCTTGGTTAAGTTATGGTTTAGGTAGCGATAATGAAAACTTGCCAAATTTTGTGGTTCTGGTTTCTAAAGGTGGTGGCGCACAACCTTTAAGCACTTCTGCTTGGGGCAATGGTTTTTTACCTTCTCATCATCAAGGTGTACAATTTAGATCTGGAAAAGATCCTGTTTTGTATCTAAACAATCCACATGGGGTTCATGATCATGATAGACGACGCGCTTTGGACTATATTAAGGCATTAAACAATGAGCAATTTGATATTTGGAATGATCCAGAAATTCAATCTAAAATCAACCAATACGAAATGGCTTATAAGATGCAAAATTCAGTTCCAGAAGCTGTTGATACGAAAGAGGAGCCTGATCATATTTACAAACTTTATGGAGAAGATGCTAAAAAACCTGGGACTTATGCAGCCAATTGTTTACAAGCGCGACGTTTAGCAGAACGTGGTGTAAAATTCATTCAGTTGTATCACACTGGATGGGATCAACATGGCAATTTACCGAGAGGGATAAAGCGACAAGCTATGGATACCGATCAAGCTACGGCAGGATTGTTGAAAGACCTGAAACAACGTGGTTTATTAGAAGATACTTTAGTGGTTTGGGGCGGCGAATTTGGTAGAACCAGTTTTTCCCAAGGGAGATTAACCGCCAAAAACTATGGGAGAGATCATCACCCTGGGTGTTTCACGATGTGGATGGCTGGTGCGGGTATCAAAAAGGGTATGGTTTACGGAAAAACAGATGAGTTTAGCTATAATGTTGTTGAAAATCCAGTACATATTCATGATTTTCAAGCGACGCTTTTACATCTATTGGGCATTGACCATGAGCGATTAACGTTTAAACACCAAGGCCGAAGGTTTAGATTGACGGATGTCCATGGTCACGTTGTTAAAGATATATTATCTTAAGTTCATCCTGCAAGGTTTTAAAAACCTTGTAGGTAGTTTATGTGGATGTTAATGTTACCTACAGGGTCGCAAAAACCTCGCAGGAAGTTTTCAAAGAATTAAGAATTATGAAAAGAAGAACATTTATAAAAAAAACAGGTGTAGGTGTTGGAGCAATAGCTACGATATCCTCTGCTCCATTTCATATTATGGCATCCAAACCAAAATTAGATGAGACGATATTAGGTCATGGTGATTTCAAATACAGGTTAGAGAGAGAATGGGGTGATTTAAATGCTAAAAACCATCCGGTTAAAAATTGTCATGAAATGGCTATGGATAGCAAGAAACGTCTGTTTATGCTAACCGATCATCCCAAAAATAATATGCTCATTTATGATAAATCGGGCAAATTATTGGATAGCTGGACACTCAACTTTAAAGGTGCACACGGTTTGACTTTACATGATGAAAATGGTACAGAATTTCTGTATATCACAGATCCTTCTAACGGTAAGGTTGCTAAAACAACACTCGAAGGCAAGATTATCATGACCATTGATAACCCAAAGGCTATTGACGTATACAAACCATTTCAAACGTTTAAACCTACAGAAACGGCTATTGGACCTAATGGTGATATTTATATTGCTGATGGCTATGGGTCTCAGTTTATACTTCGATATAATAGCAAAGGTGAATTCATCATAAAATTTGGTGGCGATAGTTTTTTACAACCTCATAAATTTAAGCAGGCACATGGTGTAGCTATCGATTATAGAGACCCTGCAAACCCTACTTTGTTATGTTCTGCAAGAATAAAAAATGCTTTTAAACGCTTTACATTAGATGGTAAATATATTGAAACCTATTACATTCCGGGAGCTTATATCAGTAGACCTGTTATTGACGACGATATACTTTATTCTGGTGTATGTTTCAGTATGGAAGAGGGTAATTATAATATGCAACTAAACAAGGGGTTTGTTACCATTCTTGACAAAGAAAATAAAGTGGTTTCCAATCCTGGAGGTACAAAACCAAAATACAAAAAAGGAAAACTCGAGTTGGTCTTCCAGGATGAACCTATATTTAAGCATTGCCATGATGTTTGTGTCGATGATGATAAAAATTTATATGTCTGCCAATGGAATGCGGGAGGTGTTTATCCTTATAAGTTGCATCGGGTTTAACAATAGTATTAGTTAACAATCTCCTCAAGAATTTCATTTGAAATTTCTCTACCCATATTGTTTATAGTAACAAACCATACATTATTGGTGCATTTTCTGTTTAGCACATCTCTAGAGTTACAGCGTTGAATTGTTCCTTTGATAATATAACCATAGGAGACTTTTTCAGCGGTATAACCATAGTCATTATCTAATCCGCCAAAAGTGTTTTGCCATATTTTATTTCCTTTTTTATCCGTTTTAATAACATAAATATCATAATTCCCTTTTCCATAGGAGCTTGTGGATCCAATAATTAAAAATCCATCTGTCGTATCTAAAATTGAGTTCGCTTTGTCATAACCATTTCCTCCAAAGCGTTTAGACCATATTTCATTACCATTAGGTTGGTTTTTAGTAAGTAAAATATCAGAAGTTTCTCCATTTTGCGATCCTATTGTTGTAACTTGAATTGAGCCATTTTCAGTTGAAATTTTAGGTTGAAATTTTAAATTGGTTCTTTTTTTAAAACGAATTTTATAAGCTCTATCATGAGTTAATAATATTTCTTTTACTCGATTAAATTGATCTTTTTTCACTTCTAGAAAATAGCTATCGGCAAGTAAAAACTTTTTGTTATACACTAAAACATCGCTAAAACCTTTGTTGCTGGATAGTTTGAATTGTAATTTATTGTCTTCAATTAATTCCATAGAAAAATCAATATCCAATTCTTTATTATAATAGTTGCCAACCAACCCGTTCAAATCTTTAGAGGAGGCCAATTTCTCATTGCTCTTCATATAAGTCATTGTTTTTCCAGAAGAATAATATTCAACCAATTTCTCCTTGTAAAATTTTATCTTTAAATCAGGGTCATTAGTGAAGGAATATATATTTTCTTTATCAGGAACCATTTCTAAAGTAAAAGCACGCTCTTTCCAATATATTCTGTTGTTTTTTTCTAGTATCTCAACCATTTTATTTTCATTTGGGTAGGTATATTTACCCAGAATAGGTAAGTTGTTTTTATCTGTTTCCTTATAAAATTGTTCATCATATTTATTTTTTTCATTTGATGAAGGCAGTAGTATTTTAGAAACTTCTTGAGCAATTAAATTACTGCTAATATTTCCATTATTACTCATTATAAATACCGTGAGATTCTCCTCAGGAAAGCGAATGGTTTGCGAATGAAAGCCAAATGTGCCACCAGGATGATGCACAGCATTTCTACCCAATATATTTTCTAGTTCTAAACCAAAACCATATGTTGTTATTTCACTATTTGGAATTGATTGTTGGCTTTTTATTAAAAGTGTATTATTCTCAGTAATTGCGTTTTGTAGCAGTTGTTCATATTTCAATTGGTCTTGTAAAGTGGTATAAAGAAAGCCTTCTCCATTAGTTTTGGTAACGGTTGGCACTTCCCACCATTCACCATTTCCCCAGTCTGAATATGGATTGGCTCTATTAGGAATTACCGCCATATATTTTTCAACAAAAGAGGTCTCATTCATGCCTAAAGCATTAAAGAATTGTTTTGAATAATCATTGAAACTTTGTGCAGTCACCTTTTCAATAATTTTTGCTAGCAAATTATAGTTAGAATTACTGTAGCTATAGGTTGATCCTGGTGCAAAACCTAAATCCTGCTGATTTTCTAATAGCTCAAGTATGTTATCATTACCTAATCCAAACCTTTTCCACCAAACATCACCCTCTAAATCTAAGAGTTCTACATAGTCGCGAACGCCACTTGTGTGGTTTATTAAATGTCTTATTCTAATTATATCTTTTACATTGCTATAGAGGTTAGGTAGATATTTTCTAATGTCATCTTCTAAACTTAGTTTTTCTTCCAGTGATAATTGTAAAATCATCAAAGCAGTAAATTGTTTTGCTGTAGATGCTATATTAGATCTTGTTTTTTCATTAAAAGGCACCTGGTGTTGAAGATTAGCTAGCCCAAGATATTTTTCATAAATAATATTACCATCTTTAATAATCCCAACAGCTATTCCAGGTGCTTTTTCTGTTACTTTTGAGGCTATAATTGAATCTATATTTTCTAACTTTTCTTCGAGTTGTTGAGCGTTAGATACTAAGAATAGAAGAATTATAAAAAAAGATATAACTGATTTCATGATTGAGATTTTATTTTAAGCAAATATCTCAGTAAATGTCTTGTCAATCGCTTCAAATCCTGATTTGAGACCTTTTTTATGTTAATTGTGATAAATAATCTTTTGGCGAAAGAGAGGTGTGTTTTTTGAAGGCTCTGTTGAAAGTAGCCTTACTGTTAAATCCACAGTCTATAGCTATTCCCAGCAGAGTTTTTGAATTTTGTTCTCCTCTTTTAAGTTGATCAATAACTGCCTCTACCCTGTAATGATTTATAAAATCATTAAAATTCATATTAAAACCGGTATTTACTACTGTTGAAATCATTTTGGATGTTGTGTTTAGTTTTTTGGCCACATCCAATAATGTTAAAGTGGACTTTTTATAAATGTGCTCTTTCGAAATTAAGACCTCCAGTTTAGTCTTCCACTCAAGAATTTCACTTTCTAGTAATTGTGGTTTTTCAGAAATATTATTTGTTTTCTCTATGTTTTCTTCGAAAATAGACAATTGGACATTTTCTTCCTCCGATAAAATAGAGGCTTTAACTGCATGGGTATATCCATTAAAGGCGACGTAGTAGAAAACACAAGAAAAGCATAGATAGTACCAAAACTGATTTCCAAAATTTCCCCACTCTGGATTAATAATGAATAAAAGAACTCGCAAAATGATAAGCCCAAGAAAGGCAATCATGAAATTACGAATCCAGGCAAATAAAATTGTATCTGCGTAACTTACTTTTTCAAAAATTAATTTCTTATAATTTCCATAATCTTTTAAACTTAATACTAAATAAAAAGTCATTGAAATTATGCCTGCAGTTTGATACCAATCAGCTAGGTCTTTGTCTTTTTGGTTAGCATAAAAGTAATACTCATCTAAAACAAGTTTGTCTGTAATAAAAACAACAAGACTGTATATGCCATATAATATGGCTGGTATGAAATGAATCCAATCATTTCTAGATATTTTAAAAATAGGATTTAAAAGGCTTTTTGTATAAAAATATACTACTGGTCCAATAAGGAGTATTTGCATGAATGGTACAAAAAACATAATGTCTCTTGTAATGCCACCAGAGTACCAGAGGGCGTAACCAAGCATGTAGGGCACAATATACAAAGCACATAAAAACAGTAAAAAACCCAACCATTTGCTCGCCTTATTTTGATAAAGAACCCCTTTTCTCAATAACAGGGTAGAAAACACCATACCATGAAAAAAGAATATAAGTAACAGAGAACTCTTTTCGTTAAAATCAAATAACAAGTTAAAATGTTTTTATAAATATAGGAGTTTATTTTTCACTTAAAATCGCAACTCCTTCTGTAACTGCTCATAAGCTTCTTGAACTTGTCTAAACTTCTCTTCGGCACCTTCTTGATGTTCCTTTCCTAGGTGAATCACACGATCTGGATGGTATTTTTTGGCCATTTTACGGTAAGCACGTTTAATTTCCTCTACCGTGGCATCTTTCTCAATCTCTAAAATTTTATATGCATTGTCTTTACTGTTATAAAACATGGCCTTTATACTATTGTAATCCTTAGAGCTTATTCCCAAATAACCGGCCATAGTGTAAATTTGGCGTTCTTCATCTTGAGTAACCGTACCATCTGCTTTTGCAATTCCGAATAAAAAATGGATAAGCTGTAATCGCGATGGATGATCCATCATAGATTTTATTTGCAAGCAAACTGGGCGCACCGACACATTTTGTTTACTAATCCCCTTAAATAATTTAAAGGCATGATTTGCACGTTCCTTACCATACATATTCACAAATTGTTGGCGCACATAATCAAGCTCGCGTTGGTCTTGCACGCCATCTGCCTTAATAATGACAGATGCCAATACTAGTAGGCTAACTTCAAAATCTCCAGATTGTGTTTGCGGGCGTTGTCTGGGTTGGGTTCTGTAGGTGGTTCTCCTATTTCCCCTTCTAGTTTGTCTTTCACCTAAAACAGGCTGTCCCTCACCTGCCATAGAATCAATTACGCTGCCAATGGCTAACCCAATAATTGCGCCAATAGGACCTCCAAAAGACCATCCTAGCGCACCACCAATCCATTTTGAAAAACTCATGTAAGTAATAAATTTTAATTATGACCAAATATAATATTTGTTAGTTGATTGCTTTATCATTTTGTTACACAAATGGTATCTTTGCAATCCATAAAAATTGTTAATTATAAAATTTAAAAATATGTATCCAGCAGAATTAGTAAAACCTATGCGCGAGGATTTAACCAATGTTGGTTTCGAAGAATTACAAACTGCAGAAGCTGTTGATGCTGCAATAGCAAAAGAAGGTACTACGTTGGTTGTAGTAAATTCGGTTTGTGGTTGCGCCGCAGCAAATGCAAGACCAGGAGCTAGAATGAGCTTGCAAAATGCAAAACGTCCAGATAATATTGCAACAGTATTCGCAGGAGTAGACCGAGAAGCTGTTGAAAAAGCAAGAGAGTATATGATTCCGTTTCCTCCAAGTTCTCCTAGTATGGCCTTATTTAAAAATGGAGAGTTAGTACACATGCTAGAGCGTCATCATATAGAAGGAAGACCAGCAGAATTAATTGCAGAAAACTTAATGGACGCCTATAACGAGCACTGTTAATTTTTAGAAAGAATACTTTATAAAACCGCGATAGTATCGTGGTTTTTTTATACTTCAATTTTTTGAGGTATTTCTCTCGTAATTCTTAAAAAATTAACGCTTATTTCAAAGGATTAATTAAAAGTAGTAACACTCTTTACAAATATGACCTTTTGAGAACCTATTTTTACCAAAAGTTGTATTTTTGAAGAATGTTTTTCAACAAGCGATAGGATACTATAACAATGGATAAATATTCCTTCTTAAATGCTGCCCATACAGCATATTTTGCAGATTTATATGAGCAATATCTGCAAAACCCTGACAGTGTTGAACCCAGCTGGAGAGCCTTTTTTCAAGGTTATGATTTTGGTTCTGAAAATTACGGACTAGACGGCGAGATTATCGAGGGCGTAACAACGCAAATTCCAGAACATATTCAAAAGGAATTTCAAGTAGCAAGACTTATTGATGGCTACAGAAGTAGAGGGCATTTATTTACAAAAACTAATCCAGTTAGAGATAGACGCACCTATACGCCTACTTTGGCGCTTGAAAATTTCGGTTTATCCGAAAACGATTTAGATACTTTATTTAATGCTGCTGAAGTTTTAGGTAATGGAGCGCAACCGTTAAAAGAAATTCTAAGACGATTGAATAGTATTTATGCGGATTCTATCGGTGTTGAGTATATGTACTTGCGCAACCCTGACGTGATTAAATGGTGGCAGGATAAGTTGAATCATAATGACAATCACCCGTCTTATTCAGCAGAAACGAAAAAATATATACTTTCAAAATTAAATCAAGCTGTTACTTTTGAAAATTTCTTGCAGACCAAATATGTTGGGCAAAAACGATTTTCACTAGAAGGTGGAGAATCATTGATTCCAGCCATTAGTAATGCACTTTACATGTCCGTTGAAAAATATGGTGTTAAGGAATGTGTGTTGGGTATGGCACACCGAGGGCGTTTAAGTACTCTGGTAAATATTTTTAGAAAACCTCTTAGAGAATTATTTAGTGAGTTTGATGGAAAAGACTTTGAGGATGAAAATATTGATGGCGATGTAAAATACCATTTAGGTTTAACCTTAGATAAAACCTACCAAAATGGTAAATCCATAAAAATGAATCTGGTTCCCAATCCGTCGCATCTAGAAACTGTTGGGCCAGTTGCTGAAGGTATTACAAGAGCAAAGATTGATGATGATTATGATGGTGATGATTCTAAAATATTACCAATTTTAGTACATGGTGATGCTGCAATTGCTGGTCAGGGTATAGCTTATGAAGTTGGACAAATGAGTCAGCTTAATGGTTATAAAACTGGTGGAACGGTTCATATCGTAGTGAATAACCAAATAGGGTTTACAACCAATTATCTTGATGGGCGTTCAAGTACGTATTGTACTGATGTTGCTAAGGTAACATTATCTCCTGTTTTGCATGTGAATGCTGATGATGCAGAAGCTGTGGTGCATGCCGTTGAAATGGCCTTAGATTACCGTATGCGCTATAAAAAAGATGTATATATTGATTTATTAGGTTATCGTAAATACGGGCATAACGAAGGTGACGAACCCCGTTTTACCCAACCTAATTTATATAAGAATATTTCGAAACATCCTAACCCTTTCAAAATCTATTCTGATAAGTTGATTGCTGAAAGTACAATAGATAAATCATATTCGGATGGGATAGTTAAAGAGTTTAAAGAGACTCTAGAACAAGAATACGAAAAATCTAAAGAAGCAGAATCATCTAAGGTTCGAGAATTTATGCAAGAGCGTTGGGGTGGTTTTGACCGAAAAGGTGTTGAAGAAATGCTTGTTACTGAAGATACATCGTACGCTGAAGACAACCTGAAGCATATAGCTAAAATAGTTTCTACAGTTCCTGAAGGGCAAAAGTTTTTACGTAAAGCAGAGCGAATTCTTGAAGGTAGAGCTAAAATGGTTTTTGAAACTGATACTCTAGATTGGGGTATGGCGGAGACTTTGGCTTATGGAAGTTTACTAGAAGAAGGATTTAATGTTAGAATTTCTGGACAAGATGTAGAGCGTGGAACGTTTAGTCATAGGCACGCTATTTTAAGGGATATTATTTCAGAGGATCGTGTTAACCTCTTAAATACAAACCCGAATAACAAAGGTGAAATGTATATCTACAATTCATTTTTGTCTGAGTATGGTGTTTTAGGTTTTGATTATGGTTATGCCATGGCAAATCCTAATACTTTAACTATTTGGGAAGCGCAATTTGGAGACTTCAGTAATGGTGCTCAAATTATTTTTGATCAATATTTATCGGCTGCAGAAGATAAGTGGAAAGCACAAAATGGTATCGTTGTATTATTGCCTCATGGTTACGAAGGACAAGGTTCCGAGCATTCTTCAGCAAGAATTGAGCGTTATCTTCAACTTTGTGGTAATGATAACATGATTGTAGCAGACTGTACCACTCCAGCAAATTTCTTTCATTTGTTGCGTAGACAGATGAAACGCGATTTTAGAAAACCACTTATCGTTTTCACTCCTAAAAGTTTATTGCGTCATCCAAAGGCTGTTTCATCAATTAATGAATTGGCAACTGGTAGTTTTGAAGAAGTTATTGATGACACGATTGCGCCAGATGGTGTTGAGAAATTAGTGTTCTGTACAGGGAAGTTTTATTATGATCTCTTAACAAAACGAGAAGAACTCCAATCTGAGAATATAGCTTTGGTAAGAATTGAGCAATTATTTCCACTGCATCTAGATAAAATTCAAAAGGTAATAGACAAGTACAAGAATGTTAAAAGTTATGTTTGGGCGCAAGAAGAACCTGAAAATATGGGTGCATGGGCTTATATGTTACAACGCATGCGTTTAGTGCCTTTGGAGGTGAATTCAAGACCTTTTGCGTCAGTTCCAGCGCCAGGTTCCAGTACCAGAGATAAAGCGAGACAACAAAAAGTTATTAATACAGTTTTCGCTACAGCATAAAAATAAATTACAAAGACAATTAAAATTATATACTGATGATTTTAGAAATGAAAGTACCATCTCCTGGGGAGTCAATTACTGAAGTAGAGATTGCTGAATGGTTAGTTGAAGATGGCGATTATGTAGAAAAAGATCAAGCTATCGCTGAGGTGGATAGTGATAAAGCTACTTTAGAGTTGCCAGCAGAGGCTAGTGGTACTATAACATTAAAAGCGGAAGAAGGTGATGCTGTTGCGGTTGGTGCAGTTGTTTGCCATATTGACACTAAAGCTGCTAAACCAGAAGGTGGAGATGCTCCTAAGGAAGAGAAAAAAGAAGAAGCTCCGAAAGTAGAAACAAAAGCTGCCCCCGTGGAAGCGGCAAAAACATATGCTACTGGTAGCGCAAGTCCTGCTGCAAAAAAGATTTTAGCAGAGAAAGGTATGGATGCTGCGGCAATTAAAGGTACTGGTAAAGATGGTCGTGTTACTAAAGAAGACGCTGTAAATGCTGTGCCGTCAATGGGAACTCCAACTGGTGGAAGCCGAGGAACGTCGCGTAGTAAAATGTCGATGTTACGTCGCAAAGTTGCAGAACGTTTGGTTGAGGCGAAAAACACTACTGCAATGTTAACCACGTTTAACGAGGTTGATATGTCTCCAATTTTCGATTTAAGAAAAGAATATAAAGAGACGTTTAAAGCAAAACATGGTGTAAGCTTAGGATTTATGAGTTTCTTTACTTTGGCGGTAGTTAGAGCGCTTAAAATGTATCCTGCAGTCAATTCTATGATTGATGGTAAGGAAATGATTTCCTATGATTTCTGTGATATCAGTATAGCGGTATCTGGACCCAAAGGGTTAATGGTTCCCGTAATGCGTAACGCTGAAAATTTGAGTTTTAGAGGTGTTGAATCTGAAGTGAAGCGTTTAGCAATTAGAGCAAGAGACGGACAAATTACTGTAGATGAAATGACTGGTGGTACATTTACAATATCAAATGGTGGTGTTTTTGGTAGTATGTTATCTACGCCAATTATCAACCCTCCTCAAAGTGGTATTTTAGGTATGCATAACATTGTGGAAAGACCTGTTGCTATTGATGGTAAAGTAGAAATACGTCCAATTATGTACGTTGCATTATCTTATGACCATAGAATTATTGATGGTAAAGAAAGCGTTGGATTCTTGGTAGCTGTTAAAGAGGCGTTAGAAAATCCAGTAGAGTTATTGATGCATAACGATATTAAGAAGGCTCTCGAACTTTAATATTATTTTTAAATATAATAAGGAGGCGAAACGTAGTTTCGTCTTTTTTTATGCAATTTTTTTCCAGTTTTTAATGAGAACAATACTGCAGGTAATGGCAACAATAGATAGTAAGATTGCCAATTCTATTTTCCCATAAATGAAGTAACCTGTTGCGAACAAGAAGGAATAGGTTGCTACAATACCAAGAAAAAATGCTAGAATTTTGTATCCAAAGTTTTTAAACTTGCTCTCATTATCATAGACTACGCTTTCGAAATTATCAATAGTCTCTTCATTGCTTTTAGAAGTTGAGAGTGTTACTAAAACCCAGCCAATGGTAGTAACTACCACACCAATAATTAATTGCCAATACCCTGCAATATCAAACCAGTTAATGTTGGGTTGTTTATTGATAAAGAAAATAACTGCAATAACGAATGAAATTACCATTGCTGCAATTTCACTATAGGGGTTAATTCTATTCCAAAACCAACGCATTATAAATAGTAATCCCGTTCCAGCTCCTATTTGTAACAGTAAATCGAAGACGTCTTTAGCAGATTTGATATAAAATGAAAACAATGCAGCACATAGCATTAGTAAAACCGTTGATAAGCGTCCAATCAATACTTTTTGCTTTTCCGAAGCCTTCTGATTAATAAATCTAGAATAAAAATCATTCACTATATAAGAACTTCCCCAATTCAGCTGTGTAGAAATGGTACTCATAAATGCCGCTATTAAAGACGTAAGAACAATACCTATTAATCCAGCGGGTAAATACGTCATCATCGCAGCATAAGCGACGTCCTCTCCTTGCATTTTTGCGTTTAAATTAGGAAATGCAGTATTAATACTTTCTAAACTCGGAAATATAATCAATGAAGCTAATCCCACAAGAATCCATGGCCAAGGACGTAGGGCATAATGTGCAAAATTGAAAAATAATGTGGCCCAAGTGGCATTCTTTTCGTCTTTTGCGGCAAGCATGCGTTGAGCAATATAACCTCCACCACCTGGTTCTGCTCCTGGATACCAAGTACTCCACCATTGTACCGCAAACGGAATGATAAATAAAGTAATAAGCATCCCAGAATTTGAAAAGTCTGGTAGAATATCTAGTTTGTTTATTACGTTTTCGTGAGACAACAAGTTCTGCATACCACCAACTTCCGGTAAATTCACAATATAAACCGTAGCCCAAATGGATCCTACCATGGCTATTATAAATTGAATAAAGTCTGTGATTAGTACCCCTTTTAACCCTCCTAGAGAGGAGTAGATTACAACAATTACGGAAGAATATAATAAGGCTTGTTCTTGAGACAGCCCCAATAAAATATTAGCTATTTTGGCTCCGGCTAAACACACGCCAGCCATAGTTATAATATTGAAAATAACGCCTAAATAAACGGCTCTAAAACCTCTTAGAAAACTTGCTGCTTTACCAGAATATCTTAATTCGTAAAACTCTAAATCTGTAGCAATGCCTGATTTTCTCCAGAGCTTTGCATAGAAAAATACGGTTAACATCCCAGTTAACAAAAATGCCCACCATACCCAATTTCCTGAAACTCCATTTTGTCGCACCAGTTCTGTAACTAAACCTGGTGTGTCAGCTGCAAAAGTAGTAGCTACCATAGATACACCTAAGAGCCACCAAGGCATATTTCTACCCGATAGAAAAAACTCCACACTATTTTTGCCTGCTTGTTTGGATGCCCAAAGTCCAATAGCTAAGGAAATAACAAAAAAGGTGACAATGATACCAATATCAAGAACAGAAAGATTAACCATAAGTTCTATTATCTACTTTTAATAGTTGTTATAACTATACTTTTTTAATAACGTTAGTAACAATGCCCCAAACGATAAAATTGTTCTCAGATGTAATTTTAATGGGGTCGAAAAGAGGATTCTCAGGCCATAACCAAATACCATCTGATTTTACTTTTAGCCGCTTCACCGTAAATTCTCCATCTAGAAAGCAAACGGCTATGTTATTATGTTCCGGTGTAAGACTCCTATCAATTACTAATAAATCATTATCATCTAATCCTGCTCCAATCATGGATTGTCCGCTTACCTTAGCGAAAAACGTAGTAGACTTGTTTTTTACTAATACCTCATCTAAGGATGATTGTAATTCCCCAAAATCTTCGGTGGGTGAGGGGATGCCAGCAGAAATGCCAATATCAAAAAAAGGAACTCCAGAGGTGTTAAGCACTTCAGGATTCAAAAACGTAAGCATATGGGATTTGAATTATTTAGGAATAGTTTTAAAGCAAAAGGTTCGTTTAAATTTAATAAATTATTAGTCTATTTGGTTAAATATATAGCATAAAAAAAGTCGAGATAATTCTCGACTTTTGATATTAAGATTTTATTCTATCCTATTTCATATTATTTAACGCATCACCTACACCTGTAGTGTAATTGATTTTCAAAGCGTTAACTTTTCTAAGTTCTTGCTTCACGTCTCCAACAATACCCATATTAGCTTCTTTATCTACTTTAAGAGAAACGGTCAAAAAAGGAATTAATTCTTCTCTCATCGCTGCTCTCTCAGCAGCTATAAAAGCAGCTACATCACTTACATCAGCAAAATCATCATTAAGCTGGATACGTGCCTCAGTTCCAAAATTTTTATAATTGTCACTTGGTTTCCCCATATAAATGTAGGCAATTGGGTTTTTCTTATCTAGCTTTTCAACTTGATCAGCAACTGGTAATGCATTCTTAATTTTTAATGTATCCTCTCTCATTACGGTTGCCACCATGAAAAAGAATAATAGCATAAAAACGATATCTGGTAAGGAGGCCGTATTAATCGGCGCTAATCCTCCATCTTTTTTCTTCTTAAACTTTGACATATTCTTTCAGTTTTTTATTCAACAACTTCAGAGAGTTTTTGAGGAATTTCTACTTTAATTTGATCAATTAACTCTTTCAATTTAGTTTTATTCCCAGTCCATCTAACATCTTTATGAGCTAACTGCATTTCTTGAAAATTCATATTAGGAAATCCTTTAGAGGCTCCAACTTGTAATGCACGTCTATTTCTTAGTTCATTATATGCCGCAACCAACTCGTTTTGCACAGATATATATGCCGCATAAGAAGTTTCACGGTCATTCTTTAAAGAAATAATTGCTTTGTCAGGATTATCTGAAGATTTCGGGTCTTTTTTTCCTTGACAGAAAGTACATGAACCATCACCATTGTTATCTAAGAATTCGGCTGCTGCTGCTCTTAAATCTTGAATTTCCATGGATTCATCTTCAACAAGTAATTGATCGTGCTTATTGATAAGAACCGTAAATATATTTTTTTGCTTAATAATAACATCCTCTTCAGACTCTTCCATTGGTGGAAGTTTTCGGTTAATACCCGCATCTTTTTCAATGGTAGTAGTAACCAAGAAGAATATTAATAGTAAGAAAGCAATGTCGGCCATTGAGCCTGCATTTACTTCTGGTGCTGCTCTTTTTGCCATAATTACTTAATCATTTTTTTAATGCCATAAAATAACATTGATCCACCTGCTATTAATATTAAGAAGTAGAACAAGTATAGTCCGGCACCTAATAATTTTGAACCACTTGCCGATAATGTGCCTCCGTCTTTCAAATCGGTTTCCACTCCGTCAGCAAGACCGAAATAACAAATTAAAGCTAACAAAGCAAATGCTCCAACACCCTTTAAAGTGCTTTTTAAGGTATCAGGATTGGTCAATATATTTTTCAAACTAAACACAATCACGAATAATAGGGTTAATCCTAAAACTATATACCCTATAGTCATAATCGAATTTACGGAACCACCAGACTCTCCTGCTTTTATAGCTTCGTCTCCTGCTGATATAATCATCGCAAGAAAAACTATAGAGAGTACACCAACAACGGCTAATACTATGGTTAATATTTTTTTCATAAGTGTTACAATTTTAAATTATTACTTTTTGTGTTTGATAAGCATATCCATTAATGTAATAGAAGAATCTTCCATATCATTAACAATGCTATCTATTTTAGCAATAATATAATTGTAAAATATTTGAAGAATAATTGCTACAATAAGACCAAATACTGTGGTTAAAAGTGCTACTTTAATACCACCAGCAACTAACGATGGGTTCATGTCTCCCGCTGCTTCAATCTTATCAAATGCTTGAATCATACCAATTACTGTTCCCATGAAACCAAGCATTGGCGCTAATGCGATAAATAAAGAAATCCATGAAACGTTCTTCTCTAACTGTCCCATTTGTACTCCTCCATAAGCTACAACTGCTTTTTCAGCGGCCTCGATACCTTCATCTGTTCTATCTAAACCTTGATAGAAAATAGATGCAATAGGGCCTTTTGTGTTACGGCATACCTCTTTAGCGGCTTCAACACCCCCAGATGCCAATGCATCCTCTACATTTTGAGTTAATTTTTTTGAGTTTGTTGTAGAAAGATTTAAAAAGATAATTCTCTCAATAGCAATGGCTAAACCAAGAATTAAACATAACAATACAATCCCCATAAATCCAGGACCACCCTCAATAAAACGCTTTTTCAATTCTTGATGAAAACCAAGTTCTTCAGCTGGTGCTGCGTCTGGTTCTTGTGTAGTTACAACGGTTGTAGTACTTGCAGAAACTACTGTATTTGTTGTTGCATTCGCTGTTCCAAATACCATCATTCCTGTAATGGCTAGGATAGAAAATAATCTTTTCATGTTCTAAAATCTTAATTTTATTAGTTAAAGTGTTAAAGATATAAAAAATACAATTAAAAAGTAAATATAATTGAGCAGAGAGGAAGGGATTCGAACCCTCGATACCCTTTTGAGGTATACACACTTTCCAGGCGTGCGCCTTCGACCACTCGGCCACCTCTCTGTAGGTTATATTAATCTTTTTAAGGTCGCCCAAATAACAAAAAAAATATCAATTTTTAAAGGCTTATGCGTTATTTTTAGGCTATTTCTCCTCTAAGGGAAGTTTCAAAAGCTGTTTTTAGGTTTTTAAAGGGATGGGAAGTTGCCAATAGAAACATTAATTTGGTAATTGCGGCTTCAGTAGTCATATCATTTGCTGAAATTAATCCAATTTGTAATAATTCATTACTTGTTTCGTATTGCCCCATGTTTACACTACCACCAACACATTGTGTTACATTAATGATGTGGATACCTTTTTTAGTTGCTGTTTTCAGTAAATTTAAAAACCAAGGTTGTGTAGTGCAATTACCAGAACCAAAAGTCTCCAAAATAACAGCTTTTATTTCAGGAATATTAAAAACACTCTCTACATATGATTTGGTTATGCCTGGATAAAGTTTAAAAAGCGCAATATTTTTATCAAATTCTTTATGCACTACAAGCGGTTTAGTACTTTCTTTTTTTAAAAGGTACTGATGATTTATTCTAAGATGTACTCCTGACTCAGCAAGACAAGGATAGTTCATAGAATTGAAAGCCTGAAAATGTTCGGCATTAATCTTTGTTGTGCGATTCCCTCGGTATAATTTGTATTCAAAATATAGGCATACCTCCTGAATGACGCTTTTGTTAGATTCATCTTTTAAACTTGCTATTTGAATGGAGGTAATTAAGTTTTCCTTAGCATCTGTACGTAAATCTCCAATGGGTAATTGCGCACCAGTAAAAATTACGGGTTTTGATAAATTTTCTAACATAAAACTTAGTGCAGAAGCACTGTAACTCATGGTGTCGCTGCCATGTAATATTACAAAGCCGTCAAAACTAGTATAAGAGGATTCAATAATTTCTGCAATTTCTATCCAATATTCTGGATTCATATTACTAGAATCTATAGGGTTTTTGAATGCTATAGTTTTAATCTCACACTCTAAAAGTTTTAATTCTGGAATTTGCTTTAGTAAGTTGTCAAAGTCAAAAGCCTGTAAAGCACCTGTTTCTGGATCCTTCACCATTCCAATAGTGCCGCCAGTATAAATCAATAAAATCTCTGGTTTAGCTACATTCATATCTTGAAAATATCTTTTGAGTTTTGAGTGGTGATTTTAGCAATTTCTTCAGAAGAGATACCGTATAATTCTGATAGTTTATCCAAAATATTAATTATATAGCCACTTTCATTGCGCTTACCACGGTAGGGTACAGGTGAAAGATAGGGCGCGTCTGTTTCCAGAACAATATTACTCAAGTCTATTTGGTTAATAAATTGATTAATTTTTCCATTTTTAAAAGTTACCACACCACCAATACCTAGCTTCATATTATAAGATATTGCCTTATGTGCTTGTTCAAGAGTTCCTGTAAAACAATGAAAAATACCAAAGAGGTTGTTGTCTTTTTCAGATTCAAGCACTTCAAAAATCTCACCAAATGCTTCCCTACAGTGGATTACTATGGGTAAGCGATATTTCTTTGCTAGTTCAATTTGATATTTAAAGGCTTTTTTTTGAATTTCTAAAGTTGAAGTATCCCAATACAAATCAACACCTATTTCACCAACAGCATAAAAATGTCGTTTTGCCAGCATTTCCTCTACATGATTGAGCTCTTCTAAATAATTTTCTTTTACATGGGTAGGGTGTAAGCCCATCATTAAAAACACTTCTTTTGGAAAATCTTTTTCTAATTGAAACATGGCATTTGTGTAGGTGGAATCTATAGCGGGAACAAAAAATCGGGATACACCTTGATGTAATGCTCTTTTAATCATTTCATGTCTATCTTCTTCAAATGCTTCGCTGTATAAATGTGTATGCGTATCTGTTATTATCAAGATGCTTTAAACTTTGTTTCTGTAAAAGTAATTGATTTTATAAATTATATTTGTTCAAAATAGATATAATGGACACCTCTCTTCAAGATTATCTTTTAAACAAAGGATATGCTAAAATAAAATTACATCTCACCAAAACGAATCATTTTGAAATAAAGGCGACAATAAACGGAAAAAAGGGTTTGTTTATTTTAGATACAGGTGCATCGAGTTCTTGTGTTGGTTTTGAGGCTATTGAACGTTTTAATTTGAAGGTTAAAGACTCGAATATTTTGGCTGCAGGTGCTGGAGCTACCGATATGGAAACAAAAATGTCAAGAAAAAACAAGGTTAAAATTGGCAAGTGGAATCATGATAAAGTGGTTTTAGTATTATTTAATTTAGTGCACGTAAATACTGCATTGGTGAATCATAATTCTAAACCAGTTGATGGTATTATTGGAGCAGATATTTTAAAAAGAGGTAAGGCGATAATTGATTATGAAAAAAAATATCTATATTTAAAATTGTAAGTTGCGTCTTACTTAAATATTAATAGCAAATTTATCCCTAAGTACATGGCCACATCAATTGTGATAGCTGATGATCATCCTCTAATGTTACGAGGGTTGACTGACTTCTTGCAATCCAAAGGATATAATATTGTGGGTAGTGCAGGAGATGGTAAAAGTGCTTATAATCTTATTGTTAAGTACAAGCCAAAAATAGCTATTTTGGATATTAGAATGCCTTATAAAACAGGGTTGGAAATTGCAGAAGAGGTACAAAGAAACTGTCTTTCCACTAAAATTATACTCATAACTTTTGATAAGGAGGAAGAGCTTTATGATAAAGCTTTAGAGAATGGAGTATATGGGTATATTTTAAAGGAATTTGCAGTTGAAGAGATTGAAACTTGTATTGCCCATGTTGAAAAAGGGCACGCTTATTTTAGTAAAGAGATTGCCGAATATTTAAACCATAACGTACAAGAGAGACCTAAAGTTTTAGATTTACTTACAAAGTCTGAACTAAAAATCGTAAAGTTAATTTCTGAAAACAGAACCTCTTCGGAAATAGCAAAAGACTTATCAATTTCTCCAAGAACTGTAGATAAACATCGCAGTAATATTGTAGCTAAGCTAAACTTAAGTAATAAACCAACAGCCCTATCTGTCTGGGCATCTTTAAATAAAAATTTTTTGTAAAATACGTACAAGTACGTATTTTTTTCCATCTAATATTGATGTAGTTTTACCCTGCTATTAATTAGTTCTTAGGGAGAATTATTAGAAAGTCCTAGTATTAAATATCTAGGGCTTTCGCATTTTATATATGATTTGAAAACATAAAAAATACGTAGAACTGCGTATTTTTTTTAAAAGTCTTCTTTAGTAATTTTACAAAGCTATTAATCAATTTCTTTTCTTAAGAGAATTTAAAAACTCCATGTGGTAATAGCATGGAGTTTTTTAGTCTTATAGAATAATATTATTAATCCATTTATGAAACCCATTGAAACCTTTCTCAATAAATCAAGACTTATTGGTTTGGGAGTACTAATAGTAGCTACCATTGCCTTTAATTTATTTGTAATTATTTTTTAATTTTTTTCGGTTAGTCAGAGAAAAGCAAAGCCCCGAAACAAATATGTTTCGGGGCTTTGTATAGTTATTATAAAAACAATCTAATCTGCTAGGACAATTATTTTATTGTCTTTCATTTCTATTGTTCCAGAACTAATTTTGAGAGCAAAACCTTTATCTGTTTTTGAAAATTTTGATTCTACATCTTCTTCTAAAGTAACATTGCCAGAAATTTTAACCAAACCATCTTTCAATATTGAAACGATAGGGGCATGATTATTTAGCATTTCAAATTCTCCATTTACTCCTGGAACAGCTACAGAATCTACCTCGCCGGTAAATAAAGTTGCTTCAGGTGATACAATTTCTAGATACATAAATTTTTAATTAATAATTAATAATTGTCAATTATTAATTGATTAGGCTTCAGCTAACATTTTTTCTCCAGCTTCAATCGCATCATCGATAGTACCTTTAAGGTTAAAAGCTGCTTCAGGAAGGTGATCTAATTCACCATCCATAATCATGTTAAATCCTTTAATAGTTTCTTTAATATCCACCAATACCCCAGGTATACCAGTAAACTGCTCTGCTACATGGAATGGTTGAGATAAGAAACGTTGCACACGACGTGCTCTAGATACCGCTAATTTATCCTCTTCTGATAATTCTTCCATACCAAGAATAGCAATGATATCTTGTAATTCTTTATAACGTTGTAATAACTCTTTTACACGTTGCGCACAATTATAATGATCATCACCTAAAATATCGGCAGTTAAAATTCTTGACGTAGAATCTAATGGGTCCACCGCTGGGTAAATTCCAAGCTCAGCAATTTTACGAGACAATACTGTTGTGGCATCTAAGTGGGCAAATGTTGTTGCCGGCGCAGGATCCGTTAAATCATCCGCAGGTACGTAAACCGCCTGTACAGATGTAATCGATCCCTTTTTAGTAGAAGTAATACGCTCTTGCATCGCACCCATCTCTGTTGCCAATGTTGGTTGGTAACCTACCGCAGAAGGCATACGACCAAGAAGTGCAGACACCTCAGAACCAGCTTGTGTAAAACGGAAGATGTTATCTACGAAGAATAATACATCTTTCCCTTGACCATCTCCAGCACCATCACGGAAATATTCAGCAATAGTTAAACCAGATAAAGCCACACGAGCACGTGCTCCAGGAGGCTCATTCATCTGTCCGAATACGAAAGTAGCCTTAGAATCTTTCATTACAGTTTTATCAACTTTAGATAAATCCCATCCGCCTTCTTCCATAGAATGCATGAAATCATCACCATATTTGATAATTCCAGATTCAAGCATTTCCCTTAAAAGGTCATTTCCTTCACGAGTTCTTTCACCTACACCAGCAAATACAGATAAACCACCGTGACCTTTTGCAATATTGTTAATCAACTCTTGAATTAATACTGTTTTACCTACACCAGCACCACCAAACAATCCAATTTTACCACCTTTTGCGTAAGGTTCTATCAAATCGATTACTTTGATACCTGTAAATAATACTTCAGTAGAGGTAGATAAATCTTCAAACTTTGGAGCCTGACGGTGTATTGGCAAACCTTCGTCACCAGTTTTGGGTAAGTCACCCAAACCATCAATAGCATCACCAATTACATTAAATAATCGTCCGTAAACATCATCACCAATCGGCATTTGTATTGGAGCACCTGTAGCATGAACTTCTGTTCCTCTGCTTAAACCGTCTGAAGAATCCATTGCGATGGTACGAACTGTATCTTCACCAATGTGAGACTGTACTTCTAATACCAAAGTTGAACCATCTGGTCTTTTAATTTCTAATGAATCGTAAATTTTTGGAAGTTCTGACCCTGCTGCGAATTCAACATCGATAACCGGTCCTACAATTTGTGCAACTTTACCTGTAACTTTAGACATTACTTATATGTTTAATATGTTGTGATTTAGTTGATAAAACCACGTTTAGTTTTCGCGTGCAAAGATATATTTTTTAATTTAAAAAGAAAGTCGAAACTTAAGGTTTTTTACAATAAAAAAGCACCCATTTCAATTGGATGCTTTCTATTAATTTTAAAGAACGGTTTAGTGGTTTAAGCCTCTGCAGCTGGTGTTTCAGTTGCTGTAGCTTCAGCGCCTTGCTCTTCTTCTTCATCATCGTCATCGGCAACCGCAGTTCTAGATGTTTTAATTTGGCAAACAACTGTGTTATCCGTATGTAAGAATCTGTATTTTTCACTATCTAAATCTCCAACATAAACCTTATCACCAATTTTTAATGGTGTAATATCAATTTCGATAAAATCTGGAAGATTTGCAGGTAATGCTTTTATACGAAGTTTTCTGTTATTTTTTCTTAAAACACCACCGTTTTTAACACCTTTAGAGTTACCAACTAAGTTTACTGGAATATCTAAAGCAATTTCTTTATCATCAAATAATTGATAGAAATCTATATGAAGAATTCTGTCTGTTACAGGATGAAATTGAATATCTTGAAGCACTGCATTTAAAGTTACTCCATTATCTAAGGCAATCACAACTGTATGCGCATTTGGCGTGTATACAAGTTTAGAGAATGCCAATTCTGGTGCAGAGAAATGCACTGGCTTGTCTCCTCCGTATAATACGCAAGGAACCTGTCCAGCATTACGCAAGGCCTTTGTTGATTTTTTGCCCACGCTTTCTCTTTGAGATCCGTTAATTGTAATTGATTTCATATTTATTTATTAATTATTTACTATTCATTATTTACATTAAAAATCTTGAGCTTATGGATTTATTGTGATGCACTTTTTGCATAACATCCGAAAACAATTCGGCACAACTTAAAACTCTGATTTTTTTATTCTTTTGCCTTAGAGGAATAGAATCGGTTGTGATTAATTCTTCTAATTGCGAATTTTTAATTCTCTCATACGCGTTACCTGAAAGAATTGGATGTGTACATATGGCTCTTACGCTTAAGGCTCCTCTTTCCATCATCAAATCAGCTGCTTTGGTAAGTGTTCCTGCAGTATCCACCATATCATCCACTAAAACTACATTTTTCCCAGTAACATCACCAATTAATTCCATATGAGAAATTACATTGGCTTTGGCACGCTGCTTATAACAAATAACCACATCACTTTTTAAAGCTTTAGAATAAGAATAAGCCCTTTTAGAACCTCCCATATCCGGAGATGCTATAGTTAAGTTATCTAAATTCAAACTTTGTAAGTAAGGCAGAAAAATAGTGGAAGCAAATAAATGGTCTACTGGTTTTTCAAAGAACCCTTGAATTTGGTCTGCATGCAAATCCATGGTTATAATTCTAGTGGCTCCTGCAGCTTCCAACATTTTTGCCACTAATTTAGCGGCAATTGGTACTCTCGGTTTATCCTTTCTATCCTGTCTTGCCCAACCAAAATATGGCATCACCGCTGTAATATGTCTTGCAGATGCGCGTTTAGCAGCATCAATCATCAACAACATTTCCATTAAATTACGAGGTTCTGGATGCGTGGATCCTATTATAAAAATTCTAGAACCACGAACAGATTCCTCATAAGAAGGTTGAAATTCCCCATCACTGTAAGTTGAAGTAATAACATTCCCCAGTTTTTCACCAAAAGCGTCAGCAATTTTTTCTCCTAGCTCTGTACTTTGTGTACAAGCAAAAATTTTAGCTTCTGTATTTACAACGGCCATGGTTAACTGGTTGTTTTGTAGTACATAAGACTACAGGATTTTTAAACGAGGTGCAAATTTATACATTTATTTTAACCTGAAAAGTATATTCCCACTAATTTTGATTGTATTTCGAGAAAAAAAATTATTTTTGCTGTCCAATTTTAGCTCAAGTGGCGGAATTGGTAGACGCGCTGGATTCAAAATCCAGTTCCTTCGGGAGTGTGGGTTCGATTCCCACCTTGAGTACATAAAACCTGCTAATTACGTTAGCAGGTTTTTTATTTGTACTTTACTAATCTAAAATTCATCAACTTCAAACTTATGAGAACCTTCCTTTTAACTGTATTTACATTTTTTGTAAGCTGTAAACAGAACACTGATAATTCATTTAAGGCTAATAAAGAAGAATGGATTAAGTTATTCAATGGCAAAGACTTATCTGGCTGGAACATAAAATTTACAGGTGAAGATTTAGGTGTCAATTATAAAGAGACCTTTGTAGTTGATGATAGTCTACTAAGAATTAAGTATGACAACTATGAAAATTTCGAAAACAAGTTTGCTCATATTTACTACAACACACCTTTTTCTTATTATAAGTTAAAGTTTGATTATCGCTTTACTGGAAAACAAACCTCTGGCGGCTCGCATTGGAATGTGCGTAATAGCGGTGTAATGTTACATTCACAATCAGCAGAAAGTAATGCATTTAATCAAAATTTTCCAGTTTCTATAGAATTGCAACTTTTAGGTGGTTTAGACGATGAAAAAGAGCGCACTACAGGAAATGTTTGTACCCCAGGAACTGCAATTGTTCTGGGAGATACTATTAATTATAAGCATTGTATAAAATCGAATTCTAAAACTTACTTTGGAGACCAATGGGTACATGCAGAAGCCGTTGTTCTAGGTGGCGACTCTATGACTTTTATTATTGAAAAGGATACCGTACTCCAGTTTATATTACCACAAATTGGAGAAACAAAACCTAATGCTTACTACAAGGGTGAAAACTGGACCAATTGGGGTATGAACCCTGAAGACTGGAATATGAAAGCTGGTGCTATTTTAACTGAAGGTTATATTGCTTTACAAGCAGAAAGCCATCCTGTAGATTTTAAAGATATTGAACTACTCGATCTTTGTGGTTGTATGGATACTAAAGCAAAAAATTACAAATCCTATTACAAAAAGCATAACCCAGAAGCTTGTATCTATTGATTCAAGAGCATTTTTGGAGTAACCACAGTTCTAAAACCAACATGTTCTGAAGAAGAATCCTTGCTAGATCCCATTCTTGAAGATGGGCGGTAACTTGCACAATAAGAATCGCTACATAAAAACGACCCACCTTTTATGATGATCTCCTCAATTAATGGATTGTTGGGATTATAAGCTACAGAAGCTCCTGTTGGATTTTGAGTTGTTTCTCCAGAAGATTTAAGTGTTTCATAATATTTCAAATTATATAAATCTGATGTGATCTCCCAAACATTACCTGCCATTTCATATAGCCCAAACGAATTAGGTTCATAGGTTTTCGCTGGTGCAGTACGTTCAAAACCATCCTCCCGAGTGTTATTTACAGGAAACTTTCCTTCCCAACTATTTACTTTGTGCGAAAGTTGAGACCTGTCATCTCCCCAATGGTAAATGGTATTCTTTTGTTTACCTCTGGCAGCATATTCCCATTCGGCTTCTGTAGGTAAACGTCTGCCAGCCCATTTACAGTACGCTACTGCATCTTCGTAACTTATGTGTACCACGGGGTAATCATCTTTTCCTTCTATTGACGAATTTTCACCACTTGGATGCTTCCAATTTACACCAATAGTCCATTGCCACCACTGCGAAAAATCATAGAGATTCGGAAGCGAAGTTTTTTTTTGAACATTAAAGATCCGGGTTGCAGCACAGAATCATGTGGTTTTGGAGTACCCGCGGGGAGTTGTTTTTTCATTTCTTCCCAATCAATTTCTCGTTCAGCAATCGTAACATAGCCGGTAGTATCTACAAATGTTTTAAATCGTGCATTTGTAACTTCAGTAGCATCCATAAAAAAACCATCTACTGCAACAGGGTGCTGTGGTTTTTCGTGAGCCATAGCCATGTTGTCTTGAGGAACAGCACCTTGCATAAATGTTCCTGCAGGAATCCAAACCATCCCTTCTGGTGGATTAGTAATAAGGCTATCTAAAACCGATGGATCAATTTCATCTTCGATATTATCCTGTGCTGTAATTGTGTCTTTCTCTAAAACTTGAGGTTCTTTAATCTTCTTAGCATCATTCTTGCAACCAACAATAAACATGGTAAGCAACATCATAAAAGGCATTAAACGCATCATAATTATTCAAAATAAATTGTTCAAATGTATTTATTATTTAGGTGATAAACTATTTAGAATTTTTATTGAAGTTTCGTTGCAATTTCAATCTATGGCTATACTCAAGATTTAGTTACCTTTGTGCAACTTAATTATTTGATCTATGATATATTCAATGACAGGTTATGGAAAATCTGTTTTGCAATTGCCTACAAAGAAAATTACTATTGAAATTAAATCTTTAAATAGTAAAAATTTAGATTTAAATGCCCGTATGCCTTCCATTTACAGAGAAAAAGAGCTCTCAATTCGGAAGCTGCTAGCCGATAAATTGGTACGCGGGAAAATAGATTTTTCAATATTTGTTGAAGCTACTGCAGAAGACACATCTACTCAAATAAATACTCCGGTTGTAAAGCAATATATGGCACAATTAAAAACCATTGTAGATGCCGAAGATTTAAGTCTTTTGGAAATGGCGGTACGATTTCCTGATGCGCTTAACACGGTTAGGGAAGAAATAGACGAAAATGAGTGGCGTGCCATAGAAGATGGTATTGGCGATGCAGTTAAGGCTTTGGTAGACCATAGGCTTAACGAGGGTAAAGTACTTGAAATAGATTTTAATAAGCGTGTTAAAAGTATAAGTGCGTTGTTGGAACAAGTAATTGCTATTGATCCAGAGCGTGTTGAAGGCGTGAGAGAACGATTAAAAAAGGGTATTGAAGAGCTTAAGGAAAAATACGATGAAAATAGATTTGAACAAGAATTGGTCTATTACATTGAAAAGTTCGATATCACCGAAGAAAAAGTACGTCTACAAAATCATTTGAATTATTTTATTGAATCGTTGAATTCCAAAGATTCTAATGGTAAGAAATTAGGGTTTATAAGTCAAGAAATGGGTCGTGAGATAAACACTATAGGTTCTAAAAGTAATTATGCACCCATGCAACAACTGGTCGTGCAAATGAAGGATGAGCTGGAAAAAATTAAGGAACAATTATTAAATGTGCTTTAATACAATCTAAGATCTCAGTTGTCAGTGACAGTAAGCAAGGATTGTTTTCAGAATGAACAGAACTCGAAATGATAGAAAAAGAAAAAAAACAAGGTAAACTCATCGTGTTCTCAGCGCCATCTGGCTCGGGAAAAACAACCATTGTTAGACACTTGTTAAATGTAGACGATTTAAACTTAGAATTTTCCATTTCTGCCACGTCTAGGGACAAACGAGGTAAAGAGGTTGATGGGAAAGATTATTATTTTCTCTCCGCCAAGGAGTTTAAATCCAAAATTAAAAATGAGGAGTTTTTAGAGTGGGAGGAAGTATATCGTGATAACTTTTATGGGACTTTAAAAACTGAAGTGGAGCGTATTTGGGCATTAGGTAAAAATGTGATTTTTGATATTGATGTTTCTGGTGGACTAAGAATAAAACGGAAATTTCCTGAAGAAACATTGGCCATTTTTGTAAAACCTCCAAGTATTGACGAATTGAAAATTCGTTTAAAAAAGCGCAAAACCGAAAGTGCAGATAAAATTAATATGCGTGTAGCAAAGGCTTCGGCAGAACTAGCAACGGCGCCTTTATTTGATACTATTGTTGTAAATGATAATTTGGAATACGCACTAGAGGAAGCAGAAAACACAGTAAGACAATTTATTAATTCTTAGTGCGTTTATGAAGGTTGGTTTGTTTTTTGGTTCCTTCAATCCCATTCATATAGGGCACTTGGTAATTGGTAATCATTTAGTTGAACACAGTGATTTGGATCAGGTTTGGTTTGCAGTAACACCTCATAATCCATTTAAAAAGAAAAGTTCGCTGTTAGATAATTATCAACGTTTAGAAATGGTATACCAAGCCACCAAGGATTATGATAAGCTAAAACCAAGTGATATTGAATTTAACCTCCCACAACCCAATTATACGATTAATACATTGGTATATCTTCAAGAAAAATATCCGGATAAGGAGTTTGCTTTAATTATGGGTGAAGACAACTTAAAAAGTTTTCATAAATGGAAAAATTATGAGCTAATTTTAGAAGGGCATCATATTTATGTATATCCAAGAATTTCTCAAAAGGTTATTAAGACCCAATTTGATGGTCACTCCAAAATTCATTTTGTAGATGCGCCAATTATGGAGCTATCCTCTACTTTCATAAGAAAGTCGATTAAAGCGGGTAAAAATATTCAACCTATGCTCCCAAAGCCTGTTTGGGAATATCTGGATGAGATGAATTTTTACAAATAGTTTTTTAAAAGATCATAGAATCATAATATATATTTTCATTTTTTTCAATTGAATTTGTTTATTATTGAAGACCGATAAGGTGATGTGTAAGAAAAGACTTTAATAATTTCTCAAATCATGACTTTTATGATGTTTTAACTTTTTAGTATTTTGTCATAAGTAAAAATCTCCCCATTAATGCAGCAAATAAATAATGAACTGACCACACCAAAAAAAGTATATATTTTGAGTGCTTATTTGAAGGATTCAAGTAATTACGCTTATAAATATCTGAAAGAGTGTGCTTCATCTAAAGTAAATTTAAGTTATGAACTTTGTGAATCTCCAAAAGATGCGGATTTAATAATGTTTGTTGAGCATCACCCTGGTAATGACCCGTATTTTTTCAAAGTATTAAAACATCCTGTTTACAAAAAGTATAGAAAAAAGTGTGTATTATATCACGACAATGATAGAAATTTAACCTTTTTACCTACCATATCACCTTCTATAGAATCAAGTAAATACAATCTTAAATTACATTATCCATTTCCATATCTCACGCAACTTTCTATAAATCCTTACTTAACAGAAGGGAATAACCAAAAACCTTACTTGTTTTCATTTGTAGGCACAAGTAAGACTTCTGTTGTAAGAAAACAGATATTTGAGTTAAAAAGCAATAATGCTTTTTTACTTGATACTTTTGATAAAAATTCTTGGGAATTGAAAGGAAAAGAAAAAGAAAGATACTTTAAAACATATGCTGAAGTTTTAAGCCAAAGTCTCTTTATACTATGCCCTAGAGGTATTGGCCCTAGTACATATCGTCTTTATGAAGCCATGCGCTTGGGTATTGCTCCAGTTATAGTTTCAGATGAGTGGCTTGCTCCTAAAGGACCGGATTGGGATACATTTTCAATTCGTATTACCGAAAATCGAGTAAAAGATATTCCAAAAATACTTAACGAAAGAAAGTCTGAAGCATTTATTATGGGACAACGTGCAAAGGAAAATTGGGAAGCACACTTCTCTCGTGATAATGTTTTTGCTTCTTTATTGGAAGGAGCAAATTATCTAAACGAGCAACAAAAACAATTGAATTGGATGCATTATATTTTGGAAGGCTTAAGATTTTTCGAACCTTTCCATTTTCGGAATTTGTTAAGATGGAAAAAAAATAGCATGCTTAAATAGGCAATTTATTTAAATAATATTAAATTTAAAGTTCATGGACTTGTTGCGTTTGTTTTTAAAATCAATATTCTATTTCATTAAAAAAAGCAACTATCAAACCATTTTTCAGCTACATATCAAAATATATAGAACTCACTTCTGAGGAGGAAAATCTTATAAGCTCCAAAATAAAGCTACGCAATTATTTAAAAGACCACTATCTCGTGCAACAAGGCGATGTGTGTAATACCGTAAATTTCATTATTTCAGGTTGTACAAAAACATTTTATGCAGATGCGGAAGGGCAAGAGCATATAGTGATGTTTGCTGTTGAAGACTGGTGGACATCGGACTTGGGAAGTTTTATTACCCAAAATCCAGCTGATTTCAATACCCAATGTCTGGAAAACACCCAAGTTGTTCAATTCACATATAAAGCGTTGCAGGAATTGTATGAAGAAGTCCCCAAGTTTAATCAATTATTTAGAATAATTACCGAGCGTGCTTATGTAGCTTCTCAAAAAAGAATTATTAGAAATTTTAGTCTTTCAGCTAAAGAGCGTTATCTTATATTTAAAGATACCTATTCAGAAATTGATAAACGTGTGCCCCAATATATGATTGCTTCGTATTTAGGAATTACCAAGGAGTTTTTGAGTAAAATTAAAAGTCAGTTAGCTCATAAACACTAAAAGTTAATCTAGTTTAACATTATTTTATAAACTACTTCATTTTTTGCGGCTCGAACCTACAGTACCTTTGTAAAGCAAAATAAAATATATTAAAAATGAAAAAATCAATAAAACATTTAGCTTTAATAGCACTAGTTGCTTTTGCTACCGTATCGTTCACTGCAATTAACTCTAAAAAGGAAATAAAAGTAGAAAGCAGCTCTTTGGTATGGAAAGGTTACAAAGTAACAGGTAGCCACGAAGGAACCATATCTATTGCATCCGGTTATTTAGATTTTGAAAATGAAACTCTAACAGGTGGAGAATTTGTAATAGATATGACAACCATTACAAATACCGATATGTCTGGTGGAGGAAAAGCTAAATTAGAAGGTCATTTAAAGTCAGACGACTTTTTTGGAGTTGCAAAATACCCAACAGCCTCTTTAGTATTTACTAAGGTGAAATCTACTGGCAAAAATTCATATGAAGTTACAGGAGATATTACGATTAAAGGAAAAACAGAGCCAATTACTTTTGATCTTTCAATTTACGGCAACAAAGCCAATGCTACAATAAAAGTTGATAGAACTAAATTTGATGTAAAATATGGTTCGGCAAGCTTTTTTGATGGTTTAAAAGACAAGGCCATATACGATGAGTTTGATTTAGTAGCTGATTTAGAATTCTAGTATTTCGGGAATTAATAGCATTTAACGACAAAACAAAAGCGCGAGTAATATACTCGCGCTTTTTTAATAACATAAATTATGTAGGACTTTGTTGTCTAAGGCAGATGCTCAATACTCGAATTCATAATGATATCTAAGAATTTTAATATTGGCTTATAATTTTAAAACTTATATAACTGTGTTTTGTTAATTAGACACGGGGTTTATTAATTGGTCACAACACGCTCTTATAAAATAAGAAACCGCCCAAAACAAAGTGTGTTTTAAACGGTTTCTAAACTAAATAACCAACCAAAAATTTTTGTTATACCCTAGATGGTTCTCTTGGGTTTTCTATACGTTCTTTTTTAAACTTACGTTTCTTTTCAATTTTAGCATCTTTATCTGTTGCAAACTTAAGATACTGTATGTATCCTCTACCTTTAAACTCATATATCGTTTCAGAAGATGGGTGAAATAACTCTATCGTTTCATCATCTATAACGCTCAATTCAAAAAATTCATTGTCAAAGAAATCATAATCTAATGTTAAAGTTTTAAGGTACATATTATTCGTAACGTTGCCTACGCCATAAACTCCAGTATAATCCCAGATTAAACTATTCGGATTCAATCCTATAGGATCTTGAGAACTTCTAAATGTAGAGTCATTTCCGCCAGCTAAAAATTGCAAATAGTTTTCGTTATCAAACTCGTTTATAGCTCCCATTTCACTAGTATATATTTTCTCCCAAGCTTCATATTCTTGCAAGAAATAATGAATGTTATCATAAAACACAAAATCGTAATCAAAATTGCGTCTCTGGTAACCATCCAAAAAGTATGAGGTGTCACTATTTGGGTCGTACAATTCTATGGTGTTAGAGTCTACCTCAAACACATCAAAAGTTACAAAACCGTCAATATCGTGGTTTACATCCAAAATCATTCTATAAGCATCATATTCCGCAACATCAATGCCATAGCCATTACCGCTATTACCAATACCTACTAAATTATTATTAGCATATATAACACCGTTAATAAAGGATACTGTAAATGCTTTTTGTAAAAATGGAACTTCCCCAAAACCTACGGTGCGGTTAATATCAACATACCATAATTCATAAGAATTTAAAATATCATTCGCCGTAATAACAGGGCCGTCTATAAAATTGTCTCTTTCGTCAACAATTACTTCAGTGTAACAAGAAGTGAAAAGTGTTGATGCTAATACAAGTCCTAAAAGTAGTTTCGCAGTCTTCATATGTATTCGTTTTTCTGATTTCTTTAAAACTAAATTCAAAACGCGTGCCAAAATATTGCAACAGCATTCTTTTCAAAGTAAACTTTTATAATTTTATGTACTTTTGAAACCTCAAAAGATTCTAAACTTCAAATGGAACAACCTTTGAAATATGCGGTTTTTGGTGCTGGAAGTTGGGCAACGGCAATTGTAAAAATGCTTTGTGAAAACCTAGATGAAATAGGCTGGTACATGCGCAGTGTATACACTAAAGAGCATTTGTTAAGGGAGCAGCATAATCCCAATTATTTAAGTTCGGTGGAGTTTCATATGGAGCAACTGAAATTAAGTAATGATATCAACGAAATAGCAAATTGGGCCGATGTATTAATTTTTGTTATACCATCTGCATTTATTCATCAAGAGCTTGAGAAACTAAATATTGATATTTCCGATAAAATAATTGTTTCCGCTGTAAAAGGTATAATGCCCGAAAGCGGGCTTTTGGTCGGTGAACATTTTCATGATGTTTATAAGGTGCCTTTTGATAATATTGCGGTAATTGCAGGCCCATGTCATGCCGAAGAGGTGGCTTTAGAACGGTTGTCTTATCTCACCATTTCCTGTTCTGATACTGAAAAGGCACAAGCTATTGCTCGCAACTTATCAAGCGATTATATTAAAACGAAAATTAGTGATGATATTATAGGTGTGGAATATGCCGTAATGTTAAAAAATATTTATGCCATTGCCGCTGGAATAGCCCATGGTTTAGGGTATGGCGATAATTTTCAAAGTGTACTAATGAGTAATTCTATCAGAGAGATGAAACGCTTTATCAAGAAAATGCATAAAATGAAGCGCAACATTAACAACTCTGCTTATCTGGGTGATTTGTTGGTTACAGGATACTCCACGTTTTCTAGAAACCGCATGTTTGGCAATATGATTGGAAAGGGATACACCGTAAAATCTGCGCAAATGGAAATGAATATGGTTGCTGAGGGCTATTACGCCACTAAAAGTGCCAAATTATTAAACGCCAAAAACTCTAAAAAAACGCAGTTACCTATAATCAATGCGGTTTATGAGGTGCTTTATGAGAATAAAAGCCCAAAAAAAGTGTTTAAGCGATTGAGTGAGAAATTAGATTAAAAGAAGCCTCCTCTAACTCCTCCAAAAGTGGAGAATATGCAGCTCAAAATCATAGTGTTTTAAAAATTTTATGATGGCGTTCCCCTGTCGGGTCCGGCTTTCACTACTCGCTTCCCGCAAAAGGCGGGAGAGCTCAAACATACCGTTCAATCCCTAACGCGCCTACCTACCAAAACCTGTGTTTATCAAAGTTTTACGGCTTATTTGCATAGAGATTCCTGTTTTCATAAGAAATTTTCACTTCACCAAAACACCTTTTACTTCCATCAGGGGTATTGCTTGTAAAGCTCTTTTGTTAATGGTGTTTTTTCTAAAAACATAAGTTTTGTCTAGTATGGTATTATCTTCAAAAAAAGATACTTTAAAACTATTATTTAAGGCAAACAAATCCTCTTGCATCAATTCAACTTTAGCGTAACTTTTTGCGGGTAGTTTGTCTATACGTTTTCTAAAGGTTGCTGTTTTTTTAGTTTCGGAATAGCCTTCTGAGACTATAATTACAAGTTCTAAATCTACCTCCTTATCATTAATGATATATGCATTCCAATCTTCGGTGTTGTAAATATCGTTAAACTCATTTACCACAGCCATGTAAACATCTTTTACTTTTGGGATTTCAATATCTTTTTTCACTTTAACACTATTTTGGGTGACAAAAATAACTATTTAATCAAGTTTTAAGTAATTTCACAAAGCACTAAAAAATTATCTATGAAAACACTAATTTTTTTAAGAAGTACAATTTTTGTTTTAGTATTCTCTTTCAATATATCAGCACAAAAAACCGATACTAAGGCATTAGCTACTGCTAATAAAGTAGTAGAGGCTATGGGAGGATTAGATAATTACAATAACACCCGATTCATAAAATGGGACTTTGCAAAACGTGTTCTTTACTGGGATAAATGGACAGGCGATGTAAGAGTTGAAAGTCCAAAAGATTCATTAGTCATCTTAGTTAATATAAATACGTTGAAAGGAAAAGTATTTAAAGGTCAACAAGAAGTAAATGGTGGTGAAACCCTTAAGGAATTAATACAAAAAGGTAAAAATTGGTGGATTAATGATTCCTATTGGTTGGTAATGCCATGGAAATTACAAGACCCTGGAGTGACTTTGAAATATATAAAAACTGAACCTTTGGAAAATGGGAATATGGCAGACGTATTACAATTGACGTTTAGTGATGTTGGTGTTACTCCGGAAAACAAATATTACGTCTATGTAGATCAATCCGACAATTTGATAAAACAATGGACATTCTATAAGAATTTTGAGGATAAAGAACCTAAGTTCACTATGCCATGGGATAATTATCAAACTGTTGGAAACATAAAGCTATCTTTTGGTCGTAGCAAATTCGGACCAAAAAACGTTGAGGTAAAACAAGAGTTCAACGAAAAGCTATTTACAAACTTGGTTTATGAATGAGGATATTAAAAAGTACGTGAACCAAAGCGTATTATGTTGGCTCGCCACGGTATCAAAAGATAACACACCAAATGTATCACCCAAAGAGGTGTTTACTTATTATGAAGATTACATTATCATAGCCAATATAGCGTCGCCACAATCTGCAAAAAATATTGAAGCTAACCCCAATGTATGTGTTAGCTTTATTGATGTTTTAGTGCAAAAAGGCTATCAAATAAAAGGAAAGGCAGAAATTGTGTCAAATGGTAGTACCGACTTCGAAATACTAAAACAACTGCTTTTAGAAATCACCGGAGGTAAATTTCCATTCTCTTCTGTTTTTAAAGTGACAATAGAAAGTGCTAAACCTATTATTGCACCAAAATATACGTTGTATCCTGAAAACTACTGAGAAGGAACAGATTGAGAGTGCTAAAAGGGTTTATAGGTTTAGTAATTGATTTTGTGAAAATTTCACTAACTTCGGTAAAGTTCAGGTGTAAATTGCTGAAAACCATGTCATATCGGTAAATCTGTCGGTAATAATTATGGAAAAGGAACAAAAAACAAACCTGTTATATGGAAAATTATTTTTGACTTCTGTTGGTTTACTTATTTTAAACGACTTCTATTTAAAATATCATTTCCACAATTATTTGACAGGAAAATTATCCGATTTTGTCGGACTTTTCGCATTTGCTTATTTTGTTAGTCTGTTTTTTAAAAACAATATTAAATTGATTTATGTTTTAACGGGAATCGCTTTCCTGTTTTGGAAGAGTAGTTTCTCTCAATTTGCTATCGCATTTATGAATAATATTGGTGTTGGAATAAATCGTATTGTAGATTATTCTGATTTAATTGCACTCTCAATTTTACCAATATCTTATTGTTACCGAGTTAATCATAAAATTAGAGTAAAAAGGATAAACCTTCTTCCAAAACAGTTAATCATCGGAATTTGTATTTTTTCATTTGTTGCAACCACGCTACCAAGGGAATATACCCGATTAGATTTAAAGGCAAACTATCAAGTTCAGATTGACAAGCCTAAAGACAGTGTTAAAATCAAATTGGATGATATTTATAGTGTAAATGCAGACTCAACCTTTCGAACAATACTTCGTATTCCAGAAAAAAGATCTAGAATAATTGTTTCTCTGGTAATAACTAGTTTAGAAAATGGTCAAACAAATATAAAACTTGATAGCATTATAGGTTGCGTTACCACAGGCTCAAGCTTTTTAGGAGGAGTAAGAAGAAAGAATGTTACTTATGTTAAAAATTTGAAGTTAACGGATTTTGAACAGTTATTTATGGAACAAAAAATAAATCCAATAAATTGACTATTGTAGAAATTACCTATATTTAATAAAACAGGTATTTTCTTGTTGGCACATCAACTCGTTTGTTCTATTAAATATTAAAACTTGATTACAATTAAAAGCACATTTTTACTTTAGAAACATGATAAACGAACTATCAAAAAGTTTTTAAAAAGCACTCTTAAACTGCTCCAAAAACCTAACATCATTTTCGCTCAATAAGCGAATATCACTAATTTGATGCAGTAACAACGCAATACGGTCAATCCCCATTCCAAATGCAAAACCAGAGTATTCTTTAGAATCGATACCGCAGTTTTCTAAAACGTTTGGGTCTACCATACCGCAGCCCATAATTTCTAGCCAACCTGTGCCTTTAGTCATTTTGTAGTCAGTTTCTGTTTCTAGCCCCCAATATACATCTACCTCTGCACTGGGTTCTGTGAACGGAAAGTAACTGGGGCGCAGACGTATTTTACTCTTCCCAAACATTTCAGTCGTAAAATGCTGTAATGTCTGTTTTAAATCTGCAAAACTTACATCTTTATCAATATACAAACCTTCTACTTGATGGAAAAAACAATGCGAGCGCGCTGAAATAGCCTCGTTTCTATACACACGCCCAGGAGAAATGGTCCTGATTGGTGGCTTATTATTTTCCATATAGCGCACCTGTACAGAACTAGTATGCGTACGTAATAAAATATCAGGATTGGTTTGAATAAAAAACGTATCCTGCATATCACGAGCGGGATGGTGTTCGGGCAAATTTAAGGCAGTAAAGTTGTGCCAGTCGTCTTCAATTTCAGGGCCTTCACTTACATTAAAACCAATTCTTGAAAATATGTCAATAATTTGATTTTTAACGATGGAAATAGGGTGGCGTGCCCCAATTTCAATAGGTTGCCCCGGGCGTGATAAATCGCCATAAACACCTTTTGCCTCTTCCTTGTCTTCAAGCTCCGCCTTTAAAGTGTTTACTTTTTCTTCAGCTGTTTTTTTAAGTTTATTAATGGTTTGACCAAACTCTCGTTTCTGATCGTTAGCCACATTTTTAAACTCAGCAAAATACTGATTTAAAAGCCCTTTTTTACCTAAATATTTTATTCTGAAGGCTTCAACCTCTTCTTTAGTTTGCGCTTTAAACGCTTCGGCTTCAGCAATTAATTCTTGAATCTTATCTACCATAATCCCCTTAAAATGATGACAAATTTAATTAAAATCTGTTGTAACGGCGGCAAACATTTCAATTTTAAACGGCTAATACGTCTATTTATGGTAAAGCAGTGATTTTTACCTACTTTTGCAACGCTATGCAAGAGTTAAAGTTATCCAGTTGGTTACCAACCACTAATCGCGAAGTAAAGATTCGCGGATGGGAAGAGCTAGACGTTATTTTATTTAGTGGTGATGCCTATGTGGACCATCCGTCGTTTGGGCCAGCGGTAATTGGTCGCATTTTAGAAAACTACGGACTTCGAGTAGCAATCGTGCCACAACCGAATGTTAACGATAGTCTTCAGGATTTTGTAAAACTAGGAGCACCTAAGTTATTTTTCGGAATTACAGGCGGTTGCATGGATCCTATGGTAAGCAACTATACGGCAAGCAAACGTAAACGTAAAAAAGACGCTTACACGCCTAATGGTGATATTGGTTTTCGTCCTGATTATGCTACAACGGTCTATTCCAATATTTTAAAAGAAAAGTGGCCTAACGTTCCCATTTTAATTGGTGGCATTGAAGCCTCGTTGCGCCGTGTGACGCACTACGATTATTGGAGTGATAAGCTAATGCCAACAATTTTAGAAAGCTCAAAAGCAGATATGTTGGTATATGGCATGGGCGAGCAACCTTTGCGCGAAGTAGTGCGATTACTGCAGAAAGGCGTGCCATTTTCTAGTATAACCACAGTAAAGCAAACAGCGGTACTTTTAAATGAAAATGCTAAAATACCTAAGAATAGTAATTGGGAAGATGTAGAAATAGCTTCGCATGAAAAATGTTTGAAAGACAAGAAATCTTACGCTTCCAATTTCAAAATCATAGAACAAGAGAGTAACAAACTATATGCACGGCGTATTTTTCAAAAAGTAGGGTCTAAAACGCTGATGATTAATCCGCCATATCCAACAATGACGGAAGAAGAAATTGACGCTTCATTTGAATTGCCATATACTAGACTACCGCATCCCAAGTACAACAAGCGTGGACCAATTCCAGCGTACGAAATGATTAAGTTTTCCATAAATATCCATCGTGGATGTTTTGGTGGTTGCAGTTTCTGCACTATTTCGGCGCATCAAGGAAAATTTATTGCGTCAAGGAGTCAAGAGTCCGTATTACGTGAAGTTGACGCAGTGGCAAATATGCCAGATTTTAAAGGGTATTTGTCTGACATTGGAGGTCCAAGTGCCAATATGTATAAGATGAAAGGAAAGGTTCAAGAAATTTGCGACAAGTGTGTGGCGCCTTCCTGTATTTCTCCCGTAATCTGCAGTAATCTAGACACCTCGCATAAACCCTTAACCCAGTTGTATCAAGCTGTTGATGGGCATCCAAAGGTGAAAAAATCGTTTATTGGGAGCGGTATTCGTCATGATATGTTGGTGCCAGAGTTCAACAAAAATGCAGATGCCAAAGAGTTGGATGATTACACAGAGGAGGTAATGACCAAACACGTTTCTGGACGCCTTAAAGTAGCGCCCGAGCATACGAGCGATCCTGTTCTAAAATTGATGCGTAAACCATCATTTAGTTACTTCCATAAATTCAAAGAGCGTTTTGATAAAATAAATGTAAAAAAGAAGCTAAATCTGCAATTAATACCCTATTTCATTTCAAACCACCCAGCTTGTGAAGCAGAAGATATGGCGAATCTAGCGGCCGAAACTAAAGATATGGGCTTTCAGTTAGAACAGGTGCAAGGTTTTACGCCTACGCCTATGACAGTTGCTACAGTAATTTATTATAGCGGTTACCATCCTTACACACTTAAAAAGGTAAAAACACCAAAAACCGCCAAAGAAAAAGATGAACAACATCGGTTTTTCTTTTGGTATAAGGATGAAAACAAAGCATGGATAAAAAACACGTTGAACAAACTGGGGCGTCAAGATTTATTAAACGTTTTACTGCCTAAGCAGCAAGAAAAATGGCGAAAAAACAAACCAGGAAAACCCAAACATACCTTTGATGATGCGGTGCCTTTTAATAAACGCAAGAATAAAGCGAAGTTTAGAAGCAAAAAAAGATAAAATATTGGGCCTAAACATATCTTGCATAAAAACAATGCAAATTCTTTCAAAATCAAGATAAAGTATTATATTTGCAGCGTTGTAAGGCGAAAAATTAATTATGAGGGGACGGATAGTCCCCTCTTTTTATACTAAAATGTTTAAAGCTAAAGTACAGAGTTTATTGGATAGTGCGCTTGAAGAGCGATCAGATTTGTTTTTGATAGATTTTGATGTGAATGAAGCAAACCATATCAAGGTGATTTTAGACGGAGATAATGGCGTTCTAGTTGAAGATTGCATGTTTGTAAGTAGGGCTATTGAGCATAATTTGGATAGGGAGGAACAAGATTTTTCTTTAGAAGTAATGTCTGCCGGAGCAACATCACCACTTGTCAATAAAAGGCAATATAAAAGACATATAAGTAGAACGCTTGCTGTTAAAACAGATACCGAAAAATTAGAAGGTATTTTAGCAGAAGCGAGCGAAGATACTATTCGTTTAGAATGGAAAGCAAGGGAATCAAAACCCTTAGGTAAGGGAAAGGTTACCGTTAAAAAACAAGCCGATGTGGCTTATAAAGATATTGTAGAAGCAAAAGTTATGATTAAATTTTAATTTAAGAAGCGTTATGGAGAATGTTGCGTTAATTGAATCATTTTCAGAATTCAAAGACGATAAACTAATTGATCGAGTTACCTTAATGGCAATTTTAGAGGATGTATTTAGAAGTGCTCTAAAAAGAAAATATGGAGATGATGATAATTTTGATATCATTGTTAACCCAGATAAAGGCGATTTAGAAATATGGAGAAACCGTATTGTAGTAGCAGATGGTGATGTAGAAGATGAAAATCAGGAAATATCGCTAACCGAAGCTAGAAAAATTGAGCCAGATTTTGAAGTTGGTGAGGATGTTTCGGAAGAGGTAAAATTGGTCGATTTAGGAAGACGTGCAATTTTAGCATTGCGCCAAAACCTAATTTCTAAAATCCATGAGCACGATAACACTATTATCTACAAGCAATTTAAAGATTTAATAGGAGAGATTTATACGGCAGAAGTACATCATATTCGCCATAGAGCAGTCATTTTATTGGATGATGAAGGTAACGAAATTGTATTACCAAAAGACAAACAAATACCTTCAGACTTTTTCCGTAAGGGTGATAATGTAAGAGGAGTCATTGAAAGTGTAGAACTTAAAGGCGCTAAACCTGCAATCATCATGTCTAGAAGCGCTCCTGCATTTTTAGAAAAACTGTTTGAACAAGAAATTCCTGAGGTGTTTGATGGTTTAATTACTATTAAAAAAGTAGTAAGAATTCCAGGTGAAAAAGCAAAAGTGGCTGTAGATTCTTATGATGATAGAATCGATCCTGTTGGAGCTTGTGTTGGAATGAAAGGGTCTAGAATTCACGGTATTGTACGTGAGTTAGGTAATGAAAACATCGATGTAATTAATTATACGAACAACTTACAATTATTCATAACAAGAGCATTGAGTCCTGCACGTGTTACCTCTATTAAAATTGATGAGGAAACAAAACGTGCTGAGGTTATTTTAAAACCTGAAGAAGTTAGTAAGGCGATTGGTAGAGGTGGACATAACATCCGTTTAGCTGGACAGTTAACGGGTTATGAGATTGATGTATTTAGAGAAGGTGCTGAAGAAGATGTTGAGCTTTCTGAATTTTCAGATGAAATAGAAGAGTGGATCATTGAAGAATTTAGTAAAGCTGGTTTAGATACCGCTAAAAGTGTTCTAGAACAAGATGTTCACGATTTGGTGAAGAGAACCGACTTAGAGGAGGAAACAATTTACGATGTAATAAGAATTCTTAAAGAAGAATTTGAAGATTAATACGCTATTTAAAAGCACAATAAATTTTGTAAATAGGGTATTCATAATATATTTGAGATTTTAAAGGCAATTTATGGCTGAAACAATTAGATTAAATAAAGTTTTACGAGAGCTAAACATTTCTTTAGACCGTGCTGTTGAATTTTTGGATTCAAAAGGCATAGAGATAGAGAAGCGTCCAACAACTAAAATTTCGGAAGAGACTTATAATGTGCTTTCGGATGAGTTTGAGACAGACGCTAACAAGAAAATGAGGTCGCAGAAGGTTAGTGAAGCTAAGCAAAAGGAAAAGGAAGACTTGCGTATTAAACGTGAGCAGGAATTGGAAGCTAAGCAAAAAGCTCAAGAAGCAATTGAAAAAGCTAATGAGCCCGAAGTTGTAAAAGCTTCAAAATCTATTTCAGGGCCTAAAACGGTTGGTAAGATTGACCTTGAGCCGAAAAAAGCGACACCGCCTCCAGTTGAGGAGAAACCCGTTGTTGAAGAGAAGGTAGAGGAAAAGGTAGTTGAAACTCCAAAAGTTGAACCTAAAGCCGAAGTTGCAAAACCAGTAGAAAAGGTAAATCCAAAACCAGTTGAGGTTGACGGCGAAATGGTGACGCCTGATGAGAAGGTAAAAACTCAGTATCAAAAACTTACTGGACCAAAAATTGCTGGAGACAAAATAGATTTATCACAATTTAACAAGCCTAAAAAGAAAAAAGAGGAGAAAAAAGATGGTGATAAATCCAATGCAGGTGCGAATAAGAAAAAACGAAGACGTATAAGTAAAGCTGGCCCTGGACAAGGTACAGGCAATAACAATCAAAGAGGTGGTAATCGCAACGATAGATTTAAAGGAAAACCAGGTCAAGGCAGACGTAATGTAGTTAAAGAAGAGCCAAGTGAAGAAGAAGTGCAAAAGCAAGTTCGCGAAACACTTGAGAAGCTTCAAGGAAAAGGCAGTAAAGGCAAGGGTGCCAAATATCGTAGAGAAAAAAGAGATCAACATAGAGAACAGACTGAGAAAGAACTTCAAGCAGAAGCTGCAGAAAGTAAAGTGCTTAAAGTTACAGAGTTTGTAACAGCTAGTGAGGTAGCAACAATGATGGACGTTGGCGTTACTCAAATTATTTCTGCATGTATGTCCTTAGGAATGATGGTAACGATGAACCAGCGTTTGGATGCAGAAACCTTATCTATAGTTGCTGAAGAGTTTGGTTATAAGGTAGAGTTTGTAACGGCGGATATAGAAGAGGCTATTGAGGAAGTTGAAGATAACCCAGAAGACTTAAAACCACGTGCACCGATTGTTACGGTGATGGGACACGTAGATCATGGTAAAACATCGCTTTTAGATTATATCCGAGAAGAGAATGTAATCGCTGGCGAATCTGGAGGAATCACTCAACATATTGGTGCTTATGGCGTAACTTTAGATAGCGGTCAAAAAATAGCATTCCTGGATACACCAGGTCACGAAGCGTTTACCGCGATGCGTGCTCGTGGTGCTCAGGTTACTGATATTGCTATTATCGTAGCTGCGGCAGATGATGATATCATGCCACAAACTAAAGAGGCAATATCGCATGCGCAAGCGGCTGGTGTGCCTATTGTATTCGCAATTAATAAGATTGACAAGCCCGATGCAAATCCTGACAAAATTAAGGAAGGTTTGGCCAATATGAATTTATTGGTTGAAGATTGGGGTGGTAAAATTCAATCTCATGATATTTCGGCTAAATTTGGTACGGGTGTTCCAGAATTATTGGAGAAGGTACTTTTAGAAGCAGAACTTTTAGAATTAAAGGCGAATCCTGAAAAACCTGCGGTAGGAACTGTAGTTGAAGCGTTCTTAGATAAAGGTCGCGGTTATGTATCTACCATTTTGGTACAGGCTGGAACGCTAAAAATTGGAGACTACGTTTTAGCAGGACAGCACAGTGGAAAGGTGAAGGCGATGCATGATGAGCGTGGAAAAGATATTAAAGAGGCGGGTCCATCAACACCAGTATCAATTCTTGGTTTAGATGGTGCGCCACAAGCGGGAGATAAATTCAATGTATTTGAAGACGAGCGCGAAGCGAAACAGATTGCCGCTAAACGTTCTCAGTTACAACGAGAGCAATCGGTTAGAACACAGCGTCATATCACACTCGATGAAATTGGTCGTCGTATTGCTTTAGGTGATTTCCAAGAGTTGAATATTATTCTTAAAGGTGATGTGGACGGTTCCGTTGAAGCGTTGACGGATTCTTTCCAGAAATTATCTACTGAAGAAATTCAAGTCAATATTCTGCACAAAGGTGTTGGAGCCATTACGGAGAGTGACGTATTATTAGCCTCTGCTTCTGATGCGATTATTGTTGGCTTTAACGTGCGCCCTGTTGGAAATGCAAGGGATATTGCAGATAGAGAAGAAATTGATATTAGAACCTACTCTATTATCTACGACGCTATTAACGATCTTAAGGATGCCATGGAAGGTATGTTATCTCCAGAGTTGAAAGAGGAAGTTACCGGTACTGCCGAAATACGACAAGTATTTAAAGTGTCTAAAATTGGAAGTATCGCTGGTTGTATGGTAACTAATGGTAAAATCTTTAGAAATTCTGGTGTGCGTTTAATCCGTGATGGTGTGGTAGTGTTTACAGGAGAGTTAGCTTCATTGAAGCGATTTAAAGATGATGTGAAAGAAGTTTCGAAAGGTTACGATTGCGGAATGCAAGTGAAGAACTTCAACGATATTAAAGAAGGCGATATTATAGAAGCCTTTACAGAAGTTGAGGTTAAGAAGACTTTGAAATAAAAAGCATATAATTGTAAATAAAAAATGCGAACCGAAAGGTTCGCATTTTTTATTTACATCACTTATCTATTTTTTCTTTTTGGGCTTAAAAATAAATGCCGCGGGAAATTTATATTTTACTTTCTTCAAAGCTCTATCAGCCTCTAAACGCGTGTTAAAATTACCAACCCAAACCTTAAAATTAGGCTCTTCATAATGCATAACTGGGCGCCATTGAGTAAAGGCTTCCGTAAAGTCTTTTTGTGAATTTTTGGCACCATTTCTGTTTCCAGAATAGATTTGAATTTTATAGCGTCTGGAGTCTGTTTCATCTTTATTCACCTCCTTTCTTAGGTCCAAAAGTTGGGTAATGCGTTGGTCTTGATTGATAGTTACGGTGCCTTCTTGAGCGTTACTAAAAAAGGACATTAAACTAATGCACAATGTTGATAAATAAAGGTTTTTACGGCTCATTTTAATTAATTTTTTCAAATGCTATACAAATATATACGACATAAACGAAAACATTGATCATTTTGTTATTTAGAATCCCTCTAAATTAGTAATTAACAGTTCTTCAACATTTCGAAAATCGACTTTAAGTATTACTTTTGCCTGAAGTTTTATTATTGTGTTTTTTCAGTGTTTCTCTAGAAAAAACCGTACCAAAATTTAGAAGTTAATAAACTAACAATATGAAACAGGTGATTCACCGTAAGTTAAGCAACTTTCTACTTCGCGTAAGCTTAATTGTATTATTAGCATTTTCAACCTCATTATCAGCACAAGGAGACCCAGCAAAGGGGAAAGCATTATTTAATGCCAATTGTGCTGCATGTCATCAATTAGACAAAAAAATGACTGGACCTGCTCTACGTAATGTAGAGGCTAGATTGTCCGAAAATGAAGGTTTGGATAGAGACTGGTTGTATGCATGGATTAGGAACAGTGCCGGAGTTATTAAGTCTGGAGATGTTTATGCTAATAAAATTTACAATGAGTATGGCGGTGCAGCAATGACTGCTTTTCCTCAATTATCTGATGCCGATATTGATAATATTTTAGCATATACGGCAGAAGAGAAAAAAGCGCCTGCCGCAGCTGCTGTTGCAACAACTACAACTGTTGGGTCTGGGGGTAATAATAGCGGTATTTCAAATGAACTTATTTTAGGGGCGCTTGCCATATTGTTTATTTTACTAGCCTCTGGTTTGTATTTGGTAAACAAAACATTACGCCGCTTTGCTAATGCGCAGGGTGTAGAATTGCCAGAATCCTCTTCTAGAACGCCATTATGGAAAGCCTTTGTGCAAAATCAGTTTTTAATGATTGTAGTGGCAATATTCTTCTTGCTTTCAAGCGCTTATTTCGTTTATGGGTATTTATCACAAATAGGAGTTGATCAAGGCTACGAGCCAGTACAGCCTATTCATTATTCGCATAGAATTCACGCTGGAGATAACGGTATCGATTGTAAGTACTGCCACTCTTCTGCAAGAGTGAGTAAACATTCTGGAATTCCTTCATTGAATGTATGTATGAATTGTCATAAGTCGATTTATCAGGTTGCGGAAGAAACCCAACAAGAAGGTTTAACAGAGTACGGTGTAGATTATAATGCTGAAATCAAAAAGCTGTATACTGCTGTTGGATGGGATGACGAAAATCAAAAATATACTGGTGAAACTAAACCTGTAAAGTGGATTAGAATACACAATTTACCAGATTTTGCTTATTTCAACCACTCTCAGCACGTAACAGTTGCAGGTGTGGAGTGTCAAACGTGTCACGGACCAGTTGAAGAAATGGAAGTAATGTATCAACATGCGCCTTTAACCATGGGGTGGTGTATTAATTGTCACAGAGAAACAAATGTGGCGGTTAAGGACAATGCATACTATGAGAAGATTCATGAAGAGCTATCTAAAAAGTACGGTGTTGAAAATCTTACTGCAGCTCAAATGGGTGGCTTGGAATGTGGAAAGTGTCACTATTAATAAAAAGAAGTAACAGTTTTAGTTGAAGAGTCATTCAGACAACTAAGAACTAAAAACTAATAACTAGTAAAAATATGTCATCAAACAAGAAATACTGGAAAAGTGTTGAAGAGCTAAACGAAAACAGCTCAATTGTTGAGACGCTGAAACAAAACGAGTTTGTAGAAGAAATTCCAACGGATGAATTTTTAGGTGATAAGGAAACTTTAGAATCATCTTCTACGACACGACGTGATTTCTTAAAATATGTTGGTTTTACAACGGCTGCTGCTTCTTTGGCAGCTTGTGAAGGACCTGTAAAAAAGTCAATTCCATACGTAGTGCAGCCAAAGGAAATTATTCCAGGTGTAGCTAATTATTACGCTACTACTATTGCTGATGGTTTTGATTTTGCGAGTGTTTTGGTTAAAACGCGAGAAGGTCGCCCAATTAAAATAGAAAACAATGATTTAGCTGTTACTAATAGTAGTGCCAATGCCAGAGTGCACGCTTCCGTTTTAGGATTATATGATAGCCTAAGAGTTCAAGGTCCAATGAAGGACGGAGAAACTATTTCTTGGGACGATTTTGATGCCGAAACTACAAAAGCACTAACTGAGATTGCTGCGGCAAATAAACCAATTGTATTTTTAACACAGACTTATGCGAGTCCGTCAACAGCTAAATTGGTTGCGCAGTTTTCTGAAAAGTATGGTAATGTAAGTCATGTACAGTATGATGCGGTTTCTGAATCTGCTGCGCTTGACGCATTTCAAAATAAATATGGAGAGCGAGCATTAGCTAGTTATGATTTCTCCAAGGCAAAGACTATCGTATCGGTTGGTGCGGACTTTTTAGGAGATTGGCAAGGTGGTGGATATGACTCTGGTTACGCTAAGAAACGAATTCCAGATCATGGTAAGATGTCTCGCCATATTCAGTTTGAATCTAATATGACGCTTTCTGGTGCAAATGCTGATAAGCGTGTGCCATTAACGCCATCGCAACAAAAGCAAGCCTTAGCAAAATTACATAGTTTGATAGTTGGTGGTTCTGTTAGTACAGACTTACCAGAAGCTATTAAAGAAGCCATTACAAAGGCAGCTGAGGAATTGAATAAAGCAGGATCTAAAGGATTAGTTGTTACGGGTATTCAAGATGTTAATGCGCAAACCGTTGCTTTAGAGATTAACGAGGCTTTAGGAAGTAATGCTTTTGATCCTAAAACTCCAGTTAAAACAAGACAAGGTAGTGATAAGGCGGTTGCACAATTAGTTGAGGATTTAAAAGCAGGTAATGTGGGTGCTGTTATCATGAGTGGTGTTAACCCTGTGTATACATTACCAAATGCCACTGATTTTATTGAAGGAATAAAGAAAGCAGATTTATCAATCGCTTTTTCTTTAAAAGAAGATGAAACAGCTTCAGAATGTCAATATATAGCTGCTGTTCCTCATTATTTAGAATCTTGGGGAGATGTAGAATTGAAAAAAGGACATTATGCATTAACACAACCTACAATTCGTCCTTTATTTAATACGAAACAATTTCAAGAGGTGTTATTAAAGTGGACAGGGAATGATAGTTCTTACCACGATTACATAAAAGAAACTTGGGGTACAGATATTTTAGGAGATAGTTCATTCAACAAAGCGCTACATGATGGTGTTTATGTTGGTGCCTTAGCTGAGGAAGTTGAAACCGAAGCAATTGACGAAGAAAACATTGAAGCACCATCAGGAAATGCTGCTAGTGTTTTGGCGGCATCAGCTAAAGCTTCTGGTTTAGAGCTTACGCTTTATACTAAAACAGGTATGGGTGATGGACAGCAGGCCAATAATCCTTGGTTGCAAGAGTTCCCAGATCCATTAACTAGAATTACTTGGGATAACTATTTGACCGTTTCAGAGGCTGATGCTAAGGAATTGGATCTTTGGTTAGATTCAAGTACGTTCTTTAGTGAGAATAGAAACGAAGCTACAGGAGGTTTAAATGGTAAATATGCAAAAATCACTGTTGATGGTTCGTCTTTGACAGTGCCAGTAATAGTGCAACCTGGTCAAGCAAAAGGTTCAGTAGGATTATCTTTTGGATATGGAAGAACCGCTGGCCTTAAAGAAGAAATGCAAACAGGTGTAAATGCCTATCCATTATATAAAAATTTCAATACGGTACAGTCTGTAAGTATTGAGGCTGCTCCTGGAAAACATGAATTTGCTGCAATACAATTGCACAACACATTAATGGGTCGTGGTGATATTATTAGAGAAACCACTCTAGAAATATTCAATACAAAAGATAAAGAGTATTGGAATCCAATACCAAAAGTATCCTTAAATCATGAAGAGACTCCAGTAACGTCTCCTGAAGTTGATTTATGGGATGAATTTGATAGATCCATAGGTCACCATTTCAATTTGTCAATTGATTTAAATGCCTGTACAGGATGTGGTGCTTGTGTGATAGCTTGTCATGCTGAAAATAATGTGCCAGTTGTAGGTAAAGAGGAAATTAGACGTAGCCGTGATATGCATTGGTTACGAATTGATAGGTATTATTCTTCAGCTGAAACTTTTGAAGGTGATGATGCCAAAAAAGAAGAAATGTCTGGTCTTTGGGGAGATAACGGATCTCTTGGTGGATTTGGTGAGATGGAAGCACCATCAGCTAATCCTCAAGTGGCGTTCCAACCTATTATGTGTCAGCATTGTAACCATGCACCTTGTGAAACTGTTTGTCCAGTAGCTGCCACTGCTCACGGTCGTCAAGGTCAAAACCATATGGCGTATAACCGTTGTGTAGGTACAAGATATTGTGCGAATAACTGTCCATATAAGGTACGTCGTTTCAATTGGTTCTTATACAATGGTAATGATGAGTTTGATTATCATATGAATGATGATTTAGGACGAATGGTATTGAATCCAGATGTTGTTGTGCGTTCTAGAGGTGTTATGGAGAAGTGTTCTATGTGTATTCAAAAAACACAGAAAACAATTTTGGATGCGAAGCGTGATGGACGTCAAATTAAGGATGGTGAATTCCAAACGGCATGTTCTGCTGCTTGTAGTTCTGGTGCAATGGTATTTGGAGATATTAATGACGAAGAAAGTGAAGTGGCCAAATTAACTAAGGATGATCGTATGTATCACCTGTTGGAGCATGTAGGTACTAAACCAAATGTGATGTACCACACCATGGTAAGAAATACAAACGAAGCATAATTTTAAATATCAAACTAAATGTTAAAGGCATATTTGCTTTAAACAGATAAACAATTAAATAATTAAATATGGCGTCTCATTACGAAGCACCTATTAGAAGACCTTTAGTTACAGGAGAAAAATCATACCACGATGTTACTGTGGATGTTGCTAAACCTGTAGAAGGTAAAGCCAATAAGCACTGGTGGATAGTTTTTGGTATTGCACTTACGGCTTTTCTTTGGGGAATTGGATGTATTATTTATACCATTTCAACAGGAATTGGAACTTGGGGTCTTAACAGAACAGTAAACTGGGCTTGGGATATTACCAACTTCGTTTGGTGGGTAGGTATTGGACACGCGGGAACACTTATTTCAGCGGTATTATTACTCTTCCGTCAAAAATGGAGGATGGCGATTAACCGTTCTGCTGAGGCGATGACCATTTTCTCGGTAGTACAAGCAGGTTTATTTCCTATCATCCATATGGGTCGTCCTTGGTTAGCATATTGGGTACTACCTATACCAAACCAATTCGGTTCTTTATGGGTTAATTTTAACTCACCACTTTTATGGGATGTATTTGCAATTTCAACATATTTATCGGTATCTCTAGTATTCTGGTGGACAGGTTTATTGCCTGATTTCGCAATGTTACGAGACAGAGCTATTAGGCCTTTTCAAAAGAAAATATATGCATTATTAAGTTTTGGATGGTCTGGTCGTGCTAAAGATTGGCAACGTTTTGAAGAAGTGTCTTTGGTACTTGCTGGTTTAGCAACGCCATTAGTACTGTCTGTGCATACTATTGTATCGTTTGACTTCGCAACATCTGTAATTCCTGGTTGGCATACCACAATATTTCCACCTTACTTCGTTGCAGGAGCGGTATTCTCAGGATTTGCTATGGTAAATACACTTTTAATCATCATGAGAAAAGTGTGTAACCTAGAAGATTATATTACAGTACAACATATCGAGTTGATGAACATCGTAATTATGATTACAGGTTCCATCGTTGGTGTGGCATATATTACGGAATTATTTATTGCATGGTATTCTGGTGTAGAGTATGAGCAATACGCGTTCTTAAACAGAGCTACTGGTCCTTATGCTTGGGCATATTGGTCAATGATGATTTGTAACGTTTTTTCTCCACAGTTCATGTGGTTTAAAAAGTTGCGTACAAGTATCATGTTCTCATTTGCAATTTCAATCGTAGTAAACATTGGGATGTGGTTTGAGCGTTTCGTAATTATTGTAACATCATTACACAGAGATTACTTGCCATCGTCTTGGACAATGTTCTCTCCAACTTTTGTAGATATTGGAATATTCATAGGTACTATCGGATTCTTCTTTGTCTTGTTCCTATTGTATTCAAGAACATTTCCTGTAATTGCTCAGGCGGAAGTGAAAACGATATTGAAATCCTCTGGAGAAAAATATAAAAACTTGAGAGAGGCAGGTAAAAGTTTAGCTGGTACTGGTGCAGATGAGAGAACTTCAGGTGTTGCGGCACAGGTTAGTGTACCAAAGGCTGAAGTATCAGAAGAAGATAAGTCTGAAATGACCACTTCTTTACTTGAAAGTATAGGATCATTTGATGCTGCCACGCAACAAGCGGATGACTTGAAAAAGATTAGTGGTGTAGGTCCTAAAATGGAAGAAGTACTAAACAGTATTGGTATTTATACGTTCCTTCAGGTTAGTAAAATGACCAAAAAAGAATATGATTTGTTGGACAGCATTACAGGTTCTTTCCCTGGAAGAGCAGAACGGGATGATTGGTCTGGACAAGCTAAAAAATTAATAAACTAAACGTAGTCAATGGAAGCTTCAAAAGTTATTCACGCTATCTATACCGATGATGATGTACTAATGTCTGCCGTAAAAAAGGTAAAGGCTGAAAGACATCACATTGAAGAAATATATACACCATTTCCAGTACATGGTTTAGATAAAGCTATGGGACTTGACGGTACAAGAATTGCAATTTGTGCCTTTCTATATGGTTTAGTAGGTTTAACCGTTGCAATCGTAATGATGAATTTTATTATGATTGAAGATTGGCCTCAAGATATTGGTGGTAAGCCAAGTTTTAGCTATATAGAAAATATGCCAGCGTTTGTGCCGATTATGTTCGAGCTTACTGTGTTTTTCGCAGCACATTTAATGGTGATTACGTTTTATTTAAGAAGTAGAATGTGGCCATTTAAGAAAGCCGAAAATCCGGATCCTAGAACTACAGATGATCATTTTTTAATGGAAATTGCAGTGCATGGAAACGAAAATGAACTGGAAAATTTACTTGCTGAAACAGGAGCTGTAGAAATTAACGTAGTAGATAAAGAAGCGCATTAATATAGTTTTATGAAGAGCTTAATTAAAATAATAGTTGTAGCATTAGTTTTGGTGTCCTTTTCTTGTCAAAAGAAAACTTCTCCAAATTACCAATACATGCCAAATATGTATGAACCAGTTGGGTATGAAACCTATGGGGAAAACCAACTATATGAAAATGGCATGGAAGCAAGAACACCTGCTCCTGGAAGTATACCAAGAGGTTATGTACCTTTTGATATTGAAAACTCTACTGAAGGTTACGAATTAGCCAAAGCTACCTTAAAAAGTCCTTTAGATTCAACAGCTGTAGATTTAGAAAGAGGAAAAGAATTGTATGATATTTATTGTGGTATTTGCCATGGTAATAAAGGTAAAGGACAAGGAAAGTTAGTAAAACGAGAAAAAATATTGGGTGTGCCTAGTTATGACGATGCTGGTAGAGCGATAAATGAAGGTAGTATTTATCATGTGGTGTATTACGGTAAGAACTCTATGGGTAGTTACGCTAACCAATTAAATGAAGAAGAGCGTTGGCAGGTTGTGTCTTACGTATTAAAGTTAAAGGCAGATTTAGAAAAGTAAGAAAGAAGATAAGATTATATAGATATGTACACATTTTCAAATAAATTAAAGACATTTTCTATTGTACTAGTGATTTTAGGATTATTAGGTGTAGGATATGGTTTTATGACATCTCATAAATCTTTTGAAGAAGTAGAGCACTTACTTGCTGAAGAAGCGCATCATGGCGGTCATGGTGAAGCTGCTGCTCATCATGGTGCTGACGAGGCACATGGTATGGTTGCTCACGGTGAGGATAAGTATGATAACCATGGAGAAGGAGCTGGACATGCCGAAGTAGACGAACATACCAAACATATAAAACACGTGCAGCATCAAATTGCGAATAGACCTTGGACAGCACTTTATGTTGCGGCATTTTTCTTTATGATGATAGCTTTAGGATGTTTAGCGTTTTATGCTATTCAAATAGCATCACAAGCTGGATGGTCTCCAGTATTATTTAGAGTTATGGAAGGTATTACAGCATACTTATTACCAGGTGCTGTTATTGTGCTTTTGATTGCTATTGCGTCGGGTACAATCGGGCACTACAACTTATTTATTTGGATGGATCCTGATGTTGTAGCTCACGATAAATTGATTCAGGGTAAATCAGGGTGGTTAAACCTAACTGGTTTTGCTATAAGAGGTACTGTGTTTATTGCAGGATGGGTACTATACCGTCAATTTGCTAGAAAGTTTTCAATTGCTCAAGATACAGCTGAAGATAAAAGTAATTTTAAAAAATTATTCCGTATTACAGCAGGATTTTTAGTATTCTTTATTTACACTGAATCTATGATGTCTTGGGATTGGATTATGAGTGTAGATCCTCACTGGTTCTCTACTCTATTCGGATGGTACGTATTCGCTAGTATGTTTGTAAGTGGAATTACGGCTATTGCTTTAATTTCAATTTATTTGAAATCTAGAGGTTACTTGGAATTCGTAAATGAAAATCACCTTCACGATGTTGCTAAATTTATGTTTGCAATTAGTATTTTCTGGACGTATTTATGGTTCTCTCAATTCATGTTGATTTGGTACTCTAATATTCCAGAAGAGGTAACCTATTTCATATCACGTTTCAACGATTATAAATTACCATTCCTTGGTATGGTAGTATTAAACTTTGTATTCCCAATTTTAATGTTGATGAATGCAGATTATAAGCGTATCCCCTGGTTTGTAGTAATGACAGGATTAATCATTTTATTTGGACACTACATTGATGTATTCAATATGATTATGCCAGCAACAGTTGGTGATAGATGGTTCATAGGAATACCAGAAATTGGTTCAATATTACTATTTGCTGGATTATTCATTTTTGTGGTCTTCACAGCGTTAACTAAAGCGCCACTGTTGGTGAAAGGTTATCCGTTTAGAAAGGAAAGTGAAGATTTCCATTATTAATTTAATTAAGATATAAATAAAGACGACTGATCACAATGACTGCTTTATTAACAATTATAGTTTTAGTATTTATTTTAATAGCCATTTGGCAGATGGTTAAGATTTTCGATTTAGCCCAAGCTAAAAGCGAAAGTTCTGGAGTAGCCACCGATAAGGATAATGCTGTTAATGGTTACCTAATGATGGGCTTTTTAGGGTTTATTTATCTTATTACCATCATATCAATGGTTAAATGGGGAGATTTACCGTTGCTATCCAATGCTGCTTCAGAACATGGTCCTACCATAGATAATCTTATGATTATTACTTTGGTGGTTATCTTCTTTGTTCAAACGGTTACACAATTCTTATTACACTATTACGCCTTTAAATACAGAGGAGAAAAGGGTAAAAAAGCATTGTTCTTTGCAGATAATAATAAACTCGAGTTTATCTGGACTATTATTCCTGTTATTGTTTTAGCTGGATTAATTATTTACGGTTTAAGTACTTGGATTAACATTATGGGTGTTGATGAAAGTGATGATCCATTGGTAGTAGAATTGTATGCGCAACAATTTAACTGGAAAGCGAGATACGGTGGTGCAGATAACACGCTAGGAAAAGCAAATGTGCGCTTGATAGATATAGATCGTGCCAATATTATAGGTTTAGATGAATCTGATCCTAATGCGCAAGATGATATTATTACTACAGAATTACACTTACCTGTTGGCAGACCAGTATTGTTTAAAATGCGTTCTCAAGATGTTTTACACTCTGCATATATGCCGCATTTTAGAGCACAAATGAACTGTGTTCCGGGTATGATAACCCAATTTGGGTTTACGCCAACAGTTACTACTTCTGATATGAGACAAACTCCTGAAATTCAGGAAAAAGTGTTAAATATCAATAATATTAGATTAGAGAAAAGTAAGAAACTAGTAGAAAAAGGAGAGGATGCCCTTGAGCCTTACGAATTTGATTATTTGTTACTATGTAATAAGATATGCGGTAAATCGCATTACAACATGCAAATGAAAATCATCGTAGAAACTCAAGAGGAATACGATGCTTGGATAAAAGAGCAAAAGGAATTTAAGAACTCTTTAATTAATTAATACTAAAGAAAACCGATATTAGATTATGTCAGCACACGCAGATACTCACGCTCACGACGATCACGGACATCATCATAAAGAAACATTTATAACTAAATATATATTTAGTCAAGATCATAAAATGATTGCTAAGCAGTATCTTATTACAGGTACTATCATGGGAGTTATTGGGATTTTAATGTCTTTAATTTTTAGAATTCAACTCGCGTGGCCAGAAGAGCCAAATGTAATCTTTGAGGCTTTACTAGGTAAATGGGCACCAGATGGTGTGATGGATGCGGATATCTATTTGGCCCTAGTAACCATACACGGAACCATAATGGTATTTTTTGTACTTACAGCTGGTTTAAGTGGAACATTTAGTAACCTACTGATTCCGTTGCAAATTGGAGCCAGAGACATGGCATCAGGATTTTTGAATATGGTGTCGTACTGGTTATTCTTTTTATCCAGTGTAATTATGGTGATATCGCTGTTTGTTGAAGCAGGACCTGCTGCTGCAGGTTGGACAATTTATCCACCACTTAGTGCGTTACCACTTGCTCAGGGAGGTTCAGGTGCAGGTATGACCTTGTGGTTGGTGTCTATGGCAATATTTATTGCGTCTTCTTTGTTAGGATCACTTAACTACATTGTTACGGTAATCAACTTAAGAACAAAAGGTATGTCTATGACAAGGTTACCTTTAACGATATGGGCATTTTTTATTACTGCCGTAATTGGCGTAATCTCATTCCCAGTATTATTATCTGCTGCTTTGTTATTAATTATGGATAGAAGTTTTGGAACATCATTCTTCTTATCCGATATATTTATTCAAGGTGAAGTATTGCATTATCAGGGAGGTTCTCCTGTATTATTTGAGCATTTATTTTGGTTCCTAGGGCATCCAGAGGTATATATTATTATTTTACCAGCAATGGGTATCGTATCAGAAGTATTGGCGGCAAATTCAAGAAAACCAATTTTTGGATATCGTGCAATGATAGCATCAATTCTTGCCATTGCGTTTTTATCAACAATTGTTTGGGGACACCATATGTTCGTATCTGGTATGAATCCGTTCTTAGGTTCAGTATTTACGTTTACAACATTATTAATTGCAATTCCATCGGCTGTAAAAGCCTTCAACTGGATTACCACGATATGGAAGGGAAATATACAAATGAATCCTGCGATGTTATTTTCCATTGGTTTCGTATCTACATTCATTACAGGTGGTTTAACGGGAATTATCTTGGGAGATAGTGCGCTTGATATAAATGTACATGATACGTATTTTGTTGTAGCACATTTCCATTTAGTAATGGGTATATCTGCCTTATACGGAATGTTTGCGGGTATTTATCACTGGTACCCAAAAATGTTTGGCAGAATGATTAATAAAAACTTAGGATATCTCCATTTTTGGGTAACAGCAATTTCCGCTTACGGTGTGTTTTTCCCAATGCACTTCATAGGTATGGCTGGGTTACCACGTCGTTATTACACAAACTCTAATTTCCCATTGTTCGATGATATTTCTAATGTTAATGTTGTAATAACAGTTTTTGCATTGGTTGGAGGAGCATTTCAGTTAGTGTATTTATATAATTTCTTTGGGAATATTTTCTTCGGAAAAAAAGCACCACAAAATCCATGGAGATCTACAACTTTGGAATGGACAACACCTGTGGAACATATACATGGTAACTGGCCAGGTGAAATTCCACACGTACACCGTTGGCCTTATGATTACAGTAATCCTGGTCATGAAGAGGATTTTGTTCCTCAAACCGTTCCTTTAAAGGAAGGAGAAGAAGAACTACATCATTAGTTTATAAAATAAGTCTACAGAACTTTAAGACCCGTCCATTTGGATGGGTTTTTCTGTTTAAGATCTTATTTTTTCGATGAAATACAAAATATTTTATATTTTATCGATGAAATACAAAAAAATCAGTTAAATTGCAGTCGGAAAATAGTATAGCATATCATACAGGTATGTACACATTCCGATTTGCTATTAATATGATTTTAACAATTCAACAATGAAAACCAAACCAAAATTAGAGTATATGCGTATACCGCTATACTTTAGTCTGTTATTGCTTTTTGTGTCATTGTCCGCTCATGCTCAGTGTCCTACAATTAGTAATCCTACCCCTCCAGCAATTTGTGACGCCTCTGGTTATACATTTGCTGATTTAAGTACTGACTACGCCACAGACCAAGGAAATGGTATTGTATGGTACGATGCAGCTACTGGCGGATCGTTATTCAATTCCAATGAACTTGTTTCTGAAGGTACCTATTACGCTGATGATAATTCAGGTGCATGCGGATCTAGAGCTTCAATTACTGTAGATTTTCAAGTGGATGCCACTGGTAGAATTCTTGATAGAATTTATTGCAGCAATGAAAGTGCCACCATTCAAACTTATATAGATGACGTACTACAAGTAAGTGTCCCATCGGGAGGTACGGTAGAGATATATAACGATTTCAATCTTACGAATCAAGCTAATCCTACTGATACTATCTCTGTAGGTGCTTCAATTTTTTATATTGTATTCGTTGATAGTAGTAACTGCGAAAGTCAAATAGAAATTGGACAAGTAGGTGTTTTTTCTGCTCCTGCAGATCCAAACCCTGCTACGACACAAGAGTTTTGTTCGGATACGAATCCACAAGTAGGAAATTTAGATCCAGGTACAACAGCTACTAATTTTTCATGGTATAGCAATATTGATGGCTCAGGAGATCCAATTCCTCCAGCACTTTCTCTCACTACACCCTTGGTAAATGGTAATACGTATTACATTCAAGTTAACGATATATTCTGTGAAAGTAATCCAGTAGCGGTTACTGTAAATATTGATGATCCTGCAGATGCAGGGAATTCAACCACTTTAGAGTATTGTGATACTAGTTTACCAGGTTCAAATTTTGATTTATTCAATGAATTAGGTGGTACACCAGAAAATTCAGGAACCTGGTCTGGTCCAATAGCAACATCTAATGGATTTCAAGGTACAGTTAATATTTCAGCTGTAACCGCGGGTACATATACTTTTACATACACCGTTCTAGGTACCGGTGCATGTCCAAATGCTACCACAAATGTGGTCATAGAAGTGTATCAAACTTTTACCTCTGGAACCCCATCAGCGGGAAATCCAGCTTCGTATTGCGAATCTGGTTTGCCTAATGCATTAGATCTGACTTTGTTATTAGATAATGAAGATCCTAACGGCCAATGGACACTTGGAACAACAAGTACCGATCCCCTGGTAACATCACCAATTGATTTAACAACTGGTGCATTTACCCCAGGAACTTATAATTTTACATACACACAAAATTTGCTACCTAATCCTTGTCCAGAGGAATCTACCACAGTTCAAGTTGTGGTTTTGGATGATCCAAATGCGGGTAATCCGTTTAATCAAACATTTTGTGAGAATGATTTAGTAGCCAATTCACCATTTAACTTATTTAATGCTTTGGATGGTTCTCAAGATAATAATTCAGGAACTTGGACAGATGCAAGTAATACTACCATTTCAAATTCAATAGATATTACAGCGTTTACTGTAGCCAGTAGCCCATATTTGTTTACCTATACAATTGATAATGGTACGTGTTTAGATTCTGAGCAAATTTCGATAACTATTGAAGATGCACCAGAGTCTGGAACGCCAGTAGCAATCTTTTCAGAATACTGCGAAGGAACTGCGCCATCGAGTTTTGATTTATTTGATTTATTAGAAAATGAAGATCAGGCAGGTACATGGAACGATGATGATGCAACAGGAGTTTTAACAGCTAATATTGCGGATTTATCAGGATTAACATCAGGTACTTATAATTTTACCTATGATGTTACACCTATCGGAAGTTGTGATGATGTTGATGTTACAGTGAGTGTAACTATTAATCCATTACCCAATTCTGGAAATGATAATAGTCCCGCTCCATTTTGTGAAAATGATCCAATACTGGAAAATACGTTTTATAATATACGCACTTATTTAGCTGGAGAAGATAATGCAGGTACTTGGAGTGATGACGATAATACAGGTGCTTTGGTAGGACCTAATCGTTTAGATTTTACACAATTGGGAATTGGAACATACAATTTTACTTATACAGTAACAGATGTGAATTCGTGTTCTAGTAGCACAACTATTACTATTACTATAGAGGATGCGCCCGAATCTGGAACTCCGGTGACTACTTTCCCAGAATACTGCGAAGGAACAGCACCATCAAATTTTGATTTATTCGATTTATTAGAAAACGAAGATCAAGCAGGTACATGGAATGATGACAATGCAACAGGAGTTTTAACAGCTAATATTGCAGATTTATCAGGATTAACACCAGGTACTTATAATTTTACCTATGATGTTACACCTATTGGAAGTTGTGATGACGTTGATGTTACAGTAAGTGTAACCATTAACCCACTACCAAATACAGGTACACCATCACCAGCAACGTTCTGTGAAAATGATTTAGCACCAAATTCACCATTAGATTTGTTTGGGCAATTAGCAGGCGAAGATGCAGGAGGCACATGGAGTGATGATACTAACTCAGGAGCACTTTCGGTAAGTGACGTAGATTTAACATTGCTTACTCTTGGAAGCTATACCTTCACCTACACTATTACAGATGTGAATGGATGTACGGATAGTTCAACGGTTGTTGTTACTATAGAAGATGCTCCAGAATCTGGAACAGCTAACGCGCCTTTAGAATTCTGTTTAGTAGATGTTGGAATTGTTAATGTAGTGGATTTATTCGCATTATTAGATGGAGAAGATCAATCGGGAACTTGGAACGATGATAATGCAACTGGCAATCTTTCTGGAAGCACAGTAAACATTGCGGGTCTTCCTGCCGCAACGTATAACTTTACTTATAATGTAGATGCCATAGGAAGTTGTGATGATGTTGATGTTACCGTAAGTATTATTATAAATGAAACTTCGGCACCAACAACAGATGCAATACAAGAGTTTTGTGATAATGCAACCGTTGCTGATTTAGCTGCCACAGGAAACAATATTCAATGGTATAATAATGCGACTGGAGGATCGCCCTTAGCTGATGCTACAGCATTGATTGATGGAGAGGATTATTTTGCCACTCAGATAGACCCTACTACTAATTGTGAATCTTCTGTTAGAGCTCAAGTTGATGTGACCATTTATCAATCGCCAGACGCAGGAAATGCCAATACTACTCCAATTATTGCATGTAACGATAACAACGCAATAGATCTATTTAATGGTTTAGATGGAAGTGAGGATACAGGAGGCACATGGCAAGATGATAATGCCACTGGTGCTTTAAGTGGAAATATTTTAGATGCCACTGGATTAGCCGCTGGTAAATATAGTTTTACTTATCTGGTAACCGCCAATGCGCCATGTGTTGATGATAGTACTACTATCACAATTACAATTGAAGAACCTCAAAACGCTGGTGCAAATGCAACTTTGGATATTTGTAGTTCAGATGCAGTGGTAGACTTGTTTACATTATTAGGAACTGCTGATGTAGGAGGCTCTTGGTCGCCTGCTTTAACAAGTGGTACGGGAGAATTCGATCCTTCGGTAGATACATCAGGAACATATGCATATACCATTATAAATGCTTGCGGTACAGTAAGTAGTGAAGTGATTGTAAATGTAACCGAAGCACCAAATGCAGGACAGGACTCAGCTTTAGCAGCATGTGTTGGAGATGGAACAACTGACTTATTCACGCTTTTAGGCACCGATGCCCAAACGGGAGGAACATGGTCACCTGCATTAGCTAGTGGTACTGGTGTGTTCGATCCAACTATTGATGCTGCGGGAACTTATACGTATACCGTTGTGGCAATAGCACCATGTGCTTTAGATGCCACAGCAAGTGTTACAATTACTATTGATGATAGTCCACCGATAACCGTTCTGGATCCAAACCCAGAGTTTTGCTTAGTAGATAACCCAACAATTGCCGATTTAGGAGCAAGTATCCAAGCAACAGGAACGGTCAATTGGTATGAAGATATGGCATTAACTACCCCATTAAACAGTACGGATGCCTTAGTTGATGGTGAAGATTATTATGCTACCCAAACTAACAATACAGGATGCGAATCGTCAATAGCTATACAAATAGATGTTACCGTTAATAATACGGCAACACCTTCATTGGACGATCTAAGTCTAGATTATTGTATCAATGACGGTCCAACATTAAATACCTTATCACAGAATATTTTAGAGTATGATGATACTTTAGATAATATAGTATGGTATGACGTTGCAATTGGAGGTACACCTATTTCAGATAATACAGCCTTAGGTGTTGCTACATACTATGCAGCATTGGTAGACCAAAATACAGGTTGTGAAAGCGCGATGAGACTTGAAATAACACCTGATGTTACCGTGTGTGGCAAAATAAGTTTACCAGATGGGTTTTCCCCAAATGGAGATGGTGTAAATGATACATACGAAATAGACAACTTAGATATTCTGTATCCAGATTTTGAGTTGGAGATTTTTAATAGAAATGGGAATATAGTCTATAAGGGTAATGCGAGTTCACCACGTTTTGACGGAACTTCAAATCAAGGGCGTGTGATTGCCAAAGGCGATTTACCAGTGGGTGTATATTTCTACATATTTAGATTTAACAACGGAGTTGATGCTCCAGAACAAGGACGCTTATACTTAAGCAGATAATTTATAGATACAAAAGATTTAAAACGATGAAACATTTAAATACATATCATAAAATAGCTGCTTTGTTAAGTTTGATGTTCATATCACTTCAAAGCTTTGCACAACAAGATCCTCAATTCACACAATATATGTATAACATGAGTGTGATTAATCCAGCTTATGCCACTGCAGAAGAAGGTATTTTAAACCTTGGTGGATTGTATAGAACCCAGTGGGTAGGTTTAGAAGGCGCACCTTCAACAGGAACCTTTTTTGCCCATACCCCAATTAATGACAAGATTGAAATGGGAATTTCATTCACCAACGATAATATCGGTGATATCGTAAACGAGAATGACATTTTTGCAGATTTTGCTTATGTGTTACCCGTTGGTATTGAAACCAAAATTTCCTTCGGCTTAAAAGCCGGTATTCGCATGTTTGATACCAATTTTAATGGGTTACAATTACAGAGTGGGGGAATCAGTTCAGATATTGCCTTCAATGAAAATATCAATAGAGTATTTCCAAACTTAGGTATCGGTGCTTTCTTCTTCACCGACAATTATTATTTAGGCTTGTCTGCTCCAAATATGCTATCTACTAAGCACCTTGAAAATGAAAACGGTATTAAGGCAACAGGTGTTGAAAGTGTACATTATTTCTTTACAGGAGGCTATGTGTTCGATATCAATTCAAATTTAAAATTGAAACCAGCCTTTATGGGTAGAGCGGCAAAAGGTGCACCTTTAGCTTTAGATATTACAGCAAATGTTTTAATGAATGAAAAATTGGAGGCTGGATTAGGCTACCGATTAGGCGATGCCATAAGCGCATTGGTAAACTTCAGGGTAACGCAAGATTTACGAATTGGTTATGCGTATGACTATACAACAACCAATTTAGGCGATTTCAATTCAGGATCACATGAAATATTTATTCTGTTTGATGTGGATCTCTTCGGATTTAAAAATGGATACGACCGTTCACCAAGATTCTTCTAATAGTTAATACAAGGAACCATGAAAAATTTTAGATACATTATTGCAAGCCTTTTATTAGTTAGCGGAATAGGGTTTGCCCAAAAGAAAAATACAAAACGCGTAGATAAGCTATTCGACATGAGAGCTTATAAGAATGCCGCAGAAATTTATGAAACCAAGGAGCGCACTCAGGGCGTGCTACAAAATTTAGCAGACAGTTATTACTATAATTCCAGTCTTCAAAAGGCTATTAAGACCTACAGAGAGTTGTTCGTGGAGTACGGTGATTCTATTGATATCGAATATCATTTTAGATTTGCGCAGGCTTTAAAAGGTGTTAAGGAATACAAAGAAGCAGATAAGCATTTGTCTATGTATTATAATAAGCCTATTAACACACTGACCTATATTGATAACACAGATAAGACCACACCGCATACCTTTACATTAAAGCAGATTGAAAATAGAAATTCAAGTAGCGATTTTGGATTGTCCTTTTATGGTGACGATAAAGTAGCTTTTGCATCCGCTAGAAATTCAGAGAATCCATCATATTCTTGGAACAATCTGCCTTATTTAGATTTATATAGCGGTACATTAAATAGCCAAAATGTATTGGAAAATGTAGAGCCATTTTCGGAATCTATTAATACAGAATCGCACGAAAGTAGTGCGGTCTTTACAAAGGATGGGAAAACCATGTATTTTAATAGAACCAACACCACACGTAAAAAAACTGATGATGAACGTATTGCGCATATCAAAATTTATAAAGCAGAGTTGGTTGGTAGTGAGTGGACGAATGTAACGGCATTACCATTTACTTCAAACGCATACAGTACGGAACATCCTGCCTTAAGTCACGATGAAAAAACCTTGTATTTTGCTAGTGATATGCCTGGAACTTTAGGAAGTTTTGATATTTACAAGGTTGTCATTAACGACGACGGGACCTATGGTGAGCCCGAAAATTTAGGCGATACGATTAATACAAAACATAGGGAGCAATTTCCATTTGTAAGTAAGTATAATGTGCTTTATTTTTCATCTATTGGTCATTTAGGATATGGCGGATTAGATGTATTTAGAAGTAACATGGTAAATGGCACATATGATACACCCGTAAATTTAGGAAGTACTATAAACAGTCCGCTAGACGATTTTGCCTATGTGGTTAGAGAAAAAGATAATAAAGGTTTTGTGTCTTCTAACAGAACAGGATACGATAGATTATTTGGATTTATAAGAGAAAAAAATCCTTTAACATTTTATCAAGTTGAAGGAGTAGTTGAGGATTTAAATAGTAAGGAGCTATTGTCAGGAGCTTTAGTAACCCTGTTTGACGAATCGGAAACCGTAATTCAAGACACTATTGTGGGTGAAAATGCCTATTACATTTTCAAAATTGAGCCAAATAAAAAGTACAAAGTTAGAGGGACACGTAAAGCATATATTCCTCAAGACGTTGAGTTTTCTACCGATAGTAAAGGAAAAGTGCAGCATAATATTTATTTAAGTTTAGAGTCTTTTGCTGATGCAGAAGAGCGTGTAAAGGAGAAAAAAGAAGATGTTGTACAAGTGGAGTTGGATAAAATTTACTTTGATTTTGACGCGTCTGATATTCGCGAAGATGCAGCCTCAACGCTTAATGTGTTAGTAGATTTAATGAAAAAATACCCAACTATGGAAGTGGAAGTATCGGCTCATACCGATGCCAGAGGTCCGGACCAATATAATTTAGATTTATCCAAACGTCGTGCGGCCTCAACCTTAGAGTATCTGGTAAGCCAAGGTATTCCGAGAGACCGATTAAAAAGTATAGGTTATGGCGAAATGCAACCTCTGAACAAATGTGTGGAAGAAGGGATCTGTTCGGACGAGGAGTATGATGTAAACAGGCGTTGCGAGTTTACGATTTTGAAATAGATAAAAATATACCAACCAAAAGCCCTAAAGCCTTTCTTTCTTACAACAGCTAAGATTGAAAGGCTTTTTCTTTATATTTGTTTAAGTGGAATTGAATAGAGTCTCAATTTATGCTTTTGTCATTCCGCACTTGATGCGGAATCTCATATCTTAAGAGTATCCAATAGATTCCTGCCTTCGCAGGGAGTTGTTATGAACGAAAACCTAGACCCAACAAACGATAATTTTTCCCCAGAGGAGCTTGACGTAGAGAAAAAGTTAAGGCCGCTTGCCTTTGATGATTTTACGGGGCAAGATCAGGTCTTAGAAAACCTTCAAATTTTTGTAAAGGCTGCTAACTTAAGAGGTGAAGCTTTAGACCATACCTTATTTCATGGTCCTCCAGGATTGGGTAAAACCACGTTGGCGCATATTTTGGCTAATGAGCTAGATGTAGGTATAAAAGTAACTTCTGGCCCCGTTCTGGATAAACCAGGAGATTTAGCAGGATTGTTGACTAATCTTGATGAACGTGATGTTTTATTTATTGATGAGATTCATCGATTGAGCCCGATAGTTGAAGAATATCTCTATTCTGCAATGGAGGATTATAAGATTGATATTATGATTGAAACAGGTCCGAATGCTCGTTCCGTTCAAATTAATCTAAGTCCGTTTACTTTGGTTGGAGCGACCACCCGTTCAGGATTATTAACATCGCCAATGCGTGCGCGTTTTGGTATTCAAAGTAGATTACAATACTACAAAACCGACTTATTAACCACAATTGTCCAAAGAAGTGCATCTATTTTAAATGTACCAATTACTATGGAAGCCGCCATTGAAATTGCTGGTAGAAGTCGTGGTACACCTCGTATTGCAAATGCCTTATTGCGTCGTGTTCGCGATTTTGCACAAATAAAAGGTAACGGAAAAATTGACATTGAGATTGCAAAATTTGCTTTAGAAGCCTTAAATGTAGACGCCCATGGTTTAGATGAAATGGATAATAAAATTTTATCTACCATTATTGATAAGTTTAAAGGAGGTCCTGTTGGAATTAGTACTATAGCTACCGCAGTAAGCGAAAGTCCTGAAACCATTGAGGAAGTTTATGAGCCTTTTTTAATCCAACAAGGATTTATTATGCGCACTCCTCGTGGACGTGAAGTGACCGAACAGGCCTATAAACATTTAGGCAAAATTAAGGGCAATATTCAAGGAGGATTGTTTTGACACTTTGTGTCATTCTGAACTTGTTTCAGAATCTCAAAAGATGATTGAAAACAAATCGAAATACACAAAACTCATCAAAACCGAAGCAAAACGCCTCGGTTTTTTGTCTTGTGGTATAAGTAAGGCGGAATTTTTAGAGGAAGAAGCACCACGTCTAGAAAAATGGCTAAACCAAAATATGCATGGAGAAATGCGTTATATGGAAAACCATTTTGATAAGCGTTTAGATCCTACAAAATTAGTAGAAGATTCAAAAAGCGTAGTGTCCTTGTTACTGAACTATTACCCTTCCGAAACACAAAATTCAGAAAGCTATAAACTGTCAAAATATGCCTTTGGTACAGATTATCATTTTGTTATCAAGGACAAACTAAAATCACTATTGCATTTTGTTCAGGATGAAATAGGTGAAGTTCACGGAAGAGCCTTTGTAGATTCGGCACCCGTTTTAGATAAAGCCTGGGCTGCAAAATCTGGTTTGGGGTGGATTGGAAAACACAGTAATTTATTGACCCAACAAGTCGGTTCCTTCTATTTTATTGCTGAATTAGTTATTGATTTAGAATTAGAATATGATACGCCCGTAACCGATCATTGTGGCACCTGTACAGCGTGCATTGACTCTTGCCCTACAGAAGCCATTGTTGAACCCTATGTGGTAGACGGTAGCAAATGTATATCATATTTTACTATTGAATTGAAAGATAATATACCTTCAGAATTCAAAGGTAAATTTGACGATTGGATGTTCGGTTGCGATGTCTGTCAAGATGTTTGCCCTTGGAATCGTTTTTCAAAATCACATTCAGAACCGCTATTCAATCCACATCCAGAATTAATATCGATGTCAAAAAAAGATTGGGAAGAGATAACCGAGGATACCTTTAGAAAAGTTTTCAAAAAATCTGCTGTAAAACGCACTAAGTTTTCTGGTCTAAATAGAAACATCAATTTTTTAAAAGATTAGGTGTTTCCTTATTAGGATTGTTATATTTGAATCCTACTAAAAACTAATCCATAATGAGCGAAGAAAGTAAACGAAGAGAGGCACTTGTCTATCATGCAAAACCTACTCCAGGGAAAATTGCGGTTGTGCCGACCAAGAAATATGCAAGTCAAAGGGACTTGTCTTTAGCGTACTCGCCTGGGGTTGCAGAACCCTGTTTAGAAATCGAAAAGGATAAAAATAATGCGTATCGCTATACGGCCAAAGGTAATTTAGTGGCTGTAATTTCTAACGGCACAGCGGTTTTAGGTCTTGGAGATATTGGTCCAGAGGCATCAAAACCTGTTATGGAAGGTAAAGGACTTCTTTTTAAAATCTTTGCGGATATTGATGTTTTTGATATCGAGGTAGACACAAAAAATGTTGATACATTTATTGAAACCGTTAAAAACATAGCGCCAACATTTGGGGGAATAAATCTAGAGGATATTAAAGCACCCGAAGCATTTGAGATTGAAAGACGTTTAAAAGAAGAGCTGGACATTCCTGTAATGCATGATGACCAACATGGTACAGCTATTATATCTGCGGCGGCTTTAATTAATGCCTTAGAGTTGATTGATAAAAATATTGAAGATGTAAAAATTGTTATTAGTGGTGCGGGGGCGGCTGCAATTTCTTGTTCACGCTTATACCAATCTTGCGGTGCCAAACGTGAGAATATGGTAATGTTGGATAGTAAAGGTGTTATCAGAAGTGATAGAGACAATCTAACATCGCAAAAAGCTGAGTTTGCAACTGATAGAAAAATAGATACTCTGGAAGAAGCTATGGTTGATGCTGATGTGTTTATTGGCTTATCTATGGCAGATATATTATCACCAGAAATGTTGAAAACCATGGCTAAAGATCCTGTAGTTTTCGCCATGGCAAATCCAGACCCTGAAATTAAATATCAGTTGGCAGTGGATACAAGGGATGATATTATCATGGCAACTGGCCGTAGTGATCATCCTAATCAAGTGAACAATGTTCTTGGTTTTCCCTTCATTTTTAGAGGCGCTTTAGATGTAAGAGCTACATCGATTAATGAAGAGATGAAAATGGCAGCAGTTAAGGCCTTGGCAGCTTTGGCTAAGGAGCCTGTGCCAGAACAAGTAAACGTAGCTTATGGTCAAACACGTCTGGCATTTGGTAAAAATTACATCATACCAAAACCTTTCGATCCTAGATTAATTGCCGAAATACCTCCAGCGGTAGCCAAAGCTGCTATGGAAAGCGGTGTTGCTAAAGAACCAATAGTAGATTGGGAAAAATATAAAAACACACTTCGGGAACGCCTAGGCTCTGATAATAAATTGGTTCGGTTACTACTTAGTCGCGCTAAATTGAATCCAAAGCGCGTGGTATACGCAGAGGCAGATCAGTTGGCAGTGTTAAAAGCGGCGCAAATCGCTTTTGAAGAAGGTATTGCAATTCCAATACTTTTAGGTAGAAAAGAGACGATTGAAGCCTTAATGAAAACGATTGATTTTGATGCTGATATTACCATTATAGACCCCAAAACAGAAGAAGAGAACGAGCGTAAAGATAGATATGGGCGCATTTATTGGGAACAACGTAAACGCAGAGGCGTTACCCTATATGCTGCCAAACGATTAATGCGAGAGCGTAACTATTTTGCTGCAATGATGGTAAATGAAGGTGATGCTGACGCTTTAATTTCGGGGTATTCTAGAAATTACCCTTCAGTGGTTAAACCGATGTTAGAATTGATTGGTATGGCTAAAGGTGCCACCAGAATTGCAACTACTAATGTAATGATGACCAAACGTGGCCCGCTATTTCTTAGTGATACATCCATCAACATAGATCCAACGGCAAAAGATTTGGCTAAAATTGCGGTAATGACTGCAAAGGTTATTAAAACATTCGGTTTTGAACCTGTTATGGCCATGACATCCTATTCTAATTTTGGTTCCTCTGGAAACGAAAGAGCTTCAAAAGTAAGAGAAGCGGTGGCAATGTTGCATAGGCATTATCCTGAATTGGTTGTAGACGGCGAGTTGCAGACAGATTTCGCACTTAACGATGAAATGTTGCGCGACCAGTTTCCGTTTTCAAAACTAGTAGGTAGAAAGGTAAATAGCTTAATATTTCCGAATCTAGATTCCGCAAACATTACTTATAAATTATTGAAGGAATTAAATGAGGCAGACTCCATAGGGCCAATTATGATGGGCATGAATAAACCGGTTCATATTTTACAGCTTGATGCAAGTGTAGATGAAATTGTAAATATGACAGCAATAGCAGTTATAGATGCGCAAAATAAAGAGTTGTGGCAGTTGGAAAAAGATATTTCTTAGTGTTTAAAAAGCGAATAATTTCATTACATTTGGCGGATTAAGAGGGGATTACATGATAACTCATATTCAAGGAAAACTTGTTGAAAAGAACCCAACAGATGTGGTTATAGACTGTAACGGTGTGGGTTATATTTTAAATATTTCTTTACATACCTATTCTCAAATTCCTGATAATGAATCATTAAAGTTGTATACACATCTTCAAATTAAAGAAGATGCACATACCTTATTTGGTTTTTCAACCTTAGCAGAACGTGAAATTTTTAGGTTATTACTCTCCGTTAGTGGAATTGGTGCAAGTACTGCCAGAACCATGTTGTCTTCCTTAACACCAAAACAGGTTAGAGAAGGCATTGCAACGGGCGATGTGGCCTTAATTCAATCTATTAAGGGTATTGGCGCAAAAACGGCACAACGTGTAATTATCGATTTAAAAGATAAAGTTCTAAAGATTTACGATATAGATGAAGTTTCAGTTTCAAAAGACAATACCAATAAGAATGAAGCGTTATCTGCTTTAGAAGTTCTTGGTTTTGCAAAAAAGCAGGCAGAACGTGTTGTGGACAAAATTATGGTATCACAACCAGATGCTGATGTAGAAACCATCATTAAACAAGCTCTAAAAAATTTATAAAAGATTTTGAAAATAACTAACCAAAGCTATTATAAATCTATAAAAACCTACGTTACCCTCATTACGCTCCTTTTAATCTCTAGAGCGGCATTGGCGCAACAACCAACTCAAAGTCAAGACTCTGTTAAAACAGGCTTCAGCCTTGGTAGCATTAAGTTTCCTAAAGCAAATAGTATTCAATCTAAATATACATATGATCCTATAACGGACAGATATATTTACACTGAAAAGATTGGAGAATTCAATATAAATTATCCCATTATTTTAACACCTAAGGAATACCAAGATTTGGTGGCTAGGCAAAATTTAATGGATTATTACAAAGAAAAAATTGATGCCTTTGATGGCAAAAAAGATGGTGCTGATGATAAGCAAAAAAATTTACTGCCAGAGTTTTACGTAAACTCCAATTTTTTTGAGACTATTTTCGGTGGAAATACTATTGAAGTAATCCCACAAGGTTCTGTTGAAATGGATTTGGGTATTTTATTTTCCAGACAAGATAATCCCTCATTTTCACCAAGAAACCGAAGTAATTTTACTTTTGATTTTGATCAGCGCATTAGCCTAAGTTTGTTAGGTAAAGTGGGTGAACGTTTGCAGGTAAATGCAAATTATGACACACAATCTACCTTTGATTTTCAAAACATCATAAAATTAGATTATACACCTACTGAAGATGATATTATTCAAAAGATTGAAATCGGTAACGTAAATATGCCTTTAAATAGTTCGCTTATTACCGGCGCGCAAAGTTTATTTGGGGTAAAAGCGCAATTACAATTTGGAAGAACCACCGTAACTGGAGTGTTTTCAGAACAACAGTCTCAAGGAAATACAGTTGTTGCACAAGGTGGCGGTACTTTGGAAGAGTTTGATTTCTTTATTAGAGATTATGATGAAAACAGGCACTTTTTCTTAGCACAATATTTTAGGGATACTTATGATGAATCTTTAAGAAATTATCCGTTCATCAATAATCGTGGTTTACAGATTACAAGATTAGAGGTTTATATCACGAACAGAAGTAACAGAACGGATAATGTAAGGAATGTTGTGGCGTTACAAGATTTAGGTGAAAGTGATAAGTTGTTTTCTAATCAAATAAGTGTCTTAGCGCCTCCAGGATCTTTTCCAGATAACGGAAATAACAATTTAGATCCAACAGCTATTGATAATGGATCTGTTTTGACGGAAGCAATTAGAGATATTGCCACGGCTCAAAATGGATTTGGGCCACTTCAAAACAGTGTAAATGAAGGTTCTGACTATGGTAAAATCGAAAATGCTAGAAAATTAATTGATGGACAGGAATATACCTTTAACAGAGATTTAGGTTATATCTCTTTAAACCAACGTTTAAATGCGGATGAGGTTTTAGCCGTAGCATATCAATTTACCGTTGGAGGACAAGTGTATCAGGTAGGTGAATTTGCTAATGACGGAGTAAATCCGAATGAGGTAGAACGTAATGATGATAATCAGGTGACTCAAGTTACTAATAAAGCTTTGGTACTAAAAATGTTAAAAAGTGCGGTAACTAATGTACAACAACCTATTTGGGATTTAATGATGAAAAACATCTATGATACAGGTGCTTTTAATCTAAGTCAAGACGATTTCACATTAAATATTTTTTATAATGAAGCTTCTCCTTTGAACTTCATCTCTCCTGTGGAAGGCACTACCTTCCCATTGTTTGATAATCATACACCAACCATGTCTGGTGATGATAAAGAGATTCAAGAAACCACACTTATCAGATTATTCAATTGGGATAAATTAAATTTTAATAACGACCCTCAAGGGAATGGTGATGGCTTTTTTGATTTTGTTCCTGGCATCACCGTACAACCTCAAAACGGTAAAATTATTTTCACGAAAGTGGAACCTTTTGGTGAATACCTGTTTAATGTTTTAGATGACCCTAATAATCCTGGAGATTATGAAGCCGCTGTTTACAACAACCCAAATCAAGAAAAGTACGTTTACGATATTCTTTACAAAAGCACAAAGATTGCGGCTTTAGAAGAAGCAGAGAAAAACAAATTCAAGTTGAAAGGGCGTTATAGCTCTAGTGGTGGTGGCGATGGTATTCCTATTGGGGCCTTTAATGTACCACGAGGTTCTGTGAGAGTAACCGCTGGCGGACGTGTATTGGTGGAAGGCGTAGACTATACGGTAAATTATCAACTGGGACGTGTTCAAATTTTAGACGAAGCCTTAAAAGCTTCCAATACACCCATTCAAGTCTCCACTGAAAATAATGCTGTTTTTGGGCAACAAACCCGTCGTTTTACGGGAATTAATGTGGAACATAAGTTCAATGATAATTTTGTGCTCGCAGGTACTCTTTTAAATCTTAATGAGCGCCCAATTACCCAAAAAGCAAATTTTGGTTCAGAGCCTATTAACAATACCATTTTCGGATTTAATGGCAACTTCTCTTCAGAAGTACCTTTCTTAACAAGAATGGTGAATAAGCTGCCAAATATAGATACTGATGTGCCCTCAAACATTTCACTCCGTGGGGAATTTGCATATTTAGCACCTGGTGCGCCAAAAGGTACTAATCTTAATAACGAAGCAACCTCTTATATTGATGATTTTGAAGGTACACAAAACGCCATAGACTTAAAAGCGCAACAATCGTGGTTTTTGTCTAGTAGGCCTTTGGATTTAACAGGGTCGCCAGGTAATGATCAAGCGGGTATTCAAAATGGTTATGGTAGAGGTATGCTAAATTGGTATTCTATAGATCCTATTTTCTATAGTGTTAGGCGTCCAGATGGAATTTCAGATCAAGACTTATCAAGTTTATATACCAGTAGAGTTTTTATAAATGAATTGTTTCCTGAACAAGATATTGTACAAGGACAAAACTCTGTATTGTTCACGCTGGATTTAGCCTATTATCCAGAAGAACGAGGACCGTATAATTTCAATCCTACTGCAAATAGTACACCAGCAAACCAAAGGTGGGCGGGTATTACAAGACAGTTAACTTCTACTGATTTAGAGCAAGCCAATGTAGAATATATAGAATTTTGGTTGCAAGACCCTTTTCAGGAAGACCCGTCAAACTCAGGAGGTAAATTGGTGTTTGATCTTGGTAATGTTTCAGAAGATGTTATCAAAGATGGAAGAAAACTATATGAAAATGGATTACCTGAAGATGGAAATATTGAATTATTGCCAGAAACAGATTGGGGTACAGTAGTGCCGCTAAATCAATCTTTAGTCTATGCTTTTGATACTGTTGGAGAAGAACGCACTAATCAAGATGTGGGATATGATGGTTATAGTGATGCAGATGAAATCGCAAAATTTGGAGCTACATTTGGTGAAGATCCTTCTAATGACAACTATACTTATTTCTTAGATGCTGAGGGTGGTATTTTTGAGCGTTATAAAAAGTTTAATGGTGTTGAAGGCAATACCCCTGATACATTCAGCGATACGCAACGGGCTAATAATCCACAACCAGATGTAGAAGATATCAATAGGGATAACACCATGAACACTATTGATAGTTATTATGAATATGAATTGGATATTACACCCGCTACACTAAATATAAATAACGAATTTATTGTTGACACCAAGAATGTGGAGTCTGAAAGTGAGGATAATAGAAGGTTGTTGCCAAACGGAGATATCGTATATCCCAAATGGTATTTATTCAGAATTCCAGTTACAAGAAGTACTAGAGCTGTTGGTGGAATTACAGACTTTCGATCGGTTCGTTTTGTGCGAACCTACTTAAAAGAGTTTACGCAAAATACTGTGTTCCGTTTTGGAACGTTGGATTTAGTAAGAAGCGACTGGCGTCGTTATAACCAATCGTTAGAAGCAGATAATGATGATCCAGCAGATGATGGTACAGATTTTTCTGTAGGTATTGTTGGAACGATTGATAATGAAGGGTCTTATGTGCGTCCACCTGGTATTGAACCTGAACAATTATTTAATAACAATACGGTGGTGCGTCAAAATGAGCAAGCTTTAGTACTTAATGTTTGTGATTTGGAATCTGAGGATTCCCGAGCGGTATTTAAAAACATAAGTATTGATATGCGTCAGTATAAGCGCATTAGGATGTTTTTACATGCTCAGGATGAAGATTACGGATTTGCCGACAATGAAGCGGAACGTTTGATTGGTTTTATGAGAATAGGTAACGATTTGAATGACAATTACTATCAAATTGAATTACCTCTAGTGAAATCTCCAAATGGCTCCCTGGATCGAAGGGATGTGTGGCCCTTAGAAAATGAAATAAATTTACCAATAGATGTATTGGCGCAAATTAAAGCGGAAGGAATTGCGAATGGAACCATAAATAGTGGTGAGCCAGCGTTTTTTGATGTGGTGGGTGATGATGTTGTTGAAGTGATAAATCCTTTAACGGGTTATGTTATAGGCCAGCATCGTGTAGCTATAAAGGGTAATCCTAATTTTGGTGATGTAAGAACTTTGATGGTAGGTGTTAAAAACGTTACTAATAGCGATGTTTGCGCAAATGTGTGGTTTAACGAACTACGCTTATCTGATTTAGATAACGAAGGTGGTTGGGCAGCTGTAGTAAGTATGGATACCAATATTGCAGATTTTGCTAACATTAGTGCTACTGGTAGACAAAGCACCTCTGGTTTCGGTACTATTGAACAAGGCCCGAGTGAGCGCGCTCTTGAAGATGTAAAACAATACGACGTTGTTACCAATGTAAATGTAGGACAATTATTGCCAAAAAAATGGGGTGTTCAAATTCCTTTTAACTATGCGCAAGGTGTTGAGGTGATTACGCCTAAATTTGACCAGTTTTATAAGGATTTAAAACTAGAAGATCGTATTGATGCAGAAGATACTCAAGAGGGTAAGGATAGGGTTAGAGAACAATCAGAGGATTATACAAGGCGCCAAAGTATCAATTTTATTGGGGTTAGAAAAAATAGAACTACTGAGAAAACACCGCGGTTTTATGATGTCGAGAATTTCACCTTCAATTATTCATATAACAAGGTAGAGCACCGTGATTTCGAAATAGAAAATTCGGTAAATAAAACGTTACGTACAGGTGCTAATTATGCGTTTAATTTCAATCCTGTTAAGATAGAACCTTTCAAAAAGAACGATTCACTGTTCACGGGAAAATATTGGAAATTCCTAAAAGAGTTTAATCTTAATTTACTTCCAACTAGTTTAGCTATAAACAGTGATATCAACAGACAGTTTAACCGACAGAAATTTAGAGAGATAGATCTTACAGGCAACAACATCGGTATTGATGAGCTTTTCAGAAGAAATTACACCTTCGATTTTCAATATACCATCAATTACAATTTAACAGACGCACTACAACTAAACTTTACAGCAGCCAATAACAACATTGTTAGAAACTATTTTATCAATGATGATTTTATTGCAGGAGAACAAGATCCGAGATTAGATGTTTGGGATGGGTTCTTAGATTTTGGTGATCCCAATAGACAGACGCAGAGTTTAGGTTTAACATATCAACTACCTTTAAATAAGATTCCTACCTTGAGTTTTATTGATGCAACCTATCAATATAACGGTGATTTTCAATGGCAAAAAGGGTCGGATTTATTTGGTTTAGAATTTGGACAGGATATTCATACCGTACAAAATTCAAACACACATAATTTGAATACAAGTTTAGATATGAATCGTCTTTACAGGTATTTAGGTTTGGTTAAAAAACCTGTGCGAACCGTAAGAACCCGAACTAGAACTGCGGGACCTCCAGGAGGTGGACAACCGGCACAGGATAGTAAGCCTAAAAACGCAAATAAACCTGGTACAAAGTGGCTAAATGCAGGCATTGATATTTTAACAAGCATAAAGCGTGTGCAAATAAACTATTCAGAAAACAACGGTACGTTTATACCCGGTTATACCAATACACCTGGGTTTATTGGTACGTTAAAACCGTCCTTTGGTTTTACATTTGGTAGTCAGAGTGATATTCGTCAAGATTTAGCACGTAGGGGTTGGTTAACGTCTTTTCAAGAGTTTAATCAACAATTCACACAAACCCACACAGAGCAACTAGATATTTCTGCAAGTTTAGAACCTGTAAGAGATTTAAAAATTGATATTACGGGTAACAAAAGTTATTTTGAGAATTTTGCAGAAAACTTTAGGGTTGATGTTAATAATGACAACGAATACGTTTCTCTAACACCAAATACATTTGGTAATTTTAATATTTCAACTGTTTTAATAAAAACCGCTTTCAGCAAAAGTGATGAAACAGGTTCTGATGCTTTTGACGCTTTTAGTGATAATAGATTAATTATTGCACAACGCTTAGCAGCAGCAACAGGCGCCGATGTAAATGATGTAGATGCTGATGGTTTTCCTAGAGGTTTTGGTAAAACGAATCAAGCCGTATTGCTTCCAGCTTTTTTAGCTGCTTACTCGGGTCAAGATGCTAGCAATGTAAAACTAGGTGCTTTTAGAAATATACCTATCCCTAATTGGGACTTGAAGTACACAGGTTTCATGAAATTTAAATGGTTTAAAAAGAATTTCAGACGTTTTTCAGTGACACACGGGTATCGTTCAACGTATAATATCAACCAATTTCAAACCAATTTAGATTACCAACAACCTTTTTATAATTTGGATTATGATTCGCCATTTAACGACGGTGCCAAAGACCAATCTGGAAATTATAAAAATGCAAGACTTTTTAGTAATATCAACTTAACCGAAATGTTCAGTCCTTTGGTAAGAATTGATATGGAGATGAAAAACTCTGTAAAAATACTTGCTGAGGTTAAAAAAGACAGGCTATTGTCCTTAAGTTTCGATAATAATTTACTGACAGAGGTAATTGGTAACGAATATGCCTTAGGTTTGGGATATCGCATTAAGGATGTACGCATAAAGTCAAAACTGGCTGGTCCTAAAAAACGTATTGTAAGTGATTTGAATATGAAAGCAGATATTTCTGTACGCGATAATAAAACGATTGTTAGGTATTTAGATTTGGATAATAATCAGATCACATCGGGGCAAACCATTTGGGGCTTGAAATATTCAGCAGATTATGCCTTCAGTCGAAACTTAACAGCTATTTTCTATTTTGATTATGCTTTTGCCGATTATGCAATTTCTACGGCGTTTCCGCAAACCACAATTCGTTCAGGCTTCACACTAAGATATAATTTTGGTAACTAGATCTCGAATCTGTCATTCTGAACCTGTTTCAGAATCTAACTGCCTAATAAAATGTCATTTCTAGTAATTTTGAGTGGTTGCTAAACGAAGTCTAAGACGTTTGAAAAAACTGTATCAAGAATAAGTTTAATTCCTATCTACCTATTTGAAATCTAGTTTTGGATACATACATTTGTGTAACTATTAATTAAACCTTTACCATGAATATTCCATTAGAATTAAAGTACACCAAAGATCACGAATGGGTAAGAATTGAAGACGATATAGCTGTAATTGGTATAACCGATTTTGCGCAAAGCGAATTAGGAGATATTGTTTATGTTGAAGTTGAAACATTGGATGAAACTTTAGAAGCCGATGAAATTTTTGGAACCGTTGAAGCCGTAAAAACAGTCTCTGATTTATTTCTACCACTTTCAGGTGAAATTGTAGAATTTAATGAAGGTTTAGAGGATGATCCAGAAGTTGTAAACTCCGATCCTTATGGTGAAGGTTGGATGATTAAAGTTAAGTTTTCCGATGCTTCTCAAATGAATGATCTATTAACTGCTGAAGGTTACAAAGAACTTATCGGTGCTTAAACGCTATTCGCTTTTTTTAGCCGTACCCTACACCCTAGCTTTACTTTGTGCTAGTTTAATGAGTTTGAAGGATATGCCGGAGGTGGATGTGAATCATGGCGATAAGATCTTTCATTTTTTGGCTTATGCCATACTATCTTTCTTGTGGTATTTTGTGTTTTATTTTAAAATGAGTCAAACTTCAAAAAGAGCAATCTTATATGCAGTCTTTCTAGCTGTTGTTTTTGGTATAATTATTGAGGTTTTACAGGGAACATTAACCACATATAGAGCGTTTGATGTTTATGATGCCATAGCTAATTCTTTAGGGGCGTTGTTAACTGGAATCGTTTTGTGGGTTAAGGCTAAATTGCAAGTTAAAAATTAATATTCCCTTGCATTTTTCCTAAATAAGTAGTTATTTTAGCAATCTGGAAAAACAATAAAAATTATGGAACCTAAAAAGAATCCAAAAGCCAATGTAGGCAGAAACAGTTCTCTGTATTTTGCTATTGGTTTATTGCTCATGTTATTTTTAGCGAATTACGCTATTAATTACAAAACTTGGGATAAGTCTGATATTGATATAGGACAGCTTAATCTAGAAGAAGAAATAGATGAAGAAATCCCACTAACACAACAAGTTGTTCCACCACCACCGCCAGCAGCACCCGAGGTGATTGAAATTGTAGAAGATGAAGAGGAAGTGGAAGAAACGGTTATTGAGTCTACAGAGGTTGACCAAGAAACAGAAATCGTTGAGGTTGAAGAAATTGAGGTAGAGGAAGTAGAAGAAGATATCGAGGTGCCGTTCGCGGTAATTGAAAATGTTCCAGTATTTCCTGGTTGTGAAAAAGGCAACAATGCGAAGAAAAAGCAATGTATGTCTGCCAAGATTCAGAAATTTGTTCAAAGAAAATTTAATACAGAACTGGCAGGAGACTTAGGGCTATCTGGTCGCCAACGTATTAATGTGATCTTCAAAATAGACAAAACTGGAAGTATTACAGGGGTTCGAGCAAGGGCTCCACATCCAGGTTTGGAAAAAGAAGCAAAACGAGTAATTAGTTTATTACCCAAAATGAAACCAGGTAAGCAAAGAGGTAAACCAGTTACTGTGCCTTATTCTTTACCTATTGTTTTCCAAGTACAAGATTAAGTTTTATTATATAAATATTTAAAAAGCTCAAAGTTAAACTTTGAGCTTTTATTTTTTTTAAAAGACCCTTTTTTGAATTATAAAATCCCACTACTAATTAAGCAGTGGGATTTCTTGTTTTGGTATGCTTATTGCGACTTTACCATAATATTAACAGTAAAACTATGGTATGCTTTTAAGCTAAGGACTAAAGGTTTTCTTGCATGCGAAACCCTATGAGTCTCCAGCGTAAATGCTCGTGTAGTTTTAGAAAAATCACAACAAATGAAATGAGCCATAGCAATTAATCCCATTTATAGCGAAAAATTGAATGGCGAATTACATCTGTCCTAATCATTAACAATAAAAATTTATCAGATGAAAAATTCAAAACCATCTCGCGAGCTCATTCGGCAAAATGAGCAAAGCAAGACATCATCACAAAAGCATGATGTAAATTTACAAAAAAACTCCACCTTATATTTCCAAGTGGGTTTAATCGTTTGCCTTTTAGCGGTTCTTGGGCTTTTAGAAATGCAATTCGAAACTAAAATTCCGACCTACAATGATCCACCTATAGACAATGTTGAAGATTTTGCAATGGTAGCACCAAATTTCAAGATTTATGAGGAACCCAAAGTGGAATCAAAGCCAAAACCAAAAGAAAAAAAGGTAATCTTAAGTAAGACTCCAAAGATTGTTGAAGATGATTTCACTATTAAGAAAGTGTTGAATATCGACACACCTGATAGTTTTACAAATGACGAACCTTTGGATCCTGGAGCATTTGAAGATTTAGATATTCCTGTTGAACCCACTTTTGTGGATTTTGTTCTAGTCGAAAATGTACCAGTTTATCCAGGGTGCGAGGATGAAAAGGGTAACGAGGCTAAAAGAAAATGCATGTCAGATAAAATAAACAAATTAGTACGTAAAAAGTTTAATGGCGATATAGCTACCGAATATGGTTTATCTGGAGTTCAAAGAATTTATGTGGAGTTTCAAGTGGATAAACAAGGCGCAATAAAAGAAATTAAAACAAGAGCGCCACACCCCAAGCTAGAGCAAGAAGCAGAAAGAGTGGTAAACAAAATTCCAACAATGGAACCAGGGAAACAGCGCGATGAACCCGTTAGCGTTCGCTATACACTTCCTATAATTTTTAAAGCAGAATAAACTTAACAATTTAGCATGCAAAAGGCCGTTATCTTCATGGATAATGGCTTTTTTATTTAAAACAGCTTGTTTAACTATCTTAATAAAATATGCTATCTTTCCACTCTAAATGCTTATTAAAAAAGCAGATTATATAGTTTCATGTCTGAAGCGTTCTATAAACGAAATTTTCAGATGCCGCCATTAAAACAATAAAAATAAACAGATGAAACAATATGTTGCCCTACTTCTATTTCTCTTCTGTAATACCTTAATAGCTCAAAATTCAAATACATACGAAAGGCCGCCTGTGTTCTCTGAGTGCTCAGGAAAGGCTGTAGATAGTTTACAGCGCTGCTTTGATACAAAATTATTTCAGCATATAAAGTCCAACTTTAAAGTGCCTGATGATGTTGTTAAAGAGCAGTATAAAGGTAAATTAGTAGTGCTGTTTGAGGTAGATACTGCTGGTGTATTTAAAGTAATGTATGTGGATGCCATGTACAATTCTTTAAAAGTAGAGGCTAAAAGAGTGTTTGGTTTATTGCCCAAAGTAGCACCAGCAACTTATAGTGGTAGGCCAACATTTAAACAGTATTCTATACCCATTCAAATTCCTATTGAAGATTTCAAGTTGTCGAGTGAAAAAAAAGTAGCCCCTATTAACAAGATTGAACAGGAAGCACTGGCTGTTAAGCAGGAATATGATAGTTTGAATAAAAGTATAAAGGCTTACTCTGGAGAACAATTAAATAGCCAATTAAATATTCAATTTACCCATAGTGACTATGCGATGTTTGATAGAGCTATGAATTTAGTTGGCACAAATAGTCATACAGCGCAAAAACCATTTTTGTATGATGATGTTTCTAAATATTATGATTTTAAGGCGGAAAGAGAAGCACTAACCAAACCAACTAAAAATTGGGCTGGCAGGAAGTTGTGGAATGAGCACTTGGTGCAACTTAAAGGGAAAGACTATTGGTTTACGGTTGACCCTATTTTTGATTTACAATTGGGGACAGATGCCGAAGAAGGAGGTACGTATAACAACACACGCGGACTTTTAGTTCAGGGTGGTTTGGGTAAAAAGTTTAACTTTTACACCACGGTTTTTGAGAGTCAAGGGCGATTTGCAGAGTATTTTAACCAGTATATTGAAAGTATTGCGGCGTCACCATCTGAACCTATTGTCCCCGGACGAGGCGTTTCTAAATTGTTTAAAACAGATAGTTACGATTATCCGGTTGCTGAAGCGTATTTATCCTATTCGCCAGCAAATTTCTTGAATATTCAATTTGGTCACGGTAAAAACTTTATTGGGGATGGCTATCGGTCTTTATTGTTGAGCGATGTTACGAGTCCGCATCCATTTTTAAAACTAAACACCAAGTTCTGGAAGATAAAATACACCAATACCTTTATGTGGATGCGTGATGTACGCCCTGAAGTTTTGGAAGATGGTGCATTTTTAACAAAGTATATCGCTAACCATTATTTAAGTTGGAATGTATCTAAACGTTTGAATTTAGGCTTTTTTGAATCGGTATTGTGGACGGATAGCAACAACCGAGGTTTCGATATCAATTATTTAAATCCCATAATTTTCTATAGAGCTATAGAATTTGAAACTGGGCAAGATGCTGGAAATGCACTATTAGGCGCTGCAGCAAAATATAAGTTTAGTGATAATGCAAATGTGTATGGACAGTTTATTCTGGATGAATTTTCTTTAGGTGATGTTAGAGCAGGTAATAAAAGTTGGAAAAATAAATTGGGATATCAATTAGGGGTTAAATATTACAACGCTTTTAAGGTAGATAATCTGTTTTTACAATTTGAATTGAACCGTGTAAGACCGTATACGTATAGCCATAACACTATTGTGCTGAATTATGCACACAACAATCAACCTGTAGCGCATTTATGGGGTGCTAATTTTAGTGAAGCGTTAGTTATTGGGCGTTACCGTCGTGACCGATGGTTTGCCGATGCCAAAGTTATATTTGGAACGCGCGGATTCGATTTTAATGACGGAACAGATAATTTTAATTATGGAGGCGATATATATCGCGTTGAAGGCGATAGACCTTTTGATAGCGGCATAGAAATAGGACAAGGCATTAAAATCAAAACGTTCTACAGCAATTTGCAAGCAGGTTATATTATAAACCCATCATCCAACTTAAAGCTGTTTACAGATCTTACCTTTAGAAACTTTTCTCCCGATATAGAGACCAATACCCTTTTTAAAAGCAACACCTTCTGGTTGAATTTTGGATTACGTACAGATTTGTTTAATTGGTATTTCGACAACTAATGTTGTCGTGCTGAACTTGTTTCAGTAGCTCATCTCATTCAAGCACTAAACCACGCACCAAAGTTGCAGAGATAATTATTCTTTACTCAAACTACGATAAATCACCTCGCTAGCGCTCGTTTGTAACGAGTGCTTTTAAACCAATTCAACCCAAAAAACCCATTTCATCAATTTCTAAAACAGTATGGTCATCCTGAAGATTTCTGGCACTACTATATTTCCAATCAACGGGATTTGTAACAAATCCACTGTTAACAGGATTGTTGTGAATGTAATCTATTTTCTGCTTTATTACTTTTTCGCTCCATAACTCTATTGGTTTATTGTGATGTTGCCAAAACTGATATTTGGATGCATTTCTTTGCTTCATGCCTGCACGCTCAAGCATAAAAAGCAACCATTCTTTTCTACTTTCTTGTGGATTAGTTTCAATTTCTGCAATAATTTTTTTTGCAGTATACTTTTTGAAATCCCGCAATAATTCCATTGGTTGTTCTGTATTCGATCTAAAAACAAAATGTAAATGACTTGGCATAAAACAATAAGCATACAATTCCATACCTTTTTCTGCTCGACAATAATTGACGCTTTTTGATAAAATATCTAAATAAACATGCCTCGTAAAGATATCTAGCCAATATACCGTTGCAAAACTTACAAAATACAAACCGCTCTTGTTTTGAAATTTATATTTTCTGCTCATGATACCAAAATACAAAACTTGTGCTGAGTTTGCCCAGGTAAACTATGAATTAAGTATCGCTTTATTTTACACTAATAATCGGCACTCGTTACAAACGAGCGCTAGCTGCGGAATATTTTGAAAGAAAATAAAAGCGGTAACTTAACCTCTGTGGATGTGTCAGAGTTAGGGGCAGGTATTTATTATTTAGAAATAACGACCAAAGACCTTTCAGAGATCCATAAAATTATTGTGGAAAAATAAATTAGCTTACATAATACTATGATATTAAAAGAGTCCGATTTTATTTGGACTCTTTTGTTGTTATGGTTTACTTCTTCAAACTCCGATAAATCGTCCTGCGTATTTTTTCAGAAGAGATAAAACAACATCCGTAGTTTAGGTCATCATAGGTTTTAGTGAGGGTTGTATTTAATGCAACTTCATCTTCCGTTTTTCCATTTTTAATTTCTGAAAGGATAGCAGTTTTTATAGTTTCCAACATCTTAAGAAATGTTTCGTATTCTGCTTTATTAGATAAGTTTCCATGTCCAGGTATTATTTTTGTATCCTCATCAACTAACATTAAACCTGTTTTTACAGCATTAATATAACCTTCAATACTTCCGCCAGATTTTAAATCGATATATGGGTAGCGTCCATTAAAATAGGTGTCTCCTGTATGAAGCACATTACTTTCGGTAAAATATAATAGCGCATCACCATCTGTATGTGCATTGTTAACATGAATAACCAAAACAGTTTCACCATTCATTTCTACAGACATCTTATCATTAAATGTTATGACCGGTAAGGCGATCGGCGCACTTTTTTCTTTCAGTCGTTTCTTAACATTATCATGTGCCATAATGGTTGCTCCTTGCTTTCCGAAATTTTCATTGCCACCGGTATGGTCTCCATGGTGGTGTGTATTCATTACATATTTTATGGTTTTATCACTCAGTTTTCTTAATGCTTCTAAAATTTTATCTGTCAATGGTGCAAATTGATCATCAATCATTAAAATACCATCATCTCCGATGGAAACACCAATATTACCACCTGCGCCAACTAACATATACGTATTGTCCGTAAGTTTAGTGGTTGAAATAGATACTTTTTCCCATCGAGACTGCCCAGAAAGAGTCAAACTTAAAAAAGTAAAAAAGATAATGCTAACAGATTTAAATGGTCTCATATATGCGGAATTAAAGTGGAATAGTTAAAGATATTAAAAGTTTAGCTTCCATTGCTCAAATTAGTTTTAAGGCGTATCTTTGCACTCGCAAATTAATTGCGATTAAAAAGATAGCTTTGAGTAGCACAAAAACTTCAGTAGCAGCACCTTCTGTAATTTCAGATTTTAAGGAAATTACTAAAATGCGCTTGTCTATAAGCGTTGTTTTTTCTTCGCTAGCAGGCTATTTATTGGGTGTTGATGTTGTAGATTTCAAAATACTGGTGTTACTGGCTTTAGGCGGTTATTTTATGGTTGGAGCTTCTAACGGTTTTAACCAAATTATTGAAAAGGATTTGGATGCTTTAATGAACCGCACTAAAAACAGGCCAATACCTGCAGGCCGTATGAGTGTAACAACCGCATTTATTATTTCGTCTATATTTACACTTTTAGGTATCATTATTTTATATAGTATTAACAAGCAGACCGCAATGTTTGGTGCTATATCTATTTTTTTATATACCTGTGCCTATACGCCTTTGAAAACAAAAACGCCTTTGGCTGTTTTTGTTGGTGCAATTCCGGGTGCTATTCCGTTTATGTTGGGTTGGGTTGCTGCAACTGACGACTTTGGTATTGAACCGGGTACGTTGTTTGCACTTCAATTTTTTTGGCAGTTTCCGCATTTTTGGGCTATTGGATGGTTTTTGTATGAGGACTACAAAAAAGGAGGATTTTTAATGTTACCAACAGGAAAACAAGATAAAGGTACTGCAGTACAAACTATTATGTATTGTATATGGACCGTGCTTATTTCCATAATTCCGGTATTTGGATTTACAGGGCGCCTGCACTTATCTATAGTTGCAGCTGTTTTGATTTTTGGTTTGGGGTTATGGATGACATATTACGCAGTACGCTTATTTAGGTTAATGAGTGAAAAAGCCGCCAAACAATTAATGTTAGTAAGTGTATCTTACATTACATTGGTGCAAATAGTTTACGTGATTGATAAATTTATAAGTTAAAATGGATTTAACCCAAGGAACACCACAAGAAAAGAATAGCAGAGCAAAAAAAATGATGCTATGGTTTGGTATTGTATCATTAATTATGAGTTTTGGTGGTTGGACAAGTGCTTTTTTAGTAAGTAAATCTAGACCAGATTGGGTAACTGATTTTGTGCTGCCCAATGCTTTTATCATTAGTACTGTTGTAATAGTATTAAGCAGTATAACCTTTGTTTTAGCAAAACGCGCACTAAAAGTAGGAGACCGAAAAAGTACTTTAGTGTGGTTGTTAATTACATTGGCTTTGGGGGTTGTTTTTATTTTTAATCAGTTTATTGGGTTTCAACAAATTATAGATATGGGTTACAACTTTACGGGGCCTACCAGTAATGTTACCATGTCTTATATTTATTTAATTGCTTTTGTGCATATTTTACATGTGGTTGTTGGCTTAGTTTGTCTATTGGTTGTAATTTATAATCATTTTAAACAAAAGTATACTTCAGAAAATTTATTAGGTTTTGAACTTGCTGCTACCTTTTGGCATTTTATAGATGTGCTGTGGGTGTACTTGTTCTTGTTTTTATATTTTGTAGGTTAGTAATTTATTGATAGTCTTGGTTTTAAGGCGATGAAATAATTTTGGCGGATATGCCTGCGTTAGGGATTGCAACGATAGCTTTTGGCGAGGCGAGCATCGAGCCAAAACTACAAGTGAAAAGCCCGACCCGACCTTAGGAGGGTAACGTCCAAATTGAAAGACTATTGTTGCTAATTTTTAGAGAGCGATATTTCGTTAGATGAATAAAATGATTATTTTTGTGCAACTTTTAAATAATAACCATTATATATGAGTACAGCAGTAGTAGAAGGCAAAACTTGGGGTGGCGGTAACCAGCCACTGAAAGCAAGTTATGGGAAAATGATGATGTGGTTTTTCATTGTTTCCGATGCATTAACGTTCTCTGGATTTTTAGCGGCTTACGGATTTTCTAGATACAAATTTATTGATGCATGGCCTATTGCAGATGAGGTGTTTACCCACTTTCCGTTTTTACACGGTGTGGATGCGCCTATGTACTACGTAGCGTTTATGACGTTTATCCTTATCATGTCCTCTGTTACAATGGTGCTTGCGGTAGATGCTGGACACCATTTGAATAAAACAAAGGTGACTTGGTACATGTTTTTAACCATTATTGGTGGTTTAATATTTGTGGGATCTCAAGCTTGGGAATGGAATACATTTATTAAAGGCGATTATGGTGCTGTACAAACAAAAGGTGGTAACATTTTGCAGTTTGGAGAGTATGTTGATAAAGATGGAGAGCAAGTATTTAAAAGGGTAGCTGTAAGAGATTTTGCGGCCGTAGCGCAAAACGAAAGAACGCAGCATGAGCGTAAAAATGGTTTATGGTTTGTTTCTGAAGGTAGTTTGCCAACATATACCGTAGATGAAGTGGTGAATGGTTTGGAAGCTCACGAAAATATTTTGGTGAGAACACAAATCATAAATGAAGAGGGTGAGAAGACTGTGTTATCTAGAGCAGAATCGGTAAGACAAATTAAAGAAAATGGTAAGTTAGTAGTTGAAGGTGCTAACTTAAAGGTGAATGAATATGGTTCTCCTTTATTTGCAGATTTCTTCTTCTTTATAACTGGTTTCCACGGTTTCCACGTATTTTCTGGAGTTGTTATCAATATTATTATCTTTTTCAATGTTGTTCTTGGTACGTATGAAAAACGTAAGAGTTACGAAATGGTTGAAAAGGTTGGTCTGTATTGGCACTTTGTAGACTTGGTTTGGGTATTTGTATTTACATTCTTCTACCTGGTATAATTCAAAAAAAAGAGATTTAAAACGATATGGGACATAACTTATCTATATTAAGAGGCGCAATAAAATTTAAAAGTAACACCCAGAAAATTTGGGGAGTACTCTTATTATTATCTATTGTTACCGCTGTTGAGGTAGTACTTGGTATTTTAAAGCCTGAAAGTTTAATGGGGTCTTTTTTAGGAATGAAAGGACTTAACTGGATATTTATTATTCTTACCATTGTTAAAGCATATTATATAACTTGGGATTTTATGCACATGCGTGATGAAACAAAAGGGTTAAGACGCGCTGTAGTTTGGACTGCCATCTTCTTAATCATCTATTTATTGTTCATCCTTCTGCAAGAAGGAGGGTACGTTTTTGATGTGTATGATGAAGGTTATATAAAACGAGACTTTTAAACACAAATTAGTGTTAAAAACATATAGCAAAGATGGTTTTAAAGAACCACCTTTTTTATTTTTGCAAAACCATTGATCATTCCATTTAGAATTGACATAATGAATTATAAAAAAGTAGGTGTTTATGCAATTTTGGGAGTTTTGTTTTTTCTTCCTGTTACATTCTTATTGTTTTTATATCCTGCTACGCATAACTATACTCCTTTAGATATTGTAAACGAAAACGTCTCAGATCTTAATGGATTTTCTTCGGACTCTGATTCAAACATCCTTTTAAAAGATCATATTACAGTATTGGGGTTTTTAGGAAATAATCCGTTAGATAATTTAACCGCTGCATCAAATTTAAAGGAATTGGTGTATGATAAGTTTAAAGGATTTAAAAAATTTCAGGTGGTTTTAATATTGCCTGAAGGCCTAGAAAAAGAGGCAGAACAGTTAAGAAAAGATATAAGCCTCTATGAAGATTTACGTTTTTTACATTTAGTATTTGGTAAACCTAGTGCTATTAAAACTGTTTACAACAGTTTTAAAAGTACAGAATTACTTGGCGAAGATTTAGCTACTGATTATGTTTTTATTGTGGATAAGGATCTAAACCAACGTGGAAGAATTGATGATAGAGAAGACCGAGAAATTGAAAAAAACAAACCTCTTTATGGTTTAAACGCTTATAACTGTATAGAAGTAGCAACAATTAAAAACAAAATGAGTGAGGACTTACGTATTTTGTTTACAGAATACAGGCAAAAGCGAAAGGATGAATTTAATTCTGAAATAAGACGAGCAAGCGATTTACAAGGAACAGCATCAGATGAAAAAAACTAACTACTCATACATAGGTATTGCATTTGTTATTTTAGTGTTTGGGATTTTATTTGTGCCAAAAATCGTAGATAGGATAACGGATGGAGATATTTCTAGACAAGAAAGCCGAAGTGATTCTGCGGGCGACAGAAAGTCCAAACCGTCTGGATTAGCTTTTATAGAGAACAATGGTGCCAAAAGGCGAGTACCAGCGTTTAGTTTTACCAATCAAAATGGTAATATAATCACTAATGAAGACTTCAAGGGTAAGGTTTATGTTATAGAATTCTTTTTTACAACATGCCCGACTATTTGTCCACGAATGAATAGCAATTTGGTTCAAATTCAAAACGAATTTAAAGGTTTTGAGAATTTTGGAGTGGCGTCCTTTACGATTAATCCACAACATGATACACCAGAAGTTTTAAAAGCCTATGCTGAAAGCTATGGCATTACCAATCCGAACTGGCATTTACTAACTGGGGATAAAGATGATATTTATAAACTAGCAAATGAGGGTTTTTATATTTATGCTGCTGAAAATGCCACTGTAGCTGGTGGTTTTGAGCACTCGGGTAATTTTGCTTTAATTGACAAAAATGGCTATATCCGATCCCGAAAAGATCAGTTTGGTAACCCTATAATTTATTACAGAGGCATTACTTCTGAAGAAGAAGGTGCTGACGATAATGGAGAGCAAGAGCAAATAAGCGCTTTAAAAGCAGATATTAAAAAGTTGCTTAATGAATAGCTTTGTGTCATTCTGAAAGTGTTTTCAAAATATCATGATTAATTATTTTAAACAATGAAAGAGGATAAAAATTTAGTGAGGGACGATAAAAAATACAATAAACTCATTATTGTACTATCAATTTTAATTCCTGTTGTTGTAGCAGTACTATTTGGAGTGAAAATTGAGGCAGAACTACCTGTGTTTTTACCACCTATTTATGCAAGTATTAACGCTGTTACCGCGTTAGTGTTAGTGCTGGCGTTTATGGCAATTCAAAAGAAAAATATTAAGCTACACGAGCGCTTAATGAAATTTGCCATAATACTATCTGTTTTATTTTTGGTGATGTACGTGGCGTATCATATGACAAGTGATTATACAAAGTTTGGTGGTGAAGGTATCGTAAAGTATGTCTATTATTTTGTGCTGATAACACATATTTTATTGTCTATTTTAGTAATTCCATTTGTTTTGATTACGTATGTTAGAGCGATTACTAACAATATTGAAAAGCATAAAAAAATAGCTAAAATAACATTCCCCTTATGGTTGTATGTGGCTATAACAGGTGTTGTTGTTTATATAATGATATCTCCTTATTATGTCTAGTATCATCGCGAGGAACGAAGCAATCTGTAAAATGAAGCGTAAAATCATTTTATTCCTTTTAGTCTTTTTCTTTTTTATAAAAAGCAATGCACAATGCGCTATGTGTAGAGCTGTACTGGAAAGTGAAGAAGGGCAAACCGCTGCCGAGGGTATTAATAATGGTATTATCTACTTAATGGCCATTCCCTATATTTTAGTGGCTGGCTTAGGCTACTTCATATATTACCGATTTTACAAGGTTAAGGCAAAAAACTAGAAACCATTTATACTTTTTTGTTTGAATGCTGCGAGCTTCTCTTTCTTAAATAGTCTACACTTATCTTCCCGCTCCCAATAAAGAAAAAACAAGCAAAAAGAAGTAATAGATAAAAAGGTTCAGTTCTTATTTTTCCGTCTAGCATTATAAAACTGACTACGAACATTGTAATTATTAATGGAATGCAGGCAAATCGCGTAAAGAGTCCAACACAAAGGAAAAGTCCGCAAATAAGTTCGGCTAATTTACCAACATAAACCATAATTTTGGGAAAAGGCATTCCAACATCGGTTAACCACTCTGTATAACCCGTTAATTGTTCTACATTCAAAATTTCTAAGCCAAAGGAAAAAATAATCCCTCCACAGATAATTCTAATAATATCTAGTCCAAAATGGGGCGTCTTAGTTGGTAAAAAAATCTGCTTCATAATATTTAAAGTTTTTACAATATTAAATAAGCGTTTAGGTAGAGGCTAAGGCGAAATGTAAAAAAATATTAAAAGAAGTGTAAAAAGGGCTTTTGGTTTTCTATCTGGTTGTTTTATCCGTAAATATTAGGAGCATTTTGAACTGGCATAACATTAAGCACAGGAAAGCGTTATTAACATAAGTTAAAAAACTAATAAAAGTTTTTTTTAGCTTTTTCTGTAACATTTCTTTGTACTGGTAGTCTAATTGCAAAGTGCTATCGTTAGAAGTGACTAGTTTAACCATCAATCAATCAAAAAATGCTTAAAATAAACGCATTACACAAATCCTATTCCATAGGAGATTCTAGCTTACACGTTTTAAAAGGAATTGATTTATCAGTAGAAGAAGGCGAAATGGTAGCCATTATGGGCTCTTCTGGTTCTGGAAAGTCAACACTACTTAATATTATCGGAATGCTCGATGTAGCAGATTCAGGAGACTATATTCTAGATGGTTTACCGATTGATAACCTTACCGAAAAAAAAGCCGCAGTTTACAGAAATAAGTTCTTGGGTTTCATATTCCAATCCTTTAATCTAATCAATTATAAAAACGCACTAGAAAACGTTGCATTACCCCTTTATTACCAAGGTTTGAATCGAAAAAAACGCCAAGAGTTGGGAATGTTCCATTTAGAAAAAGTAGGATTAGCTAATTGGGCAGACCATTTGCCAAAGGAATTATCAGGTGGACAAAAACAGCGTGTAGCCATTGCGAGAGCTTTGGCAGCAAATCCAAAATTACTGCTTGCCGATGAACCAACTGGTGCACTTGACACTAAAACTTCATACGAAATTATGGAGTTTATCCAACAACTAAATGATGAAGGCAAAACCATTTTAATGGTAACTCACGAAGAAGATATAGCCAATATGTGCAAGCGTATTGTGAGACTTCGTGACGGTGTAATCATGGAGGATAAAAAAATAACCCAGGTAAGAGCAAGTCAGTATGTTTGATTTAGACCTTTGGCGCGAAATATTTCAAAGTATTAATAAAAACCGAACGCGTAGTTTACTTTCAGGATTTACTATTGCTTTTGCTATTTTGTTATTTACCATACTTTTTGGGATTGCCAATGGTTTAGAAAACACATTCATTGAATTATTTGGAACTGATGCTCAAAACTCCATAGTAATTTTTCCAGGTAGAACAACAAAGGCTTATAAAGGGCTGCAATCTGGTAGAAGGATTCGGTTTAAGAATGAAGATTACGACTATATTTTAGATGAGTTTGGAGATAATGTGGAATACATAACTTCTAAGGTAAATCGTAATGTAGAAGCTTCTTTTAAGGGATTTAAAGACAATTATCAAGTTAGAGCCATTCATCCCGAACACATGTATATTGAGAATAATGTAGTAGAAAAAGGGCGGTATATAAATAATTCGGATTTAGAGAATAGGACTAAAGTCGCTGTTATTGGAGAGGTTATCGATGAGGATTTATTTGCAAATGAAGAGTCTATAGGGAAGTACATAAATCTTAATGGAATTCCTTATAAAGTAGTTGGTGTTTTTTCTGACGATGAAGGCGATAATGAGGAAAAGGTAATCTACACACCTATAACTACAGCCCAAAGAGTTTATGGTAATAATGAGTATGTTGATTTTATACACTTAACCTATAACCCCAAGCTTAGTTATGATCAAGCAATTGCCTTTGGAAACTCTTTAACAAGAAAACTGAAAGATAAGTTTGATGTAGCTCGTGATGATCAAAGAGCTATACGCGTAAGAAATTTTGCTGAAGGGACAAAAGGGGTAAATCAGATGTTAGTGGTACTAAATTTCATAGTATTATTTATTGGTTCTGGTACATTAATAGCTGGTATTATGGGTATAAGTAACATTATGGTTTTTATAGTTAAAGAACGTACAAAAGAAATTGGCGTTAGAAAAGCACTTGGAGCGTCTCCACGCTCCATCGTATCTATAATTTTATTAGAGTCAATCTTGATTACTTCAATGGCTGGATATATGGGCTTGTTAATTGGTGCCGCGGTACTTAAAATAGTTGGTCCAGGATTAAAAGAATATTTTATCACTAATCCAGGAGTTGATACTGGTGTTGTAGTTGGTGCTACTATAATTCTTATAATATCAGGAGCTTTGGCTGGATATTTACCAGCAAATAGAGCTTCTAAAATAAAACCAATTGTAGCATTAAGAAACGAATAATATGGTAAAGTTTTTATTTGATGCTGACACATGGCAAGAATTGTATGATAGTATTCGTAAGAATAAATTACGTACGCTGGTTACAATTTTTGGTGTAGGGTTTGGAATATTTCTTTTGATCGTATTGCTAGGTTCAGCAAAGGGTATGGAAAATTCTTTTAATAGACTTTTTGGAGACTTTGCAACTAATACGGTATTTGTTTGGGGACAGCGTACAGCTAAACCTTTTAAAGGCTTCCAAGAAGGCAGAAGAGTAAGGTTAACCTTAAATGATGCTTACAGAGTTGAAGAGAATATTCCTGGAGTAGAATTTGTAGTTCCTAGAAATCAAAGAGGATCACAAGTTAACAGAGGTTTTTTGTCTGGAACATTTCAAGTAGGTGGAGATTACCCTTTATTAGATAAAGTTGAGAAGAAAAAACTTATTCATGGTCGTTTCATCAATGAGAATGACATGATAAATAAGAGAAAGGTCGCTGTTATTTCAGAAGATGTCTATAAGCAATTATTCAAAAAGGACGAGAAGGCAGTTGGCGAGTATATTGAAATAAATGGAATCAATTTTAAAGTAGTTGGTATTTTTAAGGTTTCTAATATCAATATGGGACCAACAATAAATATGCACATTCCTTTCACGACGTTTCAGCAAATATTTAATCAAGCAGGTAGAATAGGTTGGATGGTAATTACAGCAAAGCCAGAATTTAATATTGTTCAAGTTGAAAAGGATAGCAAGTTACTGCTGAAAAACACACATAGAATTCATCCAGACGATCGACGAGCTTTTGGAAGTGCAAATGCTGGTCAACAATTCGCCAAGGTTACAGGATTTTTAAAGGGGATGCAATTTTTAACTTGGTTTGTTGGGATTGCAACACTAATTGCTGGCGTTTTTGCAATTGGAAATATACTGCTAATTACAGTAAAAGAACGAACCAAAGAAATTGGACTTAGACGTGCCATAGGTGCTACTCCTTTTGAGATTATTAGTCAGGTTATCTTAGAGGCAGTCGTATTGTGTTTAATTGCCAGTTTTATTGGAATAATATTTGGAGGATTAACTTTAATGGTAATAAACGCTACAGCTGGTCAGGGGCCTGACGCGACTTTAGTTAATCCGTCGGTTTCAATTGCTGTTATTGGTTTAGCACTTGTAATTTTGGTCGTTCTGGGGGTTTTAATTGGATTAATACCAGCATTTAAGGCAAATAGTGTAAAACCAATAGAAGCATTAAGAGAAGAATAAACAATCAAAAAAATGAATAAAACAGTAAAAATTATTTTAGTTCTAATAGCAATTATCGCTTTAGTCTTTGTATTGAAGTATTTTATGGATGCCAACTCAAAAGATATTGAAGAGTTTGATGTAGCCGAACCCTTTTATACAACCATAAGTTCGCAAGCTGTAGCGACTGGTAAACTGAATCCTGAGGAAGAAATTGAATTGAAGCCACAAATAACAGGTATTGTGGATAAAATAGTAGTTGAGGAAGGTGATAGAGTAAAAAAGGGAGATTTAATCGCTACAATTCGAGTGGTTCCCAATGAGCAAAGTTTAGCCAATGCTCAAAGTAGAATTGCAACATCTAAACTCTCTGCGGATAATGCTGCAATTCAGTTTCAGCGTGATAAAAAATTATTTGACAAAGGTGTAATTTCAATTCAAAATTTTGAAAATAGCGAGTTAAGCTACAAACAAGCTTTAGAAAATTTGAGACAGGCGCAAAATGATTATCAAATTATAAAACGTGGTTCAATATCAGGAGGAAGTGCTGCTAACACTAATATTATTGCTCAAATCTCAGGAACTATTTTAGAAATTCCTGTTCGTGAGGGTGATCAAGTTATTCAAAGTAACAACTTTAATGCTGGTACTACTATAGCCACTATTGCCGATATGAGTAACATGATTTTTGAAGGTAAAGTAGATGAAGCTGAAGTTGGAAAAATTAAGGAAGGAAAAGATATTAAGGTAGTTCTAGGCGCTATAAACGACGAAGAATTTCCTGCAAAATTAACCTTTGTTGCTCCAAAAGGTATTGAAGAAAATGGTGCGGTTCAATTCACTATTAAGGCAAATGTTAAATTAGATAGTATTTCAAATATTAGAGCAGGATACAGTGCAAATGCTGAAATTGATTTAGAAGGAAAAGATAGTGTTTTGGCTATAAAAGAGGCTTTATTACAATACAAAAGATCGAGTGATAAGCCATATGTGGAAATCCAAGAGGAAAATGGAAAGTTCAAAAGAAAGGATGTGAAAATCGGTATCTCTGACGGAATTAATGTAGAAATCTTGGATGGTATTGAAGAAGGCGATAAAATTAAGGTTTGGAACAAGGCTTCTGATGATAAGGAAGATGAAGAAAATAAAGAATAAATTATGATAAAATTAATCAAATATTTAGTCTTAATAAGTCTGTGTCTTATAAGTACACTTGTGTCTTCCCAAGAGAGGAAATGGACCTTGCAGGAGTGTGTTGAATATGCACTTGAAAATAATATCACAGTTTCTAGAAACGAAAATTCAATTCTAATTGATGAACAAGATGTTATTGCAGCGAAAGGCCAGTTTTTACCATCAGTTAGTGCGGGTGCTTCGCATAGTCTATCTCTCGGAAATAGGGAACTTTTCCCAGGGCAGTTTGTAAGCAGAACAGATAATAGTACTAATATAAATGTTGGACTCAGTCAAACCGTTTTTAATGGTTTTAGGTTAACTAACTTGTTTAGACAATCACAACTTGATTTAGAGACAAGTAAGCTAGAACTCAGTCGAATTAAGGACGATATTTCTCTTAATGTAGTGAACTCCTATCTCAATGTTTTATTTAATAAGGAAAGGTTAGAAACCGCGAAGGCACAATATACCTTTTCTAAAAAACAGGTAGAGCAAGTAAAGGAGTTAGTAGATGCGGGAACTCAGCCAAAAGTTAATATATATGATGCTGAAGCTACCTTAAGTACAGATGAACAAAATTTAACTATTGCTGAAAACAATTATAATCTAGCCTTATTGAGCTTATCTCAGCTTTTGCAATTACCATTTGAAAATTTTGATGTTGAAATCATTAATATAGATACGCCTTCTGAAGCTCTTCTCTACGACAATGTAAGGCCAATTGTTAATTATGCTTTTGAAAATAGAAATGAAATTAAAGTAGCTGAAAAGAATATAGACAACGCAGAATTAGGTACAGAGATATCAAAAAGTGGTTTTTATCCTTCGGTTTCGTTAAGTTATGGATATGGTTCTAATGTGTTTTTTAGTAATTTGGTAGAAAATGAAGCAAGTTTTTTTGATCAGTTAAATAATCAAAAAGGGCAACAATTCCGATTGAATGTTAATATCCCTATTTTTTCAAGATTTCAAAATAAGACATCTGTAGCGCGATCTAAAATTCAAGAAGAAAATGCAAAGTTAGGCTTAGAACAAGCAAAGTTAGATTTGGAATCTAATATTCAACGGGCCTTCACAGATGCACAAGCTGCTTTTAAAACTTATGTAGCCTCAAAAAAATCACTAGAATCTCAACAATTTGCTTTCGAGAATGCTCAAGAACGCTACAATATTGGAGTTATGAACTCCTTTGAACTAGAGCAATCTCGTGTGCGTTTTATTAATGCTGAATCTGCGCTTATCAATGCTAAATATGATTTTGTTTTTAAGACAAAAGTTTTAGACTTTTACATGGGTAAATCTTTAACAAATTAATCTTGTCTTACATACTAAATCTAGAAACTGCAACCACTAATTGTTCTGTAAGTTTATCTAAAAATGGAAAGACCATTGCTTTAAAAGAAGATTCTAGAAATGGATATTCTCACGCTGAAAAGTTGCATATGTTTATTGATGCTATTATTAAAGAAGCAAGTCTTTCTCGTTCGCAAATTGATGCCATTGCAGTAAGTAAAGGCCCAGGTTCTTATACAGGTTTGCGAATAGGTGTTTCTGCAGCTAAAGGACTTTGCTTTGCTTTAGATAAACCTTTAATTTCTTTACCTACGTTAGATATTTTGGCACAACAGGTTTTGATTGAAGAAGGTGTAATTATCCCTATGCTAGATGCGCGACGTATGGAGGTGTATTCTGCAATTTATGATGCCAATCATCATCAAATTCGAGAAACACAAGCACAAATTTTAGATGAAGATGCTTTCTCAGAATACTTAAACAATGGGAAAGTTCATTTTATTGGTAGTGGGGTTGACAAAATGAAAGTCATCATAAATCATCCAAATGCTGTTTTTATTGAGGATAAATTACCCTCTGCAAATGAGATGAGTACTTTGGCATTTGAAAAATATAAAATAAGCGACACCGAAAATGTCGCTTATTTTGAACCTTATTATTTAAAAGATTTTATAGCTACTAAGCCTAAATCTTAAGCCTCTTTGTGTATTTCCACACTGTGTGGGTAAGGAATTTCGATACCAGCTTTATCAAGAGCTATTTTTACATTTTCAGTAACATCAAAATAAACATCCCAATAGTCCTCTGTTTTACACCAAGGTCTAGTTGCGAAATTGACAGAACTATCAGCAAGTTCTAAAACGGTAACAGCCGGTGCTGGATTTTTTAAAACTTTTGGATGAGATGTAAGTACTTCCATAATTACATCTTTAGTTTGCTTTATATCAGCATCATAGCTAACTCCAAATACTAAATCAACACGTCGTGTGCCTTCAGTTGTGTAGTTAATGATATTACCGTTTGAAAGGGCACCGTTAGGGATTATAATCTCTCTGTTAGAAAGTCCAGTAAGCTTTGTAGTAAAGATTTCAATCTCTTTTACCACCCCAAGTTCTCCCTGTGCCTCAATAAGATCTCCAATTTTAAATGGTTTAAAAATCATAATTAAAACCCCTCCCGCAAAGTTTCCTAGGGAGCCTTGAAGCGCCATACCAACTGCTAAACCAGCCGCTGCTAAAATAGCTGCAAAAGATGTGGTCTCTACGCCTAACTGAGATAGAATGGCTAAGAATAATAATATTTTTAATGCCCAACCGATAAGGTTAAGTAAAAATTTCTGCAAGCTTTCGTCATAGCTTTGTTTGGTCATTACATTGGCAATACCTCGGTTAATCTTCTTAATAATCCAAGAACCAATTATCCAGATGGCTATGGCTCCAATAATTTTTATGCCATATTCTACAATAAATCCTTGAGCGATATCAAGATACTTGTCTACGTTTTCCATAAATTTTAGTTTTTTAGTAAGTGCTAATTTAAAAAGTACTCTTCAGTTTCTAAGTAATTAAATGATTAATTAATTTTTAATAAAGCAAAAAAGCAAAGCTAAAATAGCAGGAACTGCCTGTGCTAAAAACAGCTTTATTTGCCTTGTTGAGTAAGACCCATAAATCCCTGCAATAGTCACACAAATCAAGAAAAATATTGCAACTTTTTTATCATTGATAAAAATTGAAAATACTAAGCCCGCCGCTAAAAAACCATTGTATAATCCTTGATTAGCAGCTAACACTTTTGTGTCTTCTGCAAATTGTTTAGACTTTAAACCAAAGGTTTTAATCCCTTTTGGCTTCGTCCATAAAAACATTTCTAAAACTAAAAAGTAGAAATGTTCTAGTGCGACAATTGATATTAAAACTATAGTTATTGTACTCATTTATCAAGCAAATTAATGGCCTTATCTACTGCTGAAACGGGTAATTTACACGCTTTGTTTACACAAACATAAATCAAAGTGTTTTCTGGATTATATCTGTTTTTAAGTAAAGGCGTATCATTTTCAGCAGTACTTCCTGCAATGAGTTTATTAGGAATATAACTTTGATTCAATTCTGCAATTTTCTCTTTCGCATCTTTTCCAGAAACGGCGACTTCGTAAAACGGGTTGGTATAGTTCAACATTAAATCAAACCAGTTAGAATAGGCCGTTGGGTACTCTAGCATTTCTGGTTTTGCGTTGTTTAACATAGTAAGAGCTGCTTCTGAAAAAGTTGTGTTATCAAAATAATGCGAGAGCTTAAAAAGATTTTCGGCCAAAATAGAATTACTCGCCGGAATAACATTATCATAATACACAATATTTCTAGCTACTAAAGCAGCATCTTCATTTGAAGTGTAAAAGAACATTCTACTAGATTCATCATAAAAACGTTTAAACACATAATTACTCAAATCATAAGCTGTACTTAACCATGTTTCGTCCATAGTTATCTCATATAAGGAGATAAAGGCATTAATTACCGTTGCATAGTCTTCAAGATAACCATTTATTTTACTTTCACCGTCTTTATAAGTGTGGTTCAATCCACCGTCGGCTCTTAAAACCTTTGACGTAATAAATTGTGCATTTTTTATTGCTCTTTGTAGATAAGATTCTTCTCCAAAAACACGATACGCATCTAAGTAACCTTTAAGCATTAAACCATTCCAAGAGGTTAGGACTTTATCGTCCATTCTCGGTTTAGGTCTTTTGTTTCTTGTTTCGGCAAGTGCGGATTTCCAATTAGACTTTTTTTCATCCAATTCGTTTTGCGAAATACTATATTTTTTCAATATTTCGTTGTCCTCATCTTTTCTTATGAGCACATAATTACCTTTTTCCCAAAGTCCGTAATTATTGATGTTATAATAATCCGAAAACAAATCAAAATCTTCATTTAAAATGGATTTGATTTCTTCTTTTTGCCATACGTAAAAGGCACCTTCTTCCAATTTACCTTCAGGATTCATACTGTCTGCATCAAAAGATGAGTAAAACGCACCTTCGGATGTTGTCATTTCCTGACTTATAAAATCCAGAGTTTCCTTTACAACTTCTTTGTACAATTCATTTTTAGTTAATAAATAAGCATCTGAATATAGACTCACCAATTGGGCATTATCGTATAACATTTTTTCGAAGTGCGGTATATGCCATTTTTCATCCGTAGAATACCTTGAAAATCCACCAGCTACATGATCGTAAACACCACCAAAGGCCATTTTTTTGAGTGTTAGATTTACAAAATCTAAAATATCGTTATCATCTGTATGATAGGCATAGCGCAACAAAAAATGATAGTTATTCGGCATCATAAACTTAGGCGCTCCTTTAACACCTCCAAATTTGTGATCAAAGTCTTCCTTCCAATTAGTAACTGCTTGTGCAACAAATTCCTTTTCAAAAACAGGTAGATCACTATTTACTTTAACTACCGAAACCGCATTGATGCCATTTTGAACATTTTCAGCTTGCTCTACTAGTTTTTCTGGTGATTCGGTATAAAGTTTAGAGATTTGCTCTAAAACGCTTGTCCATTGCGCTTTGGGTAAATAGGTTTCAGCCCAAATTGGTCTACCATCAGGTAAAGCAATTGCATTTAAAGGCCAGCCTCCATTGCCTTTCATAATTTGCAAAGCATTCATATAAACCTGATCTACATCGGGGCGCTCTTCACGATCAACCTTTATATTAATGAAGTTTTTATTCATTACTTGCGCGACCAAAGTATCCTCAAAACTTTCATCTTCCATGACATGACACCAATGGCATGAAGAATAGCCTACACTAATTAGTAGAAGTTTATTTTCGTCTTTTGCTTTTTGAAGAGTTTTATCATTCCAAGCATACCAATCTACAGGATTATGGGCATGCTGCAGCAAATACGGACTAGTTTCATTTATTAAAGCATTGGTGTGCGGATACTGGGTTTTCGCATCACCATTTTGAGTTTTACAACTTACAAGGGCAAGAAGAAATAATATAAAAGAATACTTCATTTCTCAAAGTTAGGTAAAACAAAAGCATAAAAAAAGCGCTCAAAATTAGAACGCTATATTTCTTAAAAGTTATAAATTCCTATCCATTAATCGCCTCAACAGTCTCAACTTTCCCAGGAAGCATTTGTTTTAGCATGTTTTCAATACCATTTTTTAAGGTAAATGTTGAAGAAGGGCAACCGCTACAAGCACCTTGTAATAGTACGCTAACGTTTTTTATTTCGGAATCATACCCAATAAATTGAATGTTGCCACCATCACTAGCTACAGCAGGTTTGATGTATTCCTCTAAAATATTAACAATTTCTTTTGAAGTATCATCAAGTCCATCAAACTTTTTGTCTAACTGAGGTGTTGTTGTTTCCATTTTTTCGGCAGCCTCAGGTAAGACAATCTCCTTACCATCAGCAATAAAATTTCGAATAAACTCTCTAAGTTCAACAGTTATATCCTGCCATTCGGCCATGTCATATTTTGTCAAAGACACATAATTCTCTTCAATAAAAACACTTTTTATGAATGGGAAATGAAATAATTCTGTAGCCAGTGGAGATAACTCTGCATCGTCAATAGACGTAAATTCGAACATTGAAGTCACAATTTTTTTGTTAGCTACAAACTTCATTACAGATGGGTTTGGAGTAGCTTCAGCATAAACGGTTATTGGTGTTTGCTTTTTGGGAGAAGCGTCTTCGTTTATGATTACTCCGCCATCATTTAAATATATTTCTATTTGTTGGGCTACTTCATCTTGTACGTCTTTCCATTCCACAATATTGTAACGTTCAACGGCAATAAAGTTCCCAGATATATATATTTTTTTTACAAAAGGAAGATAAAACAATTGTTGCGCCAATGGGGAAGGTTTAGCCTCATCTACATTACCAAATTCAAAACTTTGATGTTTTGTTATGAATTGGTTGACCTCAAATTTTACAATACTATCGTTTGACGTTTCTTGCACAGAAACCTTGAAATTACTCATTTTAGCTAATTTTTGACAAAAATACTAAAACAAAACCTAGTTATCCATATATTTGAGTTTAGTTAAATGGTTTCTTAATGTAATTTTTTCCTTAGGAAATCGTTTACTAAATACCAGTTTACCAAGATTGCAACCTATGAAATTGAAATTTACGATATTACTTCTTTTTGGATTTCTTTTAATACCAAAAGGTGAAGCACAAGAAGGTCTCCCAATTTATACTGATTATTTAACGGATAACTATTATTTGATTCACCCATCTATGGCAGGTGCTGCTAATTGTGCTAAAATACGATTAACAGGAAGGCAACAATGGTTCGGTCATGATGATGCACCGCGTTTAATGACATTAAGTGTTAACGGGCGCATTGGTGACTCTCCATCAGGTGTTGGAGGTATTTTATATGCAGATAAAAACGGGTTTCATTCTCAAACAGGTGCATATTTAACTTATGCGCATCATTTGATGTTTTCCAGAAGTGAAGTAGACTTAAATATGCTGTCCTTTGGTTTGAGTGCTGGGTTCATTCAATACCAGTTAGATGAAACTACATTCCCTTTTGATGGTTTTGACCCGATCGTTCAAGGAGTGGTGCAAAACGCTACCAACTTTAATATAGATTTCGGATTCTCATATCATTATTTAGATTTCTATGCGCATGGTACTATTAAAAATATTCTTGAGAATGCAGGTGTGAATAATGACATTCAAATTACCAGTAATTTAAGACGCTATTTGCTTTCTGTAGGTGGTGTTTTTGGGAAGTTAGGTAGTGATTGGAGTTATGAACCCTCAATTATGTTTCAATATAGAGATGGTACGCAAGAATCTATGGTAGACTTTAATGCCAAAGTGTACAAGGGTATGGAATTTGGAACGCTTTGGGGAGGATTATCATATCGTCAAAGTTTAGATGGTGCAGAATTCGTAAACAATTCTGGAGGTGTTGAAAGCCAAAAATTGCAACAATTCACGCCCATCATAGGAGCCAACTACAAACAATTTATGTTTGCTTATACCTATACCTATCAAGCAAATTCTGTGGTGTTTACTAATGGTGGGTTCCACCAGATTACCTTAGGCTATAACTTTAGTTGTAGAAGAGAGCGTTACGATTGTAACTGTCCTGCTGTGAATTAAGTGCATAGGACTTGTTAAGTCATTGGGAAGAGGTACGACGTGGCAATCTCAGAAATATTTAAGAGTAAGATTACTTCAGTCATACTTTCTTCATAATGACGAGTTGGTCTTTTTACCAAGTATACTTTTTCTTTTTGGCTTGAGTTTTAATGGCTTTGGTCATAGCATCTTCCAAACCATTTTCTGTTTTACTTTGTTTTTCAGAAATAAAGGTTTTACGTTTCTTATTTAATTCTTGAATTTGTTTTTGAATCGTTTCACGCTCCTTTTGTAATTCAGAAATGTATGCCCTTAATTCCTCCGTACTTTTGTTCTTGAGGCTATCAGGTAATGCTGCTTTGTCAATATCTTCAAGAGCAACGACCTCGTCTTCCACGGCATCTACCAAATCCCATTTAGAATTTTTGTACAAATGAGAACTTTTACTCACCGATCTGCTCACGACATTAGCCTTACTGTAGCCACTAGCATTTACATCCTGTTCAGCTTGCATCATTTTTTTATTTCTGCCATATTTACCATAACCCACATAGGTTTTATTTAGCTTAATATTAAGTTGAAGAATTTCATCATCGTAAGGCGATGCAATATGCACCGTAGCTTTGTTATGATTAATTGCCATATAATCGCCATGAGTTAAATCTGCTCCTGCTTTCCAATAGGATGAAATGCCTTGGTTATAGTCACCACAAAAAATAGTGTTTACGGTTACTTCTTTTTCTTTTGCGTTTACCGAGGCATCCTTGTAATTTACTTTTCCTTGAGTAAATGGCTCGTTACCAGCTATAAAAATCAATTTTAAATCATCCGGGTTATTACCCCAGTTTAATTGGTTTAAGGAGGTTTGAATCACATGTCCGCAATATTCACTACCGCCGTTTGTGGTTAATGAAAATAGTTCTTTTGAAATTTCATCAAGATCGTCACTAAAGGCTAGTACTTGTCGAATAAAGCCTTCTTCTCCGGACAATCTATCATTGCCGTACTCATATAAAGCAATTTGTAAATTAGGTTTGTCATTGCCGCATTTGGCATAAGACAATTCGTTTACAATTTCCCAGAGTTGTGCTTTAGCTTGGTCTATCAATCCATCCATACTATTGCTGGTATCTAACAGTAAGGCAACTTTTATAAATTGTTTGTTAGGATTGGAATTAGGTGTTTCAATAGTATTAACTGAAAGGTTAGACTTGTTGTTGTTGGCGTTGCAAGCAGTAAAGCTATATAAAGCCAAACAAAATAAAAGTGTTCTGATTTGAGTTTTCATGATTTTTCGTTTTTTAATTTAAGATGAATTTTACCATAACCGTTTCTTTTAAAGTTATTGGTTGAAGATTTAGGTTTTCTATGCTTCTTTTAAATAATTGGTATTCTTGTGAATAATTGGTGGTGATGCCATTCAATTGATTATTCAAAGTATTAATATTATTAGAACTAATCTCCTTTATAAACAATGCCTTTCCAATATTCTGATTAATTGCCTCTGCATATTGATTAGCCTTTTCTTTTGCAGTTTTTAGTGCTTTTAGTTTAGTTTCTCTGGTAAACTTTTCAAGTTCTGTATGACTTGTTTTAGTAATTGAAACATTAGAAATATCACAAGCATCCAAGGCCTCGTAAACCTCTCCAAGAATTTTGCCGTCATTAACTATAAGTTGGTAATGTTTGTTTTTAATAACTTCATTGTCACCTAAGAACTTTCTTTGGTAGTATCCGTTAAAATCCAAAACCGATAGCTTTCCATTGGTATCAATCTTTAAAGCTTTTAGGGCAGAAATCATCTGATTTTCCTGTCTTTCGATACTCAATCTTCCTTTTTTGTCATTTTCATTTAAAATAATTTTTAAAAAAATCTCGTTCGGGATAATTTCTGTTTCAACTGTGCCTGTAACTTCAATATAAGGTTGATCTATAAAGTTTTTAGTGCCATTTTGAGCGAAGATTGCCAGGGAAGAAATTGATAAAAGAAAAAATAAGACTAAGCGGTTGGAAAAAATGATTTGAGTTTTCATGATGTGTTTCTTTTTTTGATTAACTCCCGAAAGGTAATTTGAAAGTATTTTTTAAAAAAAGACGAATGAGTAAAGTGCACTGGTAAGTGAGTAAACACTTCAAACGAATATGTAAACGAGGTGTTTTTGGCTTGAAAATGTCGCCTTTTGGACGTTTCGAGTTTTATTAAACCATTAAAACTATGTAAGTTTAGCTACTTTTAAATAGCATATGCAGTATCAATTTAAATACATATGGTTTTTTGTTTTAGGCTTCATTGTCTTGGGTAGTAGTGCACAAATAAATGAGTTTAATAATTTTCAAAGGTTTACGGTTAGAGGTTCTGTGGTAGAACAAGATACTCGGGAGCCAATACCCAATGTAAATATTCAAATAAATGGCGGTGGATATACCACAACCAATGCCTTTGGGGAATTTAGAGTTGAGGCGAGCAAGGGTGATGAATTAACCATAAGGCACAAAGATTTTGAAACGGTGTACTACATCATTCAAAGTAGTGAACGTATTTTGGTTGAGGTAGAACCTTATGAAAAAGGTAGTTACAGAAGTAAAAAATCTAAGAAAGAACTAGAATCAAAGTTTAATTGGTTTATAGATTCCGCGGAAGTCTATCTTAAAAAAGATGCTCAAAAAAGCGTTCAGTTTATTGCTGATGCTTTAGAACTAAGCAATTCTAAAAAGGAAAATGCTGAAGCCTATGAGGTTCTGGGAGATATTTATATATTCTGGAAGCAATACGATTTGGCTGTTTCCAATTATCAAATAAGTGCAGAAAGTAATGCTACAAATGTGGTAAAGTTAAAACTTGCAAAAGCTTACATGTTTAATGAAAATTACCAGGAGAGCATAGAGCTGTACAATGACATTAAAGAAAGAGATTTGTCAAACTATCAAAGAGTAGCACGTTTCGAGGGGTTGGGCGATGTTTATCGAAGAATAAAAGAGTTTGACAAATCTATTAACGCCTACGACAGCGGACTTAAACTAGCAAAACGCTTTTCAATTACGCCTAAGGAAGTAGATTTAAATTCAAAAATTGCAGAGGCTTTAAAAAGTAAAGGTGCTATCGACGAAGCTGAAGGGTATTTTAATCAATCTTTAAATTTAGCTAACACTCAAAATAAAAAAAGAGCTGTTGAAGAGCAGGTAAAAGTTGCGGATTTTAAAAATTCTACAAATAACTATTCAGACGAAATACAACTCCGCAAGCAAGCTCTAAAAAGTATTGAAGATATTGAAACAGACTCTATTTTTGATAACGAAAGTCCATTAACCCCTCAAAAACAAAATTATAAAATTGGTAGTGCTTATGCGCAACAAAACGATTATGGCAACGCTATTGAATATTTAGAAAAAAGTAGAGAAGAGGCTGAAACCAAAGCGGATTTAGTTGTACAAAAGGACGCTACCAGAAAGCTATCCGAGGTTTTTGAAACTACAGGCGATTTCACAAAAGCACTTAAAGCTTATCAAGATTATGTAGGTTTGGTAGATAAACTTTATGTAAAAAAAGAGCAAGAAATATCTCAGTCTGCCCGTTTTAGTAAAGATTTGGTCACCAAACAAAACCGGATTAATAGTTTAGAAAGTGATCGCGAACTTTCAGAAAGTAAATACCTGTTAACTATTGAGCAGGCAAAACGACAAAAAGTAATTATTTACTCCTTAATTGGGGGCTTGTTTTTATTGCTTCTTGTAGCATTTTTAATGTTCAAATATATCCGACAGCAACGATTGGCAAATAACCTATTGGCTTTAAAATCCTTGCGCAGTCAAATGAATCCGCACTTCATTTTTAATGCATTAAACTCGGTAAACAGTTTTATTGCATCCAATGATGAACGCACAGCCAATAAATATTTAACAGATTTCTCAAAACTAATGCGTGCTGTTTTAGAGAATAGCGAGGAAGATTTTATTCCTCTAGAAAAAGAAATAGAGCTTCTACGATTATACACCCAATTGGAACATTTTAGATTTCAAGATAAATTTGATTATGCTATAGAAGTTGATGAGGCCATAAAAGTGGAAAATTTTGTGATACCGCCAATGCTATTACAACCCTATATAGAAAATGCAGTTTGGCATGGGTTACGCTATAAAAAGGAAAAGGGGAAACTGAATATTGCCTTAAAACAAAAACAAGAGGATGAAATAGAAATTATTATAACAGATGATGGTATTGGACGCAAAAAATCAAAAGCATTAAAAACTGCAAATCAAAGGAAACAAAATTCTAAGGGTATGGGTAATATTAAAAAACGTGTGGCTATTTTAAATGATATGTATAAAGACAAAGTGGATGTATCTGTTGAAGACTTTAAAGATGAAGAAGACACCGGAACCAAAGTTGTGGTTACCTTAAAAAAGGACTAAGCAGCCTCCCTAATCCTCCGAAGGAGGGAATTGTCACTCCAAGTTTTATTTAGAGTGGAATAAATAATAAGAAAAAAAATATCTAAATGGATTTAAAAGCTATCATTGTAGAAGACGAAGAAACTAGCAGACAAATACTAAAAAATTATTTGCAAAAGTATTGCCCAAATGTTGCAATTTTAGGAGAAGCTGCCAATGTAGATGAGGCACTAATTCTGATAAGAAATAACAATCTAGATTTGGCATTTTTAGATGTTGAAATGCCTTATGGCAATGCGTTCGATTTACTAGAAAAAGTAGGCGATGTAAATTTTGAAACTATTTTTGTAACTGCTTACGATCATTATGCTATTGATGCATTAAACGCTCACGCCTCCTATTATTTGATGAAACCAATTTCCATTGACGAGTTGATAAAAGCTGTTGATTATGTAACCGATATTAAAACCAAGGAAAATGCTCTTCAAGATGAAGTGTTAGTGCCCAAAATGCAGACTGTAAATGGCAAAATTACCATTCCCCAGCAATCAGGTTTCGAGGTTTTAAATACAGCAGATATTTTATATTGCAAAGCGGACGACAACTACACCGAAATTTATCTGAGTACAAATAAGAAGAAAATAGTAAGTAAAACACTCAAATATTTTGAAGAAGCCTTAGTTGATGCTAGTTTTGCACGAGTACATAAATCGTATTTGGTTAATGTAAACGAAGTGGTAAAGTACCAAAAAGGCAAAGGCGGAAGTGTGGTATTGAGTAATGGCAAAGAAATTATGGTTTCTGCCTCTAAGAAGTCAGATTTGTTATCCTTCTTTAAATAATTGAAAGTATTTTGTCATTTCGCATTTGATGCGGAATCTATTAAAAGTAATATTTATAAAGGGTCTCTTTTCAATCTTTAAAGAGATTCGTTTTTTTAAAGGAATAGTTATGCCAGTAATCAAAGAAGTAAGAGGAAAGTCTCCAAGCATACCCAAAGATTGTTTTATAGCAGAAAATGCTACTATTGTGGGCGATGTTAAAATGGGTAGCCAATGTAGCGTTTGGTTCAGTGCCGTGGTACGCGGTGATGTTAACTTTATTAAAATGGGTAACAAGGTAAACGTTCAAGATGGGGCCGTAATTCATGGTACATATAAAACAGCTCCCACAACCATTGGCAATAATGTGTCCATAGGTCATAATGCTCTAGTGCACGGGTGTACCATTCACGATAATGTTTTGGTGGGTATGGGCAGTATTATAATGGACGGTTGTGTGGTAGAGTCAAACTGCATCATTGCTGCCGGTGCTGTGGTTCCTAAAAATACAGTGGTACAATCAGGCTCAATATATGGCGGTGTGCCAGCTAAGAAAATCAAGGATATTAGTCAAGACCTTATTTCCGGAGAAATCAATAGAATAGCCGATGCTTATATTAAGTATTCAAGTTGGTTTCAAGAATAATAAGTCCTTATATTGTCATTAAATAGTTGAGTTGTTCGGGCGTTACCCTCGATTTTGAATCCTCATGTTTACAGAAACATTCGTGCTCGGGTCGGGCTTTCCATTATAGTTTTGCCTCGATGCGCGCCTCGGCAAAAGCTGCCACTGCAATCCCTAACCTTTAGATTAGCAAAGAATATTAATTGTTATTAAATTTAAAAAGGACAGAGTGAACTTATATCCCTAGCTAGCTATAAAGAGCTATCGTGCGTATTAGTCTCCGTCCTTTTTTCTAGGCTACTTAGAACT
>JBMHCT010000047.1:0-77005 GCA_049889775.1 Jejuia sp.
AGTTCTAAGTAGCCTAGAAAAAAGGACGGAGACTAATACGCACGATAGCTCTTTATAGCTAGCTAGGGATATAAGTTCACTCTGTCCTTTTTAAATTTAATAACAATTAATATTCTTTGCTAATCTAAAGGTTAGGGATTGAGGTATTTGTTGAAGCTCTTTTTGTGTGGTTGCACCTATGCAATACAAAAAAGCAACTGCCGGAATGTTTACATTCACGAATACATTAATTTTAATCATAAACCAATGAGTAAAGCCCAACCCTTGTGGTTGCGCCCAAAACTTATTGACGCTTTATAATTTTAAATGATTTCTCTTTGCCGTTTTGATTTGTCGTTAAAATATAGATGCCCACTGAAAGTGCGTTTCCATTAATAGGTAAAACATAATTTTGATTGTCTTCTGAAATTGAAACGGTATTAGAGGTAATGTGGCGCCCCATAAGGTCGTAAAGTGCAAAATGGACTGGTGTATTTTGTACTAAGCTAACAATGCGCAGAGAAATTGAATCAATAAATGGATTTGGATAAACAGAGGCATTGTAGCCATCCTCTTCGTTCACCACCAAAAAAGGATCGGTAATATTAATTTTTAGCTCACTTAATCCAAAACAGTCTCCACCAAAGTTTGACGTGGGCGTGATAAGCACATAACGCGCCTTGGTTTCGTTAAAATCAGGTCCTTCTAAACCTTCGTATGTAGAAGACCCATTGGCGCGTTCTAAATTAAATTTGCCCAAATTTTTCCATTCAATACCATCTAATGAATAATCAATGTTGTATTCGTTAATGCCATAATCTAGATGCTTTGCTTCATTAGCATTCCAGAATTTAGTTTCCTTTAATACATAATCATATCCCAAGTCGTACATAATCCAATGCGTTTCTCCATAAGAAGATATAGGGTTCGAAGTGGTTTCGCAAGACACCCAACCATCATACCAATTTGTACTATGTCTATCAGGATAGCATTGAGCTCTCAATAATTGCTGGCCTATAAATAATAGTAATGTTATGTAAATAAGTTTCTGTTTCATTATACCATATTCATAAAACCTAACGGTGGTGCGCTACTAGTTGTATCATAAAAATTTGAAAGGTTTGGAAGCACCATATTTAAATCAGAAGGTGAAACACCAAACCATAAGGCTAATTCTGCCATATATAAATCTGCTGCCGTGGTAGGAACCAAAACACCGTTTCTTAAATCTAAATCGCTATCCAAAGCAAGTGTAGGGTAATCACCATAAATCTCTTTACCGTTAACCGCACCACCCATCACAAAAGCATTACCACCCCACGCGTGATCTGTACCATTACCGTTTGATGTTAGGGTGCGTGCAAAATCCGAAACACTAAATGTTGTTACGCAGTCACCAATATTTAATTCAAACAACACACTATTAAAATAGGTTAGGGCATCATTTAATTCTTTTAAATTACTTCCATGATTGATAAGTAATTCGTCATGGTTGTCGAATCCGCCAATTTCTACAAAAAATATTTGCCTTGAAAAACCTAATGTGTCTCGGGCGGCGATGGTTTTAGCCACCATTCTTAGCTGTTCTGCCAAATTATTATCCTCTGGAATAGTAGTTACGAATTCTGAAATGCCATCTACAGCACTTTGAAATTCTAAATTTGCATCATTTGACGCCTTTACGGTATTTTTGTATGTATTTTTGTAAATATCCTGATAGTCTCTTTCTAGCATAGAGTCTAGCGCTTCTGTCTTTAGTTCATTGAAAAGACCATTCCCTCCATAGCCACTTATGCCAACACTACCGGAATTTTTAATAGTGTAAGGAGTTATTTGATCTCCTCGTTGAAATATATTTGTACCTCTTAATGAAATATTCATTGAAATGGTATCATTGGAATTCATGGTTTGCACCAAATCTGCAATTTTACCACCCCAACCCACATTTGTGCGTTCTCCGGGTTTTCCTGTTTGCCATTGTTGAGATTGATCTGAATGCGAAAATAAGCCTAAGGGTGTTTTAACAGTGTTATTACGAATCTCTGATTTAGTTGAAGGTTCAACAAGTGTTCCTACATTTGCTAAAAATGCCAAATTACCACTTTCAAACATTTGGCGCATGTTGTTTAATTCAGGATGTAAACCGAAAACTCTACCGTCTGATGTGTTTGGATTTATCCGCAACACATCATTTTGCGGAATAGCTAAGTTTGATCTTGCAATAGCATATTCGTTATATTCGGAATTGCCCTTTGGAATAAGCATGTTAAATGAATCGTTACCACCACTTAACATTAAACAAACTAATGCTTTATAATCTCCACCATATGGAATAATAGCCGAATTATCCGTTGCTGCTGCAGCCATGGCTTTCAGATTGATGAGTGAAGAAAAAAGAGTGGTGTACCCTAATGCAGCACAAGAGTCGCCTATAAATTTTCTTCTCGATATATCGTGTTTCTTTTTAGTCATTCTGTTTTATTTAAGTATGACATAATCTGGACTTATCATAATAAGATAAAGTGCCATTTCTACTCTTAAATCTGTATAGGTAACATCACCCCAACCATTTAAAATAGGTTCTATTGCAGAGACTATAATTTCTTTTGTTTCATCTGATAGTTGACCTCTAGTAAATAATTTATCTAATTGATTAACCAATACTTCGCTATCTCTAGCATAATATTTTAGGGCTTCAAAATCTAAAGGTGTACCGTCTAGTTCTAATCCCCAAGTTCTCAAAACTTCGTACCAGCGTACATTTGTCCAAGCATCTACTTGATTCAAATAATTAATGCTTGTAGCCGAATTATGAATTTGAAATTCGGGAGCAACAAGATTGCTTGTAGCAAATTCACTATTTGGCACATATTCGGGTAAGAAGAAATTAAAAACACTTGGTGCTGATAAAGGTGCTTGCCCAGTATCTCTATAAAAATGTTGTCCGTTATTCCAATAGCGTCCATCTGAATTATCTAAATCAACTTGACGTACCACATTAAAATAGCGCATCATAGGTTCAATTAGCTTACCGCTTGTTGGGTTTTCAATCCAACTACAGCTCCTAGCTTCGTCATCCAAAAGAATTGCTTTTATAACAGCTTTCATATCACCCCTTACACCTTTTGTATTATTAAATACACCACATATTCGTGAAACGTATGCGGGGGAAGGATTAGATTTTACCAGTTGTTGTATTAAGCGCTTAGAAATAAAGGGGGCAGTATTAGGGTGGTTAAATAAATGATCTATAGCACTATCAATATCTTGCATTCCTGATTGATCCGCTGGTACTGTATAACCATTTAATAATTGTTTGCTTCCTGCTTCGTGCCAGTCATCGTACATTATCATAGGTATGTCTTTTCTAATAACATAATACCCAATGCCAAACCTTAATGTCCTATCGCTATGTTCTGGCTCCAATGCTGCTGGCCCTAAACCAGTGAATATTTTTGCAAATTCTTTAATATCATCATTATCATATGTCGGTATTCGGTCGCCCAATCCGTCCAATACGTATGTCCCATCTTGGTTTAATTCATATAAACCAATGGTAAACAATTGCATTATTTCTCTTGCAAAGTTTTCATCTGGATGAATGTTGTTTTCAGGGATACTTTTTGGATTGTTGTAGTGACTCAAATAAACACCCATCATAGGATGCAATGTAATGTCCTTAAGTAAGTTTCTAAAATTACCGAAAGCATTATCTTTTAATACATCGTAATAACTAGATAAACCCATGCCGTATCCGGCTAGATTAGAATCTCTAGATATTACTAAAATTTGACTTAAAGCTAAAGCAACTCGTTGTCTTAATAAATCTTCATTATTAATGTTAGACTGCCACCAAGCATACATAAAGTATTGCCAATTGAAATTATCAAAATCGTCAGGATTACCACCATTAGCGATAAATATGCCTTTTGCTTCATCAAAGATATTTTGAGTTAAGCTTGTAAGTGGCGGTGAGTCTATATTATACTGCTCATCAATCCAATCTTCAAAAGGGATTTGAGATACACGTTTTATGTAATTCAAATCAGTTCCAAAAGTAGCTTGAGCCAAGAAACGCGATGTTTCCAAAAGCCTACCATCTAGTCCGTTACCATTAATGGTATTTATACCTTCTGCACTTTCTCGCCAACCGTCTTTAGTTTGATGACTGCTAGAGGTTACAGATATGCCTTCGCTATGGCCTGCACCTAAATAATCCCTATAATTTTGCGTATAAGCACATGTAATAATGAAATAGGAGATCAGTAGTAGACGGTTTCTCATAGCAAGAACAAAAGATGTAGGTTTTTTATTTCTTCAACCATTCAAATATATAGATATTGACGATTAAGTTTTAATATTTTCGATGAAATACATTTTTATTTATAATTTCATCAATGCTTAATTCACTATAAGTTAGATTGATATGAGAAGCTAAAGCTGCCGCGCAAGGGATTGAGGTATTTGTTGAAGCTCTTTTTGTGTGGTTGCACCTATTCAACACAAAAAAGCGACTGCGGAAAGCCCGACCCTTTTGGTTGCGCCCAAATAATTATTAATATTTTATTGATTTTTTAGTGCACTACAAATCTTGACAACCTGTTGAATGCTTCTACACTGACACTGTGTCATACTTTCTTCATTGGCATAATGATTGACCTATACGAATAGACATTTAAAAATGAACATTCAACACAATTAAAAACATATTATGAGTAAAATTATTGGAATCGATTTGGGAACAACCAACTCTTGCGTTTCGGTAATGGAAGGTAACGATCCTGTTGTTATCCCAAACGCTGAAGGTAAACGTACTACACCATCTGTAATTGCATTTGTAGAAGGAGGAGAGATTAAAGTTGGAGATCCTGCAAAACGACAAGCTGTAACTAATCCTACTAAAACAGTTTATTCTATTAAACGTTTTATGGGTAATAAATATTCTGAATCCACTAAGGAAGCAGAACGCGTACCATATAAAGTGGTAAAAGGTGACAACGACACACCTAGAGTTGATATTGACGGTCGTTTATATACACCACAAGAATTGTCAGCTATGATTCTTCAAAAAATGAAGAAAACCGCTGAGGATTACTTGGGACAAGATGTAAGTAGAGCTGTAATTACGGTTCCTGCTTATTTTAATGATTCGCAAAGACAGGCTACCAAAGAAGCTGGTGAAATTGCTGGTTTAAAAGTTGAAAGAATAATTAATGAGCCTACTGCTGCGGCATTGGCTTATGGTTTAGATAAAAAGGGAACAGACCAAAAAATAGTTGTTTTTGATTTTGGTGGTGGTACACATGACGTTTCCATTTTAGAATTAGGTGACGGTGTATTTGAAGTATTATCTACTGATGGTGATACTCATTTAGGTGGTGATGATGTTGATGAGAAAATCATTAACTGGTTGGCAGATGAGTTTAAGGCTGAAGAATCTATGGATTTGAGAGAAGACCCAATGTCTTTACAGCGTTTGAAAGAAGCTGCTGAAAAGGCCAAGATTGAATTATCATCGTCTTCTCAAACAGAAATTAACTTACCTTACATCACAGCTACAGCTAGTGGACCAAAGCACTTAGTGCGTACATTAACACGTTCTAAATTTGAGCAATTAATCGACGATTTGGTAAAACGTACTATTGAGCCATGTGAGTCTGCGCTTAAAGCTGCTGGATTAAGCAAAAGTGATATTGATGAAGTAATTTTAGTAGGTGGTTCTACACGTATTCCTGCGGTACAAGCCGCTGTGGAGAAATTCTTCGGAAAAGCTCCTAGCAAAGGTGTAAACCCTGACGAAGTTGTTTCTCTAGGTGCTGGTATCCAAGGAGGTGTATTAACTGGTGATGTTAAGGATGTATTACTTTTAGATGTAACACCTTTATCACTTGGTATTGAAACTATGGGTAATGTATTTACTAAGTTAATCGAAGCAAACACAACCATTCCTACTAAGAAATCACAAGTATTTTCAACTGCTGCTGACAATCAGCCCTCTGTAGAGATTCATGTATTACAAGGTGAAAGAGCAATGGCTGCGGATAACAAAACTATTGGGCGTTTTCACTTAGACGGTATTCCACCAGCAAGACGTGGTACGCCGCAAATTGAGGTAACGTTTGATATTGATGCAAATGGTATCATTAAAGTTTCTGCGGAAGATAAAGCGACAGGTAAGAAGCAAGATATTAGAATTGAAGCATCTTCTGGATTAACTGAAGAAGAAATCCAAAAAATGAAAGCTGATGCTGAAGCTAATGCTGAGGCGGATAAAGCTGCAGCTGAAACTGCTCAAAAATTGAACGAAGCGGATTCTATGATTTTCCAAACGGAAAAGCAATTGGAAGAGTTCGGTGATAAATTATCTGATGATAAGAAAAAACCAATCGAAGAAGCTTTAGAAGAGTTGAAAAAAGCTTATGAAACTAAAGATTTGGCACAAATTGAGCCAGCTTTAGAGAAAATTAATGAAGTTTGGAAAGTTGCTTCTGAAGAAATGTACAAAGCACAAGCCGAAGCACAACAAGCAGGAGGTGCACAACCAGGACCTGATGCAGGAGCTGGAGAGCAAGCACAATCTGAAGGTGATAATGTTGAGGATGTAGACTTTGAAGAAGTAAAGTAACAGAATACTTTTATAGAATGAAAGCACAACTTATAAAGTTGTGCTTTTTTTATTCTTAAACATTGAGTTCATAACTATTGTATGTGGAAAAGTTACTGCCGCAATAAAAGAAAAAAGGATACCATAAAAAATCGTTTGATTTTTAAAAAAATAATACAGTATTGCTAACCCTATTAAAGCTATGATCCAATATAGTATAGCGTTTTTTAAATATTTAAGAAAATTTTGATAATTGAATTTTCCATAAAGAAATTTCACTTGCTCAAAAAGTGAAGGTATACTGTGCCAAAAAATAAAATATATAGCAAAACCCCATATTAGCGTAGTTACTTTAAAAATAACAGCAAAAATTACCAAGTAAAATGTTTCGGTTAAAAAAACGCTTTTCATGGAATTATTACTTAAGATAATCCAAAAGCAACTCAGCAAGTAGCATGTTAATAGAATCCAGAATACGCTATACAATAGTGAATTTGATACTTCATGACTTGTAATGGCATATACTACTTCCTTAGTCTCTTCACTATTATAAATCAAAAGAGTGAATAACACTAAAGTGCCATAAATAATATAGTAAGCGTTGTTAAATATCTTATTGGCAGTAAGGCTTATGCCCTCCCAGTGTTGTTCTCCAAAATGAAATCCGCTAAAGATTATAAATAAGATTAAAGCAATGGATGGAAGGAAATAGAAAACCAAAAGTGCAGTTAAAACAATACAGATATAGATTACAAGAACTTTTAGGGAGAAACTATAAGTATTTGAATCTGCCAGCCTATTTATTAGTAAAATATCATTACTTCCATGACAAATACCAAAAGAGAATATTAATAAAAACCCTAGAATTATCTCAAGGTCCTTTGAGACTAAGGATGTAAGCCATAATCCTACAAAACTCAACACTATTGATAAATTCCTAATACTATACATGACTTTTTATAAAATTATAATTTTAAACTAAATAAATTGTTAAAATGTTAATTTCTATGTGAATTATTGTTTAACCTTTTGTACTTTTGTTTAAACAAAATTAATTAATTTAAAATAATTGTTATGAAATCATTTTTAGTTTTAATGGATGTAACTGGTAAAATGGATCCTTCAGATTATGTTGGATTTACCTTTTTTGTAGGTTGTATGGCTATGATGGCTGCATCCGCTTTTTTCTTTTTATCCCTAAGTCAGTTTGATCGAAAATGGAGAACGTCCGTTTTAGTATCTGGTATTATTACTTTCATAGCGGCAGTTCATTATTTTTACATGAGAGACTATTGGGCTGTAAATGCTGAGTCGCCTACATTCTTCAGATATGTAGATTGGGTATTGACTGTACCTCTAATGTGTGTGGAGTTTTACCTAATTTTAAAAGTTGCTGGTGCCAAACAATCGTTAATGTGGCGAATGATTTTGTGGTCAGTTATTATGCTTGTTACAGGCTATTTTGGAGAAGCAGTATATCAAGATCAAGCTGCTCTCTGGGGTGCGGTATCTGGTATAGCTTATTTTATAATAGTATACGAAATATGGTTTGGTAGTGCTAAAAAATTGGCTATTGCCGCAGGTGGTGATGTTTTACAAGCTCATAAAATATTATGTTGGTTTGTATTAGTAGGTTGGGCCATATACCCAATTGGATACATGTTAGGAACTGATGGTTGGTATACTAGTATATTAGGAACAGGAAGTGTTGATGTAGCTTACAACATAGCAGATGCTATAAATAAAATAGGTTTTGGATTAGTAATTTATTCTCTTGCCGTTAAAAAGCAAGTAGCATAAATATTTATCCTATGGCTAGTGATAAATAATGGCGCAACCTAAAATAGGTTGCGCTTTTACAATATAATGTTATTAGTTTACTTAAAATATTATTAATTACATATATATTAAAACATACCTGAACCAGCACCAATTGCAATACCAAAAATTATAATCAAATAAAGTGCAATGATTGCTATTGTAAAAATGGCGATAAACTTGTAGTGTGATTTCAAATTTTTAAAGGCGTCAACAAATTCTTCATTATTATCATTTTTTAATGCGTTTTTCATACTTCTTGAAAACCTAAATAAGTATAGTACAGGAAATAGGTAAACCAAAGCAATGATTATATAGAATAGCGCTACTCCAAATGAATAGCCATATCTAAAGGCTGGATCTTCATCACCCCAAGCTAAAGGGGATCCTGCATTTATCGAAGCCATAAAAATTCCCAAAACAATCATAAATCCAATGCCTATAAATCCCATTATAGATAAAAAGTAAGACCATTTGGACGTCTCACCGAGATATCCTTTAATTTTTTGATTTACATCAAGTTCAAAACTATCAAAAGCTGATTTTTGCTCCATAAATTTAATCCTCAAATTGTTTTAAGGTTGTAATAATAATCGAAACACAATCTAATAATTGCTCTTTATTCATCACTAACGGCGGTGCAAATCTAATAATGTTACCATGGGTTGGTTTTGCTAGAAGTCCGTTATCTCTTAAAGCCAAACAAATATCCCAAGCCTTATTGCTTTGTTCCTCATCATTAATAACAATTGCATTCAAAAGTCCTTTTCCTCTAACCAGATTTACTATTTTACTATTCACTATATATTTATCAAGTTCTTCTCTAAAAAGTGCACCAAGCTTGTATGCGTTTTCAGCTAAGTTTTCATCCTGAATTACCTCTAAAGCTGCAATAGCCACTGCTGCAGCTATGGGGTTACCGCCAAATGTGCTTCCATGGTTGCCAGGTCTAATCACGCTCATAATAGAATCATTAGCTAATACAGCACTAACTGGGTAAGCTCCGCCACTCAAGGCTTTTCCGAGAATTAAAACATCAGGTTTTACGTCTGGAGTGCCCTCACAATTTTTAGTTTTACATTTACAATTACCACAAGTTGCTAGTAATCTTCCAGTTCGAGCAATACCAGTTTGCACTTCATCAGCTATAAACAGTACATTATATTTTTCACAAAGTGCTTTAGCTGCAACTAAGTAACCTTCGCTTGGTAAATAAACACCAGCCTCACCTTGAATAGGCTCTACTAAAAATCCAGCAATATTGGGATTATTTTTAAGTGCTTCTTCTAGTACCAATAAATTATCATATTCAATTTTTATGAAACCTTTGGTGAAGGGGCCAAAATTTTGGCGAGCTACAGGGTCGTTTGAAAATGAAATAATTGTTGTGGTTCTCCCATGAAAATTGTTCTCGCAAACAATAATTTCTGCTTCGTTTTCATTAATACCCTTTACTTCATAAGCCCACTTTCTTGCAATTTTAAGTGCAGTTTCTACGGCCTCAGCTCCCGTATTCATAGGTAAAAGCTTATCAAAGCCAAAAAGTTCTGTAGCATACTTTTCATATTTACCCAATATGTCATTGTAAAAAGCCCTTGAAGTCAATGTTAAAACTTCAGCTTGAGATTTTAAAGCATTAACAATTTTTGGGTGACAATGTCCTTGATTTACAGCGGAATACGCCGATAAGAAATCATAATACTTTTTGCCTTCAACATCCCAAACATAAACACCTTCACCACGTTGTAAAACAACAGGCAGAGGATGATAGTTGTGAGCGCCATACTTGTTTTCTAATGCAATTGCTTGCTCTGAGGTTAATTGTTTTAAAACAGCCATTTTAAAAAATTTAAAATTTATGTTCGTCTTTACAACAAACTTTAAAAAATAACCATTCCTTCTGTACCTTTATTCTTCCGCAGAACGCGAAAAAGCAGCGTGGGAGAGAAATCATCCCTGGATAGGTACGCAATTTAGCAAATAATAACTGCTTTTAGAAATTATTCTGACAATCTACCAGAAAGCGATGAAATTTGAATTTCTAAGCGCTTAATTTCACGAGTTAAAGCATTTCTGTGAATTTGCATCCAAATGTAAATTTTAATCATACTCATTGTGATAAAGCAGAATATACACGCACCAACCCACAGTAATAAGTCATTAGTATTTTCTATCTCCATTGTTTGAATGATACAGTAAATCAATAATCCAAAAATGATAACATTAACAGCATTCATAATTAGGGCTATCCAAGAATTTTTCCCTTTAAAAACACCCCATAGCATCTGGAAAATGTTTTGCTCATCCAATTCATCATAAAATTTAGCTTCTTCTTGGGTTAATGTCTCTTTAATTAAGTTGTCGATATCTTCCATATTATTTTTCATGACTATATTGTTTTAAAAGTTGTTTTAATTTTTCTCTTCCGTGGAATAATCTTGACTTTGTAGTTCCAACGGATATATTTAACGATGTACTAATTTCTTTCAAAGAATATTCTTCTTTATAAAATAACTGAAGTACTACTTGCTGGTGCTTCGGTAATATTTTAAATGCCTCCATGAGTTTTGATTTTATTATTGATTTTTCATCCAAAATATAATGTTCATCAATGTCGGTAGACTGTTCTCGTTTAAGGTGTTCTAGGTGCTTTTTATTGCGACTTTGTTTGTTTAACCAGTCGATTGATTTATTACAAACAATCCGTAGCGACCAACTCGCAAAACTTTCTGGTTTTTCTAAACCTTCAATTTTATTAATGATTACGCTCCAACTATCTTGGGCAATATCTTTAGCTTCATCTGCATCTTTTACCAACCAATATGCCTTTTCACAAAAGGGCTTATGCCAACGCCTCACCAGTTGGTTTAGTGCTTGTTGATTTCCATTTTGAAAATCAATCACAAGTTTTGTGTCACTATTTAAATTGGTTTTTGACATTAATTTTTGCGTTGCTATATTAAAGACGATGGAAAACTTAAAAGGTTCATTTCTTAGTTAATTTTATTAAAGATAATTTAAATATCAGGCGGTTTATTTCATGCTATTGTTATTTTTGCAGCATGCCAAGAAAGAAGCGACATCTTGTTTTTGAAAACCTAGAAGTTATTGATGCTGGTGCAAAAGGAAAAACCGTTGCTAAAGCGCCAGACGGGAAAGTAGTTTTCTTGCCCAATGCTGTTCCTGGTGATGTTGTAGATGTAAAAACATTTAAAAAACGGAAAGCCTTTTACGAGGGAAAAGCAACCAATTTCCACAAACTTTCAGAGAAACGCGTAAATCCTAAATGCGATTATTTTGGTACTTGTGGAGGCTGTAAATGGCAGGATATGGGTTATGAGCATCAGTTGTATTATAAGCAAAAAGAAGTCATAAATAACCTAACCAGAATAGGGCATGTAGAGCTTCCTGAAGTTACCCCAATTCTAGGTTCCAAAAAGCAATATTTCTATCGCAATAAAATGGAATTTTCTTTTAGTGACAGTAGGTGGTTGACTTTAGATGAAATTCGATCTGATAAAGATTTAGGCGATAAAAATGCACTCGGATTTCATATTCCTGGAATGTGGGATAAGATTTTAGATATTGAAACCTGTCATCTTCAACGCGATCCTTCAAATGCTATAAGAAATGCGGTAAAACAGTTTGCAGTTGAAAATGATTTAGAATTTTTTAACACACGAAACCAAACCGGATTTTTAAGAACAATGATGATTCGCACATCTACTACTGGAGATGTGATGGTTTTAGTACAGTTCTTCAAAGAAGATTTTGAAAAGCGTGAATTACTGTTGAATTTTATTTCTGAAGAATTTCCTGAAATTACATCATTATTATATGTGATTAACGGCAAGGGCAACGATACAATTTATGATCAAGAGGTTATTTGCTATAAAGGACAAGATCATATTTTTGAAGAAATGGAAGGGCTAAAGTTCAAAATTAATGCGAAGTCTTTTTATCAAACTAATTCAGAACAGGCTTACGAATTGTATAAAATCACCAGAGATTTTGCAGGACTATCGGGCAGTGAGTTGGTTTATGATTTATATACCGGCACCGGCACCATTGCCCAATTCGTATCAAAAAAAGCTAAAAAAGTAATTGGTGTGGAGTCGGTTCCAGACGCTATTTTGGCAGCAAAAGAAAATGCACAATTAAACGGCATAAATAACGTTGAATTCTTTGTTGGAGATATGAAACAAGTGTTTAATGACTCGTTTATAGAAACACATGGGCAACCTGACGTAGTAATTACAGATCCTCCTCGGGATGGCATGCATAAAGATGTAGTAGGGCAATTATTAAAATTAGGAGCCCAAAAAATTGTTTATGTAAGTTGTAATAGTGCTACTCAGGCTAGAGATTTAGCATTGCTAGACACTATGTATAAAGTAACCAAAGTGCAACCTGTTGATATGTTTCCACAAACGTTTCATGTAGAAAATGTAGTGTTGTTAGAAAAAAGATAGTAGCACCAATGATAAAGAAATTAAGTGTTTTCATAATAATCTTGGGAGGTATCCTTATCGGAATTTACAGTTGTGAGCGAGATGATTTATGTCCTGAAACCACACAAACTACCGCAAGTGTGGTTATAGAAACCTTTGATGCTCTAGATCCAGAACAAAATAAAAATGTATTCGGTCTTCGTATTCAAGGTATTGATAATGATGAAGTTTTAGAAGGTTATGATGTAGTATCTAGTGGATCGCTTGTCTTACCGTTACGCACAGATGCTGATGAAACGCAGTATCGATTGCATCAAGATTACGAGGTTGATGATAATGACACGCCAGACGACCCAAGCGACGATATTTTTTTAGGTAATGAAGACATAATTACCATAACGTATATTAGAGAAGATGTATATGTATCCAGAGCTTGCGGTTACAAAACCGTATATAATAATGTTAGGATTGTACTACAAGATGATAGTGTAGATACAGATCAATGGATAAATAGAATTCAAGCCGAAAACGACAACCAAATTGTAGAAAATGAAGCAGAGACGCATTTCAAACTATTTCATTAGCCTTGGAATAGTCATTTTGGTTTGTGCTCCGTTGCAATCTCAAAATGATACCATCCCAAATGTTGCAAACGACTCTACAGTTGTTAAATTAAAATACGGATTGCGTGTTGGTGCCGATACAGGCAAACTTATAAGAAGTTTTTTAGATGATAATTATACTGGTATAGAGCTTATAGCCGACTATCGTATCACCAAAAAATTGTATATCGCTGGAGAGTTAGGTAATGAAGAACGTATTGTAACCACAGATTTTCTAAACACAACAACAAAAGGCAGTTACTTTAAAGCTGGTATAGATTACAATTTGTATGAAAATTGGTTAGATATGGATAATATGGTATTTTTTGGCCCACGTGTTGGGTTTAGCACTTTTAACCATACCATAAACGAATACGCTGTTTATAGTACCAATCAATATTGGGCACCTCAAAACACAGTGTCTGAACCAACCAAAATAGAGGGTTTAACCGCAATTTGGACAGAACTCATCTTAGGAATTAAAGCCGAATTATTTAACAATCTATTTTTTGGTTTAAACGCACAATTAAAAGTCCTAATTTCCGAAACTGAGCCAGAGAACTTCCAAAATATTTACATCCCAGGATTTCATAAAACCTATGATAGCACCAGAATCGGAGTAGGGTATGGCTACACACTTTCCTATCGCATTCCTTTATATAAAAAGAATAAAGTGATAGTGCCTACGGTAGAATAATGCGCTTTAGAGAGTATTTGGGCGTTCCCACGCTGATGGCGTGGTCGGGCTTTCCGCTATATCTTTTTGCGAAGCGTCCCGAACTTGTTTCGGGATCTCATCCATATAGTATAGATCTCTATCTTAATTTAACTTTTCGTCTGGAATAGCTTCGCAAAAAGGATGCCGTTGCAATCCCTAACGCGGAGTATTTGACAATACATTTATGAAATCAAAATTAGTTTCACTTTTATTAATTCATTAATTATTGAGTTTTAAAAACAGTTAAATACAATTTCATACCAGTATTTATATAGTATTTAAGTCAAGTTGAGTTCCAGAAAATGTTTAAATATTAAACCTCTTTCGTCTAGTAGTCTATATTTGGACTGAATGACTTTATCTAAAGAAATTTTATTTTGACAGAGTAAAAATATTTCTTCGACTGTCAAAACTACTATTCTTGAGCCACTATCTGTAAAGTATTCCAGAGCTTTTTGCGATATTTTTGAATATGTTATAAATAAACCCTTCGAAAAATGTGACTTTGCTTTTATCTTATTCTCAAAAAGAATTAAGTCATCTTTAATGATTTCTTTTGATTTATATTTTGCTTCAACTAAGATTGTATTTCCGTCGAAAACAAAGCTACCATCTATTTGATCATGTTCTGTACGATATGATGCATTAGGCTTTAGGTTAAAGGCTTGAAATAATTTATTTAAATACTTCTCAAAACCAAAACCCTTTGCCTGTGAAGTTGGTAAACTTTCTATTTCAATAAGCAAATTTTTTAGAGATTCAAAATTAACGCTTTCTGAGGACGAATTTATAGCGACCTTTTTTGGTTTAACATCTTTACCTAACAGTTTTCTACCTATTTCATATAATTTATTAGACTGACTTTTAATATTGTCTTTTGTTAAGTTATTGTCATTCATGTAATTAATCAATAGAACAATTGCTTTCCCAACGTATGCTTCAGATTCGTCATGAATAAATGCCCTTAACATTTTTGCTTTTGATAAACCAGGATATTTTTCGTAAATCTCGTATTCAACAACATCTTTCATAAACTCATTAAATTCTCTATTAGTAAAATCAAGTACATATCCTTGCTCCATGCTAAATACTATTTCTATTAATTTTTTTTCACTAAAACTGAGTTTTGCCATTTTTCAAAATCTTTATCTTATTTCCATTAATAATAAACCTATTTAAACAAAAAGCAGCAACCCTAAAATAGATTACTGCTTCTTCACTATATCTAGATGCTGAGATGCTGAATCGAGTTCAGCATGACAGGTCTTTTTGTTGTTTATGACTAGCTATTCAACATCACAGGCATTACCAACATGGTAATTTGCTCTCCATCATCCAATCCATCTACTGGTGTTAAAATACCTGCACGATTTGGCATACTCATTTCTAAACTTACATCGTCGGAGCTTAAATTATTCAACATCTCTGTTAAGAAACGTGAGTTAAAGCCAATTTGCATATCGTCGCCTTGGTAATCGCAGGTTAAACGTTCTTCGGCTTTGTTGCTGTAATCTACATCTTCCGCAGAAATATTTAATTCCGCTCCAGCAATTTTCAATCTAATTTGGTGTGTCGTTTTGTTTGAGAAAATACTAACACGACGCACAGAGTTTAAAAACTGTGTGCGATCAATCGCTAATTTATTAGGATTCTCTTTTGGTATTACCGCTTCGTAATTAGGATATTTCCCATCAATCAAACGACAAATCAACTCTGAGTTTTCAAAAGTAAATTTGGCGTTAGAGTCGTTGTATTCAATTGTAACTTCATCTTCACTTCCTGCCAAAATACCTTTCAACAAATTCAAAGGCTTTTTAGGCATAATAAACTCCGCTACTTGACTCGCATTTACATCTTCTCTGGTGTATTTCACCAACTTGTGCGCATCTGTAGCTACAAACGTCAACCCTTCCGTAGAAAATTGAAAAAATACACCGCTCATTACGGGGCGTAAATCGTCATTTCCTGCCGCAAAAATAGTTTTACTAATAGCGTTTGCTAAAATATCTCCAAGAATAACGGTTTTACTTGGGTCTTCCAAAGCCACTGCTTTTGGAAATTCTGCTCCACTTGCATAGGCCAAAGCGTATTTACCATGGTTAGAGCTAATTTCAACCGTGTTGTTATCTTCAACAACAAAGGTTAAAGGTTGTTCTGGAAATGTCTTTAAGGTATCAAGTAATAATCGCGCTGGAATTGCTACACTGCCTTCGCTATCACTTTCTACATCAAGGGTAGAGGACATCGTTGTCTCCAAATCGCTCGCTGAAACCGTCAGTTTTGTGTTATCCAATTCAAACAGGAAATTATCTAAAATAGGCAAGGTATTAGAACTGTTAATCACACCACCTAAAACTTGTAATTGTTTTAACAAATAAGTACTTGATACTATAAATTTCATTCGTTAGTATTTAATTTATTTAGTCTATTGTATGCTATATTGTAAAACTATTTTCAGTTGTCAGTTCGAGTGGATTTTGCGATTGTAATGAGCAAAATTTGTATCGAGAACAAGAATGTTTACGTTTCCTTAACTTCTCGATACGATTTTTAAAAAAATAAAAATCACTCGAAGTGACATCAGATTTTATTTCAATTTAAACTCCCTAAAAGGTGTTTCATTTTAATAATAGATACCTACAAATATATCTCAAAGTAGCGTTTTATCGAAACAAACTTATTAACAGCTATCTAGCATATTTTCGCTTTCTAAAGTAATTAAAAGCAAAACCAAAAATGGCAAGTAAAACTATTGGTAATCCTACATTTAAGAGTTGCCAAAAGGTTTTTTCTTTGGCAATTTTTTCCTGATTTAAGAAGGCCACTTCAATTTCTTTGCTACGAATGTTTATAAGTCCGTTATCATCCAAAAGATAATTCACCGCATTGAGCAAAAATTCCTTGTTACCGTAGAGTTTTCCCGTCCACCTATCAAACCCTAATTCTTGCGGACGGTTGCGTACCACATCATTTTTAATGACATCGCCATCGGCAATGACAATCATTTTGGTGGCTATACTTTTATCCTTCGTATTATCGAGTCTTAAGGGTTTTATCAAGTTAGCGAAAGCCGACTTAAATTCACCTTCCAGCAATACGGCAAGAGTTTGTTTTTCGGTCTTAAAATCATTAGGATCGATAGGTTTTGTAACCAATTCTAAACTTATTTCTCTCGGCGTACCTTCAACTCTAGAAATGGGAGCAGTCTCAAGGAGAACAGTTTTTTTGGTGTTGTTTTTAAGGGTGTCAATAGGGTTGGCAAAGTCAAAACGTACCAAATTCAAATTATTGGTAATTGGATGATTAGACTCGGAATTTGCCAAAGGCGAATAAGGCCATTGTAAATGCTGAAATTGAGAATTGCTACCGCCACCAATTGCCAATGTAATAGGAGCAGAGTAGGGTGTGGCCACCATAACAGGATTGATACGAACACCGTAATTAAAAAAGAAATCGGTTAAACCTAACTCTCTACTAACTGCATAGTTTTTACCAGCATCATTGTACAAACTGTCTTTTTCCATGGCCACGGCATCCACCAACCAGAGGCTTTTGCCACCTTGCATGGTAAATTGATCGAGTACAAATTTCTCTTCCTCAGAGAATGCCTTCGTGGGTTTCGCAGAAATCACCAAATCAAACGTATTTAATGCTTTGGCAACTTCTTTTGGTTTTTGTGCAACACTATCTAACGGAAACGGTGCTAAAAAGTAATACTCACGCAATTTGGTGAGGAAGTCTGCAAGGTATTTGTCCTCTAACTGCCCGTTACCTTTTAAAATGGCAATTTTCTTTTGTTTTGGCGTCACTAACTTTTCTATACCGTCCGCAAATGCATATTCCAAATGTTGTACCGAATTACTAACCAATTCCTGTTGAGAAGCCCCAATTTTTGTTTTCACCAAAGGAATACTAACTGTTTGCTCATTATAACTAGCCAGTGCCCAAGGAAAAATTACTTCTTGGGTAGCTTTTCCGTTTTCTTTAACCTCCAATTGCATAGGTGTTAAACCACGTTGTGTCATTACTTGAATGGTTTGCTCGCGTGAAGCTTCATTTTCAAGTGGATTTATAAACTCAAAAACGATATTCTTATTTTTATTAGAAAACTCTTCAAGTAGTTGGCGTGTCTCAGTTTGCAAACGCCTAAATTCTGATGGGAAATCTTCACCTTTTAAAAACACGTCAATAATGAGAGGAGATTCGGCTTTTTCAGCAATAGTTTTTGCAGTATCGCTTAAGGTGTAACGTTGATCTTTAGTAAGGTCAAAACGTTTATAGACATAATTACTAGCAATATTGATAGCTACTAAGCCAACTAAAAGGAGTCCTATTTGTTTTAAAGATTTAATCAAACTCTTTTTCCATTTGATACTGCTTAATAGATACAGCCTTGTTATTTTTAAATACTATTTCTAAACATTCTTGCGTCATATTGAATGCTCCTGGTTTAAAACCTAAATTGTAATTCCACATTTCTGGAGAATTGGCCTTTAAGGAATCGTCCCAACTATACCATTCACTGACACCCAAAATTGTTTCTACGTTTTCTTTTGATTTTCCAATAAATAAATCTTTATCTATAATATTATCACTCATTTCATAGCGCAATGCAGGCTTATCAGACCAAGCTTCAGCATCAAAATATTTCTGATGATGAAAACTAAAAAAAATATTTATTAACGGATACAACACATAAAAATAGAGTATCGGTGTAGCCACCAAGCTTATCAAAAAACTAACCCATTTACGTTTATCAATGGTATTAGCAAACACCCAAGTAATCACAAATGTGATAACAATTACAATTATGAACTTTGGTGTAAAAATCATTAATCGTTTTGATTTAAATTGCATTTTGTTAGACTAATAAACAAAACAATAATGCTTAAAAAATAAATAATATCCCTCGTGTCAATTACGCCACGGCTCATACTTTTATAGTGATAATTGATGCCAAATTGTTCTATAATTATACTTGAAGTAATCTCTGTAATACCTTCAAAACCAATATAAAACACAAAGCATAAAAAAACCGAAATTATAAAAGCAACAATTTGATTATTTGACAAGGTAGAACTAAATACCCCTATTGCTGTATAAGAAGCCGCTAATAAAACTAATCCAAAATAAGAACCGAATACGCTCCCTAAATCTACATTCCCTGAAGGGTTGCCTAATTGATAAACAGTATACGTATAAAGCATTGTGGGCAACAAAGCAATTGTGATAAGAACTAAAGCACCAAAATATTTGCCTAAAACAATTTTAAGGTGTGATATAGGTTTTGTTAACAATAATTCCAGCGTGCCTTGTTTTTTCTCATCTGAAAAGCTGCGCATCGTTACTGCAGGTATTAAGAACAATAGAATCCAAGGAGCTAATAGAAAGAAAGCCGATACATCTGCAAACCCGTAATCTAGAATATTGAAATCACCGTTAAATACCCAAAGAAATAAGCCATTCATTATTAAGAATATCCCAATTACCAAATATCCTATGGGTGAGGCAAAAAATGTGTTTATTTCTTTTTTAAGTAGTGCTAACATTAAGTGTTTTGATTTACTCAACAAAACTAATAATTTGTGTTACAATGGCATCATCATTTTAAACTTTCCAATTTGTCAACGCTCCAAGCCTCTGGTTTTGCATTAAAAAATGCTTTTGTTTCGGCCCAAACACGCATGAAAAGTTCAGAATTTCTATAGTTCTCCAAATCCGTTTCAGAGTTCCAATAGCTATAAGTAAAAAAGATATTCGGATTGTTTTTATCACGATACAGTTCTAAAAACTCACAACCTTCAAAGCTTCTAATATACTTTTTGTTCGTCTCAAAAATAGTTAGGAAATTTTCAATAGCATCTTCGTTAAAACTCATTTTTACAATTCGTACCAGCATAAGGTATTCTTAGAAGATGTCTTCCTTTTGTGGCACTACAGGCACCGTTATAAAATCAATACCAATAGTGTCACGAACTTCTAAACCCATTAATGTTGCTGCGCTACCATGTTTTTTAGAATCGCTTTTATACATAGCAATTTCTAAAAACCCACCAGAATTAAAGACCACTAGTCCTTTCCCTTCATCTTGCCGCTTTTCTTTAGGAATATCAAAATTTACAAAGTCGCTATACTTTTTATAAATGGTCTTAAATTTATATTGACGAGCCGTAATTTCAAATTTTCTACCTTTTTGAATCGTCTCAAAAAACTTTTTACGCACATTAGTCACCACATTACCGTAGTTATCAATATAAATCACACTGCCTATAATTTTAGTTTTATCCTCGTTTACATAAGGCTTTAAATTATTGATGGGTTTTATGGTATTAATTGGTTTCCCAATAACTTCTAGTGTTCCACCGCGCGCAATGTGACAAGCCACTTTTACAAACACATCCAATACCGGAAAACTGGTTTGTATTTTATCATGAATGTTGATTTCCACCATTTTTTCAGGCGCAATTTCGGAGCAAATCATACTCATTATCCCATTATTGGCACAAATAAAATAATGATCGTCCAATTTCATCGCAATATGTTGGTTCTCCTCATTCAACTCGGAATCAATACCAATAATATGAATGGTACCCTTTGGAAAACTGCTGTAGGCATTCTGAATAACATAAGCGGCCTCGGGAATATTAAAGGGCGAAACTTTATGCGAGATATCAACAATGTTAACATTAGGAAGTTCACTATAAATAGCGCCTTTTGTCGCGCCAGTAAAGTGATCTTTCTCACCAAAATCGGTTGTTAGCGTAATGATTGCCATGGGCAAATTGTTGATATGTTTTTAAGGGCAGCTCGTCCAAAATTATGTATTTTTGGTCGTCGCAGTATCTGTGTAACAAAACTAATAAATCATTTCATCTTATTGCACACATAATGCGCTAATATTAAAACCCAAACTATATTAAATAAACGCTTTTGAACGAAATTATTTTAGAACTTGAAGAAATAACCCCGAAAGAATTCTTCGGGGCTCAAAATGCCAATATAGAACTTCTAAAAACGTACTTTCCAAAATTAAAAATTGTAGCCCGCGGTAATAAAATTAAAGCTTTTGGTGATGAAGAATTGCTAGAAGAATTTGATAGACGCATTACCATGCTGTTGAAGCACTTTGCTAAATACAACAAGCTTGATGAAAATGTCATAGAACGTGTTTTAACAAGCCAAAGTAGCGATGACTATACCACTTCGAAAGACAGTGGCGAAGCTATAGTGCACGGTGTTGGTGGTAAAATTATTAAAGCACAAACGGTAAACCAGCGGAAGCTTGTGGAGAGCGTTAAAAAAAATGATATGGTTTTTGCAATAGGTCCTGCGGGAACTGGTAAAACCTACACTGGCGTTGCCCTTGCGGTAAGAGCTCTTAAAAATAAAGAAGTAAAACGTATTATTTTAACAAGGCCCGCAGTTGAAGCAGGGGAGAATCTCGGATTTTTGCCAGGAGATTTACAGGAAAAACTAGATCCTTACATGCAGCCGTTATATGACGGTTTACGTGATATGATAGCACCGGAAAAACTGGCAAGCTACATTGAAAATGGAACTATACAGATCGCTCCTTTAGCGTTTATGCGCGGTCGAACACTGGATAATGCTTTTGTAATTCTAGATGAAGCACAAAATACAACCCATGCGCAAATGAAGATGTTTTTAACACGTATGGGTAAAAACGCAAAATTTCTTCTTACTGGAGATCCCGGTCAGATCGATTTACCCCGTCGCACTATTTCAGGACTTAAAGAGGCATTGCTAATTCTTAAGAATGTAGAAGGCGTTGGTATTGTATTTTTAGATGATAAAGATGTAATTCGTCATAAATTAGTTAAGAAGGTAATAGCCGCATATAAAAGCATTGAAAACAGAGACTAATTTTTTTTAGAAGCTATTTCCCGCTTTCCGCTATATCTTTTTTGAAGATTTGTTTCGATACGTTCAACCAAAATATATTTTGGTCTCGGTAGTCTCAAAAAAGGATGCCGCATCAATCGGGGCTAGGGGTTCGGTAAGGTAAATAAAATTTGAACAATAATTAGGAAATGCTAAGGGCTATAATTTAATGGCTAAAAGCTTTAACAAATGAGCAACACAATAATAGATACAAATTTCAATTTCCCAGGACAGAAAAATGTCTACAAGGGAAAAGTGAGAGAGGTTTACAATATAAACGATGAGCAATTGGTGATGATTGCTACCGATAGGCTATCAGCGTTTGATGTCGTTATGCAAAAAGGCATTCCATATAAAGGACAAATCTTAAATCAAATAGCTACCAAAATGATGGCTGCTACAGAAGATTTAGTACCTAATTGGTTAACCGCAACACCAGATCCAAATGTGGCCGTAGGTCATTTATGCGAGCCATTTAAAGTTGAAATGGTAATACGTGGCTATATGAGCGGTCATGCTGCGCGGGAATATAAAGCGGGAAAACGCATGTTATGTGGTATGCCAATGCCCGAAGGTATGAAAGAGAACGACGCCTTTCCAGAGCCAATAATCACACCTGCAACAAAAGCCGAAATGGGCGATCATGATGAAGATATTTCCAGAGAAGATATTTTAAAACGTGGTATTGTTTCAGAAGAAGACTATACAATTCTAGAAGATTATACACGAAAGTTATTTCAAAGAGGTTCTGAAATTGCAGCTTCAAGAGGGCTGATTTTAGTAGACACCAAATATGAATTTGGAAAAACTAAGGATGGACAAATAGTATTAATTGACGAAATTCACACACCAGATTCCTCGCGTTATTTCTATGCTGAAGGTTATGAAGAGCGTCAAGAAAAGGGTGAGCCACAAAAACAGTTATCTAAAGAATTTGTGCGCCAATGGTTAATCGTCAATAATTTTCAAGGTTTAGAAGGACAGACTGTACCATTCATGAGCGACGAATATATCGAAACTGTTTCCGAACGTTACATCGAACTTTATGAAAATATTACTGGCGAGACCTTTGAAAAAGCAGATGTAAGTAATATTCAAGAACGTATTGAGAAGAATGTTTTAGACTATTTGGGCTATTTGGGCTAATTATTTATTATCATCAAAATAAACCTGCTCTATTTTCATAGCAGCACGTTCTTTTCCACTCACATAAAATAATGCTATGAATTCCTCTGCATCTTTAAGATAATTTGCATTGAACTTAGCAATGGAATCTGTGTTGGTAAAATAATCCACAGCAGCAGTAGCGCCAAAACCATGATTCGATAAAAACAACATATTTTTCGTGTCATTATCACCATTTAGTTTTGCTACTAGAACATGCTCAAAACTGTGCCCATCAGAATTTAGTCTTATAACTGTGTCAATATTTTTTTCAAAATTTTTGTAAGCAATGTTTCTGTCTTCATTGTAGGATATATCTTCATTGTTCAAAAATGCTATATTTTTAGATGTCTCATTTCGTTGTTTTGGTATTAATTTAAAACGCTTAGATTTTAAGTTAAAAAAATCAATAAAGGCATTTTCATATCTAAACGGCCCTAAATAAATAGAGTTTTGGGACTTTAATTTTAAGGGCGATAAGTTGTGAAACTTCTCAATACTAAATTCACTATCATGTTCAGCAAAATACCTAGATAAATTATTTACTGAATATGAGCTTAAAAAGTTTACATATAGATTTCTTCCTGGGGCATAATCCTTTATTAAGTCCGGTCTGTTTTCAATCTTCTTGTAAAACTGAGATGGCGAATTAATTTCATAATCACGATGCCAACCAATTTTATTAAATAGAGTAGGTCCATAGTATCCGAAAATATCATAAAGGTAAAGTGTGGTCTCTTTTTCGTTCTTAAAATTAGCATCCCAAACAGGGTTAATAGGATTCAGTCTATTGTATATAAAATACGCCAAAATCGCCATTGGTACAATAGAAGTGAGCAACATTATTTTTTTTACTTTTGAGGAAATATGCCTGTTTATTCTTTTAAATTCAACTCCATATTGCCCTCGTTTTATTTCAATATGGATATTGTCATGTAATCCCTCTCCTTTAAAATATTTATCAAGCTTTTTTCTAAGATAATACATATTTACCCTAACAGTGGCCTCACTTTTTTCAGGTTCATAATGAGATCCAAAAAGTTCTAAAGCAATATCCGTAGTATTTATAGTTTTTTCGGATTGAGAAGATGCTACCAAATATTTTAATAAATTATTGCTGGTTGTAGATTTTGAAAACGTATTACTATTGAGCAATTTTTTTAAAACCGTATTCTTTTCTTCATTGGATATCATAAAGCGAAATTACACTAATTTTCTAATTTAAAGCTTTAACTTTTAACCATTAAAACAACCATTAAAACACGTTAAAATAGAAAAAAAGGTTTAGTATTACATATATTTGAGAAACTCGAACTAAATATCTAAGATGAAAATAATTATTACAAGGCGTTTAGCCTACATAATCATGTTTTTGGCATTTACAGTTAACCTAAATGCTCAAGAAAAAACAATTAAACTATTTAATGGCAAAAATTTAAAAGGTTGGAAAGCACTTAATGGTTTTGCAGAGTTTAAGGTAGAAGACAATACTATCATTGGTATTACTACAAAAGGCTCACCAAGCACTTATTTATCCACCAAAAAGGAATACACCAACTTTATACTAGAGTATGAAACCATAATAGATGATGGTTTAAATGGTGGTGTTCAAATTAGAAGTCATCACGATCCTTCTAAAGGTAAGAACTCTGTTTATGGCCCTCAAATAGAAGCTGAAACTTCCCCGAGAGGTTGGAGCGGCGGTATATACGACCAAAGTAGATATTTGTGGAGATATACTACGGAGTATAATCCAGAAGTAAAATCAGCTTGGGATCACACAAAATGGAACAAAGTAAAAGTAATAGCCTGTGGACACCGAATAGCTACCTGGATTAACGGTGTTAACATCACTAATTTGGTAGAAGAAAAGGTGGAAACAGGATTCATATCCTTACAAGTGCATGCCGCTGGGGCGGATAAAGTAGGCAAAGAAACTAAATGGAGGAACATTAGGCTTACTGAGATACCTGAAGATTATACTTTTAAAACCACAGCACCTGTAATAAGTTACCTAAAAAATGAATTGACGGAAGAAGAAAGAGAAAATGGTTGGAAGCTATTATGGGATGGAAAAACAACCAAAGGTTGGCGCGGTGCAAAACGTGATGATTTTCCAGACAAAGGCTGGAGTATGAACGATGGCATTTTGACGGTACATGCATCAGGTGGTGGTGAATCTGAACATGGAGGCGACATCGTAACAACAGAACCATTTTCAAATTTTGTCTTAGAAGTAGATTTTAAACTTACAAAAGCTGCTAATAGTGGAATTAAATATTTTGTAGATACAGAACTAAATAAAGGTAAAGGCTCCGCAATAGGTTGCGAATTTCAAATTTTGGATGATAAATTTCATCCGGATGCTAAAAAAGGCACAAACGGTAATAGAACACTTGGATCACTTTATGATTTAATAACTGCTAACGCACGAGAGTATATCCCGTCACTTTACACAAAAAAATATGTGAACAAATACAGTTGGAATCGCGCGAGAATAATTGTAGATGGTAATCATGTATCACATTATTTAAATGGTTCGGCAGTTGTGAAATACGAAAGAAACACCCAAATGTGGCGCGCATTAGTAGCTTACAGCAAGTACAAAAACTGGCCAAATTTTGGTGAAGCGGAAGAAGGTTTAATACTGCTTCAAGACCATGGTGATGAGGTGCATTTTAAAAACATTAAAATTAAAGAACTAAACTAAAAATATATACCAATGACAACTAGAAGAAAATTTATAAAAAACACCGCAATGGGCGCTGCAGGAGTTACTTTATTAAGTAGTTCTAGTGCCTATGCCAAAATTTTAGGAGCAAACGATCGCGTGAATTTTGCTATACTTGGATGTGGTGGAAGAGCACATGGTTTAGCAAAGGCAATTGGGATTTCTAAACAAGGGCATATTGCTGCAATTTGTGAAGTAGACCAAAATAGATTGGATAAATTTGAAGCCTTCTGCAAAAAGGAATTAAATACTTCTCCTAAAAAAGAAAAGGATTTTAGAAAATTATTAGAAGATAAGTCTATTGATGCAATTGTTGTTGCAACACCCGAGCACTGGCATGCACCAATGGCAATTATGGGCATGCAAGCAGGAAAGCATGTTTATGTAGAGAAACCATGCAGCCATAATCCACATGAAAACGAACTACTTGTGAAAGTTCAGAACAAGTATAACAAAGTGTGTCAAATGGGTAATCAACAAAGATCTTCCCGTACATCAGCTTTGGCAGTTAATGATATTAAAAATGGTATTATTGGAGAGGTATATGCCGCAAAAGCGGTGTATGCTGCTTCGAGAAAATCTATTGGTTTTGGAAAAGAAGTAGGAGTTCCCAATTGGTTGGATTGGGATTTATGGCAAGGACCAGCTCCAAGAGAAAATTATCGAGATAATGTACACCCGTATAACTGGCATTGGTTTAGAACTTGGGGAACGGGAGAAGTACATAATAACGGTACACACGAAATAGATATATGTCGTTGGGCTCTGGGTGTTAAATACCCAAAACGAGTAGTTTCTACTGGTGGAAGATTGCATTTTAAAGATGATTGGGAGTGGTTTGATACGCAAATGGTAAACTACGAATTTGAAGGTGGTAAATTATTGACCTGGGATGGTAGAAGTTGCAATGCTTTCAAATCTCTAGGAGGAAGAGGCTCTGTTATTTTTGGTACAGAAGGAAGTATATATTTAGATCGTGCTAAGTATATTCAGTATGATATTAAAGGGAATGAAATTGCTAAACAATTTGAAAACGAAAAGAAAGAAACAAAAGCAAATAAAACTTCTGATAGAGTAGGATTTGATGGTTTAACTGTAAAGCACATGCAAAACTTTATTGATGCTATCGTCAAAAATGAAACTTTAAATTCTCCAATAGCAGATGCAGCAGTTTCTACGCAATTGTGTCATTTAGCAAATATTGCGCAAGACCTTCAGGAAAGTTTAAATATAGATACTGAAACTGGTAAAGTTTTAAATAATAAAGGAGCTGATATGTTATGGAAGCGCGATTATGAAGATGGATGGGAGCCTACACTTTAGACCTCAAATTAAAAAAAATGCCAATTTAAAATTGGTATTTTTTTTGCTCAAAAGTTATCCTGTAATTCAATTACAAACTAACAACCACTTTATTGCCACGATAATCACCTTGAGGAAGTTTCGCAATAAATGTTCTATTCCCTAAAGTAACTTTTATGGATTGGTGTTCATGGGTTGGATCAGATACAAATAACCTGTCTTTTTCAACAATTAGAATACAACTTTTATCTGCTGAAATATTGCCAAAACGTTTTGTTTTAATACTAGATGATTTGTAAAATACTGCCATCAATGTTTTTTTATCTTCAATGGCTTGATATCCATCCGTATTCGCAAGAATTTTACAGGTGTTTGACTTTATTTTTTTTGCAAAAGAGGACCTACTCACATCAGGATAAATGCTATAACTGTATTGCTGCCCTTTGGGAGATTGACCATGATTTACATATAAATTGAAGGTATGTCCTGTTTCAGGAGCGTCTCCTCTAGATGGGTGTGCATATTTCCAATTACCTTCAACCCTTCCAAATTTGCAAATAGCATCACCCATAATTTGATAACCAAAATTATCATGCCAAATTGTAATATTAGTATTTAAATTAAACGCTCCCTCATTCAAAAGTGTCTCGTTAGAGAACACATTTCCTATTAAGTGGCTTTGCTGTATCGAAGTGTAAACATCCTCATTAGACTTACCAGAAATTCCCGCACCCAAACAAATAACTTTATCCTTTAGGAAGAAATACGTTTTATTTGCTTTTAAACTATCACGCTTATATATCATTGCGGAAACACCTTGCGCTTTTGTACCCAATACTCCTGAAAAATTTGTGCCTCCATAATTTTGACGTCGGGGTAACGGCAACAAACTTTTTAGTCCTTGGTCGCACGTTGTTCCCGGTAGTCTATGCCAATTCCAAAACGGTACAATATCTTCATATTCTTTTCCATCATGATATAACAGCAACGTGCCGTCACCTTGATGCAATCCTAATGCATTCTGAAAATCTGCACCTTCTGTTCCTAACATTCTGGTTGAAGACATTTTAAGCGTTGCCATCCAATTTTTTCTTCGGTGTATGCTAAATTCCGATCGCCAAAACGCCGTATGCCCAATCGTTTTGTTTGCATTGCGTAACTTTTTATATTCCCTTTTAAATTTAGAGTCGGCTTTAGACATGTGATAAATTGAATTGATAACACTTTCAGCCCTTTTCTTCGTCATTTCCTTCGGAATTATTCTGCCGCACGAACTTATGTCATAATCGTCTTTCCATAATGGTTTACTAAGACCGTATATTAAAAAATTTCTCAGTAAGGATAGTTGTAACTCTTTTGGTCTGTATTTTGTGTTTCTTAAAATAAGTAACCATTTTACAAATGTTTCAAGATAGGCAATACCATAGGTGCCCATTTGTATTTGAGGCCCATGTTGATGGAAGCTCCAATCTCTTTGTAAACCTTCTTCATTAGTTAATTTTAATTCCTCCCAAAGCGATGAGGCTGCCTTTTCCATGAGCAATTCATCTTTTAAAACATAACCTTTCATAAATGCAACTCCAGAAAGCCACACTTTATTTTGTCCGTGGCGACTTATTTTGGTGCGTTTTAAAATATTCTCTTGTAGGCTCGTAATTAAAGTTTCGGGCAAATCTTCACCTAAAAGAATATAACAAGTCAAAATGAGTTTTGGTACTCTAATTTCCTGAGGGTACCAATTAGGATTTGTATAATCTGTATCTATCCAATGTTCTAATGCCTTTAGACTCTTTTTTAAAACAGTCTTATTTTTATAATACTTTGACTTAGGATTGCAATATCCAATACACATTTCCCTAATATTATAAAGATGATCTGTTGTAGGCCAACCGTTAGGGCGCTGTGATGCATAATCTACGGTTTCCCATGTACTATCGTTTTGTATAGTGTTTATAAGTAATTCTATTCTATTGTCGTCATCAAAAGTGCTAATAAAGTAATCATCAAATTGTGCTTTTATTAAGTCAAAATCCTGACTAAAGATTGGGAAATAGGAAAAAACACTAAGAAATAAACTTAGATATAAACTTTTTGAACCGGTACAATTTTGCCTCATTTTTAATTGTTAAAATCCTTTCTAAAATATGCGAATTCATTGAAAGAAATGATAAGAAATAGTTTTATTCTAGTAATTAAAATTGACTTTTCTATTATTTATGGGTTGCTCGTTGCGGTAGTTATTTAATGGCATATTATTTCTAAGTTTGATAACTTCCTCGACCGATAAAACAAAAGGTTCTTTAAAAACCACCCAATTAACGCCTTCGGTACATGGAGGTGTAGTAAGAGAGCCCCCATAAGTATAGTAATGCTTGTCTTGCAATAACAAATCAGATAAATCAATATTTTGGTGTATTTCTTTTTCGGTACCGTTTTCTAGAGGTAGAAAGCTTTCTAGAAATTCAAACAACTGGCTTTCATCTCCTTCTTCTCCTAAAAGACCAAGTACTGTTATTTTACCAGATTTACTAAGGTGCACCAAGTGCATTTCAATGGGGTAAATTAAACCATTTATTTTATGCTCCGAAGGCTCATGGAAGTGTATCTGCTTTAAATAATAAGTTTCATTTTGATAAACAATAGAATCTCCAGCTTCGAAATCAAACTGAATAGAATGTCCATTATTTTCTACTTTTTTAATGAACGTTTTGGGTGTGTATTTGATAACTAAATCGCCACTTATTTTTACAGAATCAGATCTTCTGTGAATAATATTTATTGGCGATTGATGTTGACCATTGCAATCTGAATTTTTCTCAATTTCTATCCAATGTTCTGGTGATGTTTCTCCTGCATAACTCCAATGCGCATGTTTTAAATGAGATTTATGTTTATTCTTATCATATTGTACACACGAGGTAACACATATTACAATAAAAATATATAGAAGAATTTTGTGCGATTTCATGTTTTCAATAATTTCAAATATTGTTCAAAATTACTTCCAAAACACTTTTTAAAACCTTACAAATGTCAGTTTTTAATCCATATTAACAAGTTTGTCTTTATCTGTTAGACATGTGTGAATGGATAACTTTCCAATCTCCATTAATTTTTGAATAAATAAATGTCCAGGCAAATCCTCCTTTCAAAACCCTACCATCTAAAACTTTGGTTTCATAATTGCCAGAAGTGGTTAAAAGTACTTTGTCTTCAGAAAGAATAGTTACCTTTTTATTGGTGCAGTCAAATTTCTGGGACTCTAACCCTTTGATATTTTGTCTGAAAATAACCATTAGCTCATTAAACGTTTTGAAGTAATTTCCATTATCAATAAACCCAGTTTTTAAGGAATCCTCAATATTGTTTTCAATGCCTTTAACATCAAGTTGTTCTCCTGTTTCTATGCTATTATAAAAAGTTTTATAAACTTCAGTTTTGATTTTTTTGATTTCCGTATCAGATAAATTTTGAGAATGTAAAAATCCAAAACAGAATAAAATAAATGACGTTGAAAGAACTAGTAAGCGAGTACTCATAACTATGAAATTTTGAATACCTAAAAATATAGAAATGTTTACCAGTAAAACCTGATAAATATCAAGTTGCTTGATAAATAATTGAAAACAGATTCTATTTTTTGCGAGATTTACTTGTCTTTGCCAAAGGATTGAAAGTGACACATAAATCAAGCCAATAACTTAAATCTTCATCTGTATCAAAACCATCAGGAGTAACAAAAATATAGCCTTTCATTGGTCTGCCAGTAAAATCCATAGGAAGGGAGTATGGCTTCTTTAGTTCTTTTTCATAAGCATCTATACCAATACGAGCCATTAGTAAACTATCTCCATATTTTTTGTCAATATGAATACCGCATAGCATTTTATTATCAACTTTAAAACATAGTCCGCCCATCATTTTCAACTCTGAAAAGCGCACCTTCTTTTCATGAAGTTGTTGTCTAATGCGATCTGCAAGAAATTCGTCGTAAGCCATTTAATTTTCTTTAATACTCAATACTGCGCTCCGTCTGCCTTGTTTTTGCAGAACCTAAAACATCAACATGTAAAAAGTCGAAAATATCACTTAAATTTTGATGCATTGGTGCACTAGATGTATCGTGAGCTTCACCAATCATAGAATACAAATAGTAACTTTTTCCAAGTCCTTTTAATCTATCTGCAATGGCTCTAGAACCATATAACATTAAAAATCCAGATTCATTTTTATTGCAAAAATGATGCGCTGAAACGTAATAAGGCACCAAATTATCACTAGTGCCGTGAAATAATAGGGTGGGAATTGCGGAATCGTCTGTAATTCCATTCAATTTGGTCAGTGCCCCTGCCATACTAATGACACCAGCGTATCTAAATTTTCTAGGAAGAATCCGATTGTTATAATTATAAACTGAGTTTAATACAGCTTCTGCTCCAGAACTTGTACCACATAAAATTATTTTACTTTCATCAATATTGAATCCATTTTTCTTCTTGATTAGAAAGTTTATTGCATGAGCTATATCGTCCGATGCAGAATTAAATGCTTTTACCTTTTTTCTAGCTTTAACATTGCAGCCTAACCCTGTATCCTTCATAGTTAATCGATAGGAAATTGAGGCTACAGCAAAACCCCGTTCAGCAATTTTTTTGGCAAAGTCTATAATGTAATCGGCATTACGTACTCCAGACGCAAAACCACCTCCATGAACGTATACCAAAAGTGGTAATTTATCAGAATCATTTTTAGGGTGATAAAAATCTAGTTGCAACGTATCATTTTTTATAACCTTATAGATATAAGACGAAGGGGTAATAGTATCTAGTTTTTTATTAAAATTAACCTGACCAAAGGTTGTTGTAAAAGCACTGGCACATAAAACATATAGTAGTATTTTCATAATGAAATTTGTCGTGAAAGTCAGGAGTTCCTTTTTAGTTTTTCAACAATTATTTTAATTTTAGAATACACGTAAGCGTTAGTCTTCACGTAATAATATGAAATTAGGCAAACAAAAATTATGAAAAACACTGCTCCAACCACAGCTTCATGCGGCTCTAGAGATTTACTTAAATAGTTTTTTAATCCAATTCCTGTAAAGCTTCCATACAGTAAAATAAAATGGAAAACATAAATAAGTAATGTTTTTTGACCAATTTTAGTGATGAATGATAATTTTAGAAATCGCTCTAAACTATAAAATATTGCAAAGAGCAATAACACATTTCCAAATCTTGAAAATAAGTAATTATAATTAGCACTTTTGCAAAATAATTCAATACCCGTAGCATTTGAAATTTTCAAAAATAACCAAGAGGAATGAAAACTTAGAAAATAACCAACAATGATGAAAGCGGCAATCGTAAACATTCTAAATTTATCCTTATCGGCGTGTCTGAAAAATATAGTCGCGGTAAAAGCACCAAACGCCGAATAACCAAACCATGGAAGTATTGTAAAAACAGAACCATTAGCCTTTGAAATGTAGTTTGAAAAAAGAACGGGAACAGATTCACATAGTATTAAATTTCTATAGAGCGGCTCACATAGAAAAATCATAAAACCAATGGTGAATAAAACAATTGAGAACAGATAACTATTTTGTTTTAATAACATGTGTAAGCCAACTAAGATGATTAACGAAAGACCAATGCATTGCAAAACATCAACCACTAAAAATCTTGTATTGAAATTCCCCGAGAACCAACTTAAAAAATTCACTCTTAGCAAATATCCAGTAAGAATAAGCAATAACCCACGAAAAACACCTTTCTTTATTCGAATACTGTCAGCGTTTTTGCGATACGCCCTCAATAGTAAATAGGTAAATACGAGACCCGAAATTGTAAAAAACATTGGAGCAGTTATCCCTCTAAAATAGCTCCAAATAGCATAAACTAAATTTGTTTTGTCTTTATAAACAGGATTTAGTAATGTATCAATAAAATGCCCCTGTAGCATCATTAAGATAGCAAAAGCTCTTACGGCATCAATAAAATATAATCGTTTTACGTTTTGCATCTTTTGGGAGGTTCTTTAAATATAGATTAAAAAACAGAAGCTATAATATAAAATGAGTTATTTTTTAATGATTTTAGTATTTTAGACATCCTAATAATCAACTAGACCAATGAGTAATTATCACATTAAGCATTTAGAGGAATACTATCAAGTTTATAGAAAGTCGGTTCGTGAACCTGAAAATTTCTGGGAAGAAGTTGCAGAAGAACATTTTCTGTGGTATAAGAAGTGGGATACTGTGTTAAGCTGGAATTTTTCAAAACCTGAAGTAAAATGGTTTGAGGGCGCCAAATTAAACATCACGGTAAACTGTATTGACCGTCATTTAACAACTAATGCTAATAAAACGGCCATTTTATTTGAGCCTAACAACCCTAACGAGGATTCAGAACATATTAGTTACAGAGATCTTCATAAACGGGTATGTAAATTTGCTAATGTCCTCAAAGATAAAGGTATTAAAAAAGGGGATAGAGTTTGTATTTACTTGCCCATGATACCAGACTTAGCCATTGCAACATTGGCTTGTGCTAGAATTGGAGCGGTACATTCTGTGGTATTTGCTGGTTTTTCATCTACAGCATTAGCTACAAGAATTAATGATAGTTCATGTAAAATGGTAATCACAAGTGATGGTTCATTTAGAGGTTCTAAAACTATTGATTTAAAGGGCATTGTAGATGAAGCCTTAAACGATTGTAAGTGTGTCGAATCTGTTTTAGTTGTAAAGCGCATCAATTCTGAAATAACAATGCTAGATGGACGCGATGAATGGATTGCACCTTTACTTGAAGATGCTTATGAAGATTGTGTGCCAGAAGTTATGGATGCTGAAGACCCTTTATTTATTTTGTATACCTCTGGCTCTACAGGAATGCCAAAAGGTATGGTACATACAACTGCGGGTTATATGATTTACACCGCGTATACCTTTAAAAATGTATTTCAATATAAGGAAGGTGATATTTATTGGTGCACGGCAGATATTGGCTGGATTACAGGTCATAGTTACATTGTTTACGGACCGCTGGCCAACGGAGCAACAACAGTTATGTTTGAAGGTGTGCCAAGTTACCCAGATTTTGGACGATTTTGGGATATAGTTGAAAAACATAAAATAAATCAATTTTACACGGCACCAACAGCTATTAGAGCCTTAGCAAAAGAAGGTCTTGAGGTTGTAGAAAAATACGATTTAAGTTCGTTAAAAGTATTGGGATCTGTAGGAGAACCGATTAACGAAGAGGCGTGGCATTGGTACAATGATAACATAGGTAAAAAACAAAGCCCTATAGTAGATACTTGGTGGCAAACCGAGACAGGAGGTATTATGATAACTCCAATACCATTTGCTACACCTACAAAACCTACCTATGCAACTTTACCATTCCCAGGAATTCAACCAGCCTTAATAGATGAGGAAGGAAACGAATTAAAAATAAATCAAGTTAGTGGACGTTTATGTATAAAGTTTCCGTGGCCTTCAATGGCACGAACAATTTGGGGCAATCATCAACGTTATAAAGATACGTATTTCTCAGCTTTTGAAAATAAATACTTTACGGGTGATGGCGCCTTACGGGACGAAGTAGGTTACTATAGAATTACAGGTAGGGTAGATGATGTTATTATAGTTTCTGGACATAATTTAGGTACTGCACCAATTGAAGATGCCATTAACGAGCACCCTGCTGTAGCCGAAAGTGCTATTGTTGGTTTTCCTCATGATATAAAAGGAAATGCCTTATATGGCTATGTGATTTTAAAAGATGTGGGAGAAGGACGTGTGCATGACAATTTAAGAAAAGAAATAAACCAAATAATTACTGAACACGTTGGGCCAATTGCTAAACTGGATAAAATTCAATTTACTAAAGGTTTGCCTAAAACACGTTCTGGTAAAATTATGAGACGTATTCTTAGAAAAATAGCATGTAAGGACACGAGCAACCTAGGAGACACGAGTACTCTTCTAAATCCTGAAGTGGTTCAAGAAATAATGGATAATGCCTTGTAATGTAAAATCAAAAATAGCATTAAGTACATTTGTTATGTATTTGTAAACTTAAGGAAGCTTTTGTTATTGGCTCAATCAATAACTTTGATTAAAAATCAATTTATGAGAAATTTAAAGTTTTATATTTACACTTTAACATTGATATTCTTATCGGCTTGTAGCTCAGATGGAGATGGTAGCAATACACAAATATTAGAAGATACAGAAAGTCCTACATTATCTTGTCCTGAGAATATTACAATAAGTATCGGTGCTATCGACCCTAATCCTGTTGTCGATTACACCGCTCCTGTTGGTATGGATAATGTCAATGCCATAACCTCTCAAACAGAAGGTTTAGCTTCAGGAACTCAGTTCCCCGAAGGAACAACAACAAACACATTTACTTCTAGAGATGCGGCAGGGAATACCACTACATGTAGCTTTGATGTTATCGTGTTAAGGGCTGCTCCAACATCCGATGTACCTTATTTTATTGGTAACGATCCTGCTCCATCCGGGAAAACATGGGTTAAAATTGAGGCGCTTTCTGATGAATTCGAAGACGGATCTTTTAACGAAGGTAAATGGGAAAATACCAATCCGCGCTGGATTGGAAGGGCGCCAGGACTATTCAAAATGAATACAGTTTCAGAAGCTGATGATAATTTAAGACTTACACCTTATCAGTTAGATGCACCCGAAGTAGTGAATGGAGAAACTTTTACTCATGCTGGATCGAACATTTGGTCGCGAACGCCTGCGCGGGTAGGTACCTATGCCGAAGCCCGAATGAAAGCGAACAAGACGTTCATGTCTTCTACGTTCTGGCTAATCAATATAAATGGTAATGGCAGTGGCTGTGATAGAAGAACAACCGAACTTGACATACAGGAATGTGTGGGCGAGGTTAGTGGTACTTCTAATTTTGCTCAAGGTTTTGATCAATCTATGCATTCTAATACGCATAGTAGAGCAGCAACCTGTCCAGAAACAACAGAAGGCTCAAAAGGAGGGAATACAGAAACTGAGAAGAAAGTATGGGAAGAGTATCATGTTTACGGTGCATGGTGGAAGAGCGAAACAGAAATTGATTTCTTCTTAGATGGAGAAAAAGTATATACCATTAATCCAGTAGAAAGATTTAGCCTTCCCATGTATTTAAGACTCGTTGTTGAAACATATAACTGGAATCCAGTGCCTGCCGATGGTGGCATGACTGGATCAGAAGGAGAGAGAACAACCTATTATGACTGGGTTAGATGTTGGGAGCTTCAAGATGAATAAATATCTTGTTAAAATTTTAGAGAAATTCTTAATAAGACTTAAAACTAGAGCGGTAAATATATTCTATTTACCGCTCTAGTTTATTATGTAATATTCAAATTAATGGAATTATAACATTTTAAAATCAAGCATCAATTCTCCTTCAATTGAGGCTTGTAAGTGATCCCCTTTTTGAATTAACCCAGTTCCAGCAGCCGGCGTTCCCGTGAAAAACAAGTCGCCTTCCTCTAAAGTCATAAACTTAGAAACATACGAAATAATCTCAGCAAAGTTATATATCATCATTGAAGTATTGCCTAATTGCTTTTGTTCTCCATTTATTTTTAAATCAAAATTGATGTTATTTACATCATTAAAGTCTGAAATAGGCTTAAAATGAGATATCGGCGAAGCCCCATCAAATCCTTTTGCTAAAGCCCATGGCCACTGTAATTCTCTATTTTTCTTTAAAACGTCAGTGGCAGTATAATCAATACCTACAGCTATTTCAGAGATATACGAAATAGCACTTTCAATAGTTATATCCTTTCCCTTAGTACCAATTTTCGCAACAAGTTCAACCTCATATACAATTTCATTAGTAACTTCTGGGTATGGAACATCTTTATTATTTAAAACCAAAGTGTTTTCTGGTTTCAAAAATATAAGTTGATGACCCGTTTTTAAAGCATCTATTTCGGATTTGTTATTAACGTAGTTCTTACCGATACCTATAATTTTCATTTGTAAAAGTTTAGTTTTATTAATTGAACAAAAATAATAATAAGTATCAAAAGGCTCTGGTAGATTTTAATGAATTGCACTTTTAGCTAGATTCTCCTCATAAAAAGAAAAACGAAAACAGTTAAAACACCAAAAAAAGAAAAACCAATGAATAATGGGAGTACAGAATTGTCGACAAAGGATCCTATATAATTTGCAATGGGAACAGCCATTACGGTGCTTACAAACCCATTAATAGCTGCTCCTATACCAGCAATGTGGCCTAATGGTTCCATTGCCAATGCTCTTAAATTCCCAAATAAAAACCCAACCGCAAAAAATTGAAGCGCGAAGAACATAATTAAAATATAAATACTTGGATTGCTTCCAGTAAAATAGAAGCAAACATAAAGCAATGAAATAAGAGAATAGGCAATAGAAGCCCAAAAAGCAATCTGTTTCATACCAAATCTCATTACAATTTTACTATTTAAAAAGGTAGCTAAACCAACCGACAATGCCAAACTCGCAAAAATATAAGGAAACATTTCGGCGAGTTTATATTGCTCTTGAAATATTTGCTGAGAGGTGCTTAAATAAACCATAAAAGAACCTGTAATAAAGCCTGATGCAATTGTGAATGCAACGGCTTCTTTATGCTTGCAAAACTCTAAGACCCCGTCAAAAAATAAACGATGAGAAAACTTTGTTCGTTTAGTTTTAGATAAAGTTTCTTCTTGTCTTAACCAAAACCAAATCATAATAATTATCCCGAAAATCATGTTTAAATAGAATATGGCTTGCCAGTTAAATAATTGTATAATCCACTGCCCTAAAGTTGGGGCAATTATAGGAACTAGAATAAAGAACATTACTATTATAGACATTATTTTAGCCATGTAATCGCCGTTGTACTTATCCCTAATCATAGAAAGTGCAATGCTTCTTGGAGAAGACAAACCAATACCTTGAAATACACGCGCAATAATCATTACTTTAAAATTCTTAGTATTCACACAAACTAATGTTGCTATAATAAAAATCAAAAACCCAATATAGACAATAGGTTTTCGTCCAAAACTATCAGATAAAGGGCCAAAAATCAGCTGACCAAAACCAAGACCCAAAAAGATCATAGTTATTAATAGTTGATTGTCATTTGCATCATATACATAAAGATATTTTCCTATATTAGGCAGTGCAGGTAAAATTGCATCAATAGATAATGCAACTATGGACATAAGTGCCGCCATTAATAACACAAATTCGCTATTGAAGTTTTCATTTTTCATATCAGCAAAACTAACTAATTACTTGATGTATGCGTTTTACTTTATCAGATTTAATTTGACTTTAAGCTGAATGGTACCCGTACGAACTGAAACGAATTAACAACCGATAAACTGTAAGTTTTATTTAACTTTACGACCACTAAACAATGATTACTGAAAATTTCATGAATAAATTCCATATACATTATAGTTTGTGGAAAAGAACTTTGTTTTTTTTGCTAGTCTGTCCATATTTTTCGGCGCAAAATATTGACTACACGCGTTTTGTAGATTCGGCAGATGCACATACTAATAAAGATTCAAAGCTAGCCAAACAATTTTTAGATAGTATTCCAGAGCCAATTAAGGATTTCATTCCAGGTCATTTAGCCCATTACTATCATATAAAATCGATAATTCACAACTTTAATTATGAAAATTCAGAATATCAACAATGTACTATTCTAGCTCTAAAATATGCTAAGATTGAAAACAAACCATGCATAGCAGGACAGTCTTGCTCTAATTTAGCATCAGAGTTTTTTCATGTTGGTAAGGACTCCATGGCTTATAAATATCTTGATATAGCCGAGAGTTATTTTTTAAAATGTAATGAAGAGCCTTACGGTGTAGTAGAAGTAGAAACCATGCGAGCCTACTCTAAATTAACAAATGGTTTATATAATGAGGCTATTGATTTAGTTGAACCAAGATTTAAGTTTTATACCAGTATTACAGAAGATAAATATTACCATGCATTTGCATCATTTATGTTGGCTAATAGCTATATACATTTAGATAAACTAGACAAAGGTCATTATTATCATAAAGAATTACACAAATTAAGAAATGCCCCTAAGGTATTAAATTACAACTTTTTATCGTTCGATGTTAATGTAAACTTTTTATTTGCACGCGCTCATTTCAGGAAAAAAAATGTAGATTCCACATTATACTACTTAGATAAATGCAGGAATTATACAGATTTTATGGGTGCTACTGTAACTAGGAAATATTTTAAAACTTACTCTGAAGTTTATGAGTCTCAAGGTAATCTTGAATTAACGAAAATTTATTTAGACTCTTTAGTCAACTTTGAGGACTCACAATATTACAAAAGTGTTAACGCTAACATTAAAATAAGTGATACCCTTTTAAAAGCTGAAGCCGAAATTCAAGATAAAAATATAGTTCAATCTAAGTATAAATTCGTTTTAAGTCTCTTGGCAATTGCTTTATTGTTATTTGGTGCCTTATATTATTTCTATGTTAAATCAAATAAGAAAAGACTAAAATTTTTAGAAAGTAAAACTAGTAATTTGGATTACCTAAAATCCAATAACCAAGAACTATCCTTCAAGGTTAAATATCTGGAGGATTACATAAAAAATCTTCGAAACGAAATAAAGAAAATTGCTCAAATAAAGTGTTTGGAGGATCAAAAAGATGAGATTAAAATCTTATACAAAGATTTACGTATCAATTCTTCTACAATTTTAGAGAAGAGCGAAAGTCACTTGGACTTAATAAACGATTTGAACATTAATTTCTTTAAGAAAATAGAAACACTTTACCCCAATTTAAGTAAATCTGAAATCATAATATGTTATTACATTGTTATGGGCTTTACCAATAAAGAAATTTCCGCTTTTTTAAATACTTCCATTCGCTCTATTGAAAGTAAGCGCTATAGAATATCGAAAAAGATAGATTTTGATAGAAAAAACAAAACAATCGTAGATCACCTTAAAGAAACCTTTAGTGATACCTTACCAGTTTATCAATTAAATTAAATGTCAACCTTAAAAACATAAGTTTATTTGAATATCTTAATCAACTACTGGAAAAAACTGTGTCTTATAAAAAGCCCAACAAAGTAAACCAAAATTGAATTTCTTATACTAAAATGAATAAACAACTTGTTTGTATTATTTTTTTATTGATCCAATATTTAATATTTGGACAAGAAAGATATACGCGTTTATTAGATTCAGCCGAAGCTTACACTAATACAGATTCAAAAACAGCTAAAATTTTTCTCGATAGTATTCCAAAACCGTTTGAAAATTTCATAAAAGACGATCTTGCTCGCTACTATTATGTCAAATCAATAATACACAATTTCAATTATGAAACCGCTGAATATCAACAATGTACAGTATTAGCACTTAAATATGCGAAAATTGAAGATAAACCATGTATTGCAGGACAATCTTGTGTTAATTTATTTTCAGAATTTTTTTATGTGAATAAAGATTCAATAGCCTATGAATATCTAAACGAAGCAGAAAGATATTTTGATGATTGTAAAGAGTCATACTATAATCTTGCCGAGGTTGAAACAATGAGAGCCTATGCAAAAATGGTGAGGGCAGAATATAATGAAAGTATTAACCTTCTGGAACCTAGGTTAGACTATTATAAGGGAATAGAACAGGACCAATATTTTTATCTTTTTGCATGTTACATGTTATCTGTAAACTACAGCAATTTAGACAATATACAATTGGCACATTATTACCATAAACTTTTCCTTAAGTTAAAAGGTTTACCAGCAGTATTGGATTACAACTATAGTTCATTTGATGTTGACGCAAATTTTAATGTTGCCGAGGCTCATTTTAGAAAAAACAATATCGACTCTACATTTGTTTATTTAAATAAATGCAGGGACTACACTAGATTTATGGGAGGCAGAATATTGAGAAAATACTATAAATTGTATTCTCGTTTATATGAGAAAACAGCGAATTTAGAAATGTCTAAAGCGTATATAGACTCCTTAGTGAAGTTTGAGGACAAAATAAGTAAAACGAATTTAGGAGCAAACATAAATATAAGCAATGCCCTTCTTAATGCTGAAAATGAACTTTTTAATGAAACTAAAAAAAAATCAACTTATACAAATTTCATTTATGGATTGTTCATCACCTTAATAGTAGCCAGCACTATCTATCTAATATATTATCGCATTCAAAGAAAAAAAATTATACTTTTTAAAGAAAAAACTAGTCATTTGGAGTATGTTAAGTCTAACAATAAAGAATTATCTGTAAAACTTAAATCGTTAGAGGAATATATAAAAACTCTACGGAAAGAGGTAAAGGAAATTTCTCAAATCCAAAGTTTGGATGAACAAAAGCAAAAGATAAAAACATTTTATAATGATTTACATATCAACTCCTCAACCATCTTAGATAAAAGTGAAAATCATCTAGAATTGATTAATGACCTAAATATCGATTTTTTTAGAAGACTAAAAGAAGTTTATCCTAATCTCAACAAATCTGAAATTATTATTTGTTACTATATCCTTTTAGGGTTTACCAATAAAGAGATAGCCGCTTTTTTAAATGTCTCCATAAGGTCTGTTGAGAGTAAGCGTTATAGAGTATCAAAGAAAATAGAATTTGATAAAGAAAATAAAACGTTTGTGGAACATCTTAAACAAACGTTCGGAGATACATTACCAGTTTATCAATTAAATTAATTTTTAAGAACTATTCCTTTTTCGAAATTGAATTTTAATTACTTTGAGGATGATAAATTTATTTAGTAATTCAAAAAAGTTTGTAGTTGAAATAATTTTCCCAACTAAGACTTATAAAACTTACTGTTCAACAATTAATTATTAATTTTGAATTCATTAAAGTTAAATACTGTCTTTTACAAATATTTTATAGTTGCTTCAGCCTTTCTACTTGCAAATACTATTTATAGTCAAGAAAAAATTGATTACTATCGATTTTTAGATTCTGCATATATTTATAACAATAATGCTGAGAAAAGTATGATCTTTTTGGATTCAATTCCTTTTCCAGTTGAGCAATATATTCCTAATGCATTAGTGATTTATTATGATTTAAAAGGTCTAGCACATGATAATCTGAATCAAGATATTGAAAGCTATAAATCCACTTTAAATCAACTTAAATATGCAGAAATAGATAAAGACTATGAAAGTTGTGTTTTTATTTGTATCTCGCTTTTTCGTATTTCTATAGATGTTTTTGACGACAAAGAGAGTAAACCTTTAGAGTATATAAAAAAGGCAGAGTATTACAACAATCTTGCAAAAGATCTATCACCAAAGTACACTAAGAAGGATATTGAACAAGCATATGCTTATTATTATCATGTTAACAAACGCTTTAAGACGAGCAACGAAATTCTTCTTAAAAATATAACGGAGTATGAAAAACTATTTAACATTGTTGGAGTTTTTCAAATGGATGCAAATCACATGATTGCCTGCAATTACATTGGCTTAGATAAAATAAAAGATGCATATCCTTATATTAAAAAATTTGAAACCTCCTCAAAAGATACAACCATTTATCAAACAAATTTTTACACGTTCAAATCAAACATTAACCTTAATGCTGCATTATATTTTTATAGAAAAAATAATAACGATTCCACGTTATCCTATCTGAACAAAGTAAAACCTTATGTTGATTATTTAGATGATGCATTTACTGCGCAATACTATTCTTTATACGCCGATCTATATAAAGAAGATGAAAAACTAGAACTAGCAAAATTGTATTTAGATTCTTTAATGATTTTTCAACAGAAAATGGGGGAGTATAATGTGATAGCTGGAGATAAAATAACTACAGAAATTATAAAAAAAGAAGGGGAACTTAAAATAATAAAGAGCAATGATGTAATGTTTAGATTGATTGTTTCTTTTGTTATTTTAACGCTTTTTGTTTTCAGTGTCTTCTATTTTATTCGATATCGAAAGGGTAAAGGTCAATTGCACTTAATAGAGGACCAAAAAAAAGACGTTAAATACTTCAAAACAAGTAACGCAAAATTATCTGCTAAAATACAAGGACTAGAAGACTATATTTATAATTTGAAAATTGAACTAAAAGAAATTTCCAAGTTAAAGTTTGAGGTTCAAAGAGTTCGATTACAAGATTTATATAAAAACTTACATGTGGATGCCAATACTATTTCCGAAAAAGGAGATGTTCATTACGATTTAATGAATGAATTAAATTTTGAATTTTTCAAAGAATTAAATGAGAAGCATCCTGAATTAAGTAAAAAAGAGATTATTATTTGTTATTACATTTTTGTAGGTTTTACTAGCAAAGAAATAGCTGTTTTTTTAAATACTTCCGTACGATCTGTGGAAAGCAAAAGATATCGTATTTCAAAAAAAATGGATTTAAAATCTAAAAAGCTATCTCTTGCTTCATATTTGAAACATCTTTTTAAAGACTCATTAACAGTGACTTAGTTAATTTTTTTAATGTGAGTACTCATTGCGTAGTATAAAATTGTGGGCAAAACATCAAAAATTAAGATATTAGACAGATGTTATTATCAACAAGATTTTAACGTAGGGAAATGTTTCCAGTTGTATAACAAAATCTCAATGGTTGGTGAGATGATATAATAAAAACAGGAAACAAAATTGATTAATTACCGATTATTCCGAAAGGAACAGTTCTAAAATTAATCTAATCAAAAAGGAGTTCTCTCAAACTCCTTTTTTTGACCGTAAAACTTAAATATTTAAAGCGGTATATTCCCGTGCTTTCTTACAGGTTTTTTTAATTTTTTGCCTTCTAGAGACTTAAACGCCTTAATTAGTTTTCTCCGAGTATATTCTGGAAGAATCACCTCATCAATAAAACCACGTTTTGCTGCTCTATAGGGATTTGCAAATTTCCTCGCATACTCAGCTTCTTTTTCGGCTAATTTTTCTTCTGGATTCTCGGATGATGATATTTCCTTTCTGAATATGATTTCACTAGCACCTTTTGCACCCATTACGGCAATTTCTGCTCCCGGCCATGCAAAATTAAAGTCTGCGCCTATATGTTTAGAATTCATTACATCATAGGCACCGCCATAGGCTTTCCTTGTTATTACAGTAACTCTTGGAACAGTAGCCTCACTAAGAGCATATAAAAGCTTAGCACCATGCACTATAATTCCATTCCATTCCTGATCTGTTCCCGGTAAAAATCCAGGGACATCAACTAAAACAAGCAATGGAATATTAAAACAATCGCAACAACGCACAAAACGTGCTGCTTTTTTAGAACTATCCACACCTAAAACACCAGCAAAAGCCATGGGTTGATTAGCAACAATACCAATACTTCGTCCGCCTAAGCGGGCAAAACCAACAATAATACTCTCCGCATAATCTTTATGAATTTCATAAAAAGAATCTGTATCAATAATACCAGAAATTACCTCATGCATGTCATACGGTTTGTTGGGCTTGTCTGGTACAATATCAGATAATACATCTCTTACTTCATCTTCAATTTTGTACTCTAATAATTTTGGCGTCTCCGTATTGTTTTGAGGCAAGTAACTCAATAGGGCTTTAATATCCTCCAGACATTCTACATCATTTAGCGAGGTTTTGTGTGCCACCCCTGATTTTGTAGCATGCGTTTGGGCACCACCTAGTTCTTCACTGGTAACTTCCTCATTTGTTACTGTTTTCACAACGTTTGGTCCAGTAACAAACATATAACTAGTTTGCTCTACCATAATGATGAAATCTGTCATAGCAGGGGAGTAGACCGCTCCGCCAGCGCAAGGCCCCATAACTGCTGAAATTTGAGGGATTACTCCAGAAGCCTGAACATTTCTATAAAAAATATCCGCATAACCACCTAAAGACCTAACACCTTCTTGAATACGTGCACCGCCAGAATCATTTAGCCCGATTATTGGCGCACCAACCTTAACTGCCAAATCCATGACTTTACAGACTTTTTCAGCATGAGTTTCGGATAATGAGCCTCCAAAAACAGTAAAATCTTGGGCATAAATGTATACCAACCTACCGTTAATGGTACCATAACCCGTAACAACACCATCTCCATATATTATTTGGTCTTCCATACCAAAATCAGTACTTCTATGTGTTACCAAAGCACCTATTTCTTCAAAAGAACCTTCGTCTAGCAGATATTCTACGCGCTCTCTTGCGGTAAGCTTTTTGTTTGCATGCTGTTTATCAATACGTTTTTGTCCGCCTCCAAGCTTTGAAAGCGTCATGCGTTCCTTAAGTTTATCTATTTTATCTTGTTTCGAATTCATATTTAATTAGTTGGCAAACGCAATATGTTTTGATCTTTTTGATATTGTTTTATAGCTATTAACGTAGCTATATAAGCTTCTTCTTCGGTGTTTTGCTGGAGTATTTCTGGTGAATAATATTTTTTTACAAAGTGCGTGTCAAAATTTCCAGAAGTAAAAGCCTCATGCTCACAAACGTATGCGCCAAAAGGTAGTGTTGTTTCAACTCCTTCTACTTTATAATCCGCAATAGCTTGTTTCATTAGAATAATAGCTTCTTCACGAGTTTTACCATAAGTGATTAATTTAGATAACATGGGGTCGTAATAGATAGGAATATCCATGCCTTCTTCATAACCATTATCAACTCTAATACCTTTATCCACGGGTAATTGGTATTTTTCTAAATGCCCTACACTTGGAAGAAAATCGTTTAATGGGTCTTCGGCATAAACCCGCAGTTCAAGAGCGTGTCCATTGATTTTTAAGTCTTCTTGTTTAATATCGAGCTTTTCTCCTCGTGCTACTTTAATTTGCAGTTCTACTAAATCAACACCAGAAATAATTTCTGTTACTGGATGCTCCACTTGTAAGCGTGTATTCATCTCAAGGAAGTAAAAATTATGATCGGCATCCAATAAAAATTCTACTGTTCCTGCTCCTACATAATCGCAAGATTTTGCAACCTTTACAGCAGCTTGCCCCATTTTTTCACGCAATTCAGGAGATAAAACCGCAGAAGGTGCTTCTTCTACAACTTTTTGATGTCTGCGCTGAATACTACATTCCCTCTCAAAAAAATGAAGAATATTACCAAGAGTATCTGCCATCACTTGAATCTCTATATGCCTTGGGGAACTTACATATTTTTCAATAAAAACAGAACCATCACCAAAAGCAGATGTTGCCTCACTAATAGCGCGTTTCATTTGAGATTCTAAATCTTTTTCTTTCTCAACAATACGCATTCCTTTTCCACCACCACCAGCCGAGGCTTTAATGAGAATTGGAAAACCAATGTTTTGGGCAATTTCTTTGGCCTTTGTTACATCAGTAATCGCCTCATCTATTCCTGGTACCATGGGAATATTATAAGCCTTTACAGTTTCTTTAGCTGCAAGTTTACTTCCCATTAATTTAATAGCATGAGAGCGTGGGCCAATAAACGTAATGTTGTTTTTTTCGCATAATTCAGCAAAATCTGCATTCTCGCTCAAAAAGCCGTATCCTGGATGAATACCGTCTACATTCAGGCTTTTAGCAACATCAATTATGGTATCGCCTTTTAAATAAGATTCGCCTGATGGTGCTTCACCAATACAAACTGCTTCATCCGCAAAACGCACATGCGGTGCATTTCTATCAATTTTAGAAAAAACAGCCACTGTCTTAATACCCATTTTCTTAGCGGTTTTCATAACCCTAAGGGCTATTTCACCTCTATTTGCAACTAAAATCTTTTTCATGAATTACTCAAATTCTATTATTAGTTGGTTTTTATCAACAGCATCTCCTTCTTTAGCGTGAATTGATTTGATAACCCCATCAATAGGGGAGACAATACTATTCTCCATTTTCATAGCTTCGAGGATTAAAAGTGAATCGTTTTTCTTTACTTCCTGTCCTTCTGTAACACTTATTTCTAGTATTAACCCCGGCATGGGAGCAGTAATGGAACTAATTGTTTTTTTAGCGCCAATGGAGAAGCCCATTTTATTTATAAGGTTGTCAAGTTCATTATATAACTCAATTCTGTAAAGGTTATTATTTACAGAAACTTCGTAAACTTTTTTATTAAAGTTTGAAGCGATTACCCGAGTGTGAAACGATTTGTTGTTATGAAGTAAATGGTAATTATGTGCTGAAACCTCAGAGATATCCAATTTAGAAATGACCTCAGTATCAATGTCAAAATCAAAACTATTATTGACTTTAGCTTTTAAAGAAGTGGGCATAATTATCTTGCTTTTCGTAAATATAAGCAAGTTTTTGCTCTTTTACTAGGGCGTTTTTGCAGCTAATCTTGGGTAATTGCCGATAGTACTTTTTGATAGTACGTCTTGTTTGAAGGTACCAAATGATTATCTGTACCAATATTATTTATAAGGTTCTCGAATTCTGAAAGCATAATAAGCTTTAGGGCTTCCACTTCACCTTTTTGGGGTATTAAGTTGGATAAAGGCACTTTTAGTTCAGCTATAAAAGTATTGTGAAATTCATTATCGGTAATACCATTATCATAACTTTGAAAACATTGAAATACGCCTATTTTTTTTAGGTCTTTTTGCATTAATGTCAAACCAATTTCTTCATGGGTTTCCCTAATAGTGGCTTCCTCAGCCGTTTCGCCCGCGTCAATGTGTCCTGCTACTGAAACATCCCAAAGCAAAGGACATATTAGCTTTTCCTTAGCACGTTGTGCTAATAATACATGGTTGGTTTTTGTGTAGAGCCAGAGATGAACCGTATGGTGATACAATCCTTTTTTATGGATGACGGATTTCAACTCTTTTTCTCCTGTGAGCTTACCATCTTTGGTGGCAATATCGATATATTCATCCATGAATTTTGATTCTTATAATTATATGTATCAAAGCTAATTGAAATTCTAAAAATTATATATGTTTTAAGTTATAATATTGGTTTAGTTTGTGGTATGCAGATTAGCCTTAATTATTAGCTATAGCACCAAGTTGGCTGATAAGCTGCGTTAGGGATTGAACGGCATGTTTGAACTCCCCGACGATAGGAGGGAGTGAGTAGTGAAAGCCCGACCCGAAAAACTATTTTTCTTTAAACTATCTATTGAGTCTTAGAGGGTAACGCCCAAAGTATGGAAATCTATTACATGAAACTCTAGTTTTAAAATAATTCATGTATTTTTGTCGCCCAAAGACGTTTGAAAGTTTATGAGTCAGAAAGTTTTACTTAACGCAAAAGAGGTAAACATCATTCTTCATCGATTGGCTTGTCAACTTATTGAAAAACACAACGATTTCTCAAATACGGTTTTAATTGGTTTGCAACCTAGAGGCATTTATTTAGCCGATAGGATTGCGAAAATACTTACTGAAGATTATAAGATTAAGGCCATAAAAACGGGGTATTTGGATATTACGTTTTTTAGGGATGATTTTAGAAGAAGTGATAAGCCTTTGGAGGCAAATACTACCAAAATTAACTTTTTAGTGGAGAATAAAAATATTGTTTTTATAGATGATGTGCTTTATACGGGAAGGAGTATTAGGGCTGCTTTAACGGCGGTACAGTCTTTTGGAAGACCTAATGAGATTGAGTTGTTGACGCTAATCGACAGGCGTTTTAGTAGGCATTTGCCAATTCAGCCAGATTATAGAGGTAGACAAGTGGATGTTATTAATAGTGAAAAAGTAAAAGTAAACTGGAAAGAATATGATGATGAGGATGCCGTTTACTTAATTGATAAATAATTATAAATGAGCGAATTAAGTGTAAATCACTTGCTTGGAATAAAATATCTTAAAAAAGAGGATATTCAACTTATTTTTGAAACTGCCGATCATTTTAAAGAGGTAATTAATAGACCCATTAAAAAAGTACCTTCTTTAAGAGATATTACCATTGCTAATTTATTTTTTGAAAACTCTACAAGAACAAAACTTTCTTTTGAACTTGCTGAGAAGCGTCTATCTGCGGATGTTATTAATTTTTCTTCGGCGCAGTCTTCGGTAAAGAAAGGAGAAACTTTAATTGACACCGTTAATAACATTCTATCCATGAAGGTGGATATGGTAGTGATGCGTCATCCAAACCCAGGTGCTGGAGTGTTTTTATCTAAACATGTAAATGCTAGTATTGTTAATGCAGGAGATGGTGCACACGAACATCCCACACAAGCTTTATTAGATTCCTATTCCATTAGAGAAAGACTAGGTGAGGTGGGTGGAAAGAAAGTGGTTATTGTTGGAGATATTCTGCATAGTAGGGTAGCGCTTTCCAACATTTTTGCACTACAATTACAAGGAGCAGAGGTTATGGTTTGTGGGCCTAAAACTTTAATTCCAAAATATATAGATAAACTTGGAGTTAAAGTAGAAACCAATTTAAGAGCTGCTTTAAACTGGTGCGATGTGGCCAATATGTTAAGGGTTCAAAACGAACGTATGGATATTAGTTACTTTCCATCAACCAGAGAATATAGTCAGCAATTTGGAGTAACAAAAGCACTTTTAGATAGTCTTGAAAAGGAAATTACCATCATGCACCCTGGCCCAATAAATCGTGGTGTTGAAATTACTAGTGATGTTGCCGATTCTTCGCAAGCCATCATTTTAGATCAGGTTCAGAATGGTGTTGCTATTAGAATGGCCGTTATATATTTACTTGCATCAAAAATAAAACACTAAGCTATGATTATTGATAAGAAGGGTAATATTTCCACAATTACCCAAGAGAAATTTACGGTTGTAGAGTTGGTAAAAAAGTTAGAAGCCTTATATCCAAAGTTTAAAAATGATAATATTATTGTCGTTTTAACAACTCTGGATCTAATAAATGAAAATGATATAAGTGAGTTTCTTCAAATATCAAACATGCATAGAGACAATAAGCATTCGTTCGTGATTGTTTCTGATAAAGTGGATTTAGACAAAATTTCAGATGATCTAGTTGTTGTACCAACACAACAGGAAGCTTTTGATATCGTGGAAATGGAAGAAATGGAGCGCGATTTAGGATTTTAGCATCATGAAATTAACCATACTAGGCTGTTACAGTGCAACCCCAAGAACTTTAGGCAATACCACATCACAAGTTTTAGAGATTAAAAACCATATGTTTTTAATTGATTGCGGTGAGGGCACACAAGTACAATTAAGAAGGCATAAGGTAAAGTTTAACCGTATAAAACACATTTTTATATCCCATTTACACGGTGACCATTTTTACGGTTTAGTTGGTTTAGTTTCTACATTTAGACTATTGACAAGAGAGGCAGACCTTCATATTTACGGTCCAAAAGGGATTAAAGAGGCTATCACCTTACAATTGAAACTAGCAGATTCTTGGACCAATTATAATTTATTTTTTCATGAATTAACATCTGAATCTTCAGAATTAATTTTTGAAGATGATAACGTGGAAGTTTACACCATTCCGTTAGAACATAGAGTATATACTAATGGCTACCTATTTAAGGAAAAGCTGGGTGAAAGGAAATTGAATATTGATGCTATTGAAGAAGCAAAGATTGATACGGCCTATTATCAAAAACTTAAACAAGGTTTCGATGTGAAAAATGAAGATGGCGTTTTAATTGACAACAACACCGTGACATTTCCACCAAAAAGGTCAAAGAGCTACGCGTTTTGCAGTGACACGGTATATAAAGAAGAAATTGTTCCCATCATAAATAATGTAGATGTGCTATATCACGAGTCTACTTTTTTAGAGGCACATTCTCATTTAGCACCTAAAACAAAACATAGCACAGCAAAAGAAGCAGCTACAATAGCGCAAAAAGCTAATGCCGGAACTCTTATATTGGGTCACTATTCATCTCGATACCCTGATTTAGAAGCGTTTAGGGAAGAAGCTAAACCATATTTTGAAAATGTAGAGTTAGCCGAAGATGGTAAACGTTTTATATTTAACTAGTTGCCTTAATTGCCTTAGTCCATTCGATTGCTTCCTCTAAACTGCTAAACCCTTTTACCTGTTTTGGACACATTCGACTTTCAATTTCGAAATTCATCAAATTTGTAAGATTGTAAAAAACGATAGCTCCGGCATAAAATATATCAAAATGCTCAAGTGCCTTCACCCATAATTGTGGATTAGAGGAGTATGAATTTACACGATTTGAAATAAAACAAATTTCAGCATCTTTCCCATAAAAGTTGTTTAATGTATCCATTAAAGATTCTACTTTTCCCTGGTCTAGGTGTGTGCCACTATTAATTTCAGATATGAAGAAGGCATCAAATAAATACAATACACCAAATCCCAAATCTTGTGTTTGATAAGTAGAAGTTTTAAAATATGCTGTTTCAGAAAATTTCAATGCTTGTAAAATTAATTAAGTTCTTTTAAGGTATTAACCCATTTTATAGCTTCATCCAAAGAAAAACAACGTTTTATGCTAGCCGAGGTAAACTGCTTTTCTACAGAGGCACTTAAGTAAGCACCATTATTATAACTAACAATTGCACTTGCCACTAATAAATTATATTGCTTTTCAAGTTTTTGCCAGTTTTGTGGGTCTATAGAATAGGCATTAATGCGGTTGGCAATGTACGCTATTCGTACATCTTCCCCATAATATTCAAAAATCTCACTTATTAAAAGTGTGGCGTTTTGCCATGTGAAATGTATACCTTCAAACGGTTCTGCAAGAACAAATTTTTTACAGAAATAATAATTACCAAAAGGTAATTCTACTTTATGAGGATTTAAGCTCTCAAAATGTGGCGAATTTTCAAATTTCATTGGTTGGAAATGAATTTAAATTAAATGTTTCTGAGAGACACACTAATTTATGAAGTTTATATGAATTTTCTGCTTTAGTAAGGATCATTTTTTTATTAATTTCGTTAAATGGAAAATGATTTAAGTAATTATAGAAAATCTTATGAAAAAGGGGAACTTTTATTAAAAGATGCACCAGAAAACCCAATAGAATTATTTCAAAAATGGTTTTATGAAGTAGATAAATATTTTCCAGAGGATGAAAACAATGCAATGACTCTATCCACAATTGGGTTAGATGGTTTCCCAAAAAGCCGCGTTGTACTTCTAAAAAAATTTACTTTTGAAGGTTTTATTTTTTACACAAACTATGAAAGTGAAAAGGGTAGAGCTATAGCACAAAACCCCAATGTCTGTTTGTCTTTCTTTTGGCATGGTGCAGAGCGACAGATAATTATTAAAGGTAGGGCTGAAAAAATAGCTTCAAATTTAAGTGATGGGTATTTTGAATCTCGTCCTAAAGGAAGCCAATTAGGGGCTTTGGCATCCCATCAAAGTGAAATTGTTTCAAACAGGCAATATTTAGAAGATAAATTGTCCGTATTAGAACATGAATATTCTGAAAAAGAGGTTTCCAGACCGAAATATTGGGGCGGCTATATGGTAAAACCTGCTGAAATTGAATTTTGGCAGGGGAGACCTAATAGGCTACATGATAGAATACGCTACCAACTACAAGAAGATTTAAATTGGCTAATACATCGATTATCACCCTAATATCATCGATTAAATGCTTATGCGGCGTAAAATAAGCGGTATTTTATCGATAAAAATTATTATTTTTCGATTAAAAGTAGGTCTTTAATCGATTTTAACATTTCCTTAACTACCGAGCCATAGGTTAGAAAGTAGCTTTATAATCCCAAAACTTAACCTATGAAGTTTCTAACCAAAATACCTGTATTGGTATTATTGGCTTTATTCTCATATTCCTGCACAACAGATTCATTTGAGGATGAGATAGCCAAAATACATACAGAGGACTTAATAGTTCCACAAACCAAATCTATTGAAGTTGAAATACTTGAGTTAATTAACAATTACAGATTATCAAAAGGCCTAAATGCATTGAAAAGTATGACAGTAATAAAATCTACTGCATTTAGTCATACAGATTACATGATTGATGTACAGAAAGTATCGCATGATAACTTTTTTGCACGCAGTAATTACCTAAAGGACAATGCTGGTGCCAAAAGGGTTTCAGAAAATGTAGCCTACGGCTTTACCAAAGCAGAATCTGTTGTCAATGCTTGGATAAGAAGCGAAGGTCATAAAAAAACAATAGAAGGTGATTTTACTGACTTTGAAATATCAGCAGAACAAGATGTTTATGGCAAATGGTATTACACCAACATATTCATAAAAAAATAATTTCTACAGAATAAATAGCATAACTATCTTTAAAATAGCTGCTTAAAATAATATAAGATTTAATTTTAGTTATTTGATGGTTATTTAATAACTTGGATGTTATTAATTCAGATTTAGATCAAAAATCCTCCTATTAAGGGGGATTTTTAGTTTTATACCAAAAACCTAATCACCTCAATTCTTCCAACATTAAGTTGTAATCGTATTGCAGATCCTCATGTAGCTTCAAAATCGTTTTTTTCGCCAGTTCTAGTTGCCGAATATACATGTTTTGTAATTGAGTACTTCGCTTAATAATCGGTTCAAAATCACGTAATTTTTCACAAAAATAGAGTAGCAATTCTACTTCTGTTTCTTTTTGCTGGGAATAGCGCACAAACTTCTTAACATTTCTCAAAATCTTGCGAATACTCTTTTTAATATAGTAGAAATTATTCGTGTTAATCAATGCAAACTCCTCATCCATGAATTGCTTTACAGTTTCAATATAGCCCGATTCACTGTGCGATTCAAACAAAAGATAAGTCAACAATTCTTTATTTTCTTTTTTAAAGCGCGCCAAACGCAGACAAATCTGCTGCAATTCAGTGCTAGAAAGCATATTAAGTTCTTTTTTTATTTCAGGAAGATTTACGGCTTTCATATAGTTATTTTGCTTTTGGCTAAAGATAGACAGACCTATCCATAAACCAAAGTATTGCTACTCTCAACTTCAATTTAATTCAGAATAACAATACTATACTTAAAGCTAGTCAAACAGTCTGACAGTTTTATTTTCGTCCTCCTCAACAATGGTTACTAATAGGTTCCTAAAACCCAGTTTATTTACCTTGTACACTTTCGTTCCTGTACTCCAATTTTCTTTTCTTGTTGCTTGTGGCATCATTGGGAAGCCGTAACTAAAAGTGCTGCCATCAGGTTTTGGACCGATAACAAAGAATTGATTTCTATTCCCAGAATTGTTCTTGATTTTAAAGTTGATAAATTTAGGATCCACTGTATCAAACTCATAATCTGAACCTTGATCATTATAATATTTAATCGTCTTTTTGTTGGGTTCATTATCATAGATCAACCTACCTTTTTTAGAAATTTTCGCCCATAGTAACTCAATGGGCATCACTTTTACCGTTCCTCTGCTCCAAATATTTGCATAAACTTTGTTCGCTATGAGCTTAGAAGCGTCAATAGTTGACATTTCGTTCCCTAAGCGTAGTTCTTCAGTTTTTCCCTCTAAAATAATTTTGCCAATTGGAGCAGTAATATTTAGATATTCCATATTAGCATTAATCACTTTGGTAACATCATGTGTATCATGAAAAATATGTTTTAAATGTGGCGCACCAATTTTGATGATAATATCTTCTGAAGGTTGAATCCATTTTATTTGATTAAAGTGCACTTTGCCGTCAACCACTTCCTTATCAATAAAATCAAATAAATTACTATCGGCGGTTATTGATAAACCAGCTTTTGCAGAAGGATCAATGGTTATTTTAGCATATAAATCAATCTTAATATCGCTTACGTTGTTGAAACTAAAGCTTCTAGTTTCTATTTGTTTATTGCCTTTTATTTGCGCTTGTGATACAATTGAAGCGAAGCAAATTATAAATGTGAATATAGTTTTCATTTAAATTATTTTTTTTGAGTTTTAATATCTTTTGAATTATTGAAAATTGCGCTGTAAACGATGGTTTCAGGCTTGTATTCAAAACGAATGCTTCTATTAGGCTTATCTTGCAATTCAAAATTTTCAGTCTGATTCACAAACTTAAATTCAATATCGTAGCTCGCTGAGTTTAATTGAATTTCACCTTCGTAAATACTATCATTATTATTATCCGTTAGATAAAATGTTTCATTCCATGACAAAGGAGAAGTGTTTCCTCGTATTCCCACTTTACTTAAATCAGTTTCACTTCTCATATCCAATTTGAATAGAATTGTTTTTGGATGCGTTGTTTGTACACAGTTAAATAATAACAATGCCATACTGATAATGAAACAGGTAAAAAAGATGTTAGATTTCATAGTTTTTATTTTAAAGATTTTGAAATTAAATAGTCCAACCCAAAACGGCCAGAACCTAAGAAGAGATTGTAGATAGATACCCATAAAAAGCTCATAGCCGGTAATATGCCCCAAGTACCTTGTCCCCATTTTTGCATAAAAATGGCAACTAACATGCTGCACATTATTAAGAAAGCAGCTATTCTGGTTTTTAGACCGAATGCCAATAAAATGCCTCCTACGGCTTCACTGAATGCTCCCATCCACGCAAAAAATATAGGAGCAACGGCAAAAATGCCACCATATGAAGCAACATCCTCTGGAAACCAAGCAGAAACTTCAAAAAGATTTAGATTTCTATCATCGGGTGTCCAGGGCATTCCAAATTTTGCCGCTCCAAAATCTAATGCCAATAGCATTCCGCATATAAATCGAATGATGGCGAAAATGATATCTGCTGACCAGTGTTTTTGTAAAGTTGGAGTAATTAATAATTTGATAATTTTCATAACGTTTCATGTTTTTTGTTAGACAAGACAAAATTGAAACATTATGCATGGGTGAACGACTTAATCTGTATTAGGAAGGCTTAAAATACGATTTGAGACGTCTTAAGTTGTTATGGTCTTTAAATATTCTGAAGGAGAGGCGTCTGTCAATTTTTTAAAAACCCGATTGAATGTTGCCTTACTATTAAAACCACACTCTTGAGCAATCCCAAGTAGTGACAATTGTTGATGTTTATTTTCTTTAATCATAGATTTGAATGCATCCACACGATACATGTTTATAAAATCATTAAAGTTTTTATGAAATCCAGAATTAATAACTTCAGAAAGTTGACCACGGGACATATTGGCCTGTTGCGCCATATCCGAGAGATTAAGCTCAGGATTTAGATATACTTTATTATCTTCCATTAATGATTTTACAAGAGCAATATCCTCTTCAGATATAGATTTAGAACCATCACCTTCGGAAACTTGAGGGATTGCTTCAAGGCTAGGAGAGAAGGTAAAATTGAGTTTATTCAGTTTAGTGGTATCCGTAAAGAAACCTTTAATCCCAACATATAATGTAATGATTGCCGAGAGCAAGTTAAGCCACCAACGCTGTTCATAATTCAAATCTATAAAAAAAGTATCCACTATAGTTTGAACGGTATCATATAGAAAAAGTAATGTAAATAACACCAAAAAACTTAATATCCAATTCAGTTCCAATTTATAAGTATTAGAAAAGTATTGTTTTATGCGTTTACGATAATTATAGAAGAGCTGTAGTGTAAATGCCAAATAGAGCAACATAAACGGGAACTCAATAAAACCCATCACCGGTTGCACAATGGCTTGATCTAATTTGATTTTAAGAATACCATTTTGTGTTTCATGAAATCCAGGTTGCACTGCATCGTAAATAAATATGGAGGCGCGATAAACTATAAAAGTAATGGCCAGAGCAAAATGCCACCAGTGTGGTTTTTTAAATTTGAAGTTTGAAGTGGTAACTGATTTTACATAAAAATAGATTAAAGGCGCTAAGGCAATAGCGATATTATATAGAAAATAATTGATTTTAGTAGTTCTAAATTCATTATACCAGCCCATAAATCCTACTGTATAACACGTTTGACTATAGCAGGTTAACAATAAAATCAGTCCTAAAAATAAATCTGAAATATTTCGTTTACGCTTGCACTTGATTAAAAGTAATACAGCAAAGACAAGACTTTGTAATACTAAAATGAGTAAAGGCGTACTGCGAATATTAAAATCTGGAAACAATAATTACAATTTTAGATACCTAAAATAGTATTATTATCGCAGTTTAGGAAAATCAATAGGACTCAATTCGTGCATAACATCATAAACTGCTTCAAAAATATCCTCTGCAGAAGGTTTAGAGAAATAGTCGCCATCGTTTCCATAAGCAGGCCTATGTGCTTTTGCGGTTAAGGTCTTTGGTGCGCTGTCCAAATATTGAAATGCGTTTTGCCTATTTAAGATGTCATCTAAAATGTATGCTGAAGCACCACCAGGAACATCTTCATCTATAACCATGATACGATTTGTCTTAGCAATACTTTTTACAATATCTTGATTGATATCGAGAGGTAATAATGATTGAATATCAATAACTTCTGCATCAATACCTACGGCCAATAATTCTTTTGCGGCTTGCTCTACCAGCCTTAAAGTTGAACCATAGGATACTAAAGTAATATCTGTTCCTTCTTTAATAGTTTCAACCACACCAATAGGTGTTTTAAAATTACCAATATTATTAGGTCGACGCTCTTTTAATCGATATCCATTCAAGCATTCCACGACTAAAGCAGGATCGTCACTTTCTAAAAGTGTATTGTAAAATCCAGCGGCTTTCGTCATGTTTCTCGGTACCAATATTAGTATACCACGCATAAGGTGTAGAATTCCTCCCATTTGAGAACCAGAATGCCAAATTCCTTCCAATCTATGGCCTCTTGTTCTTATAATTAATGGCGCTTTTTGTCTACCTTTTGTTCTATAATGTAAAGAAGCAAGATCATCACTAATGACGTTCATTGCATAAAGAATGTAATCTAAATATTGAATCTCGGCTATTGGACGCAAACCTCGCAACGCCAAACCAATGCCTTGACCAATAATAGTAGCTTCGCGAATACCCACATCTGCCACTCTTAACTCTCCAAACTTCTCCTGAAGCCCTTCAAGCCCTTGATTTACGTCACCAATATTTCCAGAATCTTCTCCGAATACAAGTGCCTCTGGATACTTACTAAAAATAGTATCAAAATTATCTCTTATGATAATTCTACCATCTACCAATTCAGATGTGTCATCATAAATTGGTTTTACCTCAGTTACATGCAATGCAGATTTGTCCGTTTCACAAAATAAATGAGAACTAAATTCTGGTTGAACATGCTCAAAGCTATTATTAATCCATTTTTGAAGTGTTTTACTTTCTGCACTAGTATCACCGATTACATAACGAAGCGCCTTTCTGCAATGGGACAAAATATCCTTTCTTGTAGGTTCGTTTATAATGGATAAAGTTTCAACTATTTTAGTTATAAAAATACCGTTAGGACTAACTTTAGAAAGGTTTCGCAGTAACTCAACCGCTTCATTTTGCTCCTTTTTAATAGGCGCTAAAAATGTATTCCATGCTTTTGTTTTTAGCTGCTTCACCTCGCGCTTTATGGTGCGTTCAATATTGGTTAATGTCTCATTTGTTGCAATACCACTTTCAATAATCCAGTCACGCATTTTTTTTATGCAATCGTGCTCAGACTCCCATTGCAAACGTTCACCACTTTTATAACGCTCATGCGACCCAGACGTAGAATGCCCTTGTGGTTGTGTAAGCTCTACAACGTGTATAATTACAGGAACATGCTCTTCTCTCGCAATGGCTCCAGCTTCTAAATAGGTTTGAACTAAATTGGCATAATCCCAACCTTTAACTCTTAATATTTCAAAACCATTATTTTCATTATCTCTTTGAAAACCACTTAGAATAGTCGAAATATCTTCTTTAGTAGTTTGATATTTGGCGTGTACAGAAATACCATACTCATCATCCCAAATACATGTAACCATCGGTATTTGAAGAACACCCGCAGCATTTATGGTTTCAAAAAACAAACCTTCACTCGTACTGGCATTTCCTATCGTGCCCCAAGCCACCTCATTTCCATTATTTGAAAATCGCTTGGAATTAATATCTGTAAGTTCTTTGTAAATTTTAGAGGCTTGAGCCAATCCCAAAAGTCGGGGCATTTGACCAGCGGTAGGAGAGATATCAGCACTAGAATTATACTGGTTAGTTAAATCTTTCCAATTCCCATTTTCATCAATACTATGCGTTACAAAGTGCCCCCCCATTTGTCTACCGGCAGACATGGGTTCTAAATCTAAATTTGTATTGGCATACAAACCTGCAAAAAACTGTTCAACCGTCAACTCGCCAATCGCCATCATAAACGTTTGATCTCTGTAATAACCAGAGCGCCAGTCGCCTTTTTTAAAGGCTTTTGCCATAGCTAGCTGTGGCACTTCCTTACCATCTCCAAAAATCCCAAATTTTGCTTTCCCAGTGAGTACTTCACGGCGCCCTAAAAGACTACACTCTCTACTTTGAACCGCTATTTTGTAGTCGTTTAAAACTTCAGCTTTAAAATCATCAAAGGAAAGGTTGTTTTTCAAATCAGTGAGTGGTTGCATTATTAGGTTGGTTAAAGCGCATGCAAAAGTACTAAATACCTTGCAATTTTGCAATCCAAACTAATGTTAAAATAGCTTCAAAATCACACTAAATTAAATATAAGAGCAATTATTTTGAAGAAAACAAAATAAATCAGAAGAGATTTTAAGAATATTTTAATACCAACGTCTTCTAAACAAGCCCAGTAGTGCTTCTGGATCTACCGTAAATTTGAATCTAATTCTCTGATCGTAATTAGGTTGCCCTATTTCCCAACCCAAATTAGAGTATATAGGAAAGTATATTTCAAAATAATCTGTAACAAGATCAATACGTACTCCAGAATCATAAACGAATTTAGGGGAGCTAAATTTATTCTTTACAAAACCAACATCACCATAGGCTAAAATATAGCGCCAAATACTTGTACTTACATTTGCTGTAGCCATCCATTGGTTAGCAAAAGCAACATCCAATTGATCTAGTTGCGATTTAAAACCACCTTCGGCATCAATGTATTGCTGACTAAAAATACCTGTATCTTCCGATCTTCCTAAGTAATTATAATCAAATAAATAGTCAGTCGGTCTATCTAAAGCAAAGCTGAAAAAGTTAGAATCTGCTGCATTATTGTTCTCTAAAAATATACCTGAAAAGAAACGCAAATTTAATTGTCTATTACTTTCAAAAAGCCGTCTATATTCATAATTAAACGAAAATTTACTGAACGTTTTTGCTACTTGAAAGTCTGCATGCCATTTACTATAGTTTATAAGATTATCATTTGAATTAATATACCTAACATTAAAAATACTATAGTCGGGTTCGTCGCTACTATCAGGGTTTAAGGGGTCTCTATCTCTATTAATATCCAAAAAGCGTAATCTTAGTGATTGTCTTTTATTAGATCGAAAATCATCATTTTCTCTAAATCTAAATAATATTGAAGGTATGGTTCTGCTCACAAATAAATCTTCTGCATATGATCTATAACTAAAGCTAGCTCCATAAGTTAATGAGAACATATCGCTGTTTTCAAAATACTGTGTCATGAATGCCGATGCACCTCCTGTTAGCGATTGAGAACCTAATGAATATTGTGGTTGTATCCGGTAATTAAAATTTCGCCTTAAAACTGTTTTATTGTACATTTTTGCCCCTAAATTCAACCCATCATAAATATTATTAAACTCAACTATTGGCATAAAAAACACTTGACTGTAATTAGGGTCTTCCACATCTTGAAAAAGTCTAAATTGCAAGGGTTTATTATTAAAAAAGAATCCTTTAAGCGACTTCCAGTTATCTCTTAAATTGAATTCAGGAATTTTGTTTTGATAATTTAAAACAAGCTTATCCGCATTATTTCTAGGGATTGTTATTCTTTTTTCCTTTTGAACATTTTCAATCCAATACTTAGACACAATACTATCATGTTCCAGTGCATAAAGAGAAACAGGCATGCTATTGTTTCGCTTGTTTTTGATAGTTAGAGAGATTGAATCTTCGGTTTTCTCAACCTTTTTTATTTTGAAATCAATTTTTTGCCTAGTACTTAGATAGTCGTCAAAGAACCAGTCGATATTTTTTTCAGTTCTAGATTTTAAAAATATTTCAAATGCTTTAGACGATGTTTCTTTTAACTTGTTTTCTAGTAAAAATGGTTTTATGGCATGCTCTAGTACATCATGATTGATAAAATAATCTAAATACCTTAAACCGATACCTGCTTTATATTTACTGGCAATGTTACTATTAAACTTCAGTAAAGAGTCTTTTTGCATTGTTAGAGGTTGGTCTCTATTGGTTCTAGCCATACTCATGTAAGCAAGGGTATACTTATCATTGTAATGCAAATCGGCCGCATGAAATGAACGAATACCCCAAAAATTTGCGAGTTTCCCTAAAAACTTCATATCTGGATAAAATTCCTCCACATATTTAATCAGGAAATAGGTTTGTATACCATCTAAAAGCCACTGGTTTTTTCTTGGATTAACCAATAAAATATTCTCCAAATAATTATGCAAGGTTACCTTCAGTAAACGCATTTCATATTCAAAAGCATCTGAGAAAGGTTGTAAAAACTTTGGTAAAGAGGTTAAACCATACACGGGATCGTTGGCATTGTCAATTTCAGTTAAAAGTAATTTTTCATGTGGATATGACCCTAAGTTTTCGGTAATGTAATTTATAATTTTATCATTGATTAAAACCTTATCAATAACTTGTAAATCATTATCATATAAATCTGAAACTAATTCTATTTCGTCATTTTTAACCGATTTAAATTTAGAGTCCTGGGTTAGATATAACTTATCATTATTTCTATCCCTTCCTTCAAGAGTAGTTACAACGGTGTTTTCCTTTTCTGAAGTTGAAACAACATTTAATTCTGAAATACATTTATAATTATTAGGATACGAAAGCGTTAATTTTATATCAGATTTAGGCGTGAATAAATCATTTAAGTTTTTATTGCTAACATATTGCCATTCAGAATTGTAAATAGCAGGAGAAATATACCAATACCTTAAATTAAAATCATTTGTCTTTGTAAAACCATAGCCTGTAAATTTATCGTTTGGTATTTTAACTACATATTTTAAATTGATATTGTAGGACTTCCCAGGTAACACAGGCTGTTTCAACCTAACCTCAATAACATCAATTTGTTGTTTCAAACGTTTGTATTTCAAATTATCACCGCTTTGAAGAATCGATTTTATTTCAGAATAACCACGATCTTCATCTTTTGCTAGGTGAAATTTGTTAACATACTCATCTGCCAATCGAATAGCTAGTTCTGTGTTTTTAGCGGAGTAGCTATTGGCCCAATCGTTAAGATAAATAACACCTAAAGTATCTTTAGAGCTATTGTTATAAGAAATGTTTTGAGATATATGAATAAGTTTTTTATCCACATCAAAATTAGCATCAACACTAATTTTGTTCTGGCCATAACCAAACAACACAGTTAGAAATGGAATGAAGTAAGTTAAAAAACGTTTATTCAAATTGAGATTTTTTATGGAGCATTTTAAAGCGCGACAATATAAGCAATAATATTATTCACCTAAAGCTCTAAAGCATACTAAAAGTTGGGGCTTAGTCGGTACTCTTTGTAAAAGCTATCTAAGATAGCGATAACTTCTTCTGGGGTATCAACAAGATGTATTAAATCTATATCTTTTGGGCTTATATTGCCGTTTTTATATAATAATGTGTCTTTGACCCAATCTAGTAATCCGCCCCAAAATTTAGTACCAACGAGTATTATTGGGAATTTTTCAATCTTATGCGTTTGTATCAAGGTAACAGCTTCGAATAATTCATCCAAGGTGCCAAAACCTCCAGGCATTACCACAAAACCTTGCGAATATTTCACAAACATTACTTTCCGAACAAAAAAGTAGTCAAAATCTAAACTTTTATCAGAATCGATATATGGGTTGTTATGTTGTTCAAAAGGTAATTCAATATTAAGCCCTACGGATGTTCCGCCTCCAAGGTGCGCTCCTTTATTACCAGCTTCCATTATACCTGGGCCTCCTCCGGTTATAACGCCATATCCCGACTCCACAATTTTTTTGGATATCTCAACAGTAAGTTGATAATATTCATGTTCTGGTTTTGTGCGAGCAGATCCAAAAATTGAAACACAAGGACCAATTTTGCTCATTTTTTCAAAACCAGTCACAAATTCTCCCATTATCTTAAAAATAGCCCAGGAATCGTTAGTTTTTATCTCATTCCAGCTTTTATGGCGTTGTTCTTTCATAATATTAATTTAATATCTCAATTTAATTCTTTCTTCAAAAATTTAGCGGTATAACTCTTTTTGTGTTTAATAATTTCTTCTGGCGTACCTTCTGCAATAACTTGACCGCCACCTTTACCACCTTCATAGCCAATATCTATAATATGGTCAACAGTTTTAATAACATCCAGATTGTGTTCTATAATTAATACCGTGTTACCTTTATTTACAAGTTTATTCAACACTAGCATTAGCACGCGAATATCTTCAAAGTGAAGTCCCGTAGTTGGTTCATCTAAAATGTAAAACGTATTTCCAGTGTCTCGTTTACTTAATTCTGTGGCCAGCTTAATACGTTGCGCCTCACCACCTGAAAGGGTAGTGCTTTGTTGCCCCATTGTTATGTATCCCAAACCAACATCTTGAATCGTTTTCAGTTTTTTAAATATTTTAGGAATATGCTCAAAAAAGGGAACAGCTTCATTAATAGTCATATTCAAAACATCACTTATATTTTTCCCTTTGTACCGTATTTCTAAAGTTTCTCTATTAAATCTCTTGCCTTGGCAGGTTTCGCATTCTACATAAACATCGGGTAGAAAATTCATTTCTATAACCCGTAAACCACCACCTTTACAAGTTTCGCATCTGCCACCAGCTACATTAAAACTAAAACGCCCAGGCTTATAACCTCGTATCATAGCTTCGGGAACTTTAGCAAACAAACTTCTGATCTCATCAAACGTTTTGGTGTACGTTGCAGGATTACTTCTAGGTGTGCGTCCAATAGGGGATTGATTAATATCTATTACCTTATCAATATGTTCTAAACCTTTTACACTTTTATAAGGCATTGGTTTTTTTACACCATTAAAATAATGTGCATTTAAAATTGGATATAGTGTTTCGTTAATTAAAGTGGATTTACCGCTTCCAGAAACACCAGTTACACCAATCATCTTTCCTAGTGGAAATTTAACGGACACATTTTTTAAGTTATTCCCTGAACAGCCTTTAAGCTCTAATAAATTACCATTACCTTTTCTACGTTTTTTAGGTACTTCAATCTCTTTATTACCATTAAGGTAGTTAGCGGTTAAAGTATTGTGTGTCTTCAGTTCATTAGGATTTCCAATACTAATAATTTTGCCTCCATGTTTGCCAGCTTTCGGGCCAATATCAACCACATAATCAGCACGTTCAATCATATCTTTATCATGCTCAACCACAATAACGGAATTACCTATATCTCTTAGAGAAATCAATGAATTGATAAGTTTTTCATTATCGCGTTGATGAAGGCCAATACTTGGTTCATCTAAAATATAGAGCACTCCAACCAATTGAGAACCTATTTGTGTTGCCAATCTAATACGTTGTGCTTCACCTCCTGAAAGTGATTTTGAACTTCTATTCAATGACAAATAATCCAAACCAACATCTAGCAGAAATTGTAAACGTGCTTTTATCTCTTTTAAAACTTCTTCTGCAATTTTCAGTTGCTTTTCTGAAAGATATTTATCTAAATCGTTAAACCACGAAGCTAATTCTATGATATCTATACTTGCTAATTCTGCAATATTTTTATTGTTTATTTTGAAATATAGAAATTCCTTTTTTAACCTTGAACCTTCACATACTGGACATTTAATTTTGTCCATATAATCTTTAGCCCAACGTTTTAAGGAGGTTGAATCTGCTGTTTTGTATTGGTTTTCTATAAAATTGGCAACACCTTCAAATTCTATTTTGTAGTCTCGCGTAACCCCTAAAGTTTTACTTTCTACTGAAAACTTCTCATTTCCACCATAAAGTATAACCTGTTTAGCTTCCTCTGGAATATCCTTATAGGGATCAGAAAGTTTGAAATTGAAGCGCTGCGCAATAGTTTCAAATTGTTTGAAAATCCAACTTTTCTTTTCAGGTCCGTGAGGCGCCAAAGCACCATTTTTTATTGACAATGACTCATCAGGGATAATTTTATTCACATTAACCTGATATAACTCACCAATACCATTGCAATTGGAACAAGCCCCTTTTGGAGAGTTAAATGAAAAATTATTGGGTTCTGGATTAGGGTAAGAAATTCCAGAGGTAGGACACATTAAATTTCTACTAAAATAACGTGTTTTGTTAGTATCTTGATCCAAAATCATCAAGACATCATCGCCGTGGTACATTGCTGTGTTAATACTTTCTGAAAGACGTTTTTGCGAATTTTCATCATCATTAACCATAAGTCTATCTATTACAATCTCAATATCATGAGTTTTGTAACGGTCTAGTTTCATGCCTTTTACCAAGTCTTTAATCTCGCCATCGGCACGCACCTTAACAAAGCCTTGTTTTGCAATTTGCTCAAACAACTCACGATAATGCCCTTTACGCGATCTAACTACAGGAGCTAGTATATTTATGCGCTTTTCTTTAAAATCCTCTATTATTAGGTCTTTGATTTGCTCATCACTATAGCTTACCATTTTTTCACCAGAATTGAAGCTATAGGCATCACTAGCTCTGGCAAAAAGCAAACGCATAAAATCATAGATCTCGGTGATTGTACCAACGGTAGAACGAGGAGACTTACTTGTTGTTTTTTGCTCAATAGCAATAACAGGGGAGAGGCCATCAATTTTATCAACATCAGGTCTTTCCAGCCCTCCTAAAAACTGTCTTGCATAAGCCGAAAATGTTTCTATGTAACGACGTTGACCTTCGGCATAAATTGTATCAAAGGCCAAAGACGATTTTCCACTACCAGACAAACCAGTTATAACTACCAGTTTTTCTCTTGGAATGGAAACATCAATATTTTTCAGGTTATGGACTCTGGCACCCTTAACCTCAATTTTTTCTTCAAATTCTGTCATAGCAACGCAAAGTTGCGAAGTTACGTTTTTTGAGACTAAAAATAAAGCAGCTATAAACGCCCTAAACTGTTAAAAAAAGTTAATGTGCTTTTAAGTCGGAGATTTCCAAGGTTGTAAATAATACTTTATGAAGAGTGGGTAACTTTACGCCAGTTTCAGCAATTTGCCAGTTGCCATATTCGGCAGTAAGTCCATCAATAGGTACTCTTGTATCCCACATGCTAACTTTAATGGGTTTACCTTCATCGTCTAAATGCCATAAATATGTTTCATTATTGGGGTTGGTTACCAGAAGCCCATTATTGAGGTTTTCAGTTCTAACTAACTCTCGCGTAACACCTTCATCAAAAATTTTGAAAGGTGCATTAAGCCAGAATATATCTTTTTGAAAATAATCAAGCCCTTTTTCCACCAACTCAATTCCCATTTCCCCTTCAATTGTAAAACCATGAACAAAGGCCTTACTTTCAGAATGATTTTTTAAATCGAGTCTTATCTTATAATCTTTCCAGAATACTTCGCAGGTATGTTTGGCTTTTTCCCATTTATAATGTCTCCGATTTTTAAATGTCCACTCTACATAATCCGTACTTGTATAGGCTTCATAATTTAAAGCAATCAACATTTTTGTTGCTAAATTATCTGCGTCTTTTCCTACTATTCCTGCTGGTACATTCTGATGATGTTTAAAATAAAGATACCCACAAAACAAAAGACTAGGCAATGTTAAAAAGATAATAACACCTAGGGTGATTTTTATAGGCTTTTTTAGTTTCATTAGTTTGGTAGATAGAGGCGTTTGTAGTGCTAAAATATTAAATATGTCAATCTTTTAGAAATATATCAACCTAAAACCGACGCACACCCTTTCTTTTCGATAAGATACTGATTTATATACCGTTAATCTATAAAATCAAACAATTCAGATACCCTCTTTATTAGTAAGTTTTGATAGTTTTTTCTTAGAAAACTGAATTAATTCTTCAAAAAAGCTAGTGAATTCGCGTTCAAATTCAGTGTAAAATTCCTCAAGTTCCCTAACAGCTTCATTCATACCAGAACGATTTTTAGTACGCCTATTCATACCTTCCAAAACACGTTGAATTCCTTCAATAGATGCATAACTTAATAACCAATTATCAGTCATCATATATGGCATTAGTTTCTTGATACGCGAGGGTAAAATCTCGTAGTTATCATCTAAGGATTTGTAAAAATTATTCACATAAGTTTTCAAAGGAGTTTCGCAATAGTTACTCCAATTTTTAGCTAAAAAATGATCATATAAAATATCAACTATTACTCCAGAGTAATGTCCATATTTTTTATGCAGGCGTTTAGTACTTAATCTGACTGTTTCATGAGCGTCTGTATAAGTATCAATATGGCGGTGCAATAAAATACCTATTTGTATATCCTTAGGGTATTTCTTGTAATTTTTACCTTTTATACCATCGGCCATAAAATTACCTATGGTTACCAAATCATTATCTCCTGAAAGATAAACATGAGCTAAATAATTCATTGCTGAAATTTACAAATTACCATTCAACAAATAAAAATTCGAAACATTATATTTGTTCAGCAAAATTGAAACTAAATATGACACTAATAAAATCTATCTCCGGAATTAGGGGAACGATAGGTGGTACTGTTGGAAATAATTTAACACCCATTGATGCTGTAAAGTTTGCTGCTGCCTATGGCGCTTGGTTAAAACAAAATAGAGTAAAAGAAAACTACAAAGTTGTAGTAGGCAGAGACGCGCGCATTTCAGGAGAAATGATTCAGAACTTGGTAATGAATACGCTGGTTGGTCAAGGTATTCATGTTGTGGATTTAGGACTATCTACAACACCAACTGTCGAAGTATCGGTTCCCATGGAGCATGCAGACGGTGGGATTATTTTAACCGCAAGTCACAACCCAAAACAATGGAACGCTTTAAAACTTTTAAATGAAAAAGGAGAGTTTTTAGATGCAGTTGAAGGTGCAAAAATTTTAGAATTGGCAGAAAGTGATGAGCTTGATTTTGCTGAGGTGGATCATCTGGGAAAAATTACAAAAAATGAAGCTTACTTTGACTTGCATATTATTGAAGTTTTGGACTTGCCGCTTGTGAATGTAAAAGCGATTGAGGAAGAACGATTTAAAGTTGTAGTTGATGGCGTAAACTCTACTGGCGGCATAGTTATTCCTTTGCTTTTAGAGCGATTAGGTGTAGATGTTATTAAACTGTATTGTGAACCCAATGGTCACTTTCCTCATAATCCAGAACCGCTTAAAGAGCATTTAACAGATCTATCAGAAGCCGTGAAAAAGCATAATGCCGATTTTGGAATTGTGGTTGACCCAGATGTTGATCGGTTAGCATTCATGGATGAAAATGGAGAGATGTTTGGTGAGGAATTTACTTTGGTAGCTTGTGCAGATTATGTATTAAGTCGCACTCCCGGAAACACTGTTAGTAATATGAGCTCTACTCGTGCACTTAGAGATGTTACCGAAAAACATGGTGGTATGTATGAAGCTTCTGCGGTAGGAGAAGTGAATGTTGTAAAATTAATGAAGAAAAATAAAGTAGTTATTGGTGGTGAAGGTAATGGTGGTATAATTTATCCTGAATTGCATTACGGACGTGATGCCTTGGTTGGAATTGCTTTGTTCTTAAGTTTGCTAGCTGAAAAGAAAATGAAAGTAAGCGAACTTAGAAAAACCTATCCAAATTACTTTATGAGTAAAAAGAAAATAGAGTTGACGCCAGACTTGGATGTTGATGCTATTTTAAAAGCAATGGAAGAGCGCTATCAAAATGAACAATTGACCACGATTGACGGAGTTAAGATAGATTTTTCTGAAAGTTGGGTACATCTGCGTAAAAGTAACACAGAACCAATAATTAGAATTTATACAGAAGCTAAATCTCAGGAAGAGGCTGATGCATTGGCGGATCAATTTATTGAAGAGATTGAAGCCATTGCGAATTCCTAATCATTTTTGGGTATTCGCGATGCACATAAGACGTAATTTACCCAATCACTTTTAATTGATTAAGAAATATTGTTAGTTTCGTAGGCAACCAATTAAACTATTTAAAGAATGATGTATCTCAAAAGACTAAAAGTCTTCCCTTTAGTAACTTTACTTATCCTATCGAGTTGTAAATCCAAAGAAGATAATAGTAAGGAAGTAAGTGAACAAAATCAACCAAATATAGTTTTAATTATTGCTGATGATGTAAGCTGGAATGATGTTGGCGCCTATGGACACCCAACCGTCAGAACTCCTAATCTGGATAAAATGGCAGAAGAAGGCATGATGTTCACTCAAGCCTTTTTAACCACAAGCTCTTGTAGTCCGAGTAGAACAAGTATAGCCTCTGGTTTGTATCCACATAACACGGATGCAGAACAATTGGGTTGGCCTATGCCAGAAGATAAAATAACCTTTGTAAATGAACTAAAAGAAGCTGGTTATTGGACAGGTTTAGCAGGTAAATATCACCTAGGCGATGCACCTAGAGATGACTTTGATGTACTTCTTGAAATGCAATGGTTGGATGCTCCCTTAGGAATTGACAGGAGATTAAAAGGTGATGGAAGTGGTTGTGATGAATGGCTTAAGTTATTACGAGAACGACCAAAAGATAAACCATTTTTTACTTGGCTAGCATCCTTTGATGCTCATAGACCCTTTTATGAAGGTATAAGCGATAATCCATACAGTCCTGAAGAAACTGTTATACCGCCTTACATGCCAGAAACAGCTGCTTCTAAAAAAGATTTTGCATTGTATTATGAAGAAATAACAAGAATGGATGATTACATTGGTAAGGTTGTAGCGGAATTGGAAGATCAAGGAGTAGCTGATAATACGATTGTACTTTTTATTTCTGATAATGGTCGTGCGTTTCCAAGAGATAAAACTACGCTTTACGATGGTGGTATAAAAACACCTTGGATTGTTAAATGGCCTGGAAAGATTAAGCCTGCTTCAGTAAACAACCATTTAGTTAGCTCTGTTGATATTGCCCCTACATTTTTAAAAATTGCAGGATTAGAACCACTTAAAGCGTTTGAAGGTGTAGATTTTACACCAACCATTTTAGATGCGAGTATAAAAGTTAGGGAAGATATTTATGCTGAAGACCATTGGCATGATTATGAGGATTACACTAGGGCAGTAAGAACAAATAAATACAAGTATATTAAAAACTTCTATCCTGATCTTCCCAATACCCCTTCGGCAGACATCATAAGAGACTTAACTTGGGTGAGCATGAAAGAAGAGAGAGATAAGGGAACCTTAACTAAGGATCAAATGCGTTGCTTTGAAATTCCTCGTGCAAATGAAGAGTTGTATGATGTTGAAAATGACCCTAATGAGCTTAATAATTTAGCATTTAACAAAGATTACGAAGGTGTTTTAAATGATATGAGAGGCCTTTTAAAAAAAATGAGAACACAAACCAATGATATACTGCCAACGCAGAGAACTCCTGACGATTTTAATAGAGAGACGGGTTATCCAACCAAATATCGTTTAAGACCAAGACCAACCAAGGCTGAATATCAAAAGGCTTGGGATAAAGGAGTGGTATTAATGAATCACGATTTTGTCGATATCACACCAAAAGGAGAATAAATTAAGGTTTAGGCTTTTTATTCCTGTGTTTCCAACGTTTATGGGTCCAAAGATAATATTCAGGGTCTTCATTGATTTGATCTTCCACCAATTTCAGGAACAGATCTGTAATTTCATAATCTTTAAACTCCTTAGGGCGCTGCGTAATGGTTTCAAACGTAGTTTCATAATAGCCGCGCTTTAGTCTTTTCACCTTAAAGAAAACCACTGGCATATCTAGTTTTTTGGCTAACATTTCGGCACCTGTATGTACAGGCACATTAACTCCCATAAATTCATTCCAATGATATGCTTTATCCAATTTTGGAGATTGATCCGAAACAAAACCGTTAATAGATAATATACCATCCTGTTTTTCTTTAATCAACGTAGGTATTATATCCTTTGTAGTAATTAAATAGCTGTTATATCGGGCTCTAATGCGCTTTACTAGTTTATCAAAATACTTGTTAGCTAGTTGTTTATACACAGCATTTCCTCTGTATTTCACATAAGTTTGAAGTATAAAAATCCATTCCCAACTGCCATAGTGTGCGCACATTAAAATAATACTTCTGTTTTGTTTTTCTATGTCTTGAATTAATTCAACATTAGAAAACCTAAAGCGCTTTTTCATTTCACTTTCAGAAATGGTTAATGATTTAACAGATTCTAAAATCATATCACATAGATGATGATAAAACACCTTAGTAATGCGTTGTATTTCATTTTGAGATTTATCAGGAAAAACCAAGTTTAAATTACTTGTTACTACTTTTTTACGATATCCAAAAATGCGATAGATGAATACGTACAAAACATCTGAAACGAAATATAAAATCCTAAACGGGAGAATCGAAATTGTATATAACAGAGGATAAACAAGAATGTAAGCTATAAATTGCATTTATAAGTTTAGATTTGCAGTCGCAAAGATATGTTAATTTGAATTTAAACTTTTTTGTTATATGGGGAATTTAGATGTAATAACTATTGTTATAATTGCAGCCAATGTTTTGATTTCTTATAAAGGATTTAATGATTTTGGTTTTTTTGAAAAATATAAATTTAATGTTGGTGGCTTAAAGCGGGGCGAGCAGATTAGAATGTTTAGCTCTGGGTTTTTGCATGTTGATATGCAGCATTTGCTTTTTAACATGATAACCCTTTATTTTTTTGCAGGTCTGGTAATATTTCAATTAGAAGTCACTGGCTTTTTAGCGGTTTACATTGGCAGCTTATTGATAGGTAATTTCTTATCGTATTACTTTCATAAAGATGAATATCATTATAGCGCAGTAGGTGCAAGTGGTGCTGTAAGTGGTGTTATTTATTCTGCAATTTTACTTGAACCGGATATGAGCTTGTATATGTTTTTCATACCAATTCCAATTCCAGCCTATGTTTTTGGAATAGGTTATTTACTCTACTCCATTTACGGTATGAAAAAGCGCATTGGAAACATAGGACACGATGCGCACTTTGGTGGTGCAGTTGGTGGTTATTTAATTACATTAATATTGGCTCCAACTCTATTTCAAACCAATCTTCTCTTTATAATACTTTTAGCAATTCCAATTGTTATTTTGTTTGTTTTGCAACGTGCAGGCAAAATCTAAAACACAATTGTATTTTATTGGCATAACTATTGGAATTATAGTTGTACGAAAGCAAATTGACATAAGATAATTAACTGATTTTCAATTGTTTTTTATTATTAAACATGAATTAGAAAAATGGTTATTCTCTTTTTAATGACAGAATGACCTAAATAGCAATATGAAGAAATCCAATTTTTTAACACTTGACAGTTTGTCACTTCAGGAATTTGACGAAAACTCAGAATTAATTCCTTTGATGACACCTGAGGATGAAGAAGAAATAAATAAAGAAGAACTACCTGATGCCTTACCAATTCTATCTTTAAGAAATACAGTATTGTTTCCGGGAGTAGTAATTCCAATAACAGCCGGTAGAGATACTTCTATTAAGTTGATAAATGATGCCAATAAAGGCGGAAAGGTAATTGGTGTGGTAGCTCAAAAGGATGAATCTGTAGAGAAGCCTTCGGCCAAGGATATACATGAAATAGGAACGGTAGCCCGTATATTAAGAGTTCTAAAAATGCCCGATGGTAACGTTACTGTAATCATTCAAGGTAAAAAGCGTTTTAAGGTAAAACAGGTTATTTCTGAAACGCCATATATTACAGCGGCTATTGAAGGACTTCCTGAGTCTAAACCTGCGCCTAGAAATAAAGAATTTAGAGCAATAATTGATTCTATTAGAGATCTGGCTTTAGAAATTATTAAGGAAAGTCCCAATATTCCAAGTGAAGCTTCTTTTGCTATTAAAAATATTGAAAGCAACTCATTCTTGGTGAATTTTGTGTCATCAAATATGAATCTTGCTGTTGCAGAGAAACAAGAGTTACTGGCCAATAGCGATTTAAAGAGTCGTGCATTAGCCACACTTAAATTTATGAATGTTGAGTTTCAAAAACTGGCACTTAAAAATGATATTCAGTCAAAAGTGCAAATGGATATGAGCCAGCAACAGCGTGAATATTTTCTGCATCAGCAAATGAAAACAATTCAGGAAGAATTAGGTGGTGCGAGTCATGATGAGGAAATTGAAGAAATGAAGGCTAAGGCGAAAGAAAAACAATGGGATGAGAAAATTGGGAAGCATTTTGATAAAGAAATAAGCAAGCTGCAACGCATGAATCCGCAAGTTGCTGAGTATTCCATACAACGCAATTACATAGAGCTATTTTTGGACTTACCTTGGAATGAGTTTAGCGATGATAAGTTTGATTTAAAGCGCGCCAAAAAAATTCTGGATAGAGATCATTACGGTTTAGATGATGTAAAGCGAAGAATAATTGAATATTTGGCTGTTCTAAAGCTAAGAAATGATATGAAATCACCGATTTTATGTCTTTATGGCCCTCCAGGTGTTGGTAAAACATCTTTAGGGAAATCTATTGCAGAGGCTTTAGGGCGCGAATATGTGCGCATATCACTTGGTGGTTTAAGAGACGAAGCAGAAATTCGTGGCCACAGAAAAACATACATTGGTGCGATGCCTGGGCGTATTATTCAAAGCTTGAAAAAAGCTGGTACTTCTAATCCAGTATTTGTATTAGATGAAATTGATAAACTTTCAAATTCTCATCAAGGTGATCCATCTTCTGCAATGCTAGAAGTGTTAGATCCAGAACAAAACAATGAGTTTTATGATAACTTTTTAGAGATGGGTTACGACCTTTCAAAAGTTATGTTCATCGCAACTTCAAATAGTTTGGCTACCATTCAGCCAGCACTTAGGGATAGGATGGAAATTATTAATGTAACGGGCTATACTATTGAAGAAAAAGTAGAAATCGCTAAGCGCCATTTATTACCAAAACAGCTTAAAGAGCACGGTTTGGATACTTCACATCTAAAAATTGGTAAACCACAATTGGAAAAAATTGTTGAAGGTTATACGCGTGAATCTGGTGTTCGTGGACTAGAAAAACAGATTGCAAAAATGGTACGTTTTGCAGCAAAAAATATTGCAATGGAAGAAGCGTACAATATTAAAGTAACCAATGAAGATATTGTGGAAGTACTTGGTGGCCCCAAACTAGAACGTGATAAGTATGAAAACAATAATGTAGCGGGTGTAGTTACTGGTTTAGCTTGGACAAGTGTTGGTGGGGATATTTTATTTATTGAATCCATTTTATCTAAAGGAAAAGGTGTTTTAAGCATTACGGGGAATCTAGGTAAGGTGATGAAGGAATCTGCTACTATAGCTATGGAATACATTAAATCCAATGCTGATAATTTTGGGATAAACCCTGAAGTTTTTGATAAGTACAATGTGCATATCCATGTGCCAGAAGGGGCAACACCAAAAGATGGTCCAAGTGCAGGTGTAACGATGTTAACATCTTTAGTATCTTTATTCACCCAGAAAAAGGTTAAAAAGAGTTTGGCAATGACTGGTGAAATTACATTACGTGGTAAAGTATTACCCGTTGGCGGCATCAAAGAAAAAATTCTTGCTGCAAAACGCGCTCGAATTAAGGACATTTTGTTATGTGAAGAAAATAGGAGGGATATAAATGAAATTAAGCAAGAGTATTTAAAAGGTTTAACATTTCATTATGTGACAGACATGAGTCAGGTTATTGATATTGCCTTAACGCATCAAAAAGTTAAGAATGCCAAAAAGTTATAAAATAGCTCTTGTTTCTGTTTTTTCAATAGTATTTTGTCTGAACACAGCTGTATCACAAGAAAAACAAATATATAAAGACGTACTGCTTGACGGTAAACCCGCGATACTAAATACAGAAACAGGAGAAGTAACTTTAAAAAAAGTAAAAACTGACCCTACAAGTAAAAAAGTAGTGCAATCAAAATTGAAACCCAAAGTAGAACGCGCTAAAGCTGTCCAAGATTCCACCACTATTTCAAAATCTGATTTCCATACCGTTAAGGCTGGTGAAACTTTGTTTGGTCTATCTAAACATTATAATACAACTTTAACAAAATTAAAAAACGCTAACGACCTAAGCACAACACTTATAAGGGTAGGGCAGGTATTATTGGTCAAAAATTTTGAAAATTATATTAAGGCATCCAAAAAAGAGGGCGTTTGGACAGTTTCTAAAGGTGATACGCTGTATGATATCGCAAAGCGGAATAATTTAACGGTATTTGAATTAAAAAAGTTGAATAACCTTGAATCCAATACGATCTATATTGGTCAAAAGCTACGTTTAAAATAGAAAACCTGTAATTCCTAAAAATAAATGGTACATGCTATCGTTTTAAGATAGATTCATTTACTTTGTATCGTAATATGCTAAGGAAAATTATCACTGCCACCTGTCTATTTGCTACTTTACTATCTTTTGCTCAGGTAGGTGGAGAAACTACATACCAGTTTTTGAATTTAGTGTCTTCACCAAGGCAAGCCGCTTTAGGAGGCAAAGTGTTTACTAATGTAGATTATGATGTTACCCAAGCTTTATTTAATCCTGCTACTATTAATATAGAAATGGATAACCAGTTGGCTTTAAACTATTCAAGTTATCTTGGAGGTATTAGTTATGGCACTGCTGCTTATGCTTATACGCTTGATAGACGCACACAAACATTTCATGGGGGAATAACTTATATAAACTATGGATCCTTTGATGGTTATGATGAGAACAATGTATCTACAGGTACATTTTCAGGTAGTGAAACCGCTTTATCTTTTGGATATTCACTGCAAATAGGGTATTCAGACTTTTATTTTGGTGGAAATATAAAACTAATAACTTCTAAATTAGAGCAGTATACTTCTTTTGGGACAGCTGTAGATTTAGGGTTATTATATATAAATGAGGATTTAGATTTTCATGCGGCTTTAGTCGTTCGAAATCTTGGTTCTCAAATAACGACATATGCAGATTTAAATGAACCTCTTCCTTTTGAAATTGGTTTGGGGCTATCACAACGCTTAGAACACGTACCTATACGTTGGCATATTACTTTTGAAAATTTACAAGAATGGCCTATTTCAAGACCTAATCCAGCAAGAGTTACCAGTGACTTATCAGGAAATGTATCCAATGAAAATATAGGTTTCTTAGGTCAGGTTATTCGTCATACCATCTTAGGTGCTGAACTTTTTCCTGAGGGTGGATTCAATATTCGTTTAGGTTATAACTTTAGACGCTCTGAAGAACTGCGTATCATTGATCAAAGAAATTTTTCTGGACTATCGGCTGGCTTTTCTATTAAGCTTAATAAAATGCGTTTCAGTTATACGCATGCTAAATATACTAGTGCTGCAAATTCAAACTTCTTTGGATTACAAATTGATTTGAGGTAAATCTCTTAAACTGTACTTAATAAAAAAGAGCTAAAAATAAACTTTAGCCCTTTTAAATATATCATAAAACCTGTCTTTTACTCTGTGGTAAACGACCAAATTTGCCCGATGGATTGCCCACCTTTGTCATCTTTTGCAACCACTTTCCAATAGTAGGTTGTT